>CAWKJF010000001.1:0-1382335 GCA_963850015.1 uncultured Verrucomicrobiae bacterium
ACAAAAAGCCCGGTGAGTTTATCTCATCGGGCTTTTTGCTTTCTGCCACGCCTGCCCGCGTAGCAGGCGCGCGAGTGACATGGACCGGGAAGCCCGAAGGGCAAGCGAGTGGGAACGAGCCAATCAAATTGGAACCCGCCGGAACCAAAGCCTTGAGTGCCAAGCAATCGTGGCGTAGAGGAAAATAGTCTTCACAGAAAGGTTTCTCATGCTCACCAGTCAGAAAATTATCGACGCGATCAACGAACAGATCGGATATGAATTCAGCGCGTCTATGCAGTATTACGCGATCGCGGCGCACTTTGCGGCGGACGCGTTGCCGCAATTGTCCGAGCACTTTTTCGCGCAGGCGGAAGAGGAGAAGGAACACGCCCTGCGTTTTATCAAATACGTCGTGGACGCCGGCGGCCGCGTGGTGCTTCCGGCGATCGATGCGCCGCAGGCCAATTTCAAGACGGCGGAAGCCGCGATCAAGCTTTCACTCGACCAGGAAGTAAAGGTGACGCATCAGATCAATGCGCTCGTGGAGTTGGCGCGTTCGGAGAATGACTATATCACGATCAATTTTCTCCAGTGGTTCCTGACCGAACAGCTGGAAGAGGTGTCGTCGATGGACAATCTCTTGAAGATCGTCCAGCGCGGCGCGGACAACCTTCTCCAGGTGGAGGAATATCTTGCACGCGTCGGCGTGAAGACGATGGCAGGACCGCGGAAGGATTGATCGGTCGGATAGGATTGAGAGCCCTCGGGCGGTCCTAGAACCGCCGCTACAGAAAGCCCGCTGCGCTTTAAGGCTTTTTCTTGGCGAGACGCTTCAACGCAGCGTGGCGGCGGGCGAATTCATTGAAGGGCATGGCGGGCGATCCCATCACCTTGGTGTCGTCCGGCACATCTGCGAGCACGGCGCTCTTGGCCGCGACCTGGACGCGATGGCCAATCTTTAGATGGCCGGAGAAGCCGCTTTGGCCCGCCACAAAAACGTGATCGCCCAGTTCCGTGGAACCTGCGATGCCGACCTGTGAGACGAGCAGGCAATGCTTTCCGATTTTCACGTTGTGTCCGATCATCACCAGATTGTCGATCTTGGTCCCCTCTCCTATCACCGTTTCGCCCAGGGCCGCGCGATCGATCGTTGTCCCGGCCCCGATCTCGACGTCGTCCTCGATCCGGACGATGCCGATTTGCGGAATTTTGTGATGCTTGCCCTCGTGCATGGCGAAGCCGTAACCATCGGAGCCGATCACGACGCCCGCGTGAATAATGCAGCGGCAACCAATACGCGTGCCGTCGTAGATGACGACGTTGGGATAGACGATCGAATCGTCACCCAGCGTGGAGCCCGCTTCGATCGAGACATTCTGGAAAATCGTCACATTCTTTCCCACAACGACGTTGTCTCCAATCGTGGTGAACGGGCCGACAGCCACATTCGTTCCCAGGCTTGCGCTCGGTGAGATGGATGCCAGCGGCGAAACTCCCTCCGGCATCGGCCGCGCCGAAAACCAACGCGTCATGATCCGCGCCACCGCGAAGTAAGGATCATCGACGCGGATCCACCGCTCGTCTTCACCTTCGAGATTCTTCGGAACCAGGATGGCGGCGGCCTTTGTCCTGGCCAATTGCGCGGCGTACTTGCGATTGCTCAGGAAGCTCAGTTGATCCTCGCGAGCTTCCGACAGGGGAGCAACCGTCGCGATCTGGCGATCCCGTTCTCCAGCATATTGGCCGCCAACAAAATCGACGATTTCTCCTGTGGTTACGGCAGGCATCGGCATGATTGTAGAGGTGCTTGGGCCAAGCGCCTAACCAAAAAGATAGACGCGCGGCCCCTGCGCCTCGTCATGGAAAAGCTTGAATACTTTGCGCGTTTCCGCGTTCAATAGTCCATGAAACTAAATACATTGTTCGGTTTGGTGGCTGCCGGAACGCTCGCTTTGAGCAGCACTGCGTTGGCCGGTGCGAAAAGCTACCAGGTCACAGGACCCGTCGTGGAAGCGACTGACAGCATGATCGTTGTCATGAAGGGCAAGGAGCGCTTCGAAATTGATCGCGACGCAAGCACGAAGGTTACGGGCGACCTCAAAGTCGGCGAGAAAGTCACGATCATGTACACGATGACCGCTAAGGAAGTGGAAGTGAAGGCGGACAAGAGCGCGAAGAAAGACGCCAAGGCCTCCACCAGCCCAAGCGTTGCGCCCAAGAAATAGAGTTGTTTGTAACGAATGAGGCGGACGGCGCAGCGCGCCGTCCCTACCTCCGGCCGCCGCCCATGAAACTGCCGAGAAGGCCTCGCATGATCTGGCGGCCCATCTGGCTGCTCGCGGCGCGCACCGCGCTTTTCGCCATGCTTGTTGCCATGGAGTCATGCACGGCGCCACGCGGCCCGATGGTCGGCTGAAAAATCGTTCCGATCGTTCCGAAAATTGATGGGCTGGCTGCCTGGGGCGCCGACGCTGAAGGAGCCGCCGGAGGGGCACCGGCGCTTTCCGCCTTGGCTCCCGCCCGCGCCTGTAGTTTTTCGTAAGCCGATTCGCGATCGACCGCTTTCTCGTAATGGCCGGCGATGACTGATGACTGCGATAATCTGCTTTCGCTGCTCCGGCGTAATCGCGCCCACCTGACTACGCGGCGGAACGATTTTGGCCCGATCAACAATCCCCGGCTTGCCGTCCTCGTCGAGCATGGAGACGAGCGCCTCGCCGACGCCCAGCTCGGTCAGGACCGTCTCGACTTTGAGTTTCGGATTCTGCCGAAACGTCTGCGCCGCGGCCGGAACCGCTTTTTGATCTCGCGGCGTAAAGGCGCGCAAGGCGTGCTGCACCCGGTTCCCGAGCTGGCCCAGAACCACGTCCGGAATATCGAGCGGATTCTGGCTCACGAAATAAACGCCGACGCCTTTCGACCGAATCAACCGCACCATCTGTTCGATCTTTTGTTCCACGGCCGGTCTCGATATCGGCGAAGAGCAGATGCGCCTCGTCGAAAAAGAAAACGAGCTTCGGCTTTTCCGGGTCGCCAATTTCCGGGAGTCGTTCGAAGAGTTCGGAGAGCAACCAGAGGAGAAATGTCGCGTAAACCTTCGGCGACTGTTGCATCAGCTTCTCCGCCGCCAGGATATTGACGACACCGCGGCCACTCTGGGTCTGGATCAGATCATCGAGGTCGAGCGCCGGCTCCCCGAAAAACTTGTCGGCGCCCTGGGTTTCCAGTTCGAGCAGATTGCGCTGGATCGCTCCGGCGCTGGCGGCAGAGACGTTGCCATATTGGGTCTTAAACTGGTCCGCATTGTCGGCGACGTACTGCAGCATCGAGCGAAGGTCTTTCAGATCGAGCAGCAGCAGCCCGTTCTCGTCGGCGATCCTGAAGACCATATTGAGGACGCCTTCCTGCGTGTCGTTCAAGCTGAGCAGACGACCGAGCAGCAGCGGCCCCATCTCCGAAACCGTCGCGCGCACGGGATGACCGTTTTCACCGAAGACGTCCCAGAAAACAACGGGGCAGGCTTCCCCTTTGAAATCCGAGATTCCGAGTTCCTTGGCCCGCTCCATGACTTTCGGGTTATTACCGCCGGCCTGGCTCATGCCGGCGAGGTCGCCTTTCACGTCCGCCATGAAAACCGGAATGCCCCGCGCGCTAAAATTTTCCGCGAGCGTTTGCAGCGTGACGGTCTTGCCGGTGCCGGTCGCGCCAGCGATCAGGCCGTGACGATTCGCCATTTTCGGCAGCAGATAAATCGGGTTTTCGCCTTGCGCGATAAGAATAGGATCGTTCATAGAAAGGACGCCCATCTTGCCCGAAACACCTGGCGGCTGTCCAGACGCGGAGAATGCAGAGACGTTCGCCGCGGCGAGCCGCCTCTATATTCGCTAGTCTGCCGCGATCGCCTCAACCGGGACTTCCGTCAGCGAGGGATCGGGAGGTGTTACGTCAACGGGCGCAGGCTCGATCGAAATAATGGCGAAGCGCCGGGTCTCGTTGTCGTTCGTAAGCGTGACCACTTCGCCGACCTTATGTCCGAGCAACGCCTGGCCGATCGCGGTCTGATAGGAAATGATCCCGCGCTCCGGATCGCCGTCCCACGCGCCGAGGACGGTGTAAATCTCTTCCTTGCCGGAATCGGAATCGCGCAGGGTGACGATGGTTCCAATGGAGACCTGGGTCGTGTCCGGACTTTCAAAGGCTGTTCCCCGCGCGTTATGGAGCGCGGCTTCCAACTCGGATTTCCGGCGCATGAGCACCGCCTGCATTTCCTTCGCGGCCTTAAATTCGAAATTTTCCCGCAGATCGCCGTAGGAGCGCGCAACCCCGATCTCCTTGCTGTTCTCCGGGATCTTCTTGTTCACGAGCTCCTCGTATTCCGCCTTGCGTTTGTCGAGGCTGCTCCAGGAAACAACGAGCGCTGCGCTCTTCTCTTCCTTTTGCTCGCCCGTGATCACGCTTTCCAGCTCCGGATAAAGCTTGATGATGCGCGCCAGCAGCGAGCGCTTGGTCAGCTCATCGAAGACCGGAGTCAACATCAGGCGGCGCATCGCATCGCGGGCCACGCTGGCCTCGGCGCCGGCGAACATGTCGGGAATCAACTCGCGATCGTCGAGCAACAGGTCGCGCAATTTGCTGCCGCGACTGTTCTCGTTATGCTGGTCGCGCTCGAGCGCCGACAAGATCGCTCCGAGCAGATCGGGCGTGATCAATTCACGCCATTCGCCCGTGCGTTCCTTGCAAAGCCAGACGAGCGCTTCGCTCGTGACGGAGTGCTCGCGGATCCCGCGATGCAGGAACGCCCGCAGCTCAGCCTGCAATCCTGCCTCCGCAAAAACCCGCGGAATCTGCAAGACCGCCCGCGCATGATTGCTCTGCATCAATTGCAAGCCCGCGGACCGTCCATCCCGGGCCCAGCGCCGCCGGCAACGCGTGCAAAACGCGCCGCTCTTTCCCCGAGGGGAGTTTCGGCAAAATCGTGATCAGGCGCGTTTCCTCCTCGGCGATCAAACGAGTCAGAGTCAGATTCGGATTCGTCGTCTTGAGCTGTGGGACAGCGCTCGAGCAAATCATCGCGCGCCATCACCAGCTCGAAAACCAGCGCCGGATTGAGCCGCTGATTTCGCGCGGCGGCTTCTTCGATCGTGTTAATGATCGGCTGCAACTGCGTCTCGGGTTTGTCGAATTCGTTGTGAAACTTGATGATCTGATCGAGCGCGGCCGCCTGCTCTTTCGGCTGGCGCGCCTGATTGAAAAAGGTGATCAGCTCGTTCGCCCGCGAAACCTTCTCGCCGCGCAATTCGATCGGCTCGCTCTTCTTGGTCGGGATGAGGAAATAGCCTTCCTTCTTCAGGAGTTTCTTCGTCGAATCCCACCAGCGTTTCCATTCCGCCTCGGTGAAAATATCGCCGATCATCAGCTGGCTGATTTGCGTGACCGTGGCCGCGCCGCCCAGGCTCTCGAGAATGTTCCGCATGAGCGCCGCTGGGATCCTTTTTCACCAGCTCCTTGATCGACTTCAGGTCGTTCGCTTTTTTCGCGAGGAAATGCTCCGGCGGGATGACGGTGAGATTTTCGGCCGCGTAGGTCAGCTGCATGCCGTGCGCCTTCTTGCCCGGGAAATCGATCAGGATTTGATTGAGGAGAAGATTCCACTCGGCCACGCGGCCGAAGCCCCAGCTCTTGTGCAAACAGAAGGTGCCGGGCTTCAGTTTTTCGAGCTGATCCGCGGCGCGGGCGGTGAGTTTTCCGGATTCAACAAGCTTTTCCAATTCGGCATCCATGCGGGTCGGAGAAGCTACGGAGAACGCCTCGGTGCGCGAGCGAAAATTGGATGCGCGATGCTTGCTTCCGTCCTGCTCCCGATCTTGCTCCTAATCCTAATCCTTTTTGACCACGCCGATTTCTCCCGGGATCACGAGTAGGATTAGGACCAAGAGCAGGAGGTGAAAATCCGCGCGACGCTTTGCGATTGCGACGCGAGTGCTCTGCATGGAACGGTCTGCGCCGTGCCACAGTCTGGTTTTGGGTCGCATTTCACCTCGGCGTCTTCCTTGTCCTCGCGATCGATCTCATCGGTTTTAACCGAAAAGCCCACGTCGTCTCGATCCGCGAGGCGACGAGCTGGAGCATCGTGTGGGTCCTTCTATCCCTGAGTTTCAACCTCCTCGTCTGGCACATGAAGGGGTCGGAAGCCGCGCTCGATTTCTTTACCGCCTACCTCATCGAGTACTCGCTCAGCGTCGATAACATCTTCGTTTTCGTTCTCATCTTCACCTACTTCCAGGTGCGCCGGAAGTATCAGCACCGCGTCCTGGTCTGGGGCATCATCGGCGCGCTCATCATGCGCGGAGTCATGATCTGGATCGGCGTCGCGCTGGTCGAGCGGTTCCATTTCGTCCTCTACATTTTCGGTGCGTTCCTTCTCATCACCGGCATCCGCATGCTCGTGAGTCACGGCGAAGAGATCGACCTGGAGAGCAATTTCGTGCTCCGGCTCTGCCGGCGCTGGATGCGGGTGACGCCGGATTACCACGAGCAGCAATTTGTCGTGAAAGTGGACGGCCACTGGATGCTCACGCCCATGGCCCTGGTCCTGATCGTGATCGATATCATGGACCTGGTCTTCGCCGTCGATTCGATCCCCGCCGTCTTCGCCATCACGACCGATCAATTCATCATCTACACCTCGAACATCTGCGCGATCCTGGGACTGCGCTCGCTCTACTTTGTCCTCGCGCACGTCATCGATCGCTTCATTTATCTCAAGACCGGGCTCGCTCTCGTCCTCGGCTTCGTCGGTGCTCAAAATGATTCTGCGCGGATTCAATCCACATCCCGAACGGGATTTCGCTGGCCGTGATCATTCTGATTCTGGGAGTGACCATTTACGCGTCCATGCGCGCGACCCGCAAGCAGCCTCCAAACAAGTCAGACGCCGGGCAACCACCACTCGATCCGAAATAGGAGTTGCCGGCACGCGCCGGAATTGCTTAGCTGGAATACCCCCCATGAAAACCCTCCTTTCCGCCGCGTTCCTCCTCGCCTTTGCCAGCTCTGCCTTCGCCGACATTCAGGATCCGCCCTCGAATGACCACGGTCCGACGCGCAAAATGGGTCGCGGTCTTTCCAACCTGGTTTTCGGCATCGCCGAATTGCCGGCGACCATCGCGAAAATCAATGAACGCGAAGGCAACTCCGCCGCGGCCGGCTACGGCGTCGTGCGCGGCCTTGGGCGGAGCGGAATGCGAATAGGGTCGGGATTCTTCGAATTCCTGACATTCCCTTTTCCAACAAAACACCGCACGTACTACCCGCTTCTCCGCAGCGACATCCCTTATATCCATGCGGGATATCAGGAGTTCCCGCCTGAGCTCGGCAACGAATCGAAGTATCCCTACGTCCGGATGTACTGACACGGCTTTCGCCATGTCTCTTCCTTTACCTCTGCCTCTCTGGTTCTGTTCCAGGAGCAACCTAGTTTCGAGCGAAGAGGAAGCCGAAGCGGTAGAGGAAGATTAAAGATCGAAAGTTGACCGCGCTTGGGAGCCCCGTAGAGATACGGCGGACAAGCTCGGCCAATGTTTTCTCGGCGATTCTCCACCTTGCCAGCCATCGGCTTTGTCACGGTGATTTATTTCATCGCGGGCAAACTCGGATTGCAACTCGCGCTCTTGAATGCCAGCGCTTCGGCCGTGTGGCCACCGTCGGGGATCGCCCTGGCCGCGTTGCTCCTCATCGGTTACCGCGTTTGGCCCGCGATTTTCCTAGGGGCGTTTCTGGTCAACCTCACCACTGCCGGCAGCATTCCGACGTCATTGGGTATCGCGGCGGGAAATACCTTGGAGGCGTTGGCCGGGGCCTGGCTCGTATGCCGTTTTGCCGGTGGCACTAGAGTTTTCGATCGCGCCCAAGGAGTTTTCAAATTTGCGCTGGCTGCTGGTTTAAGCACGGTCATTAGCCCCTCGCTCGGACTGACCAGTCTTGCCCTGGGCGGTTTTGCGGACTGGGCCCGATTCGGTGAAGTCTGGATAACCTGGTGGTTGGGCGATCTCGCGGGAGATCTGGTTATCGCTCCAATCGTTCTTCTTTGGGGTATCCGGCCGCGCTGGCATTTTGACCGTGAGAGCACCGGAGAACTTACCGCGCTCTTCGTCTTGCTCGTAGTTCTGGCTGAAACCGTCTTTGGCGGATGGTTTCCAATTTTCGCCCGGAATTACCCGATCGCGTTCATTTGCGGACCGATCATTATCTGGATCGCGTTCCGCTTCACGCAACGCGAAACGGCCACCGGCATTTTTGTCCTCTCCGCGATCGCTCTCTGGGGCACCCTGCATGACCGCGGCCCTTTCGTCATGGACGGCGCGAACCAATCCCTCCTGATCCTGCAAGGCTGGGCGACGGTGCTGACCCTCACCTCCATGACGCTGGCCGCGGCGATGGCCGAACGCAGGCGGGCCGAAGCCGTGATCGAGGAACAAAAGACCGTGGTCGAAACGGCCAACCGGACCAAGGACAATTTTCTCGCGATGCTTTCGCACGAACTGCGGACGCCTCTTACGCCCATTGTCGCGGCTCTGGAAACCCTCCGGTCCGAGCCACTCGATCCAGGCGAATCCAAAGCGGCGCTGGCGATGATCCGCCGCAATATCGATCTGGAGAGTCAGTTGATCGACGATCTTCTTGATCTGACCAGGATCTCGGCGGGAAAATTGCAATTGCAGCTCGAGCCGCTCGATGCCCATCGCGCGATTTCAAACGTGTCCGAAATGTGCGCCTCAGAACTGGACGCCAAGCAGATCCACCTTTCTTTGGACCTGCGCGCTGAGGACCACCACGTCGCAGCGGACGCGCCGAAGTTTCAGCAGATCATCTGGAATCTGTTAAAGAACGCGATCAAGTTCACCCAGGACAAAGGGACCATTGCCATTTCCTCGACGAATGAATCGCCGAAGAATCTGACTCTCCGCGTCACCGATACCGGGATCGGGATCGAACCCCAAATAATGGAGAGCATTTTCAATCGATTCGAGCAGGGGGAGCGCTCGTTTCAGCGGCGGTTCGGGGGTCTCGGGCTCGGATTGACGATTTCGAGATCTCTCGCCGAAGCGCATGGGGGCACCCTGGTGGCGCAGAGCAAAGGACGAAATTCAGGTGCGACCTTTATTCTGATGCTTGGAACTGTTCCCGCCCACGTATCGGTGAAAAAGGCCCGGAAACGCGCGCATGCTGCTGGGCGCTCCCTTCGCATCCTCCTCGTCGATGATCATTCCGACACCTGCACTGCCTTGGAAAAGCTGCTGGCTCGGCGCGGCCACACCGTAGCGGCCGCCGGTAACATGCAGTCGGCGTTGGCCACGGCCGAGCGCGATCAGTTCGATCTTCTCATCAGCGATGTAGGGCTGCCGGACGGAAGCGGCCTGGAACTCATGACCCGGCTGCGTGCAAAAACCGGAATCCGCGGGATCGCCATTAGCGGTTTTGGAATGAACGGCGATGTCGAGAAAAGCAAGCAGGCGGGGTTTTTCGAACACCTGGTCAAGCCCGTAAACGTCGAAAAACTCGAAGCCGCGATCAAACACGCAATGTCCGCCCAGGCCTAAAAGGTGGGAGAGGCCTTAGCGCCCCGATTGCTTCCCGTATTATTGCCATAATGTCGGGGCACTAAGGCCCCTCCCACATTAGAGTCACCGCGATGCGCCAGGTGGAATTGAAAATCGAAGATGTCGCTTTTGGCGGCAAAGGGGTCGCACGCGAGCAGGGTAAAGCCGTCTTCATCCCCTTCACCATCGACGGCGAGCGAATTACCGCCGATATCGTGCGCGAGAAAAAGCAGTTCGCCGAAGGCGAGATGGTTGCATTGCTCGACCCCGCGCCAGAGCGCGTCGTCCCGGAATGTCCGTATTTCGGACGATGCGGTGGCTGCAGTTACCAACACATCAGCTACGCGCACCAGTTGGAGCTGAAGACGCGGCAGGTCGAGCAAGCGATGCGACGGATTGGCCGTTTGGCGGAGCCGCCCATGCGGCCAATGGTCCCCTCACCCCTGCCGTACGGTTACCGGAACCGAATCACCGTCCATGCGCAGGATAACGTCGTCGGATTTTACCGGCGCGACGTTCACCAGCTGATGGATATCGAGCGCTGCCCGATCGCCGCGCAAGCGGTAAACGACGCTCTCGCAAAACTCCGCGCCGGACGGGCGCGCGATGGTCACTACACGTTGCGCGCGCATTCCGGGCCGCGCGTCTTCGCCCAAACGAACGATGCGATCGCCGAAGCGTTAGCCGACCAGATCGCTGAGACTCTCCGCGGTGAAGAAAAATTTCTGATCGACGCGTTTTGCGGCGCCGGCTTCTTTGCGAAGCGGCTGGCGCCTCAATTCGAACGTGTGGCCGGCATCGATTGGGATCGTTTCGCCATTGCAGCCGCGCAAAAAGAGGCCGCCCCCAACGAAGCCTATGTCGCCGGGGACGTCACAACAGAATTACGCTGGCTCCTGCAACAGAGCGACCTCCCAACGACAGCGTTGATTGTCGATCCTCCCGCCACTGGCCTCTCCGCCGAAATGCGCCGCGCCATCCTCGAGGCGCCGCCGCGCACGATGATCTACGTCTCCTGCAATCCACCTACGCTCGCGCGCGATCTCGCCGAATTGCAGAAGCGATTCTCCATCCTGTCGATTACGCCTTTCGACATGTTCCCCCAAACCGCCGAGATCGAAGTGATGGCGCATTTGGTCACGGCGAGCACGTAACGGAATTCGTCTTTTCGCGGCGAAATAAAGTTTCCAAAAAAATCCGTCAACTTTAGTTGGCGAGTCTCGTAGTGATTCTTGGATATCCTTGGCGATGGCTTTCCCCCCGGAACGTCTCCCGGAGGCACCACCCGTTGTTTGCCACGGGTGACCTTCGGGAGGCAACTCCGGAGGCGTACGCTTCCCAGCTACCCCGCTCGGAGCGCTTCGACGGGATTAACCAGACTCGCTCGTCTTGCAGGAAGCAGGCACGCCAGCAAAGCAGCCAGGCCGAGTACACCCATCGTTGCGCCGAGCAAAAGCGGACTGTGCGCGGAAACCTGGTAGAGCTGCGAGGTGAGCAATCGACCTAGGGCCAAAGCCGCGGCTAATCCTACGAACAAACCGAAAAGCACCGGCATCATTCCCTGTTTCACGACGAGTCGTAGCACATCCATTGTCTGCGCGCCGAGCGCCATCCGCACACCGATCTCGCCCGTGCGTTGTTCCACCGTGTAAGCCACCGCGCCGTAAATGCCGACGGTCGCCAGCAGCAGCGCCACGCCGGCGAAGACGCCAAGCAACACCATCATTAACTTCGCCTGGCCAAGCGCCTGCGCCATGACCTCGCTCACCGCCTGCGGCTGAATCAGCGCGAGACCCGGATCGATCGTCTTCAGCGCGGCCTGCACTGATTTTGTCACGCTGTCCGCCGGCAATGGACTGCGCACCGTGATGCTGAGAAACGGAAAATTCTCCTGCGCGAACGGCCGATAGAATTCCATGTCGTTTTTCTGGTCGAGCCGCACCGAGCGCACATCGCCCACCACGCCCACAACCTCGACCGGCACGCTGCCACTGGTCACGAGCAAGGTCTTGCCGACTGGATTTTCGTTACCGAAGACTGTCTTGGCGCCCGTTGCGCTGATCAGGATCACGTTTGGGTGGTCGGCCATATCTCGCTCGTTGAAATCGCGACCAGCCAGAAGCGGGATGCCCAACGTCCGAATCCATCCCGGCGTTATGTCATTGGAAGGCGCGCCCAAGCGCTCGGCCACCGGCGGAACGTTGCCGTCCGCACGCGTGTAGAGCGTCGCGCCGCCGCCACCGAAGAGCGGAAACCCGCCGCTGACCGACGCATCCTGCACGCCGGCTGTGGCACGCAGGGCGTTTGTCATCTGCTCGGCGAAACGGGCGCGGGAAGCGACGTCCGGATATTGCGCCTGTGGCATGACCGTGAGTCCGATCCAGAGATTGTCGGCTTTGAAACCGGGATCCTGATGACTCAGCCGCACGAAACTCGCGATGAGTAACGACGCCCCGGCCACGAGGGTGACCGAGAGCGCGACCTGCGCACCGACCAGCAGTTTGCGGAA
The DNA here is from genome assembly GCA_963850015.1 of uncultured Verrucomicrobiae bacterium. Lineage (GTDB taxonomy): Bacteria > Verrucomicrobiota > Verrucomicrobiia > Chthoniobacterales > UBA10450 > AV80. Next base: position 12,091 of record CAWKJF010000001.1, read on the forward strand.
ACGTTGTTGCCGCGCACTGCCGGCGGTCCCGCGGCCGCCTTCCTTCAGCGCATCGACGATGTCCCCGCGTGAGCTTTGCAGCGCAGGATATAAGCCCATGACCAAACCCGTCAGCAAGGAGAGCCCGATCGTGAACGCGAGCACCGGAAAGGAAAGCGACGTCGCGCTGCCGATTTCGATCGGCAGGAAGTTTCCCGCGAGTTTCGGCACGAGCGGTACCAGTTGCCAGGCCAGCAGAGCGCCCAGAAGTCCGGCGAACAAACTGATGAGCACGCTTTCGAAAACAAAAAGGCGCAGCACGCTCCCTCGCGACGCCCCCAGCGCCATGCGGAGGGAAATTTCGCGGCGCCTGCCGCTGAATCTAACCAGGAGCAGGTTGGCAACGTTGCTGCAGGCGATGAGCAGGACAAAGGTCACGGCCGCGAGCAGGGTGGCGAAACCCGGTCGCAGATTTTCCGTAACATCCTCGGGCAACGCCTTCACCACCGTGCCGGACTTCGCGTCGATCTTTTCGGGATACTGCGAGCGATAGCTGTTCTCGAGCAATTGCAAAGCGGCGAAGGCCTGTTCTTTCGTCCCGCCCGGCTTCAGGCGTCCGACCGCGCGCAAAAAGGCGGTGCCCCTCATCATGCGCTCATGCGAGAAACCCGGAATGATGAACGGCTTGGTCGTCCAGATATCGGCGTTTGGTCCCGACCACGAAACCGGCAAGGTCTGGATAACGCCCACAATCGTGTGCGCCACGCCATCGAGGGTCAGGGCACGCCCGAGCACGTTCGGATCGCTCCCCAGCCGCGCTTTCCAGAAACGTTCTGTGACCACGGCGACATCAGCGCCTTCCTCTTCCTGTGGCAGAAAGGTGCGGCCTTGAGCCGCACGCAAACCGAGGACATCAAAATAATTCGCGGTGGTCTTGAACAGCGGAACCTGAAACGGATCACCCAGTCCCGTCACCGTCGCAGCCAGTCCATTTTCCCCGGCGAATCCGTCGAAGACCGTTTGGCCGTCGCGGAAATGGATGAAGCGCGGCGCGGAGAGCGGAAAATCGACTGTTTGCTCCTTGAAATGCGAGAAGACGTGAAGAACGCGCGCCGGCTCTCGAAATGGCAGTCCGCGCAGGAACAGATCGTTGATCAGCGAAAAGATCGCCGTGTTCAGCCCGATCCCGAGCGTGAGGGTGAGCACCGCCAGAAGCGTGAACCCGGGCGATTTGCGCAGTTGCCGCAATGCGAAACGAAGATCAGTCATCATATGGAGTCTCCCGCTGTTGTAACTGTTTTCGATTGGACCTGCCACCAATCTCTCTCATGCGAAAGCCGTCATTCGCCGGTTTCCTTGCTGGTACGATGCGGCGACAAACGGGTTTGGATTCGGAAATCAATATAGTCCCTTATTTCAGACGGCACCGCCCCGAGGTTCTGTCTAGAAGTGGAGCTATTGTGAACGAATCTCCGATGGGGTCGCCCGGCAGTCTCCTCCCACAGGATGTCTTGATCCGAATCCAATCAATAGAGCCTTGGCGTTGGGAGTGGTATACTGACTGAGGCAGTCCGCCAGAACTCGTCCGCATCGCTAGAAAACAACACGCTTTGGCTATCCCACTGTCCACCATTCCCCTCATTGATCCGATTTCCGGAATGCCACCACGAATCCTGGACCCACAATTCGCCGTCGCAAACAAGGTGCGTCTCGACGCCGTTTTGCAGACCGGATTGCTGGATACACCGCCGGAGGAAAGCTTCGATCGCCTAACCAGGCTTGCGGCGAAGTTGATTGGGGTCCCGACGACCTTTATTTCGCTCGTGGATCAGAACCGCGATTTCTACAAAAGTTGCTTCGGCTTTGGCGAACCGCTCTCCACTACGCGTCAGCTTGAAGGCCGCACCTTCTGTCATCATGCGATTGTCTCCGCTGGACCGCTTTTAATTAACGACACGCTGATAGATCCCGTCTTTCGCGAGGTTCCGACCGTGCAGTCACTCGGCGTCCGCGCTTACGCCGGCATTCCGCTGCTCACCGATGAGGGCCAGGCAATCGGCAGCTTTTGCGCGATCGATTTCGCACCGCGCGCCTGGTCCGCGCTCGATGTCGAGATTCTGAGCGAACTGGCGGCATCAGCCATGCGGGAAATCAAATTGCGTTCCGCCGTGCATGACGCTGAAACGCACGCCCGCGCCGCCCAGGATGCGGTGCGAGCCCGCGAGGAAGTGCTAGCCGTGGTGGCGCATGATCTCCGGACACCGCTGAACTTCATCAAAATGGGCGCGCAACTGGTCGCGGAAGCGCCCGATGCGAAAGAGAACCCGCAGCTCCTCGAGCGCGTGGAAAGCGCCGTCGACCTCATGAACCTGCTCATCGAGGACCTGCTCGAAGTCGCCAAAATCGAAGCTGGCCAAATGTCGATCCGTCCCAAGCCGTTGCACGCGCAGACCCTGATCGCCGATGCAATCAAAATGTCCGAGCCCCTTGCGCTCCGCCACCAGATCCGATTGGTCGCTGAATGCGAAGCCGACCTGCCGTCCGTGCTCGCCGATTACGAGCGCATTCTGCGCGTCTTTTCGAACCTGATCGTCAACGCGGTAAAGTTCAGCGATGCCGGCAGCGAGGTGCACGTAACCGCTGCGCTCAACGACGGAACCGTGCGCTTTTCCGTCCTCGATTTCGGCTCGGGAATTCCACCGGAAGATTTGGAAAGAATCTTCGACCGTTTCTGGCAGGCGGATTCGGCCGATCGCCGCGGCGCCGGTCTTGGCCTGGCGATTGTCAAAGCGATCATCTCGGCCCATGGCGGAACCATCGGCGTCACCAGCACGGTCGGCCAAGGCAGCAATTTTTACTTCGATCTGCCCGGGGCCCCTCAACTCCCCTAAACGCCGTCCGACAGTCAATTCGTCACAATGCGCACTTTTTCTCGCTTCGCGCTCGCGTGTTTTTTCATTGTCGCGGGCACGACTCACCTCCTCATGCCCGAGCCTTTCCTCGCGATCACGCCGCCTTACGTTCCATGGCCGGCAGCGATGGTCGCAATCAGTGGGGTAGCGGAAATTCTGGGAGGCCTTGGAGTTTGCTTTCGCGCCACGCGAGTGGCGGCGGGTTGGTGTTTGATCGCGTTGCTGGTCGCCGTCTTCCCCGCCAACATTCACGCGATCTCGACCGGCATGGTTATTGGCGGCCATGCTCTACCAGCCTGGATTCTCTGGGCGCGGCTCCCCTTCCAACTGCTATTCATCGCGTGGGTCTACCGCGTCTGTTTAACTAAGACGCCCTAGATAGAAATGTAAGGGACACGTCGATGAAATCCATCCCGTTACTCGATTACGTCGGCAGTCCGATCTTCGTTTTCCTCTTCGCGCTTTTGTTGTTTCTACAATGGAAATATCCTTTGCGCCGCCATCATTTGTCGGTGCTCCGCCGGCTGGTGCGGAACTACCTCTTCTCGCTCCCCGCCTTTGTGCTCCTGCGCCTTGCTCTCATTCCGATTCCGCTGGCGATCTCGATCTGGGTGGCCCGCACGCATTTCGGATTGCTCCAGTGGATTCCCTTGCCGGGAATCGTCGTTGCGATCGCGAGCTTTCTCCTAATGGATTGGGCCCATTACTGGTGGCACTACGCCATGCATCGCGTTCCGCTTTTCTGGCGGTTTCATAACGTGCATCATACCGATCTCGACCTGGATGTGACAACGGCGGCCCGGTTTCATTTTGGCGAAATCATTTTCTCGATCCCGTTCCGCATTCTCGTTGTCCTGCTCTTCGGGATTCCGCCGCTGGTCTATCTCGTTTTCGAAATCGTTTTTGAATCGGCCAGTCTCTTTCATCACTCCAACTGGCGGCTCTCCCTCGGATTGGAGCGCTTCCTGAATCACATCATCGTCACGCCGCGGATGCATGGCATTCACCATTCCATCGTCGAACGCGAGACCGATTCGAATTGGGGGACCATCTTTTGCTGGTGGGACAAGCTCCATCGCAGCCTGCGCCGCGACATTCGGCAGGACGAGCTAACGATCGGCGTGGCCGCGTTCCGCGACGAAGGCGAATTGACGGTCGGCAAACTCTTGGCCCTGCCGTTCAGGGAACAGCGTCCCTGGAAATTGCCGACAGGCGAGGTTCCGCAGCGTGAGCCGAAGCCGGTTAGGGAGTTGCAGCCGTAATCGTCGTTGCGCTTCAAGGAGCGGCGATTTTCAATCGCCGGCCAACAAAAACGGCGGTTTCAAACCGCCGCTCCTTGAGCGGCGAAGCCGCGATTGTTTAGCACCGAGTGACGGAGCGTTCGACCCACCGGCGTGATAGCGACGCGAATTCGTTCCTTAAACGCTGTGATCCGGCGGGCCGGAGATATGCCGGTGGAATATCCGTTCGGCCAGACATTCCAATGGCCGACCCAGGAGTAGCACCAGCGTCGTCAGAATAACGGTGATTCCCAAAATGCCCCAATATCCCAGGCCGCAAACGATGCCGAGCACGGCGCACATCCAGACGGTCGCGGCCGTGGTGAGCCCAGTGACGTGGCCGGCGGGATCGCGCAAGATCACTCCTGCACCCAGGAATCCAACGCCCGTCAGAATACCCTGAACGACTCGCCCGATCGCGTCTTGCCCAGCGACCTGAAAACCGGTGGGCGATTTGAGCACAACAATCGTGGCGACAGCCGCACCAAGGGTCACGAGGGCATGAGTCCGCAAGCCGGCTGGCTTCCCCTGCAACTCGCGGTTCAAGCCAAGAATGCTTCCGATGATTAGCGCCGCGCCGAGACGCAGAACGCACTCTTCATTTCCGCTTAATACCATACCGGGCATTCAGCCTGAACACCACAGCGATAGCAAGGCGGAAGGAGGAGGGACGAATGCGGAATGAGGAAGGGGAGAGCCGGCAGTGCGAGGGCGTGACAGGAGCCGGAGACGGACGATACTCTGCGCGAAATGGAAGCGGCCGATTGGGCATCATTGGGCGACCAGGAGCTTCTCGAGCGCCGCATCTCGAAGCTCGGGTTGCTGCTTGAGGATTCGGCGGCCCAACCGCTCGTCCGGCAGCTTTATGAGGAGCTTTCGGCCAAGGGCCTGACGTTCTTTCCGCCCTGCCACATTGGCGATGAATGGTTCGTGCCGGTCGGCATTCCGGCGATTTTCGTGCCGTTTTTTCTTGTCCACGACCGGCTCCGGATGCTGGAGAAAACGGAGATGCTCGAGGTTGAGGGCGGCACGAAGGACTGGTTCATGAAACTGATCCGGCATGAGGCGGCGCATGCCTACGCTTATGCCTACCGGTTGCCGAAAAAGAAAAAATGGCAGGCGGCTTTCGGGCAAACGTCACGCGACCAGACGCCGGATGTTTATCATCCGCAGCCGTTCAGCCGCAGCTACGTGGTCAATCTCGATGACTGGTATGCGCAGAGCCATCCGGATGAGGATTTCGCCGAAACGTTCGCTGTCTGGCTCACCCCCGACACTGACTGGCGGACGCGCTATGCGGGCTGGAACGCGCTCCATAAGCTCGAATACGTCGATGACTTGATGCGGTCGCTGGCGGGAAAGCCGCCGGTCCACGCACCGGAATATCGCGCGACCGATTACGATTGCCTGAACCTCAAGCTCAAGACCTATTACGCCCGCAAACGGAAGCTTTACGAGGATACTTATCCGGATTTCTACGACGCCGATCTGCGCCAACTCTTCTCGGCGCCGGCCGGGCCGGGGAGGATCACGGCGGCGGTGTATTTGCGGCGGCGGCGGCGGCGGCTCTTGAACTCGGTCTGCCAGTGGACGAATGAGAAAAAATTCCGGGTGAACAAACTTCTCTCGCGGTTGATCGACCGTTGCGACCAGCTCGATCTCTGCGTGCTGAACGACGATCCACAGCAGGATTTTCGGGTCACCTCTTTCATAACGACGCTGGTGATGAATTATCTCTTCACCGGCAAATTCAAGCGCACCAAGTAATCGTGAAGAAAAAACTCAAAGTCCTCGCCCTTTTTGACGCGATCCGTCCCACTACGATCGATCAGGACCTGAGCGCCGAGATGAAAACGCCTGATTGGAAAACGGAGGCGAACGTCCTGGCCGCGCTCGGTGAGCTCGGTTACACGACGGAGCATCTCGCGATTTTCGATGATCTCGACCTTTTGCGGCAAAAATTGGAGAGCTTTGCGCCCGACGTGATTTTTAATCTCGCCGATCAATTCAAGAACAACCGCGGCTTCGACCAGCACATCGTTTCCCTTCTCGAAATGCAGGGCGTGCCCTTTACCGGATGCGGCGCCACCGGTCTCGTCCTGTGCAAGCACAAGGGCATCTCAAAAAAAATCCTCGGTTATCATCACATCCATGTGCCGAACTTCGTGGTAATCCCACGCGGCCAGCGGATCGCACGGCTCAAACGCCCGAAATTCCCGATCCTGGTAAAGCCGGTAAAGGAAGAGGCGTCCTACGGGATTTCGCAGGCATCGTTCGTCACGACCGATGACCAATTCCGGGAGCGAGTGGCGTTCATTCACGAGAAACACGACGCCGATGTGATCGCGGAGGAATACATCGAAGGCCGCGAGTTTTACGTCAGCGTGATGGGCACTTCAAAGTTGACGGTGTTTCCGATTCGGGAGCTGGTTTTTGGTGAGGTGCCGCCGAACGAGCCGAGGATCGCGACCTATAGGGCAAAGTGGGACGAGGAGTATCGAAAACGCTGGGGTTTACAAAATCAATTTCCCGAGGCCCTGGAGCCGACGCTGGTCGCGCAGATCGAGGAGACGTGTAAACGGATCTACCGTCTGCTTACAATCGAGGGCTACGCGCGCATAGACCTGCGGATGACGGCGGCGAACGAAATGCATTTCATCGAGGCAAATCCAAATCCGATTCTCGCGGCAGACGAAGACTTCGCGCAGTCGGCGGGAAAAGCGGGACTCTCGTATCCGCAATTGATCGATCGAATCATCCGGCAAGGGATGAAGACGGTCAGAGGCTGATCAACGATCAGCTAATCTTTCCGGTGGATTCAATTTCCACATGCGGTACCCCAAGAGACCTGCGTAGAAAAGATAGATTACATACGGCAGGAGACACCACGCGGCCATGTGATCGACTCGCAGCAGCAACAAGAGAAAAAGAGAGAGCGCGATAGCGCTGTAAGGGAATCCGAGCAGATAAGCGTGGAAGAGATTGCGGGTGCGGAAGAAGAAATAATTCCAAAGCGCGTTGATGAACATGATTGCACCGAGCAAAGCGAAAGCGGCGCTTCGTAGAGGAGCCGGCTGGAGGAGAAAGAGGCGGTACAGAATCGTGAAACAGATCACATAATAGAGTGCGCCGATCACCATCCAGCCCGAGAATGGAACGGCATAAGATGGCGATCGAACGGTTGCCAGGCGCTGCCTGATTCCGCTTCCCGCGAAGAGACCTTCCAGCGCGGCGCCGAGCGCGCAGATCGCGAAAGAATACAGGATCGCGCGGGTCATCGGTCGCCCACGCTACGAAAACAGGGCGATCACGAAAAGCAGAATACCCGAAGTAGGAATGTTCCAAGAGAGCGAGCGAATCAGGGGAAAACCAGCCATTGACGTCCCCAGGTAGAAAGTGCGTCCCCAAAAATAAAGGTGCGCCCCCAGAACCGTGAGCGCACTGTGGCATCCGGCGAGATGCGCCACGAGGACCACGGCGGCGAAGAACGGGAAAGTTTCCAGGAAGTTTGTGGTCGCCCGGTCTACGCCACCTGCCACGCCCTTCAGAGGCGGCATCACTTCCTCCCGGTTCCCTGCGGTCCAGCGGTAGCCGTACTGATGGCTGATGAAATGCGATGCCGCGACCAGGTGAACGATTCCAAGGACGACGCTGTAAATTAAGAAGTGAAGTTCCGTAGTCATATCTTGGTGGCTGCAGGCTCAACTTAATCGTCTCACCGCTCGCCCTTTGCTTATTAGATACCAAATCATTAAGCCGCCAATAGGCAGACCGATTAAGGTAATCGGGTCGCGGCGGAGAATGGCGTTGAGGGTGTCGCCAACGAGATTAACGGTGAGAATGCCGATTGCGAAGCGGCGTCCCCACTCGGCGTTTATCGCGAGTCCGATTGCTGCCAGGCCGCACCCGATGCCGACCACTGCCATCAGCGCGATCGACCACCTGCCTATTTGTTGAAACTCGATCCGCGCCTCTGGTTTCAGCCGCCAGACTGGCTCCAGGAATCCTCCGGGAAAGGCCAGCGCCAGCATCGTGACGAAACAGATCAGCGCGCCCGCGCCGAAGAAGATGGCGAGCAAGATGATCCCGACAGATCGTTGGCGCCTGGCGGACTCGAGATTCAATGGTGCGTGCCGACGCTAAACAGTTTCAGCGCGAGCCAGACCGCAGCCAAGCCACACAGCACACTGAGGCCGGCGTAAGCGAGAGCGATCCCCGCATCCCCGCGCCGCAGCAAGAAGACGCCTTCGTAACCGAACGCCGAAAAGGTGGTAAATCCCCCGAGAAGTCCGGTAAACAAAAACAGGCGCGTATCGGCCGAGAACAGGTCGCGGTGCTCCACCAGGGCAGCCAGCGCACCTATGACAAAACAGCCGATCACATTAACGGCAAAGGTGCTGAGCGGAAACCGCCACGACGCGGAGTGATGCAAAATAACCGCGCCCACTTTGTAACGGCCTATCGAACCGATAAACCCACCAAGGCCCACGATTAGTGCCTGTTTCATTGTCCAAGTTGGTGCGCAGTGGATGCTGGGGCAACGTCCGCGCGCGGCTTGTCAGGGTGCCATTGCCAGAACAGAAGCATAACAAAAAAACCGACGAGATACGCAATCGGAATGGACCAACCGTGGCGCAACCATTGTCCGACCGACCTTGCCTCGGGATACATATTGGAAATCGCAACACCGGCAGAGGACCCGAACCAGATCATCGAGCCGCCAAAGCCGACGGCATAGGCGAGAAATCCCCAGTCGTAACCCCCTTGTTTCAAAGCCAGAGCGGTTAGCGGAATATTATCAAACACGGAAGAGAGAAAGCCGAGACCGAGTGCGGTTGGCCAGGACGGGGAAGGCAAATGCTCCACCGGCATCATGGACGCACACAAAACGAGCGCGAGCAAAAAGGCAGAACCCTTGAATGCCTCCGGCAACACTTCCCAATCCGGGCGGCGTATTACCACAGATAGCATAATTGCCGTCCACACCGTCACGCCGAGAAAAGGAAAACGATCTGCGAAGCGCCGCGAACTTCGTGTTCACGATTACATTGGTCGTAACCGCGAAAACCAAAATCAGGCCGACGATTCCGACCCGCATCCAGTCGACATGAGTGTGTTCGTGAGCGTGACAGATCGGGGAATACCGATGTTGCTGAATGGCCGCGGGAATGCCGAAAATGAACAGCGCTATGGCCGCGCCGATGATTGCCTCGAAGACCCGCCCGGGTGAGACGCCGGCGATCCACATCATCGTGGTGGTCGTATCGCCCAGCACGCTCCAGGCGCCCCCGGCGTTGGAGGCCGCGACAATCGCGGCGAGAAAACCGATGTGAACCTTGGCGCGGAAGAGTTGATGCGCCATCGCGCCGCCAATCAGCGCGCCCGCGATGTTGTCGAGAAAACTGGAAAGAACCCAGACCATGACGAGCAGGACGAAGCCGCCCTTCCAATCGTGCGGGAGAAACTTGGGCAGGACGACCGGCACGTGACTCTTTTCGAAATGGCGGGAAAGCAACGCGAAGCCCATGAGCAGGCAGAGCAGGTTTGCGAGAATCACCCACTCGTGACCGAGATGCGAGACGAAGCCCGCGATGCCCGGCCCGGTCTTGAATCCGGTAAACGCGATTTTGTGGATGGCGATGGCCGCCAAACCAGCGAGCGCCACCGGCAAAGTGTGGCGATGAAATAGCCCGACAGCCCAGCAAGGTCAGCCCAAACAAAATGAATTCGATTGGGAGACCGAACATCGCAGGATTTTGGCGAGTGGTGCCATCGGCGCAAGACATAATGGCCGCTGATCCGGAGGCGAGAAAAGGCAGGGCCTAACGCCTAATGCCTAATGCCTAATGAAAAATGACGAAGCGAAAACAAAATCAGAAAGTTATGATGGCGTCGATCGCCGCGGTAAACATGGTGTCGTCGGTCGAGTTATTGAACGGCTGGGTGTCGCTGAAGGAATGATCGACGCGCAGCTCGGGGCGAATGATCAGACCTGTGAACGGTTTCGGGACCGCCAGTTTGATATTGAAACCGATCGTGAGTTCACCGTAAGTTGTCCGGCCGCCACCGACTGTGCGCGGATCGACGGCCGGCTGACCTTCAAGAGCGCGCAACGGATCATCCGGGTCGGCAAACTGGGCGACATAGAAACCTTTGTCGTCGCGCCAGATTTCGCCGCGAATCTCCGCTGAAACCCGGTCGTTGATCGCATAGATTAGATATTGCGCCACACCGTACGCGTCCGCATCGGCTCCGGCGTCGTGCGCGTAGTTGATGTCGGTAATGGAAGTGAGGCGATCGCTGATTTTCCACGTCGTGGTGACGTCATTGAGACAACGGATATCGTGATCATCGGAGGTTTCCGGGCCGACATGCGTCGAGGCCAGCACGGTGAGTTTGCCCTCGTTGAAATTCAAACCGAAGCCACCGTGAAAAGCCGGTCGTTCGTTATTATCGTCAAGGCTCGTGTTCACGCCACGAGTGACGCCGATGTTGAAATCGAGCCAACTGTTCGTGTGCAGAGTGAAGAGCACGCCGGTGTGGTTAACCGGGATGCCGAAGTTGAACATGTAGGTGTGCGAGTAAAAGGCATTTGGGCGCGGGTCGACGGTTTCCGCTCCTTCCAGGCTGACGAACTTGCCGAGCTTCACATCAACGCCGCCTTCGGTCAGCACGGGTAGATGCAGGCTCAGATACGCTTCGGGAACGTCCGCCTGGTAAAGGCCGTCTCCCGTTCTGTCGTCGCGCATCCCGAGCGAATGGATGTAACGCGCATCGGTGCCAAACAGGAACTGCAATTTGAAGCCCCAATCGAAACCGACTTTCGAATCGAGCGCGCGTTCCGCCGTGATGACGGCCTGGTTCATGACGAACTCATTGCTCCGGTCGTCAAAAAGCCGTCCGAAGTTCTGATGATCGCTGGGACCGGCGGGATTGCCGGTAAATCCCGTTTCAACCCAGCCGTAAATGGCCAGGCGCGATTTCGCTTCTTCCTTTTCCAGGACCTCGGCCTGCGCGGCTTCCTCTGCGGGAGTGAGGGTTTGGGCGTCTGCCGCAATCGACAGAAATACCGTGGCAAACAACAAAGTGAATCTTGCGATGAAACTCGCGGGCGTGATCACGATACTCAACTAGCGCGCGCAGGCATTACGCGGTGAGGCGGAGGGTAATCAGGCATAGACGAGCAAGTCGATCTCTTCCGGTAAAGAATTCGAGACTTCGCGAATGACGTTGCCTCGAAGGAGATTGATCAGGGCATTGCGTTTGGGGGCACCGAGAACGAGACGCGAGGCACCGAGGGTGGCAGCAAGGTCGACAATTGTTTCGGCCGCAGAGGGGCTGACGGCATAGCAGAAGAGCGGAGGTTGGGCCTCGCCCGATTTGCGTTTCGCTTCCGCGAAGATGGCGCTGGCTTCCGGATCTTCCTGCCATTTGCGTTTGCTATCCTGCGCGGTCATAAACGGTTGCTCGCGCACGAAGAGAAGGTAGAGGCGGCTGCCGGTTTCGCGCGCTTCGCGCAAGGCGAAGTCGAGCGTGCGGCCAGTACCGCGGATGGCACACAGGATCGAGTTTCCACCGAGAGTTGGCGTTTGTGAGTTAACGTCGAGTAAAGGCCCGCTCGATCCACCGGCGATTTTGAGCAGAGGCTTTCCCGAGGCGATTGCTTCTTTCTTGGCGCGGCGTTCGTGGACAAGGCCGCGGAGAATCAGGCCGGCGGCGAGGATGGTGACGGCAAAGTAGCGCGCGTTGGGCTTGTCGATCAGCAACGAAATTTCAATTGCCGCCATGACGATGAAGGTCCCGAACAGCAGCGTTCTTTCCCATGTTTTGATCGGGAGTTTCCAGTCAGTTGCCGTCGCGCCGAGGTTAGTGGCGATCGCACCCACAACGCCCACCGCATACAGATCAGCGAGGCCGACCATATCTTTGACGAGGAGCACCAGGAGCATCGGAACGACGGTTGCGAGAAGCATGCCGGCGCTCGGGACACCCCATTTGTTGAGGCGCTGGAAGATTGGCGGCAGCTCGCGGTCGCGCGCCATGAGAAATTGGATCGTGATCAGATCGACGATGGCCGTATTGACGGCGGAGAGAAGGAGCAACCCAAAGGTAATACTGACGGCAAAGCCAAAGGCATGTCCGATGGCCGGGCCGAGAGCACCCCCGACGAAAACTTCTCCCATGTAGCGCAGCATGTAGTCACGCACGCCTTCCGCGCCGGGTGCGTTCACATCGCCGTTCGCGATCTGCAAGCCGACGAGCGCGTGCATTGCGAGGCCGAGCAGCGCGGTAAAGATGCAGACCTCGATCATGACCCAGAGCAGCGCAGGCGTGGAAGTCTTGCGCACGGATGGTTGCGCGTCGGTGCTGCCAGGGTCGAGCCGCATTACGCCGGTGGCATTGGCGATCGCCTCCACGCCGGAAAGCGCGAGCACGATCCCGACGAAGCCTCCCCAGTTTGGCCAGAAACCGCCCTGTAACGGCTGGAGATGTCCAATGGCGCTGCCGAGATGCGGGAGACTGAAAAGTCCGAGCGTGATGACAACGATCAGGGTCGGAACAGAAATGAGGAACGCCAGACCGCCCGTGTGTTTCGGCCCGAGCAGATTGAGCAGGCCGATGACGAGGATGGCGGCCGCCGCGAATTTCTCCGGATGCGGCACACCGAAGTAAGCGAAGGCCGAGAGCGCGCTAATTGCCGCCGTGACGAGGTAATCAGCGATGAGCAAAAATGCGCCGACGATGGATATAACCTCCGAGCGATGGCGCACGCTCGCGTAAACACCCCCGCCATCCGGATAGAGACGGCAAATAATCATATAATTGATGCCGACGAGTGCGGTCAGAACGCACATCGTGCCGATCAGCCAGAACGACCCGTAGCCACCGACCGCAAAGGCCAGGCCGATGACGTAGGCTTTGCTCGTGCCCCAATCTCCGTAGAGGATCGCAGCCGCGCGTGGGACATTTACGTTGCGCGGTCGCTTAACGTTGGTTGCGATCATATCACGTCGCTTCGCCTCTCCGGTCGAACGGTGGAAGTTAGGAGCGTCGCCCCTCCGCCCCGCTCGAATCAGGCGCCACAGTTCCGTGGGTTTTCGATGAACCACGTCCAGAACGGCGGCATCGTTTGATGGCCAGAGCTTTTACGGAGATCTGCGTTCCCACTGCTCTGGCCGACTCTCCACCACCAGACGTCGAGACCTGGCACTGTGCCCGCTTGTTCTGTTAACGGCTGGCCCCCTTGCGTCGGCACGAGGACAATCACAATCGCGTTCATACCCAAACGTCGCGCAGGCCGAAGCGTCCCTGGTAATTAAAATGTGCCCGTTAAGCGCTAAAAGATCGTTAAGACCGTGAGGGCCCGCCCGTCACAACTTTTCGGCCGAGAGCCGATAGCCGATGCCAACCTCAGTCTTGATCAGGCTTGGCGCGCTGGCGCTGGTTTGCAGTTTCTTGCGCAGATGCGTCACATAGACCCGAAGATATTGCGCCTGGCTCTCGGCCTTTTCTCCCCAAACCGTTCGGAGCAATTGCCGATGGGTCACGACCTTTCCGGCATTTTGAACCAGGACGCGCAGGAGGGAGTATTCCGTCGGGCGTGAGTTTGATTTCAACGCCGGCGAGCTTTACTTGGCGAGCGGCGAAATCCACGCAGAGCGATCCGGACGTAAAAACGGGTTCGCCTGCTTCCGTGAGCGAACGGCGTTGCGCAACCCGCACGCGGGCCAACAACTCCGCCGTATCGAAGGGCTTCGTCACATAATCGTCGGCCCCCGCGTCCAGCGCCGGCGACTTTCTCCTCGGCATCGTCGCGCACGGAAAGGATCAGCACCGGCACGTCCGACCATTCGCGCAAGCGACGCAGCACTTTGACGCCCTCCATGTCAGGCAAACCCAGATCGAGCAACACCACATCGGGCCGGCGGTGGACAATTTCAGCGAGCCCAGCCTGTCCGGTTTCCGCTTCGTAAACCTGAAAACCTGCTCCCTCCAAAGCGAGACGAAGAAGCCGGCGAATCTGCTTTTCGTCATCGATGATGAGAGCGGAGCGAGCCGGTTTCATGAGGTCGTCTCCAGGACACTCTGGTTCGTGACGCGGACCGGCAGGTTAATGGTGAAGCGGGCGCCACCGCCGTCCCGATTCTCAGCCATGAGTTTGCCGCCATGCGCTTCGACGAAGCCGCGGGCGATTGAGAGCCCGAGGCCAAGACCCCCGGTCTTGCGGCCATCGCCGCGATAGAATTTTTCAAACAACCGCTCGGTTGATTCCACGGGGAAGCCGGGTCCCCGGTCACTCACCGAGATGGACAACTGCGCATTCTTGTATTCCGCATCAACTTCGATCGGCAGCCTCGCCTGGGTATAACTGGCGGCGTTCGCCAGGAGTTTCGCGACCGCCTGTTCGATCAAGCCATGATCCAGCAGGGCCAGGGGAATATCGTCCGGCACGTCCAATCGGACCTCCCGGCCGTCGATGGATTCACGCTCAGTTTCAATGGCCGACTGGAGCAGCTCGCGCACGTCGCACCATTCATAGTTTGGCTGGATGACGCCGCTCTCGAGCCGATTCATGTCGAGAAGGTTATTGACCACACGATGCAGGCGATGCGAGCCGTGCATGGATTTCGCCGGCGAGTTGCGTGAGCATTCCGGCGCTCTGGGTGTTGGCCGCCAGTTGTAAGAGTTCCTGACTGGCGGCTCCGATCGCGGCGAGCGGCGTCTTGAGTTCATGCGAGACGCAATCGAGCAGCGTCTTGCGCAGGCGTTCGGAGTTCTTCGCCAGCTGAACCTGGGCTGCGAGATGCTCCCGGGCCTTCAGTTGCGCAGTCAAGCTGCCCACCGTGAGCGCGATGATGAAGTAGGTCGCGAAGGTCAGCGCATCTTCCAGCTTGGCGATGTGCAGGGTGAACTGCGGCGGGATAAATAGGAAATTCCAGGAAAGCGCGCTGAGCGTGGCCACGAGCAAGACCGGTCCGCGACTGAGAACCATTCCGGCCAGCAACACGCCCAAGCAGATAGATGAGGGAGATGGCGGCATAGCCGGTCAGCGGCGTCAGGAGCCAGCAAGCGAGAGTGAGCGCGGCCACACCTGGCAATCGCCGTGAGATATTGTTTCAGCGGTACAAAAGGAGGCAGCGAGGAAACCAAATCGTGACCGTTCGCCCCCTCCCCGGGGATGGTTGCTCCTCACGCCGCGAACTGGTTGTGCCCAGCACGCGCTCAATGTAGCGCATCCCACCCCGCGCGAAATGCAGCGTTCAGGATTTTAGTACCGTTTTAATTATTCCGGGCGCACGCGCAGATTAAGCTCGGGAAGACGGTGAATTCTGCACTTCCAACCCTGGCGCCTGCTCACTTCTGAAGAGGCGCCGCATATTCCGTCCCCCGGTGATTCGGGGGTCCCGAAGAGCCGGCTTCTTTTGCTTTGTCTCGCCAGCCTCGGAATCGTTTACGGCGATATCGGGACGAGCCCGCTCTATGCGTTGCGCGAATGCTTCTACGGCGAGCACGCACTCCCTCCCACACCGGCCAACGTCCTCGGCGTTCTTTCGCTCATTCTCTGGTCCCTCATCCTGATCATTTCGGTCAAATACCTCATCCTAATTCTTCGCGCCGATAATCGCGGCGAAGGAGGCATCCTCGCACTCGCGACCCTGGTCAGTGACGTCGTGGGCCGGCGCGGGAAATTTCTTCTGCTTCTCGGATTGTTCGGCGCCGCGCTTCTTTACGCCGATGGGATGATCACGCCGGCCATCTCGGTCCTGAGCGCGGTGGAGGGATTGCACGTCGCCACGCCGCTCTTCGATCCCTACGTCGTGCCGGTTGCGATCGGGATCCTGGTCGCGCTTTTCATCTTTCAATCACGCGGCACGACCGGAATCGGCCGCGTCTTCGGACCCGTCACGATTCTCTGGTTCCTCGCGATCGCGATTCTGGGAATCCATCAAATCGGCCGGGTTCCGGAAGTGCTGAGCGCAATCAATCCGCTCCAGGCTGTTCAATTTTTCAGCCGGAACGGCGGAACTGGTTTCGTGGTCCTGGGCGCGGTTTTCCTGGCGGTGACCGGTGGCGAAGCGCTCTACGCCGACATTGGCCACTTCGGCACCGCGCCGATTCGAATCACCTGGTTCGCGGTCGTGCTGCCGGCGTTAACTTTGAATTATTTCGGCCAGGGCGCGCTTCTTCTCAGACACCCCGACGCAGCCGTGAATCCCTTTTTCAGGATGGCGCCTTCCTGGGCGCTCTACCCGATGGTGGCTCTCGCGACCGCCGCCGCCATCATCGCGTCGCAAGCGATCATCAGCGGCGCCTTTTCCCTGACAATGCAGGCGATCCAGCTCGGTTACATGCCGCGCCTGCGGGTGAATTACACCTCGGAGCGCGTAATCGGCCAGATTTACGTCCCGGTGGTGAATTGGGCGCTTATGCTTTCGTCGATCGGTCTCGTTCTCGGCTTTGGCACCTCGAGCCATCTGGCCGCGGCCTACGGCGTGGCGATTACCACGACGATGTTGATAACGACGATTCTGTTTTATGTCGTCGCCCGCTGGCGTTGGAACTGGCCGGCCGCTGCTGCCGTACCCGTGGCCGCCTTCTTCATCAGCATCGACCTCGCATTTTTCGGCGCGAACATGATCAAGGTCGCGCACGGCGGCTGGTTCCCGTTGCTCGTCTCCGCGCTGATTCTTTTTCTCATGCTGACCTGGCGAAAAGGCCGTCGTGTTTTGCGCCAGCGCCTCGCCGACGTCTGCCTGCCACTCGATGATTTTCTCCCCGGCCTCAAAGACCAAAGCATTCGTCGCGTGCCCGGCACCGCCGTTTACATGTCGGGCAATCGGACGGGCACGCCGCTCGCGTTGCTGCATAATCTCAAGCACAACAAAGTGCTGCACGAACAGGTCGTCCTCCTCACGGTGCGCACCGAGGAAGTTCCATTTCTCATGGATCCCCGGGATCGCGTCGCGCTCGAGAAACTGGAGGGGGGTTTCTGGCGTGTGCAGGTCCATTTCGGCTTTATGGAAAAACCCGATGTGCCTTCCGCACTGGAAAGCGTGAAGGAACCCGGCCTGCGTTTCAATTCAATGCGCACGACCTATTTCATCGGCCGCGAAACCATTCTTGCGACCCGCAAGCTCGGCATCTCCGCGTGGCGCGGCTCGATCTTCGCCTGGATGACCCGAAACGCCGGTGATGTGACTTCCTACTTTTGTCTGCCACCGAATGGCGTGGTGGAACTCGGCGCCCGGGTGGAAGTCTGATTTCTCACCGGCGCGACTACCCCGGCCGGTCCCTTTCCGGGCCTGGTTTGCCTGAATTCGGGTCTGCCCTCACGTTATGTGCTTGCGCACCTCCTTTGCGCCAGCGTGATTACGGCGTGGTCGACGATTCCCAGGTAACGATTGAACTCGTCATTTCGAGGCGGAGTGGGGCAACCTGTGCCCCCCTCGCCTGAATTACTGATGGCTACCATTCTCGACCCGACGGCAGTTCATCGACCGCGTAATGTTGATTGGAAGCGCGCCGCGGCTCTGCTCTACGGGGACTGGGGCACGAGCAAGGCCTACGTCATCGGCCTCGCTTTCGTCGCCGCCGGCTTTGCTTCGCTGCCGATCATTCTCGCCGTCTGCGTTCTGACCGCGGTGGTGGCGTACAATTACATCATCGTCTGCGCGCATTTTCCTGACGGCGGCGGCGTCTATTCCGCCGCGCGGCAACAGAGCCGGTTCCTGGCTTCGACAGGCGCGCTCCTGCTCGTCGCGAATTTCATTGTCACCGCGGCGTTGAGCGGCTGGGCCGCGGTCAGTTACCTCGGCGTGCCGAGCCAATATGCGCCGGTCGCCACGATGGGGCTGATCCTGGCCGTCGGGGCGGTAAATTATTTCGGGCCGAAGCACAGCGGCAGCGTCTCCATCTGGCTCGCCCTTCCGGCGGTCGTCATGGTCGGACTGATCGTGGTCTTGAGCGCGCCCCATCTAAACATGACGTATCTGGAGCCGCGGCACGATAACCTGCGACACACCTGGGTGGCCTTCGTGGGCGTAATTCTGGCGCTCAGCGGCGTCGAAGCCATCGCGAATATCACCGGCGTGATGAAGACCGACCCGGATTCGACCCCGGAGCACCCGAAGGTGACGCGTACGGCGACGAAAGCGATCGTGCCAGTCGCAATCGAGGTCGTGCTCGGCACCGCGCTCCTCGGCTGGGCCATGCTCTCGTTGCCCAGAAATCTCCTTCCAGAAATCAGCGGACACAAAGAGGACATGTTGCGCTTCCTGGCGGACGTTTACGGGACGATGGCGTTCAGCCAAGGCGTGGGCCAGGCCTTGAGCATCATCGTCGGCGTCGTCTTCGGCCTGCTCCTGCTCAGCGCGGTCAATACGGCGATCGTGGCGCTGATTGGCGTCGTCTACATGATGGCGCAGGACGGCGAGATGCCGCGGCAACTGGCCAGGCTGAATCCCCACGGAGTGCCCTTCATCCCACTCATTGCCGCCGTCGCCATCCCCATCGTCGTCCTCGCGGTCACAAAAGATTTCGAAGCCCTGGCCGGCCTCTACGCCATCGGCGTAGTCGGGGCGATCGCGGTGAATCTGGGTTCCTGCACCTTCAACAAACGCCTCGGGCTCCCATGGTACCAACGCCTCATCATGGGGCTGACCTTTGTCATTCTCGTGGCCGTTGAATTGACGATCGCAAAAACAAAACCGGAGGCGCTCTTTTTTGCCATGTGCGTGCTCGGCGCCGGCTACGCGCTCCGCGCCTATTCTCATAAGGTTTCAGGCCTCAAAACCATGACCGTCACGCGGCAGGTGGCAGACATGGTGTCGCCAGATCTCGTGGCGACGATGGGGCCGCGCCTGGCGGAAGGACAAAAAATTATGGTCGCGGCGCGCGGGGTCACGCCGGCGCTGGCCTTTGCCCTGGAGGAAGCACAACTGCGGAAGGCAACCCTCTGCGTCCTCTACGTGAAGGAGATCTCGGTTTATTTCACCGGCGGTCCGACGAATGTCGGGCGGGCCAAATGGCAGGATGATCCCGCGGCCAGCGCAATCATGTCGCTGACCATGCGACTCGGCGCGGAGCGCGACATCTGCGTGCAGCCGGTTTATGCGGTGAGCGAAGACGCGGCGTCCACGATTCTCGATCTCTCCGCCACCCTGGGGGTCGATTATCTCATCATTGGCGCGTCTCAACGCACGGCGATGGCCAAGCTCCTCGGCGGCAGCGTCGTGACCAGCGTGGCGCAGCAGTTGCCCGATTCGATCCGGCTCGTGATCTTCGGTTGAAACATTTTCATGAATTCGTCGAACGACATCGATGAGGTCGCGGACGCCGCTACTCGCGCCGAAATCCATGCGCTGCTCCCCAATCTGGTGGCCCGCGCGCCGGGCGAGGCCGCCAGCATATTGGGTCACTACCCGGACGATTTTGTCGCCCAGATGCTGGCCTCGCTGAATCCAGCCCTGGCGCAAAGCGTTCTCGAACGCTTCAAAAGCGAGCGCCGGCAAAGGATCATCGCGGCCGCTTCTCCGGAGGTTCGGCAGCAATGGATTCGGAACGAGAAATATCCGGAAAATTCCATCGGCCACATGATGGAGCCCGCTCTGGCGGTCTTCCAGCCGGCCACAACCGTCGCCGAAGCGACGAGCGAGCTCCGGCATTTCGTTAAACGCGCCTTCATTACCTACGTCTTCGTGGTGGACGACAAGGAGCGCTTGCTCGGCGTGGTGGCGATGCGGGAAATGTTGCTGGCCCGTCCGGAGCAGCGGCTGGACGAGGTCATGATCCCCAATCCGTTTCATCTCTCTCCCGAAATGCCGCTGGTCGACGCAATGAAGGCGACCATGGTCCGCCATTATCCGGTCTATCCAGTTTGCAATGCCGACGGGAAATTGATCGGCCTGATTCGCGGCCAAATGTTGTTCGAGGCGGAGACGGTGGAACTCAGTCTGCAAGCGGGAAGCATGGTCGGCGTGGAAAGAGAAGAGAGGTTGACGACTCCCTGGACAAAGAGCTTCCGCTTCCGGCATCCCTGGCTTCAGGGCAATCTCTTCGCCGGCTTTATCGCGGCCGCCGTGGTCGGCTATTTTCAAGGCACGATCGACCGGTTGGTGGCGCTGGCCGTCTTCCTCCCAGTCGTGATCGGCCAATCCTCGAACACGGGAGTGCAAACGCTGGCGGTTGCTTTGCGCGGCATGACCCTTGGGGAATTGAAGGCGGGAGGAGAACTCGGGCTGGTTTTGAAGGAGACTTTCCTCGGCTTTCTCAATGGCGCCCTGACCGGTGTGAGCGCCGCAGCCGGCATGTTTGCTTTTGCCACCATGCAAAAGAGTCCCGTGGCCTGGCAGCTCAGCCTGGTGGTTTTTTTCTCGATGGCCGGGAGCTGTCTGATCGGCGGAGTCTTTGGAGCTTCGATCCCCCTGCTCCTGCGAAAGTTGGGGACCGATCCCGCCAACTCCTCCAGCATCGTCCTCACGACAATTACGGACGTCACGACACTTGCCGTCTTTCTCGGATTGGCGACCTGGCTCGTCTGAGTTTTTCGCCGGCGCCACTCTTGCGCATTCGTCCAGGCGAGGCACCCTGACCGGAACGCGCGGACGATCCGCGCGAACTGTATGCACGACGCGACCTTTCTTTCAGACCTCGCAATCGTGATGATCGTCGCCGGGCTGGTGACGGTATTATTTCACCGGCTCAAGCAGCCCGTGGTTCTGGGCTACATCATCGCGGGCGTGATCATCGGGCCGCACACGCCGCCGTTTCCTCTGATTCGCGAGGAAGAAACCATCCGCACGCTCTCGGAGCTCGGCATCATTTTCCTGATGTTCTCGCTCGGGCTGGAATTCAGCCTGCGCAAGTTGAAGGAAGTAGGCGCGACCGCTTTCCTCGCCGCGATCACGGCGATTCTCGTCATGCTGGCGGCCGGGTATTCGCTCGGCCAGGCGTTCGGCTGGAGCACGATGGATAGCATTTTTCTCGGGGCCATTCTCTCCATCTCGTCCACCACCATCATCATCAAAGTCCTCGATGAACTCGGCCTCAAAAAGGAACGCTTCGCCGAGCTGATCTTCGGTATCCTGATCGTTGAGGACATTCTCGCGATCGTGATGATTGCGCTCCTTTCCGGCTTCGCCGCCACCGGTTCGTTCACGGCGTCGGCAGTTGGGTGGACTGTTCTCAAACTGGGTTCGTTTCTCGGCATCCTGCTCGTGGCGGGATTAATTGTCGTTCCGCGTCTCTTGAATTACGTGGCCCGGTTCAAGAGCAATGAAATGTTGCTCATTGCCGTCCTGGGCCTCTGCTTCGGCGTCTCGCTCCTGGCCGTGAAACTCGAATACAGCGTCGCGTTGGGAGCATTCCTGATCGGAGCGATCGTGGCGGAGGCGCGCCAGATCAAACGGATTGAAACGCTTCTGGAACCGGTCCGCGACATGTTTAGCGCGGTCTTTTTCGTCTCTATTGGTCTGCTGATCAATCCCGCGCTCCTCGCGCAATACGCGGGGCCGATCCTCATCATCACTGCGGTGGTCGTGGTGGGCCAGGTGGTTTCCTGCACGTTTGGGACATTCCTCGCCGGCCACGAACGCCAGACGGCTTTACGAGTCGGGATGGGGCTGGCCCAAATCGGTGAGTTCTCTTTTATCATTGCCTCCCTGGGCCTGAGCTTGAAAGTAACGAGCGAGTTTCTTTATCCAATCGCCGTGGCGGTCTCGGCCCTCACGACGCTCATCACGCCCTACTTGCTTCGAAGCTCGGATCGGGTGGTCGGATGGTTCGACCGTGTTGTTCCCGCGCCGGTCAGAGCGTGGCTCGACCTTTACACACGCTGGGTGGCGGGGTTGAAAACGGAAAGCAGTTTCGCGATGGGGCTGGTCCATAAGTGGACCTGGCAGATCGCACTCAACGTAATCCTGGTCGCCGGCATTTTTGTCGGCGCGGCCTCCTTGCGTCGCTACGGCTTGCAGTGGTGGCCGCAGATCCCACGGGGCGAGGATGGGGTCAAAGCCGCTTTGTGGCTCGGTGCGATGTTGCTCAGCCTGCCGTTGCTGATCGCCCTATTCCGGAAATTGCGTGCGCTCTGCATGTTGCTCTCTGAGATGAGTGTGACCCGCCGCGCCGGAGGCGAGAACGTTTCCGCGCTGCGATCGATCGTCGCCAATACCATTCTCGCGGCGGCCTGTGTGGTCTTGATGCTCGTGCTCGCCCTTCTCAGTTCCGCCATTCTTCCCTCCTGGAAATTGCTGGTCGCGCAGGCTCTGATCGTTATAGCGACAGCGGTGCTCCTGCGCCGGTCGTTTACCCGGCTCTACTCGAAGGCTCAATTTGCCCTGCAAGAAACGCTCTCCCAGCCGGCCGCGGCCCATCGAGAACCTTCCGCGCATTCGTTGCCGGCTATTCTGCGCGAAGCCCAGTTGCGGACGGTTCGTGTTCCCGAAGCATCGGGCGCGGCGGGCAAATTGATCGGCGAGCTCGCCTTGCGCACCCGGACCGGCGCGAGCATCGTCGGCATTCAGCGCGATGAAGCCAGCCTCATCAATCCCGGGCCCGACGAAGAACTGCGGGCCGGCGACGATGTCTTGCTTCTCGGAAGCCAGGGCCATCTTGATTCCGCCCAGAAACTTCTAAATGATGACCTGCCCACCTAGGGCCGGATCGCTTTCCTTTGAGCACAAACACCAACATCGACGACTGCCTGGGGCTGATGGAAAAGCTGATCGACTATCGCTACCAGAAGGCGTTGCACCACCAGCTAATGAAAGCCGCCGATCATTCCATGCTCGGCATCGACGTCCTGGTCCTGATCTATCACTTCGCTAAAATCTCCGAGGGTGACATTCTCGAAATCGGTTCCTTCGTGGGCGGGTCCACCATCGCGGCGGGTATGGGCGCGCGGGATTCGGGACAGCGCAAGAGGTTCATCAGCATCGAACCGGGCGGCGCGCTTAAGGACCATCGAATGGCGACCAAGGACATTTTCAAAGACCTGAAAAAGAACCTTTCGCGCGCGGGATTGCTCGATGCGGTCACCTTGATCAACGGATTTTCATTCGAAGAGAAGACAATAACGGCGGTCCGGGAAATGGCGGGGCCGGGGGAGATCGGCCTGTTTATTTTCGATGCGGACGCGAATGTGCGCCGCGACATCGACTGTTACAGCGACCGGTTCGCGCACGGTTGCTGGGTGGTGATCGATGATTACATCAGCGCCACGGACAAAGGCGGTCCCACTCGAATCCAAGTGGACGATCTGGTGGCGGCCGGGCGACTACAACCGCTGGGATTTTACGGCTGGGGGACGTGGCTCGGCCGATGGTCCACCAGTAGGTGAAAGTTTTGTTGCAACATAACTATCTTATTTATAGGTATTTATGACTGACAGAGCCGCGTCTCGCTTTGACAGGCGGTGCGGAAATGGGATGTTTGGATCGCGTTAAGTTTGACTCTGGCCAGCTTCGAAAAAAGGCGCCAATCACTCTTCCGCGATTCAAAGCCTATCGTTTAGTTTAAGTCAGTCTTTTCCGGCGCAACCGCCGAAATGAGGAAGCTCTTCGAGGAGATTCCTCAGACAGAACCCGCTGCCGCGCGTGGCCTCCATGCCGCAGTCCACAATTTTGCAGGGCTCGAACTCTGCCTCCAATCCTATGAAACCTAACTCCCAAATATCACGACAGCCCAGCCGCCTCGACGAAGAACGCTCTTCGTCCCGGCTCCATTCCAATCATCCGCGCACCGACTATTACTTCCACGCCCCGGTCAGCGAAATACGTTCCGCCGCCAGCTCTCGCCAGTTGTCCCGGCCGGTCTTCGCTCCGGGTTTTCGCGACCTCAGCAACGAATTCCTCGGCAGCGGAAACGAAACGTAGTTATGTGGCTGAAGTCTTGTTCTTCGCCATCATCGTCGGCATTTCGGTGTGGCCGTTCGTTTCGATGGTGCAGGCCCTGGCCCAGTTGCCGGGGTAATACTAAGAGGGGCCGAACCCGAAAACGAACGCTTCACAATGTGATGCGGGCAAACTACTTTGCGCGCATGCATCACCGATTGCTTTCACTCGGACGGATCCTCTCGTTGCTCCTGGTATCGGCGGCGTGCGCGCTGGCCGCGCCGTCACCGATCCAGGAACGGGCGGACCGCTTTCTGGCGCTCGTTAACGCCGGTTACAAGGGTCTTTACCGCGTCAGTAGCGAAGCGCAATGGCTCGCTGTGACCGACGTGACGCCGGCCCACGATGCGGCCTCCGAGACAGCGGGCAAGGCGTCCGCCGCGTTCAATGGTAACCCTGCGATCATCAACGAAGCGAAGGAGCTGCTAGGTCATCGCAGTGAATTGAACGAGTTGACACTCCGCCAACTCGATCAGGTCCTGCGCAACGCCGCCGAAGCCCCAATGACGAATCCAGACCTGGTCTCCGCCCGCGTCGAAGCCGAAACCAAACAGGCCTCCACCCTGAACAGCTTCGAGTTCAAGCTCGATGGAAAACCGATCACGGCGAACGACATCGACAACAAGCTCGACCAGAGCACCGATCTGACCGAGCGGCGCAAAGTGTGGGAGGCCTCGAAGGAATCCGGCCCGGCCTTGAAGCCGGGCCTGGTGAAATTGCGGGACCTCCGCAACGGCGTGGCCAAGGAGCTGGGACACAAAGATTACTTCGCCCTCCAGGTGGCCGCTTACGGAATGACCACGGATGAACTCGTCAAGAT
The DNA here is from genome assembly GCA_963850015.1 of uncultured Verrucomicrobiae bacterium. Taxonomy (GTDB): domain Bacteria; phylum Verrucomicrobiota; class Verrucomicrobiia; order Chthoniobacterales; family UBA10450; genus AV80. The sequence continues at coordinate 36,971 of CAWKJF010000001.1, forward strand.
GCATGACGATTTCCTGAAGGAGTTGCGCCCGCTTTATCTCCAGCTCCATACCTGGACGAAGCACAAACTGGCCGAAAAGTACAAGCAACCCGTGCCGAAACGCATCCCGGCGCATTGGATTAACAATCGCTGGAGCCAAAACTGGGATGGGCTGGTGGAAGGCGCGGACATCGAGGATCGTTTCAAGGGTCGTTCCGCCGAGTGGATCACCAAGACGGCCGAACAATTCTACACGGGACTTGGTTTCAATCCGCTCCCGCCCAGCTTTTGGACGAAGTCGGATCTGTTTCCTTTGAAACCGGGCGACAAGCGCAAGAAGAACACCCACGCCTCCTGCTGGCACGTCGACCTGGAGAACGACATTCGCTCGTTCATGAGCGTGGAGCCTAACTCGCGCTGGTTTTATACCGCGCACCACGAGCTGGGGCATGGTTACTACTTTATGGCCTATACGCGTCCGGAGGTTCCCCCACTCCTTCGCACCGGCGCGAATCCCGGTTACCACGAAGGGATGGGCGAACTAATCTCACTCGCTTCCAGCCAGGTTCCCTACCTTCAGGCCCAGGGCGTTTTGCCCGCGGATTTCAAGGCGGACGCGACCGCCTTCTTGCTGAACGATGCGCTGGCTAGCTCGCTTCCCTTCATGTTTTGGGGTTCTGGGACGATGACTCGCTGGGAAGCCGACGTCTATGCGAAGAACCTCCCGCCCGATCAATGGAACGCGCGCTGGTGGCAGTATGTGCGCGACCTTCAAGGGGTCGAGCCGCCGGCCGCCCGCGGCGAGGAATATTGTGATGCCGCAACCAAGACCCACATCAACGATACGCCCGCCTACTACCATAGCTATGCGTTCGCGACCGTCCTGAAGTTCCAACTTCACGATCACATCGCGCGGAAAATTTTGAAGCAGCCGCCACAGGCTTGTAACTATGCCAACAATAAAGAAGTCGGCGCGTTCCTGAAAAAGATCATGGAGAAAGGCGGCACCGAGGACTGGCGCAAGGTCTTGAAGGACGCGACCGGCGAAGATCTTTCCACCCGGGCGATGGTTGAATATTTCAAGCCGCTCATGGTTTGGCTCGAAAAGGAGAACAAAGGCCGTCAGATCGGCTGGGATTGATCCTTGCAACAGGTAGGGACGCACCTCCGGGGACGTCCGACTATCCCTGTAGTCTAATGAACCGTTACCTGATTACTTCCGCGCTCCCTTACATCAACGGGGTAAAGCATCTCGGCAATCTCGTCGGCTCGATGCTGCCCGCTGACGCCTGCGCTCGCTTCCAGCGGGCCTGCAGGCACGAAGTCTTGTTCATTTGCGCCACCGACGAGCACGGCACACCGGCTGAGCTCGCTGCCCACGAAGCCGGCCTGCCGGTCGCGGAATACTGCGCGAAAATGCATACCCTGCAGAAGGAGCTTGGGGAACGCTTCGGACTCTCCTTCGATTCCTTCGGCCGATCTCACTCGCCGCAAAATCACGAAATCACCCAGCATTTTTACCACCAACTCGACCAGAACGGCTTTCTCGAGGAGCGGGTCACGCGCCAGGTCTATTCCATCGACGATGGGCGCTTCCTGCCGGATCGATACGTCGTCGGCACCTGCAAGCATTGCGGCTACGAGAGGGCCCGCGGCGATCAATGCGAAAATTGCACCCGCGTGCTGGATCCAACCGACCTGATCAATCCGCGCTCCGCCATTTCCGGTTCGACCAACATCGAGCCGCGCGATTCGAAGCACCTCTTTCTCAAGCAGTCGCAAATGGTGGGCCGCTTGCGCGAGTGGATCGACTCGAAGAAGGATTGGCCGCTGCTTGTTACCTCCATCGCACGGAAATGGCTGGACGAAGGGCTGAACGACCGCAGCATCACCCGCGATCTCAGTTGGGGAATTCCGGTCGCCTATAAAGGAGAAGTGCGTCCCGGTTTTGAAGGCAAGGTCTTCTATGTCTGGTTCGATGCTCCTATCGAGTATATCGGCGCAACCATGGAGTGGGCCGACGCTACCGGGAAACAACTGGAAGCGGTGGTGGCGCGAGGATGAAGGCGCTGCCGATGTTCGTTACATCCAGGTCATGGGCAAGGACAACGTTCCTTTCCACACGGTCGGCTTTCCCGTAACCCTGTTCGGCTCACAAGAGCCCTGGAAGGTGGTGGACTACATCAAGGGTCTTAACTGGATGAACTACTACGGAGGAAAGTTTTCCACGTCCGGGAACCGCGGCATCTTCATGGACGACGCGCTCGAGCTGCTTCCTGCCGATTACTGGCGCTGGTACCTCCTCGCGAACGCCCCCGAGTCGGACGACTCAAATTTCACCTGGGAACACTTTCAAACTACGATGAACCACGATCTCGCCGATGTACTGGGCAACTTCGTGAACCGGATCGCGAAATTCTGCATGGCGCGCTTTGAAGGAAAGGTTCCGGACAAGGGCGAATATGGCGCGCTCGAAGCCGAGACAACGGCCGCGCTCGAGCAGAAGCTCACGACGTTGACCGGGCATATGGAAGCGTTGGATTTTCGGAAGTCCGCCCTTGAGCTTCGGTCGATGTGGGTCATTGGGAAACGAGTACCTTCAGAAAGCCCAACCCTGGATGAGAATTAAAACGGATCCCGTGACCGCTGGAGTATCAATCCGCTACTCTCTCAATCTCGCCCTCATTTTCGCGGCGCTCGCTCAGCCGTTCATCCCTGAAACGACGGCAAAGGTCACGCGGGCGCTGAGCAACAGCGAGGAGTCATTGCCCTGGCCCGGGACGATTGCGGGCGCCGTCGCCCAACTCGCGCCCGGAGCGGCCATCGGCGTGCCCGATGTTTTGTTCGCCAAGATCGAAGATGCTCAAGTAGCCGAGTGGGCCGAGCGCTTTGGCGGCGCCGGTTGAAACCGAGTAGATCCTCTCACTCATAGGCAAACCACCAACCCTGGTCCACTATCCAAAAGCTTCACTCTAAACCGAGCCTCATTTCCCAATAGTTTGGGGTGGGTTGAGGTCACCGGCCGATGATCCGAACCGAAGGATCGGCGATCAAAACCCCTGGCGTCGTCCGACGCCCTGTTGCGTCGATTTCACGACGATCAATGACTCGGACCGGCGAGACCGTCGTAGTGCCGACTGGTTTCAGTTTGACCCGCTGCGGGATCAGGGAACCAGTCACGAAGACCGCTGTCTCGTTGCCTTGTTCGATCGGTTTATCAGCGACCGCGGTACCGGCGAGCAGACCAGTCGCAATGAGAACCTGCCATGCCTGGAAACATTGGCGTCCTCATAAGCCACCTTACAACCGCCAGGTCGCCGCGCAAACTACGACAACGAGGCCCGAATTTCTCCGAACGTAAGCTGTGCTACAAGTCTAGAACTTCTTCGTCAGGCGCATGTAGTAGAAGCGCCCCGTCGCGTCGTAGGTGAAGCCCGGATAACCGACCGCATTCCCGCCCTGACCGGAGGAGAAGGGCGGATCTTCGTCGAAAACGTTATTGCAACCCACCGTAAAGGTGGTGCCATTCAAGAGAGTATCCCAGAAGCTCATCGAACCTGAAGCATCAGTGGAAACACTGTTCTTGCCGTCTTTGGAAGAAGTCGTTGCTGACGGTTTTGAAATAAGCGCGCTGAAATCGTAGGAGGCTTGAAGATCGAGCAGCCAGCGCCTTTCCACGTTACGGGTGATCAGGTCGGCATCCTGTTCAATAAAGCCGTTTATCAAACGAACCGTCCCGATGATGTCGAAGCCTTTCCAGGCCCAATCCACGCTCGTATTGCCTCTCCACCTGTAGTAGCCCTCTTGTGACTGGCCCGGATCCGTCGTTACGCCAGCCAGTTGTTCCACGACGCCGCCTTCGACGCGTTGGACCTCAAACGAATTGAGATAAGTCACCTGCGTCAGTGAGGTGAACGTTCCAAAGGACGTGGGCAGCTGGTATTGAAGACCGAAATCGACGCCGTTTGCCTTCTGGGACGCTTCGTTCCGATTGGACACGACGATCCGCGTGATGGTGCCGTCCGCCAGGCGTTCGACCCGCTCTCCGGGTAACAATGTTCCGGCCAATTCGCGCGCCAAAACCGCATCGAGAAACGCGGACTGGACCACACCGGTTCGGTCGATCTGCCAGAGATCGGTCGAAATGGTTAGGCCGGGCACACACTTCGGCGTCTAAACAACTCCGCCGCTGAACGTCTCCGAATCCTCTGGCTGCAGATTTGGGCTGCTTTGGATGAGCGTGGTAGTTTCCGGCTCGAAAGCGCCTCCATTCATCGGATCGTGCGACGGTTGGATGTCGGAAGTGGGAGCGGAGTATAATTCCTCCAGCGAGGGCTCGCGGAACCCAAGTCCCCAGGTAAACCTCACGGTGACCGAGTCGTCGAACGGCTGCCAGCGAAGTCCCACTTTCGGCACCGCCACGTCGTATCGTTATTCCGGAACTCCTCGTAGCGTCCGGCGGCGTTGATTTCCAAGGCATGAAATCCGGTGATCGCATTCTTCTCACTGAAGACAGGGATGCTCGTCTCGACAAAGAAGGCGTAAGACTTCCGGCCGCCGACCGCAGTGGCAATCGGCGGAGTTGCCGGCGATATCGCCGTTGATGTTGAGCGCGTCGGGATCTTCCTTAAGCGACTCACGCCGGAATTGCCCACCAAAGGCAAAGCCAACTCCCCCCGCCGGCAAATCGAAAAGATCCGTCGTGTAGATGGTCGCATCGAGAGTGGCCAGCTTCGACGTGTCGATGTCTTTTGGATGGACGCGGGCGAACTCGAGCGCAGCCTGGCATTGGAGGGGATGGGAACGCGGAAATCGCCGAATGGGTTGAAGGCTATCGTCGTGCCGATGTATTCAGAGGAGGCCGGATTAAAGATCGGGTCGGCCTGGTTCAGGATGCGGTTAAAGCGCGACGAGGAGACTTGCGTTCCAGTGGTCGTGTTTTTGACCTCGCTGTAGCGGAAGCCCGTGTCGTAACCCCAAGTTCCGTTGAATAGCTTGTCGCCGCGAAAGCCGAACGTGCCGAGGAAGGCGTCAGTTTCGTTATCGAAAAGGCGGTTCCCGAACTCCGCCAGGCGCGCTCTCGATCCGCCGGAGATGATTTGATTGAAGGGGTTAAAGGGATTGAACGCGCCGGGAGTCACTCCGGTTTCGGCATAAGTGGGTCCGCCGAACGGGGTCGTCCCCGCGGGATTCGGCTCCCGTGGCGGAATAGCGAGCGTGACAAACCCAGGGGTCTGGAAATTTCCCGGTCGCCGGTGCGGCCAGCTCATTATGCGTCTTCACGTTTTGATACATCGCGTCGCCGTAAATGACGAGCTGATCGCCGAAGATTTTGTGATTCATCGCGACGTAGCCGCCATAGCGCTCGGACGTCTGGAAACGAGAGGGAGAATTCATTGAAGTTGAAGCCAGGGAGGATACCGCCGAACGCCCTGATCCGGGCGGTGTCGTAGAGATACGTGCTGGCCGGAGCCAGGCCGTTCGTGCCGTTCGGCGCGCCGGCAAACTGATTTCCGGCGGCCCTGGGAATGACCGTTCCGCCAGCTTCCGCCACGGCGGCAGTTTGCTCAGTTGAAGATTATAGGGGCTCGCATTGCTGCTCAAAAACGGCGGCACTGCCGAGTAATCGCGGTCGTGGTTAAAGATCGAATTGCGATGGTAGTAGTTGATCGTTCCGGAGACGTTCGTCTTTCCATCTCCTACCCCGAAGAGGAGCGAGGTGTTGAATGTGCCCGAGTCCTTCATCGGTCGTGTTGCCGTACTCGATTTTCGCCTCCGCGCCGCGATAATCGTGAAACCGTTTGATGTTCACCACGCCCGCCACCGCATCCGCGCCGTAGGTGGTCGAGGCGCCATCCTTCAGGATCTCAATGCTCTCGATCGATGATTCCGGAATCGTATTTAAGTCGACGAAAACGATGCGTCTGTTGCTGATGGGATAAGGCGCGACGCGGCGGCCATCGAGAAGGATGAGCGTGGCCCGGGCGTCGAAGCCGCGCAGCGCGATGGTGGCTGCGCCCACCGCGGTATTCGAGCCGTTCTCGTTGTTCGAAACGGGTACGCCGTTCGCATTCGCGATCGGAAGATTGCGCAGAAGTTCCTCCGTGTTGCGATCGCCGGATCTTGTTGATCAGGTCGCGCGTGACATTCAGGACCGGATTCGGCCCCACTTCCGCGGCGGTCGGAATGGCCGAGCCGGTCACGAAGACGCGCTCCGTGGTGGCTTCTTCCGTGCCGTTGTCATTAAAGGATCGGACCGTGGGTCCCGTTGCGTCGGGCGCCGGGTCCTGGGCCAGAACGCTGGTCGTGAGGACGAGGGGCAAACTGAATGCGAGAGGTATTCGGAAGAATCCGAACTGGGCCAATCCAAATTTGATCATAAGGTGTCTCCTTCGGTTCCCGAAGGTTTAGCAAGATGACCGTTAGGCACTCAAGATAATTATCTGGAGAATTTTGGCACCGCCGCGCTCCCCGTGCGGCTCTCTTCACCGGCCCGCCAGTCTTCGCCGCGGCGGCCTGCGACATTTGCCTCCTTGTTAGGTTCCGCGATGGCGATGCGTTGCCATTCGTCCGCCGCGACTCCGAGAGCTGCCAAGCCGCTCCTCGTCGTAGAATTACTTTCCGATCGTTACGCGGACTGTCTCGACGAGCAAATCGTCGACGTAGAATTCGACGCGATATTTGCCTTCGGCCCAGCCATCCGGCGGCCGGCCCAGGGTGAAGCGCGCGCTGGCATCGGGTGCAGGGACAACGGTTTCGGTTTCGTCGATAATGAAATTGGGTTCCACCAGGTCGCCCACATCTTCGGCGACCCATGCCACCCGCACTCGGGCGCGGTCGGGCAGCTCATGACCGTGCCAGCGGACGTAGATGTTGACGACGTCGGATTTGAACTGCGTTTTTAGTCCGCCAGCCGGCTCGCTGGAAACCTCGACGGTGAGTTTCTTCGCAGGCGTGGCGGCTTTCTCCTCGGGGCTCTCGGCCGGTTCCGATGGCGGGGTCGCGGAAGAAACGGCGGAAGCCGGAGTGGGAGATGACTTCGACGGCTGCTCGGCGGGCTTTGGCGCTGCCGGGGACGGCGAGGCCACAGGTTTGGAAAGGACTTCCGCCATCTTGTTCAGTTCGAGAGTTATCCGTTGCAGCATGCCCGGTCCTCTCACGACAGTTGTTTCTTTCACAAAGCCGGTCCCGGGAACAAACCATCGATCCAGCTTGATCGACATGAACGAGGAATCTTCGCATTGCAGATGAAAGGCTCGAAAGTTTCCAGCGGGCACCGTCACGCTTTCTTCGGCCAGCACGGTAAAGCGCTGCTGCATTTTCATCCCCGCCGCTTCGCCCTCGAGCTCCCACTTGGCGCCGACCTTTAAGGGCCCGGCGATGATGGGTTGCGGCGGATTCAGTTTCGTAATTTTTCCATCCTTTCCGCTGCGAGCCAAGCACGCGATGCCGTTTTCGTCCACGCTGACCAACTCCGTCTTGGAGACGACGTTGCCCGAAAGGGTTTCCAGTTTCACGACTTCCTTGCCGTCGAGGAGCTGTTTGCTGGCGCGGACGGTGATGGTCGAACGGACTGGCGCGGCGCCGGTGATCGTTTCCGTCGCCTCATATTCCCAGGTGGTGCCTTCGGCGGTCGGCAGAATCGCCTCGGCTCGAACGGAAACCGCCGCGAAGAAAAGCACGGCTGCCAGAAATGAATTTCGCATGCGGCCTCAACTCTTATCCACTCGGTTCCGCTTGGCCAGCGGCGAGATGAGGGACGCTTCTCATTCCTGCTCCTGATCTTGATCTTGCAGCTGAGCCTGTTCAAAAGATCACGAGCAAGATCAGGAGCAGGAGGACGAAAATCCGGAGTCTACGGGGCTCGAACCCGCAACCTCCGCCGTGACAGGGCGGCGCTCTAACCAATTGAGCTAAGACTCCCTCGCAAAAAGCGAAGCAGGTTAGGTCGCGCCCTCCGCGCCTTCAACCTCTTTTTCCGGGAATCAATGGCGCTTGTTTACCGCCGGTAACCTCTGGTCTATAATTCTCGTAGCCTTCCGAATGAGCGACGAGCGCAGCAAAGAATTCGAAAACATCGAGGATCGCGCGGGCCAGCGGCAGCTGAGTTTGCTCGAAGCATTCGATCTTGTCCTCGCTTCCATCCCCCCGGACGATCGGAATCGCAGCGACCTGTTTCTCATTCGCGCAGAAATAGCCGCTCAGGAAGAGACGATCGGCGAAGCGCAGCAGATGATTGAGAAGCTCGAGGAAGTCGTCAAGAAAGTGACCTCGCCCGCGAACCGCATCGGCACTTACCTCAGCAATCCCGCGCGGGAGACCGCGCATATTGTCGTCGGCGGCGCGGATTACTATTGCAATGTCGATCCGCGCATCAAACTGGCGAAGCTCAAGAAAGGGACGCGCGTTCTGGTCAATGAAGCCTATGTCGTCGTGGGCGACCTCGGTTTCGAAACCGCCGGCCCCGTCACAAAAATCACGGAAGTCCTCGGGCCTGACCGGCTCCGGGTCGGCTCGGAACATGGCTTGCAGTCGTTAATTCTGCAGCGCTCCGCCGAGCTGATGAAGACCAAGCTCAAGTCCGGTGACGAAGTTCGGGTCGACCCAAACTACCGCGTCGCCCTGGAGGTTCTTTCTCATCCGCAAGCCCGCGAGCATTACCTGGACGACGTGCCGGAATTGCCCTGGGAGAAAGTCGGCGGGCAGGACCAGGCGCTCCAGGCAATCAAAGACGCGATCGAACTGCCGCTTCTGCACGGCGAGCTTTTCCACAAGTTTCAGCACGCCACGCCGAAAGGTTTTCTGCTCTACGGCCCGCCCGGCTGCGGCAAGACGCTCATCGGCAAAGCGACCGCCTATAATCTGACGAAACAGCTCCGGGAAAAAACGGGCAACGAGATGAAAGAATATTTCATGCACGTCAAAGGTCCGGAAATCCTGAATATGTGGGTAGGCGAATCGGAGCGCATCGTGCGTGAAATTTTTTCGACCGCGCGCGAGAAACGCCAGGAAGGATTTCTGCCTTTTCTCTTCATCGACGAGGCCGAAAGCATTCTTGGCACACGCCGCGCCTCCCGTTACTCAAACATCCTTTCCACCCTCGTGCCGATGTTTTGCTCCGAGATGGACGGGATTGATTCGCTCCACGACGTCGTCATTATTCTCGCCTCCAATCGCGCGGACCTGATCGATCCCGCAATCCTTCGACCGGGCCGGATCGACCGCAAGATCAAGGTGAACCGGCCGAACAAGGAAGGAGCGCGCGAGATTTACCGGATTTATCTGACGAACGATCTGCCGTACGACGGCGCGCTGGCCAAGGAAGCCGGGAACATCGGGGCCGCGATCGATCAGCTGGTCGAGCGCATCCTGGAAGGGCAATTTGCGCGACGGGAGGAAAACAAATTTCTCAAGATCACCTTGCGGAGCGGCCGGAAGGAAGTGCTTTACCGGAGCGATCTCATGAGCGGCGCGATCATCGCGTCCATCGTCGAGCGCGCCAAAGGCCTGGCGATCAAGCGCGCCATCGCCGATCAAGGCGGGGGCGAATCCGCGCAAGCGCCCGCCGGAATCAGCGAAAGCGATTTGCAGCTTTCGTTCATCGCCGAGTTTGCCGAGAACGATATTTTTCCACCGACGGATATGACGGAGGATTGGTTAAAGCTGGTCGATTTCGATCCGGAAAACGTCGTCAAAATCTCGCCGGTGCGCCGGGATGAGCAGTCGAAACGGGCGAGTCATCGCGGGGTGATTTAGCTTTCGCGAACGTTCGACCAGGGAGCGGCTGTCTCCAGCCCGCCAGCCAGATAAAACGGCGGTTTGTAAACCGCCGCTCCTTGATTAGCATCGGCCATGAAGCTTATCGTCGCTCTAAGCATACTCACGACCTCACCTCTGCTGGCCCAACCGACTCCCGAGCCCAAGTCCGACGTAACGAACAAGGCGCTCTTAACGAAAACGACGCCAGCGGTTAGTCCGCCCGCGACCAAAACCGGAACGACTGACATCACCGCGCTCCGCAAAATGGCGGACGACTATTACGCGTGGCGAAATGTGAATTATCCGGTCGGCAGCAGCGATTCCGGACTTCACACCTGGGACGATCGGCTGACCGACTACTCTGCCACGAAGGTCGCGGAACGCGCCCAACACGTCCGCAAGCTGCTCGACCAAGTCCGCGCCATGGCCACGACAAATTGGCCGAAGGACGATCGGATCGACTGGATGCTGTTCCGTTCCCAGCTGGAAGGTTCGGAATTCTTCAGCCGCGTGCTGCAATCGGAGAAAACAGATCCGCAGATCTACGTCAGCGAATGCAGCAACGGAATTTTCTCCCTGCTGAAAAAGGAATACGACACGCCGCGCAACCGCGCCCTCGCGGCCACGGCGCGCCTCAAGCAAATGCCCGCGATGCTCGCGCAGGGCGAACGCAATTTGCAAAAACCGGTGAAGCTTTTCGCGCAGCTCGCGATTGACTCGGCCCGCGCGATCGATTCCCTCTTCACGAGCAGCCTGATGACGCTGGCACGCCAGACCTCGCGCCGAACGAGCGCGATGAGCTGGTGAAGGCGCGCGATGCCGCGCTCGGCGCGATCCACGGTTTTGCCGATCGCCTGGAAAAACGCCTGCCGTCGATGGTGGCTTTCGCGCCGATGGGCGCGGCGAATTACAATTATTATCTCAAGAACGTCCTTCTCCTTGCGCTCGACGCGCCAGCAGGTGGAGATGCTGGGCCGGACGGAGCTGGCCCGTTATCGCGCGCTCGAATCGCTGCTGCCCGATCCGTCACTGGCCGATCCGAACCCGGCGCGGAGCAAGAATATTCCGCCGGATCAGGCGTCGTTCCTTACGGCGTATGAAAGCCGCCAGGAGGAGATGATCGCTTTCATGAAGGAACATCAGCTCGTCACGATTCCCGATTATCTCGGCCGCTTCGAGATTCGGCAGCTGCCGGAAGCGTTCAAGCCGACCAGTCCCGGCGGTTTCATGAATCCGCCCGGCCTTTACGACAAGGATCCAACCGGCTTTTATTTCATTCCGACCTACAACCCGCAGTCGAAGAATTTTTATATCCGCGCCGCGATCGAAGACCCGCGGCCGATCCTCGGGCATGAAGGCATCCCCGGCCATTTCATGCAGCTCTCGATCGCGAACCATCTCAACGACGAGATCCGCCGCCAGCATAGCGATGGCGTGTTCGTCGAAGGGTGGGCGCTTTACGGCGAGGAGATGCTGATGCGCACCGGGCTTTACCCGGAAAACTCCGCGTCGCAGGGGCAGATCCTGCGGCTCTCGCGGTATCGGTCCGCGCGCATTGGCGTGGACGTGAATTTGCACACCGGCAAATGGACCTTCGAGCAGGCGGTGACCTACTTCATGGAGGCGGGCGGCCTCGATCGCGAAGCGGCCGAAGGCGAAGCGGCGGGGGCGGCCTCGAGTCCCACGCAAAAGATCAGCTACATCGTCGGGAAATGGCAGATCATGAATTTGCTCGGCCGCTATCGCGACAAGGCCGGCGCCAATTTCCGTCTCGGCCAATTCCACGACGACCTGATCAAAAACGGCAGCCTGCCGCTCTCGATCGTCGAATGGATCTTGCTCGATGATCCGACGTCGGTCGAACAGGTGATGCGGTAAGGTGGATCGTGCGCTCCGTCGCACGATGACAAAATTGCCGGCGAAGCCGGGAAATGGAAACATCGCGCGGCGAAGCGCACGATCCACCCACGTTCTCTCTAACCGACACTTTTTGCGCTACAATCTACCATGTCCGCTGGCGTCAATTCAGTCCTCGTTATCGGCGGCGGCCCGGCCGGGTTGCGCGCGGCGGAGGTGGCCTACGGCGCCGGCGCGCGTGTGGTCGTCTGCGATGCGCAACGCTCCGTGGGCCGGAAATTTCTCGTAGCCGGCCGGGGCGGACTCAACCTCACCCACGGCGAACCGGTGGAAGATTTCCCGAATCGTTATGTCGACGAACCGGATCGGTGGCGCGATCTGCTCCGCGAATTTGGCCCAGACGACCTGCAGGCCTGGGCGGCGGAGCTGGGCGTCCAAACCTACGTGGGCACGAGCGGGCGCGTTTTTCCGCTCGGACAAAAAGCCGCGGGCCTTTTGCGCGCCTGGCTTCGACGTCTGCGCGGAAGCGGCGTGGAATTTCGCACCGGTTCGCGCCTGGCCGGTTTGGAGGGGGGCGCTGACGGCTGGCGCGCTGAGTTCCAAACCGTTGAGCAGAACTTTTCGCTCACGGCGGACGCGATCGTTCTCGCGCTCGGCGGCGCTTCGAGGCCGGAAACCGGGTCGGACGGGAGATGGCCCGGGATTCTGGCCGCTCACGGGGTGGAGATAGCGCCGTGGGTCCCAGCGAATTGCGGATGGGAAGTCGATTGGCCGACAGAGCTGCTGGCCCGGGCGGAAGGAATGCCGTTGAAAAACCTCACCGTGGGCGCCGGAGACGAAGCGGTCTCCGGTGAATTGCTTATCACCCGCCATGGACTGGAAGGCGGAGCAATTTATCGGCTGGGCCGAGCGTTGCGCTCGATGAAACAGCCGCGCCTGGAGATCGATCTCAAACCGCAACTCACGATCGAAGCGATGCGCGAACGCGCCGCCGCTCTCTCCGGCGCGAGCGATTGGTTTCGCGCTTGGAAACTCAGTGCGGCCATTATTGCGTTGATCGAAACCATCTCTCCCGACGACTGCCACGAACTCGAACGGCTGATTGTTCGCGTGAAGAGTTTCGCTCTGCCCCTGCGCGGCCCGCGGCCCATCGCTGAGGCAATTTCGTCCGCTGGCGGCGTGCGCTGGAGCGAGCTCGACCAAGACCTCATGTTGCGCAAAATGCCCGGTGTCTTCGTTGCCGGCGAGATGATCGATTGGGAAGCGCCTACGGGCGGTTATCTTCTCCAAGGCTGCTTTGCCACTGGGACACGCGCCGGACGAGCCGCCGCAGCCGGTCGCGGTGGATCGAGCGTTCCTAGCTAACGCCGTTCGTCCCGAGGACGAAACTCGCGGCCGCGGTGCGATTCTCTACGCCTAGCTTCGGGAAAATGCGCTCGAGATATTTCCCGACCGTTTTCGTTTTCAAACTCAGGATCTCGCCAATCTCGGCGTTCGTTTTGCCACGGGCCACCCAGGAGAGCACTTCTATTTGCCGCTCCGTCAAGGCGTTACGCACGTCCCCGGCTGCGGAAACGACCGGCGTTCGTTCCAGTAAAAGGCAGACCCAACCGGCCTCGGAACAAAGCAACTGGACACAAAGGCGTCCGCCCGACTGGTCCACATTCAGCCTCGGCGGCTGCCCCCCAGAGGTCCCGCTGGCAAGCCAACGGGTTAATACCTCCGGGAGGCGATCCAAGGGGTAGGCCGCCGCGTACAGATCCCTCAGCCAAAGATTCGCTCGCGTCGTCGCGAACTGAATCCGACCATCCGGTGACACGACCAGCAGCGCCTGAAGCGCTGTAGCCGGATCTGGGGCGGGGTCGGCTTGGTCGAGAATTTGATTGAAGGATGGATCCATGGACATGGGTCTAAATAGTGATTACGAGATCGGCTGTTCGAAGTTGGGAGATTTCTTCGAGATTCTGTGATCCCGTCCAGAAACCACGCCGGCCATCCATCCAGTTTCGACTAACCAGCGCGACGCCAGTATGTTGAAGGGCGATGAAGAGGGTCTTCGGAATCGAGACGGAATACGGGATTACGATCCAGGGGGCCGAATCCGTGGATGTGGTAGCCGAATCGATCGAGCTGGTCCGCTCCTACACGGAACATGGCGCCCATATGAAATGGGACTACGGCCTCGAAGATCCCCATCGCGATGCCCGCGGGTTCAGAGCAGCGGCGCTGCTCCAGGACACGGATGAATCAGCCTACTACGAGATGGACAAGAAGCGGCCGCTGAGTTTCGAAGAGATCAAAAGCGATCTCGTGCTCTCGAATGGGGCCCGTTTTTACAACGATCACGCGCACCCGGAATATTCGACTCCGGAATGCACCACGCTGCGACAGTTGGTCGCGCACGAAAAAGCCGGCGAACGGATCCTGGCGGAGTGCGCGCGCCGGAGGAACTTGAAACTTCCGGCCGGCCAGGAGGTGCGCTTATACAAGAACAACACCGATTTCGCCGGTCACAGCTACGGCTGCCACGATAATTATCTGATGCGGCGCGATGTCCCGTGGGATCATCTCGTCGCAGGCGTGCTGCCTTTTCTTGATTACGCGACAAATCTTCGCCGGCGCCGGCAAAATGGGCATCGAAGCGGAGAGTGCCGCGGGCAAGCCAGGTGTGTTTCAAATTTCACAGCGGGCCGACTTCTTCAGCACGCTGGTCAGCATCGACACGATGAACAAGCGCCCGCTTGTCAACACGCGCGACGAGCCGCACGCGGACGCCCGTCTTTACCGGCGGTTCCACGTGATTGTCGGCGACTCGAACATGAGCGAGTGGGCGACGGCTTTGAAGGCCGGGACGACCGCGCTCGTGCTCAATCTCATTGAACGCGGGGAAGCGCCGCAGATCGAAATTGCGCAGCCGATCGACGCGACAAAATCCATCAGCCGCGACCAAAATTACGATTGGATCATCGAATTGAAGGACGGGCGCAAGATTTCCGCGATCGATGTGCAGCGGCTCTATTTGAAAGCAGCGCAGGAGCTCGCGAGCGAGGACGCGGAAACGATCTGGCTGCTGCGGGAATGGGAGACGATATTGGATGATCTTGAGCGCGATGTGGAACTGACCCATGACCGCGTGGACTGGGTTGCGAAGAAAGGCTTGCTCAGCGCGTTTCGAGAGGCGGAGAAACTTTCCTGGACCGATCCGTGGCTCCAGGGAATCGACCTCGAATATCACAATATCGTCCTGGACCAAGGCTTGTTTTACGAGCTGGCGCGGCAGGGTTCGATGAGAAGCATCGTGAGCGAGGAGGAAATCAAGAGCGCGATCTTTACGCCGCCGGATACGACGCGCGCGTATTTTCGCGGCCGGTCCGTGGCGAGGTTCAACGACGCGATCACGTCGATTCAATGGGACGAGATCGCTTTCGCGAATGGCGCCAAGTCTCACCTCGTCACCCTGCCCGAGCCCGCAGTCGACGCGCGTCTCGAGGCGCTCAATGCGCTCGTCCGGGAAGAAACGGCGTTCCCGGAGTTTTTTCATGCGCTGGCGGGTTATTAGCCGTGTCATTCCCGAGTCGCGTAAGACGACGCGGGACCTCGCAACGGAACTCCACGCGTCCTCCAGCTAGAAAGCGACCGGTGCAATTGCGAGGTCCTTCGCCGTCTGCGCGGCTCAGGATGACAGCAGGAACGCTTACGACCAGGTAATCAAACGCAGCTCATGGGTTTGCATGAGATGCGGATGAATCGGAACGACGCGCACGCTGAAACCATAGGTTCCGCTGTCGGAGGCTGGCACCGAGCCTTGGTAAATGTAATTCCCCTCGCCTTCCGTCGGTCTGCTCCCATCGAGCACCGTTACGGCCGGATTCTTGATTCCGCCATTGTTGGCTTCCCCATGGTAGGCCTCGACGCGAACGTGGTCCGGAGCGACCGCCCCGAGATGCACTTTCGCGGAAACCTGGAGCGCTTCGCCGACCTGAACATTTTGGCGATCAGCGTTGCCAACCTGAACATCCAGGATGGCCACTTGCGGCCAATCCTTGCGGATCTGCGCTTTCCATTTGCTGAGCTTCGTCGCGGCCGCGCAATCATCGCGCGCGAATTCCTGATGAGCCCTGGCCGCCGGAGTGTAGAGGCGCTCGGTATATTCCTTGACCATCCGATGCGTGTTGAAAACCGGGGTCACGCTGCGGATCGATTCACGCATCAACTGGAGCCAGGCGAGCGGTAATTTTCCGTCCGGCTTTGCGTAATAAAGCGGGATGATCTGATTCTCGAGGAGCTGGTAAAGGCTGCCCGCGTCCACCTCGCTTTGGAAATCGACGGTCCCGCCATTGATCTCGGAGCCGATGGCCCAGCCGTTGTTCCCGTTGTAACTCTCGCACCACCAGCCATCCAAAACGCTCAAATTCAATCCGCCGTTCGGGGGCAGTTTCATCCCGCTCGTGCCGCTCGCTTCCAGAGGGCGAAGCGGATTGTTCAACCAAAGATCGACACCTTGAACGAGCCGGCGCGCAATGTAGGTGTCGTAATCTTCCACGAAGACCATGCGGTTTTCGAACCCCTGTCCGCGGCTGAATTTGTAAACCTGCTGGATGAGCGCCTTGCCCCCCTCGTCTTGGGGATGCGATTTGCCGGCGAAGATGAATTGCACCGGCCGCGTATCGTCGTTGAGGAGGCGCTTGAGGCGTTCCTGATCGCTGAATAACAGCGCGCCACGTTTGTAAGTGGCGAAGCGACGAGCGAATCCAATCGTCAAAATCTCCGGATCGAGAATGCGATTCACGCTACGAATGGATTCCGGCGATTCGCCTGCCCGCTCGCGCGCCCTGCGGACGCGTTCCCGCACAAACTCCACCAGACGCAGTTTCAATTGCTGGTGCGTATCCCAAAGCTGCGCGTCGGGAATATCGGTCACACGCCGCCAAAAATCCGGGTCGGTCAGGTGGTCCTCCCAATCTCCCAGATACTTCTGGTAGAGGGCGGAGAACTCCGGCGCCATCCACGTCTTGGTGTGCACACCGTTCGTGATGCTGGTGATGGGAACTTCGTGCCCAGGCACGCCGGCCCAGACATCTCTCCAAAGCGACCGGCTCACTTCGCCGTGCAATTTACTCACCCCGTTGGAATGCCGGCTGACCCGCAAAGCCAGCACTGTCATGCTGAACGCGTCGGACGGATTCGTCTGACCCAGGCGGAGGAATTCATCGAACGGAATTTGCAACTGCGCGGCAAATTCCCCGAAGTACCTTTTCATCATCTCCCGCGGAAAAGCGTCGTTGCCTGCGGGCACGGGCGTATGGGTCGTGAAAACATTGGCGGAAGCGACCACTTGCAAGGCGGAATAAAAATCGAGTTTTTTCTCTGCCACGTGGAGCCGGATGCGCTCGAGCGAGAGGAAAGCCGAATGGCCTTCATTCATATGAAAGACCTCCGCTTCGATCCCAAGGGCGGTGAGCGCCTTTACGCCACCGATGCCAAGAACGATCTCCTGGCGGATGCGCATTTCGAGATCGCCCCCGTAAAGCTCGGCGGTGATGAGCCGATCTTCCGCTTTGTTCTCCGCGATGTCGGTATCAAGCAGGTAAAGGCTGATGCGGCCCACCTGCAGCTCCCAGATTTTCGCCCACACCTCCCGGTCGAGCAGGCGGACGGATACGAGCAGGTTGCCGTCCCCCCTGCGCACTTCCTTGATCGGCAGGTGATGGAAGTTCTGGTTGAGGCTGACCGCATGCTGAACGCCCTCCTTGTCGATCTCCTGTTTGAAGTAGCCATGCCGGTAGAGCAACCCAACCGCGACGAAATTCAGGTCTAGATCGCTGGCGGATTTGCAATGATCTCCGGCCAGAATACCGAGGCCACCTGAGTAATTCGGGATCGATTCGTGGAAACCGAATTCGGCGGAGAAATAGGCGACCGGTTTTTCGATGGCGCGGCCCTCGCCGACTTTTCCGTAGGTGTCTTTCCGGGCGAGATAATGACGAAAGGCGTCGTGCACTTCCTTGAGCTCACGCAGAAAATTCTTGTCCTGCGCAACTTCCACCAGGCGCGCCTGTCGTGAGAGCTGGAGCATGCGGACGGGATTGTGATTGGTCCGGTTCCAGAGCTCGGGATCGAGATGGCGAAACAACCGGCGGGCCGAGGGCTCCCAGGTCCACCACAAATTGAAAACCATCTCGCGCAACGGCTCGAGGGCCGCCGGGAGCGTGGGGATCACATTATAAGTGTGGTAGGTCGGCATGGAGCGGGTGCGGCCTCATTAGGAACGAAGCGGTGAATCTGGCAGGAAAAACTTTAGCATCAAGCATTCCATGGGGACGGCAGCGGCGGTCTGTGACCGCCGCCTCCATCGTAATCGTGCTCGTGCTCCCTGCTCGTGCTCGGTTCTGTTTTTCCTTTTCGAGCACGAGTGCCGCCGCGCTCTCCGGCAGTGCGCTACCTGGGACGTTGTAAACTCGAGTCGGTGGCGCCCGCGCGAAAACCCGATGTCGGCGGTCATAGACCGCCGCTACAGTCAATTTTCATGCCTTCAAGCGGCGCGGCGCGAAGATCAGACCGAGCGCCACGCCGGTAACCAGACCGCTCAAGTGCGCGGCCATGCTGATCTGCGGCGTGGAAATATCGAACGCGGTCTGGATCGCGACGATGACGAGAATGTTTTTCAAGCGTCGCCCGGCCATGGGCGCATCGCGGTGGCGAAAGAGCAAACCAGCCCACACGCCCACCAAACCCATCACGCAGCCAGACGCACCCACCAGTTGCTCGGCGCTGTTCAGGCCAAAGAAACGCAGAAGCAGGACGCCGATGCCGGAACCCAGGCCGGAGAGCAGATAACAAATGCCAAAACGGATCGGTCCGATTGCCTCCTCCAAGCCCGGTCCGATAATGAAAAGCGCATAGAGATTGAAGAGCAGGTGAAGCGGACCGTAGTGGAGAAAAAGCGAAGTGAGCAGACGCCAATACTCTCCTTCGAACCAAACGAAGAAGAATTCGAGTGCGCCCAGCCGGTGCAAGGTAAACGGGTTGGTCGAGCCGCCGAGCACGCACTCCGCCACGAACAGCGCGATATTAAGCGCGATGAGAGTCAAGACGACGGGGCCAGGCCGAGCTCTTTCCGAGGCGAAAACGCGCGTTGAAGGCCGATCGCTTTGCTCGATGCGCCCTAGCAGCGCATCCGCCGCCGCGGACAGCGGAGTCGGCGCGATGTCACTGACGTGCGCAAGACGATGAACAGCTTCGGCCCGGACCAAAACATCGCTCGTTGTGACCTGCAGCTTCTCCAACCGGGCGCGGCCCGCCACTGTTTCGCCCGCCGCCAGTTCGCTGGTCCCAATCCAAAACTCTTTCGTGTCACGGGAGAGTTTGCGCAGCTTCGTTTCGAGAAGATTCGAGAGTGCTTGAACGCGGCCACCGAAGGCCAGAACCGGGAGCAAACTGATATCGTTAAGCCAGACTTGGTCCGGCCTGGCGTTCATGCTTTTCGTGTTCGTCGCGAAGTCGAGGAGAAGTTGATCCCGCGCCCCAGTCTCCCCGAGAGCGCGCAGGTAAAGCGGCTGCAAACCGATATCTGTTTGCATCAGGCCGGGCGGCAATTCGCCCCGAAGCCACCCGAGCAGGCCATTCCAATCGCCCCGGATTCGAAAAGGTCTGAGCAATCGCCTGTCGACCGACATTCGTATGGCTGTTCCGCAGCGGTTCGAGGAGCCTGAGCGCGGAAGCGGTATCGCCTCGTTGAGTGAAATCCAGCGCCCGGAGCAGGCGGGAGCGCTCGAGCAATTCATCGGCGGGATGTAAGAAGCGAAGCGCGCGGAGCAGACGCCAGGCAGAGGCATAACGCTGCTGCGCCACAAGTTCGGCCGCCTTTCGCAACCCGAACAACGGGATGATCAGCAGGACCAGCCAGGCGCCTCCGCCGAAGAATCCCGCGGCGTCCGGCTTCCAAATCCAGGCCGCTCCTGTGACCAATAGCACCGCGAAAGCCGCAATTCGCCAGCTGCGGTCCAATCCGCCGCGCCGCCACGTTTGGGCCAGCAGCACCAGCGGCGAGACGCACGCGAGGAAGAGGAGGATGTGGTTGAGGTCGAGCATTGTTCAATCGGAGTTGAACGTTGGACGTTGGACGTTCAACATCCCAAAACAAGAACTTTAACCTGCCACGAGGACCAAGCGATGCGTCTCAAAGTAACTTTTTATCTAGAGGTCATTTCATCCTGGTGCTCCTGGGCCCTGCCCGCCTGGTCGGAATTACAGAAGCGCTATGCGAGCCAGGTGGAATTCGCCTGGAAGATCGCCCTGATGGATTCGACTGGCCTGCCGGCGACGCGCGAGCAGTCAGAATGGTTTTACCGCCGAAGTGGTACCCTGATGCGCTCTCCTTTCATGCTGAACGCCGGATGGTTCGAGCCCGGATTAACTGAATATCTTGCACCGAATCTCGTGGCCGAGGCCGCGCGCGACTTCGGGATCGCGGATGACCGCGTCTGGTCGGCGATTGCGCACGCCGCGTTGCGCGAGGGACAACCAGTCGGCAAATGGGAAGTGGCAGCGGCGGCGGGCGCCCGTGCCGGAAACCTCGATCAAACAAAGTTACTGGAACGCGCCCGGTCTTCGGAAGTGGAAGCGCGCGCCCGCGCCACCACGGCGGACTTTCACGCCCTGCAAGTGACCCAGCGTCCGACTTTTCTGATCGAGAGTGAGATTGGCGATCGCGCGGTTTTTTCCGGAATCGCAATTCTGCCGCCGCTCGTCGCCACGATCGACGCCATGCTCGAAGATCTGGCAGCCTATGATTCGCATGCCGCTCATTTCGGCGCGACGCCTCCCTCGTAATCGTAATCGTGATCGTGATCGATTCTGTCTTTCCTTCGAGCACGACCACGATTACGAGAGGAGAAGATAGTAGATTAACCTTGCTCCGGGGGAATGTTGCCTACATCTTCCAGTCGGCCTGCGAAAAAGCGCGGGCTCGTCAGCGCGATGTCCGCAACCGCGTTGAAGAAGAAGTGTTTCGAGCGTCAGTAATGGCGGGCGAGAAATGCGGCAAAAAAATACGGCGCGGCGGTTCACTTCCCGTTTTCACCGGCCAGGAGCTTTGATTTAATCTGCAACCACAAATTCGTGTAAACGGTCGGATTCGCGCCCGCGAAGTCCGGGTCATCCTCGCATCCAACAGCGAACAACTCGGCGTCATGAAGCTTTCCGACGCCTTGCGCAAAGCTCAAAGTCTCGGTCTGGATTTGGTCGAAGTCGCGCCCACAGCCAATCCGCCGGTCTGCAAAATCGTCGATTTCGGCAAGTTCCGTTACGACATTTCCAAGCAGGAGAAGGACAAGAAGCCGTCCGGGACCAAGCTGAAGGAGATCAAGTTCCGGGTAAACATCGACGATCACGATTACCTGACGAAGATCCGGCACGGCGAAGGGTTTCTCGACAAGGGGAACAAGGTGCGCGTGCAACTACAATTCCGCGGCCGCGAAATGGCGCACCAGGAATTCGGGATGCAGCTGATGGAGAAGGTGCGGGACGATCTGGCCGGAATGTCGCAAGTCGAAATGGAACCGAAGATAGCCGGCCGCAACGTGACAATGACGCTGTCGCCGCTACCTGCCGCGCGCCGAAAGCGCCGATTCTCCGTGGAAGCTGACGACGCCGACGAAGCGACCGCTGAGGAAAGCGCCGCATCGACCCCGGAGTAAGCGGTCTATTCTCAACCCTGCGGTCCCGCACCGCGGCTCCCTCCTGCTCATGATCTTGATCTTAATCCTGATCCTCTAAAACGAAGGCAGCCGCAGATTAGAGCACGAGCACGAAAGAAATCTACGAGGTCTGATTCGTATCTCGAGGCTGCTCGGGAGTGGACGATGTCTCGGCGATCAATTCGTTTACTCGCGTGATCTGAACGCGCGGCCTGTCGTTTCGTCGATCGAAACTACCGCACCGCACAACCGGACTTCGCCGCGCGCGACCGGGAATAGCGCGGGCAGGTTCGAGATAAAACGATTCACAATCGGATCGATCGCACGCCCCAGGATCGAACTGGCCGGACCGCACATTCCGGCATCGCAAAGAAACGCGGTTCCCCCGGGGAAAATTTGTTCGTCGGCAGTTTGGACATGCGTGTGCGTACCGATGACCGCCGAAACTTTTCCATCGAGGAAACGCCCGATCGCAATTTTCTCGCTCGTCGTTTCCCCATGGGCATCCACGAAAATCACCGGCGTCTGCGCGCGCATTTTCTCGACCGCCAACTCAGCGGCACGAAAGGGATTTTCGAGAATCGGCTGCATAAAGGTTCGCCCCTGCACGTTGATCACCCCCACCGGCCCCTTGGCGGTTTCGAGCACAATCGATCCGCAGCCCGGCGCGCCCTCGGGATAATTAACCGGGCGCAACAAGCGCGGCTCTGTGTCGATAAAGGAGAAAATTTCCTTCTGGTCCCAGATATGATCGCCCGTGGTGATCACGGAAACGCCAGCGCGCAGAAGATCGATGGTTATTTTCGGGGTGATCCCCCGGCCGGCCGCGGCGTTCTCGCCATTGACGATAATGAAATCGAGCGCGAACGATTCCTTCAAACGCGGCAAGTGCGCGATCACAGCGCTCCGGCCCGGCTCGCCCACCACGTCACCGAGAAAAAGAATCGTCAGCATCCGGCGACCATCGTATTGAACAGGCGGAAATCCAAACCGTGATCTCTCGTCATTTTGCCCACCGGATCTTCCCCTCCTTCTCCCCCTTCCTCTTCTTCAGCCTCCCCCGGCCCGCCGTAGCTTTATGCGTAGGCGGCTTCCTCTCTCTCTGGCCCTCCGCCGCACCCGCGGTTGATCACCTCAGCAATCCCCTGGCCGATCCGCCGAAATGGAAATCACTCGAGAAATATCAAAGAACGCTCACTCACGATGAGTTCGAGCGCCTGCTTTGGGACGTTTATGGCAACCACGGAGTCAGCGATGAATTCATTCGTCTCGAACGAGATTTCGCCTGCATCCTCATGGACCGGGACGCCCAGACCTGGTTCACCCTGCGCTTTGCCAAACAGGCGCGAACCCGCCGGCCGGCCGTTGGCACTTGGCGAACCGCCCAAACGCTCCCGCGCCAGCGACGCGCGGGCATTCTCTCGGGACTAAAGATCGCGCTCGATCCCGGCCATATCGGTGGCGAGTGGGCGAAGATGGAAGAGCGCTGGTTTAAGGTGGGTGACGCAACGCCAGTGGAGGAAGGCGAGATGACATTGCGCGTGGCGAAAATGCTCGCGCCGAGGCTTCGGGCCCTGGGCGCTCGGGTTTCGTTCGTCCGCGACAAAGCGGAGCCGGTGACACCATTCCGGCCGGACGACTTCAAAGGCATCGCGCGCGCCGTTCTACGGGCGAACGGAACAGAACTGCCGCGAGAGGATTTCGAGGGACCGGACGACCCGCTCAAAGAGCAAACCGTCCGCTGGCAAAGCGAAATTCTCTTCTACCGGAGCAGCGAGATAAGGCATCGGGCGAAACTGGTTAATACCCGGCTCCGTCCCGACCTCGTGCTCTGTCTGCATTTCAACGCGGAAGCGTGGGGCGACGAACGCAACCCGACCTTCATCGACAAGAATCATCTCCATCTTCTCGTAAACGGCTCCTATTTTGAATCCGAGCTCGCGTTTGACGACGAGCGTTTCGAGATGTTGCGCCGGCTCCTCAGCCGCGCGTTCGACGAAGAGATCAAGATCGCCGAGACGGTCGCGGCCACGATGGCGAAGGAGATGCAGTTGCCGCCGTATCAATATACGACTGACAACGTGGCTCGAGTGGGCCGAGCGGCTACGTCTACGCGCGCAACCTGGTGGCGACGCGCCTCTATCAATGCCCGGTCGTCTATTTCGAACCTTACGTCATGAACAACAGCGACGTCTTCGCGCGCATCCAGGCAGGAGATTACGAAGGGACACGCCCCATCAACGGCGTCGAGCGTCCGAGCATTTATCGCGAGTACGTCGACAGCGTGGTGAAAGGTTTGATCGAATATTATCGAACGGCGCGGAAGTGAATCAATGTGGGAGGGGCCTTAGTGCCCCGACTCTGCGTTTATGGCACGTTGGCAGTCGGGGCACTGAGGCCCCTCCCACATCCGGCCGGCGGTCAGCGACCGCGGCTACAAGGCGCGGATCGCTGCTTCCAGATCCTCCATCGTCACATCCGCAACCAACCGCGCAGAACCGATCGCGGGCGTGAGGACGAAGCGCACTTCCTGGCGCTGGAATTTCTTGTCGAAGCGGATGGCCTCCAGAATCCTTTCTCGCGGAAAATCTACCGGCAACCTCGTCGGCAAATCAAAGGCTCGAAGCGTCCCAATGATTCGCTCCCGCCCGACTTCTGACAAACCGGCCTTACGCACAGAGATTTCGCACGCCGCCACGATCCCGAGGCTGACCGCCTCGCCATGCCGGAACGTGCTGTACTTCCCCGCTCTCTCGATCGCGTGACCCACAGTATGCCCGAAATTGAGCAAGGCCCTTTCGCCTTTGGTTTCGCGCTCGTCGGTCGCCACGATCTTCGCCTTGATCTCGACGTTTCGCTGGACCAGAGCTGCCAGGTCCTTCCGTTCGAAGTGTTGCAGCATTTCAAACATTTCCGCGTCGCGGATAATCGCGTGTTTGATAATCTCCGCGAAACCTTGCTTCCACTCCCGCGGCGGCAACTGGCCAAGCGTGTCGACATCCGAGATCACGAGCGCCGGATGGTGCCAGGCGCCGGCCATATTTTTCCCAGCGGCGGTGTTCACCGCGGTTTTTCCGCCGATGGAACTATCCACCTGCGCAAGCAATGTCGTCGGCATCTGGACAAACGGAATTCCGCGATGATAGATGGCCGCCGCAAATCCCGCGAGATCGCCCACCATCCCGCCGCCCAGAGCCACGAGAAAGGACGAACGATCCAGCCCTGCCTGGCTCATCCGATTGCAGATCGCTTCGGCCTGGCCCAGCGTCTTCGATTCTTCACCCGGTGGAATGGTGATAAGCGTCGGTTTGAAACCGACACTCGTTAGGCTGCGCCCGACCGGCTCCGCGAAGAGCGCGGCCACGGTTTCGTCGGAAACGATCGCGCAATCCGGTCCGCTCAGTTTCTGAGAGGTCAACGCCCCGGCCTTTTCCAGCAGCCCGGAACCAACCAGCGCTTCGTAGGTCTGTGAGCCGGCTTGAATGATAATTGGCGTCATGAATTTGAGGTGTCGGCGTCCAGCAATCGGTTGGGCCGCCAAATCGTATTGAGGCGCATCCGCCGCACGAAAGCGAAAAGCACCGGCTCGCCCTGAGTTGCCTTGACAAGAGGCCGCATCGTTCCTCTAAGTGTGGTTATGCCAGACCCGGTCGATCCTACGCCG
Source organism: uncultured Verrucomicrobiae bacterium (assembly GCA_963850015.1). Classification (GTDB taxonomy): domain Bacteria; phylum Verrucomicrobiota; class Verrucomicrobiia; order Chthoniobacterales; family UBA10450; genus AV80. The sequence continues at coordinate 61,928 of CAWKJF010000001.1, forward strand.
CCACCCCCTCCGAGTTCATCTCCGGCGCCGAGTGGAACTCCTACGTCCACCGGCTTGCCGTCCAACGTCGCCGCCGCCCTCGCCTGTATTCCACTTGTCGGCGGTCTGATCTTTTACATCCTGGAAAAGACACGACCAGTTCGTCCGTTTTTACGCGATGCAATCGATCATCTTTGGCGGCGCCTGGTTCCTCTTCAACATCGTCTCGATGATTCTTCAAAAAATCTTTTGGGTCGCTTCCGGTGCTGGGGCCGATCCTGGTCGGACTCTGGGCTTTCCTCTCCTTCGTGGTCCAGCTGGGGCTCCTCGTCATCATGATTATCGCGATGGTGAAAGCGTTCACCGGCGTGCGCTGGGACATTCCATTCGTGGGCCCGATCGCGCGCAAGCAAATGGGCGAAACGCCTTAACGGTCAATCACGCGCCAGCAGTTTCACGACGATCTCGGTCAGCACCAGTTCGTGATCGAGTTGACTGGTGACCAGGCGCAGATTCGCTTCCAGGCAAGCCTCCAGGCCGGCGATAAGCTGCCCCGTCTCGAAGCGATGCGCCTGCTGCGCCGCGAGGCCCAGCGCATAGCCATTGACCGAGCCATCTTTTTTCCGCGGCAAATGCTCCGTCGCCTCGGCCGGCAGACGGTTCAGCGCGGAAATGAAGGTAAAGGGAGCGTGCGGACGTGGAATCCGGTTCCGCTCCATCAGATCTTTCGCGAGGAGCAAATTGCGGATCGTCGGCAGGATCGCCACCAGCAGAATGCCGATCGCCGTCTCACCCTGGTCGAGCAGGCGCTTGACCAGCGTGAGCGCGCGTTCGAGATCGCACGCGGCCAGCGCATTGCCCAGCTCGAAGATGACTCCGGCGCGCGAAAGGGGCACCAGCTCGCGCACTTGTTCGACCCTAACCTGGCGATCCGCGCCCAAGTACAGGTCGATCTTTTCCAATTCGTTTTCGATCTGCCGCGTATCGCCGCCGGTCAGGAGGACGAAAAGATCCAGCGCCTCCTCTTCGAACTGCAATTTTCTCGATTTTGCGCGCCGCCGCACATTCTCCGTGGCCTCTTCTTCCCAACCCGCCCGGGATGAATCGAGGCGGTCGATCACCTCGAGTTCGGCGCGTTTGCCCAACGTCTTGTAAAAGGAGCGGCGTTTGTCGACGTCGGTCGCGCTGATCAGCAGCGTCACTTCCGAACCCAAACCGGCGTCCAGTAACTCCGCGAGATCTTCCAACGCGGATTGCACAGAGGCGGAGCGGCCGATAACGCTATCGCCCAGACAGTTTGCGTTTTTCAGCCAGACCAGTTTTCCTCCGCCGAAGAACGGCAGCGTTTGCAAAGCCTCGATCGCCGACCGGATTCTCGAAACCGCCTGATCGACGTTATCGGCGCAGGCATCGATGACTTCGAGGCCGAATTCGCCGGCCTCGGGCGGCGCCAATTTCGCCGCCATCTCCGCCGCGACGCGTTTCACCTCGCTCTCATCCGAACCGACGATCGCGTGGATATTCGATTCAGCTTCGGCTGTTTTCGCTTTTGCTTTCGGCACGTTCGAATTGTAGCTGCGGTCGTTGGCCGTGGCTGCCGAAAAAAATTTCAAGCGTGTTGGCTGTCCGCTGTAGCAGGGGTCGTCGACCCCGGCCGCGAAATAACGCCACCAGGCCGCGGTCAGCGCCCGCGGCTACAACGCATCCTGCAAAGAAGTTCCGGAATCTTTCGCCGCATAGTCGCGGAATTGTTCCTCCAGCGCCGCGACACTGGCGAATTTCCCGGCGTAAATTCGAAGGAGCGCGGACTCGAACGGCTGATGCCGGGCCAGCGCATCCAGTAACGCGAGAAAATTCGGTTTGCTCGTGAAGGCAAGAAAGCGGACCAGGCGCTCCGATTGATCGTAAAAAGTTTCTACATTATCGGAAGGCGGCTGCGTCATCGCGACCAGCCGGGCGAGAGGAATCAGCTCGTCTGTCGCAATCGCCTGCGAGCGCGGTTTGGCCAGATAGCCGCGCGCGCGCTGGTAACTGGCGTGGGCGCCCTTCGAAACAAACTGCGCAAATCCTTCATCCAACCAGCACGGAATCCCATCCGAGTAGAAGCGATGGAGGACCAGATGCGAAATCTCGTGTCCCAGAACATTGCCGCTGAATTTGAAGGCTGGATCGCGCACGATGAAGAGGCTTCCCTGCGAATGAATCCCGCCCGACCACTTCTCCAAACGGCCCGCCGATTGAAATTGCTGCCAATCGGCCGGGCGCTCGAAGACATAAATGTGCGACTTCGTATCGCCCGCCGGCTGCTCGCGCTGGAGTTCTTTCGCTACCACGCGGTAGTGAAACTCCGCTTCCACCGAGATCGGCGTGACTACGTAGCCGTTCACGAAATGGTAGATGAAATGCTCGGTCTCGCCGTGTTTCCATTGCTCCGGGTGGAGGGCGAGCGCCTTCTCACCCAGCGGATTAGGGTCACGCTGGCTTAGCCGGGAAAATTCCACTTCCGGCAGGCTGTTCAATCCCGAAGGAGCCCGATCTTGCGCCATCAACGGCAGGATCGACAGCGTGATTAGAAAGGACGCACAAACAAATCGCACGCAACGTGATGAGCTAGTCTCGTGCGAGAACCGGCGGGCGGTCCACCACTGGTAGGGATAGCGCGCTGGCCGATACCTGCCGGGCGGCTGATGTCACCGTCAGTATTTTCGTAAATTCAACGTTTTCTCTTTACGCACGCACTCGCATTGACAAAGATCGCTCGAATCGAAGACCCGGCGACGCCCTCTCCAATTTGCGCTCCGTTCCTTCGCTCGCCTGCCCCAGCAAAACCACTCTGTCCCGAGGAATCCTGCGATTATCCCCCGCGACCGGAACAAAACGAACCTCGAGCACACCATGAACTGCCGATCTAGATTAGTTGTCGCATTGGTCCTCGGCGTCCTCGGGATTACCACTTCGATCCCCTTCTGTGAGGCCGCTTCCCTGGTGCTCGACGAAAACTTCCGTTCGCCATTGTTTGCCCGAGCTTTTCCTGCCAATCGCACACTGCTTCTGCCGGATGGGAAGTTTCTGCTCTTCAATAACACCGACACACTTACGGACCAACGGACTGGCGCCATTACCAGGTACTTGCCGAATGGGACACTGGATCCTTCGTTTAGCTTTAGCCGCGATTACAAGTTCATCGCCGCCGCAGCACCCGTCGCCAACGGCAAGGTAGTGATCGCGGCCACGCGGTACGCCTACGGCGGCTCCACCGAACAGATTCTTCGTTTGAATGCAGATGGATCGATCGACTCCGGTTTCAACACCGCTCTGGTCGGCTCTGATCCCTATTCCCTTGTTCTGGCAATCGTCGCACAGCCAGATGGGAAAATTCTGGTTTCAGGGTACTTCAATACGTTCTCTGGGGTTGCGGCGCAAAAAATCGTTAGATTGCTGGCCGATGGCACACTCGATTCCACTTTCACGCCCCCAGACTTTGGTGGCGGTTTCTATGCGATCTATGCAAAGCCGGTCGTGCTGCCCAATGGGAAAGTCATTGTCGCAGGATACTTCACCACGGTAAATGGCGCAGCCAGTCTGGGAGTTGCGCAATTGAATGCAGACGGTTCTGTCGACTCGAGTTTTCAGCCGTCAGGATTTACTCGATTTGGTTCAACCACCCCAATTCGTGGGGCGGCGGTCCAAGGCGACGGAAAAATCCTCATTGCTGGTCGATTTCGCATCGGCTCAGGGAGTATTGTGCCGAGACCAGCTCTTATCCGGCTCAACGCCAATGGCAGTTTGGATAGCGGCTACATGTTCGTGGATTACTTTGGGAGCGGATCTGCGCGGGACCTCCTCCTCCAACCAGACGGCAAAGCCGTCGCTGCCATAATAACTAATTTTAACGGTAACACCGCTCTTCGCTTTGAGGCGGCCGGTCCGCAGGATAGCAGCTTTACGCCACCGGCTTTGCTGGATTACATCCTCAACCCAAACGGTCAGCCGGGGACTCCGCTGACGTTGAATTTGCAGCCGGACGGTCGAATCATTGTAGGGGGTACTTTTACGCATGTAGCTCCGCCCGGCTTGTCGGATGACTCACACTTTGGCGTGGTCAGATTGAATTCGGACGGCACGGTCGATCCCACTCTCGCCACCACTCACAAGACGGGATTCCAGGATTTCCCGAGAAGTTTCGCAAAGCTTTCAGACGGCTCGACCTTTATTGCTTTTGGACCTTCGTATTTCAAAGTCGCTCCGGCTATGAACTTCAATTTTGGGCATCTCCTGCCGAATGGCTCGCTCGATGCAAGCTTCAGCCTCTCATCGTCCGAACCGAACAGTCTTCTCTACGAGGGATTTATCGCCGAAAACTTCATTCAGTTGGCGGACGGGAAATTCTTCATTTCCGGATATCACGACGGGGGGAAATTTCTGCCGAACGGAGTCCAGGACCTGACATTCGAACCCCGCTCACTCGCGATGCAGAAGGCTTCGGCACTCCCGGACGGCAAGGTCCTATTATCAGCAGGGACAGATGCCCAGTCCACGGTCTACGGCGCGCTCGCGCGCTTGCGACGCAACGGGACCGCTGACAGCGGATTCTTGTTACCTGCATCCATCCTGGAAGGGCAGATCATCCGGAATCCTTTTGAGCCGACCACAGGTCCTATCGAAAAGATGTTCGTGGGCAGCCATCTCCTGGCCCTTCAACCGAACGGAAAAATCCTTTTTCTATATCTTTGGTCAGACCAGCTCTTTCACCTGGTCCGACTGAATACCGATGGCTCGCTGGACAGCAGCTTCTCGGGAGCGACTCTCCCACCCATCGGCTTATTTGTAGATTATCCAATCGTATTCGATCCAACTCGCGGCCAGACTCTTCAGCCACCCGAGGGGGTCTGGAGCGCGACCGCACCTCTCCAGGACGCGCATATCCTTTCGGACGGGCGGATTCTCCTTTGTGGCCAATTCACCTCTTATAATGGCATTCCCGCCCGTGGGCTGATCCGGTTAATGGCGGACGGGAACGTCGATGCCACATTTAACATAGGCGGTGGCGCGCAGTGGACCCAGACAATCGAAACGCCCTCCTATTTTCCATTCGTGGAGAACATCGAGGAGCAGGTCGACGAGAAAATTCTCATCGCCGGAACGTTTGAAGCGTTTAACGGAACGCCGCTTCCCGGAATCGCTAGCTTGAATCCCGATGGCTCTGTGGACACGTCGTTTACGCCACCAGTGAAGCGGCTAAAGTTCGTCCGCAGCACAACGAACCTGGCGCGCCAGTCCAATGGCTCTTTCTTGCTTAGCGGCCCCTACAGTTTTCCAAACGAAACCGAACCTGGCTTAATCCGCATCAACAGCGTGGGCGGCGTCCCCCTCGTTGGAAGTCCGGTTCTCGCCACCGGGGTCGTTGGCCAACCATTTACCTATCAGATCGTGGCCAGTGGACAGCCGACCAGTTACTCAGCTTCGGGTTTGCCTCCCGGATTTAGCATCGACGCTCAAACAGGACTCATCACAGGCGCTCCCAACAGCGCCAACGTCGGGATCTATTCAATCCTAATAACCGCAACTAACGGAGAAGGCACGAGTGCCGTATTCCACCTTACGCTCACTATAACTCCCTCGCAGATCGGTCCGTTCCCCAGTCTGCTAAACATTGCCACCCGGCTGCGGGTGCTCACTGGCGATAACGTTCTCATTGGCGGCTTCATCATCTCCGGGAACCAGCCAAAACGAGTTATCATCCGCGCCATTGGCCCATCCCTAACGAGTCTCGGAATCTCGGGCGCTCTCCCCGATTCCGTGCTCGAACTGCATGGCCCCGGCGCATTTACCACCGTCATCAACGACAATTGGCGCGATACCCAACAAAGCGAAATCCAAGCCACCGGTCTCCCACCCAACAACGATTTGGAGTCAGCGATCGTGGCAACACTGCCGGCCGGCGCGTATACGGCAATTGTACGAGGAAAGAGCGACGGGACGGGCGTAGCTCTGGTGGAAGCGTACGATCTGGATTCCACCGCCGATACGCAACTGGCCAACATAAGCACACGCGGCTTCGTAGACAGCGGAGACAACGTGATGATCGGAGGACTTATTGCTGGACCAACTTGCGCCGGGAGCGGGCGCATGCTCATTCGTGCCATCGGCCCGTCGCTCGCCAGCCTGGGAATCCAAAATGCGCTTCAGAATCCCATGCTTGAGTTGCACGATGGCAACGGCGCTCAGGTGGCATCGAACCGCGATTGGAAGGAGACTCAACGGCCGGCCCTTGAATTAACGGGCATCGCACCTCTAGATGATCACGAGGCGGCAATCCTATGGGTCCTCTCGCCTGGTAATTACACGGCTGTTATGCGAGGCGAAAACAATGGGACCGGCGTTGGGCTGGTGGAGGTCTATAACCTGCAATAGGTCCGGGCGCTCAGCCTCGCGGTTCGAAAATGCCGTGGAAGAGCTGTCACACGCGCGAACGCCGGCCCTGCGCGCCGCCGCGGGAATACTTCACCGGCTTGCGTTTCGGCTCGATTTTCGTCAGGCCGGTGCCGCTCTTCACTTCCATGATCTGATCGCGCAAGAGCGCGGCGCGTTCGAACTCGAGGTTCGCGGAGGCGCTTTGCATCTCGTCTTCCAGTTCGCGCAGCAATTCGGTCAGGTCGAAATTTCCGCCCGCTTCCTGTATGACCGACGCGGCGATTTCGCGGCCGCGCAAAATGGTGTGCAGACTTTCCTGGACGGCACGTTTTATCGTCGTTGGCGTGATCCCGTGCTTCTCGTTGTACTCCATTTGCTTGCGTACGCCGGTAATCGGAGATCGAGATCAACGCCTGCATGCTCTGCGTGACCGTGTCGGCGAAAAGAACGACCTCGCCATTGACGTGGCGCGCGGCCCGTCCCGCGGTCTGGATCAAAGAAGTCTGGCTGCGCAGGAATCCCTCTTTGTCGGCATCGAGGATGCAGACCAGCGAGACTTCCGGAAGATCGAGTCCTTCGCGGAGGAGATTGATGCCGACAAGAATATCGAAGTCGGCCGCGCGCAGGCCACGCAGGATTTCCACGCGCTCGATCGTGTCGATATCGCTGTGCAAATAACGCACCTTCAATCCCACATCGCGCAAATAATCCGACAGATCTTCGGCCGTGCGCTTCGTCAACGTCGTAACGAGAACGCGCTCCTGTTTTTCGACCCGCTGCCGGCAAAGCTCAATCGTCTCATCGATCTGGTTCTTGAGCGGTTTCAGGGTGATTCTCGGATCGAGCAGTCCCGTTGGCCGAATAATCTGCTCGACCACGAGTGGTGCTCCCGGGGTATGAACGTCGAATTCTTCGGGCGGTTGGTCCGTTCGGCTGACGATCGCTTTCCCGTTAGGCGTTCGGTCTTTCTGTACCGACGCTCGGCGGTCAGACGACCGCCGCTACAGATTCCCCCGCCACCACAAACGGCACCCCTTCTTCCTCCCCGATCCGCTCCCGTTTGTGCGGGAAGTATCCCTCGTTCCCAACAATGCTGTTCTTGATCTCAAACTCCGCCGGCGTCGCGCTCACATAAGCGATCTGGTTCACCGTTCCCATGAATTCCTTGAAATTCAGCGGCCGGTTGTCGAGCGCGCTCGGCAGCCGAAACCCATATTCCACCAGCACGGTTTTCCGCGAGCGGTCGCCTTCGTACATCCCGCCGATCTGCGGGATGGTGGCGTGCGATTCATCCACCACGAGCAGGAAATCTCTTCGGGAAAAAATCGAGCAGCGTGAATGGCTTCGAGCCCGGTTCCCGGCCGGAAAGGTGCCGTGAATAATTCTCAATCCCGTTGCAGAATCCCATTTCCTGCAACATCTCGAGATCGTATTCCGTTCGCATCTTCAAGCGTTGCGCTTCCAGCAGCTTGCTCACCGACTCCAGCTGCGACGATCCGATGGTCGAGTTCGTTCCGGATCGAGGAAAGCGCGCGGTTCAACTTGTCCGCCGGCGTGACGAATTGCTTCGCCGGATAAAACGTGATCAGGCTGAGCGCCTCATGCGCGTGTCCGGTCAGCGGATCGATGCGCGTGATCGCCTCGATCTCGTCCCCAAAAAATTCGAGCCGGATCGCCTCTTCATCCGCCGTCGCCGGGTAAACTTCCACGACATCGCCGCGCACCCGGAATTTGCCGCGGGAGAAATTCATGTCATTGCGCTCGTAAAGCATGTCGATCAGCCGGCCGAGGACGGCTTCGCGGCTGATCTGCTGCCCGCGTTTTACGGTCAGGAGCATGCGCAGGTAATCCTCCGGCGACGTGACGCCGTAAATGCAGGAGACGCTCGCGACCACGATCGTGTCTCGCCGGGAAAGCAGCGCGCTGGTCGCGGAAAGCCGGAGCCGCTCGATCTCCTCATTGATTGACGAATCCTTCTCAATGTAGGTGTCGGAACGCGGAATGTAGGCCTCCGGCTGATAATAATCGAAGTAGCTGACGAAATATTCGACCGCGTTCCGCGGGAAGAACTGTTTGAACTCCGAGTAAAGCTGCGCGGCCAGCGTTTTGTTGTGCGAGATCACGAGCGTCGGGCGGTCGAGCTCGCGGATGACGTTGGCCATCGTGAAGGTCTTCCCGGAACCGGTCACGCCGAGCAGCGTTTGATGGCGATTGCCGGCCTCGATCGATTTCAACAGCTTCGCGATCGCCTGGCTCTGGTCGCCGCGCGGCTGGTAGTTGGATTCGAGCTCAAACGGCATCGGACAAGTTAGCCGGAGGGACGGGCTTCCGCACGTCCGTTTTGGATTCACGTGTGAAAACGAAGCAGCCTTGATGCACGCGTGAAAATGAATTAGTGGGACTGGCAGAAGCAAGTCCCTCCGAACAGCGATCTCGCGCAGATGTCGAGACCGTTTTCACTGGCCACGCTTACGATACTAATTTCAGTCAGAAGCGAATGAACTCTGGGAACTTTTTCACTGAGCTCCAGCGACGGCACGTCTACAAGGTCGCGGTCGCCTACGCCGTGGTCGCGTGGCTGCTCATCCAGATTGCGACGCAAACATTTCCGATTTTCGAAATCCCAGCCTGGTGCGTCCGGTTAGTGGTCATTCTGCTTCTGCTCGGATTTCCAATCGCGGTCATTCTCGCCTGGGCCTTCGAGCTCACACCCGAAGGAATCAAGCGTGCAGAAGACGTGACGCCGGAACAGTCGCTCAAGCGGACATCCGGCCGGAAGCTTAACGCGTTGATTATCGGAAGTCTGCTTTGTGCGATCGCCATTCTTGTTTATCAACGATTCCAACCCGGCGGAGGTTTCGCCTCGGACACGCCGCTGAAGAGCATCGCGGTCCTGCCCTTCGATAATTTCAGCGACGAAAAGGAGAACGCATTTTTCGCGGACGGGATTCAGGACGACATTTTGACCAGTCTCGCCAAAATCCACGAGCTGAAGGTGATCAGCCGCACCTCGGTCATGCCCTATCGGGACCCGGCTAAAAAGAACCTTCGTGAGATCGCAAAAGCCCTGGGGGTGATCCACGTCCTGGAGGGAAGTGTGCGCTCGGGCGGAAATCGCGTCGTCGTTACCGTCCAGTTAATCGATGCGCGCAACGATCGTCATGTTTGGGCGAATCGCTACGATCGTCCGCTGGCGGATTCGCTTGGTCTTCAGGGCGAACTCGCCGCGGAGATCGCCGCGGAGCTGCGCGCGACTCTTAGTCCCGAGGAAAAAGCGCGGGTCGAAACCAAGCCGACGGAAAATCCTGACGCTTACGTTCTCTATTTGAAGGCACGCGGATACGAATCGAATCCCGATCGATTATTCGAAGATTTCAGTATCGCCGAGCGGCTCTACGGCGAAGCGATTCAGCATGATCCCGGGTTTGCCTTGGCGCACGCCCGCCTTTCCGCGACGATCGCGCGAATCTATCACTGGTTCGATTCGACGGACGAGCGCAAGGCCCGGGTGAAAACGGAAGCGGAACAGACTCTCCAGCTCCGGCCGGATCTGGGAGAGGGACACCTTGCGCTCGGGCTCTACTATTATTGGACGGAAGCCAATTATGAGAAAGCGCTGGCGGAATTTGCGCTCGCGGCCAGGGCCTTGCCGAATGATAGCGACATCGGTTATTTCACCGCGGCAATTCGACGCCGCCAAGGGCGTTGGAAGGAAAATATCGAGCTCCTCAAGAAGACCCAAACGATCGATCCGGGGAATGCCAACGTCGCCGAAGAGCTGGCGTACACCTACACCTTCGTGCACGATTGGCCCGAAGCCGCGCGTCGGCAGGATCGCTGGGTCACGCTCGCGCCAGATTCCGTCAACGCGAAGGTGCTCCGCGCCTACCTGGACTTTTGGTCCAAAGGGAGCACAACGGCGCTGAAGGGGATGCTCGATCGGATTCCCCCCGGGGTCGATCCGTCGGGGCTTGTGACCAGGGCACGCTGGGACATGGCGATGATTCAACGCGATTACGCGGCGGCTGATCAGGCGTTGGCGGCATGCCCGCTCGACCTGTTTCAATCGGGCGGCCAGCCCACTCCGAAAAGCTTCTACCGCGGCTGTGTCGCACTCGCGCGTGGCGATGACGCGGCCGCGCGCCCGGATTTCGAGGCAACGTTGGCCGTTTTCGAGCCCGCCGTCCGGGAAGCGCCGGACAACGCGGTGCGTCATGCGAACCTTGGATTGGTTTACTCATTCATGGGCCGCAAGGAGGAAGCCATTCGCGAAGGCCATCGCGCAGTCGAGCTCATGCCCGATTCGAAGGACGCGGTCGTTGGCCCATGGATGACTGGATATCTGGCGATGATTTATGCGCGCGCGGGCGAAGCGGATTCCGCGTTACCGCTGCTTGAGCGCCTGCTGGCGATTCCCGGGCCGGTGGACTACACCAACTGCACCATCACCCAGAACGATCTTCGCCACCGCTGGCAGTGGGACCCGTTGCGGAACAATCCGCGGTTCCAAAAAATCCTCGCCGAGCCGGAGCCGAAAACGGTTTACCAATAGGCGTCTCCTGCCGCTCGACTGAGTCTCGCCCTACCATCCGGCTCGTCGCGCCAGCTTTATATTGGCAACGACGGCGCGTTCCCGTTAATGAGGGAAACGCCATCCCGCTGCCAAAGGTGGTGACGCTGCCGTGAATCCGCGCAATTTTTTCAATGAGCTCAAGCGCCGTAATGTCTATCGCGCGGCCGCGGCTTACGGTGTCGTCGCCTGGCTCCTGATCCAGATCACGACGGGAGTTTTCCCTTTCTTCGGCATTCCCACCTGGGCAGTCCGATGGGTCGTTATTTCACTCCTGCTCGGTTTTCCCGTCGCCATGATCGTGGCGTGGATCTTTGAGTGGACGCCCGAAGGGCTCAAACGCACAGACGAGATGCCGCCGACGCCGTCGCTCCACCGCCACGCCGGCCGGAAACTCGATTTTCTCATCATCGGCGCCCTCCTCATTGTGATCGCCGTGCTGGCCTGGCAACGCTTTGCTCCGATCACGCGGGAAAAGAGCATCGCCGTGCTTCCCTTTGAGAACCTCAGCGTCGAAAAAGAGAACGCTCTCCTCGCTGACGGCATTCAGGACGATCTGCTCACGATCCTGGCCAAGATCAAGGACCTCAAGGTGATCAGCCGCACGAGCGTGATGAAATACCGCCAAATCGACAAACGGAACATTCTGGAAATCGGCAAGTCGTTAGGCGTGGCGAATATTCTCGAGGGAAGCGTGCGCCGCCTCGCGGACCGGATCGCCGTCAATGTTCAATTGGTGGACGCCAGCACGGACCGCCAAATCTGGGCCGAGCGTTACGACCGCACGATCGCCGATGCGGTGGGCATCGATGGCGAGTTGGCCACGGAAATCGCCCAGGCGCTCCGTGCCACCCTGACCCCGGAAGAAAAAATCCGGGTCGAACAAAAGCCGACCCAAAACGCGGACGCCTACGTGCTTTACCTGCGTGCCCTGCCCTACGAGCAAGGACCCGATACGTTGCTGCAGGATTACAAACGCGCCGTCCAACTTTACAGCCAGGCGATCGCACTCGACCCGAACTTCGCGCTCGCCCATGCCCACCTGGCTTCCACCTGCGCTGAGATTTTCCATTTCCACGAGCCGCTCGATTCCTGGAAAACAAAGGCGCGGAGCGAAGCGGAGACGGCGTTGCGTCTGCAACCCAATCTGGCCGAGGGCCACTTTGCGCTCGGCCAGTGCATCTACTGGATGGACGAGGACTACGAAGGCGCGCTGACGCAGTTCGCGATCGCGCAGCAGTTGGCCCCGAACAACGCGAACATCGGACTGCTGGTCGCCGCGATCCATCGGCGGCAGGGCCGTTGGGAGGAATGTCTGGGGGCGTTTGAAAAAATCCAAAGGCTCGACCCGGAAAACCCGAACATCGTCCGCAACATCGTCTTCACAAACACGGCGCTACGCCGCTGGCCGGAAGCGTCGCGGGCGGTCCAGCGCCTGCGCGCCATGGCGCCCGATTCGCTCGTGGCAAAAATCCAGTCGGGCTACATCGACTTCGAGTGGAAAGGCGATACGACTACTTTGCGAACGGAGCTCGCAAAGGTTCCCGCGGGTGAGGATCCCGATGGCATGGTGACCGCATACAGTTGGGACTTGGCGATGATCGAACGCGATTTCTTTCGGGCCGAGCAAGTTCTCACGGCCTCGCCCTTGAGCGAAGTGTCATACCTGAACGGTGGCTTGACGCCCAAGAGCTTTCTGGCCGGCTGCACAGGCGTCGCGCAAGGCGACGTGGCGGTGGCCGGCAAGAATCTCGAAGCCGCGCACAAGATCTTTGCGGCCGCGGTGCAGGAAGCTCCAGGCAGTGCCGAACGCCATGCGAACTTGGGGTTGTGCTACGCCTTCATGGGCCGGAAAGAAGATGCCATTCGCGAGGGCCGGAAGGCAGTCGAGCTGAAGCCGGAATCGAAAGACGCCTACGACGGCGCAATCATGAATTGTTTTCTCGCGCTCATCTACGCGCGGGTGGGTGAGAACGATCTCGCCATTTCATTGATCGAGCGATTGCTGCGCACGCCCGGTGCGGTCGATAGCGTGAACTACAGCGTGACCGTGAACGACCTGAAATTCCGATGGGAATGGGACCTCTTGCGAACCGATCCTCGCTTTCAGAAACTCATTTCTTCCAATTGACCGCTGTAGCCGCGGCCCGACGTCAGTCATCAAATTCCGACACGCTTCGATAATTGGAATAGCGGATGAGTTGCGTCCGGATTTCGAGAAGCTTCAAGGAGCGGCGGTTTGAAACCGCCGAATAACTAAATCGGCGATTACAAATCGCCGCTCCTTGATGTCGCTCGCCGACCCAACCGAAATAATTGCGCTGCTTCTCCGTGACCGAACGGTCGAGCCGTCCAGAATGTGCAACATGTCTTCACTACAAGTGATGGCCTTAAGGCACGCGACGGTAGAACCGGGTGTCCACCGCCATTTTGGGGAAGCTTGGCGGCAGTTCGCTGACGGCGACCTGCTGAAAGCCGTTGCGTTCGTAGAAGCGGTGGGCGGCGAGGAACTTCTCGGTTGTGCCGAGGTAAACATCCTTCACATCCCACGCGCGAGCCCACTCGAGCAGGGTGCCGAGCAGACGCGCGGAAACTCCGTGTGCGGGCCCCCGATAGCTTGCGTGGACGAACATCTTGCGCAACGCACCCTGGTGGTTGCCGATATCAAGCAGCGCCACGGTGCCGACGACCTCGCCCTCCGAGACTGCGACCCAGAAGTTGCCCGCCCCTTGCTGATAGAAGGCAGGGATATTCTGGAGATCGGGTTGATCCCCTAACGTGATCGGGATATGGAACTCGTCCCGCTGGATACCGACGATGAGCGCGGCCACGCCATCCACGTGCTGTAAGGCGAACGGAACGATTTCAATCACATTAGAGTCTGTGACGCCTAACGAGACACACGCCTAGTTAGATGACTCGGCGATATGTCTAAAAGCGTAGTCACTGAGAGCACTTCTCTACAAGTTTAAGATGATCGTTACCTGTCCAACGGCCTCTGCTAACAAAGAGTGCCGCGGGGCCACGATAGTCGCGAGAAAAAGGGGTTTTGTACCTGCCAACTTCCCAGCGCGTCGCCGGCACCGCATCAGACTCAACGATGAACAATTCTTCACCTCTGCCGCCACGATGAAGCCCCCCAACATGCACCGCGCGACACGTCGCCGCGTCTGTCGGCTCAAAGATGCGAGGCGCGAACCAGCAGAACGTGATGAGGACACCGACTGCTGCGCCGATCGCGCGGTTTTTCCATACCGTCATGTCATCTGACGAGAATTTAGACGTTAAAGGTTCGGCTAATTCGTAATAGTGGAGGAGGTTGGGAATGCATTCTCAAAGACCAAGCGCGCTACAGCGTCGAGCCCAGTTCCAAATCAGTAAACGCGCGACCGAGATTATTCAGGATGTCGCTGGGCAGGAGCGTTTGCTCGGTGGAGTCGCCGTGGAAGATGGCGAGCTCGGCGGTGCGGCCACAGAGCCAGGCGCCGACGCGGCCGGCATCGTAAAGGGACATCCCCTGTCCAATCAGGCCGGCGCAAATACCGGTGAGCACGTCGCCCATTCCGCCCGTGGCCATCCCGGGATTTCCGGTGGTGTTGAAGCTGAGCGGTTTATCGCGCTGGGCAACAACCGTGCGGCTGCCCTTGAGCAGGAGCGTAACGGGAAAATGCTCGCAAAAACTTCTCGCGAGACCGGCTCGCGTCATTTTCCCGGGAGCGACGAGCCGCTCCATTTCGCCAGGATGCGGGGTGAGCAGCCGCGGGCCGCGGCAACGTTTCAGCACTTCGATTTCTTCCGCCAGAATATTCAGCCCGTCCGCATCGACCACCATGGGCTGCTCGACGCGGGCGATGAGGTCGCGGATCCGCGCAGCCGTGCGCGTTTCCCAGGCCGGGCCCGACCGCCCAGACGTCGATCTTCTCGTTCGGCAGATCCTTGTAGGCCCGCGTTGCTTTCACCATCACTTCCGGCGGGGCCGCGGCCGCTGCGATCTCATAAATGTCCTCGGGAACGAAAAGCTCGACCAGCCCCGCGCCGGCCCGCAACGCGCCGCTGGCAGTCATGAGCGCGGCGCCGACAAATCCTTTCGAGCCCGCCACCACGCGCGATGCGCCCGCACTGATTCTTGTAGGCGCTGAATTTCCGGCGCGGGATGAGTCCGGCCAGGGCGGGCCGTGTCGCCATGATTTCGTTCCGGGCGCCGCCTGCCTCCAGGTCGGGCAGCGGCCACACGACAATGCGCCCGACGAAATCGATCGCGGCGTCGGCGATAAGCCCATGTTTGGCGAACCCGATCGTGACGGTGAAATCGGCCACGACGGAATCGGGATCGACTTCGCCGGTGTCGCTGTTCAAACCGCTAGGAAGATCGACCGCGAAGACGACAGCGTTTTGCTCGTGGCGAAGGCGATTAAGCTCGCGCGCGGTCGCGCGGATCGGCTCGCGCAAGAGCCCCTTGGTCCCGACGCCGAGAAGTCCATCGAGGATGATAGTACAGGTGGGAGCGGGCTTCTGCAGCGCCGCGACTGTCGGCGGCGCTAAGGTCCCTTCCACTTCCGGCATCGCGCAGGGCGGCGAGTTTCTTGCGGGTCAATTCGCTGCAATCGCTTTCGGGAAATGGGAGGCGGACGTCGACCTTCCATCCCTCCCGCTGCAAGCATTCGGCCGCGGCCAGCGCGTCGCCGCCGTTGTGGCCTTTCCCGGCAAAAACGAGGCAGGTTCCCGGATGCGGGAAAAACTCCTGCACGGACCGCGCCACCCCGGCCCCAGCCTGATCCATGAGAGACTCGACTTCGATCCCGCGCGCGAAGGCCGCTTCTTCCGCCGCGCGCATCTCCGCCGAACTCACGACCGGCGAATCCAATCAACCCTCCGATTTCTTCTTCTTTTTCTTGCGGGACGTCGCGCTGCTTTTTTTCTTCTTGCTGCTTGGACGAATAGCGCGCGGACTTTTTGCTTCTTCGAATATCTAGACTTCCGCGAGGAGCGTTCGGCCACCGCGGAGGGACGAACGAAATCGCCGCTCGGGCCCATGCCGGCCTTGGCGAGCGAGGAGGTCAGCGGACGACTGAAAGGCGCGGGCTGGCGTCGAATGCCCCGGGCAATTCGTTCCGCCAGCTGTTGCCGATAGGAGGCGCTTTGCGCGAGCCGGCCTTCCGTGCGGGTTGGTGAGAAAACCACATTCCACCAGGACGGACGGGATGGCGGTCCGGCGGATAACGTAGAATCCGCGCCGCCGGATTCCGCGGTTTTCGGTCGGCGCGCCCGCCACGACATTGCGATGAATGCTCGCCGCCAGCGCGGCACTGTCGCTCCGGTAATAATAGGTCTCGACGCCGTTGGCGCCCGGCCCGAGCGGGAGGAATTGAAGTGAACGGAAACGAAGGTCGCGCCGCGGTACGAGTTGGCGATGGCCACGCGCGTCCCGAGCGGAACGAAAACATCGCTGTTGCGCGTCATGATCACCCGGTAACCGTTGGCCTGGAGAACGTTCCGCAGACGCTGGGCCACATCGAGCGTCATGTCCCTTTTCGCCGATGCGTTGATAGGGAACTCCGCCCCGGTCGTGGCCGCCGTGGCCGGCATCGACCACAATCGTGCCCTGGCCAAACGCGAACGAGGCCAGAGTCATGAACCCGGCCAGGGCCGCGGCAGGAATAAGACGGTGACGATTCATCAGATAGGCGAGGATGAAGATTCTAGTCCTCCGCAGACGGACTGGCGGGCGGGTGGATGATTTCGAGGCGGGGCCATGCGCCGACCGGGCCACGGGCACGTCGCGCATTCCGCCGCTCACCGCGATAGCGCCATCCGCCGTGTGCCGCAAGCGCGGACGCGTTTTTGTTTCCATGAAAGTAGATCGCCGCAGAAGTTCCCCATTCAGTCCGATGTGGGAATAAGCCCAATTTCGGGGCGCAGCGCAATGAAGAACATGCAATTGATTTGCGCGGTCGAGTTCCGCCTGCGGTTCATCGTAGGCAATGACCCGGCCTAACGAGTAAGTAGTGTAAACGACGCCGCGGTCCTTGTTCTCCACCCGCACATAGAGCGAGGTGTGGTCCGGAGAAGCGATTCGAGAGCAGCGAATAGGTGCGCACCTCGCCCGCCGCCGGGCTTCCCTCCGGGATGCCAACCGTCCTTTGCCAGATCGGCCGGGCGTCCGCCACCTGGAAGACTTTCGTCTGCGAATAGAAAAACTTGTTCAGGTCGGCGAAATAGACATTCGCGCGCACGTGATAGGCGCCCAGATCGTGGACGGGGAAAGCCGGCGTCAGATTAATCTTTCGGGTCACGGTCTTGCCCGCTTCCACATGAAGAGCCGGCTCGGGAGTGCTCTGCCGGAGCGGCGCGAGGAGGCGGCCTTCACCGGCATTGACCTCAAAACCAAACCAGCGGTGGCCGTTTTCATCGTGGAGGTCGATGTCTCGCCCGGCGAGATTCGTGATCCTGACGGTCGCCATGACCGGTTCGTGCGCGATGTACTGGAGCCGCTTGAATTTCAATTCCACCTGGATCTGCGCCTGCGCCGGCCGTCGCGAGAAAAAGCAACACAGCCAGGTGAACGATCAATTTCATCGGCCGTTAGAATACCGCATCTCCTCGAAAGAAGGAATAAATCGCGTGGCGAGAGGTGATCTCGCGAGTCCGAGGTAAGCGGGGGACCGCATGCGCTGCGGCAGCATCACTGCACCGGGGCGGTGAACGGCGGCGGGAAAAGATTGAGCAGTTTCGTGGGATCGGCCCGGACGGCTTGCAATTGGTCGTTGTAATAAATCCGCACGATGTAACCGAGGTATTTCCGGTGACCGCCTTCGCCCGGCAAGTCCGCCGATGGCTCTTTCTTGGCCGGAGTCTTCTTCTTGCCCCCGGGCGGGGTGACAGTCGCAGCCGCGGCGGACAAGGCCGCGTCGGGCGAAATCGGTTTGTTTTTCGGCCGCAGATAGGTCACCGCCAGAACTTCCGGGTTCGTGTCCTTCCAATCGTGATGCGGCGTGAGCCACTCATAGCTGACGTCCGCGTCGGTCAGGACCACTTCCTTGTTGTCCACCGTGTCGTAAAAGAAAACCTGGATTTTGACTTTCGTGTGATCGGCCACCGTGCCCGGCCGAACTTTCACGGCGATCTTCAATTTCATGTTCGTCTCCGAATCCGCATCGGGAGAATCTGTCGCCGTCACTTCGGTGATGCCAAAGGTCGAGCCGTCCGGGATACCATCGGCATCATTGCGGGTCGTGCCCGCGTCCAAGGGCGACGCTCCCGCCAGGCCGGGGCCGGTCGCGGAGGTCGTCGGAGCCAGGGCGCCATTCTTGAGTTTCATGTCCGCCAGCTCGTAACAGCGCTCCGGCCGAAGGGCCGATTTCCTGGATCTTGCGCCACGTTTCATTCGATCGTTCGAATTGCTGGATCGATTCGTAAATCATTGCCATCTCGGCGAGGACATTCGCGTTCTTAGGATCGCGTTGGGCCGCATCCTGAAGCCGGAGGAGGGCGCTGGCCGTATCGCCGCGCTCGCGCAGTTCGGTCGCCTGTTTCAAAAGCTGTTCCGCCGTGGAAAGCACTGCGGCGCTGGGTGTTGTTTGGACTGCCGCCGGCGCGGTCGTGGTTTCCTCGACCGGAGCGGCGGTGGCTTTGGGGACCTCGGCGGTCGCGGGCGCAGGCGGCGCCTTGGGGTGGGCCGCGACGTATTCGGCCCGAGCCCGGTTAATGTAGAAGACGGCGGTGGCCGCGATTTCGGCCGCGCCGAAGATCGCCACAACGCCGAGCGCGATCAGGAGAATCTTGTCCGGCGGAGTGGGAGAGAGGTTGGCCGCTTCCATGTTTCGACAATTATGCCCTGTAAACCCCACCCCGCAAAGCTGTCAAATCACTCTCCCCCAAACTCCTGCTCGTGATCCTGATCCTGATTCTGATCTTACTCGTGCTCGTGCTCGTGCTCGAATGGCGAAGAATCGAGCACGAGCACGAGCACGAGCACGATTACGAAAAAATGGTTACCGGGAAATATCGGCCTGACTGAGAAGCTTGAATCCTTCGCCGAGAAGCACGGAGGAAGCACAATCGGTATCGTCCACGTGCAAGGCCAGGGCCGCGAACCCGCGCGGATGCGTCAGGAGCGGGTAACTGAAATGGATGTTCACCTCCGCCATGAGAAGCGCCGCCAGAAGTTTCGCCAGCTCGGTCGCCACCTCCCGCAGCTCCACCACGACCATGGCGCAAACTCCGAACGGCACATCGTGCTGGCGGAACAGCTCCTCGACCTGCTCCGGATCGCTCACCACGATCCGCGCGATCGCGGAATCCGTCGATTCCGAGATGCTAAGCGCCACGACGTGAGTGTTATGCGTTTGCAACAGCTTCACCACGTCCAGCATCGCGCCCACCTTGTTCGGGAGAAAAATGGAGAATTGTTTGACGAGAGGTCCGTCAATTTTCGAGGTGGTTTGCGGCAGATCGACAGGCATAAAAAAAAGGAGCGTAACCCGGAGCTAGCCCGGGATGACGCGAGCCGCAGTATGTCATCGCCCCCATTTTCATTGCAACTCAATTAGTGGCGCAAAGCCCGGCATTTCTCACAACAGGCACAAAGGTCACGAAAGCGGGGGCGGAAGAATGCTACTGCCCGGTCATCACTCATCCGTTGTGATCCTTCGTGACCTTTGTGTGAAAACCCTTAGATTCGCAGCCCGAAGATGGACGACGAAAACAGTCTCATAGCGCAGCGGCGTGAAAAATTGGAGGCGCTCCAGGCGAGCGGCGCGAACCCGTTCGGCCACGCCTACGAAACCTCCGGCGCCATTGCCGAGGTGCGCGAAAAATTCGTCGACGGCGTCACGCTTCGCGCCGCTGGCCGCATCACCGCCCACCGCGACATGGGCAAGAGCCATTTCGTGGACCTGCGCGATTCCACGGGCCGGATCCAGGTTTACATCCACGCGAAAGAAGTCGGCCCCGAAGTGATCGAGCTGTTCAAGTTGGTCGATCTCGGGGATTTCATCGGCGTGGAGGGAACCTGCTTTCTGACCAAGACCGGTGAGCCGACCCTGAAAGTGCACCAGCTCGAAATTCTCGGAAAATCCCTTCGTCCCCTCCCGGAGAAATGGCACGGCCTTCAGGACGTGGAGGCGCGTTACCGCCAGCGCTATCTCGATCTGCTGACAAACGAGAAATCGCGCGCCGTCTTCGAAAAGCGGATCACGATTGTGCGCGAAATTCGCAACTTCATGGAGGCCCGGGGCTTTCTCGAAGTGGAAACGCCGATGTTGCAGGCGGTGGCGGGTGGCGCCGCGGCGGAGCCGTTTCGGACCCATCACAAGGCGCTCGGTCTGGAGCTTTATCTTCGGATCGCGCCGGAGCTTTATCTCAAGCGCCTGCTGGTCGGCGGCTTCAATAAAGTGTTCGAGCTAAATCGGAATTTCCGGAATGAAGGGATCTCGCGGAAGCACAATCCCGAGTTCACCATGCTCGAAGGTTATTGGGCTTACGCCGATTTCGAAAAGATCGCGGACCTGGTGGAGGAGATGATTTGTCATCTGGCGGAGAAGATTTCGGAGGGACCTGCTTCCGCAGGTCCGACAAATGGGACGAGCGGAAGCTCGTCCCTCCGAGTCGAGCATCGCGACGCGGAAGGAAATGTGACGCGCACGATCAATCTGACCCGCCCATGGCGGCGGGCCCGTTACCGCGACTTATCCGTGAGATCGATCCCGAATGGTTCAATTACACGAGCGAGAAACGGCGCGAACGTTGCGCCGAGCTCGGCGTCGAGATCAATCCGCGCATGGCGGATTACGAAGTGACCCAGCAGGTTTTCGAAAAGCTGGTGGAAGAGAAAACGTTCGATCCGCTTTTCGTGACGCATTGCCCGAAGGAATTGGTTCCGCTGGCCAAACAGAATGCGGAGGACGACTCGCTCGTGGACGTTTACGAACTGATCATCAACGGCCAGGAAATTTCCCCCGGTTACTCCGAGCTGAACGATCCAACGGTCCAACGGCAACGTTTGCTGGAACAAGCCGGCGAAGAGACGCAAAAAATCGATGAAGAGTTCTTGCTCGCCCTGGAACACGGCATGCCGCCGGCCGGGGGCTTTGGGCTGGGGATCGATCGTCTGGCGATGCTGCTCACTGGCGCCGAATCCATCCGCGACGTGATCCTCTTCCCGTTGCTGAAACCGAAAAATCGCTGAGGGCACCCACAATGGCTGGCGGCGTGAAAGTATCGCTCAGCAAGATTCGTTTCTTCGCCACACCCGAGGATTTTCGGAAATGGCTTAAGACCCATCACGGAAATACCAGCGAGCAGTGGGTTGGCTTTTACAAAAAGGGGTCCGGTCGGCCCAGCATCACGTGGCCGGAGTCCGTGGATGAAGCTCTTTGCGTGGGCTGGATCGACGGGCTGCGGAAGACGATTGATGCGGAGAGTTACATGATCCGGTTCACGCCGCGCAAGAAAACGAGCAACTGGAGCGCGGTGAATATCGGAGCGGGTCAAGGAACTGACGAAACAGGGACGGATGCGCGCCAGCGGGGCGAAAGGCGTTTGCGCAACGCACGGAAGAGAAGTCGGGGATTTACGCTTACGAGAACCGGAAATTGGCGGTCTTGGGGAAGGCCGAGGAAAAGCGGTTCCGGACGCGCCCCAAAGCCTGGGAATTCTTTCAAAATCAGCCGGCGGGTTATCGCAAGCTCATGACCTGGTGGGTGATCAGCGCGAAGCGAGAAGAAACCCGGCAGAAGCGATTGGAGAAGCTGATCTCGGAATCCGAAGCCGGACGAAGGGTGTTGTAGAGGCGCTCGCCTCGACGAGCGCCTGACATTTTATCATTCGCTCGCTTGATCTTCCCGGAGCTTTTCGCCTTCGCCTTTTGAAGGGTGAAGCGTTGCGTCCTTGTTCAAGCCGAGCGCTTGCTGTTCTTCCGGCGACGATCCCCCAAGTGGATGGCCGGTGCGCATGCGGACGTCGCGCCAGGCCAGTTGGACGTCGCGCAGAAAATGGCCGGGCGCCTTGTAGCCGAACGCGCGATATTTTCCGGGCTCGACCTTCCCCTTTGCGCGCACGAAAGCCGTGAAATCTGCCGCCCATTCATCGAAGTCGCAAAAAACCTCGCCGTGTCGAGCCAGGTCCTCGGCTTGATTGTCGCTGTATTTTTCGCCCTTACCAAATTCGACGTAACGCCAGAGCTTGTCCGGAACTTCCACCCCGCCATAGCGGCATTGCCAGACGAGCGGCCCATAAGCGTCGCGCATCGCTTCAAATGGCTCCTCTTCCGGATCGAAATAGTGCTCGTGAGCGTGCTTGAGAAGTTTTGGCCGGCCTTCCGAATCCAATTCGTCGCCGCCCCCATCGCCGTAGCAGAAGAAATCCGGCGGTGCGCCCTTCGAGATGATTCAGACTCAAGGCGTCCCATTCCGGAGTGTGCTCCAACTTCATGGCCAGCTCCGGGTCCTTGTGCTTGATCGTTTCTTCCCGGGGATTGCCGCCATTCATGCAGACCAGGCGGTCGAACATGAGCTTAAGATTGCTCGTTGGGCCGTACCAATTGACCGGGCCGACGATCGCCCAGGCGTCCGCGAGATCGAGCCGCGCATAGAGATCGAGATCCCACATGAGGTCGGGCTCCTTTTTGTTCTCCTTCTCGTAACAATTGCAGGGCCAAACGCAGAGCGCCATCGACGTGGAAACGCACGCGTTGCAGCTCTGGATGCGCGCGCGCCCGAAGACATTGCCCAGATCTTCCAGGTCGATTTCCCATTCCGCCGGCAGGCGTTCGGCCATCCGGAACATCAACGTCCGCGCCTTCGAATCGACTCCCGGGCAATTGTATTGCCGTCGATCGGATCCGGCGAGGATCAGGACGCGAAACGGCCGCTGTGCAGTGGGCAGCTTCCCGTTCTCGTCGTTCGGTTTCATAGCTGGCGCCTAGACCAGATCGCAGGCTTCCGCGGGCATCCAGTGGGCGTCGCGGCCCTCCCATTTCACATTGCAGCCAATGGGATTGGTCACGGGCACAGACACTGGTTTTCCGGCCAGATATTCCTTGAGCGCGCGATCCAGATCGTGGGTCGCGGCCTTCTCCGACTGCCGGGGATTATCCAGCGCGCGGCCGGTGTAAATGAGGTGCCGGTCGCGGTCGAAAACATAGAAGTGCGGAGTGCGCAGAGCGCCGTAAGCCCGCGCCACCTCCTGCGTCTCGTCATGCAAATAAAGCCAGGGGAATTTGTGTTCGCGCATCCGCTCGACCATGTGCGGAAAGTCGTCTTCGGCATAGGTGTTGCGGCTGTTCGAATTGATTGCGACAAAGCGCACGCCGCGATCCGAGAATTTCTCCGCCGACTGCCGGGTCGCTTCGTCGGAACCCGTGACGTATGGGCAGTGATTGCAGGTAAAGAAAACAACCAGGACCGGATCGTCTCTGAAATCCGAGAGCGCGTAGGTTTTTCCATCGGTCGCCGGCAGTCGAAATTCCGGCGCAGGCGCGCCGATTGGCAAAGTGAAGCTCATGCGTATTCGTGCACCGGCCCGGGCCGTTGCGCAAACCGCCGTTGTCATGGATTTCGACCCGGCGGCATGCTAGCTTCGCGCACATGGATACGCCCAAGATTACTGCCTACCTGAAAACGACCTGCGGCTGGAGCGCCGGCGTCCGCGCCGTGCTCGCCAAATACAATCTCCAATACACCGAGAAAGACATCATCCAGAACCCGGCGTTCCGCTGGGAAATGGAAACCAAGAGCGGCCAGCCGCTCTCGCCCTGTGTCGAGATCAACGACAAGATGCTCGCGGACATGAGCGGCGAAGAAGTCGAGGAATACCTGATCGAGAACAAGCTCGTGCAGCCGAGCGGCGCCGATGCCGGGGTGCCGACTCAACGCGCCCTGCCCCACCGAGCAGCACGACAGCGCGGTGCGGATGCGCTTTTGAGGAACGTTGAAGCGTTGGGTGTTAAAGAGTTGCAGCGGACAAGGCGTCGAATAGGGACGGCGTCCGGCCGGTCCAATGCTGTAACGCTTCAACCCTTCAACCTCAACGAATTAACTCTCCGCGATGAAGCTCTTTGCTCGCGCTTCGCCCAGGAAAAAGGGCGGACGCAGAGTTTCGCGTTGGCTGGAAGGTGGCGCTGGTCACGCTGCCTATCGCCGCGGTTTTCAGCATCCTGATGTTCTACGCCGCCTGGGCGCAGACGTTCGACCTGAAAAACGTCGGTCGAAATGCCGGAGCGCAACACGGTCTTCGACGTCGATGGAAAAATCTACAGCCGGCTGGCCGGCGCGAATCGGTTGAAGGTGGCGCTGAACGAGGTCTCGCCGTATTTTCATCGATGCGTTGCTGACCCGCGAGGACACGCGGTTCTTCGACCATGGCGGCATCGATTGGCGCGGGATCGCGCGCGCCCTGGTAAAGGACATCATGGCCGGCTCCGCCAAGGAGGGCGCGAGCAGCATTACGCAGCAGCTCGCCCGCAACAGTCTTCCTCTCGGCGGCCGGACGCTGAGCCGCAAACTCCTGGAAGCGATGGTGGCGTTGCGGATCGAGCGCGATTTCACCAAGCAACAAATCCTGGAAGCTGTACGTAAACCGGATCTATTTCGGCTCCGGTTGTTACGGAGTGGAAACCGCGTCACTGGCCTATTTCGGCAAGAACGCTTCGAAGCTGAATCTCTCCGAAGCGGCCATCCTGGCCGGCTTGATTCGGAGTCCGAATCGTTTTTCTCCGCTGAAGAATCCGGAAGGCGCCGCCTTGCAACGCAACGCGGTGCTCGATCGGATGCTCGAGCTCAAAAAAATCAGCGCGGCGCAGGCCCAGGAAGCCAAGCTGGCCAAAATCACTTCAAATCCAAAGCGGCTGGCCCAAATCCAGGAGAACTACGCGATGGACGCGGTGCAGCGGGATTTGAATCTGCTCCTCACGCCGGACCAGATCGATAACGGCGGGCTCTATATTTACACCACGCTCGATCCCGCGGTGCAGGTGGCGGCCACGCAGGCGCTCGAGACGCAGCTGAGCAAAATCGAACGCCAGTCGGATTTCCGCCATCCGGCGAAAGCGAGCTACCGGCCGCCGGAGGAAGGCGAGGATTCCTCGATGCCGTATCTCGAAGGGGCGGTGGTGGCGATCGACAATGCGAGCGGCGGAATCCGCGCGCTGGTCGGCGGTCGCGATTACGCGCAGAGCAAATTCAATCGCGCCCTGGCGCCGGCGAATCGGCAGATCGGCTCCTCCTTCAAGCCGTTTGTTTACGCGGCCGCTTTCACCCACGGCCTCCTCCCCGGCGCGGCGGTCAGCGATGGCCCGATTGAACCCGGTGAAATTCAGGGCGCGGGCAAATGGGCGCCGGGAAATTCCGACGGCACCTACGGCGGCATTCAGCCGGTCTCTTACGGACTGATTCATTCACGCAACACGATGAGCGTGCGGGTGGGCCAGATCGCGGGAATCGACGACGTGCAGAAAGGTTGCGACGACGCTGGCCTGGGAGAAAACATCCCGCACGGCCCGGCGATCTTCATCGGTTCGTTCGAGACCAACCTGAAGGATCTCACCGCGGCCTACAGCATTTTTCCAAACGCCGGGGTCCGGAAGCAGGCTTACATCATCGAGCGGATCGACGACCAGGATCACAACCCGATCTACCGCGCGGCGCACGTCACCATTCCCGCGCTCGATCCCGGGTCGGCCTGGATGACCTCCGAATTGATGGAGCAGGTAATGACGTCCGGGACCGCGGCCAGCGCGAAGTCGTTAGGCTTCAAGCTTCCGGCCGCCGGGAAAACCGGAACAACGAACGATTACAAGGACGCGTGGTTCGTCGGCTACACCAGCGCGCTGACTTGCGGTGTTTGGGTCGGCTTCGACCAGCCGGTCACCATCGTTCCGCGCGGATACGGCGCTGCTCTCGCCTTGCCCGTCTGGACGCAAGTCATGACGAAGGCGGCGCAGCGTTATCCCGCCCTCCCTTTGCAGACGGCGATTCCAATGTCCCGCGTCGCGGTTTGCAGCATCTCGAACCATCTCGCCGCCACCGGATGCAATGCGGCCGGAACCGCCTACGAAATTACCCTGCCCGGGGGCCATATCCCCGAAGTAGTTTGTGAAATTCATGGCGGCTCCCAGACGCAGTTCGCGCAAAAATTGCAGGATGCGGGACAAAAGGCCGCGCCGCTCCGAGCCGTATTTTTCAATCGTTCCGGAAATTTTTCGGCGGCAAATGAGATAAGATAATGGCCATCACCCTGTTCCGAATCGCCGCCGTTCTTTGCCTGCTCGCTGTTGGTCTCGGCGCCTTCGGCGCCCATGCCCTGAAAGCCACCCTGCAAAGCAGCGGGATGATCGAGGTTTGGAACAAAGCCGTTCTGTATCATTTTCTGCACGCCCTGGCGCTCGTTGTCTTCGCGCTGCACGGCGCCGGGAATCGGGTCGCGTATTTCCTGATCGCCGGCGGCATTGTTTTGTTCAGCGGCAGTCTCTACGCGCTGGCCCTGATCCCGCAGTCGCGGGATGGCTTGGCGCCATTACGCCGATCGGCGGCCTCTGTTTTCTGGCCGGCTGGGTCTGGCTCATCGTTTCGCCCCCACGCCTGTAAGCCGCATTGCGACGATGCTTGTCGCCTTCGCCCCAAGGCTGATATTCTGCCCGAGCGAATGTTTACCAATCTGCTCGAAACCCAGAAGCCCTTCATCACGGTCCTGATTTTTGTCGGGACGTTCCTGGCCACACTGACCATCGGCCGATTACTCAAACGCCGCGCGGGCGTGCGCCTGGGCGTTCTCTTCCGACTCCTTTGTTTTACCCTCGCGTTCTATGCCGCCGCCTCGTTTTACGGGTTGAATGTCGGGTGGCGGAACCATGTCGACGCCGCCGCCATTTGGTTAGGCACCGCTTTCCTCGTCGCCTTGCTCGATCGCTACTTGTGGGACGCTTATTTCGAGAAAAAACGCCAAACGCCCATCCCCCATTTCCTCCGCCAGGTCATCGGTCTTCTCCTTTTCCTGATCGCGTCGCTCATCGTCCTGCGCGGCATTTATCACGCCGAAGGGCAACTGGCGACCCTGTTGGCCGGCTCCGGGATCATCGCGATCATCATCGGCCTGGCGACGCAGGACCTCTTGGGAGGAATCATCGCCGGATTGGCGCTCCAAATCAGCAAGCCCTACAAGGTTGGGGACTGGCTCAAGGTCCAGGATCAGTTCGCCGAAGTGATGGAGATCAACTGGCGCTCGACCCGATTACGGACCAACGATGCGATTTACCTCGACGTTCCGAATTACTCCATCACCCGGGGAACAATCGTCAATCTTCATTACCCGACGCAGATCCATGCGATGCGCCTCCGGGTGGGGGTCGACTACGACGTTCCGCCCAATCGGGTAAAGGACGCGCTTTTTCGCGCAGCCACGAGCGCGGAAGGGGTCGTGCCGACCCCGCCCGTCCGGGTCTTCGTGGTCGATTTCGCGGACTCGGCCGTGATTTACGAGATCAAGTTCTCGATGGGCAACCACCAGGCCTACAATGAAATCTGCGACGCGATCCGGACCAATATCTGGTACGAATTCAAACGCCAGCGCATCACGATTCCGTATCCCGACCCGGACACTGCATGTGCAGCGCCGGCGCCGCCAGAGTGTTCCGGAAGGGCATGCCGAAGCCCAGGCCATCCTGCGGGGCGAACCGCTCTTCGATTGCCTGAACGATGCCCAGCTCGACCACGTTCTGCACTGCGCGCACATCCATCGTTACGGGCGGGGCGAACGCGTGATCCAGGAAGGCGCCGAGGGCGATTCGATGTTCGTCATGCTGCGGGGCACCGCGCACGTCTCGGTCTTGCGCGAACGGCACGGGAATCCGGCTGGGGGTTTTGCGAGAGGGCGATTGTTTCGGTGAAATGTCGCTGCTCACCGGCGAACCACGCTCGGCCACCATTCGGGCGGAGGGCGATTGCGAAGTCTGGAGATCAGCAAAGAGGCCATGGCAGAGGTGCTGCGCGAATCGCCTCAATGCCTGACGCAGCTGAGCGAACTCCTGGCCAAGCGCAAACTGGAGGGCGAAGGCATTGTGAAAGACGCCGCCCAGCCCCACGACCAGGTGACCAAGGAACGCGAGTATCGCGCCTCATTTTTGGAGCGTTTGCGCGCAGTTTTCGAGCTGTAGGCTGCCAGGCGTTAGTCGCCACGCCTATTTACCCATTGCCAGCGAGGTAAAACTTACTAAAGTCCCCCACTTTCAACGGAGCCATTATGACTTTTCTCGCCCTCAACATTCTTAACTCCGGTGTGATGCTTTCGATGGTTTGCGCCGTCGTCGGCCTGCTCTTCGCGTTTTTCCTGATCAAGGCCGTCATCCGCTTGTCCCCGGGGAACGAGAGAATGCGCCAGATCGCCGGCGCCATCGAGGAAGGCGCCAAGGCCTATCTCAAACGCCAGGTCAGGACCATCAGCGTGATCGCCGTCGTGATTTTCATTCTTCTCTTCTTTTTTCGAGATGCAGCCACGTGCCATCGGATTCCTGATTGGCGCCTTTTGCTCGCTCGCGGCCGGATACATCGGGATGCGCATCGCCGTCCTGGCCAACACCCGGACCACCCAGGCGGCGACGCAGTCCCGCTCCGCGGCCATGCGCGTCGCGTTCAACGGAGGCGCCGTCACCGGCCTTCTGGTCATCGGCCTCGCCCTGCTTTCCGTCGGCATCTTCTACACACTGGCCAAGCACTGGATGGGGCACGACCTCGCGGTGAAAAGCCTGGTCGGACTGGCGCTGGGCTCGAGTTTGATCAGCGTCTTCGCGCGGCTCGGCGGCGGCATTTACACCAAGGCGGCGGACGTGGGCGCCGATCTGGTGGGCAAAATCGAAAGCAACCTCGAGGAAGACGATCCGAGGAATCCGGCCACGATCGCGGACAACGTGGGCGATAATGTGGGCGATTGCGCCGGCATGGCCGCGGACGTTTTTGAAACCTACGCCGTCAGCCTGGTCGGCGCTATCCTGCTGGGCGCGCTAACGCTGGCTGCCTATCCCGCTGCCATCATTTATCCCTTTGTCCTCGGCGGCATCTCCGTCCTCGGCGCGATCATCGGCATTCTTTTCGTCAACATCAGCGGCGGAAAACCCGCCACCGTCCTGATGGGGTCGGTGGGCGCGAGCGCGCTCGTCTCGGCCATTTTGTTTTGGCCGGCGACCCACATGCTTTTTCCCGGCGACGTCATGATCAATGGCGTCGCGCGCTCGGCTAACGATCTCTACTTCGCCTCGCTCGTCGGACTGCTCATGACGGGCATCGTCGTCGTGATCACGAATTACTACACCTCGACGAGCTTACGCGCCGGTCCGAAAAATCGCCAAGGCTTCCGAAACCGGCCACGCCACGAATATCATTGCCGGCCTCGCCATCGGCCAGCACGCCACCGCGCTGCCCGTCGTGTTTATCGGCCTCGCCATCCTGCTCAGCTTCCATTTCGCCGGCCTTTACGGCATCGCCATCGCGGTCATGAGCATGCTCTCCATGGCGGGAATCATCATTTCGCTCGATGCCTTCGGTCCGATCACGGACAACGCCGGCGGCATCGCCGTCATGAGCAATCTGCCGAAGGAAGTCCGCGGGATCACCGACGAGCTCGACGCGGTCGGCAACACCATGAAAGCCGTGACGAAGGGCTACGCCATCGCTTCGGCCGGGTTGGCGGCGCTGGTCCTCTTCGGTTCCTACGTCGAGGAATTAAAGGCGCATTTCATGCAGCGGGCCGCGCCTACTCCTTCGATTTTTCGTTGAACGATCCCAAAGTAATCATCGGGCTGTTCATCGGCGGCTTGCTGCCCATTTATTTTCACCGCGTTTAGCATGGACGCCGTCGGCAAGGCGGCCGGCGCGGTCGTGCGCGAAGTGCGGCGGCAGCTGACCGCGAAACCCGGAATTCTGCGCGGCGAAGACGTGCCCGAATATGGCACCTGCGTCGATATCGTGACGAAGGCGGCGCTGCGCGAAATGATTGTGCCCGCGTTGTTGCCGGTCGTGTTTGTGATTGCGGTGGCGATGATCAAGCCGCTCGGGCCCGTGGTCTTGGGCGGAATGCTCGTCGGCACGATCGTCACCGGGCTCTTCGTCGCGATCGCGATGACCTCCAGCGGTGGCGCGTGGGACAACGCGAAGAAGTATATCGAGGAAGGCAACCTCGGCGGCAAAGGCTCATTCGCCCATGCCGCCTCGGTCACGGGCGACACCGTCGGCGATCCTTACAAGGACACGGCCGGCCCCGCGATCAATCCGATGATCAAGGTCGTGAACATCGTCGCGATCCTGATCATCCCGATTTTCTTTTAGGTCAGTCGCGCTTCGCGCGACGCCGCGTGGTAGGGCACGAACTATGTCTCTCCCGCTTACTGATAACGAGGCGGCTGGCATCGCAGCGCCGCAACCGGCTAATCCTTGTCCTTTTCCACCTTCGTGATTTGCGAGTAGACCGCCATGCCACTTGCCGTCTTTCTTTTCGAAAATATCCATAGCGCGAAAGTCGCCGGCAGAAATCTTCGCCTTCGTAGGTCCCGGTCATCTTAAGCGCCCGGTGACAGCCGCATGATTGTCGCCCATGCATTCGGCATTTGAAGTCGCTCATCGAAGCGGATTTGCAGAACAAAGTTCTTGTCGGTCTACCTCTTTAATATCCTCGGCTTTGGTCGTAATCGACCGTCGGAATCAACAAACGTCTAATCGTCGGCTTCGATGGTCTTGAGAAACGCGGTGTCGGCTTTGACGTAAGCATCCAGCCATTGCTGCGTCGAGTCGCTTTCAGTTCGCTTTCGGCGGAGCCGCCGAAGGCCGTCGTCGCAAGCCCAGCGATCATAAGTAAGGTGATGAGAGATGTTTTCATAGGGGCGCGATTCTGGTTTGACAGAACAGGCGAGTCAATCCACAACTGTGCCCCACCCTTTTCGCTTTTCTGGAGCGGGAATTTGCGGGAAACGAAATGGACGAACCGCGCGATTATCAGCTTGTTTCAGCGGACCAAACGGCGCTGAAAAAGGAACTCGCCAAGCCCGATCCGGGAGCGACGCCGTTCAAAGTCGTCGTCGATCCGGAGATGCGTTTAAAGCTGAGGCGCGCGTTGATCGAGTTGATCGATTACCACGACGAGGCCCTGGCCGAGCATTTCTCCGAAGGGAAACTCGCGCTCGAATCGTACAAGGAATACATCGAGCTTTTCGCCCGCAGCCTGAAAGAAACCATGGAAAGCCGGGAGGGCGTCGCATACCTGCTCCGGGCGGTCGGCTTCGAAGTGCGGCCCGATGAGATCAACCTCAATCCGGAGTTGCGCTGGAAGCGCGGGAAGCCGGGAGCATTCGGTTCCAGCCTGCTCTAGATCAGGCGGCAAAAACTCTTGGTTTCGGGGAAACCGCCTGACAGAATTCCGCGCTAGCTCCCATGCCGACGGTCTTGCTCATTGAGGATGATGCGGAAAGCCGCAAACGGATCGGGCGCCTCTTTGCGCGCCACGGTTGGGAAATAATCGAGGCCGAGGATGGCGCGGCCGGAATCGACCTGGCCTTTGTGAGACGGCCCAACGTGATCGTTTGCGATTTGTTGCTCCCTCGGATCAGCGGCCTTCAGGTCTGCCGGGCGGTCCGGGAAAAACTCGATCTGGTAAAGATCATTATCGTAGCCGGCCGCACCTATGACATCGATCGCGACGCCGTCGTGGAGGCAGGGGGCGACGGTTATTTCGTCAAGCCGTTGAAGTGGGAAAAGCTCGCCGCCGTCATCAAACGCCCTCGCCGCCCGCGCCTGAAATTGACTCCGCGCCGCGTCGCGCGCCCTGAAGGTTTATCCCCCTTCCACCCGCATTAAGTTCTGGGGAGTCCGCGGATCGATCCCCGTCCCCGGACACTCGACGATTGGCTATGGGGGAAACACCACGTGCGTGGAGGTGCGCACGAACGGCGATATCATCATCCTCGACGCCGGGTCCGGAATTCGCGAACTGGGGCTCTCCCTGGAAAAAGAGTTCGGCTCCGCCCCAATTAATCTGACGCTGCTCCTGACGCATACACACTGGGACCACATCCAGGGACTTCCATTTTTCCTCCCGGCTTACAACGCCAAGAACTCGATTCGCGTCCTGGGCTATGAGGGGGCGCGCGCCGGCTTGGCCACTATCCTCGCTGCCCAAATGGAGGTGCCGTTTTTCCCAGTGAGCTGGAAGGATCTGCCGGGCACGATCAAAATCCAGGAGCTCAAGAAGATGGAGTTTTCCGTCGGCAAAGTGCGGGTGCGCTCGAGATTTTTAAATCATCCGGGCGTCTGCGCCGGCTACCGGCTTTTCACCAAGGAAGGGTCTATCGCCTTCCTGCCGGACAACGAGCCGTTTGAACCTTTGAAATTGAAACTGGCCGCGCGCGATGGGCTTCACCCGCATCGAGCACGCGCGCAGGCGGCGGTGCAACGATCGAAGCTGGTCGAATTTCTGAAAGATTCGGATGTCCTGATTTTGGACGCTCAATACACCGACGAGAAGTATCTGGAGCATATCGGCTGGGGTCACGGCGCCTTGAGCCGCGTGGTTTCCCTGGCCCTGGAAGCCCGGGCGAAGAAGCTGTTCCTATTTCACCACGACCCCGCGCATGACGATGCCAAGATCGACGAAATGCTCGAGCGAGCCCGCTTCCTGGTGGTCGAGAGCGGGCGCCGGCTGGAGGTCGAAGCCGCGCGCGAAGGGGCCGAAATCTGGTTGAGCGGGTCCCCGGCTCGCCGCTAGTTATCGGTCACCCGCCACTTGCGGGTTAGCGAAAGACAGTCTTAGCTTTGGCCCCGCCTCCCGCTTGCCTCGTAGTGTAACGGTAGCACCAGAGATTCTGGATCTCTTTGTCAAGGTTCGAATCCTTGCGAGGCAGCCACGTAAAAGACCGGCGGTCTCACGTGGCTTCGCCGGATGAATCTAATTATTGCGAGGCATCCAGGTTCGGGCAGCGCCCGCTTCGCAACCGCCCCAGCTCTACGGCAAATTTAACGCTCTCCGCACCGGCACCGTGAGGTGGCCGGTCACACGCTGGGCGTGATTTTTCTGGCACTTGGCGATCGCCTCACTGACCTCATCGGAATTGATGCCATCAATAGGACCGCAATAATAACCCCTGTTGCGCAGACAAATTTGGAGCGCGCTGACATAGGCCGGATCGGCCAGTAATTCGCGGCCTGACTTGAAATAGTAGTATATGCGATGGCCGTGGCGGGGGAAAAAATCTGCCGAAATCAAATTGGGTGACTGGTGGAGGACACCCCAATCGTCCCTGGGAGCAAGGGGACTTGTGGAATGGAAAAGCGGGTCATCCGAAGCGCGGACGGAGAGGGCCGACGAAGCAATCAACACGATGACGAGGAAGCGTCGAATGGGATGCAAAAACATAATGAACTGATGAAATGAATCACGTTCGGACCAGGGGGGCGAGGGCAAAAATAAAGAAAATGTGGCGCTGACCCGGATCTGGAGGCGTCAGGTCACGGAAGATTGTAAATCTCAACGAGCCCAATGCCGGTCGTGTTATTTTTCCCGCGGACAATAGCGGTGTAGCCGCCGGGCGGCAAAGTGCGGACAAGCGCCGACTCCAGATCATTGCCTGGCGGCAAGCCGGTTGCGCGGATCGCGGCTTCGTTCTCCTTCCAATTATCATTTGCCCCGATGAGCGCTCCATCCGCATCACGCAATTCGAGGGTGGGATCGGCCAGGGCATCGGCAATGCCCGAGGACAGGAGCGATGGGCCCATTGCCCGCGCAACAATCGTTCCAGTTTCTGAACCCCGTAGAATAAGACCGGCAATCATTGCTCCATCGTTATGATTCACGAATCCCCGAGTGCTAATGTTTGCGAGACTCGAATCGGTGAAGGGGTCAAGGTCATAAACCTCCGCCAGCCCGATGCCTTCGCCGCTGTCGTGCCCCTGAATCACCGCGGTGTACTGTCCCGGCGCCAGCACCTTCACAATGGCCGCCTCAGCATTGTCGAGGGGCGGCATTCCGCTCGCCAGGATCTCAGCTTCCTGGGTATCCCGCCAATTGTCGTTTTGCCCAATCAAGGCGCCGGTAGAATCGTGCAACTCCAAAGATGGATTCGCGAGGGTTTCCGATCCAATCACTCCGCCTGATCCCAGCGAAGGGCCAAGAGCGCGAACGATTACTTTCTTGGGCATATTACCGTCAATAATGAAGCCGCCAATCTCGACGCTTGGGCCCGTGCCGACACCCACACGCGTCGAAAGGTTGGCCAGTTTTTTGGGGGCGGCGCCGTTCACTCGCGCGATACCCGCGCGCGCGACTCCGTTGATGTGATCGAACAAGCCGGCCACGAGCAATTGTCCATTCGGTTGGATCAGCAGCGTACTCAGGCCTCCTTCAGAATTGAGTTGAACGGTGAAGTTGGGGTCGTGGCTGCCATTGAAGAAAAACCGTCCGAGTTCCTGTCGAGAAGGGTAGCCAAGCGGAGCCAGGTTAGCCCAAAAATAGATGCCGGTTAGATCGGCTGCAGCTAGCCCAGCGCGAAAGTCGGTATCAAATGTCTGATCGAGAGTTCCGTCGGGATGGAGCCGGGTAAAGTGATGGGAATCAAGCCCGTCCACGAATCGAGACACGAGAAGCCTTCCATCCGGCTGGAGGGACAGAAATCTAGGACCGGTATACCCGGCTGCGCCATCACTGAATCCAGGGTCAAACGCTCCATCGACCAAAAGTCGAATGAGTCGCGTGTCAAGCCGAACGACAACTTTCGCATCGGGTTGAACAGCAACCACGCTTGCGGGCAGCGTGGAGAAAAATGTGGGATCGGCCGATCCATTTGGATGGAGGCGCAACAATTGCCCAACCGTGTTGCTCAGTAGAATCTTTCCACCGGGCTGAATGCCAAGCGAGTAAACGGAAGTATATGATCCCGGGTTGTACTGAAAGGTTGGATCCACGCCTCCGTCGGGACCTAACCGCTTTAGGCTATACTCGAAAGAGACCAGTATTTTGCCATCACCCTGCACCTCCATGGTATGGAACGTACTGCTGCCACCGGGTGCCCCAATCAACGTTCCTGCATCAAAACCGGGATCGACCGACCCGTTCGCATAAAGGATGGCGATGCTCGTCCGGGGAATGCGATCGACGTAATTGAAATTACCTGCGATTGCGATCTTGCCGTTTGGCAAGAGACGGGCGTGGTCGATGGAGACTTTGCGAATGTAGATGAGGCCCATGCCTGGGGCGAAGCTGGCATCAGACGATCCATCGAGAAAGAGACGCCGAATGCCGTACGGCTGAGTATAAATAGTGCCGGAGGTAACGAACAGTTTTCCGTCTGGCTGCTGGGCAAAATAACCGAGCGCGATCGGGTGAAAGCTCGAGTCGGGGGTTCCATCTGTGTTTAGCCGATTCGCACCTGCATAAACGCTGGAAATTATTATTCTGCCATCTTGCTGAAGGAAGAGCGGACCACCGCCGTAGCTGGAGTAAGGATGATAATCAGGATCGTTTACGCCATCCGCCGTTACTCGGCTGATGATCGTGGGAGGCCAGTCATAAAAACCTGTCGAGATCGCGGTCCAAATCAGCTTGTCATCCGCTTCCGCCAATAATCCGCCGGCGATATAGCCCGCAGGGGGTATGACAGTTGCAAATGTACCGTCCAGACTCCCGTCAGTATTAAGGCGGACGAGTCGGTCCCCGCCGTTGGTATAGTTTCCACCGGTAGCCACGATAGGCTTTCCGGTTGATTGCACTACGAAACTCTTGCTAATCACGGCCGCGTTGAACGTCGTGTCCAGGCTACCGTCGGCATTGAACCGCGCGAGACCGTAACGGACGACGCCGTTGATGCTGTTGAATTGGCCGCCAATCAGAATCCGGCCGCCAGCGAGGACCTTGGCCTGCAAAACAGTTGCGGCACCACCACCCTCGATTCGGGGACTAAACGTCGTATCGAGGCTGCCATCACTATTCAGACGCGTCAGATACCGGGGGCTACCATCCGAATTGGCGAATGTGCCGCCCACCAGCACTTGTCCATTCGGCTGCAAAGCCAATAACTTGGGTGCGTACTCATAACCAGCAAACTCCGCAGCGGGCAGGAGCGAAACATGGAAACTGCCGTCCAACGTCCCGTCTGGATTAAGCCGCAGAACCACCGGCGCGAAATCCAGGTTCAGTCCGTTAAATTGGCCCGCCACGAGAATTTTTCCGTCCGGCTGAACCAGGACGGAGTTACCGCTGCTCGGCGTGACGTACTCCGCTCCGCGACCCGCATCAAATGTTGGATCAACGGCACCTGGCGTCGCGCCGGCACAAATAAACGTATCGGCGCTGAGAAACAGCACCGCCGACCAGAGGGAAAGCTTTGTCATAGGAAACCTCCTAATTGTTGGCAACAACGTGCGCTTCACTGCATACCCGGATTTGCGTCCGGGAAGCAAGCCATTACTTCCTTCGACACTAGCACCGCGTCACCGGCGGCCCGTCCACGAGCTTATGGGTTGGAATTTTTCGACCGCTGGGATTGAAAAAAACTTCTCAAAAGTGCTGCGCACTGGTCGCTGAGGACCCCACCCACGATGTCGCACTTGTGATTTAGGCCGGGCATTTGCAGGAGATTGACGACGCCCCCAGCCGCCCCCGCACGAGGATCCGGGCAACCAAAGACCACCCGACGCATTCGCACGTGCACCAATGCGCCGGCACACATGGCGCAGGGTTCTTTCGTGACATAGAGATCGCAATCAAGCAAGCGCCAGTCCCCGACCGCCGCTTCCGCTTGGGTAATCGCGAGCATCTCAGCATGTGCCGTAGCGTCCTTGAGCAACTCGACCTGATTGTAGGCCCGACCGATGATCTTGCCCCCACGCACGACGACCGCGCCGACGGGCACTTCCTCCTGCTCAAAGGCTTTCGTGGCCAGGCGCAACGCTTCGTTCATGAAAAAAGCGTCGTTCGGAACATCCAGGAGATTGTCCATGGTCAAGGTTCCTAACGATCCTTTGCAGCGGAACTGAATACGTCCATGCCGATGAAGCGGGGCGAACTAATCGTATCCATGAAAGCATCCTGCGTTTTTCTCATTCTGTGCACCCTGTCGATCGCCATCGCCGGCGCCGCGACCGAACAGGAGATAGTTAATCAATCCGCCTCCATTCTGCGAGACTTTCGGAGGATGCCGGAAAAGGGCATCCCCGGGCGCGTAATCCGCAACGCCAAGGGGCTCGCCATTATCTCGGTGGTGAAGGTGGGTCTTGGCATAAGCGGGAAGGGAGGACAAGGTGTCGTGGTAGCTCGGACGGGCCGAGGCTGGTCCGGTCCGTCATTTGTCGGAACCGGCGGAGCCGGCTGGGGACCGCAAATCGGCGCGCAAGTCACGGATTTTGTCTTTGTCCTCAACACGAACCGGGCAGTTCGCGCATTCTCCCGCGACGGGAACGTGACGCTGGGGGTCGACGCGAGCGCGGCCGCGGGACCAGTGGGACGCGATGCGCACGCGGCCCTTACGCCGACCGCCGCCATTTACACCTACAGCCGGAGCAGAGGCCTTTTCGCGGGTGCATCGCTTGAAGGAGCCGTGATCGCGACGCAGAAAACGGCCAATGCCCGATATTACCACCGGCCGGTCACGGCGGTTGACATCTTGAGCGGAAACGTTCCCTCACCAGCCAGGGCGAGAGGTCTGCACGCCGCTCTCGGCCGCTAATCGTGGGAAGACGAGCGGGGTAATTGCGGGAGAGCGACAATTTGCTTTACAACGCGGCGCTTACTTCGGCACGTTCAGCGACGTGCGGTTGATCGTTGTATCCATGGCGCTGCTCGCCGTTCCCTCGACGGCTTTCGCCCAGGAACAGGAAGGCAAGCTCGTCGATCGCATCCTGAAACCGAATATGTCGCTGGTGAACTCCGCGCAGAACAAACAGTTCGACGCCACTGAATTTTCCGTGGCCAAACGCGCTGCCGTTAAAAGCTTTTCCACACCAGATAGCTTTCCTGAGAAATCGTTTGCCGCCGGCCGCGCTTTCGCAGCCAGGGAGTTCGGAGTTCGATCCTCCCGGGACGGAGACATCACGGCAAATATTTCAACCAGATCGCAGATTGCGAAGGCCGAGACAGTCCAGGTTGCATCCGCAGCCGATGGCGCTCGCGTAGCTCCCGAAAGCGCCCGCAGCGTCGCAGTCGCACCCTTTGCCGGTAGCCGCCCTTTTCTCGGCCGAGGCAAGAGCCAGAAGGCGTTGAGCGCCCGGGACACGCCGCTCACGATCGAGCAGGTGCGAGAATTGTTGAACAAAAACAAGTAGCGCTCCCGTCTCTGCATCTTTCTCATGCAACCGGACGAAGCCCTTTCCCTCCTCAAGCAAGGCAGCGCGCAGATCATCAGCGAAGCGGAGCTCCGTGAAAAGCTCGCGCTCGGCCGGCCGCTGCGCGTCAAACTGGGGGTCGATCCCACCAGCCCAGACCTTCACCTCGGTCACGCCTTGATCCTCCGGAAGCTCCGGCAATTTCAAGATCTCGGTCATCAAGCGGTTCTGATTATCGGCGATTTCACTTCCATGATTGGCGACCCAAGCGGCCGATCCGTGACTCGTCCGCAGCTCAGCCGCGAAGAGGTCATGGCCAACGCCGAAACCTATCGCGAGCAGGCATTCAAGGTGCTCGATCCCGCTCGTACGCGACTCGTCGCCAATGGCGAATGGTTCGAACCGATGAAGTTTGAACAAATCATCCGCCTCAACAGCATGGTGACATTGCAGCAGATGCTTCAGCGTGAAGATTTCCGCAATCGCATCGACCAAAGCCAGCCGATTCACGCGCACGAGATCCAATATCCGATCATGCAAGGCTGGGATTCCGTCATGGTGGAAGCGGACGTGGAACTCGGCGGCACGGATCAGCTATTCAACATTCTCGTCGGGCGCGATCTTCAAAAGCAGGAGGGCCAGCCGCAGCAGGTTGTTTTCGTTATGCCCATCCTCGAAGGGCTCGATGGCACCAAGAAGATGAGCAAGAGCCTCGGGAATTATGTCGGGCTAAACGAGCCTCCCTCCGAGATCTTCGGCAAACTAATGAGCATCTCCGATGAGTTGATGGCGCGCTACTACCCTCTCCTTCTCGGAAAACCGCTGGATCCTGCCGCGCATCCCTTGGAGGCAAAGAAGCACCTGGCCGCTTCCATCGTCGAAATGTATCACTCGCGCGCGGCGGCGGAGAAAACCCTGGAAGAATGGAACGCACGCTTCAGCGAGAAGCGACTCGAGGACGCTGAGCTGCCTCACTTACGACCGAGTAACTATACCAGTTTTGTCGACCTTGTAGGCCACGCGTTTCAGGAAGCGTTTCGCATCAAGAAATCCAGATCGGATGTTCGCCGATTGATAGAACAGGGCAGTGTCCAGCTCGACGGAAAAAAGATTACCGACGTAAACGCAACACCATCGCTTCGGGGTGGTGGGGTTCTGCGCCTAGACAAAACCCACGCCGTCCGGATTCAGGATTAGACCCGTACAAACAAAAGAGCACGAAGCGTTACTGCTCCGTGCTCTTCGTGAAACGGCGCTCCCTTTATGCCGTTGCCGTTTCGTACATTGACAGCATCGGCGCACGCTCGACCACCGGTGCGGCGATTCCTTCGAAATGGGCGCGAATACTCCGAAGCTCCGAAGTGACAAACGCGTCCACAAAATGAAAGCGGCGATCCAGCCACGCGAATAATCGGTTCTTGATCTCGTAATGCAGCGCGAGCGTGACTTCCGTGCAGTTCGGCCGGATTTCGGTGAACTCCGCCAGTCCCATCACGTCGAGATTTCCACCCGTGGATTCGAACGCCATTTGGTCGGGTGAATCACTTTCCACCGATAACAAAACCGTCCGAGCTTCAAAGCCCAGCGGTCCGCGAAAACTAAAATCAACCGTCTTCGACGAGGTGACCGTGGCTTTAGTCACCATAACGAACTGACGCCGATACGATTGAATACTCGCCAGACGGGTCTTGCACTCGTCTAGCGACTGATTCATGTGCAGGGTTTTTTGTAGCAACATAGGATGCCGACTAATCGAGCAACGGGAATGCCACCAAAGTTCTTCCTAGGGAACGGCTTCCGAACCGCCACATTTGTGTAACGAAAAGTTACACTTGTGTCTAATTGCCGACGTTTGTGGTGCTTGCAGATGGTCCCGGAAAACGCACCGCGATTGACCCATTTCGGCGCGCATTCGGCCGTCTGTTCGGGCCAGTCCGCGCCTCTGATCTAGGCCGCGCGCACCCGGGCCGCTTCGATCGTTTCCATCATCGATCGGAAAATCTTGGCCCCATCGGCGCTGCCGAGGCGCAGCTCACACGCGCGATCGGGGTGCGGCATCAGTCCGAAGACGTTGCCCTCGCGATTGCAGATACCGGCGATATTTTCAATTGAGCCATTCGGATTCGCTCCGGCTTCTACCTGACCCTCGGACGTCGCGTAACGAAGAATAACCTGCCGACGCTCGTTGAGCTCTCGCAACGTCGTCTCATCTGCGAAAAAACAACCCTCCCCGTGAGCGATGGGCAGACGCAAGAGCGATCCTTGCGGGCAACCATGGGTAAACTGCGAATCAGCAACCTCGATCCGCGTTGTAACCATATCGCAAACGAAATGAAGCGAACGGTTTCGAACCAGGGCACCGGGCAGTAGACCGATCTCGCAAAGAACCTGAAACCCGTTGCAAATACCGATGACCAATTTCCCGTTTCGCGCTTCCTTCACCACGCTGGGCATGATTGGAGAGAAACGCGCGATCGCACCGCAACGAAGGTAATCGCCGTAGGAAAATCCACCCGGCAGCACAATCGCGTCAAAACCATCGACGGAAGTTTCCTTATGCCAGACGTATTCGGCCTGAAGCCCAGCCATTCCGTTTAGCGCGGCAATGCAATCCTGGTCGCAATTCGAACCGGGAAACTGGATGACAGCGAACTTCATTTCGCGGCCTCGAGACCTTGCACTTCGTAATCTTCGATCACTGGATTCGAAAGCAAATCACGGCAAAGGGCATGCAGCCGCGCCGCCACATCCGGCGCTTTTTCGTCGATCTCGATTTCAAGATATTTTCCGATCCGCACACTCCGCACTTCGGGCATCCCCAAATGCTGCATCGCGTCGCGCACCGCTGCGCCTTGCGGATCGAGCACCGCAGCCTTTGGCATCACTACGACATTTACTTTCATGCCGAAATATCCGGAGTTGGGTGGTGATGGACAAGCGCAATGTTCATTCGCGGGACGAAGCGGATTCGCGCACGACTTCGGTCGATTTCTTGTCCTCCCGCAAACCCAGGAAAACAGGCTGCCGCAACTTTCCATCCCGGGTCCACTCGGCGAACTTCACCTGGCAAACGAAAACTGGATTGATCCATTCGCACCGGCGCATCATCGCGGGCGTGATGCCCTGGACCCACTGACCGCCCTGCTTCGAGGGTAAGTCGGCAAACGGACAGTCATCACGCTTCTCCGCCTTGAAGCGCTTGTGCAAGGTTGCGAGCATCTTCGTATTGAATCCGGTCCCGACTTTGCCGGCAAAGAGCAAACGCTTC
The DNA here is from genome assembly GCA_963850015.1 of uncultured Verrucomicrobiae bacterium. Lineage (GTDB taxonomy): Bacteria > Verrucomicrobiota > Verrucomicrobiia > Chthoniobacterales > UBA10450 > AV80. The sequence goes on from CAWKJF010000001.1 coordinate 103,443, forward strand.
TTCTCATAAAAGCCGACGAGCAACGCGCCAAAATACTTCCGCGCGCCTTGCGGCGGAGTGAAGCCGCCGATGACAAACTCCTGCTCATTTGCACACTTGAGTTTGATCCACGCGCCGCTGCGGCGATCGGGCTCGTAAACCGACCCGCGTTGCTTGCCGATCACGCCCTCGAGTCCAAGGCGCTTTACCTCCCGCAAGAGTGCGTGCGGGTCACCCCCGATGTCTCCGGAAAATCGGATTGGTTCCGCGGCGCCATTACAGAGTGTTTGGAGCAACGCCTTCCTCTGCTCGAGCGGCAGGCCCGTCAGGTTTTTCCCGGCGGCTTGAAGAAGATCGAAAACATAATAGTAAATCGGAGACTGCCGGCCTTCCATTTCGCGCGCCTGAAGCAGTTGAAAAGACGAACCGCCCTTTTCATCCAACGCCACCACTTCGCCGTCGATCACGCAATCCCCTATCGGCAACGCCCCGACCGCCTCCGCAACCTCAGGAAATCTGGCCGCCAACTCGTTTCCGTTCCGCGAGATCAAATTGACCTTTTCGTCATTCTTGACCGCGATCAGCCGAATGCCGTCGAATTTCAGCTCGTAGGCCCAATCGCCGGAGGCGGGTGGCTCCTCGAGCAACCTTGGCTTCATCGGCGAAACAAAGCGCGGCTTGCCTGCGGGCAATCTCGCTAACTCTTTCTCTGGTAGGGATCCCGCGGTCGCGGGACTGCGCCGTCCGCGCCCCCTTTTCGATTCACTTTTTTCCTGTCGATCGTCTTTTTTTTTAGGCGGGGCCTTAATCAGCTTCGATTTCGACTTATCGTCCCGATTCGATTGCCACTCCGCATCGCGCTCCGCCGCGATCTGCGCCATCGTTCTCCCCGTCTTTACTGATTGGTCGTCGCGTTTCTTCGAGATCGGCCGAATACTCGTCCCACTTTTCAGCAGCAACCATTGCGGCTTGCCCGCTTCCATTCGCGTTCGGATCAGGGCCCATTCCCCTTTGGCCTTTTCGCCGTCGAGGATAAGGTGCAGCCTGCCTCCACGCAGGGCCTTCGCCGGCTCCTCACCATAAACGTGGTAATTGCCGCGATCCCAAACCATGACGGTCCCGCCGCCATACTGCCCCTGCGGGATGATTCCTTCGAAAGTCGCGTACTCCACCGGGTGGTCCTCGACTTCAACCGCCAGATGCTTTTCACCCTTTTCCCACGGAAGTCCCTTCGGCACTGCCCAGGACTTGAGCACGCCGTCCATCTCGAGGCGGAAGTCGTAATGCAATCGGCTCGCATCGTGTTTTTGAATCACGAAACGAGATGCGCCTTTGACCAGCTTCGGCAACGCCTTGCCGCCTTTTGGTTCGGCGGTCACCGCAAAATTTCGCTTCTTCTTATATTCGGTTAATCCCATGGCCGATCAGGAGAGAACGATATCACTAAAAACGAAATCGCCACCGCAGTCACGCGGACTGTGGTGGCGATCAATATTGGGACGCGAAGGACTTTACCGGCGCCGGGTCGTTTTCTTCGCCTTAGACTTCGGCGTTTTGTTCCCGTTGGCCGCGCTCGCTTCCACGTTGATGATCGATTCCGCGAGGGCCGTCAGCTTCTTGTCGGCTTCGCCCTCTTCATTGAGGGTCCGTTGCAGGGTTGCGACGGCGCTGTTCTCGCCGAGGAGCGCCGCAAAGGTCCGGACCACTCCATAGCCCGCCATCTCATAATGCTCGACCCGTTGCGCCGCGCCAATGAGCGCCGCATCGAGGACGGAGTCGTCGCCGTCTTCCTTGATGATTTCAGCGCCTTCCTCCACTAGGCCTTTCATGGCCTTGCAGGTCTTTCCGGTCGGTTTCTCGCCCAACGCTTTGAAAATCTTTTCGAGGCGATCGACATGCCCCTTGGTTTGCTCCAGGTGGTCCTGAAAAGCGCGCTTCAGCTCAGGTGCAGAAGCTTTCTTCGCCATTTTCGGCAACGCCTTCACCAGCTGGTTCTCGGCGTTATAGAGGTCTTTCAATTCGTCGATGTACAAGTCTTTTAGGGAATCCATACTCATAATAATTTCTCCTTCGTTAATGTTTGAAGGGCCGGGAAAATCCTCAGCACCCCTGCGTGGTTTCGAAGCGAAACCGACACAAAGAGGAAACGCAGATGCGTGTGCGAGCGCGTGTGTTTTTCTGCGGAAAACGGAAGGGAAAATCGTGCTAAGCCGCGGCTTCCGCTTCTTCCACGGGCGGCGCGGTTTCGGTCTCCAGCGGCTCACCTACCAAATAGCGCGTAAAGCGCCGGATCACGATGTTCTCACCCAGCGCCGCAATCTTGGTCGCGACCAATTCCTTCACGGTCTGATCCGGGTTCTTGATGAAACCCTGCTCCATCAGGCACACTGTGCTGTAGAATTTGTCGAGCTTCCCGCCCACAATTTTCGAAACCACGCTCTCCGGTTTGCCCGCGACCTGTCCCTGGTAGATGGCCCGCTCATATTCCACCACCTTTTCGGGCACATCCTCGCGATTCACGTAAAGCGGATGCGCCGCCGCGATATGGAGCGTGATGTCTTTCACGAATTCACGAAAGCCTTCGTTCTTCGCGACAAAATCGGTCTCGCAGTTCACCTCCACCAGTACGCCCACTTTTCCCTGCAAATGAATGTAGGAAGCGACGATGCCTTCTTTGGTCGCCCGCGAGGCCTTTTTCCCGGCACTGGCGATGCCCTTCGTGCGGAGAACGGCCTCGGCCTTCTCCAAATCGCCACCCGCTTCGGTGAGCGCACGTTTGCAATCCATCATCCCGGCGTTGGTTTTTTCCCGGAGCTGCTTAACGAGTTGGGGATCGATTTCCATAAAAAAATTGAGAGTAATAGTTGAGGGTTGAGAGCAAAACGACCGCGCTGAGGTGTCAGATGCAGAGTCTCTCAACTCTCAACTAACGACTCTCAACTCCGCCGCTAGGCGGACACTCCAGCCATCTCCACTTGCTCGCGGACACGGGCTTCGCCGGTCGACGAAACAATGGCGTCGACCAGTTTTTGCAGCATCACGCGGATCGCGCGGATCGCGTCGTCGTTGCCGGCAATCGGATAGTCGATGATCTCCGGGTCGGCGTTCGTATCAACAATCGCCACCGTTGGGATGCCCAACCGCCGAGCTTCCAGCACGGCGTTCGCCTCGCGCGTCGTGTCGATAATGACCATCGCGTCGGGCAGGTTAGACATTTCGAGAATTCCATCCAGATTGCGCCGCAGCTTGGCCGCTTCGCGATTGAGCGCCGCCAGCTCTTGCTTGCCCATCTTCTTGTAATCCGGCGACTCTTCGATCTGCTCGATATACTTGAGCCGGCCAATGCTTTTCCGGATGGTCGCGAGATTTGTCAGCGTGCCGCCCAGCCAGCGCTGGTTAACGTAAAATTGTCCGCAGGCCGTGGCCGCTTCCTTGATCGCTTCCTGCGCCTGTTTCTTGCAGCCGACAAAGAGAATCTTGCCGCCGCGGCGCGTTACTTCCTGAAGAAACTCGGTGGCCCGATGGAGCTGCCGCGCTGTCTCATCCAGATTGATGATGTAAATCTGATTACGTTTTTCGAAGATATACGGCTTCATCTTCGGATTCCAACGTTTGGTTTGATGACCAAAATGGACTCCTGCTTCGAGAAGCTCGGGCACTAATTCTGTCGGTATCGCCATAGGTAAGTTTTGGCCCGCGTCAGGGGTCGCGGAGGACGGGGAAGATGCTCTAGCGGCTCGGCAAAGGCAAACGGAATATTACGGCTTTCCCGCGGTGGATTGACCCTCGTCCTGAAGATGCTCGGCATACCGCGCCAGCAGCCAGCAAAGATCCGAAAGACGGTTCAAATAACGCAGAATCTCGGTGTTGAATTCCGGCGCATCTGCCATCAAAGCGGCGACCCGGCGTTCGGCCCGGCGGCAAACCGTTCGAGCCAAGTCCAACGTCGCGGAATCCATAGTTTTCCCGGGAACCGCCCAGCCTTTGAACTTCCCGAGTTTGTTCTTTTCCAAATCATCGACCGCAGCTGTAAGCCGATCCGTCATCGCCGGGGACGTAAGCTGAAATTGGTCCTTCACGTAACGCTCCAGATCTTCGGGAGCGGTTGCCAGCTCGCCCATCACGATGACCAGTTCCTTTTGCGCCGCATAGATCTGTTCGGTCAGGAAGGGATTCAATGCGGTGACCCGCGCGAAACCGAGCGAAGCATTCAATTCGTCGACGCATCCATACGCATCAACCCGCGCGTCCGTTTTCGGAACACGATGGCCGTACATCAACAAGGTCTCTCCCGCGTCGCCGGTTTTGGTTGCAATAGACATCTGGATGGCTCTCAAAACGCGAATGACGAATCAGCTTTCGCCAATTCGTCATTCGACATTCGCACTTTGGAATTCGCCTTACCCCAGCGCCGGCTGGACTTCCGGCTCGTCCACCAGCGACGTGCCGACTTGTTCGCCCAGCTCCACGAGTTTGATTTCGCGCACCGCTGGGAACCCCGTCCCCGCTGGAATAAGGTGGCCCATGATGACGTTCTCCTTGAACCCGCGGAGACGATCGACCTTACCCAGTGTCGCCGCTTCCGTGAGCACCCGCGTCGTGTCTTGGAATGAGGCGGCCGAGATGAAACTGTCGGTTTCGAGCGAAGCTTTCGTGATGCCGAGCAGGACCGGCGTCGCCTCGGCCGGTTTGCCGCCCTGTTCCACCACCTTTGTGTTCTCCGCTTCGAAATCAAGGCGATCGACTTGGTCGCCCCAGAGAAGCGAGGTGTCGCCGGGATCGGTGATTTTCACCTTCCGCAACATCTGGCGCACGATGATCTCAATGTGCTTGTCGTTAATCTCCACGCCCTGGAGGCGGTAAACTTCCTGCACCTCGTTGACCAAATGCTCCTGCAAATCTTGCGGGCCACAGACCTCGAGAATTTCGTGCGGGACGACAGGACCTTCCGTCAGCTGTTGTCCTTTTTTCACGAAGTCGCCTTTGAAAACAATGATGTGTTTGGTCAGCGAGATCAGATGCTCCTCTTCGGCGCCCGTCTCCGGATCCTTCAGAATCAGCTTCCGCTTGCCTCGTACCGTTCCGCCCATTTCCACGGTGCCATCAATCTTCGCAATCTCGGCCGCGTCTTTCGGGCGCCGCGCTTCAAAGAGCTCAGCCACGCGCGGCAGACCGCCCGTGATGTCCTTCGTCTTCGCGATTTTCCGAGGCGTCTTCGCGAGCAACGCGCCGGCCCGAATTTTCTGACCTTGCTCCACGATTACGTGGGCGCCAGCCGGAATCGAGTAGCTCGCCAGGACTTCCTTCTTTTCCCCGACGACCACGATCTGCGGATGCAAATCCTCCTTGTGCTCGATGATGACCGTGCCCATCAGGCCGGTCGCTTCGTCGACGTCACGCTTAATCGTGACGCCCGCGATCATGTCGCGGAATTCGATCTTGCCGGTCTTGTCCGTCAAAATTGGGACGTTATACGGATCCCACTGCACAAACGTTTCGCCCTTCTTCACCTGGGCGCCGTCCGGCTTCGAGATGACTGATCCGATCACCACATTGTAGCGATCCAGTTCGCGACCCTCGGCATTGTGCACGCTGATCGAGCCATTCTTGGTCAGCACGATCCAGCTTCCGTCGAGCGCTTGTACCGTGCGGAGATCGTTGAATTGCAAAGCGCCATCGTTCTTCGCCTTGATGATCGGTTGCTTGAAAGTCTGACTCGCCGTGCCGCCGATGTGGAACGTCCGCATCGTCAGCTGCGTGCCAGGTTCGCCGATGGATTGCGCCGCAATAATTCCAACCGCTTCGCCCAGTTTCACAAACTGCCCGGTCGCCAGGTTGCGTCCGTAGCACTGCGCGCAAACGCCGCGGCCACATTCGCAAGTCAGCACAGACCGAATTTTGAGGCTTTCCACGCCAACCTTTTCGATCGCTGCGGCGATCGGCTCGTCGATGAGCTGGTTGGCCTTCACGACCTTCTTCTTGGTCACCGGATCAACCACCGACTCACAACTGACTCGGCCGATGATACGCGTGGCGAGGTCGACAACTTCTTCGTCACCCTCATAAATCGATTTCACCGTGATGCCATTCACCGTTCCGCAATCCATCTCGTTGATGATCACGTCCTGCGATGCGTCCACCAGTTTGCGAGTGAGATAACCGGAATCGGCCGTCTTCAACGCTGTATCCGCGAGACCCTTGCGGGCGCCGTGGGTCGAGATGAAATACTCGAGAACGCTCAAGCCTTCCCGGAAATTCGAGGTAATGGGCCGCTCGATAATTTCTCCCGACGGCTTCGCCATCAAACCGCGCATGCCCGCGAGCTGCTTGACCTGCTGGCGATTGCCTCGCGCGCCCGAATCCACCATCAGGAAGACGGGGTTCAATTCCTTGCGACCCTCGTTGTGTTCAAGGGTGCGGAACATGACGTTCGAGATTTCGTCGCCCGCGTGCGTCCAGATGTCGATGATCTTGTTGTAGCGCTCGCCATCCGTGATGATGCCCTTGCGATACTGCTGTTCGACCGTCTTGATCGACTTGTAGGCATTCTGGAGCTCCGTCTCTTTTTCCTTCGGAATGATCATGTCGGAAATTCCGATCGAGATTCCGGCCTTGGTCGCTTCCGCAAATCCGAGCTCTTTCAGGCGATCGAGGGTCTCGACCGTGCCCTGCTGTCCGGCCACCTGATAACAACGCCAGATGATGTCGCTCAACTGTTTCTTGCCGGCGGCCTTGTTGAAAAATCCAAGCTTCTTCGGCCAGATTTCGTTAAAGATCACGCGGCCTGCGGTAGTTTCGATGACGCGCTCAGCGGGATTGCCGTAGATGGTTTCCTGGCCCGTATCCGGATTTTGCAAACGAATCCGGTCGTGTGTCTTCACCTTGCCGTCGGCCATGGCGAACTCCACTTCGGTCGCGTTAGCGAAAAGCGGCAGCCGTGTCTCCGCGGCCGTGCCGGTGGCGCGCCGCGGATTCTGCGTGAGGTAATAACACCCCAGCGTAATGTCCTGCGAAGGCGTCGTGATTGGCTTCCCGCTCGAAGGCGAGAAAATGTTATTCGGCGCGAGCATGAGCATGCGCGCTTCCATCTGCGCTTCCACCGAAAGCGGCACGTGCACCGCCATCTGGTCACCGTCGAAATCGGCGTTGTAGGCCGTGCAGACCAGTGGATGGATTCGAATCGCTTCGCCCTCGATGAGCATCGGCTCGAATGCCTGGATCGAAAGGCGATGCAAGGTGGGCGCGCGGTTTAGCAACACCGGATGTCCTCGGGTGACCTCTTCCAAAATATCCCAGACCTCCGGCGTCTGACGCTCGATCATTTTCTTCGCGCTCCGGACCGTGTGAACGTAGCCGAGGTCCTTGAGCCGGCGAATGATGAAGGGTTCGAAAAGAACCAGCGCCATTTTCTTCGGCAACCCGCATTGATGAAGTTTTAGTTCCGGTCCGATGACGATGACAGATCGGCCTGAATAATCGACGCGCTTGCCCAGCAGGTTCTGGCGGAACCGCCCGCCCTTGCCCTTGAGCATGTCGCTGAGCGATTTCAGTGGCCGATTGCCTGCGCCAGTAACGGCGCGGCCGTGACGGCCGTTGTCGAACAACGCGTCAACCGCTTCCTGAAGCATGCGCTTCTCGTTGCGGATAATCACGTCCGGGGTTTTCAGCTGAAGCAGGTTCTTCAACCGGTTGTTCCGGTTGATAACGCGGCGATAAAGATCGTTCAAATCCGAGGTCGCGAAACGGCCGCCTTCCAGCGGAACGAGCGGACGCAAATCGGGTGGAATGACGGGCAGAACATCGAGCACCATCCAATCGGGCCGGGCATGCGACGAGGCAAAGCCCTGCACGAGTTTCAAGCGCTTCGCCAACTTCTTCCGAATCTGTTTGCTCTTCGTATTCCCCATCGCCTCTTCCAGCTCTTTGTTGAGCTTGTTGAGGTTGATCTCGGAGAGAAGCTTCTTGACCGCTTCGGCACCCATGCCGGCGACAAATTCTTCGCCGTATTGTTCCTGGGCTTCGCGATACTCAACCTCATTCAAGAGCTGCGTTTTCGTGAGCGGCGTCTTGCCTGGATCGATCACGATGTAGTCCTCGTAATAAATCACGCGCTCGAGCTGGCGGGCGCTCATGTCGAGCATCAAGCCCAGCCGGGAGGGCATGCACTTGTAAAACCAGATGTGCGAGACCGGCACGGCCAGTTCGATGTGGCCCATGCGCTCGCGGCGCACCCGCGCCAGCGTCACCTCGACGCCGCAACGATCGCAGATCACGCCCTTGTGCTTGATCCGCTTATACTTTCCGCATGAGCACTCCCAATCGCGGGTCGGTCCGAAAATTCGCTCGCAAAACAAACCGCCCTTTTCAGGCTTGAAGGTCCGGTAATTGATCGTCTCCGGATTCTTGACCTCGCCCTTACTCCACGACCGCATTGTATCGGAGGACGCCACGCCGATCGCGACTTGATCGAAGCCAACGGTGCGTTCTTCACCGACTAGTTCCCGCCAGGAATGTTCGTTCATTGTATTTTAGAAAGACTTTTGGGTGAAAAATTAAGCGACGTTTTCGAGGAAGGCCGTGGGGGCCTGGCCGCCGACTTTCACGTCGAGGCCTAACGACTGCATTTCCTTGATTAAGACGTTGAAAGATTCCGGTGTGCCGGCCTCGAGCGAGTTGTCGCCCTTGACGATTGACTCGTAAATGCGCGTGCGTCCCTGCACGTCGTCGGACTTTACCGTGAGCAATTCCTGCAAGGTGTAGGCTGCGCCGTACGCTTCGAGTGCCCAAACCTCCATTTCGCCGAAACGCTGGCCCCCGTATTGCGCCTTGCCGCCCAGCGGCTGCTGCGTGACGAGCGAATACGGACCAACCGCACGAGCGTGAATCTTGTCCGCGACCAAGTGGCCCAGCTTCATCATGTAGATGTAACCGACCACGACTTCCTGATCGAAGGTGTCCCCGGTCCGGCCGTCATAAAGCCGTGCTTTGCCGGTTTCCTGCACCCAGGTGAAACCGTCTTTCTTCTTCGCGTCGTTCAAATACTCGCGGATTTTCGTTTCCGAAATTCCGTCGAAAACCGGCGTCGCGACCTTGAAGCCCAGAGCTTTCGCCGCCACGCCCAAGTGCGTCTCGAGCACCTGGCCGACATTCATACGGCTGGGCACGCCAAGCGGATTCAACACAATTTCCACCGGTGTTCCATCTGCCAGGAAAGGCATGTCCTCTTCCGGCACGATCCGGGCGACAACGCCCTTGTTGCCGTGACGGCCCGCCATCTTGTCGCCCACGCTCAGTTTGCGTTTGCTCGCGATGAAAACTTTGACCTGCTTAATGATGCCGGGGTCGATGTCGTCTCCGCTCTCGACCCGATCCATTGAGCGCTCACGCTCAAGCTCGAGCTCCGCGAACTTGTGCTCATACGAAGCGATGATCTCGCGGATCTTGTTCCGGATCGGACTCGGATCGATTTCGATGTGATCGTAAACGGTCGCAAGTTTGCGCAGAAGCGTCTTGGTGATCTTGCGGTTTGCCGGAATGATGATTTCGCCGGTCTGGGCGTTGACCACGTCGAGCGGAATTTTTTCGCCTAATAAAATATTCGAGAGAGCGTCGGTCAGTTGTTCCGTCAGCTCGTCTTTCTTTTTCCGGTTGTCTTCCGTGATCGTCTTGAGCTGGCGCTTCGTTTCGGACGGCGTCAGTTTCTCTCGAGAAATCTCGTGCCGCGATGAAACCTTCACGTCCATCACGATGCCGTAGGTGCCGGATGGGACCGTCAGCGACGTATCTTTTACGTCCGCCGCCTTTTCACCGAAAATGGCGCGAAGGAGACGCTCTTCCGGCGCCAATTCCGTTTCGCTCTTCGGGGTAATTTTGCCGACGAGAATATCGCCGGGTTTCACTTCCGCACCGACACGCACCACGCCATCAGGCCCCAGATTGCGCAACGCTTCCTCACTAACATTCGGAATGTCCCGGGTGATTTCCTCAGGGCCGAGCTTGGTGTCGCGCGCCCCGATCTCAAATTCGTCGATGTGGATCGACGTGTAGATGTCTTCCTTCACGACCTTCTCGGAGATCATGATGGCGTCCTCGAAGTTGTAGCCGTTCCAAGGCATGAACGCGACGAGCACATTGCGCCCGAGCGCGAGTTCGCCCTGGTCCGTATTTGGGCCGTCGGCGATGACCTGTCCGCGCTTCACGTGGGCGCCTTTCTTGACGATCGGCTTCTGGTTCACGCACGTGCCCGCATTCGAGCGCATGAACTTCCGCAGCTCATAAACGTGAACGCCGGCGTCGACGTCGGTCTTCAATTTTTTCCGGCCCTCCGGCATGTGCCCGTCTTTCGTCACCACGATCTGATCTGCCGTCACGGAAGCCACTTTGCCGCTCTCCGTGGAAATCAGGACAGCGTGGGAATCCCGCGCGACTTTGCCTTCCAATCCCGTGCCAACCAGCGGCGCTTCGGAGACGATCAACGGAACGCCCTGACGTTGCATGTTCGAGCCCATGAGCGCGCGGTTCGCATCGTCATGCTCGAGGAACGGAATCAGGCCCGCTGCAACTGAGACGAGCTGCTTCGGCGAGACGTCCATGTAATGGACTTTCGGCGGTTCGACTTCCAAAAAGTCGCCGCGGTAACGGACAGAAACCTTCTCCTGGGTAAGATGTCCCTTCGCGTCCATGGTCGCATTGGCCTGCGCGACGAGGAAATTTTCCTCGCGGTCGCCGGTCAAATAATCGACCTGGTCGGTGACACGTCCTTTGTCGACTTTGCGATAAGGCGTTTCGATAAATCCGAATTCGTTGATCCGCGCAAATGTGCTCATCGAGCTGATCAGACCGATGTTCGGACCTTCCGGCGTTTCGATCGGGCAGATGCGGCCGTAATGCGATGGATGTACGTCGCGAACTTCGAAGCCCGCACGATCCCGGCTCAACCCCCCTGGCCCGAGGGCCGAAAGACGCCGTTTGTGCGTCAGCTCCGCGAGCGGATTCGTTTGATCCATGAACTGCGAGAGCTGCGAGCGACCGAAGAAATCGCGGATTACCGCGCTGAGCGCCTTGGGATTGATCAATTTCTGTGGCGTCATGCCGTCGATGTTGATGTCGAACAAAGTCATGCGCTCTTTCACCAGGCGTTCCGTGCGAGCCAGACCAACCCGGCACTGATTGGCGAGCAATTCGCCCACCGTTCGCACCCGTCGGCTGCCCAGATGATCGATGTCGTCCAGCGTGCCTTCACCGCGGCGCAGACTAATCAAGTACTTGATCGCGCCGATGAAATCCTTGTCTGTCACGATCCGCTCGCCGAGATCGACGTTGATCCCGAGCTTCTGGTTGATCTTGTAACGGCCAACGCGGCCGAGGTCGTACTTCTTCGGGTCGAAAAAGAGACGCTTCAGGAGCGCTTTGGCGTTCGCGACCGTCGGCGGATCGCCAGGACGCAACTTCCGGTAAATATCTTTCAGCGCTTCTTCCTGGTCGTGGGCCGGATCTTTCTTGAGCGCCTTCACGACGGTGTCGTCGTTCGAAATATCGATCACTTTGACGTCCTTATGCCCGAGCGCCATGATCTGGCGAACAGTTGCCGCGGTGAGCGGCTCGAAGGCACGGGCGACCGTCGCCTCGCCATCGAGCACGTCAGCAATCAGGACCTTCGTCGCGAGTTCTTCTTCACCGAGCTTTTCGCTGAGCTTGAGAGTCTCGATCGTGTAGAAAAGTTTGATTACTTCCTCATCCGAGCCGTATCCGAGGGCGCGCAGGAAGGTGGTCGCGAGGAATTTCCGACGGCGCTTGCGGCGATCGAGATAGATGTAAAGCAGATCGCTCGTGTCGAACTGCACTTCGATCCAGGAGCCGCGATCAGGAATAATGCGGAAACTGTAGAGAACTTTTCCGTTGAGATGGATGCTCGATTCGAACGCGATTCCCGGCGAACGATGTAACTGGCTCACAACCACACGCTCGGCCCCATTGATCACGAAAGTCCCCTGCGGGGTCATGAGCGGAATTTCGCCCATGTAAACTTTTTCTTCCTTCGTCCCCTTTTCCTCGCGGAGCTGGAAAGTGACATGGAGCGGGGCGCTGTAGGTCTGGCTTTCGCGCTGGGCCTCGAGCGCCGTCAGTTTCGGTTCGCCGATTTCGTAATGGCTGAAATCAAGCGTGGCCTTTTCATCGTAACTTTCGATCGGAAACACTTCCTTGAAAACGGCCTGGAGCCCGGACATTTTCCGTTTCGAAAACGGCACATCCTTCTGGAGGAAGTCGAGGTAGGAATTGAGTTGGACCTCGATGAGGTTTGGAGGCTCGATGCCTTCCTTAATGGTTCCGAAGTAGATACGTTCCGACATAAGTTACTACACCAATCTCCGAGGTTTGAACGACACGGCCCCAATAGGCGGGGGGCCGGGTAATGAGAGCTTACGGCTTCAGCCGTAAGCAAGGAGCGCAAAAATGACAGCAAAACAGCAGCCTGTCAAATTGACGACCACCGTTTTGTTGCCTGCTTAAATTTTGTCCGTTGCGCTCTGGTTTGAAAATAAATCGAACTCTGACGAAAGAGTTCTGACATACCGGCAGCCGGCGCGCAAGTTTTTTTGCGCGCCAGGCCGCCAGGAATGGAAATTACTTGATTTCGACTTTGGCGCCGGCCGCTTCGATCTTCTTCTTGATCTCTTCGGCTTCCGCCTTGGTCACGCCTTCCTTGATCGTCTTGGGAGCGCCTTCGACAAGGGCCTTCGCTTCCGCCAGGCCGAGGCCAGGCACCGCGCTGCGAACTTCCTTGATCACGCCGATCTTGTTCGAGCCCATCTCTTTCAGGATGACTTCAAAAGCCGTCTTTTCTTCGGCTGGAGCCGCCGCTGCGCCGCCTGCAACAGGAGCCGCCGCTGCCGCGACCGGAGCCGCTGCGCTGACGCCCCATTTTTCTTCGAGCTCCTTCACCAGACCAGCAATCTCGAGAACGGTCAGGCCGCTGAGTTGCTCCACGATTTTATTTGTATCTGCCATATGATTTCCTCTCATTCGCCGCCTCCGGAAGCTTCCGGAGAATTAAATCCCGACAGCCGCGGAATCGGACAATTTTTCTTCTGTTGCTCGCCTCGCCATCCGCGGCGTGGCGAAATTGTTGTTAAGCTGGGGTCTCCGTCGCCGCTTCTCCGGTGGTTGATTCTGCGGCGGGGGTTTCCGCGGGAGCCTGCTCGGCCGCCGGCGCTTCTGCGTAGTTTCCGCTGCGGGCGTCTCTGTTTTGCTCTCCGCCGCAGGCGCCTCTGGCTTCGCTTCTGGGGCCTCCGGCGTTTGGCGTTTCCTCTACGGTCGGGGCCGCCGCAGCCGGCGCTTCCGGAGCTGGCGCTTCCGGAGCCGGCGCCGCTGCTGACAAAGCTTCTCCCTTGGCCTTCAAGAGCCGCGCGAAAGCAGACGCCGGTTCGTTCAAGACCCGAACCAAACTGCGTCGCCGGGGCGAGAAGCAAACCAAGAAGCTGCGAGAGCAAGACCTCGCGCGAAGGCAATTCGGCCAAGGCCTCCACCTCCGAAGTCGACAAAACCTCTTTGTCGACGACTCCGATCTTGAGCGCGGCAATCTTAAATTCCGCGGCGAACATCTTCAAAATTTTCGCCACCGGCGCGACATCGTTCTCGCCCATCACGATCGCAGTCTGCCCGGTCAGTTTGTCGGCGACGTCCGGCATGCCGGAATTCGCCATCGCCCGTTTCAGAAAGCTGTTCTTCACGACCCGCACTTCCGCTCCGGCCGGCGCGAGCCGGTTCCGCAGCTCGCCGAATTGATCCACCTTCATCCGCTGGTAGTCGGTCACCAGGAGGAACGGCGAGCGATTGAGTTTCTCGGAGAGGTCCGAAACGATATTGGCTTTTTCTGGTCTCATGCGAAGTGGCTCCCGTTACACGCTCAGGTAAGGCGACGGATCGACGTGCAATCCGGGCGACATCGTCGCGCTCAGCGTCATCCCCTCCACGAAACGGCCCTTCGCCGTCGGCGGCCGCGAACGCACGACCGCTTCGATCACCGCTGTCCCGTTTTCGATCAATTGATTCTCCGCGAAAGAAAATTTTCCGACCGGCACCGCGACGTTGCCGTTCTTGTCGAGCTTGAATTCAACCCGGCCGGCTTTCACTTCGCCCACGGCTTTCGCGGTATCTTCGGTCACCGTCCCGGTCTTCGGATTCGGCATCAGGCCGCGCGGGCCAAGCACTTTGCCGAGCTTGCGCACTTCGGCCATTGCCCCCGGGGTCGCGATCGCCACATCGAAATCCTGGAAACCTTCCTGACATTTCTGGATCATGTCCTTGAAGCCGACATGTTCGGCGCCGGCTTCCTTCGCGGCTTTCGCGGCATCGCCTTCGGCGAAAACGAGCACACGCACCTGTTTTCCACTCCCGTGCGGCAACGGACAGGTTCCGCGGACCATCTGGTCTGATTGCTTCGGGTCGACCCCGAGCCGGAACGAGACAGTCACCGTTTGGTCGAACTTCGTCGGCGGCAGTTTCTTCAGAGTCGAAACCGCTTCGTTCAGGTTGTAAGTTTTTGCGCGATCCACCTGCTCGGCGGCCGCGCGATAACGTTTGCTGCGATTTTTTTGCATGATCTTGTGCAGTGCCAGCGAAGCCCCATGCTCTCCTGCTTTGCCCGTGCCTTCCCCGGCGCGGGATGTCGAAACTAGCGGTGATTTGGGCGTTGTCAAAACTGAAAGCGACCTGCTAAACCTCGGGCATGACAACCCACACTACGAAAAATCTGATGCTTACAATTTTCCTTGTTTTGGCTGCCGCCATGGCGGTTACGGCAGCACCCTTTAATTTCAGCGAAGTCTCGCTCTGGGTCCGCGCCCGCGAAACCGATCAATCGATCGTGAGCGAGGTCAGTCAACGCAAACTCGCCCGCGCCCTGACTCCGCAGCAGGAAGCCACTCTCAAGGCGCAAGGGGCCAGCGATTCCCTCATTCAGTCATTGCGAAACCCAAAAATAATTGCGGCTCCCGCCGAGGTGGCGGCCAGCGAAACAAAACCGCAGCCACCGAGGATGCCGCAGCCCCAGGAAACGGCGCCCGATTCCCCGGCCGATAACCTCCAGATCTTCGAAGTCTCGGCCGGCCACCCCATAAATCTTAGCCAATGGGGTGGACCCGATTGCGAATTCGCCTTCAACATTTATCGGTTCGCCGGTGAAAACATTGTTGAACCCGTCATCGTCGATACCGTGCGCACTTATACCGATGTCGCGACCTACATCGGCCCGCTCGGCACCGGCCCCCGAAGCTCGCAGCCGCATTATCGGGGTGAACAAAGGCTCACGCCTTATCTGGGTGGCGACTTGAAGGACGATTCCTACATGATCGGCGATTATGCCGCGGCCGTGTCTCATTCAGTTTCCCGCGGCATGTCCATCGACCGGAGACACCCCGTCCTGATCAAAGGGGTTCCCTACACGCTCTACCCCATTTACGGCACCCGCGGCGTCTCGCTCTATTACATCACCAGCTCGACCAACTCAGTGAAGCTCGCCGTCAGCACGTCGAACCACTAGCGCGCGGACCGCGGGGTCTTTTTTGTGAAAACCTACGCGATTTGCACGCCAAGTTTTGAACCATTACTGGAGATATTTGAGAAGACAGCGCCCGCTGACCTGGAGCTGAATGTAATTCGAATCGATGCACCGCCCGAAAGAGGGTTTCAAAGCGATGTCTGGTATCAGTGCATCATCCACAAGGCGGAAACCTTCAAGGACTTGGTTGCGAGTCATCAGGCCGAAACCATTGCCTTGCTCGATATCGACATCCAGTTCTTTGGCGCTTGTGAATCGACATTCCTGGCTGCTCTCGGCGACAACGACATTGCGTTCCAAGCTGAGACGGCCGGGAATGACCCGGAGAAGGCCGATTTCAACTCGGGCGTCGCCGTTGTGCGTTGCAATGAACGAACTCTCGCCTTGTACGAACAGGCCTGCGAATTGGACCTGATTAGCTTACAGGGCGATCAACAAGCTCTGGCCGATCTGATCAATCGTAAGATTGTCCCAGGGCTGCGTTACTCGATTCTGCCCTGTACCGTGTGGGCTTGGAGCCACACCTTTTTCAATGTCGGACCGACAAAAGATATGGTGTTGCATCATGCCAATTGCACGACAAACCCAGCAACTACCCTCGCGGATAAACTTTATCAGATGGACGTCGTCCGGCTCCAGTACGCCTGGCTCCAACACGACATTATCAGGTGAAGCTCCACCCGCACAATTCCGCCACCTCTTCCCCTGGCAGCTAACGCTTCGGCGAAGCTAGCTCGTGCACCCTATGGCAACTGATACGCTTCGACCAAGGCCACGCCGGTGAAGTTGTTGAACTCCCGCACTATCGCGGTGTAGGGACCTGGCGGCAGGCTTCGCAAAATGGCGCTTTCGCGGATGTGCGCCGGCGCCAGGCCGGTCGCGATGATCTGGGTTTGCTGGTCGGTCTCCCAATCGTCATTGAAGGCGAGCAGTATGCCATTGCCATCGCGCAGCTCGAGCGTCGGATCCGGGAGTGCATTGGGGACGCCGAAGTTTACCAGACTCGGGCCAATCGCGCGGATCAGCACGTTCGCCGGAGCGGTTCCAACGACTATCATGCCGCCAATCATTACGTCATCGCCTGTGCTGACAAAGCCACGGGTGGAAATGTTGGCCAGCTTCGAATCAACCGTCCGATCGAGATCGTACACTTCCACCACTCCGATTCCTGTCCCATTGCTCAAGCCGCGAACGATCGCGGTGTAGGAAGCGTTGTTGGCCGGCAACGTCGCCACGATAGCCGGCTCGAGGCCATTGCCAGGCGCAAGACCAGACGCGGTGATTAACGCGGCTTGGGCCGGGTCCTCCTGCCAGTCGTTATTGGAAAACAGGAGCGCGCCACTGGCGTTGTGGAGCTCCAGGGTCGGATTGGCCAGCGCACCGGGAACTCCCAGAGCCGTCAGGCTCGGGCCGAGGGCGCGCACGATGACATTCTTTGGCTGCGTGCCCGCGATAATGAATCCGCCAATAAGCGCGTTATCGCCCGTCTCCACCCGGAGACGAGTCGAGATATTTCCCAGGATCGTCGGTGGCGGCGTTGGGCCCGTGCCGGTGATGCTGAAATTTGTGTTCGAGATATCAAAGAAAACGTTACCTACCGCTTCGACCTTTATCCGTGCTGTGTTCGTCGGCGTCCCGGGAATAGAAACCGTTTCACTGCCATCATTCGGCGTGCTGGCCGTTAGCGTAAATGGGAAGGTATTGCCGCCATCGGTCGAGAGGGAGATTTTGACATTCGCGCAATTGATCGGCGCGCTGGCCGTGTTCGCGACGTTCCAGGTCACAAGTTGCGCTGAATTACCCGGCCAGGAGAGCGGTGTGTTAGGCGCCGTGACGGCAAAAGGTCCGGCGGTGGAAACGACACCTACCTGGATCGGCGCGTTCGCCGTGCCGCCGCCATTCCCGCGATTGTCGCGCGCCGTAAACCGAAAGCGCATCGTGCGATTGGTTGAGGGAAGCACTTCGCCAGTCAAACAGTTGCTGCCGCCGCAGGTATAACTTGAGGGCGGCACGTTGGCGTTATTAAGGATGTATTGCAGACTCGGGAACGTGCGCGCCGTGCTGGCGGCGGGAACGAAAGAGCGAAAAAGCGGGCGCGTGCCGTCATCGCTGTTGGGCGGAGAAGCCGCGCCCAAGTCAAATTCTTCCCAGACGCAGGTTAGCGCGTCACCATTCGGGTCGGTAACGCTGGCCGTCAGCGTGAAGGGGGTGTTAGCCGGGATCGTGAAGTTACTCAACGTCGCAATCGACGGCGCGCTATTTCCGGTGGCCGTCGTCGCGGCGCAGCTCGAACCTGCGGCAAAGTTGACGATCTCTTCCAGACTGCCGGTGTGGAAATAGAAATCAGGCGGGTTTTGCAGATTATCCGCGCCGCAAGTGCTGTAGCCCATGATGGTCGAACCGCTGCCCGGTTCGTAAGCACTCGACGCGTCCCTCTGCCCCGAACATCCGTTCGTTGTGCTGTTGAAAGTATGCCCGGCGCTGAACTGATGACCGATCTCATGCGACACGCCACCGACGAAAATGCTATGAGGAAAGGAGGAGGCGCCTCCTCCCATTGTGGTCGCGCCGCGGGCTTTAGTAGAACCGTTGCAAACCACACCCAACGAAGCGACCCCAGCGAAAGAAACAAAGCCGGGGCTGACCGTGATGCCGCCAAAGACATGGCCGATGTCGTAATTGGCCGAGCCGATCACTGTGTTCAGTTTCGTTTGGTTTTCAGCCAGCATCGTGCTGGGCGAGCTATTCGTATAACCATCCGTCGCCGGGTTGGTGAAAATGATGCTGGTCTCGTTGGCGACCAGTTGAAAGGTGATGGTCGCTTCCTTGCGATAAAGAGCGTCGACCTGGTTAATCAGCGTGGTGATCCGCGCGAGCGTCGTATTGACGTTTCCGCCGCCATATTGCTGGGTAAATTCCCCGGTCGCGGCGACGGCCAGGCGGTAGGTGCGCAGCGTCGGCCCTGTGGCAAAAACGGAAGGAACAGTTTCTTGATTCAAGCGAACCCTGCGCCGGTCCGCCTCCGCGATTTCCTCCTCCGAGAGCAGGCAGGAAAGCGATATCCGGTCCATGGAAATATCGCGGTTAAAATACGAAACGTAGGTTGTCGTATCGGATGATGCCACCGGCTCGATGAACGCCGCGCCCTCGCCGGAGAGAATAATCGCGTGCAGTCCCAAGGGCGTCCGATCGAAGCGCGCCGTAGCCGCCGGGTCATCCAATCCCTGTCCGCTATAGGTCTTGATTTCAGGATGCCGCAGAGCGAGCGCCGGCTCCATGATCGGCGATTCCTCGAAGCGAAACCGGGCCATCGCGCCGTCAGGCATTGGCAGGTAAATGATCGCGGGATGCTCTTTTGCTTCCTCGGAGAATTCCATCGGAACCCTTTCCAGAGCCTGCGCCAGCGCTGTTTTGTCCAAACGGACGACCCGATGCACACTCGGATCGATGAGACGCCTCGCCGCCGGGTCCAGGGATTCCCCGCTAACGTCTTGCCACATCCCTTCGTTGGGCTCAGGAGCAGCCCATCCAATCCTTGCCGCCGCGAATGACAGGATAAGTGATGTCGCGACGAGTAGCGTTACCGTTCTCCTCTTGGATAGGATCGAAAACATATTTTGAGTTTTGTCGATATTGCTATTCCAGGATGAGAGCGTGTTGGCGCGATCCCATCGATTTGATTGATTAGGCTAGGGAAATTCCGCGGAGTTCGCAAATTGCTTTCATGTAACGACCAGTACGGGCAAGCGACGTGCTTGCGAATTTGGACTCGGTGGTCGCCAGATTTGACTGGGACCGGCCTCCTACGCTTCCGAAGCTCTACTGCAACTGATACGCCTCGACGAGGGCGACGCCTGTCGAGTTGCCAGTGCCTCGAACTATTGCGGTGTACGCACCGGGTGGGAGGTTTGCGAAAATGGCACTTTCCAGATTGTTTGAGGGCGGTATGCCCGTTGCGATAATCTGGGCCTCCTGTGTGTCTCTCCAATTGTTGTTGGTAATGGTCACAAAGCCACTCGGACCGTGCAGTTCGAGCACCGGATCAGCCAACGCATTCGGTACACCGAAACTTGTCAAACTCGGCCCAATTGCCCGGACTAGCACGTTGGTCGGAATACTCCCTATGATGATTGTGCCTCCGATCATCGCGTTGTCGCCGGTATTGACAAACCCGCGCGTGGAAATGTTGGCGAGTTTTGAATTGACCGTTCGATCTAGGTCGTAGACTTCAAACAAGCCCACACCCGTTGCGTTGTTCGTGCCCCGGAGAACAACTGTATAGGCCCCGGGATTGAGTATCCCCCAAAGCGCCGATTCCAAGCTGTTGGTCGGTGCTAGCCCACTGTCGATAATTTGCTGCCTGGTCGTGGCGTCGTTCCAATTGTCATTAGTAGCAAGCAGCTCGCCAGAGGACCCGTGCACTTCAATTGTCGGATCGGCGAGCGCTCCAGGCAGGGGTACCGAAGGCCCAATCCCACGAACGATAACGGTTTTCGGCTGTACACCCGTGATAATAAATCCGCCAATCAAGGCGTTGTCCGCGGTTCCAACCACAGCACGTGTCGAGATATTGCCCAAACTCGACAAATCTCCCACTGTGACGTAATACACCAAGGTCTGGCCTTGCACCCCAACCCCATCAATGAACAACGGCGTTGCATGTGCTCCGCTGGCGAAAAAAGTAGTTGCTGAAATTCTAAACGGTCCGCCCTGCGAGACCGTCAGGCGAATCTCATAGCGGCCAGGCGAAGGCTCTCCAACATAGACAGAATGCGACACGTCATTGGACAGATCTCCTGTTACATCATCAGTGAGAGAATCCATGAAATGGGTCGAGTTCGGTATTCCCTCCGTTCGGCTTCCTGAAACCGGATCAATTCCGGTCCTATTGCCAGCCGGGTCGACCACGAGCAAAGTAACGCGACCGCTGGCAGACACAGAAAGCCGTTCGGTGATCGAGGCAGCGGGAACATCTGGCGAAGGTCGTAGGGCAGCAGAAGGTATATAACCCCTAGTCTCAAATCGATTGCCATACGCGTCGAGCGTTGTGTGACTGCCATTACCCGGATCGGCAATCGTATATTTTCCATCGGTCTGCTTGCCCGTCACCAAAACAAAATGGCAAACGCCAGAACAAGCGGCCCCGGTTGATGGGTTATTGAAAACTCCAACCACGACAGGCCGTCCGAGTTCACATAACACATGGTCAAGGTAATTGTTCGCCGCCTGAGACGCGGTAGCAGAGTTGATTCTCGTCGTCGCAAATGTGCGATTGCCGATCGATGGGATGAGATCCCAATTCACATTACCTTCCGAGTCGTATGCATGAGCGAGCGCAATGGCATCATTGTTCAGTGACCCTGGCGTAAAGTTCGACAATCCTCCGAAATTCATCGCCATCGTCAGCGACGTTAAAGCGCACCCTAATGAGCTAATATGCTGTGTTGTGTGGTCGTAGATCTCCCCCCCCCAGCGAGGATCTCCCTGGCTAAGACGAGTCACACCTAGGCTGGTGACGCATCCGCTCGTGACGACGAACGCGACATTGTCATGGGCAATGAATGTCTGCCCTGGAGTGTATGCCGTGCCGTTAATCTTGATTGGTCGCAGGACGGTCACAGTCGCGGCAAACGTGATCGGCGGTGAGCCGCCACATGTCGAATAAAGATTACTATATACCTTATATGTTCCGCATTTTCCTCTGCCGGTAATTCCTTCCGGCGCCACGGGACTTGGCGAGCATTGGGGATACGCGTCTCGATCTAGAGTGAATCCATCGGCAATACGGTTTTGGTAATAAATGTGAGCGCTGGGTGTTTGCAAATGTAGGTCCCAATCGGCATTTACGGCCCAGTTCAAACTCGCCACTAAGGACCAACTGTCTTGACATGCATCTCCTTCCGGGACTCCGGGCGAGGCATCTGATTGTTGTTGTGGAAGAATTGCTTTCTCGTCCGGGTTGGAACTGGCGATTTTCGACCATCCGTGAAGGACAGCGCTAGGCAAACCAAGTAGGAGAAGACCGACAAACAATGCAGCGACATGAGTTTTCATAGGGAGAAGCGAGGGAAACCGACATCTCATTCATTCAGTTCTCGTTAGGCAAGAAGAAAATCACCGTTTCCGCACTTTACTTTCAAATGCCGGCCTAATGGGGGAGAACTTACGGCTTGGCTGTGTTTTTGATGATCTTGCCTTCCTTCATCACGAACGAAACGCGCTCAGTCGCGGTGATGTCGGTAGTAGGATCGCCGGGCATGGCGACGATGTCGGCGAGTTTACCTTTCTCGAGCGTGCCAACTTTCTGTGCGATGCCCAACAACTCGGCGTCCACTGACGTGGCCGAGCGCAAGGCCTCGATTGGCGGCAGGCCGAGATCGACCATTAGCTTGAATTCCTTCGCATTCTGACCGTGCGGAAAGACGGCCGCATCGGTGCCGAAGGCGATCTTCACCCCCAGGCGAACGGCATTCCGGAACATCTCGGTCCGTGCCGCCCCGGCAGCCTTGGCTTTCGCCTGCAACGGCGGTGGATATTGGTCGAGCTTACCCATGATCCACTCGGTCGCCATCAGGGTCGCAACCAGGTAAGTGCCCTTGTTTTTCATCAAGGTGAGCGTCTCGGGTTTCAGGAAGGACCCATGCTCGATGGAATCCACCCCGGCTGCGATGGCGTCCTTCGCGGCCTGGTCGCCATGGCAATGCACCGCCAGTTTCTTCCGTAGTCGATGCGCCTCGTCCACCAGCGCCGCCACTTCCTCGGGCGTGAACTGAGGCGTGTCCACCTCATCCGCCATCGACAAAACTCCTCCGGAAACCGCGGCCTTGATGACGTCCGCGCCGTTCTTTACTTCATACCGGACCGTCCGACGAATCGCATCGGGGCCGTCCGCGATTCCGTCAGTGAAATCCGACTGCTTCCCGAAGAGGTTGTCTCGATAACCGTTCGCATCGTCAAAGTGACCTCCGGTCGCGCCCACCCCTTTCGTTGCGACTAGCATTCGCGGCCCCACGATGACGCCGCGGGCGATGGCGTCCCGCAACGCGACGTCAACAAAGTGTCCACTGCCGACATCGCGGACCGTCGTAAATCCTGCCTCGATCGTAACCCGTGCGTTGGGAATGGCGGCGTAAGCTTTTTTGGCCGGATCCTCTTGCAGATCGCGCAGCTGCGTTGCCTGGTAACTTCCGGAGAAATCGAAGGTCAGGTGCGTGTGCGCATCCATAAATCCGGGCGAAAGCGTCGCGTCCCCCAGATCGATGACCTGCGCGCCGTTTGGAATTGGCAGGTTGCTGCCGGCGTCGGTGATCTTGTCGCCTTCGACAATGACAACGCCGTTCGTGATCAACGCCTTCGATTTGCCATCGAACAGGCGGGCGGCCTTGAGCGCAATAATGCTGTTCGCAGGCTCAGCGGCGCGAACTGCAGTCAAAAGACAAACCGTGGAGAGCGCCGAGAGAAATCGAAGCAGCTTAGACATGCCTGCGAATATGAAATCCAACATAAAAAAGCAAGGCAGGCTACATGGGGCGCGTTGTAGCCGGGGTCACTGACCCCGGCCCGCAAATGGAAATGAAGGCTTAGAAGCAGCCGCGGTCAGCGACCGCGACTACAACGGAGCATCACGGCCCGCGATCGTAGACTTCGACGAGGCCGATGCCAGTGCCGTTGTTCAATCCCGCCAGGAGCGCGGTGTAGACCCCCGGGGGCAGCGTCGCTGCTATTCCGGCCTCGAGATTGTTGGTCGGCGCTAGACCAGCCGCAGTGATGATCGCGGCTTGGGCCGCGTTATCCTGCCAATCGTTATTCGAAGCGAGGAGTACTCCATCGGCATCGCGCAGCTCCAGGGTCGGATTGGCCAGCAGCGCGCTCTGCGGGAAGGCCCCCGGAGCCAGGCTCGGCCCAATCCCGCGCACCACGATCCGATCGCTGGCATTGCCGTCGCTCAGGGTGAACCCCGCGATTGCGATATCGCTTCCGGTGCTGATAAAGGCGCGCGTGCTCAGGTTGGCCAGTTTTGACGTCGCTTCCGGGTTGAGATCGTAGATTTCGACTAACCCGACGCCCGAGGTGTTATTCTTGCCCTTCATGATCGCCGTGTAGGATCCCGGATTCAGCGTTGCCAGGATGGCCGATTCCAAGTTGTCGGTCGGTGGAATACTCGTGGCCTGGATCCCGATCTCCTGAGCATCCCTCCAGTTGTCATTCGTTATAGTGACAAATCCGGCGGGACCGTGCAGTTCCATTACTGGGTCAGCCAGCACATTGGGCACACCGAAGTGGGTCAGCGAAGGTCCAATTGCCCTCAGGAGCACTTGTTTGGGAGCGCTTCCCGTGATGATGAACCCGCCGACGCCCACTCTATCGCCGGTCTGCACCAGCATCCGGGTTGAGAGGTTGACGGCCTTCACCGTCGTCGTTGGGGAAGCAGTTGCCGTGGGCGTGGCCGACGGCGTTGAGGTCGGTGTTCCCGTCGGCGTCGCCGAAACTGTTGCGGTGGGCGTCGCCATCGGTGTGGTAGAAGGCGTGGCCGTCGCAATCGGCGTGGCAGAAGGTGTTGGAGAAGGAGTTCCACCGGGAGGAGTTGGTGTTGGGCTAGGCGGCGTTGCCGTTGGGCTTGCCGTCGGTGTTGGAGTAGGAGTTCCAACAGTGGGAGTTGGCGTTGGGCTGGGCGGCGTCGCCGTCGGTGTTGGCGACGGAATACCGGTGGTGACGCCCCAAAAGCCACTGACCAGGGAATAGGCGCCGCCGCTTGAAGCTCCAGCGTCATGCTGACCAATGGTGCCGCCGAGCTGGTAAGCGCCGCCGTTGGCAAAGGTGATTCCGCCCCCATCGTTCGTGTTCCAAGTCAGGTCGTAGACTCCGCCACTTTGCGAAATCGCCTGCGGAGCCACCGCGAACACGGTCAGAATTCCCAACAAAAGAAAACAACGGTAGCGAAGGGTTGCCGATGACATCGAGAATCCCTACTTCGTTTCCTTCGTTATCTTCTGTTCAGTCTGCGGAATCGCGGGTCGAGACGGAGCGCCGAGGCGCTTCTCTTCACCCGCGCCGAATCCAGCGGGATAAAGATACATACCCTGCTGCTCTGCCGGCTTGGCTTCCTCCTCCACGATCGGATGCTCTCGCGCATACGCATCCTGACGAATGCCCGTGACCTGCCACGACACCTTAACGCCGGGCTTGTCGGTATGGATTTCGAAGCTGTTTTGCGCGATCTCCCGGAAAACAATCGCCTGCGCGAACTGGCCCAGGACGGTGAGTTGATAACGAAAATCGCGGTTAAGGGCCTCGAAGTAGGCCGGCAGGGTGACGATGGCGCGGCCGGTCGCGTCGGTAGTGACGTTGCCATCGTAAATGTTCTTCATGTCCGGGGACTCGACGAACGAATGCGAGAGGAACTTGTTCGCGGGATCCAGCGGATGATCGATTTTAAAAGAGCCAAGCATTTTCGTCAGAGTCCCCTGGACGTGCACAGGGCCATCGAACCGTCCGGCGTAGCCGCCGTCAACGTTCTCCCCGTAAATCGCCGATCCGACCCCATTGCTCCGTCCCCAAATAGCCGCCGAGTCCCTGTTGTAGCCGCGGACGCCTGCGCTGTCCGGCCCCTCCGCCACGCCGTACACACCAGTCCCACCAAGAGTGCTCGAGAGGCCATACACACCGGTAATGCCCTTACCAGTGACCCCGATGTGATGGGTGTTTTCTCCCAAGACGCCTGCGCTGGTTTCGTCTGATGACTCGCCCCGCACACCGTCGCGAGAATTGCTGAGGCCCCATACGCCGTAGCCGTTGCCATAGCCCTGGATCCCGGTGCCTAGGTCCGCAAAGTTTGCTCCGGTCAGCGCGATACCTCCAGCTCCTCCGCCGGAGATCGTCGCCCCCGGCCGCAGGCTGAGCGCATAAGGTGCGGCGGTGAGGGGCTGACGCGGATCCAGCGGAGTGAAGCCGCCGTCGCCGCTACACTGCACACTCGTCCCCAACCAGCGGGCGTTGCCGCTAAACAAGTCCCCAAAGTCGAGCGTCACGGTAAACAATCCATTCACCACGTTGACGCTATTGATCGGTTGCGTGGCGCCCAATTGCGTTCCGGCGCTGACCGCATCCCAGAGACTGAACTGGAAATTACAGGTGCCGGTATACGCCGCGCCGCTCCGCTGCAACTGTCCCTGGTAAGTCCAGGAGGTCCCCTGTTGAACGCCAAACGCCGCAAAGGCACTGACGATGGAAAGGACGATAAAAATGGCTGCAAAAGTGCGCCTTAGAGGCGAAATGGATCTCAGCGGGGCAATCGAATTATGTTTCATCAGTTTTGTTCTCCTACCGATGAAAGCGACAAAATCGGCAAAAAGTGATCATCCGAAACGAACAAAAAGAATCGGAGAGGCTTTGAAACAGAAGGAAACGAAGTTAACAAAGGATTCCTTCACCCCTTCGTTTTCTTCGTTATCTTCTGTTCAATCCCCCCTATGCACCCCCTCTTCGAAAAGGCGGACAGGCTCAGCCGTGAGGTGATCGGCGCTGCTATCGAGGTCCACAGGCACATGGGTGCTGGACTGATCGAATCGATCTACGAGCGCTGCCTGCTACGTGAGCTGGAGCTGCGCTCAATCCCATGCGTCGCCCAGAAGGTCGTTCGAATCGAATACAAGGGCGTCGCCTTTAACGAGCCACTCCGCTTCGACCTTCTCGTCGGCAATTGCCTGCTCCTGGAGCTGAAGGCGGTGGAGGTTTTGCACGCGTTCAGCAAGGCACAGCTCTTCAGCTACATGAAGCTGCTCGATGTGCCCTTGGGGCTGTTAATCAACTTCCACGAGCCCATCCTGAAAAATGGCATCTCGCGCATGATCTTGCCAGGAACGAACCGCATGGAGGACGAGGAGGTTTCGTTTTGACAGGAGGAAACAAAATTAACGAAGGTTTCCTCTACCCCTTCGTTATCTTCGTTATCTTCTGTTAAGCTTCATCCGGCTCCGGTATCTCTTGTTTGCATGGTCGCCGGCTCGCTTTCCCCACAACAGATCAGCGATCTGCTGGCAACCTCCGGTTATTGGCAGAACGCCCAACCCGATGAACTCGCGCCGCTCGTCTATGACGAGCTGCGCCAGCTCGCTCATCGCTACATGCGGGGCGAACGGCCCGATCACACGCTGCAAACCACCGCACTGGTCAATGAGGCGTATCTCCATCTCGCCGACCAAACGGATCCGCACTGGCAAAACCGCACCCACTTCTTCGCCGCGGCTGCGCGGATGATGCGGCACATCCTGGTCGATCACGCGCGCGGGCGGGACAGGGCGAAACGCGGGGCTGGTGCGGTGAAGGTCGAGTTAAGCGACGAAGCCATTGTGACCGAAAGGCAGGCGGAGCAGGTGGTCGATTTGAATGACGCGCTGGAGCGCCTCGCAGAACTGGATCGCCGCGCCAGTCAGGTCGTGGAGCTGAAATATTTTGGCGGGATGAACTATGATGAGATCGCCGAGGTTCTCAGCGTCTCGGCGATCACCGTGCGCCGGGATTGGGAGTTCGCAAAAGCCTGGCTGCACAAGGAACTGACGACACCCTGAAGTGCGAGGAGCCGCGGGTTTGTTTTGCACAGAAGGCATCGAAGTGAACAAAGGGCTTCTGATCGGAACAACTTCGTTTCCTTCGTTATCTTCTGTTAATGAGATCCGATGAACTCGGCGCCGCTGGAAAGATTAAAAGAGATCTTTCACTCCGCGCGCGAGCTTCCGTTCGGGGAGCGCGAAGCCTTCCTCACCGGCGCGTGCGGCAGCGATGAGCAGCTCCGGCGAGAAATCGACGCGCTGCTCGAATCGGATCGGGCGGCCGATGATTTCATCGCCGATCCACCGGCCCGGTTGGTAGCGGACGCGTTCGGCGGCTCGTTCGAGCCGTCAGACGCGGGGCGCATGGTCGGGCAGTACAAACTGCTCGAATGCATCGGAGCGGGCGGCATGGGCTCGGTTTACCTCGCCGAGCGGGCGGATCAGCAATTCCAGATGCAAGTCGCCATCAAGTTGATCAAGCGCGGCATGGATACGGACTCAGTTCTCCGCCGCTTCCAGCATGAACGGCAGATTCTTGCCTCGCTCGAACACCCGAACATCGCCCGCCTGCTCGACGGCGGAACCACCGAAGACGGGGTGCCCTACTTCGTGATGGAGTACATCGAAGGCCATCGGATCGATCGTTACGCCGAGGAGCATCGGCTTTCGATCAGCGAACGGCTCGAGCTCTTCCGGCACGTTTGCGGCGCCGTTTCCTACGCCCATCAGCGCCTGGTTGTACATCGCGACCTCAAGCCATCGAACATTCTGGTCACTCCCGCCGGTGTCCCGAAGCTGCTCGACTTCGGTATCGCCAAAATCATCCAGCCTAACGACAGCGAGGATACGCTCCCGACCGTGACCGCCGTCCCGATCATGACCCCGGAATATGCCAGCCCGGAGCAAATCGAAGGCGCGCCCGCGACCACACTGAGCGATGTCTATAGCCTCGGCGCGGTGCTCTACGAGCTTCTGGCCGGCCGGCCGCCTTACCGCCTGCGGAACCGATCGCCCCAGGAAATCGGGAAGGCGATCAGCACCGCGCAAATCGAGAAACCGAGTGCGGTGGTGAGCCGCCCCGAAGACGCACGCCGGCTGCGGGGCGATCTCGACAACATCGTGCGCATGGCGATGCGAAAAGAGACGCAGCGCCGCTACCGGTCCGTCGAACAGTTCTCGGAGGATATCCGCCGTCACCTCGCCGGCCGGCCAGTCGTCGCCCAGCCTGACACGTTTTCCTATCGCTCCGGAAAATTTCTGCGGCGCAACCGCCTCGCCGTTTCCGCCGCGGCCTTGCTGTTCCTCACGCTGGTCGGCGGCGTTGTCGCCACGGCGTGGCAGGCTCGCAGAGCGACAATACAAGAACACAGGGCACGGGCGGAGCAGGCCCGGGCCGAAAGGCGTTTCAATGACGTGCGCAAGCTCGCCAATAGCGTCCTCTTCGATTATCACGACGCCATCAAGGATCTGCCCGGTGCGACGAAAGTCCGGGAGCGATTGGTCAAGGACGCTCTGAATTACCTCGACAGTCTGGCCGCCGAAGCGCATGGCGACCCTGCCCTCCAACGCGAGCTCGCGGCCGCTTACGAGCGAGTGGGTGACGTGCGCGGTGGAGTATCGGGCGGGAACCTCGGCGATTTGGCCGGAGCGTTGGAGAGTTATACGAAGGCGCTCCGGATTCGCGAAACGCTGCTCGCCCTGAACCCCTCTGACATTCAGGCTAGACGTGATCTCGCCGGCAGCCGTCAAAAAATTGGCGAACGCCTGGTGGACACCGGTGAGACGAGCAACGGTCTGGAACATCTTCGGAAAGCCCGCACGCTCTACCTCGATTTGATACGGGAAGAGCCTGCCGATGACGACCTTCAGCTTAAGTTCGCCGATACCTGCAACAAGCTGGGAAGCGCATTGAAAAGCCGTGGCGACCTTGATGGCGCGATTGAACAATTCCGCGCAGCCCTGGCAATCTGCGAAAGGCTGGCCGTCAACAATCCGCGCGAGCAAAGGTATCGTCGCGCGCTCTGGAGCAGCCACCAGGGCATGGCGGGTGTCCTATTTGTGCAGAACAAGGTTCCAGAAGCGATCGAGGTCAATGGCAAGGCGCTCGACCTGGGAAAAGCGTTGATCGCGGAGGACCCCATCAATGCCGACTACCGCCGCCAACTCGTGATGAACTACAAGAATGGCGGCGACTATCGCAAGTTCACCGACACGGACGGAGCGCTGGAGTATTTCCGCCGGGCGGTAACACTCCAGGAGGAGTTACTCGCGGCGGATCCAGCCAATGCGGTGACCCGGAAGGATCTCGGATACACCCACAAGCGGATCGCTGACTTCCTCGCGAATTTGAACGATAACAGTCAAGCTCTCTTGCACTTCAGTAAGGCGCGCGACAATTTCGAAAAGCTCGCAGCAGACGCGCCCGGCGACTTACCCTTGCGGTTCAGAGCCGCCGCTTGTGGGGCTGGCGTGGCCGGTATGCAGGCGAAGCTTGGGGAGGTTGACTCCGCGCTGCAAGAATGTCGCAAAGCGATTGCCATCCTCGGAGAAATTACCGAAGACGCGACAAACGCCGATCACCGGTTCCTCAGAGCTGAGGCGTATCAATATCTTGGTTATGCCTACATGGCGCTAGCCGCCGCCCCCCACCAACCAACCGGCGAGACCAGGAAACACTGGAGCGCTGCTCGCGACATGCTTCAACAAAGCCTGGGTGTCCTCGAAGGTTTACGTAGTCGTGGCGCCTTGAACCCGGCCAACGAGAAGTGGGCCAAGGGTCTCGCGGGCGAAATCGTCAACTGCGATACGGCTTTAGGCAAATAAGCGCATGGCGGCCATTTCGCGTTCTGCATTCCGCGGCGTATCTGTTTAGCGCCAACGGCCGCGTTATCATGTCAGCGCCTCAGGATTCTGATCGTGTCACGAATAAGCGCTGAAGGCGCGATTCAACACATGGGTGGCGTTGATCCCACACAGATTGCGCCGGAATGAATCGCGCTTTCAGCGCTACGGGTCTGATGTTGTGCTAATCCCTGGGGCGTTGCCCCAGGCTGAAATAAAAACGCGCCGTTGGCGCTACACAAATACCCCGCGGCGCGTTCTCGAACAGATTCTGTCGATATTAATCGACGATCTCGAGGCCCATCTGGCGGGCGGTGCCAGCGATGATCTTGAAGCCCGCTTCATCGCTGCGCGAGTTCAGGTCTTTGCCCTTAGTCTTGACGATGTCCATGATTTGCTTGCGCGTCACTTTGCCGACCTTCGTCTTGTTGGGCTCTTTCGAACCGGCGGCAATGTTCGCTGCCTTTTTCAACAGAATCGCGGCAGGCGGACTTTTCGTTATGAAGGTAAACGACTTGTCTTTGAAAACCGTGATGACAACAGGCAGGATGTCGCCGGCCTGCTTCTGCGTGGCGGCATTAAACTCTTTGCAGAACGCCATGATATTGACGCCGCGCGGTCCTAGCGCCGTGCCGACGGGCGGCGCCGGGTTCGCCTGACCTGCAGGGATCTGCAATTTGATGTGAGCGATAATTTCTTTAGCCATTGCGGAAAGTTAAGAGTTGAGAGTTTCTAGTTGAGAGAAATTATCCACGTTCGACCTGCCAATACTCGAGTTCGACCGGAGTCGCGCGGCCGAAGATGGTGACCGAGACGCGCAGTTTGCCACGGTCGGGATCGATTTCTTCGACGATGCCGTTCTGGTTTTGGAAAGGTCCGTCCGCCACTTTCACCGTCTCGCCGACTTCAAAGCTGACCTTTGGCTTCACCTTCTCTTCTCGTTCCTGCATCTGCGCCAGCATGTTGTCGACTTCGGATTGCCGCATCGGGATCGGTTTGTCTTTCGTCCCCGCGAAACCAATCACACCCGTTGTTTCACGAATGAAATACCAGGTCCGCCCCACGAGTTGATTGTTCTCGTCGAGCAAGTGCATGTTGACGATGAGATAGCCGGGGAAAAATTTTCGCGTCGTCTCGCTTTTCTTGCCGCGCTTGATTTCCGAGACGCGCTCCGTCGGCACGAGCACTTTGAAAATCACGTCGCTCATTTCCTCGGTCTTGACCCGCTTCTCGATATTGTCGCGGACCTTGTTTTCCTGGCCGGAAAGCACGTGCACGACAAACCACTGATCTTTTGGGGCGAGGACCTGGGCCATATCAGTGGATCCGAGTGAAGTAGTGAATGAAGGTGATCAGGACGAAATCGAAGAGCGCGACGTATCCGCCCATCAGAAGCATAGCGATGATGACCACGAGCGTCGAATCGGTCAGCTCCTTATAACGCCGGATTCCCTTGTCCTTCGATTCCCACGGCCAGGAAGCTTTCTGCAACTCGGCCCTGACTTCGGCAAAGAAGCTTTTTGTTTTCGTGATCATCTCGGGATTATTCGGGCGAGTTGCATTCAACAGGTCAGGAGGGACTCGAACCCCCAACCGACGGTTTTGGAGACCGCTACTCTACCAATTGAGCTACTGACCTTTCGGAATTTTCGATTTTCGATTGCCGATTGGAAGAAAGTCGACACCTCCAAGTTCATTCGGCAAGCGCCCTTCGGCAATCGGCAATTCTTCGTCAGTCAAGAATTTCGGCCACGCGACCGGCGCCGACGGTTTTGCCGCCTTCGCGAATCGCGAACCGGATGGTCTTTTCCATCGCGATTGGCGTGATCAACTCGACTTCCACCGAGACGTTGTCTCCCGGCATCACCATCTCCACGCCTTCGGCGAGCTTGACGGTTCCAGTCACGTCGGTCGTGCGGAAATAAAATTGCGGACGGTAGTTGGTGAAGAACGGCGTGTGACGGCCCCCTTCCTCCTTGCTCAATACGTAAATCTCCGCCTTGAATTTGCGGTGCGGCGTAATGCTGCCGGGCTTGGCAATGACCTGGCCGCGCTCGACATCTTCCTTCTTCACGCCGCGCAAGAGCACTCCGACGTTGTCGCCGGCGCGCGCTTCGTCGAGAAGCTTGCGGAACATTTCGATGTCGGTGGCTGTCGTTTTCATCGTGTCCTTGAGGCCGACGATTTCGACTTCCTCCATCTTCTTCAGGATGCCGCGCTCGACACGACCAGTCGCGACGGTGCCGCGGCCTTCAATGTTGAACACGTCTTCCACCGGCATAAGGAACGGCAGATCGACCGGACGCTCCGGGACGGGGATGTAATCATCGACCGCCGCCACCAGCGCGATGAATCTGCGCTTCCTGTTCGGCGTCGCCGTTCAGCGCCTTGAGCGCGCTGCCTTTGACGATGGGGATTTTGTCTCCGGGAAATTCATATTGCGTCAGGAGATCGCGCACTTCCATCTCGACGAGATCGAGCAATTCCGGATCGTCGACCATGTCGACCTTGTTCAGGAACACGACGACCGCGGGCACGCCGACTTGGCGCGCCAGCAGGATATGCTCGCGCGTCTGCGGCATCGGGCCGTCGGCGGCCGAGACAACGAGGATGGCGCCGTCCATTTGCGCGGCGCCCGTGATCATGTTTTTCACATAATCGGCGTGGCCCGGGCAATCGACGTGCGCGTAGTGACGCTTGTCGCTCTGATATTCCACGTGCGCGGTGTTGATCGTAATGCCGCGCTCTTTTTCTTCCGGCGCGTTATCGATCGAATCGTAGGCGCGCATTTCAGCGAAGCCTTTCTTGGCCAGCACGCTGGTGATTGCTGCAGTGAGGGTGGTCTTGCCGTGGTCGACGTGACCGATCGTGCCGACGTTAACGTGCGGCTTGTCGCGTTTAAATGCTTCCTTAGCCATCTCGATTTTCCTTAGGTTAAACTAACTCTTCTTTGTTGTTGCTGCCGGCCGCGAGCTCTGGAGCCCATGACCGGGATTGAACCGGTGACCTCGTCCTTACCAAGGACGTGCTCTACCAACTGAGCTACATGGGCCGCTGTTTATCATTAAATTTTTCGTCCCGCCGATGCGGAACAAACCGGTTTCTCTCTCGTTTAGAAGTAAAAGTCCCAGAGTCGCGTCAAACTTCCGTTTTGAACGACCATGGGACCTCGTCTCGTTCTCCGAAAAAGCGTCGGCAAGCTAGCAGCGCGCTCCCGGGTGTCAAAGAAATTTCTTCCCGCGCTCCGCCTTCTTTTACGAGAGTTCGGCCGATAATTTCAACTCTTCCGCTTCATCAGCACGACGGCAATTATTATGATCGCGATCAGCGCGGCAACTCCGATCCCGATCTTCATCGGCATGCTCATCCCTTCCGGCGGCGGCGGCGGTGGCAGCGGGGTGGCCACGGGCTTGACCACCACCGGCCGCGGCGACGCCAGTTTTGCCTTCACGAAAGCGATGCGCTGAGTTGTGTCGAAATCGTCAGGCTTCAGTTTCAACGCCGCTTCCAGATCAGTCGCAGCCTGCGCAAATTGGCCCTTGGCCACGTACGCGTCCGCGCGCCGGTTCAAGGTAAGCGGATTGTCAGGCTTCTTCTCGATGCTCACCGTGTAGTCCTTGATCGCGTCGTCGTATTGTCTCAGGTTGTAAAAAGCGTAGCCCCGCCCGTCGTAACAAGCCGGATTATTCGGATTCAGCTCAATCGCCTTGTTATAATCAACCAAAGCCTGGTCGAACTGGTTCTGGATCTTCAGCGTTTGGGCCCGCTCGTAATATCCAACTTCACTTTTTGGCGCGAGCTCGATGACTTTTGCGAAGTCCGCGATGGCCTCCGGCAGTTTGGCCGCCGCGCGATAGACCCGGCCGCGATCGGTATAAAGGCGCTCGTCCTTGGGCATGAGCGTGATCGCTTGCGTAAACTCAACGATCGCCTCGTCGTACTTGGCCTCCTGCGCCAGCGTATTGCCCTTGTTCCCATGAGCGGCCGCTTCGGACTTGTTGTCCGCGTAGGTGATAGGCGCTGTGGCCAGGAACAGCAGGCCGGCGGCCAACCCGATAAAACTATTCTTCATCATGTTCATACTAATCCTTCGGCTGAGATGCACTTGCGGGGGGTGAATCTTTTAGGCCATGCGCAAGCGGACGAAAAGCTAATTCGCCTCGCCCTTCCTGCGCCTAATGGGGCGAAGCTGCGGGCGCCGCGGGCGAACCTCCCGCAGAAGCGGGCGTGGTCGCACCGGCTGGAGTCGGCAAAGGAGAATTCGCGCGGGTTTCTAGCGCCTTCAGGCGGCTCTGCGCATCGGCGTCATCCGGCTTGATCTTGAGCAAAGCTCGGAAGTCAGCCGTGGCGCTCTTGCTGTCGCCCGCCAGGGTATGGGCCTGCGCTCGGCGCCGATATCCGTCAGGGTCCTTCGGATCTGTCGCGATCGCCTTGGTGTAATCCGCGATCGCTTCTTTGTATTTCTTCATGCTGCGATAGGCGAATGCCCGCCGCTCTAAAGCGCCGCCGTCGTCCGGCACTTTTTGGATCACGATGTTGTAATCGTCGATCGCCTTCTGCCATTCCCCTTTCGAGACGAAGAGAAAACCACGAAAGCGCCGGGCATTGACATCATTCGGCGCGAGCTGGAGGGCCTTGTCAAAATCCGCCAACGCCGGATCCGTCTGTTTTTGCGCCAGGAGCACTTCGCCCCGTCCGATATAAGCCGCGACATCCTGCGGGGCGATCTCTATGGCTTTGGCGAAATCCGCCAGCGCTTCCGGCAGTTTGTTGGCTCCGCGATAAGCTGTTCCGCGGTTGAAATAGTTTTTCGCGTCCGTTGGCTCGGCCTCGATCGCTTTGCTGAATTCCGCGATCGCTGTTTCGTAATCCCGTTGCTTGGCGGCCGCGACGCCGCGGGCCGAATGTCCGCCCGGATCCTGGGCGTTCGCGGCCGCCGCGTTCCCGGACGGCTGGGGTGCGTTGTGCCGCGGTTTCTTCGCATACAAAACTCCGCTCGGGTAGGCCACAAACGCGATCGCCAAACTGATAACGGTTCCTATTTTGTAATTGTTCATGTTGGTCCGCCTATTAGATGGAGACGTAAATCGATTGCAAGCCAGCGCTGCTTTCTTTGAAATCGAAGCTCGGTTGCCAGCGGATGCAAGAAAACATGAACAAAGAGGGAGGCGATACATTCCTGCGAGGCTACGCCGCCATTTTCGCCACCGTGCTGATCTGGTCGACGCCTTCCCTGTTTCAATTCTACCTCAACCGTTTCTACGATCCCTGGGCGCAAAATTTTTACCGTTATTCCGTCGCCTGCCTCGCCGTCCTTCCCTTCATGCTTTATCGCTTTCGGCGCAGCGGGCCGCGAATCGATCGCGGCATATTTCTCGCGTGCCTCATCCCCGCGCTCCCCAACGTCGTCCATCAAATCACTCAAACCATTGCCCTCTTTCATATGGGCCCGGGCGTTTTTGCGATCTTCATCCGCTCCTCTGTCATCATCACCACGCTCCTCGCACTCATCTTTTTTCCGGAAGAGCGGTGGATCATCCGCCAGTGGCAATTTCAAGTCGGCACTTTCCTGGGCCTGGTCGGCGCGGTCGGCGTCCTCTGGTTTCAACCGGGACGGGATGGCGGAACAATCTCCTTTTACGGAATCGCCATCGCTTTTACCGCGAGTTTCTGCTGGGCGCTCTATGGCGTTCTGGTCAAACGGCCCTCCGCGCGGCTCGGCCCGATCCGCAGCTTCGGTCTGATCAGCTTCATCACCTCAGCGCTGCTCTTGCCGCTCACCCTGGCGTTCGGATCGATTGCCACCCCGCTCTACGCCGGCGCGCGCGTGAACATCATCCTGATCATCTCCGCCGTGACCTGCATCAGCCTGGCGCATGTTTTGTATTACGTCGCCATCCGCAAGGTCGGAGTCGCGCTTTCGCAGACGCTGCAACTTCTTTGTCCGGCCGGCGCCCTCGGGCTTTCCGCGCTCGTCTTTGGCGAGCGGCTCACGGCGCCGCAACTCTGGAGCGCCGCTATTCTGCTCTTCGGCGCGTTTCTCGCCATGCCGGTGAAAACGCCAGCAGATGCCGCAGCGCTTGAGGGAGTGTAGTTCATCCGCAGAGCCTGCGATCATCCGCTGCGCTTCAAGGAGCGGCGGCCTCCCAGATCGCCGACCCTTAAGACGGCGATTTGGAAATCGCCGCTCCTTGAGGCAGGCAAAACGTTCGTCGCGCCAAATCGGATGAAAGCTGTTCAGCGTCATACCATCTTTCCAGGCAGCCTTTCTGGAGCAAATCGGCATTGTTCTCTCTGAAGTCGTCCCAGGTCCCATACCGTCCGCGGGCGCGCCGTTCGCCAATCAGCGCCAGAAACGCGACCGTCATGGTTTCATGATAGACCTCCGGCCGTCCGGCTTTCGCGGTGAGCCGCCTGAGGCCGTGTGAGAATCGCGTCACTGCTTCGCCGAATGAATAGCGCCCCAACATCTCGTACCCAAGCCGGAGATGTTCCGAATGCGGAAACCTGGAGGGATCAAGCGTTCCGGTTTCGAGGGCGAACAGTTCGTCGTCTACCACGGCTTCGTTGCGTGAAGCTCCGGGCGGCGCCGCCGCCGTTGCCTCAACGCTTGGCATTCGGCGCCTCCACTAGTTGATGACTGTCGGCGGCAGTCAGGTCTAGGCCGTAGATCGTCTTCAAGCGCTCGACTTGCGCCAGCGTCTCCTTGGAGAACGGCGCCTTCCCTTCCAAGGCGTGCAGAGTCACTCCTTCCAGGAGATCGCCAAGCGAAAGGTCCAGGTATTCCGCGAGGCCCTTGAGCACCTTCACGATCGTTTTCTCCATCCGCGCGCCGACCTGCACCCGTTCCACCCGCTTGGGAGACGACGTTCTTGTCTTCTTCATGTTATCTTGTTATCTGTATAACAATATAACGCAAGGGCGTTTCTTTGGTAGGGACGGCGTGCTGCGCCGTCCACCGGGGCCCGCGACGCATCGATCGGACGCCGCGACGCGGCGTCCTTACCAGCCTACCCTTCGCGCTGCTTCAGCGCCTGCGCCTTCCGCGCCAGCTCAATAAACCCGGCGCGATAACCCGCCGCGTCGCGCCCCTTCCCTTCCTGTGCCCACTCGATCACGGCGCCGAGTGTCCCTTTGCCTTTGTACTGCGAGTCGCGCAAGATCATCCCAAACTCCGCCACCGCCGCCGCGAACTTCAGATCGGGCGCCGCGTTCTCGAACTTGGAGCCGTTATCCACAAACGACCGCTCCGTCAGCTCACTCCTGTCGCCGTCCGGTTTCTTGTAACGCAGTTTCACCGTCACCATTTCTTGGGACGCTTTCGAATCCGTCTGCGTCGTCGCCACCGCAGCAGAACCCGGCGTCTGATATTTCAGCGGATCGACCGGTGGAATGCTCGCGGAGGGATCAGCCGCCCCAGCTCCAGTCGGCACGATTTCATATAACGCCGTGACCGTGTGTCCGGCCCCGATCTCACCGGCATCCACTTTGTCGTTATTGAAATCTTCCTTCCGCAGCATCCGCTTCTCGTATCCGATCAAGCGATACGACGCGACGCGCGCCGGATTGAATTCCACCTGGATTTTCACGTCCTTCGCGATCGTCATCAGGGTCCCGTTCACCTGTTGCACGAGCACTTTGCGCGCTTCGTCGAGCGAATCGAGATAGGCGTAATTGCCGTTCCCCTTGTCGGCCAGCTTCTGCATCGTCGAATCCTTCAAGTTGTCCGTGCCGACGCCAAGAACGCTGAGAAAAACGCCAGTCTTCGCCTTTTCCTCGATCAACCGGATCAGGTCGCCCTGGTTGGTCACGCCGATATTGAAATCGCCGTCCGTCGCCAGGATGACGCGGTTCACTCCGCCTTTGATGAAATTGTCCGCCGCCACTTTGTAGGCGAGCTCGATGCCTTCCGCGCCATTGGTCGAGCCGCCCGCTTTC
Organism: uncultured Verrucomicrobiae bacterium; assembly: GCA_963850015.1. Taxonomy (GTDB): domain Bacteria; phylum Verrucomicrobiota; class Verrucomicrobiia; order Chthoniobacterales; family UBA10450; genus AV80. The sequence goes on from CAWKJF010000001.1 coordinate 141,309, forward strand.
AATTCCTCCAACGCGCGCAGGATCGTTTCCTTGCGGTCGCCGGTCGTGGAAGGCAGCGCCAAACCCGAGCCGCCCGCGTAAATGACGAGCGCCACCCGATCTTTTTCCGTCAACTTTTCCACGAGCAACCGCATCGCCTGTTTCACGAGCGGCAGCCGCTCGGCCGGCGACATCGAGCCCGAGACATCGAGGAGAAAAACGAGATTGCTCGCCGGCCGGTTCTCCGACGCCACGTCGCGGCCTTTCAGTCCGATCCGCAAGAGACGATGGCTTTCATCCCACGGGCACGCGGTCGCATCGAGATCGATCGAGAACGGCTTGTCGCCTCCCGGTTCACGGTAGTCGTAGCTGAAATAATTGATCATCTCTTCCACTCGCACCGCATCTTTGGGCGGCAGCGAACCGGAGTCGATGAATCGGCGGACGTTCGAGTACGAAGCCGTGTCCACATCAATCGAAAAGGTCGAGAGCGGATTGGTCGATGCCTGGAGAAACGGATTTTCCGAGACGTGATCGTACGTTGCCGTGTCGAAGTCTTGGCGATATCTCGATGGCACCTCGGAGTCTTCGGAAAAAGCGGCGGCCTCTGGCTTCATCATTCGCATGCGCGACGGCGCGGGCTCCTTAACTTTACCAGCTGCGCCAAGGCTACGCCTTTCGTATCCGAAACTTGAGTCAGCTGGGCTTTGGGGTCCTTCAAGAAAGGGGTTCCGCGGAGGCGCTGCCGGATTCATTGCCAGCAAATTCTGTTGCGTTGGCGTGGCCGCCGACGTCCGAGGTGAACCTCCGTAATTCTCAATCGGACTCTCATTCACATATGCTTCCACCTTCGGCATCTCATTTGGAGGTGGCGGTGGGGGTGCCTCCAACGCCAGCAAATTCTGTTGCGCAGGCGTAGTCGCGGGTTGCGTTTCAACCGTCGCTTCCGGAAGCGCTTCCACGATTGAGAATTCTCCGCTGCCCAGGCGCTGCTTCTTTCCCGCGATCTTTCCGCTGTTCCGTTGAATCATCGACACGGCGAAAGCGCCGATCACGGCAAAAATCGCCAGGGCCGCCGCGAGCGAACCCCATTGCGTGGAGGTCCAGAGACGCCGCTGTTCTTCCATCCGAATGATGTTCTGCGAGCGTTCCGGTAGCAGATGCTGATCGGCCAAATACTCCGATTTCAAAAGTCGCGAGAGCTGCTGCGTTTCGGCCACGAATTCCTGCGCTTCTGGCGAGGAAGCGACCGCCTGCTCCATCGTGGCGTGTTCCGTGCCGGAGAGTTCGCCGAGCGCGAAGGCCGTTAGGTTGGGATCGTCGAGGTTTATTTTCATGAGACTATTCGCGGGGTGAAGGGCAGGAAATCCTTGGAGGCCTGCCCGTAGCGCTGCCGCAGAGTTTTCAGCGCGTTGTGGATCATCACGCCAACGTTGCTCACGGATAACTCCGTGATCTCGCTGATCTGCTGGTAGCTGAGGTCGTTTTGAAATTTGAGTTGCAGCACTTCCTGCTGGCGCGGCGGAAGGGTGCTTAGAATCCGAAGCAAAAACCCGCTCGCTTCTTTCGCCTCGATGTTCTCGTACGGCGCCGGCTGGTCGCTCTCCCGCGTTTCGAGCAACTCCTGGTCGAGGTAAGTCATCCGTTTCTCCTTTCGGCAAATGTTGAGCGCGCCATTACGGCAAACGGTGAAGAGCCATTTCGCCGGTGCGTCGTCGAGTTCGGTCCGATTCTCGTATTGCAGTTTCACAAAAGTTTCTTGCACGACATCCCGTGCGCGGTCGCTATCGCCCAAAATGCGGGTGGCATATTGCAAGAGCGGCCGTTCGAAGCGCTTCAGGAGCGCGTCCATCTGTGCACCGTCAATTCTGGCCGCCTTGATCTGGACGCTTTGCATTTCTCCTCACCCAGTCTAACGCGCGAGCGGCCCGAAAATTACAGGATATTTCGCCATGCCGCGCGCTGCGCTGTAGCCGCGCCGCTCTGTCGGCGCGTCAGGGGACCGCTTGACCAAACGCGGCGACTGAGCGCCGCGGCTACAGCGTGGCAGCAAAACGAGCGTCACGCCGGAACAGTGCCGCGACTACGGCTCCTTTTTCCATTGCCAAGCTCGTTAGGAGTTTCAGATTGCGAGTTCCATGGAATTGAAGCGCTATCTCATCGCCCGGCAGAAGGAAGTCGACCGCGCGCTCGATCGCTTCCTGCCCAAGGCGTCAACTCGTCCGTCGACGATCCACAAGGCCATGCGTTACAGCCTCTTCGCCGGTGGAAAACGCCTACGCCCCATTCTCTGCCTCGCCGCGGCGGAAGCGTGCGGCGGCAAGGTCGATTCCGCGTTGCCGCTGGCCTGCGCCATTGAATGCATCCACACCTACTCACTGGTTCATGATGATCTCCCGAGCATGGACAACGATGATCTCCGGCGCGGCCGCGCGACCTGCCACAAAGTCTTCGGTGACGGCATCGCCATCCTGGCCGGTGACGCCCTCCTGACGATTGCCTTCGAAATTGCCGCGCAGAGTAAAGCCACGAAACGGTACGATCTCCGCAAAATCGTTCATGAAATCGCGATCGCGGCGGGAAGCCAAAAACTGATCGCGGGCCAGGTGGCCGATCTCGAGGCGGAGGGCCGCCACATCAACCGCGCACAGCTGCGCTACATCCACGAAAACAAAACCGCGGCGCTGCTGACGACATCCGTTCGTTTGGGTGCGATGGCGGCAAATGCCAGCACGAGGCAGTTGACGGCGATCACCGCGTTCGGCCGCGCGCTCGGCCTGGCCTTTCAAGTCATCGACGACATTCTCGACGTCACCCAAACCTCGGAGAAGTTGGGGAAGAGCGCCGGCAAAGATGTCGCCGCGAAGAAGGCGACGTATCCCGCTGTGATCGGCTTGGAAAAATCGCGGACCGAAGCGCGGCGGCTCACCTTGGAAGCGCACGGCGCGCTCAAGTCTCTGGGTGAAAACGCCACTGTCTTGCGCGCTCTCGCCGATTACTTATTGCAGCGGGAGTACCTGAAACTCCTGCTCCTGATCATGATCTTGCTCATGATCTTTCCTTGAATCGCCGCGTTCAAACCAGGATCAGGAGCAAGATCATGATCAAGAGCAGGAAGGGGAATTGCTACGCTAACGCCAGGTTCGGATCGATCTCCTGAGTAATCTCCGAGGCAAAACCCGCTTTCAAACGCAGCGATGCGGCAAAGGCGATCATGGCGGCGTTGTCGGTGCAGAGCTCCGGGACGGCGGTGAGAAGCTGGATTCCAGCGCGGTCGGCAGGCATCGCTCATCTGGTCGCGCAATTGCCGATTGCAACTAACTCCGCCGCTTACCGTCACCAGTTTCGCACCGGACTCGCGCGCCGCGCGCAACGTCTTCTTTACCAATACTTCCACGGCCGCGCGTTGGAACGACGCGCAGAGGTCGGCGCGAACCTCATCGGAAATCGCGCCCAGCTTCGCGAGCTGATAGCGCACGGAGGTTTTCAACCCGCTGAAACTGAAATTGTGGTCGCCCGAATCCAGCATGCTCCGCGGAAAATCGAAGCGCGCGGCATCGCCGGACAAGGCTTGCCGCTCGATCTCCGGACCACCCGGGTAACCGAGACTAAGCATCTTTGCGACCTTATCGAATGCTTCACCCGCGGCGTCATCCACTGTCCGGCCAAGGATGCGGTAAGCACTTACCCCGCGCACCTCGACCAGCAGAGTGTGGCCGCCACTGACAATCAACGAAACATTCGGCTCGATCTCGAAATCGCCGGTGAAAAAGGGCGAAAGCAGATGGCCTTCGAGATGATTGATTGCCAGATACGGCTTGGCAAAACCGAGCGCGAGACCTTTCGCGATGGAAGCGCCGATCATGAGCGAACTTGCCAACCCCGGGCCCGAGGTCGCGGCAAACGCGTCCACTTCGCTTAAGTCGACGCCGGCCTTTTTCACGGCGCTCTCCAGAAGACAGGCGCGTGCAGAAGATGGTTGCGCGACGCGACCTCCGGGACCACACCGCCATACGCTTCGTGTTCCCGCTGCGACGCAACTTCGCTCGAGAGCAACTGAGTCCCGCGCAAGATCGCGACGGCTGTCTCGTCGCAGGACGTTTCGATTGCTAGGATTGTCCTCGCAGAAAGTGAATCGCGACTAGTGAATGGTGAATCTGTGCACAGACCATTCACTATTCACCGATCACTATTCACTTCTTCACCGGCTCGGCCTTCGGCGAGTTGTCCTGCGTATAAACCATCACGCCTTTCAGCGCATCGATCGCACGCAGAAGTTGCGGGTCTTTCGTCTTGGTCAGGGCCTTCTCATCCTCCGGCTTTAGGTTCTCCGTGTTGCGCATGGCGAAGAGCGCGCGTTCCTGTTCCACGGTCATGGGCACGCGAATATTCGGAGCAACGCCGTTCGCGTGGATGACCTGCTTGCTCGGCGTGTAGTACTTCGCGGTGGTGAAACGCAAGGCCGAGCCATCGGGAAGCTGGACCACATTTTGGACCGAACCTTTTCCAAACGTCGTTTCGCCCACGAGAATCGCCCGCTTCAAATCCTTCAGCGCGCCCGCCACGATTTCGGACCCGCTGGCGCTGCCTTCATTCACGAGGACCGCGAGCGGGAAGCGCGGACGCTCTTTCGTGCCGCCGGAGGTCGAATAATCATGTTGCTGCGAAGCGACCCGCCCCTGCGTGGAAACGACCTTCGTATTGGGCGGTAAAAACTGCGCGCAAACATCGACGGCGACGTTCAAGAGCCCGCCCGGATTGTTCCGGAGATCGAGCACCAGCGCCTGCATGCCGCGTTTCTGGAGATCGTCGAGCGCCTTGGCCAGTTCCTCCGCGGTCGGTTCGTTGAACTGAATCAGGCGGACATACCCAATCTTGAAGGGACCGCCCAGATCCGCGTCGAATATCTTCGCCCCCTTTACGCTCTGGACTTTGATCTCCATCCGTTCGAGGGCGAAATCCTTGATCTCCTTGGTGGAGGGCCGCAAAATCGTCAGTGTCACTTTTTGCCCAACGGTTCCGCGCAGGAAGTTGACCGCGTCCTGCAACTCCATCTTTTCGGTCGAATTTCCGTTGATCCTCAGGATTTGATCGCCGGAAAGAATGCCCGCTTTCGCCGCCGGCGTGTCTTCCATAGGCGTGACGACCGTGAGCAGTCCGCCCTTTACCGCGACCTCAATGCCAAGACCGTTGAACCGGCTGCGCGTGTCATCCTGCATGTCCTTGAAGTCGTTCGGCTCCATGAACTGGCTGTGCGGATCGAGCGACGCGAGCATGCCTTTCATCGCCGCGTAAATCAGATCGTGGTAACTCGTCTTGTGGCCGTCCACGTAATCCTGGCGAAGCAACTGGACCGCCTTCGCGAAAACGGAAATCTGCGCGTAGCCGTTGTCGTCCTCAGCGCCGGCGGCATGGGCCGTGTAAAACCGAACTCCGAGGAGCAGGTTCACCAGGACCAGGCAGGCAAAGGTGCTGAGCAAAAGACGGCGCTTCATTGAATTTGCGTTATGCGGGCGCGACGATGATCGCTCATACGGAAATTTTTGGCAACGCGCAAACCGTCCGCTAAGGTTGCTGGCGAATGGTGGATCGAGCGTCCCGTGCTCGATGTTAAGTCAGGCGGCGAAGCCGCATCATTTGGCATCGCCCGCGGAGCGGCCGATCCACCTTCCCTTTCATGAGATTACGTCTGCCTATTTTCGGTCTGGCCCTTTGCCTGCCCCTTTGTTGGGTGGCAGCCGCGCCGTCTCCCTCCCCCACGGTCAAGCCTTCGCTAGCGCCGGCAAAAAAGCCCGGAGCGCCGCCGGCGAAACCTTCGCCGACGCCTTCGGTTTCCCAGAAGCCCCCAGCTTCGCCCAAGCCCTCACCTACACCTGTGGTGGCGCTATCGCCCAAGCCATCGCCCACTCCCAAATCGTCGCCTACCCCCAAATCGTCGCCCACCCCAAAATCCTCCCCGACCCCGAAACCTACTCCGGCCTTGAAACCTGACGCCGAGCTCGAAAACGTCGCGGATGAATTCGTTCGAGGCTATCTGGCAGCCCGGCCACTCCAGGCCACCGCCCTCGGCTTTCATGAATACGACGGCCGAATCGGCGAATACACACGGCTGGCGATCGATGCGGAAGTGGCGCGGCTTAAACGGTTCGACGATCGGCTGAACAAATTCGACCTGGCTAAACTCGGCCAGCGAGGGTCCATCGATCTCCGGCTTGTCCAGGCCGCGATCAAAAAGGAACTTTTCCTCACCCAGGAGCTGGCCATCTACGAGCACAATCCGATGACTTACGCCGGCGCCATCGACGTGAACGTTTATGCGAAACGCAAATATGCGCCGATCGAGGACCGCGTTCGGAGCATCGTCGTCGTGGAGAACCAGGCGCCCAACATCATGATCGCGGCGAAGACCAATCTCGCCGACGTGCTGCCCAGACCGCACGTCGAGCTCGCAATCCAGATCGCGCGCGGGTCTTCGGAATTCCTGAAAAAAAACCTCGTCGAAGCCCTGGCCGATCTTAAAGACGAGAATTTGCGCGCCACTTTTATGCAATCGAACCGGCGCGCGGCCACGGCGCTGGCCGATTATGCCTCGTGGCTGGAAAAGGAAAAATTGCCGAAGGCGACGCCGCAATTTGCCATTGGCGAGGAAAAATATCAGCGATTCCTCGCCCAGACCGAACTGGTTGATTTGCCGCCGGCGAAAATTCTCGAAATCGGATTAGCGGAATTGAAACACGAACAGGAAGTCTTTGCCGAGGCCGCGAAGAAAGTCGACGCAAACCAACCCGCGCCCGAAGTCTTCCGGCAAATCCAGACCGAACACCCGACGCCCGAGAACCTGCTTCCGGAAATCACGAAAAAGCTCGAGGCGATTCGCAAATTCGTGGTCGATCACAAGCTGGTCACGATTCCCACAGAAATTCGTCCCCAGGTCAAAGAAACTCCCCAGGATCGGCGCGCGACCAGTTTCGCTTCGATGGACACACCGGGCCCGTACGAGAAACGGGCGGCGGAGGCATACTACTACATCACCCCGCCGGAACCGGAATGGCCGGAGCAGCAGAAGAACGAGTGGCTGACCGCGTTCAATACCTACAGCGCAGACATCATTTCAATCCACGAGACTTATCCGGGGCATTATGTGCAGTTTCTCCACGTCAACGCTTCCAAGGCGACGAGGCCGGAAAAGATTTTTGGCCCCACCTCCTACGTCGAGGGTTGGGCGCATTACTGCGAAAAGATGATGATCGACGCCGGATTCGGCAGCGCCTACGGACCGAATCCGACCGACGAGGAAATTAGCCGCGCCGCGAAATACCGGATGGCGCAGGCGCAACAGGCGATGCTTCGTCTCTGCCGGCTTTGCGTTTCGATCAAGATGCATACGCAGGGGATGTCGGTCGACGACGCCACAAAGTTCTTCCAGGAGAATTGCTATTACGAAGAGAAACCCGCGCGGGCCGAGGCAATGCGCGGGACATTCGATATCGGCTACCTCAACTACACGCTAGGCAAGCTCCAGATTCTCAAGCTACGGGCCGATTACGAAGTGCAGGAGGGCGAGAATTTCTCGCTGAAGAAATTCCACGACGAAGTCCTCAAGCACGGGATGCTCCCGATTCGCCTGCTCCGCGAGATCATGCTCAAAGACCCCGCGAAGTGGGGCGAGGTATTGTAGGCGCATTTCGCTTTGGGACGGGTACCACTTGGCTGTCATCCCGAGCCGCGCAGACGGCGAGGGACGTCCTACTTCTGTTTCGTTACTCAGTGAAAGGGACGCTGCCTCGACGTAGAGGCGCAATGGAACGCGAAAGCGATAGAGCGCTTGCGAGGTCCCTCGCCGACTGCGCGGCTCGGGATGACCGCGCACCGTTAACCCTGTTCGTCGCGGCGCGACCGCTCGACAGGCCTGATCGCAAAGGGAACTTTTTAGAAAAAGGTGTGCATCCCACCCCGTTTTTTCTACATGTTGGTGTGCAAAACAGGTCGTCTCCTTCAAAAATGAAAAAACACACCTCCCTGACAAAGTTTGTCGGTCTCTCGTTGCTGGCGTTCTCGAGCCTCTCGGCGCTCCTGTTTTTTGCTCTAAATGGCAAAACGAGCGCGTCTGAAGAAACCACGCCTCGCGAAATAGCAGCGGCGCCATCCGCAGCACGGAAAACGACGAAGGTGCGCGAAGCGTATGGGCAGCTGCCGTTGAGCTTCGAGGCGAATCGCGGCCAGGCAGATGAGTCGGTCGATTTTGTGGCGCGCGGCCCAGGTTACGCGGTCGCTCTTTCTGCCACGGAAGCGGTCTTTGCCTTGCGTAAGGCGGATAACGAGGTGCGAAACGACGATGAGTCCCGCGTCCGGAAAATTAGCAACTCACTTTCAAAAGCCAATCCGCCCGCTGTCCCCCGCCTTCCTCAATCCACCGTGCTGAGGATGATTCTCGTCGGCGCGAGCCGCGCGGCGACGGTCGCAGGCCAGAATGAATTGGAGGGTCGGGTGAATTACCTCATCGGCAGCGACCCGGCAAAGTGGCGGACGGATGTTCCCACCTTCGGACGCGTGCGCTACGCGGAAGTCTACCCGGGCATTGACGTGATCTATTACGGCAACCAGCGAAGGTTGGAGTATGACTTTGTGGTTGCGCCGGGCCGGGATGCGCGCGCAATCGCGCTGGAGTTTACAGGTGCGCAAAAAGTGGAAGTGGATGGGACGACGGGCGATCTGCTGGTGCATGTGGGCGAGGAGACGATCCGGCAACACGCTCCGGTGACCTATCAAAAAGCGCCCGGTGGAGGGCGGAGAAAAATCGAGTGCCGCTATGTCTTGAGGGAGGGCGGGCAGGTCGGGTTTGAGGTTGGAGAGTACGACCTGAAGGCTGCCCTGATTATTGATCCAGTGCTGGAGTATTCCACGTTTCTGGGCGGGAGTCTTGCCGATCAAGGCAGGGACATCGCAGTCGACTCGGCAGGCAATGCTTATGTCATCGGAGTGCCCTCACCCGACTTTCCGATTGCCAATGCCTTTCAAGGCACGTCTCACGGCAGTAATGAGGTCTTTGTCACAAAGCTCAATGCGGCAGGGTCCGCGCTGGTCTATTCCACCTATCTCGGCGGCAGTGGCTCTGATTATGGCTTTGGGATCGCGGTGGACTCGATGGGTAGTGCCTATGTGACGGGACTCACCTCCTCCACCGATTTTCCGACGGCCAACGCCTTTCAAGGTAAGCATGGCGGCAGCGGCGGCGCCTTCGGTCACGATGCTTTTGTCGCAAAGCTTAGCCCCACAGGCTCGGCGCTGGTCTTTTCCACCTATCTTGGAGGTAGTCAGGACGACACGGGCTTCGACATCGCGGTGGACTCTGCCGGCAATTCTTATGTCACGGGATACACCCAATCAACCGATTTTCCGACGGCCAACGGTTTACAAAAAATCGAGGGCTTCTTTTTGAGCGGCGATGCCTTTGTTACGAAGTTCAACGCGGCGGGATCGGCGCTCGTCTATTCTACCTATCTCGGCGGTGGTGACTCCGATCGCGGCGAAAGCATAGCCGTGGACTCGGCTGGCAATGCCTACGTGACGGGGTCTACCCTCTCCACTGACTTCCCGACTGCTAATGCCTTTCAAAGCACGTACGGTGGCGGCAACGGCGTCGAGCACGGCGATGCCTTTGTCACAAAGTTCAATGCGGCCGGATCGGCGCTGGTTTATTCCACCTATCTCGGCGGTGAAGACGACGACATCGGCTTCAGCATAGCCGTTGACTCGGCAGGCAGTGCTTATGTAACGGGAGGGACCAGTTCCGCCGACTTCCCGACTGCCAATGCTCTTCAAAGTGCCATTGCCGGCTCCCACGACATCTTTGTTACAAAGCTTACCGCGACCGGCTCGGCCCTGGTCTATTCCACCTATCTCGGCGGTACTGGCGGTGAAGGCGGCTACGGCATCGCCTTGGACTCGACGGGCAACGCCTATGTGACGGGACTCACCTCCTCCACCGATTTCCCGACCGTCAATCCTTTCCAAGGCACATTGGGCGACCCCCAAGGCGACGCCTTTGTCACAAAGCTTAACGCGGCGGGATCGGCCCTCGTCTACTCCAGCTATCTCGGTGGTGATGACCGCGATTGGGCGTTCGGCATCGCGGTTGATTCGATCGGCAACGCGTATGTCACCGGAGACACGTCCTCAACATGTTTTCCAACCACCACCGGCGCTTTCGACACAACCTTGAGCTTGGGTCATGGAGACGCCTTTATCACCAAGGTCAGCGAGACCGCGGAACCATCGACGCTTACCCCATGTGCTTCGGAGCTGCTCAATATCGCTACGCGCATGCGCGTTTCGACCGGCGATTCGGCGCTGATCGGCGGTTTTATCATCGCAGGGCAGCCGAAGCGTGTGATCATTCGCGGCATCGGGCCGTCGTTGACGGGCATTCAAGGCGCGCTGGCGAATCCGATCCTTGAGCTCTTTGGTTCGGATGGGAGACTCCTCATGAGCAATGACGACTGGATAACAAATCGTGAGGAAGTGGAAGAGACGGGGATTCCCCCGACCCACGATCTGGAGTCCGCCATCGTGGTCGGGTTGTTACCCGGCGCTTACACGGCTGTCTTGCGTGGACAAAACAACGGCACCGGTATCGGCATTGTAGAAGTTTACAATCTGAACGTAGGCGCCAATTCCACGCTGGCTAACATCGGCAGCCGCGGATTCGTGGATACAGGAGAGAACGCCATGATCGGGGGATTCATTGCGGGCGGGGGTTCCACGGAGACGCGCGTTCTCATTCGCGGGATCGGACCCTCCCTGGTGTCATCTATCCCGAACGCCCTGGCGAACCCCACGCTCGAATTGCGTAACGCCAATGGCTCGCTCATTCGCGATAACGATAATTGGCGAGATTCGCAGGAGGAAGAGATTGAAAACACCGGGATACCACCGAGCCACGATCTGGAGGCGGCCATCATCGCCACAGTTCCGAATGGAAACTACACCGCGGTGTTGCGCGGCCAAAACAATGGCACCGGCATTGCAGTCGTAGAGATTTACAATTTGCAGTAACCTGGGAGCCGGCCTTCGACGGCAACAGGGCGCATTCGCTCAGGGAAGCGGCTACAGAAGCTCGTCTTCGGGCTCCGACAACAACTCCGGCAAAAGCGGCTGCGGGTTCGTCGGCAACTCTTCCACATCGCGGAGCTTTTTCGTGAGGGCGCGCGAACGAACATCGACGTCTTCCATTTTTCGCGCAGCCTGGTCGAGTTTCTCTTTCACGGCCGATAACGCTTCGCCAAATTTTCCGAATTCAGCCTTCACCCCGGAGAGAAGGTTCCAAACTTCACTGGACCGCTTTTGGATGGCGAGGGTCCGGAAACCCATCTGCAAACTGTTGAGCAATGCCGCCAGCGTGGTCGGTCCGGCAAAGATGACCCGGCACTCACGCTGCACTTGTTCGCCCAAACCGACCCGGCGGATCGCCTCCGCGTAAAGTCCCTCCGTCGGCAAAAACATCAGGGCGAAGTCGGTCGTCTTCGGCGGATTAATATATTTCTGGCAGATGTCTCTGGCGCTTTTCTTCAACTGCGTCTCAAGCGCTTTCATTGCGCCTTCGATCAGATCGACATCGCCCTTATCCTGTGCCGCGATCAGGCGCTGATAATCTTCCGTGGGGAATTTCGAATCAACCGGCAACCAGACCGGCGCCCCATTTTCGTCGCCGGGAAGTTTGATCGCGTAATCCACGCGCTCGCTGGTGTCCTCACGTGTCTGCACGTTGCGCGCGAACTGATCGGCCGTGAGCACTTGCTCGAGTAAATTGCCGAGCTGCACTTCGCCCCAGCCGCCGCGCGTCTTGACGTTGGTGAGCACCTTTTGCAGTCCGCCGACGTCGCTCGCCAGTTGCCGCATCGCACCAAGTCCTTGGTGCACTTGCTCGAGCCGGTCGCTCACCAGCTTGAACGATTCGCCCAGGCGTTTCTCCAAGGTTCCCTGCAATTTTTCATCGACCGTCGCCCGCATCTTGTCGATCTGCTTCGCGTTATCATTCTGTATCTCCTTCAAACGGAGATCGACGATCGCGCGCACGCCTTCGAGCGATTTGGCGAGTTCTTCACGCTGCGTCTTGGCCGAACCCGCCGATTCTTCGCGGTTCCGGGCAAATTCGTCGCGAAACATTTTCTCCTGCCGTTCCTGCGCGCGGTCGAAGGTTTCGAGCCGGTCCAGGAATTCCGAATCGTCCACGCCGCCGCGGCGAACGAAGGCAAAGATGAGCGCAGTGATCCCCGCACCAGCGATCAATCCGATCAATGCATAAAGCAGCGGGTTCACCCTCTGCGACTACCAGAAGGCGGAATCATATTCAAGCCGGGCAGGGACGGCGCGCTGCGCCGTCCCTCCCAAAAGCCACCGCCTGTCTCACTGCAAATTGTAAACTTCCACCAACGCCACGCCGGTCGTATTCCCGGCGCCACGGACGATTGCGGTGTAGCCACCGGGCGAGAGCGGAGCGAGGATCGCCGACTCATTCGGGTGACTTGGCGGAATGGTCGCTTCAATTTCTATTTGCTGGGTGTCCCTCCAATTGTCGTTTGAGGCCAGGAGAGCGCCGTTGCCATCGCGGAGTTCGAGAGTGGGATCCTGGAGCGCGTTCGGGACGCCAAAGCCTGTTAACGACGGTCCGATTGCGCGAACCAGCATCCGACCGCTCGCACTGGCCGCAGGTCCGGCGATGAGTCCCCCGATCATGACGCTTTCCCCGGTCTCCACGAAGCCCCGGGTGCTGATGTTCGCCAGCTTGGCGTCCACCGCTGGTTGCAGATCGTACGCTTCCACCAAACCGACCCCGGTCCCACCGTTCTTGCCGCGGACGACGGCGGTATAAGCACCGGGCGCCAGCGTCGCGACAATGGCGGACTCCATGGGATTACCAGGCGGTATGGTGCCTGCGATCTCAATCTGCTGGGTGTCTGCCCAATTATCGTTGGTGATCGGGGTAAACCCGGCCGGCCCATTCAGCTCCAGCACCGGATCAGCCAGCGCGCCGGGAATTCCAAAAGCCGTCAACGACGGACCAATGGCTCGGACGATAACTTGCTTTGACGCGGTCCCGGAGATGATAAAACCGCCGATGAGCGCATTGTCGCCCGTCTGAACCCGGAGCCGGGTGGAGACATTGAGCAACTGGGCCGTCGGCGCCAGCGCGATCACGAAGGGCGAAAGCGAATTGACCCGTGCCGAGACCGTGTGGGTGGCAAAGTTTGGCGCCGGGCTGTCTGGAGCGAGGATGGTGCGGTCGACCAACTGTCCGTTTTCGCTGTGCAGGATGCGCACACGCGCAAATTCAGCCGCGGTTGTAATCGAGGAGACGACAAAGGAGACGGTGATGGGGGGCGTAAAGGCGGCCGTAGTTGTGATGTCGTAAGCGGGCGCGCTTTCCAGGATGGTGTAGCCCTCCGGCGGAAGGCCGGCCGCTGACGGTGGAGCGATGGGGATGAAGGTGGTGAAACCCCCTTGCGACACGGACGAGAAGGTGACACTGGCATCGCCGGAGGGCGCCTGGGCGATAACATTATTCCCCGGTGGCGAGTTAGGCGGTTGTTCTTCATACGCGCCGATGTCCGACCCGTCGCCGCCAGCGGCATTTGGGATCGCCGGGTCATCATACGGTCGCGGCAGCCCCCGTTGATCAGTCGTGGCAGCTGAGAGTCGCTTGCCCCGATCAAACACCGGACTGCCGGGTAGCGGGGCGTTCGTGAGCGTAGGACCCCCGTTATCCTGCAACGGACCAAAAATCGGATCGGTGCCCATCGGCAGATCCGTGCTGCTGGCCGCGTAAAACGCGCCCGGGGTGGTGGAGAAGATTAGATTGTAACCTAACGACACAATCGCGACGTCGTTTGCGTGCGGTCCTGAGGCTTGGGCGCTTTTCAGATCCCCGTTCGTGTTACCGGAAATAAGCGTATTACCGATCGAGATCGTTCTGCAGCTGAGCTGGCAAAACTCCTTACCCAGACCGCCGCCGGCCCGGCCCGCCGTGTTGTTGGCGATGGTGGAATTGGTGACCACAGGGTCGGTGAAGTTGTGCGGAAGCCGGACGCCGCCAAAGTCACGCCCGGCGGTGTTGAGGCTGATAGTGCTCCGATCGATTTGGATGCCCCCGTCGGCCCAGATGCCGCCGCCATCCGACACCGTGCTTGCCGTCGGTGAGGCGATCATGAGCACGTGATTCTGGTGAATGGTGGAGCCGCTGATCGTGACATCGGTGCTTGTCGCGGTGTAAATACCGCCACCACGGCCGACGTTCTCCAGATCGGAGTTGGCCACATTGTGCGAAATGGTCGAATTGATGACCTTGAGGAATCCGGTTCCATTCCCGGCCCCGTCATAGATCCCTCCGCCGTTCGAGGTCGAGATGTTGTTGGTCACGGTCGCGTTGATCAAGGTCAGTTCACCTTCATTCCGGATTCCGCCGCCGACCGTATTTCCACCCGACGTGTTGTTCCTGATGACCGAATCGGTGATGGTTAAGTTACCGATATTGTAGATCCCTCCACCGCCGTCCGAATTTCCGGAAGCCCCCGAGGTGTGGTTCTCAATCACGCTGTTGCTGATCCGCATCACCCCGGAGACAACAATCGCTCCGCCCCCACTGGGCGAAGTCCCGCCAGTCATGCTCGATGCGGAAATCGTGACGTTGCCGCTCGCGTTTTCCAGCGCACTTCCGCCACGGGTGGTGGCGGTATTATTGGTGAATTGGCAGCCCGAGATAATCAGGACCCCGCTGGTCGTTCCGTTGCCGGAATTGTAGATCGCTCCGCCGCCTGTGGAGGTGTTTTGCCGAAAGACGATGTTGGTCAGCGTCGTCTTGGCGCCGTTTCCAATCGCGCCGCCGGACGAGGCGTTGCCGCCGGTCAGCGTCATGTTACTGATCGAAATCGTATCGCCGGCGCCAGTAGTGAAATGACGCGTAACGTTATTTCCGTTGATGGTCAGACGATCCGCGCCGGGTCCGACAATGGTCAGGGAATCAATCGGATTACTGGCTGGGCTGATGCTAAGGACCGAAGCCAGCGTGATCGTCTGCGGCGTGTTGAAGACGGCTGGGTCGAACACGATGGTATCGGCCGAGGTCGCGGCGTTCGCGTTCAAAACCGCCTGCCGCAAACTGCCGGCGCCGCTATCGTTCGTGTTTGTGACGGTAAAAGTTGCCGCCGTCGCTCCGGCGGCCGAGCAGATGAGAATCATTAGGCTCGTTGATACTGCTTTTGTGAAGAATTTAAGGGTTGTCATGTTCGCTGCCTTTCGCTGAATTGGTGGTTATCAACCCAAAGCGCCAATTACCCGCCAACCCCGCCAAAAATCTTTTGGCGCGGTCCGTTCCGGGCGAGCCGCATGATCGCTCCCATCCCCAGTGAAGAAGCCACCCGGCTGTTGATCGACTGGAGCAATGGCAATCATGAGGCCGCGGCCGGCCTGATGCCTTTGGTGTATGAGGAGCTGCGCGGGATCGCGCGCGGCTACTTGCAGAGGGAAAGGACCGACCACACCCTCCAAGCCACCGCGCTCGTCCACGAAGCTTACCTCCGGCTGGTCGATCAACGAACCACGACGTGGCGGAACCGCGCCCATTTTTTCGGTGTCGCCGCGCAACTTATGCGCCGCATCCTGGTCGACCATGCTCGCCGGCACCGGAGGGATAAACGCGGTGGCGCCTGGGACAAGATCGAGTTCGACGAAGCGCTCGCGCCTGCCGTCTCGCGAAATCTTGATGTCATCGCGCTGGACGATGCCCTGCAAGACCTGATGAAGCTCAACCCGCAACACAGCCAGATCGTGGAGCTGCGTTTCTTCGGCGGATTGACGATCGATGTGGCCGAGGTTCTCGACGTCTCGTCCCGCACCGTGGAGCGCGAGTGGCGGATGGCGCGGGCCTGGCTGCGCCGGCAAATATTCGCGGACGACCACGATGACCACTCCTGAGCGCTATGCGCGGATCCAGGAACTGTTCGAGGCGGTAGCGGACCTGCCGCCCAACGAGCACGCCGCGTTCCTCGACCAAAGCTGCCGGGAAGATGAATTACTGCGACGCGAAGTAGAATCTCTCCTCGCGGCCGACGCAGACCCCGATTCCTTCGTCGAGCGGCCGGTATTTTCGCTCCCGGCGGACCTCTTTGACCAAGCCCCGGAGGAAGATTTCGCCGGCCGCCACTTTGGATCCTACGAAGTGATCCGTGAAATTGGTCGGGGCGGGCTCGGGGCCGTTTATCTCGCGCAACGTTTCGACGGCGAGTATCGCAAGGAAGCCGCGCTCAAGCTCATCCGCCGCGGTCTCGACACCGACGACATCCTGCGCCGTTTTCGCAACGAGCGGCAGATTCTGGCTCAGCTCGACCACCCGAACATCGCGCGGCTGCTCGACGGCGGCACGAGCGACGATGGTCAGCCGTATTTCGTGATGGAGTACGTCAAAGGCGAACCGCTTATCGCTTATTGCGACAGCCACCAACTCAGTACCCGGCAGCGGCTGGAACTCTTTCGCAAAGTCTGCGCGGGGGTGACTTACGCGCACCAAAACCTTGTCATCCATCGGGACCTCAAGCCTTCGAACATTCTCGTGGCACCGGACTCCGAAAGCGTTCGCGAGCGAGGCGGAGAACCCAAGCTGCTGGATTTCGGGATCGCGAAACTTCTGACCGCGGAAGAGGAGAACAACTTCACCCAAACCGCGCCCAATCAGCGGGCGATGACGCCGGATTACGCCAGCCCGGAGCAGATCAAGGGCGAAAAGATCACGACCGCGAGCGATGTTTACTCGCTAGGCGTAATCCTCTACGAGCTCCTCACAGGTCAGCGACCTTACCGCCTGAAAACACGCGCGCCCGAAGAAATCGCGCGCGCCATCACGGAACAGGAGCCAGAACGTCCGAGTACTGTCGTGACCCGCGGAGGCGGCTCGCCGCAATCCGAGATCCGAAATCCGAAATTCCTTCGGGGTGATCTGGACAACATCGTGCTGATGGCGATGCGCAAAGAGGCGGACCGCCGTTACGCTTCGGTCGAGCGTTTCTCCGAAGACATCCGCCGCCACTTGGAAGGGCGGCCCGTGCGGGCCCACAAAGACACCTTCGCTTATCGCACGACGAAGTTTGCGCGACGCAATACCGTCGGCGTCGGCGCCGCGTTAGTCGTG
Organism: uncultured Verrucomicrobiae bacterium; assembly: GCA_963850015.1. Taxonomy (GTDB): domain Bacteria; phylum Verrucomicrobiota; class Verrucomicrobiia; order Chthoniobacterales; family UBA10450; genus AV80. The sequence continues at coordinate 158,467 of CAWKJF010000001.1, forward strand.
TTTTTCACTCTCCTCGGCGGCATCGTCGCCACCACCTGGCAGGCAAAAAAAGCTACCGAACAAGCGCGTGTGGCCTCGGCGGAACGCGATCGGGCGCGCCGAGAAGAGACGAAGGCGCAAAGCGTCAACGCCTTTCTCCAGAACATACTCCGATCCTCCGACCCGAGTTGGCTCTCGGTCAGGGCACCGGGAAATGTGCATCGGACAACAGTCGCCGAGGTCATCGATAGCGCGGCCGGCAGGATGGACGCGGAATTGAGCGGCCAGCCGGAAGTGCTCGCCGCGGTCAAGTTCGTCATCGGAAGAATCTACGCGACGCAAGGACGAGGGGATCGGGCGGAGAGCCTGCTGCGGGAATCGCTGGAAATTCGCCGCAAAGTGCTCGGTCCCGAGCATCCTGAGACTGCACAAAGCATGGCGACTTTGGGAGAGCAGCTAAATACGGGGCAAAGATATGCCGAATCGGAACCCCTCCTCCGCGAAGCCGTGGCCATCTTTCGGCGCGACCGGGAGAGAGGCCCGGCGGAAAAAGAGGCGCTTGCGATCGCCCTGAGTGGTCTCGGGGTCGCACAAATCGCCAAGGGCCAGGGCGCGGCCGGTGAGCAGTTCATGCTCGAGGCACTCCAGTTGTGCGAAACGCTCAAGGGGAACCAGCGCACTTTGGTCCCGATCGTTCTGAACAATCTCAGCGTCTTGCGGGGTGAGCAGGGGGATGTGAATGGGGCGAGAAATTATCTGGAGCGGTGTCTCGAGGAATTTCGCCAGACGCCGGAGGATATGCGTTTCCGTATCGCCACCGCCCTTTCCAACCTCGCCTTCCTCCTCGTGCTGCAAGGAGAGTATCCCCAGGCGGAGTCAATGCTGCGCGAGTCGATCGATCTCTATCGCGCCACCGTGGGTGAGGAGAATCAGAAAGCGACCTGGCCGATGATTCATTTAGCTAACCTTTATTACCTGCGTGGCGAAGACCCTAAAGCCCTGGACGGGATCAATCATGCCCTCGCCGTTCAAGGACGCGTGCTAACCGAGGGTCACATAGACTTTGCGCGCTCGTGGCTGGTCCTGGGAAAGATTTTGACTCGCACCAGCGAAACAGAGTCCGGCGAGAGTTATCTGCGCAAAGCGCTCGAGCTGCGAAAGAAAGGCTTCGCTGAAGGACATTGGCGCATTGCCGAAGTGCAAATCGCGCTGGGAGAATGCCTGGCCGCGCAAGCGCGACATGCCGAAGCGAAAGAACTCCTGGTTGCGAGCCATACCGCCCTCATCAAAAAACTCGGCGATCGCGATCCCAGGACGCAGGAGGCTCACCGTGTTCTGCTCAAACTGAACGAAGCTTCGGGAAGTCCGGCGCCGGCTACGAAAATCCCTGGCCCACCTTCGACCTCGGCGGAGCCCTCCCGATAGACTGCGCGTTACCGCTTTGCCCCGTCGCCTTCGAAATAGCCGTCGCCTAGTGCGATCCATCCCGTTCCGCGGTGGCCAAAGCCAAATCGATCCGGATGCAGAATCTCGGCCACGATTTCTGCCGACTCGACCAACCGCGGCCCCGGCCGGTTGAAGAAATGATGACCATCGATGAGGTAAACTCGCCCCTGCTTCACGGCTCGCAGATTCGCCCATCCCGGATTCTCCGTGAGCAGGTTCAGATCACGGATCGTCTGCGGAATCTTGAATCCACACGGCAGGAGAAGAATAACTTCTGGATCAGCCTCGGTCAGACTCGCCCAGTCCAGCCAGGGCGAATGTTCGCCCGGTCGCCCGAAGAGGCTGCGGCCACCGGCAATTTCGATGAGGTCAGGCATCCAATTCCCTCCGGCCATTAACGGTTCCAGCCATTCAATCGCCGCGACGGTCGGGCGCGATTGCGCCGTTTGCGCCTGTTCACGGATCGCCGCCAGCCGCTGGGTGAAAGACGCGATCAGTGTCTCAGCACGGTCCGGAACGCCAAGCGCTTCCGCGACACGGCGGATATCGTTCCAGACATCATCGAGGCTGTTTGGCTCGAGCGAAACGATCGCCGGTAGCACGCCTGTCCACGTGCACAGCGTCTGCTCCAAATCACGCGGCGTGACTGCGCAGACTGCGCATTGCGTCTGCGTCACAATCAGATGGGGACTCAGCTCACGCAGGCGATCAGCGTCGACGCGATAAACCGAGAGGCCCTCGGCCACGATTTGTTTTACGCGCTCATCGAGCTCGCAGGAGGTTCCGTGGACTGGAACCTTGGTGGAGCTGCAAACAGGCAGCGTTTCGACACCCGGAGGAAAGTCGCACTCGTGGGAGCGGCCTACGAGATGACCGGCAAAGCCGATCGCGGCGACAATCTCGGTCGCACTCGGGAGGAGGGAGATAATACGCGGCGCATTGGTCATTGCGTCACCACGCTCTGACCAGCCGTGGAATCCTTCCCAGCAAGGGCCGGTTGTCCGCATCCCCTGGCCCATCACTCCACCGGTGTCGTTCACTCATTTGGCTTTCTCCCTTGAAGGTATTCCGCACCTAGAACCGGAGCTTGAATCCGCCATAGGCGCCACGCCCAAGAGCTGGGAACCCAAACACTTCGGCGTACTGCTCGTCCCCCAGATTTTCGATTCGGCCAAAAATGCTGAAATGCGAATTAATTTCGTACTCCGCCACGAGGTTGACCACGGCGTAATCCTCGAGGTCGAAATTCGGTGGGCCGAAATTCGATTCCTCGCGCGCGTTAACAAATTTCGCTTCGATCGTGGTCCGCAATTTCTTGCACCAGAGATAAGAAGCCGAGACGTAGACTTCGTTCCGCGGCCGGCGCGGCAACCGCGACCCCTCCGGCTGCCCAAAATCAAGCGCCGAGGTCTTCTCGGTTTCCAAGTAAGTGTAGGCGAGTGAAAACGTGAGATCGGGAATCGGTGTCACCTTGACCTCCGTTTCGACTCCTTGCGTGATGGCGGAGCCGAGATTCAGCGTCTCGAACATCCCGTTGAACCCAATCACATTCGAAAGATCGTTGTGAAAATAGGTCGCGCCAATGAGCACGCGCCCTTCCCAAAAGCGCTGCTCGATTCCGGCGTCCCAGCCAAGATTTTCGACCGGCCCCAGCGGTTCCAGCGGTTGGCCCGGATTGGGATTAAATCGAAAAATTTTGTCCTGGCTGCTCGGCGGGCTGAATCCAGTGGCGACGCTGGCGTGCAGGTGCGTATCGGTTTGCGGGATCAAGTAGCTGCCGGCGAATCGATAAGTCCAAACATCGCCGAATTCGTTGAAATGATCGTAGCGGCCGCCCGCCACCAGATTTAATCCCTTTAACGGCGTCACGCTGGCCTGGAGGAAAAGCGCCGTCTCCTCGGTGTAATCGCTGATAAATGTCGGCATTGGGCCGAAATCCTGCGAAACAAACGGCCGCTCCTGTCCGGCATCCACCTGGCTGTAAAAAAACCCTGAGGTCAGGGTAAGCCATGAGGACGGTTTGAGATCGTTCTGATAATCGACCGTGAAGCGCTCGAACAAAGCACGGGTCGGCCCGACGAATGTCGTTCCGGGAAGAAAACCATCGAAATTGGGATCGTTTACCTGGCGTTCCTCGTCGTAGCTGACAATCAGCTTGTGTTCCCACCACTCGACCGGTTTGTAAATCGAGACGGGGTGCGATGAGCCACCGCTCCGTCTCCAGATTGTCAAACGGATGCGGGTTCGTGATCGTGTTAGGGTTTCCGGCGTCAGAGAGCGAATAGGTGAACAGACTGCTGATCCGCAATTGCTCGTTCGGGGACCAGCCGATGGTGGCGATTCCACTGGTGTTCCGATACTGGTTGTTCGGCCGGTCGTTGTCGGTATCAACCCGGCTTAGGCCAACGGAATAATCGAACTTATCGATCGCGCCGGCGCTCGTGAAAATTTCACGGAAGGTGGAAAACGACCCGGCCTCCGCACTGAATTGCGCCGTGGGCGCCCCGCTCCCATGTTTTGTGAAAATCTGGATTACTCCCGCCGAGGCCCGCGGTCCATACACCGGTACTTTGCGGCCCTCGCACAACTTCGATCCGGTCGATATTATCCGTCGTGAGATCCGCGAAGTTAAACAGACCGGCGAGGCCTTGATTGATCGGGATGCCATCGAGCAAAACCTGCGTTTGGTCGCTTCCCAGGCCGCGGGTAAATAATGACGTGAGCTGACCCGGGGTCCCCGTTTGCACGATGGACAACCCGGGAACCTCGCGCAACGCATCCGCCACCCGGCGGATCTGTTTGAGCTCCATATCCCGCGCGGTGATCACCGTCACGCTCGCGGGCGATTCATCCTCGGGGATAGGCAGGCGCGTGGCGCTGACGACGATTTCTTCAAATTCCGCTTCCGGCTTCGAAAGCGCTGATGAGGCCGCGTCCTGCGCGCGGCAAATATAGGGTGCTGCCAAAAGAAAAGCAGCGGCCATGAGCCATGAACGATTCTGCATAACAAGTTGCCTCCAATTTTCGAGAGGCAGACTTGCTCCCGCCATCGCGGGACTTCGCGTCCACAGCTCTCATTCTTCTTTTTCGCGAAGAAGTTTTTTCGGGCCGTCCGCACACGCGGCGGCTCGAATGAGGTGGAACGGGCAAATATTCTGGCTCCTGGCATTTGGAGAAGTGGAGGGTCTTTAGTTGACTCTCAACTTCTTCGTCCTTCTTCCCGCCTTCACCGTCCCGCACATGCGGGACGATTGGCTCATGGGAAGTCGTATCCAGTCACAGCAGCGCAACTGCTCCCGAATCTCACGGGAATTCCTCGCACCGGTCCACTGATCAAACTCACAAAGAACTGCCGCCAGAAGTAGCGGCTTGCGCTTGTCCGCTCAAGATTTATTTCGCGACAAATGTTGAGCAGCTTCAAGGAGAGGCGATTTGAAATCGCCTGTTACCTGGGTCGGTGGTTGCAAACCGCCGCTCCTTGAAGCACAAGAGGCTTGCGCTCGTCGGCTCTGGATTTATTTGTCTGACGAGCGCATCATCGCGCTCGTTCGCTGTGTCTTCTTCAACTTCTATTCTCGTTACGGGCGGCGCCGGTTTCATCGGCTCCAACCTTGTTCTCACTCTGCAAGAACGAATGCCCAAGACGCGGCTGACCGTGATCGACGATTTTCGCTCCGGCGATTTCAAGAACCTGGCCGGCTATCGCGGCGACCTCGTTGCGCAAAACCTGGCCACGCTTGATTGGCAGCGGCAGTTCGGAGAAGAAAAATTCGACGCGATTTTTCATCTCGCCTCGATCACGGACACAACCCTGCACGATCAGTTCGTGCAAGTGCACGACAACGTGGAGAGCTTTCGCCGGCTCCTGAACTTCGCAAAACCAAACCAGACCCGGATCGTTTACGCGTCGTCCGCCGCCACTTATGGCGCCGCCAGCTCGGCCAGCACCGAAACGAATGGCGCGGCGCCGGCAAATGTTTACGCCTTCTCGAAGGCGATCATGGACAACATCGCCCAGCGGGCCGCGGAAGAATCGATGGGATGGGCCATTGTCGGGCTGCGCTATTTTAACGTCTACGGCCCGCGCGAAGCGCACAAAGGCGTCCCGGCCAGCATGGTCTATCACCTCTCACAGCAGATGAAATCCGGGCAGCGCCCGCGCATCTTCAAACACGGCGACCAGAAGCGCGACTTCGTTTATGTCAAAGACGTCGTGGAAGGCAGCCTTCGCGCCCTTAAGGCGAAGGAAAGCGGAATCTACAATCTTGGTTCGGGTCAAGCCCGCTCGTTTAACGAGCTGATCGAGGTCCTGAACCGTTCGCTCGGCACGGATTTCAAACCGGATTACATCGAGAATCCGCACGCCCATTACCAGAATTTCACCCAAGCCGATCTGACCAGTGTCCGTCTCGGCCTGGGCTACGACCCGAAATACCCGCTCGAAACCGGCGTGGCCGATTACATGAAATGGCTGTATCCGAAGACAGTTGAGAGTTGAGAGCCGCGCAACGGCCAAACGACGGCTCTCAACTCTCAACTACCAACTCTCAACCTCACCGAAACGATGAAAGCCAAACGGCGGTCAAAAAGCCCAGAAGAGATCAATGCCGCGCTCGCGGCAAAAAAAGGCCCGGTCTCGAAATTCATCGCGAAGAATTATCGTCACTTTAACGCGGCCGCGTTGCTCGACGCCGCGAAGGGGTACGAGACGCACCTCGCCGCCGGCGGCAAAATGCTGATGACGATCGCGGGCGCAATGTCGACCGCGGAGCTCGGCATCTCTCTGGCGGAGATGATCCGTCGCGACAAGGTGCATCTGATCGTCTGCACCGGCGCGAACCTCGAGGAGGATATTTTTAATCTCGTCGCGCACGACCACTATGAGCGAGTGCCGCACTACCGGGAGCTCACGCCGCGGGACGAGCAGCGACTGCTCTCCCGGCACATGAATCGCGTGACCGATACGTGCATCCCGGAGATGGAGGCGATGAGGCGGATCGAGAAGGCGGTGCTCGAGGAATGGATCGCGGCCGACCGCGCCGGAGAGCATTATTTCCCGCATGAATTCATGTACAAGATTCTTCGCAGCGGGAAGCTAAAGAAGAGTTTTCAGATCGACCCGAAGCATTCCTGGATGATGGCGGCCTGCGAAAAGAATTTGCCGATCGTCGTGCCGGGCTGGGAGGATGCGACGCTCGGCAACATGTATGCGGCCGCGGTGATACGCGGCGACGTAAGGAATGTGCACACCGTGCGCACGGGCATCGAATACATGACCTGGCTGGCGGATTACTACACGAAGAACGCGAAGAAGCTGCGCAACCGCGAAGGCTCAATCGGGTTTTTCCAGATCGGCGGCGGCATCGCCGGCGATTTCCCGATCTGCGTCGTCCCGATGCTGCACCAGGATCTCGAGCGCACCGCGGTGCCGCTCTGGGGTTATTTCTGCCAAGTCAGCGATTCGACGACGAGCTACGGCAGCTACTCCGGCGCTGTGCCGAACGAGAAAATCACCTGGGGCAAGCTCGCGGCCTCAACTCCAAAGTTCGTGGTCGAAAGCGATGCCACGATTTGCGTGCCTTTGATTTTTTCCTGGGTCCTCGGGCAATAAGTTGTAGCCGGTGTCGTTGACCCCGGGCCGCGGTCAGCGACCGCGGCTACAGCTCGGACGAAGTGACGTCGTGACGCCTCCCTGAGGCCGAAATCTACCCTACCCTTCCCAGAAGAATTTCGTCGGACGCTCGATCTCAGGCGGAAGACTCTTGTGCACCGGACAATTGAGAGCGGCATTCTCCAGCAAGGCGCGCTGCGGCGTCGTTGCAGGCAGCGGAATGTGTACTTCGGACGGCAGCCCCACGATCCGGCGGGGAGCATCCTTCGACATCTCTTTGCTTACGTTCACGGTCATTCCTTTCACATCGAGGCCGTGATCCTGGGCCGCCATCGCCAGGATGGTGCTCATGCAGGTTCCGAGGGCAGTCGCGACGAGATCAGTCGGCGAAAATGACTCTCCTTTGCCTTTATTATCTGTGGGAGCGTCGGTCGCGATTTTGGCGTGCGACGGACCGTGGACCGCGTCGCAATGGAGATCGCCGGTGTACTGAATAGAGATGTTAACCATTTTTGTGACGATAAATTACAACAAACATCGACAGATCATAAATTCGAAAGCTTTTCACTGATTTCCCCCACGAGCGGTTTCAACTGCCGTTCGCAAGTGCGTCATCGTTGCCTCCGAGCCGCTAAAGAGTCCTTCCGGGAATTTGTTATACTGCAATATATCAGCGTAAATCTTGTCGCCCTCATTCCGATTCAGCCCCAGACCCGCCAGGTACTGAAGGCGCAGGTCGCGATCGTAGTTAATCTGTGCGCCATTTGTATAAGGCTTCAACTCTGAGGCGCGCCCCCCGTAATTCGCAAAAAGCTCGACCGCGGAATAAATGCCAACGTCCTGGAGCGATTTTTTCATGGCGGCATATTCCGGCTGGTCCAACCTGGCTTGCCACTCGTCCACATTGAAGTGCGGGGGTTCGACTGTGCCCAACAAGACAGTGTCATATCCGCGGCCTTCGTGGGTATTGCCCCAGATAATCCCGTGGGGAAACACCTCGAAAAACGATGCGATCTCGCTTTTGACCGCCGCTGGGGTGCTCTCATTAATATTAACCCAAACGGTGACTGTGCCGCCGGGATTGAGCTTCGATTTCGCGAGTTCGAAGAACTCTTTTGTGTAAAGCATCGCCGTCCCTTTGACCCAGGAGTCAAGCAAATCGGACGTGATCGCATCGAACTTCTCAGGCGTCGTCAACAGGTAGTGACGCGCGTCGTCGATTACCACCTCGGTTTTCGGATTCCTAATCACGTTGAAGTTGTGTTCCCCGAAATGTTCCGAAACAACCCGCGGCACCAGCGGCTCAATTTCAGCGATGACGACATGTTCAACCCTCGGATCGATGCTCACTGCGCCCGCGGTAACGCCTGCGCCACAGCCAATGACGAGGACCTTCTTTGGTTCCTTGGGCGTTAGCGTCGTGAAATGCCCTAGCATGCGCTGTAAACGCATGTCCCGCGTTACACTCGAGGCCTGGACTTTGCCGGCGTTGTGATAAAGCAGCCGATCGCCACCCCAGCGCGAGACCGCCACCGAAGAGCTCAATCCCTCGCCCACATAGAAAATGTCACCTTCGTTGCCCAGCCAGACGGGGGCGTATCGACCATACGCAACGAGAATTCCGGGGAGTTTGGGCACGGTCGCTACCAGATATGCCGTAGCTCCGAGCGCAATCAGGAGCGACACCGGCGTCAGCCATCCCCGCGCCGACGCCGTCCGCTTTGAAGCGAATGCGATCGGGCCGAGCAGCAGCAACCCAGACAGGGCTGATAAGATGATAACGATCTGCTGCGCGCGCTGAGATCCAAACCAATAGACCAGCACCAAGCCCGACAAGAGCGAGCCAAAAATCGCGCCCACCGTGTTTGCTGCGTAGATCCCGCCGACGAGTCGTCCCGGGTCCTCGCCCTTCCGCGCTAACGACGCAACTGCCAGCGGAAAACTCGCGCCCCACAAAATCGGTCCGGGCAAGGCCGCCCAGAAACAACGCGCAAAATCGAGCTGAAAGGTCAACCCGATGTTCGTTACGATCCTAAGATCGACCGGCCAATACGGGAGCGAACTCATCATCATGGTGGCGCTCCATGCCATCGCGAGCACGCTTAGAAGCTGACACCATCCAAAGGCGACCCGTGGATTATCGATGGTTTTTGCAATCAGTGAGCCAATCCCGCTCCCAATGCCCAAGCCAACGAGAAACACCGCGAGAATGATGGAGAAAGTATAAGTCGAAGCGCCAAACAACAAACCAAGCAACCGCGTCCAGATAACTTCCGCCGAGAGCGCGCAGAATCCTGATAGCGCAACCGCTAAGTAAACCAACGTATCCGCTCGGGAGGACTTCTGCGCGGGCGATTCGGAAGCCTGCGAATCGTTTTCCTGGCTCGCTGCACTCGCGTTGGTTCGCGCTGCCAGGAGGAGCGCGGCCCCGCCCACCAAAATGTTCAGAAGAACCGCAACCAGAGTGCTGATCGTCATGTTGTAAACGCGCAGCAGATAAAATCCCGCCAGCAGACAGCCCAGGACCGCGCCGGCAATATTTCCGGCATAAAAAAAACCAAGCCACGACACACCCGTTCGCGTCGTTTTCACCCACCGGGCTATGGCGGGGAGGGTCGCACCCATGGCCAGCGTCGGTGGTAAGAGGCAAACCGCCGCGACAAGTCCACGCAACAGATATCCCGTCACTCCGTATCCCCCCCAGCTGGTGTAGACGCGACCAACCAGCGGCATTATCACGATGAGGAGCAGGCCGATTGCACCGATGGATAGTTCCAACACCGCGTAGACGCGCAATGGATGCAGCCCTGCGGAGACGACGCGCGGCAGCAGAAAACTTCCCAAGCACATCCCTCCCATAAATGTGCCCAGCAACACAGCCATCGACACCGATGAAGAACCGACGAACAACTCCAGCATCTGGAACCAGACAATTTCGTAGATCAATGCCGCGCAGCCGCTGCCGACGAACAACAACAGCACCGCTGGCAGCCAGCGATCGGGAGATCTGAAATCGGTCGTTCTCTCTGCTGCCATACCGTCCTATCTACGGATGTACCGTCGCGCAGCGCAAGTGATCCTGACTACAAACAAAATGCGGGTCGCATTCCTTCCCACTCCCACTCCCTCCCGTGCTCGTGCTCGTGCTCGAATCCGAAAACAAGAATCGAGCACGAGCACGATTACGAAGAAGGCACGACGATCGGCGCGCCTTGCACCTCACCCGCGTGATTCGCGAGTTGCTCGCGAAAGACTTTCGTAAGGCCGGCATCATGCAGGATGTTCATGTCGGTGTTGTGCGTCCTCACGTCGTCGTTTTCCCACGATTCGTTCCACCAGCAAAACCCGATCACCGCAGGCCAACGCCCGGAGAACAAATCTTCCAGAGCGCTTTTCGCCCACTCGCTCGCATTGACTTTCCGATGATGAATATCGCAGCCGAATTCCGCGATTACGATCGGCTTCCCTGGCGCAATCTTTGTGAGACGGGGATACGCTGAGCGCATCTTGAACCGAAAACTCTCGATGCCGTCGGCGGCGCGCGGCGTGAGCGGGCCGTAGGCGCTCAGCGCCACCCAATCGCAGTAATCAGCGCCCGGATAATAATTCTCAAATCGATTCCATTTCGTTTCCGGTTCGTCGAGCCAGTTTACGTGCCAGACCCACTGAAGGTTGGCCGCGCCCTCCGCTCGCATGAGATCGACGATGTGGCGATAGGCGGCGACGTAACGCGGCGGTCCCGAACTCGCGCCGCCATTCCAGCTTCCATTCCAGGAGAACCACTTTCCATTTGGCTCAGTGCCCCATTCGACCAGGATCGGCGAGCCGAAGATCTTGGCCTCGCGCGCCCATGCTTTGAGATCGTCATCGAATTTTCCGGCTAGAATGTTGGCGAGGCTGAAGGTTTTCTCGGCGTGGTTCTGCTCGAGGTCGGAGCGCAACATCAGCCTGATGTAAGGAATCTTGCCAAGTCCGTGGATCCACTCGCAGGTGCTAGCCGGAAATTTTCTCGATTCGAACCAATTGTTCGAAAAAAAGATCCAGACTGTTTTCGCGCCGAGTGTCTGCTCGAAACGAATCACATCTACCGCGGTGACATCATGCTCCGTCGGATCCCGGCCCGGGGCGGGTTCGTCGAAGTAAAGTCCCTGATACAATTTTCCGGCAGGTGGCGGCAGAACCCGCGGCGCCGCGCCTGCGCTGGCTATCGAGATAGCGACCGAAACGAGGATCAACGTTCGTATCATCTACAGCGATACGATAGACGATACCTTCCAAACGACAGCCGCTACGTCATCCGCGCTGTAACCGCCTCGCTCTGTCGAGGCGTTAACGCGGGCCGCACGGCGATCCCGCAAGCGCGGGACCGTGGCTACAGCGTCGGTCGATGACTTAGTTCTTCTTTGTCGCGTCTCGCAATTCCCGGATACGATCGTGCGCACTCTTCACGTCAGAGTATTGCCGCGAAATCGTCTCGCGGACCGGCGCGGAAAGGTCCTCCGCTTCCATGGCCTTTTTGTATTCGCTCACAGCGGAGTCTTCGCCACGCTCGCATTCCGCGAGAATAGCGTGGTCATCCCCACTCGTGACCGCCGCTTTCAAATTCATCCAGGCCCGGTGCATCGCGCCGGCCGTGCTACTGGTGTTTTCCGGATTGTGCTCGCCCAGGGTAATCGCCTGGTTTTGCAGCTCACCGGCAAACTTCGAACGCTGGAGGGAGAACTCACTGAAAAGCATTTTCAGTTTCGTGTCTTGGACAGCCTCGGACGCCTGGCGAAAGCCTTCCTGGCCGTCTTTGAGCGTTTCGATCAGTCCGTTGATGGTGGAAATAACTTCTTTTTGTTGACTCATATACTTCCAATACGGATTTCGCGGGAAAACGAGTGCGTATTTCGCCCGAAATTTGCGGCCACGCCGTTCGGCCTTAGCTTCATCTCATGAACACCAAAGTGATTGGACAAGATTTGACGAAGGAACCGCCGCGCAGTCCCCGGATTCGAGTTGGCGGCTACGCCATTTTGGGCCGAACGCTCGATAAATGCCGGGCGCTGTTGGGTGGTAATATCGGCGAATACCATTTCGATTGCCCGCTGGACAATATGCTCTTCGGCTTCAAAGGGGTGAAAGGCGACGACTTCAAGGCGGAGGTCGAGAAGGGCGCGGGCGACCATGAGATGGCGGAATGGCTCAATGGCCATGGCGAAAAGAAAACACCGGAAGAAGTGAAGGCCTGGAGCGACGAAGTCGAGGCGGCAAATCCTTACCACAATCCTGAGAAGCGCGAATGGTTTGAGGAGCAGGTCAAGCCGCACGGGCTTGATCCGGCCAAGACGACGCTCTTCGATTGGCTCGAGGTCGACGATAAGGCGAGCTACCAGAAGGCGGCGTAAACAAAACAGGTAGGGACGTTTTTCCAAAACGTCCGTAGAACTCCCGGCCAGAAGTCGGACGGCTCGGAGCGCCATCCCTACCTCGAAATACCACGGGGCCAACGGGCCCCTGAATTTCGTTTTAGAGATGCATGGGCATTTCTCTAAAACCACAGCACCTCAATCGCTACCGGCAAATCGCGTGGCTTTTCGTTAAGTACGGCCGATCCGATCTGGTCAAGGAGACCGGCCTCGAAGAAACGCTCGAGGCCGAGCAGCGCGTCACGCCCAAAGAGGCGGCCAAGGCCAGCGAGCTGGCGGAGGATCTGGAGAAGCTGGGCCCCACCTTCGTAAAACTCGGGCAACTTCTCTCCACCAGGGTCGAGCTCATGCCGCGCGCCTATTTGGAAGCGCTCGCGCGGTTACAGGACAAAGTGGAGCCATTCGCTTTCGATGAGGTCGAAAAAATCGTTTCCTCGGAACTCGGCGCCCGAATGTCGAAGGCCTTCTCGGACTTCGATGTCACGCCAATCGCAGCGGCCTCGCTGGGCCAGGTCCATCGCGCTCGCTTGCGCGATGGCCGGCGGGTCGCGGTCAAAGTGCAACGGCCTGGAATCCGCGACGCCATGCTCGAAGATCTCGATGCCCTCGATGAAATCGCGGAGTTCCTCGATAAACACACCGCCGCCGGGAAACGCTACGAGTTCAGCCAAATGCTCGACCAGTTTCGCAAGAGCCTCATGCGCGAGCTCGATTACCGGCTGGAGGCCACGAACCTCACCACCATCGGTGCGCACCTGAAGGAGTTCGAGCGCATCATCGTGCCCGAGCCTATTCTGGATTACAGCACGTCGCGCGTCCTGACGATGGAGTACGTGCATGGAAAAAAGATCACCGACCTTCATCCGCTAGCCCGGATGGAATTCGACGGAACGGCGCTGGCCGAAGAACTTTTTCGCGCCTATCTCCAGCAAATTCTGGTCGACGGCTTTTTCCACGCTGACCCGCACCCGGGGAACGTTTTCCTGACCGACGATTACCGCATCGCGCTGATCGATCTGGGCATGGTCGGCCGGATTATGCCGGGATTGCAGGAACAGCTCTTGCAATTGCTCCTGGCGATCTCGGAGGGCCGCGGCGACGACGCGGCGGGCATCGCGATCAAGATCGGGAATCGCAAGGAAGACTTCGCGGAGAAGGAATTCACACATGCCATCGCGGAGATTGTCTCGAAGCAGCAGGGCGCCACCGTCGATCAGATGCAGGTCGGAAAACTCGTTCTCGAAGTGACCCAAGCTTCGGCGGAAAACGGCATTCGCGTCCCAGCGGAGCTAACCATGCTCGGTAAAACGCTCTTGAATCTCGATCAGGTCGGGCGCGCGATTTCGCCGGACTTCGACCCGAACGCTTCCATTCGAAGCAATGCCGCCCAGATCATGCAGCAACGGCTCATGAAGAGTTTGTCGCCTGGAAATCTCTTCAGCGGAGTGCTTGAATTGAAGGACTTGCTCCAACGGCTCCCAGCCCGGATCAACAAGATCATGGACGCGATCGCGAACAACGAGATGAAAATCTCCGTGGATGCGATCGACGAAAAGACGCTCGTCGTCGGTTTTCAGAAAGTCGCGAACCGGATCACCGTTGGTTTGATCATCGCCGCATTGATTGTCGGCGCCGCCATGATGATGCGCGTGGAAACTACCTTCCGCATTTGGGGTTACCCCGGCCTGGCCATTCTTCTTTTCCTCGCTGCAGCCGGCGGCGGGGTGGTCTTGCTCATCAATATTCTTTTTTACGACAAGTCCAATTCTGAGTAGGCTCGACGCCGGCAGAACTTTCGGACTGCTAAGTCCCTGCGGATCTGCTTAGTATCCTGCCTGGAGAGAATTACCGATGGGCCAGCGTCAAATAGCTTGGGCTGCTAAAGTTGTCGTGATTCCGCTCGCGGCATTCGTGTTCGAATGCGTCCCGGCTTTGGCTCAGGTGCGACCTGTTCCCACCTCGGATTGCACCAGGACGTCGGTCGGAATCACGGCCCTAAACGATCTCGCTGGTAGCACCTACCAAGGCTACGAGGCTGGCCTGTATCTGGGCGGAAATAATTATCCTCCGCTTGATTACAAATGGATGGGCCGGGCCCATTGCAATGCCGTGCAGCCTTTGGATCAGAATGGCCGGCCAAACGCCAGTGGCCGAATTGTTCTCCTCTCGATCGGTATGTCCAACACAACCCAGGAGTTCTCCGCCTTTAAAAGTATGGCGGACGCAGACCCTGAGAAGAATCCCCAGCTTACGATTGTGGATGGCGCGCAAGGCGGCCAGGACGCTCAAATAATCCGGAATCCCAACGCGCAGTTCTGGACAATAATCGACCAACGCCTCGAGGCTGCGGGAGTCAGTCCCGAACAGGTGCAGACCGCGTGGCTGAAGCAGGCCATCGCGGGTGAGAACCGGCTGTTTCCGGCGGATGCTCTCGGCCTGCGCGATGCACTGCGTGACATCGTGGACATAATGGAGACCCGGTATCCAAATATCCGGATCATCTATTTCAGCAGTCGCATTTATGCGGGCTACGCGACGACTGTGCTAAATCCGGAGCCGTACGCTTTCCAAGGCGGCTTCGCGGTGAAGTGGCTGATTGATGAGCATATCAACAGCAGCGGTGATGGCGCGTGGCTGGCTTGGGGGCCGTATCTCTGGGCCGATGGCTTGGCTCCAAGAAGTGATGGCCTGACCTGGCTTTGTTCCGATTTCCAGAGTGATGGGACCCATCCGTCGACAACCGGCCGCCAAAAGGTGGCGGGAATGCTCCTCAATTTCTTTAAGACAGACGGGACCGCCCGCCCATGGTTTGTGGGACCAAGTCGTATTTCAAAACAGAGGCAATAAGGGATCGTTCGATGACAAATGAGCATTGATCCGGGGGTTCGAATCGGCCATGTCCACCTGAAGGTGGCCGATCTCGAGCGCGCGCTGGCGTTCTACTGCGGGGTCCTCGGTTTTGAACTCACCCAGCGATATGGCCAGCAGGCCGCATTCGTCTCCGCGGGCGGTTATCACCATCACATTGGGTTGAATACCTGGGAAAGCCTTGGTGGTCCCCCTCCGCCGCCGAACTGCACCGGCTTGTTTCATCTGGCGATTCTTTATCCGTCGCGCGCCAGCCTGGCGGATGCGCTGCGACGATTGCGCGCGGCCAATATTCCTTTGGATGGCGCGACTGATCATGGCGTGAGCGAAGCACTCTATCTTCGCGACCCGGACGACAACGGTGTGGAACTTTATTGGGATCGGCCAAAGGAATTGTGGCCGCGTACGCCCGGAGGCGAACTCGCCATGTTTTCCCGGCCGCTCGATCTGGACGATTTGTTGCGCGAGAAATAGGTGAATCGAGCGCCCCGCCGCTCGATGCCAAAGAATGCCGGCAAAGCCGGGAGAAAAACATCGCGCGACGGAGCGCGTGATCCACCTAAGCGGGTTCGATCGGCGGCGGAGGCGTCCCCGGCTGCGGAGGCGCACCGCGCCGGAGTGTGGAATGGCGGAAGCCATACACAAAATACAACGCCAATCCAAGCAGAAGCCACGCGCCAAAGCGTTCCCATGCGGACGTCGGCAGGCCTTTCATCGTGTAAAGACAGGCGAGCGTGCCGGCGATCGCGACCACCGGCAAAGCTTTCACCCGAAATGGCCGTGGCCGGTCCGGATCGGAATAGCGCAATACGAGCACCCCCACACAAACGATGGCGAAGGCGGCCAGCGTTCCAATATTCGTGAGGTCGTAGATTTCATTCTCGTCGAAATACAAGGCCCCGACGCCAACGAAGAGCCCGGTGACGACCGTAGCGATGTGCGGGGACCGGAATCGCGGATGCACCCGGGCGGCCCATCGCGGCAGCAATCCATCACGCGCCATCGCGAAAAGAATGCGCGGCTGGCCGTACTGAAATACGAGGAGCACGGCGGTCAGGGAGATGACCGCGCCAAAGGCGACAATCCAGCTCGCGGCCGGCAGATTTGCCAACTCCAGCGCGCGCGAAAGCGGATCGGCCGCCTTCAATTGCGTGTACGGCACGATCCCGGTGGCGACGGCCCCGACGATGACATAGATCAGGGTGCAAATCGCCAGCCCGCCCAAAATACCGATCGGCATGTTGCGCTGCGGGTTTTTCGTTTCTTCTGCGGCGGTAGAGATCGCATCGAACCCGATGTAGGCAAAAAAGACAATGGCCGCTCCCTGATGGATGCCGGCCCACCCATTAGGCGCGAACGGTTTGTAATTTTCGGGATTAATATGAAAGACGCCGACACCAACGAATAGCGCCAGGACGAGCAATTTCACCACCACCATGATGTTGTTGGCCCGTGCACTCTCACGCACGCCTCGATAGAGCAGCCCTGTGATGGCCATGACGATGGCAAAGGCCGGCAGATTCAGTAAAATCGGAATGCCGAGGATGCGAGGGGCGGTTTGCAAAAGAGCATGCACCGCAGGGTCGCTGCTCAGCAGTGCGGTGCGGTAACCGTGAGTGAGCCAGCCAGGAAGCGAGATGCCAAAACCCGAGAGTAATGAATTCAAATAGCCGCTCCAGGCGATGGCAACGGCGATGTTGCCGACCGCATATTCCAGGATCAAATCCCAACCAATGATCCACGCGACTAGTTCGCCCAACGTCGCGTAGGAGTAGGCATAGGCACTGCCCGCTTGCGGAATCATCGCGGCCAGCTCCGCATAACAAAGCGCGGCCAAACCGCAGACCACTCCCAGCAAAACAAACGATAAGATCAGGGCAGGGCCCGCGCCCAGCCGGACAACTTCCCCGCTCGGCAGAGTCTCGCCCGCCGCGGCCGTGCCGATGGACGAAAAAATGCCAGCGCCAATCACGGCGCCGATTGCGAGCATGATCAAATCCTTCGCACCCAGCTCACGGCGAAGACCATTGGGATTCTCTCCTTCCGCGAGCAAGGCCGCGATCGGTTTGCGGGAGAAAAGCGACCTCACGCCGCGATGGTATGGCTGTTCGAGGCAAGGCGGTCAACGCAAATTGATCCTGCGGGTGGCTCGCCGCTAGCTCCCAGGAAGCACATGCCTGTCTTCAGCGGCGCCAATCTCATCGGCGGATTGCTCTTTGGCTCGATCGGTTTCGTCGCCTTCATCTACGGAAAACGGATGCACGTCTGGAAACCGATGTTTCTCGGACTCGCCTTGATGGCATATCCGTATTTCGTTGAGGACAACATTGCGCTCTTTGCCATAGGGGTCGCCGGCACAGCAGCGCTGTTCCTGTGTCGGGACTAGGGGCTCTGGCGCTTCGCTCGAAATCCCAACTCCCAGGAACCAAATCCCAAGGAAATTCTAAACGTCAAACCCCAAGCGCGTTTCGAAACTCTCCTTTGAGACTTGAGATTTCGAACTTCCCTGGGGTTTGTGAATTGGAATTTGGAGATTGCTGCGCGGCCGCGGCAGGTCAGGCCCTCGCTTGCTGATTCGCGCTCGACCTGTTACATCCCGCATATGGGTCGCCAATGGCTTCACTCCAAACGAGAAGTCGCCGGGCTGAAAAAAGGTCAGCTCGTCGGCAAACTCGTGAAAGAAATAATGGTGGCCGCGAAGCTCGGCGGCGCTGAGCCCGCCGCGAATCCACGGCTCGCGGCCGTGGTCGACAAAGCGCGCAAAGCCAGCGTGACGCGCGACGTAATCGAGCGCGCGATCAGGAAAGGCGCGGGCATCGGCGACGACAAGCTCGTCATGGAACATGTCGTTTTCGAAGGTTATGCACCGCACAAAGTGCCGGTGATCGTCGAAATTCTGACCGACAACAACAACCGCACCGCGCCGGAAATCCGCGTGCTCTTCCGCAAAGGCGGCCAGCTGGGCACTCCCGGCAGCAACAAGTTTCTCTTCGACCACGTTGGGTTGGTCGAAGCCCATCATGCCGACGCGGCCGCGGACATCGAAGCGGCGGCGATCGAAGCCGGCGCGCAGAATGTGGAGCCGCTTTCGCGGGCGGAGAATGACGATATCCCAGAGGGAACCAGCGGTGCGCGGTTCATCACGGAGCGCAGCGACCTGCACGCCGTTTCACAGTGGCTCGCGGCGAATGGCTGGACCGTCACCACCAGCGAGCTGGGTTACATCGCCAAGAGCTTCCCATCCCTGACTGACGAAGAGCGTGCCCATACCGGCGAGTTTCTCCAGACACTGGAAGATCACGACGATGTGCATCGGGTCTGGGCTGCGATAAAATGACGCAGAATCCATGAGCGACGAACTCGACCACATCATCATCGCTGATTCGGCTTCGGCGATGGCCGAGGAGCCGTCGAAACGGCGCGGAATCTTTGGTTTCCGGCGCCGGTCGAAACTGCCCGCGAAGCCGCTGACCCATTGCGAGAATTGCGGCGCCCCCTTAACGGGCGAGTTCTGCGGACAATGCGGACAGCATGCGATCGACTACCGCCGTTCGATCTTTCGGGTCGTGCTGGATGCCGCGGATTCCTTCTTGAATTGGGATACGAAATTTCTCCATTCGATCAACCAGCTTTTGCTGCGCCCGTGGCAACTGACCAACGACTTCAATGCCGGTCGCCGCGCCCGGTATGTTCATCCGCTTCGGCTCTATCTGATCGCCAGCGTCGTGTTCTTTCTCCTGGCTCGCGCCCTCAATTTGCAATCGCCGGGCAACATCGAATTGACGACGCAGGATCGCGCAGAACTCGTCGACAGCCTCAGTAAGTTGACCGGACCGGACTCGCCCCTCGCCCCGGAACAACGCGAACAGGTGGAGGTGGCGCGCACAAAGCTATCGCAAGGACAAGGGGCGCTTTCCGACCAAGAACGCCGTGACCTCAAGCTGGCGTTCAAGACATTTCTCAAATCCAATTTGCGGAAGACCTTCCAACCAGAAGAGCGGGCCAAGGTCGCGGCTGCCATCGCGCGTATTCCGGAGACGCCGGAACCGACGCCTACGGTCACGCCAGCCGATGAGGCCGCCCCCATCGTGCCGGTTCCTCCCGCCCCCCCCGGAGCTCCCGATATTCCAACACCGACACCAAAGCCGAAAAAGAAAGACTCACTCCATTTCAGCATGGGCAAAGAAGACGGAGTGGACTCGCCTTTCGAAGTGTGGATGGAAAAGCAAATCAAGGACAAAATTGGTGAGGACGGCAGCAAGCTAAAGCTTTTCCTGGACACGCTGAGGAACAACATCCCGGTAATGATGCTTTGCTGCATTCCTCTATTCGCTTTCGTCCTGAAGATTCTCTACATCCGCAAACGGCGCTTCTACGTGGAGCACCTGGTTTACGCGCTTCACATCCACACCTTCCTTTATGTAGCGGTAGTTATAACTGCCCTCGCCGCGATGGGCGCCAACCAAACGTTGCCCGCGCTGAGCGGTTGGATCATCGGAGTGATGTCGTGCGCGATTTTCGTTCAGATCTTCCTCTCAATCCGCCGCGTTTATGGGCAGGGGTGGTTCTTTAGCGCCTTCAAGTTCGTGCTCGGCGGATTTGTCTACTTTGTGATCCTGATTTTCGCAGTCGCGGCAACCGCCTTCGTCACGCTGTTGTTGCCTAGTTAGCTGCGAGTCGTAGAGGCGCTGGCCGCGGCGAGCGCCTGGTTCACTTGGTTAGGCGCTTGGCACAAGCGCCTCTACAACACCACCCGCTACAACGAAATCAGCTCGCGCGCCTTGGTCAGGGCCTCGCTGATTTTCGTCGCGTCTTTCCCCGCACCTTGCGCCCCCTCCGGCCGACCGCCGCCCTTGCCCCCTACGATCGGAGCGACTTCCTGAATCAACTTGTTCGCCTGAATCTTGGACGTGAGTTCTTTCGGCACGGACGCAATCAACGCCACGCGTCCTTCCGTCGCGCCCGCGAGAAAGATCGGACCGCTAAACTTTGGCTTGAGCGCATCGACGATTGCTTGAAGCAACTTGGCGTCCGCATTCGGCACCTCCGCTACACAGGATTTCTCCCCCGCGTGCGCTGCCGCCAGTTCGCTCGCGATTGTGCCGGCGAGACTCCTCACCTCCGCTTCGGAAGCCTTGGCATTCT
Source organism: uncultured Verrucomicrobiae bacterium (assembly GCA_963850015.1). GTDB lineage: Bacteria > Verrucomicrobiota > Verrucomicrobiia > Chthoniobacterales > UBA10450 > AV80. The sequence goes on from CAWKJF010000001.1 coordinate 178,927, forward strand.
GCTTCTCCCATTCGTGAACTTCCGCCTCGAGTTTTTCGAGATGCGCCGAACGCGCGTCGACTTGTTCCAGCATCGCGTTTGTCTCGGCGCTTTCTGCAAACGCGGGCAACGCCGCGATTCCCTCTTTCTTTCGGGCTAACGCCTCAAACTTCTCCTGTTGTTGTGCGGCCTCCTGCCTTGCCCAATCGCGAGCCGCCTCGCCCGCGACTGCTTCAATCCGCCGAATGCCCGCCGCGATCGCTTCTTCCCTGACGATTCGAAACGATCCGATATCGCCGGTCGCCCGAACGTGTGTTCCCCCGCAAAGCTCCATTGAGTAACCATTCAACTGCTCCGCTTGGCCACCAATCTGCACGACACGCACAACATCACCGTACTTGTCGCCAAAAAATTGGGTGATATCCGCGCGCTTCTTAGCATCGGCGTAAGGAATTTCCTTCCACGAAACCGGTGCATTCTCGCCGACCTTCTCATTAACGAGCTTTTCAACGTCGCGTTTCTGCTGAGGCGTGAGTGCCGCGCTCGAAAAATCGAAGGTTAATTTCTCTGGACCGACATAACTCCCCTTCTGCGCGGCTTCTCGCGATACAATTTCGTGCAACGCCCAATGCAGTAAATGCGTCACCGTGTGATGCCGCTGAATCGCGGCACGGCGCGGCGCATCATACTCCAGCGTCACGTGGTCACCGATAGCTGGCGCATCCTCGCCCTCGATGAAGTGGAGCCAAGTATTTCCGCTATGCTGCGTGTTGACCACGCGCCAAAGTCTTCCGGAGCCGATCAACTCTCCTGTATCGCCGACTTGTCCACCCATCTCGGCGTAACAAACGGAGTTGTTAAGCACGACCGCGGTCTTGTCCTTCAAAGCGACAACTTCCTGCACATCTGCGCCCGTACGATCGTGGTCGTAGCCAAGAAAATGCGTCGGCTCCTTCGTCTCGATTTGCGAGAGGGAAATGACTTCCTTCTTCTGCGCGGCACGGGCGCGGACGCGCTGCTCTTCGAGCTCTCGGTGATAGCCATCCATATCGACCTCATGACCACGTTCACGGCAAACGAGCTGGGTCAAATCGACAGGAAAGCCATACGTGTCGTAGAGCTCGAAAGCATACAATCCACGGAGAGCGCCGCTGTATCCGCCCGAGAGAATTTGCTCCAGGCGAGCTAATCCTCGATCCAACGTCTTATTAAACGCCTCTTCCTCTCGTCGTAACACTGCTTCGACGTGCCCTTGCCTAGCGCGAATTTCGGGGAAAACACTCCCGTTTTTTTCGGCAACGACGGCAACGAGATTGTAAAAAAATGGCTCGTGAAAACCGAGCGTTCGACCGTAGCGGACGGCGCGGCGCAGGATGCGACGCAGAACATAGTTGCGATCGGTATTGCCGGGCTGAATGCCGTCGGCAATCGCGAAGCTCAACGTGCGGATGTGGTCCGCAATAACCCGAAACGCAACATCGCTTTTCTCTTCCTCGTTCTCGCCGGTGCTGCCTGCGGGAGGCAAGGTCGAACCATATTTCTTGCCGCTGAGCTTTTCGATCTCGTCGAAGATGGGGCGGAACACATCCGTTTCGTAATTTGAGATCGGGCGCGAGAAGTCGGTGAAATTCTTCGTGCCCTGGATCATCGAGGTGATTCGCTCGAAACCCATTCCGGTATCGACATGCCTCTGCGGCAACGGCGAGAAGGTGCCGTCCGCGTCGGCGTTGAACTGGATGAAAACGAGATTCCAAATCTCGATGCACTCGGGAACTCCCATGTTCACAAGCTTTGCGCCTCGAGCCTCCATCTCGGGAGTCCGCTCCTCCGGCGTGAGATCGATGTGCAGTTCGGAGCACGGACCGCACGGACCGGTGTCGCCCATCATCCAGAAATTATCCTTCTTGTTGCCGTTAACGATGTGGACGGCGGGATCGAGCCCGGCCTTCTCGAACACCCGCGCCCAATGATCGTGCGCTTCTTGGTCGAACTCGCTCGGCTCGCCGGGACCAGGCTGGTAAACCGTCGCATAGACCCTTGAGGCCGGAAGTTTCCAGCGTTCCACCACCAGCTCCCACGCCCAATCGATCGCCTCCTTCTTGAAGTAATCGCCAAAGCTCCAGTTACCGAGCATTTCGAAAAACGTGTGGTGGTACGTGTCGAGCCCAACATCGTCCAGATCGTTATGCTTCCCGCCGGCGCGGATGCATTTCTGGGTGTCGGCGACGCGGGGCGGATTCCACGGCGGCTTCTGTTGCCCGAGGAAAATTGGGACGAACTGGTTCATGCCGGCATTCGTGAAGAGCAGATTGGGCGAATCCGGCAGAAGCGAAGCGGACGGCACGATCGTGTGCTGTTTCTCGCGAAAGAAATCGAAAAAGGACTGGCGGATCTCGGCGGAGGTCATGGTCAATTGCGAATATGGCGGTAGCGCAACGGTGTATAACCGTTCGCGGTCATCTCGGTCACGTCACGTTCGGAGGCGAGTGTCTTGCTGAAGGGCGCCGCTTCGTAGAAAAGCGCCCGCTTTTTTTCGCCATCGAGCCATTTCACGAACAGAAGGACGTGGCCATTCGTCGTGTTCATAATATCGGCCGGCTCCAGTGCAGCGGGCGATGAAAGTTTCTGGCAGACCGATGGAAGCGAGTTGGTCGAATATCGTGTGGTCAGTTTCCAGCAATGATTGATAAAGCCGGAACAATCAATGCCCACGGCCTCGCCACTGACAGCCTGCCCTCCGCGTCGACGCTTCTCCTGGGTGTAAACGTCCCCAGCCGCTTTCCCCGCCCGGATTCCGGCAGTGAAGCTCTTCGGGTTATCATTTCCGCCCCACTTGTAAGCGACGCCGGTATTCGCCGCGTTCGGGAGCCAGCATTCGCTCAGCGGGTGACCGTGACCGCCGTCGCGGTCCGGAGTATGAACCTCTATTCCGTCCGAATCTTTTCCGTGCCGCACATTCTTCGCCGATGATTGCCAGCGATGCTGAAGAAAGGACTCGGCAATCTTGAGCGATTCCGCGCGGGTGAGAGATTGGGCCGAGCCGAGGTCCGCGGGTGCGACCCAACCCACCAGCAAGAGCACCAGCGCGTGCAGCCCTTTGTTTGGATAAGATCGTGAAAATTGCGACGAAGCCATGACCGGCGAATAAAGCGCGACATTCGCCGCGACGCGAGAACTACCCGAGCGGGCGGTCAGTGAAATGAACGGCCGGCGGGGGACTATTTCTTGTCCTCGTCGAGTTTGGCCTTAACGGCCGCCTCGATCTCCTCGTAAAGCGCCGGGTCGTTCTTGAGCGCCTCTTTCCCGGCATCGCGCCCCTGCGCCAATTGCGTTCCCTTGTAGCTGAGCCAGGAGCCACGCTTCTCGATGATTTGCTTCTCCAGCGCAAGGTCGAGCAGCGCGCCAGTCGAAGAAATGCCTTCGTTGTACATGATGTCGAATTCGGCTTCCGTGAAGGGCGGCGCGACTTTGTTCTTTACGACTTTGACGCGTGTCCGGTTGCCGGTGACGACACCATCGGTTTGTTTGATCGCGCCGATGCGGCGAATATCGATCCGCACGCTGGCGTAAAATTTCAGGGCCTTGCCGCCGGGCGTCGTCTCCGGATTGCCGAACATGACGCCAATCTTTTCGCGGATCTGATTGGTAAAAACGCAACACGTCCGCGCCTTGGAAATCAGTGAGGTCAATTTGCGCATCGCCGCACTCATCAAGCGCGCTTGCGCCCCAACGGTGGAATCGCCGATCTCACCCTCCAGTTCCTGCTTCGTGACCAGAGCCGCGACGGAATCGAGCACGATAACGTCCAGCGCGTTTGAACGCACGAGCGTCTCGACAATCCGCAGCGCTTCTTCACCGGAGCTTGGCTGCGAGACGAGCAAATCGTCCATGTTGACGCCGAGACGACGCGCATATTGCGGGTCGAGCGCGTGCTCGACATCGATGAATGCCGCCAGCCCCCCGCGCTTCTGGGCTTGAGCGATGACGGTAAGGGTCAGGGTTGTTTTGCCTGAGGATTCCGGTCCGTAAACTTCAACCACGCGGCCCCGAGGAAATCCACCGACTCCAAGCGCGCGATCGATCAGGATGTTGCCGGTGGGAATGACGTCGATGTCGACAATCGTCGCGTCTCCGAGCCGCATGATGGCGCCGTCGCCGTAGTCTTTGGCGATCTGCTGCAGCGCGAGATCGAGGTTTTTGTTGCGCGCGGCGGTGACTTTGTCTTCAGCCGGTTTTTCTTCAGTTTTGGTAGCCATAGTGGAGGGGCCTCTTAAGTACGTGCGGTCGCGAACTTCGCCAAGCGAAAAAGCTCCGGCAGTACGTCGGAAAATGACGACAGGCCGCAAACCTCACGGCTTGCGGCCTGCGCGCCTTCAACCAAACTGATTCTGTTACGCCACGGCGATCTTGCGCGGCTTGACTTGCTCCGCTTTCGGCAGAGTCAAAGTCACGACGCCTTGCTCGATCTTCGCGCTGATTTTACCCGCGTCGATCGACGGATCGAGCTCAAATGATCGCCGGAAATTCTCCGAACGCGACTCGCGGTGGATGAGCGTGCCATCGACTGAGGGCGTCGAGCGCCGGCCCAGAATGGTGAGCTCGTTGTTTTCGACCCACATCTCGAGGCTCTCCTTGGTCACGCCGGGCATTTCCACTTCCAACGTATAGCCATCGGTGTTTTCGAGGACGGTCGCCGCCGGCGCGATGAATTGCTCGGTCGCCTGCCGGTCGCTGTTACTGCTACAATTTTCACGAACTAAAGTATTCATTGGGTTTTTCCTTTCTTGAGTTGCTCAATTCAAATTGATTTGGATTTGCTTCGGCTTCGCTTCCTCGGCTTTCGGGAGCGTCACCGTCAGGATGCCACCCTTGTAAGTTGCGCTGACCTTGTTCGCGTCGACGCGGGTCGGGAGCGTAATGCTGCGGCGAAATTTGCCTGTGCAACGTTCCGTACGCGTGGCGCCGTTTTCCGCCGTGGCCTCGTCTTTGCGCTCGCCGCTGATGATTAGCGTTCCGTCCTGAAGCGATATCTCAATATCCTCTTTCCGGAGGCCTGGAAGCTCGACGACGGCGACGACGTTATCGTTGTTGTGATAAAGGTCGAGCGCGGGAGTCCATCCGCTGAACAACTGCGACTGACGGGTGGAGCCTCCCCAGAAGGGCAACTCCAAGAGAGTATCAAGGTCATTCCGAAGATTGGCCCACCGATCAAGGGAGGGCCACATCACAGAGTTTGGGGTTTGGTAACGAATTAGGTTCATAGATTTTCTTAGTTGATGAGATTACTTGGGTTCAAAACTCGCAATCCTCTAGCGAAAGAAATGCCAGAATTTTATCGGTGTCCATCGCATGCTATAACATGCTTAAGCACAGCTTTTTATATATACATCTGACATTTTTAGTCGCTCCAGAATAGTAACTAAGTGTCGCACTACATGAATCGTAATAAACACGCAGATGAGACAAATTATCACGCTCAGAATGGTCGGGTTATCTTTAACACGAACCACCGAGTTGCCTGTCTCCCGGATGCGAGATATCTCTGGATGTGACCACAGCGCGTAACGACGAATTTTTCATGCGCGCGGCTCTGCGTGAGGCTCGCCGTGGTCTCGGCCAAACAAGCCCCAACCCTGCCGTGGGAGCAGTGCTCGTGGTTAACGGAAATGTCGTGGCCAAGGGCTATCACAAACGCACGGGTGCGCCCCATGCCGAAATCGAATGCCTGCGCAGTTTCAAGAAGAGAGTTCCCAAAAGCGCGATCCTGTATGTCACGCTCGAACCTTGCTCGACCTCAGGGCGGACCGGGCCCTGTTCCAGCGCGATTGGCGAGGCCGGAGTCCGGCGGTTGGTGATCGGCGCGACCGATCCTAATCCCCAGCACCTTGGGCGCGGAATCGAACTGCTTAGGAAAGCAGGTCTCGAAGTGCGCGCGGGTGTGTTGGCCAGCGAATGTTCCGCGCTCAACGAAGCGCATAACAAATGGATCCAGACCAGACGCCCGTTCGTCATCGCCAAATGCGGAATGAGCCTGGATGGCCGACTATCCCTGCCGCCTGATGAGGCGCGCTGGATTACCAGCCCAGCGTCGCGGCGGCACGCTCAACAATTGCGTGCGCAGGTCGATGCGATTCTAATCGGCGCGGGAACATTGCGGGCCGACGATCCGCGTCTCACCGCCCGGTCCCGGGGAGCGAAGCAACCGTGGCGCATCGTTCTCTCTCGCTCTGGCGTTCTGCCCCGCCAGGCCCGGCTTTTTACGGATCGATTCGCCACGCGAACGATCATCCACAGCGGGAAAACCCTGGAGGCCGTCTTGCGCGAGCTGGGCAAAAAAGAGATCACCAGTGTGCTCATCGAAGGCGGTGGCGAAATTCTGGGCCAGGCCCTGGATCAACGCCTGATAGACAAGGTTCAGCTTTACTTTGGACCGGTCCTGTCTGGGGGCCCTGTCGTTGCTTTTGCGGGAATTGGCGCCGCGTCGACCGAAAAGGCGGTGCGGCTCGAGCATGTCCGGTATAAGCGGATTGGGCCGGATGTTTGCGTTACTGGATATCCGAACTGTGGCTCCGAATAATTCCTCGCAACTTTACGTCAACCTTTCGTTACAGGTGGTGTTCAATAATCAACCTCAACGAGGATTTCACATGAATTGGAAAAAGTTTCTTCTGATCGGTTTGGCCATTAGCGCCTTTGCGTTTGCGGCGGCGCCGCGAGCGGAAGCACGGGTTTCAGTAGGCATCGACTTTGGTTTTCCGTTCGGGTACTACCGGTGCGGTCCCGGGTACTATCCCTACGGCTACAACTATTACCGCCCGAGACGGGTGGTTTATGTCGCGCCGCGATATTACCGCCATCACAACCGGCGCGTTTATTATCGGAACCGCCACTGGCGTTAAGGCGGAACTCGATTTCGAATTGAGCTGGCTGGAGAAATCCACGCCAGCTCAATTTTTTGGTGCGGCGCGTTATCGAATTCTTCGAAAGCGGACCAAAACGGCCGCCCTAGAGAAGGACGCTCTCGTCCAACGAATTGTTATCGTCGGAGGCCAGAAGATCATCCAGGTCGACAATCAATTCGTAATCCTGCGTGTCCACGTTCGCCAGCGCCTCGGATGGCGGAGCCGCCAAAGGAGCCACGGACGTGTGCATCCGCAGGAAGACCACCGCCAGGAACGCCGCAGCCACGCCGGCTGCTGGAATCAACCTTCGGGGATTGAGCCACCCGCGTAACGTGGTCCAAGCACCCGGCTGGCGGATTTCTCGCAGAACGTTACGCGCGAAAAAGGGCGATATCTTCGGCTCGGCACCCTGGCCGAGCAGGTCCCACAATTCCTGATCATCCTCGCGTTTCATGGTCATCGGATTGAACTCCGCCGGACGGTCAAAGTTGCGCCAGGGAAACGAATCCCCCGTGCCCTTAGGTTTCCGCTGCTTCCAAAAAACCTTCCAACTGCCGGATGCGCGTCGGATGCCGCATTTTGCGCAAGGCCTTGGCCTCAATCTGCCGGATCCGTTCGCGCGTGACTCGAAACTGGCGCCCGACTTCTTCCAGCGTCCGGCTGTAGCCATCCACCAGACCGAAGCGCTGCTCGAGCACCTGTCGCTCGCGCTCCGTCAAAGTCTCAAGCACATCTTTGATCTTCTCCTTTAGGAGCACGATCGCCGTCATGTCGCTCGGATTTTCCGCGCCTTTATCCTCGATGAAATCGCCAAAATTAGTCTCTTCGCTTTCACCCACGGGCGATTGAAGCGAAATGGGCTGCTGCGCCATCTTCAGAACAGCCCGCACCCGATCGACCGGCAACAAGATTTCCTCCGCCACCTCTTCCGGCGTCGGTTCGCGTCCATATTCCTGCACCAGTTGCTTCTGCACGCGCATCAGCTTGTTGATCGTTTCGATCATGTGCACCGGGATGCGAATGGTGCGTGCCTGGTCGGCAATCGAGCGGGTGATCGCCTGGCGGATCCACCAGGTGGCGTAGGTTGAGAATTTGTAGCCGCGCCGATACTCAAATTTCTCCACCGCCTTCATCAGCCCCATGTTTCCCTCCTGGATCAGGTCTAAAAAGGAGAGGCCGCGGTTTGTATATTTTTTCGCGATGGAAATGACCAGCCGCAGATTCGCCTCGACCATTTCAGTCTTAGCCCGGAGTGCCTTGTGCAGCCAACTCTTGAGCGCGCGATATTGCTCGGTGTATTCTTCCAGAGAAAGCCAAAGCGAACTCTCCAGGTTGCGCGACTTGATCCCAAGCGGTGAGCGGGCCCCATGGTCGCGGGGATGCTTGCTTATCTCGGTCTGGAGCAGCGTCAGCACGTGGAATTGTTCGTCGGCCAGATGAACGAATTCCTCGGTCACCTTCTGTTTGAAATAGAATTTCGGGTAAAGCTTTTGCAGCGACGCGACCGATTTCTGGAACGCCTTCGCCTTCTTGGCATCCTTTCGCGCCGGACCGTGCAGGATTTGAGAATATTGCTGGCAAATTGAGGCACCCAGTTTTTCGACCTGCTTGCACAGGCGCGGCAGCAACTTCATGTAGCGCTCGCGGCTCTCGATTTTCTTGTCGAGGATGACGCGGTCGAAACGCTCCCCGCCTTCGGTCAGTTTTTGCGCCAGATCGAGGTGCGCCCGGGCGATGAAACCAAAACGGTTGATGAGCCGTTGCACCATGATCTCCGCCTCTTCGATTCGCTTGGAGATCTCCACCTCCTGCTCGCGCGTCAGCAAAGGCACCTGGCCCATTTGCTTGAGATACATCCGCACCGGGTCATCGAGAATATCGAGCTTTGCTTCCGGTTTTTCCTCTTCCTCTTCCTCGGGGTCTTTTTTGCCGTCCTTGTAACGGTCCACCTCGGACGCTTCGATAATGTCGATCTCCATCCGCCGGAGGCGCGTCAAAATCGCATCGAGCTCATCCGCGTCCGTGACCTCGACGGGGAGGGCTTCGTTCAAGTCATCGAATGTGAGGTAGCCCTGTTCTTTCGCGAGCTTGATCAGCTCGCGGATACGCGTTTGCACATCCGCGGGAGCCGCGGACGGCATGAGCTCGTCCGACTCGGGAGAACTTGATCCATTCATCCCCTTCAGTTCCTTGCGGAGCGCTGAATGGGAAGCCCCTTTCTTCTTCTGCGGGCCAGAACTCTTGGACGACGATACTTTCACACGGGCCTTGGGCGTTTTCGCATGAAGCTTTTTCGGCTTCACGGTTGTGGACGTTTGAGAACGCCTCGCTTTCGCTGGTTTTTTCAGCGCTGGCCGGCCCCGTCCGCGTTTTTTCGAATGCTTTGCCAAAGTTTGTGCTCTTGAGGAATTGCTGCGTTTCCAGTCGGCTCGCGCTCGATTTTACTGCCCCCTCAGCGACAGTTATGTGTCGAGCACGCGGGCAGACGAAAACTTCGCAAGCTCGCGGAGTTGCTCCGTAAGGTCAAGAATTTGTTTCTGCAAGTTGACCGCTTCTCCAGTGGTCAGGCGAGGCAGTTTCATGCGGCCTTCCGCGATCTGAAGCTGTCGACGTAAAGCAGCCTGGCGCAGGCCGTTCCACCAGCCTTTCGCCACCTCCAGACCGTTCGGGGGCATTTTTTGCAGTAACCACGAAGAAACTAACGCTTCATCGCCGGTCGAAAGGCTAGACATGAATGCGTTTACCGAAGCCGGATCGTCGGGCCGCAGTTCAGCCTCGAGAATGCGGCCGAGGATCTCGGCGTCCGGCGTTTGAGCCAGCATCTCGCGCCAACCGTGCGCCTGGAGAAATTCACGTGCCTCCGCATGGCGCAGCGACAGGAGGCACAGCATCGCCACCTCGTGACGCGGCGCGGGAGTCATCGTTTCACCACGAGCATCATCCACCGAAATACGATTGCGGTTTGGTTTGGTCAGCAGCCGCTCGAAATCAGAACGCGGGATCCCCAGCCGGGCGCTCACTTTGTTGGCAACCTCGCCGCGCATGAGCGGGTCCTGCACCCGCGCGACGGTGTCCGCCAGCTTTCGCGCCAGCTGCATTTTCGTCCCGAGCGAATCAAGATCGGCCGTCGCGGTTTCATGCTCGATCCAGGAATCGAAAAAATCGCGGGCCTCCGCAACGCGCTTTTCGAATTCCTCTTTGCCCCGTTGCCGAATCATGGAATCGGGATCCTCACCCGCGGGCATTTCGGCGACCCGAACGATGAGGTTGTTTTGTAGGAGCGCCTCCAACGAGCGTTCCGCCGCTTTATGGCCCGCAGTATCCGCGTCGAAACAGAGAACGACCTCGCTCACAAACCGTTTCAGAATCCGCGCCTGATCCTCCGTAAAGGCCGTTCCCTGCGGCGCGACCACGTTGCTGATGCCGGCTTCGAAGACCGTGATGAGATCGAGTTGTCCTTCACAAACGATCGCGCAATTCGCTTCAATTAGGCCCCGCTTCGTCTTGTGCAGACCAAAGAGGACACGCCCCTTCCGGAAGAGCGGCGTCTCGGGCGAGTTCAAATACTTCGCGCCTTCCTCCTCCTTTTCGAGCACGCGGCCGCTGAAGGCGATCACTTCGCCCACGTCGTTGTGAATGGGAAACATGATACGGCCGCGAAACCTATCGTAGGCCTCCCCGTCTGGCCGATTCTCGTCGCGCGGCTTGATCAATCCGCTTTGCAGAATCTGCGGGCGCCGGTAACCGCGATCGATCGCCCAGGTCAGACACGCATCCCAGCTCTCGGGCGCGAAGCCGATTTGCCAATCATCGGCGATTCGCCGATCGATCCCTCGCTTCTTTAAATACTCCCGGGCTGGTTTGCCAATCGTGCCCTTCACCAGGTTTTCGTGAAACCATTCCGTGGCTTCGGCGTGGAGCTGAAGCAACGTCCTGCGCGTCTCATGCTGACGATCGTCATCGCCGCTTCCACCGCGTTCCTCGATCACCGGAATTCCCGCGCGAGCCGCCAATTTCCGCACCGCCGCTGGAAAATCGAGATGCTCATAATCCATCACGAAACGGAAAACGCTCCCCCCCACCCCGCAGCCGAAGCAATGAAACGTTTGCCGTTGCGGGCTGACCGTGAAGGAGGGCGTTTTTTCCTGATGAAAAGGGCAGAGCGCCTTGAAAGTCGTGCCGGCGCGTTTGAGCGGAAAATAGGAGCCGATCACTTCGACGATATCATTCGCGGCGGCGATCTGTTCGATGTTCTGTGAAGGGATAGTTCCCATGCGCGTTTACTTTTCGCTCGTTTGGCGGGCGGAGCGATGCCAAATTAAGCCAGAGAAGATACCCTTCCAACAGTTGTCATTGGATGGGCAGCCGGCCTTCATGAGAATCCTTCTACGCTATCTGTGTTTGGTCATCAGCCTCACCGCAATTTCCTTTCCCGCGGACGCGCGCGAGGTGATCCACAAAGGGGATACGGTAGTCGTTCCGCTGAATGGAGAAATTTCGCCTCCCCTGCTCTTGTTTCTTCGGCGCGCCGTCAAGGCCGCGGAGATCGCGGGCGCGGGAGCGATTATTTTTGAAATGGACACGTACGGCGGACGACTCGATTCGGCGGCGGAAATCACCAGCGTCCTGAATCACGCGACCGTGCCGACCTACACGTTCATTAACTCGAATGCCGGTTCCGCCGGCTCACTCATCGCATTGGCGACCCAGCACATCTACATGTCGCCGGTGAGCGCCATCGGCGCGGCCGCGCCCATTCTTGCGACCGGCGAAGATCTGCCGGCGACCGCGCGCGACAAGACGATTTCCTATTGGTCCGCGCTCATTCGCAGCTCCGCCACTCGCAACGGCCATAATCCCGACATCGGTGAGGCCTTCCTGACCAAGGAAAAGGAGGTGAAAATCGGCGACCGCGTGGTGCACCCAAAAGGCTCGCTCCTGACGCTGACTGCACAGGAAGCGACCGAGAAGATCAACGGCAAGGCGTTATTGGCCGACGGCATTGCCGATTCGATTGAGGATCTGGCGCGGAAGGCCGGGCTGAAAGGCAAGCTGGTTCCGCTTGATCCCAGCGGTTTCGAGCGGCTGGCGTTTTGGATCACGAAGCTTGCGCCCCTGCTCCTTCTTCTCGGAATCATTTGCGCTTACCTCGAATTCAAAATTCCGGGCGCGAGTGTGCCCGGGGTTATTGCCGCCTTCTGCTTCGCGCTTTTCTTCCTTGGACATTATTTGGCTGGCCTGGCGGGCTGGGAAGTCGTCGCTCTCTTCGTGCTCGGCGTCATCCTGGTCCTGGTCGAGATCTTGTTTTTCGCCCACTCGACAATTGTCATTGGTGTTGTCGGTGTTTTTCTCATGCTCGCCTCGCTGCTCTGGGCGATGATCGATCGCTACCCCGGCGAGACATTTTTCCCGACGGGCCAGATGATTGCTATTCCGCTGCGGAATCTCTTCCTCGCGCTCCTGGCCGCCACGGTCGCAATCATTGTTCTCGCGCGCTATCTCCCGCGGACGAGCCTGTACCGCCGGTTCGCGCTCATGACAACGAATCCGCCCGGCCCCTCGCTGGCCGGCGCGCCGCGGGAATTCGCCACCGCCTTTGCGCTTACGCCTGGAAGGGAAGGCGCCGCTCTTACGACCCTGCGACCCAGCGGCAAGGCCCTCTTTGGCGATCAGGTCGTCGATGTCGTGACCGAAGGTGAATTCATTGCCGCCGAAACGCCGGTCACCGTGATTCAGACGGACGGGATGCGCGTAGTCGTGAAGCAGCTCGCCTAAGACAAGATCTCGATTCCGCCAGAGGCAGCCCCTACCCGCCCGCGACCACGCGAACGAATTCGATTCGATCGCCTTCCGCGAGCTGACGCTCCACCCATTCCCGCTGACGGAGCGCGGTCGCGTTGTGCTCGATCAGCACGGTGTTCGGTTGAAGACTGTAACGTGCCGCCAGCTCGGCGATATTCGTTACGCCCTTCACTTCGGCGGGATCACCATTGATCCACACTCTCATGAGGCGAGAAGTGCGGGATCCCAGTCTTTCCAAACCGGTTCGAATCCACGGCGCCGGAGGACAGCGGCAACTTCTGCGGGAGAACGCTCGTCACTGATCTCGAATTGCCCCGTGGCCAGAACGTCTTCCCCATCTTGAAATTCCGGCGCCACGATGCGTCCGCGGACCGTGCGATGCAGTTCCCGGCCGCCCTGACCCGTATAGCCGCCGGGCTCCGTGTGGCTGCCGGCGCTCATCATCGTTACACCCAATGAGGCCAGGACATCACGCAAGGCGGCCCGTTCCCGCGTGCTGAGGACAATTCCGACCTGGGGAAAGGTGAGCCGGAACGCGCAAATCAATTGCGCCAGCTCGCGATCCGTCATGGAAAAGGCAGGCTGAAATTCACCGGCCGCGGGACGCAATCTCGGCAAGCTCACCGTGATCTGCGCCTGCCAGCAATGCTTCAGCAAATATTCGACATGTGCAGCCAGCGCGACCGCTTCCTGCCGCCACGGGGCCAGACCGAAAAGCGCACCAATTCCTATTCGCCGAAATCCAGCTTCGTAGCCGCGCTCCGCGCAATCGAGCCGCCAAACGAAATCGCGTTTCGGCCCTGCAGTATGCATCTCGGCATAAATCTCCCGGTCATAGGTTTCCTGATAAACAACCAGCCCCTCGGCCCCCGCCTCCACGATCGGAACGTAGGCAGCCGCCTCCATGGGGCCCACCTCGATTGAAATAGACGAAAAATCCGGAGCCAAAGCCCGCACGCAATCCTCCAAATAGGAATCGGCTGACAAACTTTGGGTGTTCCCCGGCCACCAGAAGAACCTGCCGGAACCCTTCGCTCGCCAGGTATCTTCCTTCCTTGAGCACTTGCTCGAGGCCGAGCGTGACCCGCAGGATGGGATTGTCCCGCGAAAACCCGCAATAACGGCAGTTGTTGATGCACTCATTGGAGAGATAAAGCGGTGCAAAAAGTCGCATGGTCCGCCCAAAATTCTGCAAGGTGAGAGCCCGCGAATTCTGCGCCAAAGTCTCGAATTCCGCGTCGGACTTGAGGGAGATCAAATCCTCAAAGCGGTGAAGCACCAGGGATTTCCGCAGCGGCAAATTATCCAGAAGCGAGGCAAACGACATGCAAGGTAATTTCGGCCGCCTACTCGATTTCGCAATGCCGCTCGGGCGGATCACCTCGTATGCGGCAAAAAAAACGCCGGGAACACATACAGTGTTCCCGGCGTCTTGTTAAATTATGCGGCGTTGTTTAGAACGCGAAGTTAATACCGGTGCGGGCCATTCCAAAGTTGTTGTCCGAACCCGACACGATATTCCAGCTGAAATCGTTCTGCCAACCGACATGCGGGGTGAAACGAACTTCGAAACCGCCGCCGACCTGCCCCATGGCATGGCCGTCATCGTCGTTTCCTCTCCGGACGGTTCCACCTGCGGCATTGACGATGAAGTCATCATCTCCGCCCCAGATCCCACCGCCACCGACCCAAAGATACGGGGCAAAGCGCGAGCAGTTGATCGGAAAACGCACCGTGAAGGTGCCGAGGATTCCACCGACGCCGTCATCGTCATCGTTGTTGCGGGCAAATCCGTTATTGTCGTCCGAGTCAGCATCAAGGATGAAGCCCTGCACGCCGATACCGAAGTGGCGGCGGAAGAAATACTTTGCATCGATCGCCCCACCCCAGCCGTTGTCCCAGTTGGAATTAAAAGCGTTGTCACCATTGTTGCCAAACGCATAAACGCCGGAAAGGCTGAGATTGAATTCGTTATCTGCATACCACTGCGGGCATGGCGGTGGCACGACTGCTTTTGATTCCTTCGAGTATGTCTCCCCCGCGAAAGCGGAAGCGCTCAAGGCAACCAGTGCGCAAAAGCCAAGTGTTAGTTTTTTCATTGTTTTCTCCTGTGTGGGTTAAGTTTGCCGCACATGGTGGAACAGGTGCGCGCATGTTTCAAGACGTTATTTTAGGATTTTTAGTCGATTTTCAGCGATTTTTCCGAATTTCCCGGAAACGTCAAGGCTTTAGTTCCGCCCCGGTGTTGGCGTCGGTAATGGTGAATTTCTCGTGGTGATAGGCCGGATCGCCCCGGAACATCAGCCGGCCGGCGTAGCGGCGCTCCAGCTCGACCAGAAACTCCTCGTCCTCTTCCTTCAGGCGCTTGAGCACGTCCGGGTTCAAAATCACCCGGAAATCATGCACGCTTTCCTGATACTTGCGCATGACGGTGTTCAGCGTGCGATGCAGCTCCACGCTCGTCGTCATCGAAGTCTTCACGACGCCGCGTCCCTGGCAGTAGGGGCAATTCTCGTAGATCGAGTCGCTCAGGCTTTCCTGCGCGCGCTGCCGTGTCATCTCCATCAGGCCGAGAGCCGAGAGCGGGAGGACATGTGTTTTCGCCTTGTCGCGTCTTAGCCGTTCCTTCATCAACGAGTAAACCGCCTGCTGATCCTTCCGGCTCTTCATGTCGATGAAATCGCCGATGATCAGGCCGCCCACGTTGCGCAGGCGTAATTGGCGCGCGATTTCGTCGGCGGCTTCCAGGTTGGTTTGCAAAATCGTCTTTTCGACGTCGCGGCCGCCTTTGTTCCGCCCCGTATTTACGTCAATGGCGACGAGCGCTTCGGTTTCGTCGATCACGATATAACCACCGCATTTCAGCCAGACCTGCCGATGGAAGGCGTCGTCGATCTGTTTCTGGACACCGAAGGTTTCGAAGATGGGAGCGCCGCCATCGTAGAACTTGATCCGGCTGCGGGCGCGCCGGGAAATTTGCCCCACCATCTCATTCATTCGATCGATCGCCGCCTGATCGTCGCAGACCACCTCGTCAATCTCGTCCGTGAGGAAATCTCGAACCGTCCGGTCCACCAAATCCGGCTCTTCAAAGACACGGCAAGGCGCGGGTTCGTTCTGGATCGGCCTGCTCGACTTTCGCCCACTGCTCGACGAGGAAACTCAAGTCGCGCACAAAATAACGGGCGCGCTGGCCTTCGCCGACGGTGCGAATAATCACCCCTATCCCCTCCGGGATTTCCAGTCCGCGCAGGATCTTGCGGAGCCGTTCCCGCTCCTTTGGATCCTCGATCTTGCGCGAGATGCCGCTGCGATCGCTGTAAGGCATGAAAACCAGATAGCGCCCGGCAAAGCTGAGATTGGTCGTAACGCGCGGGCCTTTCGTTCCGATGGGGCCTTTCGTCACCTGGACGATCACGTCGGAGCCGACGGGATAAATGCTCGGGATGTCTTTGGCCGTGATCCGCTTTTTCGGCCGCCGGTCCTTGGGCCGGTCGATCTCCTCGATGCCGCTGTCGAGCGCGGCGGGGATGGCGTCCCAAAAATGGAGGAACGCATTTTTTTCGAAGCCGATGTCCACGAACATCGCCTTCAACCCCATCTCTATGTTCCTAACTTTGCCTTTGTAGACGCTGCCGACAATGTTGCGGGTGCTGTTCCGCTCGACGTTATATTCTTCGAGACGGCCGTTTTCGAGGAGGGCCACCCGGCGCTCCAGTTTTTCGACACTGATTATTAGTTTGTTGCCGGTCTTGGGCGAACCAAGGCCTAAAATGCGTTTCACTTTTTCGATCATAAGCGGGGAGAGGGTTTGAGATCATGACCCGAAGCATGCCGTTGTGGTTTGCGTTAGGTTCCGATCAAGAGGTTTATCTGCGGGGCGGCGGCCGGCGCACGGGCGGTGGAGTGGGTGGCGGCGGCTTGGGGCGCGCACCGAAAAGTCTTTCCCAAAAATTGGGTTTCCGCGGCGGCGGAGTCGGCGCTGGCGCGACGCGGACGCGCTTCTGTCCAGCCACGCGGCCACTGGCATCGGCTTCCAGTTCCACATCCGGAGCGGGGCCAGTCGCGGCGAGCTGTGAATCGGTGCTTTGTGCGTCGCTCGGATTTGCTTCGTCTTCCGAAGGCCCATTCAGGCCAGAATCCTTGAACTCGACCGAGTCGAGAAACTGGAAGGGATTTGGCTTTCGGGCCGGCTCGAGCCAGGCCAGCTGCGGATCGAATTTTGCCTCTTCCATCGCGAAAATGCGTCCCAGGATCCGGTTCGCGATCGGCGCGGCAACCGCCCCGCCGCCTTTGCCGCCCTGCACCATCACGGCGACGGTATACTTGGGCGAATTGTAAGGCGCGAAGCAGGCAAACCAGGCGATCGTATCGCTTTTGCCATCGGTCATCGCTTGCGCCGAACCCGTTTTGCCCGCGACCGCGACATTTGGCAGACGCGCTCTGCCGCCGGTCCCGCCTTCGTTCACCACACTGTAGAGCGCGCGTCGGGCCTGCTCAATCTGCGCGGCCCCGACGTCAAAACGCAAATCGCCGCGCACCTTCGGTTTTGGTGAAACGACCGGCTGACCTTTCTCGTTTAGAATCGGTTTGCCGTCCGTCCCGACCACGCTTTTCACGAGTCGCGGTTGATAGGCTATGCCGCCGTTTGCCATCGCCGAATAAACCATCGCCATTTGCAGAGGGCTCACCAGGACGTAACCCTGTCCGATCGAAACGTTCGCGGTGTAGGCCGATGACCACCGCTCTCTCGGATAATGAATGCGCATCCAATCGGGCCCCGGCAAAACGCCCGGCTGCTCTCCGGTGACTTCAATGCCCGTCGCTTTTCCGAGCCCAAGCGTCTCGCCCATGTCGTCAATCGCATTGATCCCGGCCGCATTGCCCAGCTGATAGAAATAGGAATTGCAAGAAACCTTGATCGCCTCGCCCAGACCAAGCTGTCCATGGGTCCCTCCTTTGTCCGCAATGTGGCATTTGAAAAAATGGTCGCCATAACTGACCCCGCCACCGCAATCGTAGCGGGCGTTGCCGAGGCCTTTGCGCAACCCGGCCAGCGCGGTGACGAGTTTGTAGGTCGACCCGGGAGGAAACGCGCTGACCGCCCGATTGATGAGCGGATCCGCCGGAGCCTTGCGCAGCTCTTCCCAATCCTTTGCCTTAATGCTGGGGATGAAGGTGTTTGGATTGAACGAGGGCACCGTGGCCATGGCGAGGATGTCCCCGTTGTTCGGATCCACCACCACCGCCGCTCCCCGGCCGACAGCGCGCAACGCTTCTTCCACGATCATCTGGATGCGCGCATCAATCGTTAGATCGACGTTCGCTCCCGCCTGTCGGCGGCACCTCGCGCAAGACGCCGTCGATCTGGCCTTTCGCGTTCCGGCGCATGTAACGCACCCCCGGCTTGCCCCGCAGATATTCATCCATCGATTTCTCGACGTTGGATTTTCCTTCCACGTCCGGCTGATAGAAGCTGAATTTTTTCGCCTCCTCCTTATCGGTGTCATCCGGCGCCCCGACGTAGCCGAGGAGATGCGACGCCAGCGCGCCGAACACGTACGACCGGACCGGTTTGATCGTAATATCCACCCCGGGCAAACCGACATCGTGTTCGGAGAACTTCGCCATCGTCGGGAAATCGATGTCCTTGATGTAGGAATACGGAACTTCCGTGTTCGTCCGGAAATGCCGTTGCAGCTGGCCGGCGTTATAATTCCGGGCCAGATCGAGATCGTCGAGCCGCGGCACCACGCCCGTGTTCACGATCTTCACGATGTCCGGCTCCTTCAGATCCTTCGGCATGCCGTTGATCGTGCTGCGGTATTCGGTCATCGGCGGCGGACCCACCCGTTCGCGGTAGCCCTTCACCATCTCCGGCAGATAGAAATCGACTGCGTAGCTGGCGCGATTCTGCGACCAGCGTGACACCGTTGCGATCGCGAATCTCACCCCGCACGGACGGAATCCGCACGGTCGCTTCCGAGCTGCCGC
Source organism: uncultured Verrucomicrobiae bacterium (assembly GCA_963850015.1). Classification (GTDB taxonomy): domain Bacteria; phylum Verrucomicrobiota; class Verrucomicrobiia; order Chthoniobacterales; family UBA10450; genus AV80. The sequence goes on from CAWKJF010000001.1 coordinate 197,604, forward strand.
GGATTATTTTGGTCCACTCCGGGCCGTGCGCGACCTGGACCAACCAAAGCTTGCCCAGAATGGCGGCCATGCCCAACAGCATGAGCAAGCGCGAGAAACTGCAAACGCCAGCGGGGATCGGGGCGGCGGCGGTTCATTCGTAGCCGTCCGGTTCCGGAAGATAAGGATTGGCGGTGAGCCGGCCTAACGAGTGCAAAATCCAGAAGGCCAGCGGCGCCATCAGCATGGCGATCACGCCCGGCCCGCCGATTTGCCACCAGGCCTCGCGGGTGAAGACAAGCGAGCCGCGGCGGAAAGCAATCATGAGATATTGGGAGAGGAGAATCGCCGACGTGCAGAGCCCGCTCATTATGCAGTGCACTTCCCAGCGTCCCCGGATAAACAAAGGCCTCAGGCCATGCATAATGGCCGCCAGCACGGCGTAGAGGAGTATTGACCATCCGACCGATATTTCAACTCGGGGCCCGAGCGCCTGCACCGTCACCGCATCGAGGAGAAACCCGGCGAAGCCCGCCAGCGCCAGAACGAGCGGAAAAGGCAGCGCCATGGCGCCATAGAAAACGATCACCGGCACGATGTAGATGCGCGCGTTGTACATCCAGTCGAGCGGCGGAATAAAAAATTCCACGATCTGCGCGAGAAACGTCAGGACCAGCAGAATAACGAAGAAGATCATTTGTTTCCCGTCACCACGAACACGTCTTCGAGATGCGACAAATCCACCGCCGGCGTAATCCGCGCCTGGCCATCCAGCTCGCGCGCCCGAAAACTCTGCACCGTTCCGATCAGAAGGCCCGAGGGAAATACTCCCCCCACTCCCGAGGTATAGGCTTTCATCCCCGGTTGCAGGTTCGCTTGCTTCGAAAGAAAATTCAGGTCGAGCAAAGGCGTGACCGAACCGGTCACCCGTTCGCCCGAAACGATGCCTTGCTCCCGGGTCCCTTCCACCGAGGCCGCGACCCGGCAGTTTTCATCGGAGAGCAAAAGGACGATCGAAATGTTGTCGCCGACCGTGGTCGTCTTCCCGACCAACCCTGCGTCGGTCACCACCGGCATGTCGCTTTCGATTCTGTCGGCTTTTCCGCGATTGATCGTCACCGTGCGCCACCAGGTCGATGAATCGCGCGCCACGATTTCTGCAGGCACCAGCTTGAAGACCGAGCGTTCGCCGATAAGCCAGGGCGCGTCGCAAACGATTGACTTCGTGCTCCACGTCGCGCAGGGCCTGGTTCGTCGCCTTGAGCGATCGATTATCGACCTTGAGCGCAGCATTCTCGCGCTCCACTTCCTCCAACGTCTTCAAGCCCGTGCTGACCGAGGTGATCGATTTTTGGAGGCCCGACCCGGTCTTGAGAAAAGGCGAGATCAGCGAATAAAACCCGGCCTGAAGCTTGCGGGTGCTCTCCGCGCCAAAGCTCAGAAAATAAGCCAGGATCGCCGCGAAAATGCCCAGCGCGATAATGCTCGAGCGATTCATCGCGAATGCGGATTGCCGGATTGCCGATTGCCGATTGATCGAAGAAACTGTCAAGGCGCGTTGTCACAGTTCTTTCCGCAATCCGGTTTCCGGAATCCGCAATTGTCTACCGCCAATTGCGATCGGATGAGGCCACCTGACGCAAAAATTTAAGTTCATTGAGGCATTTGCCCGTTCCTTCCGCCACAGCGCTCAGCGGATCTTCGGCAACATGGACAGGCAAACCGGTCTCTTCGCTCAAAAGTTTGTCGAACCCGCGCAACAACGCGCCGCCGCCCGCCAGCACCAATCCTCGATCCACCAGATCCGCGGACAATTCCGGCGGGCAACGCTCGAGCGTGATGCGGACCGAATCGACAATCGTCGAGATCGGTTCGAGCAACGCTTCGCGCACTTCCTGCGACGTGATCATGAGCGTCTTGGGCAAACCCGCGACGAGATCGCGGCCTTTCACTTCCACGCTTGTCTCCTTCTCGCTCGGATAGGCCGAGCCGATCTTGATCTTGATTTCTTCCGCCGTCCGCTCGCCGATCATCAAATTGTAGGCGCGCTTCATGTATTGCACGATCGCCTCATCGAGCTCGTCTCCCGCCACCCGCACGCTGCGGCTGAAGACAATTCCGGAAAGCGAAATGAGCGCCACCTCGGTCGTGCCGCCGCCGATATCGATGATCATGTTGCCGGCCGGATCCTGCACCGGCAAGCCCACGCCGATCGCCGCCGCCATCGGTTCTTCGATCAAATAAACTTCGCGCGCGCCGGCGTGCGTGGCCGATTCGCGCACCGCGCGCTTTTCCACTTCGGTAATTCCCGACGGCACCGCGATCACGACCCGCGGTCTCGCGCGCACCCGGCGGCCATGCACCTTCGTGATGAAATGCCGGAGCATCGCTTCGGTGACTTCGAAATCCGCAATGACGCCATCTTTCAGCGGACGCACCGCGACGATGTTCGAGGGCGTGCGGCCCAGCATCCGCTTCGCTTCGTCGCCCGACCGCCAGCACTTTGTTCGTGCCCGCCTGCACCGCGACGACCGATGGTTCGCGCAGCACGATGCCCTGGTCCTTTACGTAGACCAGCGTGTTGGCCGTGCCGAGATCGATCCCGATGTCGCTGGATAACCAGCCGAAGAGTCCGTTGAACATGAAATTTAGCCTTTAAATTGGTCGCTGAACCGCACTATCCAGTCTGTCGGAAGCGCGTCCTGACTTCGATCTTCACAGCACCATACGTGCGAGCGCGATAACGACCGGCTGAAACCGGGTAGTATCTAGAAACGGACTCCCTCCGCGTCAAGGGAAGAGCTGCGGCGATGGAGTAATGGAGTGGTGGAGAAGTGGGGGAATGGATCTCCGCGTCGCCATTACTCCACCACTCCCTTACTCCATTCCCCTCTCCTCAATTGAGCGTTGGACGTTAGACGTTGGACGTTGGACCTTCCCCTTCTTCATCCGGCTTAGCTTCCTATGCCGCATCAGAAAATCCTCGTCGCTCCATCCATCCTCGCCGCGGACTTCTCCTGTCTCGAAGCCGAGATCCATCGCGCCGAAGAAGCCGGCGCCGATTGGCTGCATCTCGACATCATGGACGGCCACTTCGTCGATAACATTTCGTTCGGGCCGGCGGTCGTCGCGACGGTGCGAAAACACACCAAACTTCCGCTCGACGTCCATCTCATGATCGAGCATCGCCGATCATTACCTGCCGCGCTTCCTCGAAGCGGGCGCAAATTCCATCACGGTCCACGTCGAACCAGAGGCGAAACATGATGTCGCGCAAACGCTGGCTGCGATTCGCGCCGCGGGATGCGGCGCCGGCCTGACGCTTGAATCCGGCGACGCCATTCGAAGCGGTCGAACCGTATCTTCGCGACGATCGATCTCTTGCTGGTGATGACCGTCCATCCTGGTTTCGGCGGCCAGGCGTTTCGGCCCGAGATGATGGAAAAAGTAAAGCGCGCCACGAGCGTGGCGCGAAGCGCATCGCGCAACGCTCCACATCGAAGTCGACGGCGGAATCAATGCCGAGACGGCGAAGTTATCGATCGAGAACGGCGCAAATGTTCTGGTCGCCGGCACGTCGATTTTCCGAACGGAAGATTACGCGAAGGCGATTCGCGGAACTCCGCGGCGAGTGACGCGAGGCACCGTTATCCCAACACGACTCCGCCTTCGATCTCTACCCTAGCTCAACACCATCGGTGCTTCGCCGACCATGGCGGGGCCGCTTTGCACTTCCGTTTCCGCCATCACTTCGTCGGTCTGCGTGACGCGCACCACTTCTTCGATCGTCGTCTTGCCTTCCGCGACTCGACGCCAACCGTCCTGACGCAACGTCTCCATCCCTTCCGCAATCGCGCATTGCTTCAGCTCGCCGCCATCGCGTTTTTGCATGATCAATTTCTTCAACGGCTCCGTCATCACGCAGATTTCGTAGATGGCCAGCCGCCCCAGATAACCGGTTTGCCGGCAATTTTCGCAGCCCGCGCCCTTTTGGAACCGCGTCCCCAACTCCGCCGGAATGCCGATCTCAGCCAGATATTCGCGTGGATAATCGACCGACTCGAGGCAATGCGGACAAATCGTGCGCACAAGCCGCTGCGCGATAAACGCCTTCACAACAGACGCGAGCAGGAACGGCTCCACTTCCATATCGAGCAAGCGCGTGATCCCGCCCACCGCGTCATTCGTATGCAGCGTGCTGAAGACAAGGTGCCCCGTCATCGCCGCGCGGATCGAAATGTCCGCGGTCTCCACGTCGCGAATTTCACCCACCATCACGACGTTCGGGTCCTGCCGCAAAATGTGGCGGAGACCTTTGGCGAACGTCAGATCGATCTCCGGTTTCACGTCAATCTGCGACACGCCGGGCAGCCGATATTCCACCGGCTCCTCGATCGTGATGATCCGGCGCTGGACCGAGTTGATGCTGCTGAGGAAACAGTAAAGCGACGTCGACTTGCCCGAGCCGGTCGGACCGGTCACCAGGATGATCCCGTTCGGCTGCGCCAGGAGCGATCTTCATGATCCTTGTGTGCCCGGGGCTGAGATCGAGACGCTCGAAACCGAACGCCTGCTGTTGATCGCGGCTGAGCAAACGCAAACTGATCGATTCGCCATTCACGGTCGGAATGGTCGAAACGCGCACGTCGATGTTCTGGTCGTGCGCTTGCAGGTTGATGCGGCCGTCCTGCGGCAAGCGCCGCTCGGCAATGTCCATGTGCGCCATGACTTTCAAGCGCGAGATGATGGCCGATTGCAAGCAGGCGCAATTGCGGCGGCACGGCCACTTCGTGCAGAATTCCGTCGATGCGATAGCGAATCCGCAGATCGTTCTCGAGCGGCTCGACGTGAATATCGGTCGCGCGCTCGAAGATCGCTTCGCGAATGATCTGGTTCACGAATTTCACCACGGACGCGTCCGGATCGTCCGCGTTCAAATCGGTGGCGCCCTCGATGTCCTGCGAGCTTTCGAACGAGCGATTCGCCTTCAGGATTTCGTCGAATGTCTCAGCGCCGACGCCGTAGACGGTCTTCATCGCGCGCAAGATTTGTCCGCGCGGCACCAGGACCCATTCGGCCGGGCCTTTCAGAAGTTGCGACGCGAGCTGGCGTCCGACCGAGTTGAACAAATCGTAGGTCGCGAGCACGACCGTCTTGTCCTTCATCTCGATCGGCAAAATGTGATGTTGAAAAACGAATCGGCTCGGGAGGAGCGACAAGGTCGCGCGCTCGATCTTTTTCGCGTCGATCGAAATGACCGGCACCTGGAAATAATTCCCGATCGCTTCCAGGAAGCGCTGTTCGTCCACCTTGCCGGAATCGAGAACCTGGCTGGTCCACGATCCGCCGTTCAGGTTCGAGGCGAGTTCCGTCGCTTCTTCTTGCGACGGCACGCCGCTGGCGAGGAGCAGATTGACCAAAGATTGGCTGACGGCACTATTCACGCGCCAGCTTACTCGTGGCGAAATTGTCATCTCACAGCTGCTGGCCGGAGAGAGGCGCCCCCGAATTACTTCATCCCCGGGAGATCGGGTGCCGGAAGATCGAGTTGTTTCCCATCGCCCGGCTTCGGGCAATCGGGGCAATCATCCTGATCGAGCTCCGGACCAAGATGCGTCTTGTCCGAGTTTTTCTGCCGCAGACGATAGAGATCGAGTTTGGTCAATGCGACTTCCGGCCGCATCAAAATGAGCAACTCACGCCGGATCTTTTCCTTTTTTCTGTGCTCCGAAAAAAGGCGCCAAGCATCGGAATCCTGACTGAGAAGCGGAATCCCATTCTGGTTCCGCGACTTGTCGTCCGTGATCAGCCCGCCCAGAACGATGGTTGAGCAATTCGGCGCCGAAACCGTGGTTTTGATATATTGCGTGGCAATAGTGGGGATCAGGTTGCTCATCGACAGCTGTGTCTGCCAGAGATGCTGTCGAGTTTCTGAAGGATCTCGAGCGTAACCTCCTTCTCCGAATTAATCAGCGGCACCACTTCAAGCTGCAAGGCAACTTTCTTGTATTGAATAGTCGACGAGTTGGCAAAGCCCGTTTGAGCGGCGTTAGGATCGATCACCGTTTCGGCGCGAAATAGGTATTGACCGGGACTGGAATCTCCGGCCGGAAGCAATAATGGCTTTTTTATTGTTGGTCGTGAAGACAGTCGGCCGCGAGAATCACCTTAAAATTGCCCGTCTGATCGCAGCATCCGGACAATCGCGGTAAGGGAATTGCCCGCATTAGATAAAAAGGTTGGTGGTAGCTCCGGTGGCCGCCCCCGTTGCTGCGTTCGCCAGCTGCGTGAAGTTGAGAAGACCACCCGGATCAAAAATCCCGGTCTGCCGAGTATTATTGGCGAGCCCAGCCGCTCCACCGTTGCCGTTCGGGTTGAGCTTGGTAAATCTCTGGAAATAATCGACTCCAAACTCGTCGTTCTTGTTCGAGCTGAAGTTCGCCAATCACGGTACTCAAGAGCGACCTGCGGCGCCTTTACGTCCATCTCATCGAGGATCTTCATTACCTTCACGACGACCTCGCGATTACCGAGGACGATGATCGTGTTGGCACGCTGATCGGCAATGATCTTGGCGTTGCCGATCGTGACTGCTTTCGGCGTGGTATCCACCGCCGTGCGTGGAAAGTTCCTCTGAGAAATTCTGGCCGCCGCCAGTCCGCTGCCGGAATCCGTTGGAATCGAATCCGCTCGTGTTCGAGGATGATTGGATCGCGGTCGGGGCTGTTGCGGGTTTGCGCCCGGGGCCGCGCCTGCGCCGGCGTCGGCGCCTTGCCCGTTGGTCCCCGGCTCCGTCAAGGCCTGAACCAGCACCGGCAGAATGTCGGCCGCGGAAATGTAGCGAAGCGGCCGCGTGACCGGTTTGCCGAACTCAACGTTCGCATCGAACTCCGCGATCAATTTGCGGATGAACCGCATGTTGATCGGGCGGGTGATGACATGGATCCGGTTCGTCCGCACGTCCGCGGCTATCTTAATCTTGCCGACGACGATGGAGTCTTCGGAAAGGGCCGTGACCATCCCGAGATCCGCTTCCTCCTTCGTCTGCTGCGGCGGGACCACCCCGGGAATGACCGGACGGACACCCTTCACGCCCGGGGGCTGTCGCCGGCGCGCCCGGCACGCCCGGCGTCGTCGGCTGGGCTCCCTTATCGAAAACCTCTTTCAGCATTTCGACCACCTTGGTCGCATCGGCCCGCTCCAGTTTGATGAACTCGCTCACCACTTCCGCCGGCGGGATGTCCACCTGGTCGATGATGCGCACGAGCGATCGGATCGTGCTGGAGTTTTCCGTGACGAGAATGCTGGAAGATTTGGGGAGCGCGAGGAACGAAGTGAAGGTTTGCGGTGGCGAAAGATATTGGCCGAGCACCTGCTGCATCTCGATCGGGTCGGCATAGCGCAGCTTGAAGAGGAAGCTGATGACGTGATCGCCGGACGGGATGTCGGCGTCGTCGGAGATAATCGGCACACCTGCCGTGCGCGGATTTTTTCCGGTGCCGATCACTTTCACGATATCGTCGCCCTCCGCCGGAACGAGCGAATAGCCGTTCATGAGCAGGTTCATCTCGATGATCTTGATGGCTTCGTCCCGGGGGATGGGCCGATTAATGAAGATGTTGACCTTGCCCTGCACGAAATTGTCCATGACCAGCTTCTTGCCGGTCAGCTGCGAATAGAGGTGGAGGACATCGGCCACGTCGCTGTTTGGATATTGCAGCGTAACCGTCCGCGGCGGGCGTGGGGGCGGGCGCGGTCGTGGCTCCAGCTGCTGCTTGGGGTGCGCCCGGGGCTTTGGGCAGCGGCGCTGGCTGGGTAGACGGAGCCGCGTCTGGGCGGCGGGCGGATTGGCTGCGCCAAAACCGGAATTGAGCGCTGCAAGAGACAGCGCGGCGATGCAGAAAAGCCGAAGCACGGGTTTTATGTAATAGGTCGAGGGGGTGCGGTCAACCCGTTCCCTCGGGAAGTGGATTCCTGGGCCCGGGGTCTGAATGCATTCATATCGCAATCCGTCCCGGTGCGCGGTTAGAAAGCACCAACGTCCAATGAAGAGAATGATTCCCGGCCCGTTTCTCGCAAGGATAATCGTGATTGCGGCCCTGTTCGCCGGTCTTCAGAGCGAAGCGTTACACGGGGCCACGGAAAGCATCACGCGGAACCGGGATGAGGCGGAAATTCGCGCGGTGCTTTCGGCGCAGGTCGCCGCCTGGAACCGCGGCGATATCGATGGCTTTATGAACGGCTACGCGCGATCGCCCGCGACCGAATTTCATTTCCGGCGACAAGCTCACCCGCGGCTGGCAAACGGTGCGCGATCGCTATAAGAAGAAATACGACAGCCGCGAGAAGATGGGCACGCTCACTTTCTCCGAGTTAAGAATCATGCGCCTGAGCGGTGACGCCGCGCTGGTCATCGGACGCTGGAGGCTTGTCCACAAAGGAGCAAGCCGCACGGGCGTTTTACGCTGCTCTTCCGCCGCACGCCGGATGGCTGGCGGATCGTGCACGATCATACTTCGTGAGCATTCGGGCGTCGGCCCACGCGCATCGCCTTAAAGCGATTTGTAGACGTGATAGACGCCGAAACGTCCGATGGGCTGGCAACCCTGGCAGTTCTCCGTCGAGCTAATCACGATCTTTCCCGACGGAGGCTTCGCCCCGGGCGACAGATGGACAAACTGCGAAACCGGCCTTTTCTCCACCGCCGAATACCATAATGCGTGGATGTAGGCCGGGCCCCCTTTTCCGTCCTCGAGATAGATCGGCCGTTCGGGTTGCCTGGTTGCCGCGTCGTAAGCCTCCTTGTAAGCAGCGTCGAAATCAGCCAAACGCTTCGGCCCTTCCTGGCGGAAGGCAGTTTGAAACCGGTAAGCTTCGAAGAGCGTGAGGGCCAGCAAAGCACAAAGAATCCAGAGGCGGGCCGCGCGCGGGAAAACCCTCACCTCGACTGCTGGCTCCAAGGGTGCCCCAGCGTCCTCGATCCGGTCCGCATTCTCAGAGGACAGCGCTGGTGCCACACCGGATTTGGATTTATCTCGATCGAGCAGCCATTCGAGGGCCGGCACCGTTAGAAGCAGGAGGAAGACCGGATAGGCGATCAGACGCATCTCGTGAAACGGCAAATTTGAGATCGCCCCCGGCACGATCGCCACGACCACTCCGTAGAGAACGAACCGCCACCACGGATCGCTCCGCCGACGGGCCAGGATGACCACGAGAACCGATCAGAACAAGGATAACAGTCGCGAAGAACACCGCGCCACCCAAACCCTGCACGTGTTGGCGCGGGCTACCGTCCCCGGTCACGAGCAAGCTGTAGAGATTCTGATCCTCCAGGTAACGGTTGACGAACCGGGCCGGAACCTCGCCCCAAGGCACGCCCGGCTTAATATAAGAGCTATCGTGAAACCGTTTCGCCAGAAGTCCCGGATGGCTTCGATCGAATAGGAGTAGGGGGAGCAGCATCAAGCCATATAGCAATCCGGTCTTCACCAGACCGAACCAACGCTGCCTGGTGGTCGCAAAGAACAAGAGACCAAGGGCCAGAAGCGGTCCCAAAACGCATCCGATGGTAAAGCAGTAGGTCACTGCGGCCAAAGTCGCGGCCAGCATCAACACATCGCGCCACTCCCAGCGTTCCTTTTTCTGTACGTGATAGACGGCCAAAAGGAAAAGGGCCAGCGCCAGCGGAACGAATTGTTGCCCCAAAACCAGGCCTCTTCCTTCAAAGAACCAGGGCGTCAAGAGCGCCATGGCCGCGACGATAATCCCGACGGTCCGCCGGCCGGAGATGCGCTTTGCCAAAAGGCCAAGCAGCAAGCACGCGCCAAACATCCAGAGCGCGCTGACGATCCGCGCCAGCAAAATCGTTGGCGCAAGGACGCGGAAGACAAGAGCGAGAAGATAGATCGGAACGCTGTCCGCGTACTGGGTCGACCCGGTCGGATAAAATTGAAAGAAAAGTGGGAAGCGTGGGCCCATCTCACCGCCTCCCGTCCGGGCGACCGCGTAAGCATTGTAGGCGTGCGCCGACTCATCCAGGTAAAACCCCGGCGGATTACGCTTAAGCCCGGAGGTGTAGAGCACGAAAAGTAGGGACAGGCCCGCCGCCCAGAACAAGAAACGCAATCGACGATTTGAACGGCTTTTCATCAAGATCAAAACTTTGAATTCTCTGAAATTCGCCGGCTATTGTGCCCCCGTCGATGCATCGCAGCAAGGGCTATTGCCTGCTGGATGGTCGATCGACTCTAATCCATGTGACGCTGTCCCGCTCGATCCAAAGCTGGCGCCGCGCTTGAGCTCTGAGTGGTAGTCAAAGAGGTCCGCCATCTGCCTTGCATGCCCAAGGTGCAGGTCCATACTGCGAAATCTAAACGCAAGACAGATGGATTACTCTCTCCTCTTCCCCCAATCGATCACTTACTATCTGCTTGGCGGTATTTCCCTTGCGGCGTTTGGAGCTCTCGCCGTCCTTCCACCTTGGCGCGTTTTGCGAGAGACAGCATCCGAGGGCGCCTTTCTCCTCTCAACATGGGCGGTGCTTTTCGCCTGCCGCTGGCCCATTTTTTGGTGGCCTGACCCGCTCAACCCCGACGAAGGTGCTCTTATCGCTTGCGCCATGAAGGCCAGGTTCGATTGGATTCCGTGGCGTGGTTTCGATAGCGGTACGAGCGGCCCCTTGAATTGCGATGTTCTCGTGCTTCCCGCTCTTGTCGGTGCGCCAATAGGATTCTTCTCGGCCCGGGTGATCGGACTCTGTCTCATCGCGGGAGCGATATGCGCTCTCTACTATGCGGTGAAATGGATTTACGGAGGAGCTGTCGCCCGATTGTCGATTGTGCCGCCGGTGTTGCTATTTTCTTTCACTAGGGCCCCCGACTTCGTCCACTATTCCAGCGAACACCTCTCCATATTTCTTACCACCGTCGCTCTGGCTGCGGCAGCATACCTCGTGCGCGGCCTGGGCTCCAAATCATCCCGCCTGATTGCCTGCGCGATTGGTGGACTTTGCCTTGGGAGTACACCCTTTGCGAAACTCCAAGCGTTACCTATCGCTCTGGCGGTCCTCGTTTCGCTCGCAGTGGCTCTGCTAATCAGGTCGCCCCGCGTTTCAATCGACCGGAAGTGGGAAATTTTCGCGGTAACGGCAGCCGGGCTCGCGGTACCTGCCGCGATCCTGATCAGTCTTTGCGCAACCGGGACCTTGATGGATGCGGTGATTCCCTACTACCTAATGTCATTGCATTACATCGGGAGCTACCCGCCAGTTGGGATCTCCTACTTTTTTCTAAGCGCAGAAGAATACACGGTCTTTCTGACTTGCTCCCTGATGGTAATTCTAACCGCGGGAGGACTCCTGTATTCACGGATCCACTTCGATCGGATCTCGGTTTGGGCCTCACTCTCCTCCATCCCGTTACTTCTCGCCTCGTTCATTGCCATCTATCAAGCTCATCGCTCGTTTCCGCACTATTTATTGTTTTCCGTTATTCCGGCGAGCTTTTGCGTGGCCAATGTTCTGGGGCTCGTGCGTTACCTGGATCGGCCAACACGTCGCGTCCTGTTGGTCCGCGGTTCGTTCGTTGTATTCTTCTTGATTCCGATGGGGCTCACGACGTTCGAAGCCTCAAACGATTTCAATCCCAAATCCATTGTTCCCGGACGCGCAGGGGTGGCAGTCATTTCGCGCTACGCGAAGCCAGGAGACCGCATGGCGATTTGGGGCTGGAGGCCGGAGTACTACGTTCAAACGCAGACGATCATGAGTCCGCGAGATACAAGTATCGAACGGCTAGTGCTTCAGACTCCCTACCGAGAATATTTTCGAGAACGATTCATGTCCGATCTTCGAGCGCATCCACCGTTGGTTTTTGTCGACGGCGTCGCGCCTGGAGGTTTTCTCTACGATAATCGGGCTGCTTACGGGATCGAAACCTTCCCAGCTCTCGCAGCGTTTGTGCGGGACCACTACACCGAGCGAGAGGAGGTCGCGGGAGTCCGCATTTTTGTCGCAAAGGATCACTTTGCCAGATAGGCCTATTTCATCGCAACGAATAACCCTGCCAGATTTACCCAAGAAGTGACAGGCTGGCCTGACTTCGGCGAAGGAAGCGCACGGGGATTAGCACGCTGCTGACACACGCTATCTTTGCTGCGAGATTTACTGTCTCACTGAAGCGGTCGGCGAGGGCGATAAAGGCGACGTAGAACCAGTGTTGAATAGCTCGGATATCTCCTTGTCGGAGAGGGCACGATTGTAAATGCGAACTTCATCAATTTGGCCAGCAAATTACCAGTGATCGCCGCTGTCAAACCTTCCAATGTTAATCGAACCGGCTCCGTTACCGATGGCGGGCAAAGTCCCTGAGGCACGGCGAACCCCGTCCACATAGAGGCTTCCCTTCGTGCCTTCTTGCCGGCCGACGATATGATGCCAACTGCCACTGGCGGGCACGTCGCACACGACATTAGTCTCAACCCCAGCGCCCCTCCACTTTAGCGATCCTTTACCTTCGATAAGCAAGGCCCATTGAGTGTTAACTGGGTTTTTCACGATAATGAAACCGTTTTGCACAACATTATCCGAGTAAACCCAGGCTGAGACGGTAATCGCATCGCGAATATTGATTGCGGGGATCTCGACGTAATCGCCGTTTCCGTTAAACCTTCGCGCCCGGTTGACCTTCCCATCCACGACACTCGTCCCATGTACCGTCCCCGTGTTTCCATTCCCGCTCGAATCGACGCAGTCATCTTTTCCATTAGCCTCATCCAATTTCCAATACCCGACTAACGGACCGGCTGGCATTTGCTCGTTCCAGATGGCCTGCTCGCGGGCCGACAATACTCGTGCGGTGGACCTCAATTTTACCGGATAAAGATCGCCCATATAGCCTGTGATAAAGGAAGTACCGGGCGGGTTACAATCCGGCTCCTTCAAGCAAACATAAAGCTTGATGCGACTCCCATCGGGATGCCATCGGCTATGAGGCAACGATATCCCAGGCTCTTCATGATTGAATACTTTCACCATGTACTTGCGTGCCTGATCGTCGAACCTGGCATAGGCTTTTCGAACCTCCATGAGGTGATCAACAGAAGCGATGACAGAGATAATAGCCACGAAGACGAAGATTAGCTTGTATTGCAGCTTATCCTTCGACACCGGCATAAGACGAATAAGAACCACTCCGGCCAGAGCTATGCCAATAGCATAGATAGTCGAAGCGAATCGGTAGGCGTAGGCCAGCCAGGCGCCGCCCGGAACTGGAATGAATTTTTCATTAACCCACGAAGAGAAGAAGAGAAGCAGAAGCCCCGACAACATCAGGTTCTTCAGCGCCTTGTTTTGCGTAACGCGAAAAGCGAGAACTGTCGCAAATAGGATTAGACCAAGCGCAAACCGCGCAAACAATTTCGAGTCAGCCACATCATCCGCTTGAAGGTAGAGTCCGTCGAGGAGGGCGAGAAATCTGTGATAATACCACTCGTTGATTGGAATGATGGCGGGTTGAGTCAAAAGGGTTTGACTTGAGGGCGCCATTGGCGTGGCTTTGGTTGCGCGAAGGTGGTAGAGGCATATCGGCAGAAAAAGCAGACCGAGGCCAAAGAGCCTCTTCCACTCGAGGAAGATGGTCTGCGTCACGAAGCCCGCGAGCGTGCGACTGAAACACCACAGCAGCCAGAAGGCCGGCGCGAATGGGTGAGAAATATAAACCAACAGCAGAGTAAGAAAAAGGAGGAATCCGTCTGCCAGTTTCCCCGAGCGAAGAAATCGCTCCGTAAAAAAGATGGCCGGAATGAGCAGGGTAACGGCCAGTGTATAAGTCGCAAAACCGATGAACCAGCAAGCTGAATACATGGTAATGACCGCTGGGACGGCAAAGCAAATTGCCAGGGTGCACGCTGGCCAGGATCTGTTCTTGAGTCCGGAACAAAGGATCACGCCAACGACCACGGCGTGAATGGACATCAGCATCGTCGGCACGATCGCTGTAAGGTAAGCCAATGAGATTCCAAAGAGGTTGCAGACGGGTATGACGATCAACATCAGGACCGAAAACAAGCGATAGCCAAGGAACCACGAAATTTCGAGATCGAGGTGGGTTACTCCGGTGATTTTTTCCCACAAGAGCTTGGCCAAAAGAACGTGTTCCGGAAGGTCAACCAGCGGAGGAAACAGCATGCCGTAAAGGGGAACCAAGGCGATCAATCCCACGAGCAAGACCATCAAGAAGAGGGCCTTGTTGTTTCTTAACCAGCCGCTGCGCTTAGTAGGTGAGACGGTGCCGGAAAGGGTGGCGCCAGTCCCTGCTTCCGACCCCATCCCGGGCTGCGACAGCGTCGCCGCCGAAGTCTTTCGCCATCGTTTCATCAATTAGGGTGGCGTGTGGTTGCTTTCTTCTTTTTCCAGTTCGATCCGGGCCGGAGGCGCGGAAAAGTGGACAACGTAAAGACTGTCTTTTCGCAAAGCAAGGGATAACGGTCTTCTCGAGTGCGCCGAGTGGCCGAGGTCCGAAAAGATGCATTTTCCCTCATTTAAAAGTCGAAAAAACGAGCCCGCATTCGCAGTCGAATGTACTTCGGCTTTTATGGGATTGATTCGGACAAGAACCTCTCCTAAGCCATTTTGCGGCCGCCTTTGTTCCAAGTGATCCGTGGTCGACCTGACCGGGACGCCGGAATTCGGGATTCGGTGCTGGGCAACGGGGACAGATTGAGATCGCTGCTGCCACGCACAATGAACCGATCGACTCCGCTCCAGTTCAACCGATTCGCCTCCGAATCTTGGCTGAGCCCGACTCAACAGCGGATTGGATCCCCGATCCGCAATTCTTCGTTCAATTCGGGAAGACAGACGACAGGTCGCAGCTTTTGCGGCACGCCGGAAAGATCGTTGGCCGACGGACTTTTTCTTCCAGGATTGCTTCGAGCGAAGAGATCTTTTAGGTTAAGGGCTGTTCACCGGCTGCATCCGCAGCCTAGAATAAAAGGGCATGCTTATCTCGATTGTCGTTCCAGTATACAAAGAGGAGAAAAACATCCCCGAATTCCTTTCCAGGGTAGTCGCGATCCTCGAGGGCATAACCACGGAATTCGAGATTATCTTCTCGATGGACCCTTCCCCGGACCGGACTGAGGAGATCATTCTGGAGCATCGGTCCAGGGACCAGAGGATTAAGCTGCTAAAATTTTCCCGCCGTTTTGGTCAACCCATGGCCACGCTGGCAGGGCTACAATATGCCGCGGGCGAGGCCGTGATCGTGATGGACGTCGATCTGCAGGATCCTCCTGAGCTGATCAACGAGATGATGGAAAAATGGCGGCAGGGATATGAGGTGGTCTATGCCCAGCGCCGCAATCGCAAGGGCGAAACTCTGCTAAAAAGAGTGGTTTCGGCAGCTGGATATCGGCTCATCGATAAGATTGCGGATATCAACATCCCGCCTAACACAGGAGATTACCGGTTGATGAGCCGCCGGGTCGTCCAGGAGATTAATCGACTCAAAGAATCGCATGGTTTCTTGCGCGGTTTGGTTGCCGTCGTCGGCTTTCGCCAAACTTCGGTCTTGTTCGATCGGCCCGCCCGTTTTGAGGGCGAAGGCAACTACAATCGATTTCTCGGCTCGTTGCGAATCGGTTTCAACGGCATCTTCTGTTTCTCGAATTACGCGCTGACTTTGAGCACGGTTTTCGGCTTCATCACAGCCGGCTTTTCCTTTTTGCTCATGGCCACTTATCTTTTCTATAAGCTGATGGGATGGCAGATTCTCTGGGGTAACCCGTCCCTCGTCATTTTGATCTCCTTCCTCGGCGGCATCCAACTCATTAGTGTAGGCATTCTGGGCGAGTATATCGGCCGTATTTACGAAGAGGTCCGGGGGCGTCCCAAGTTCATCGTCGACCGAAAGGAAGGCTTGTGAACAGCAGCAGCTTTTCTAACCCAACATGATCGCCACTAGCCGAGGCGCTCCCACTCGCTGGCCCAAGACGTTTTCGCCGCTGACCGCAGAGCAGCAGCGCATCAGCGACGACTTCATGAAGCACTGGCACCAGGTGCTACCGCAACGATTTGGATTGGTCGAGCGCTTCAATCACGGTTATCCCGTGCGACACGCCCCCGCCCAGTTCCGGCGTACGCTGGAAATTGGGGCCGGACTGGGCGAGCACCTGCGCTATGAAAAGCTCACGCCGGCACAAGAGAAGGAATATTACGCGCTAGAATTAAGAGAGAATATGTGCCGACAGATTAGTGAGCGGTTCCCGCAGATCCACGCTGTCAACGGTGACTGCCAACAGCAATTGAATTTCCCCGATGGTTACTTTGATCGCATTCTGGCTATTCACGTTTTGGAACACCTGCCCGACCTACCTGCCGCCGTGCGCGAAATGCACCGACTGTGCGACCCGATCACAGGAATCTTTAGCGTCGTCCTCCCTTGCGAAGGCGGAATGGCCTATGGCCTGGCGCGGCGAATTTCCGCCCAACGGATCTTCGAGAAACGTTACCAGCAATCCTACCGTTGGTTTATTGAGCGCGAACATATTAACCGGCCCGACGAAATCCTCGGAGAGCTGGAGCGGCGGTTCGAAATCATCCACCGCTCCTTTTTCCCGCTGCCGCTGCCCTTTGTCTTTTGCAACCTCTGCATCGGCCTAACCCTGCGCCCCCGATCCACGGAGAAAGCTGCTGGCGCCAGCTCGTCAGCGTCATGAAGTGTTTCGTCACTGGCGCGGCGGGCTTCATCGCTAGCAACCTCGCCGACCGGCTCTTGTCGGACGGCCACGACGTTGTCGGTTGGGATAATTTTTCGACGGGGCAGGCTGAGTTCGTCGAAGGAGCGCTTCAACAAAAAAACTACCGGCTAATCCGTGGAGACAATATGGACCTTCCGGCGCTGACCAGCGCCATGGCGGGCTCAGAGACAGTCTTTCACTTTGCGGCGAACGCGGACGTTAGGTTTGGGTTGGAACATTCTCGCAAGGACCTGGAGCAAAACACTCTCGCTACGTTCAACGTGCTCGAAGCCATGCGGGCCAATCAGGTCAAGAGAATTGCCTTTTCCTCGACCGGATCCGTTTATGGCGAAGCGGAGGTCATCCCGACTCCCGAGAACTGCCCTTTCCCGATCCAGACTTCCTTGTATGGAGCGTCCAAGGTGGCGGGGGAGGGCCTGATCCAGGCCTATTGCGAGGGCTTTGGTTTCAACGGTTATATCTTCCGTTTCGTCTCCATTTTGGGCGAACGCTATACCCACGGACACGTCTTCGATTTCTATCGTCAGCTGGTGCAGCATCCCGATCGCTTGCGCGTTTTGGGCGACGGAACCCAGCGCAAGAGCTATCTCTATATTCAGGATTGCATTTCGGCGATCCTGCATGTGATGAATCTCGACACTGCGCGCGACGCGCAACACCGTTCGCAGGTCTACAATCTGGGCGCGCCCGACTACTGCCAGGTCATCGATTCGATTGGATGGATCTGCGAGCATCTCGGACTCAAACCGGAACTCGAGTTCACGGGCGGGGACCGTGGCTGGATTGGGGATAATCCATTCATCTTTCTGGACACGACCAAGGTTCGGAAGACGGGCTGGTCTCCCAAGCTGACTATTCGCGAAGGCATCTTGCGAACGTTATCGTGGCTCCAGGAGAATTCCTGGGTGCTGGAGAAACGCTAGGGTCATGCCGCCTGAGACTTCGTCCTCTCCGCTCCTCGCCGCCTCCAAGCCGCCCTGTCGCGTTTGTGGTTCCTCCCTGATCGAGGAGAAGGGCAATAAGAAAGGGCGATTCATCGCGACCGACTTCAAGTTCTACCAATGCCGCGACTGTTCGTTTCTTTTTGTGGAACCGGTCACTGACTTTAGCATCTATAATGACGCCTACTATGCGGGGCAAGGCCCCGACCCGCTGGTGAACTACGACGAAGAGTATTCCAACTACCGTTCTACTTCTCGTCGCTTCGAGTTCGAGGACCTTGTTCGCTTTGCACAGGAACACTTAAGCGGAGTTTCCTCCGCGAGCCGTTTCGGACAAGATGGTGTAACCTGGCTCGACTTTGGGTGCGGCGCCGGCGGACTACTCAAGTACTTGCGCGACTTGGGAAAGCTCACTCTCGGCAGTCTTGACGTACCGCTTCACCCGGTAGGACATGACGTAGGCAGCTACAGTGAGCGATTGAAGAACGACGATAATTTCGAAATTCTCGGGTGGGATGAGTTGGACAAGGAAGGGGCAGCCCGTTTCGATATCATTACATGCATCGAAGTTCTCGAGCATATACCCTCTCCTCGGGCTGTTATTGAGTTACTTGCGCGCATCCTGAAGCCTGGGGGACTCTTGATTCTAACAACTGGTAACCTCGATTCTCCCCTGGCCCGGCTGCAAGGAATTCAGTTCTCTTATTGCGCTCCTGAAATTCATGTCAGCCTCTTCAATCCCACGCTGCTCTCTCGGCTTTATCGTGAAGCCGGGCTGACACCAATCCTGATGAAGCCGGCCGGAACTATCAAGTTCCGATTCTTGAAGAACCTTGCGCGGCTACCCGGAGGCAAAATGCTCGCCTGGCTGGCCAATTTCCCTCCCACCCTGCATTTTGTCGATTACGTTTTTGGCTTTTCCAAGATGCCCTTTGCCGTCAAACCAATGCTGCCAGCGCCGTCCAAATGAAGATTTTGATTGCGGGCGCAACTTCAGGCATCGGCCGATTTCTCGCCGAACGACTTCTCGGGGCGAACCATGATGTTTGGGGCTTTGCCCGATCGACCGAGGGTGCGCTCGCCCATCCGCGTTTTCGGGCCT
The DNA here is from genome assembly GCA_963850015.1 of uncultured Verrucomicrobiae bacterium. GTDB lineage: Bacteria > Verrucomicrobiota > Verrucomicrobiia > Chthoniobacterales > UBA10450 > AV80. Next base: position 216,387 of record CAWKJF010000001.1, read on the forward strand.
TGGCGTGCGACGTGGCGGAGTGGGAGGGAGTCGACCAGCTCGCTGGCACCATCGCGAACGAGGTAGACCGACTAGATGCGATTATCGTCTGCGCCGCGCTCCAGGGTCCTGTTGGTCCGGCGATGACGCTCGATCCGAAAAAGTGGAGTGCGACGGTTCGCGCGAATCTCGACGGAACCTTCCATGTTTTGCGCGCCTTTGCCGCCCTCCTGCGGCCAGAGGACGGCGCCCGCGCCAAGGTCCTCTGCTTTTCCGGAGGTGGCGCGAGCAAGGCACGCGCAAACTTTTCCGCCTACGCCGCCTCGAAGACGGGCGTCGTCAGATTGGTTGAAACGCTGGCAGAAGAATGGCGCGAAGAGGCGATCGATATTAATTCCATCGCCCCGGGAACAGTGCCGACCCGAATGACCGAGGAAATCCTGCAAAATGGCGCCGAAGCAGCGGGCGAAGCGGAAATAGCGGTCGCCCGCGCCACTCTCGAGTCCGGACGCGAGAGCTTTGAGCGCATAGGGCGTCTGGTTGATTTCCTATTGAGTCCGGAGTCCGATGAAATTAGCGGAAAACTCATTAGCGCAGCCTGGGACCCTTGGGAAGAATTTGGAAAAGAACGCGAGCGCCTGCGAAAAACCGATTTGCTCACGCTCCGGCGGATCACGCCGGAGGATCGGGGCGAGGCGTGGTAGGATCTGGCAGTTCGACTCGCGGCGACACGGGCGAGCGCGGCACTTGAGAACCCGAGAAGACCCACGAGTGCATAAGTAAGAAGCCAATCATGGTCCCGACTACGATCGCGACCGCATTCGCCGCGAAAACGTGAAGCCCAAGGAACGACAGGGCGCTTTGGAAGGCAGCTAACTGGAAAACGTAGCTGATCGCCGCCACCACCAGATATTGCCAAATCTGGCGGCCCCAGTCCGCGCTGCGATCACGAAAGGTCCACAATTTCGAGAGGGTGAAATGCGCGGCCACAGCTATGAGAAACGCCAGGGAGAAACTGACTTTGGGCCCAAAGATATGCACGAAAATCCACAGGGAAACGAAGTTGAGTACTGCCACGGCGGCGCCGGTCGTGGCCGCGCGCGTTACCTTTGGGAAAAATGCTTGCCGCTCCACGGCTGGTAAGAGAAGGTATCCCCGTTTGATCGACAAGCTTGAAACGCGGCCCCGCTTTGCAATCATTGGCTGCGGTCTGATTGGACGGAAACGCCTCAAGAGCTTGCGACCCGGTCAACTCGCGGTGGCTTGTGATTTGGACATGGGCCGCGCTCAAGCTCTGGTCAGCGCCAGCGGGTCTGGACGCGCGTCCACTGATTTTGCCGACGCCGTGAACGATCCCGCGGTAGATGCCGTCATTGTTTCGACGTTGAACAACTCCCTGGCCCCGATTACCCACCGAGCAATCTCAGCGGGCAAGCATGTCCTCGTCGAAAAGCCTGCCGCCATTTCCACGAAGGAGATCGAAGACCTCATGACCCTGGCCGGCGAGAAACGAGTCTGCGTTCGCGTCGGTTACAATCATCGCTTCCATCCCGCAATCCAAAAGGTCCGGGAACTGGTGGATGCGGGTGCGGTTGGTCCGCTCATGTTTATTCGCGGGCGCTATGGTCACGGCGGCCGGGTTGGTTACGATCGCGAATGGCGGGCCGATCCGAGTCTTTCCGGCGGCGGAGAATTGATCGATCAAGGTGTGCATTTGATCGATCTGGCCGGCTGGTTCCTGGGAGATTTTCCGCGGGTTGAAGGCCATGTTGCCACCTACTATTGGGACATGCCCGTGGATGATAATGCCTTTCTCAATCTAAGAACCGCTTCGGGCCAGACCGCTTGGCTCCACGTCAGTTGCTCCGAATGGAAAAATCTTTTTTCCTTCGAAATTTACGGCCGCACCGGCAAACTGCACATCGAAGGACTGGGCGGAAGCTATGGCGTCGAGCGCCTGGCATTTCACAAGATGTTGCCCCAGATGGGACCTCCTGAGACAACCAATTGGGAATACCCGCGCGAAGATGACTCCTGGGATCTTGAAATGGAGGCGTTCCTGGAAGACATCCGTTTAGCGCGCACACCCGTCCCTGGTTTGAAGGAGGCGCAAGCTGCCATGGAAGTAGTCGAAACAATTTACCGCCAAAACAGATCAGTGAAGTCATGATTATCACGCGTTCTCCTCTTCGAATCTCACTCGGGGGCGGCGGGACCGACCTGCCTTCCTATTACCGCGAGCATTCCGGATTCCTTATTGCCGCCGCAATCGACAAATACGTTTACATCACGCTTCACCAAACCTTCGTCCCTGAGCTGATTATCAAATACTCCAAACTCGAGCGCGTGCTCACCGTGGACGAGGTCGAGCATCCCATTATCCGCGAGGCGCTCCGACTGGTCGGCATCGAGGCGCCTTCGCTCGAAATCACGAGCATGGCCGATATCCCTGCCGGCACCGGGCTAGGTTCGTCCGGCAGTTTTACCACGGCGCTGCTCAAGGCTTTTCACGCGCACAAGAAAAATCTGGTTCATCCGTCCGAACTGGCCGAGCAAGCCTGTCAGATCGAGCTGGAGAAACTGGGTGAACCCATCGGGAAGCAGGACCAATACATCGCGGCCTACGGTGGCATCACCTGTTTCAAGTTCCTGCCCGGAGGCCAGGTCGAAGCGTGGCCGCTGAAAATCTCCCAAGAGACCTTGTATGACCTGGAGGATAATCTGCTGCTCTTCTTCACGGGTTATGCGCGCTCGGCGTCAAAGATCCTTCAGGAACAGGACGACAAGAGCAAACAGGCCGATAAGGCGATGATGGAGAATCTGCATTTCGTGAAGGATCTCGGACTCAAGAGCCAGGCCGCCCTTGAAAGTGATAATCTGCCGGAATTCGCCCGTTTGATGGACATCCACTGGCAGCGCAAGAAAGAACGCTCGCGGAGCATGAGCAACCAGGACATTAACGACTGGTATGATTGCGCGATGGCGAATGGGGCGCTGGGAGGAAAGCTGATCGGCGCCGGCGGCGGCGGCTTTCTCATGTTCTACGCGAAGGACAAGGCCCGTCTGCGCCAGGCTATGCGCGAGAAAGGATTGACGGAAGTCCGTTTCCGCTTCGACTTCGAAGGCACCAAGACCCTCAATCAGTGAGTGTTTCTACTTTCCGACCGATTCGATCCGGGTCACACGCGCGGGGAACGTGTTAATGATATAGAGGCTGCGTTGTTGCAAAGCCATGGCTCCCGCGCCTGCGACTTTGTCGGGATAGATGGGCTTCAGAGACTTAACTCTGTTTCCGTTTAGATCGAAAACGAAGACATCATCCGTAGAATTGCTCGAGGCATATAAGACTCCGGCCGTGGAATCAACCACCAGATCCTGGAAATACCACCCCGCCGGACCGCCCCACTCGTTGACGAGCCATTTCGAGAGGAACTTGCCGTTCGTATCGAAAACTTCGATCCGCATGCTGCGGGGGTCAGACACATACACGCGGTTATTCTTTCCATCCACGGCCACGGAAGTTGGCTCAATAAATTGCCCATCATTCTGCCCTGGCCCGCCCCAGACTGCCAGGACCTTGCCGTTAGAATCAAACTTGACGATTCGCGCATGGCCCTGGTCCACCACATAGACCGAGTTATCCGGGCCAACGGAGAGGTCGCGCGGTCCGTAGAATCCCGGCTCGGGACCCTTCCACTCGGCCAGGAAGGTGCCATCTGATTTTAGCTTCTGGATCCGGTGATTCGCCACATCAGCCACATACATATTGCCGGTGGAATCGACCGCAATCCCATTGGGTTCGCGAAACTCGCCCGGGCCCGATCCCATCTTACCGATGATGTTAAGAAAGGCGCCGGTCGGGGAAAATTTCTGGATCCGCCCATTGCCGCTATCGCACACCAGAATATTTCCCGCGTTATCAGCGACCAAACCACGCGGATTGGTGAACTGGCCATTTCCCGTTCCCGGCCCACTCTCGAAAAGGCTAACGGCCGGAACGGGCGAGCTGCCGGGCACAAAGCCCGGATTAGTAGGAACGAAGTCCGCGTTCTCCGGGACTTTGTAAAGGGTTAGTTGCCAATACTCCGCCCCTTCAAATACTTTCTTGAAGTTGGGCGCATAAACCTGCTCCTCATTCGAGTTCTTGAAAAAGCTTCGAATGCCGCCATCGAACGCGACATAATCTATCTTGTGAGCCTTTAACAAGGTAAACACCTGATGCGCGTTCTTGCTTTCGTACATCCTCGTGTAATCCGCTTCACGTTTCGGCAGGTTGTACCCGGCGCCCCACGTGAAATAGGTATAGCCAAAAAAGATCCGACGGCCCGCCAGCAGGATCGGATGATTCACAAACTTGTCGGTTAGGAAAACAGCATCCGGTTTGGTCTCGGCTCGAATAAATCCTATGAGCCGGTCGTTAACATAATTCGTATAAACAAAGCCGATATTATGAATGGGGAAAAAATCGATGATTCCCCCTACGATGATTGGAGCGACCAGGAGAATGGCAACCAACCTGGCAGGTATGGCCCAGCCCTTAATTCTAAGGTGCCAGAGCCGCCAAAGGCCATAGGCGACAAATAGGTTGGCCAGGACCAGCCAGATATTCATGAACTTATGGTTCGCCAAGGCCTCGTCACTGAACTGAAAACAGAAAGTGAGCAGGAACAAACTACAGATGGAAATGAAGATGCGAAGATTGCGCCACGAGAGGAAAAGCAATCCCACCAGGATTAGCACCCATTTCAGTCCGAAAGTGAATCCAAGGTATTTCGCGACTTGTGAGACTGGCACGTTACCGAGCGTATAGCCCCAGTGTACTAGCGCCGGTCCCGCTCGCACATTCCCCGAGCGCAAAGCCAGGACCTGGGGAATTCCCACGAGGGCCGCGGTAAGACCAAGGCCCACCATGTAGCGCCGATAAGGGAATAGAACAAAGAAGAACGCGAGCACGGCAGCTGCCGCGGTAAATACCGGGGCATTCCAGTACGGCAAAGCCCCCAGGAGTAGACCGGAGAAGATAAAGCCCTGGCCGGAAACAAGATTGTCATGCACGAGCTGCGAAATCATGCCTCGAGACTTGGTCAAAGCCGGCTCGGAAACAGCCACTGGCGGCAATTGCGCTTCGCCAGGTAACTCCGGGCTCACGGGCGGGAATTGGGCTTCGCTAGCTGCCTCCGGGCTCGCCGGTGACGACTGCGCTTGGGTGGCTGACGAAGGGGCCGACTCTTGAGACGATTGCTTGATAAACTCAAGAGCTTCGGCCTCTTGAGCCTCGGCCTCCTGGGTCTCGCTCTCTGGAGCAGCGGCCGACTCCGAGCGCATATATTCATCGTAGGCGCGCGAATGGAAGGTTTGTGGTTCGTCGACGGCCGCAGAGCTCGCCGACTCAGACAATCTCTCTTCAGATGCCAGAGTGTCGGAAGATTTTGTTTCGTTCTCTGTCACCGTCTCCGGCTCGGAGAATGATTGCTCAGCTGACCGAAGGTCATACGGCCTTTCTCCTTCGGCCGCTGAGACGCTTTCCGATGCATGTTCGATCTGCTCACGTTCAGCTGGTATTTCCGGCGCGATAGCGGGCGCATCAATCGGCAGCAGGGGAGCTGGCTCGTCGTCTCTCACCGCCAAGGCGCGATCAAGCTCCTTTTGCCTGGCCCTTTCCAGGTATCGATCAAAGAGAAAAATCAGGACAACCAGGAAGACGCCGATGGAGCTAGCCAGGTGTCGCTGATTTATGAAGACAACCTGCGTCCATATTCCCCAATCCTCGCCGCGATAGGGATAACCTGAAGTGAGATAATTTCCCAAACGGTAAATGGCCAGAAGCGCGCCTTTGAAGGATGTTTGCGCTCGAAGAAACGGGACGAGGTTAAGCGTGCCATGAAAGAAGAAGAACGCAGAGGCGATGCACCCGACAGCTCGCGATTTGAAAAGCAGCTCGCCCAGCGCCATGACCAGCGCCAGCATGCAAACCATCGTCAGAATACTGAGGATGTTCAGGCTCCAGACCAGGCTCAGGCCAAGAAATTCCAGATTTCCGGACAGGAAATAGAAGAGGAAGTGATAGCGGATCGGCTCGCTCGCAAAATGCGGATACTCGGCGGGGAAGTTATGACCGAAAGCGAAATTCTGAACAATGGCCGTATTTGGTCCGTAATCGCTCCATTGATTAACGCCGATCAACAACTGGCTGCCCTTGAAGTCGAGGGTGGCGAACATCATCCAGGACGCGAGCGCGCCATAGAGCCCCAAAACAACCCAGTCCCATTTGGCAGCTCTCGGACTCCGCGCTCCTATTATCGGCGGATTACGCTTTGCTGGACACTTGAGGAGGAAGATCGCGGCAAGGGCAAAAAACAGGATGTTTCCCCAGACCATCGGATTACTTGCGCTCGCCAGATGCCGCGCGGCTTGGTAGGTAAAACAGGTGCCAAGCAACAATCCGACCAGCGTCGCGGTGGCCCAGCGATGGGCCGCTGAGACAAAGCGATAAAAGCGCCCACAGAGCCGGTCCCCGACACAAATGGCTACGCCCAGGTAAAGGAGCGCTAACATCCAGCCACCTCCTCGCCTTCGATCATCGGTTCCCTGAAGAAACGGTTCGCCCCCTGCGCCGGTATTTGCGGGCCGAGAGAGTTACACATGAAGCACGACCGTCGCCCGCCTGAACTCGATGCAATCATTTTGTCCGTATCGCGTCGGCCCTTGCGAGCTAGCAAGAGCCGGCATCACGGCCGAAGCCGCAGCGAGCCAATGGCGGTAGCTGTTTATCCATTGAGTGAGCACGATAATATGCGCAGTCCCGGACGGCGCAAGATTTTCATTCTCGGAGCGCCACGCTTTCCGGACACCCAAAATTGCCTTTACAGCTCCTTCGAAAAAGCCTAGCGATCTTGCCCCACCGACACTACGGTGGGCGGCGCGGCGCAGCCTCATGGATATCGATCCCGTCAGCTCACCTCTTATTTCGGTCGTCATTCCACTTTATAAGGAGGGTCCTGACTTGCCTGCCCTTCTTTCCGGCGTGACGAGCGCGCTGGCTCAAACTCGCTGCCCCTTTGAGTTGGTTTTGGTGGACGATGGCTCGCCCGATGAAACATGGAAGGTCATCTCCGAAGAGGCGGCCAAGTTGCCGGCCGTGCGCGGTTTTCGTCTAAGCCGGAACTTCGGAAAAGAACTCGCTCTTTGCGCCGGCCTGGAACGGGCGCGGGGCGAACTCATTGTCGTGATGGATGGAGACGGGCAGCATCCACCCGCCCTTTTGCCAGACATGGTGCGGTTGTGGCAAACCACCGGCGTCGACATCGTTGAGGGGGTCAAGATCAAGCGCGGACAGGAATCCTTGTCGGGCAAGCTAGGGGCTCTGCTCTTTTATGTCATCCTCAACAAGCTGGCCGGGGTAAATCTGAAAGGCGCATCCGATTTCAAGCTGATGAACCGCCGGGCGCTCGACGCCTGGCTCCAAATGGAAGAGCGCAACGTGTTCTTTCGCGGCATGACGGCGTGGCTGGGATTCACCCGCGCGCAAATCCCATTCGAGGTTCTCGGCCGGGTCGGCGGGGAAACAAAATGGTCCTTCTTGCGACGCTTCGAGCTGGCTCTAACTGGCATCTCCGCTTTCTCTTCCTTACCTTTGCAGTTCGTTACCGTGGCCGGGATGTTCTTTCTTACTTTCTCGATCGCCTTTGGCATCTATACGCTAGTCTTGCAGCTCGCCGGCAAATCAGTCAGCGGTTTTGCCACGGTCATCCTGTTGCTTCTCTTTATCGGAAGCCTGCTCATGATTAGCCTCGGCATTATTGGCCAATACCTCGCCCGCATTTACGAAGAGGTTAAGCATCGCCCGCGCTATGTCATTGCCAGCTCAACAGAACCTCCTGTAGTTCACCCACTAACTAGCTAAGTTCGAGTGCCCGCCCACAAGCTATTCACCGCTTTCCCGAAAGAGCGCGTTCCGCTTACGCCCGAGTATGCGGCCATCTACCTGGCCCATTACCGGAACAGCCGAGAGGGTAGCTCAAAAGTATTATCCCTGGCCAAGCGTGCAGAAAGCTGGATGCACCGGAAGCTGGCGGAGGACGTTAAGTCTGGCCAGCCGAAATCTACCCTTGAAATCGGCGCCGGCACTTTGAATCAGCTACCCTACGAACCGCAGTCCAGCCCTTATGATATCGTGGAGCCGTTTCACGAGCTCTATCAGCCTTCTCCCCATATCAGTCGCGTCCGGAATATTTATAACGACATCCTGGATATTCCTCCAGCAGCAAAGTATGACCGGATTACTTCCGTAGCGGTCCTCGAACACATTTGCAATTTGCCGCAAGTAGTCGCGCAATGCGGGCTGCTCCTGTCCGAGGGAGGGCGATTTCGAGCCGGCATTCCCAGCGAAGGAACCATTCTCTGGCGGCTTGGCTGGAAAAGCACAACCGCGCTAGCCTTTAAGAGAAGATACAATCTCGACTACGAAGTGCTGATGAAACACGAGCATGTTAACTCGGCGAGGGAAATCGAGGACGTGTTGCGATACTTTTTTGCGGAAGTCAAAGGAAGCGTCTTTGGGGTCGCCCGATCGCTTTCCCTTTATCAGTTCTACGCCTGCGCCAAACCGCGCCGCGAAGAATGCCGAATCTACCTGGAAGGCAAGGCCCCCAGCAGTTGAGATAAAGGTAACCGATCAGACTCAGCGGATCCGAGCCATGGTCGAGTCCCGGCGAATCCAGCGCCCGCAGGCATCAAGGCACGGTCATTTCTTTTTGAAGACCTCGACGGCGTTCCACGCTTCATCTGGCGGCTTCACTTCATATTCGAGCGCCCGCTCGAGATACATCCGGGCGAGCGCATCGTCGGGATAAAACTCGAGAAACTGAGAAAAGAGGATTTTCGCCTGCGGGAAATCGCGCTCGCGGAATTTTCGAAGTCCCGCTTCATAAGTCTCCAGCCGCTGCAAAAACTCCGCGTCTCCGGGCTCGTTCCTAGCCCCGATCAGCGAGAAAATCGCGACCGGCCTGGTTTTCCCTTTTACCTGCACGAGCGCGATGCTTCGAAGATGAAAACTGTCGCGAATGAGCTCGGCCGCGGTGGGTCCGACCAGAATATCGACGTCGTAGGTCCGGGTTAGGCCTTCCAGCCGGGAAGCCAGATTGACGGAATCGCCGATCACCGTTGGGTCCATCTTTTCGTGTGAGCCAATGTTTCCAACCAGGACTTCTCCCTGGTTAAGACCCATGCCGATTTTGAACGGGGCCATCCCCTCGCCCTGCCATTTCTCATTCAGCTTCTGTAGTTCGCGCCGCATGCCGAGCGCGGCCCGGGCGGCGGCCTTTGCGTCCTCGGCCAATCCGAAACTGCGGACGTTGCCCCACACCGCCATGACCGCGTCGCCAATAAACTTGTCCAGAGTCCCGCCGCTTTCGAACACCGCGGCGGTCATGCGGCTGAGATACTCATTCAACTGCTTGACGAGCGCCTCCGGGTCCGCGCTCTCCGTCAAGGTGGTGAATCCCACGATATCGGAGAACAGGACCGTCGCCGGTACACGCACTCCGCGCAGGCTGCTGTAAAAGCTGTCGGGATTTTCGAGGATTTCCTTGACCAGATTCTTCGAGACATAGCGCTCGAGGGTGCGGCGGGTCTGCAGTTTCTCCAGGCGTTCGAGCGTAAAATCATAGCCGAGCGCGAAGAGGCCACTGAGATTGAAGGCGCCCAGAACGGGCAGCGCGAGGATGAAAAGACCGCGCGTGTTGTAGAAGAAAACCACCGCTCCCAGGTAGGCCGCGCTAATCGCAATAAGAAGCAAGAGCTCGAGCAACGATTGGCGAATAAGCGCGACGACCAACCAGGCGGCGCAACCCGCTCCGATCAAGAGCAGGCAGTTTATCAGCGGTGACGTTTCCGTAAGAAAGTCCTGGTCGATCGCGGCGGCAATGGCGTAGAGATGGATGACCGGTCCTGAAGTCGCGTCGCTGATCGGAGTGGGATGCACGTCGTGTTCAATGGAATTGGCCGAACCGATGAGCACGATCTTGTCTTTGAAAAAACTTCCGCCGCCAAAGTTAGCTTTCCACATCGCGGGCACGAAAATCTCGAACAAGGAACGAGGTTGATAAGCCTCGTCCGGCCCGAAACGAATCATGCTCATGCGGCCAATCGGAGGAAGGCGATCCACCAACCCAAGCTTTCGCAGGGCCCGTCCATCCAGAGACTCGTAGACGTTTTCCCAAGGTTGCACCGGGCCAGGCTCAAGGCCCTGGAGCCGGCTCAAAACCTGCGAATCCGTCGTGCCATAGATAATGTGGCGAATTCGCTGGTCGGGATCCGGCAAGACGGCGGCATATCCTACCCGATCATCCGCAAACCCGTCCGGAATCAGTTCCGGGCGTGGCGGGACAAAAATGATGTTGGTATTGTCAGTCGCGTTGCTTGCGCCTGTTTCGATCTTCGCCCCTACGACCACCCGATCGCGATGGCGTTCGAGGGCGGCGGCAAATACGTCATCCCCTTCCCGCTCCTGATCAAACACTGTGTCAAAAATGATCAACCGGACTCCGGCATTACAGAGCTGGTCGATGAGTTGGGCCCAAACGGAACGCGGCCAGGGGTAAGTCTGGCGCATCTTTTGCAGCGCAGGTGAATCGCGAACTTCTTCCTCGCTCACCTGGTCCAACAGCTTGGACGCTTCATCGATGCCGAGAAAAACGAAATCATCATGCACCTTCGCCCGCTTCGCTTTGCGTTCCACGGCATCGCGAAAGGTGGTCTCGTTCGCCCAGATGCTGTCGGCGAAGATTACACGTCTAAACATCGACAGCGAGATAATCAGCCCCGTGCAAAACGCGCAGATGAGCGCGAGCATCAAGAGACGATGTCGGCTTAACCAATGCATGCCGTGGATTTTACGAGGGGCTCAGCCCGCGGCCAATGCAATAATACGCCCCCGACTCCTACCTGGCTTGCGCTCGTGCTCGAAAACCAACTCCAACGGATCGAGCACGAGCACGATTGCGACGAATCGGCCCCCAGAAACCAGTTGTTATTTAGGGCGAGCCAGCTATTTTTCCGGCCCGCGAACGCCAATGCGCCGCGACGATCTGCTCACCTGGCCCCGCAAACTGGGGCCGAATCAGCGAATGAGGTCGCGCAGATCACAAATAAAGAAACAATTCGCTGAAAGAGGAGTCCCGCACCCGCGGGATAAAACACCATGCCAAGAGCTACCAACGCCCCGGCCAGCCGGGAGCGACGCAAGCGCGTTTTAGATCAAGCCAAGGGTTACCGTGGCCGCCGTTCGAAACTCTTTCGCTACGCGAAAGACGCAACGATGAAGGGCAAATACTGGGCCTATCGCGACCGCAAGACGCGTAAACGGACTTTTCGCTATCTCTGGATCCAGCGCCTGAACGCCGCCGTCCGCGCGCAAGGCCTTACCTACAGCCGTTTCGCCGAGGGCCTGAAGGCCGCGAACATCGGCCTCGACCGCAAAATTCTTTCCGATCTCGCGATTACCGACGAGGCCGCGTTCAAGGGAATTGTCGATCAGGTCAAGACCGCGCTCGAGAACAAGACCAAAGCGAAGAAAGCGGCGTAGGGTTGCGTTGAATCGATGAAGGGTTGAAGCGTTAAAGCGATCCGCTGCAACGCTTAAATCCTTTACGATTCCACGTCTCCACCATGTCTCACGAGCTGGAACAACTGCGCGACGCCGCGCTGGCTGAAATCGCCGCGGCGACCGACGAGCAAACGCTCGAGGCCGCGCGTGTCCGTTACCTGGGTCGCGCCGGCAGTATCTCGGCCTGGGCCGACCGGATGAAATCGCTCAGCAAGGAAGAGCGTCCGGTTGTGGGCAAGCTCCTGAACGAGGCGCGTCAGGCTGTCACCACGGCGATCCAGCAAAGTGCGGAACGTTTTCGAACAGCAAAAGAAGCGAGCGAGCTGGCGAATATCGACATCTCACTCCCCGGCACCGCCGCCAGCCTCGGCTCGCTCCATCCGCTCACCCAAATGCTCGACCGCGGGATTGGTATCTTTCGGCGGATGGGGTTTGCCCTCGCGGAGGGACCGGATGTCGAGACGGAATGGCATTGCTTCGATGCCCTCAACACGGCGCCCGATCACCCGGCGCGGAACGAGCAAGACACCTTTTATCTCCCGGACGGCCGCGTGCTTCGCACCCACACCTCGACCGTGCAAATTCGCACCATGGAAAGCGCGCCGCCCCCGATCCGGGTCATCGCTCCGGGCGCTGCGTATCGGCGCGATGAAGTGGACGCCACCCACAGCGCCCAGTTTCACCAAATCGAGGGGCTCTACGTCGATGAAGGCGTCAGCGTCGCGGACTTGAAAGGAACACTGGAATTTTTTCTCCGCGAGCTTTTCGGTTCCGACTCGCAGGTCCGTTTCCGGCCCCATTATTTTCCATTCACCGAGCCGAGCTTCGAAATCGACGTGAAATCGAAAGCGCTCAAAGGGGGCGAGAAATGGCTGGAGGTCTGCGGTTGCGGGATGGTGCATCCGGCCGTTTTCGAGGAAGTAAACAAAGCGCGCAAAGACCTTGCCTACGATCCGGAAAAATGGAGCGGGTTCGCCTTCGGACTGGGGATGGATCGGCTGGCCATGATCTTGTTCGGCATTCCCGATCTTCGATTGTTCGCGCAGAACGATCTTCGGTTCTTGAGGCAGTTCGCATGAAATTCTCCGTAAACTGGCTGCGCGAATTCGTTGAACTGCCCTCCAGCGTGGCGGAACTGGCCGAGCTTCTCACCCTCGCCGGTATAGAAATTGAGGGGATCGAGAACCGCGGCGCAAACTTCGACAAGGTGGTCGTCGCGCAAATTACCGCCTCCTCGCAGCATCCCAACGCGGACCGCTTGAGCGTTTGCCAGGTGGATGATGGCAGCGGGCCAGCACGCCAGATCGTTTGTGGCGCGAAGAATTATAAAGTGGGCGACAAAGTTCCGCTCGCTTTGCCCGGCGCTGTTCTGGCGAACGATTTGAAAATCAAGCCAAGCAAACTGCGCGGCATCGAGTCACAGGGCATGCTCTGCAGCCCGAGCGAGCTCGGTCTTTCGCAGGAAAGCGATGGACTCCTGATTCTTTCACCCGACGCAAAGATTGGCGACCCGATCGCTTCGCTCTTTCCCGACGAAACGATTCTGGACGTCGAGATCACGCCGAACCGGGGCGACCTGCTGAGTCATTTCGGTTTGGCCCGCGAGATTTCCGCGCTGACTGGAGCAACCGCTGTAGTCGCCCCGCTCAGTCGGGACACCGAGGAATCGCGGCACAGCGCCGCGACTACAGTGACGAAAGGCGTTACAATCGCCGCGCCGGCTGCTTGCCCCTTTTACTCCGCGCGACGAATCGAAAACGTCACCGTCGGTCCCAGCCCGGACTGGCTGCGCGCGAAACTCGAGGCAGTCGGCCTGCGCTCAATCAACAATATCGTCGACATCTCCAACTTCGTGATGCTCGAGCTGGGACAGCCCACCCATGCGTTCGACTCGGACAAACTGAAAGGCGACATCGGCGTACGTCCTGCCCGCGAAGGTGAAAGTTTTCTCGCGCTCGATGGCAAGACCTACAATCTCAGTCCCAACGATTTGGTCATCGCCGACCAGGAACGCGTCGTCGGCATCGGCGGCGTGATGGGTGGCGAAGATACCGGCGTCACTGCCACGACGAAAAATGTTTTGCTCGAAGCCGCTTACTTCTCACCGTCGAGCGTCCGCCGGACCGCGCGAACGCTGAACCTGCCGAGCGACGCGAGTTATCGCTTCGAGCGCCGGGTCGATCCAGCCATGATCTTACCCGCGTCGCAACGCGCCACGGAATTGATCTGCGAACTGGCTGCAGGAAACCCGTCCGCGGAAATCGCGACGGCCGGCGCGCTGCCCGAGCCACCGCCGGATGTTTCGTTGCGCTACGAACGCTGCAACGAACTCATCGGCGTTCCGGTGCCAAAGGAACGCGTCGCGCAAATTCTCCAAGGATTTGGTTTGGAAAAAACAGGCAGCAACGACGACGACAAGAGTTCCTGGCGCATCCCGAGTTTTCGCCCCGATCTCCAGCGCGAAGCCGACCTGGTCGAAGAAGTCGTACGCGTATTTGGAATCGAGAACGTGCCCGGCAGCGATCGGAGTCGCTTCACGCCGGAATCAGCGGCCGATCGCGGGCATGATTTTGAATCCGCTCTGCGCGGCCGATTGGCCGGCCGTGGAGTTACCGAGGTGCGGACTTCGAAGTTGATCTCGCGCAAGGCGACTGAGTTCGAGGAGGCCGCCATCGAATTACGTAATCCGCTCAATGAAGATCATGTCGCGCTCCGCCGAACTTTTTTTCCATCGCTCGGCGATGTTTGGGCCCGCAATGTCCAGGGCGGGGCTGAACGGGTCGCCATCTTTGAAGTGGGACGGGTCTTTATTCCTCCCGAGGGGACAGAAGAACGGCATATCGGAATCCTCCTGTGGGGAAACTCCGGACCCTCGGCGCACTGGCGTTCAAAAAGCAGCATCCTGGATTATTTCGATCTCAAGGGCGTGATCGAATCGATGATCCCGTCTGCAACGTTTAAGCGCGTTGACCGGCCCGAGCTGCGGCTGGCGATCGAAATTTGGCTGGAGGCTGAGCGAATAGGTTTTGGCGGTCTGGTCGCATCCGGATGGACAAAGGCGATTGATTCAACCCACCCGGTTTTATTTGCCGAGCTGAATCTTGATTCGTTCGCCAATTTGGGAGGCGGACAAACATTTCGTGGGATCGAAAAATTTCCCGCCAGCACGCGCGACATTGCGATGTTCGTGCCGGAAAATTTATCTCACGAAAATATTTACTCGACGATCATGGGCGCGAACGAACCGCTTCTGGCCAGCGTGGAGCTCTTCGATGTCTTCAGCGCTAAACAAGAACAAAATCTCGGCGCGGGAAAAAAGTCGATGGCATATGCGTTGACATACCGCGATAAAACTCGCACACTGACGAACGACGAAGTTGCCGTGGTCCACGCGAAGATTCGCGAGCGGTTGCAGCGTGAGTTGGGAGTGGAACTACGGGAATAGTTCTTTGATAGCGTTGGGAGTTTTTGGTTGAGGGTTGGGATGAAAACCAGAGTTTTTCGCTCAACTCTCAACCGAGAACTCTCAACAATTTACCCTGCGGTGTTCGAGATTACAGGTGTGATTCCCGAACCGATATTTCATTGACCAGGAGGCTTGGTTGCACTTGGGGAAGATGACATGCCTTAATTGGAAGTCAGACGCCCCTGCGACGGTCGTCCGCCCGTTACCGAAAGGGAACGGGATATCCGCCTTAACGGCATCTGCGGGGTAATAATTTTGAAGCCCGAACTGCGAAAGCGGTTCGGGCTTTTTCTTGCTCCTGATCTTAATCCTGATCCTGATCCTCTCGTGCTCGTGCTCGATCTGTTGCTGCGGACGGATCAAGAGCAGGATCAGGAGCATGAGCAGGAATTGAAGCTTTCAACTTTCGTCCGCGCGGAAAGCTGGTAACGGTCTTTCCGATGCGCGCACTCCTCGCTCTCGAAGATGGTCGGATTTTCGAGGGCGAATCTTTTGGCGCAGAGGGCACGCGAGTCGGCGAAGTTTGTTTCAACACGTCGATGACCGGCTATCAGGAAGTGCTGACCGATCCGTCGTACCGCGGTCAAATCGTCGCGATGACTTACCCGCTCATCGGAAACTACGGCACGAATGCGCTCGACCAGGAAAGCCGCGAGCCGCACGTGCGCGGATTTGTCATCGAGGAATTAAGCGAAATTCCGAGCAGCTGGCGTTCGGAGACTTCTCTCGAAGATTATTTGCGAACCTGGGAGATCCCCGGCGTGCAGGGCATTGATACGCGCGCATTAACGCGGCATCTGCGCGAGCGCGGCGCGATGAAAGCCTGCCTGACGAGTGAAGCGATCTCGGAAAAAGAAGCGGTCGCGCGGGCCGTTGCCGGACAGGGTGTGATCGGAATGGACTATGTCCGCGAGGTTAGCACACCGGCGGCGTACCAATGGGACGCGGATGACCAGCTCAGCGGCATCTGGACGGTGGCGAGCGGAAACGCCGATGAAGTCACCCGGCCAAATCTCCCGCCCGTGCGCTATCGGATCGTGGCCTACGATTATGGAATCAAGGAAAACATCCTGCGGCGCCTGCGTCAGAACGGCTTTTCGGTCACGGTTGTGCCCGCGGCGACCACGGCGGATGAAACACTCGCGCTAAATCCCGATGGCATTTTTCTTTCCAACGGTCCGGGTGATCCGGCAGCCCTCCCCTATACCCACGAATCCATTCGAGGGCTAATCGGGAAGAAACCGATCTTCGGCATTTGTCTCGGACATCAGATTTTGGGTTTCGCGTTTGGCGGATCAACTTTCAAACTGAAATTCGGACATCGCGGGGGAAATCAGCCGGTCAAGGATTTGCGCACGCGGCAAGGTGGCGATCACCTCGCAAAATCACGGGTTCGCGGTCGATCCGAAATCGCTGCCACCCGAAATCGAAGTGACGCACATCAACTTGAATGACGGTACCGTGGAGGGAATGCGGCATAAGGAATTGCCGATCTTCAGCGTGCAATATCATCCGGAAGCCGCACCCGGGCCCTCATGATGCCAGTTATTTCTTTTCGCAATTCGCCGACCTGATCGAGCGCCAGTAATAGCGCTGCTCACCTGAAGACAACGCCATGAAATCATCGCGGGTTATGGTCTCGACCCTGGGTCATTATCGTCGGCCCGAGCCAGCCGAAAGCCTCCGCGGTTCTGGAATCAGCGAATCACGGTGGTGTTGAAGATCGTTTGGACGATCAGGGCGAGCGCTAATCCCAGAGCTAACACCAGCCAGTGCACCACGCGATTTCTGGTCAGCAGGAGCGGCGGATAGCAGAGCGCCACCCAGCCAACGAGGACCGAGGCGTAACGCCATCCACCCAGTCGCGCAAACGTGTCGCGACCGTGGAGCAGTGTGTCGGGAATATCGAGCAGGATGTAGAGCACGGTGAGCGGCACAACCCAACGGAGGACACTGTAATAGTGTATCTCGAGGTCGATGTCTGTGCCGCGTTCGACGTCCGGCATAAAGAGCCTGCACAGGAAGAGAAGAATTGAAGGCTTCACGAGCAGGAAGGCGAAAAGCCAGAAGTGGAACCGCGTTTCGTTTCTCCAGCCGTAGATAAGCCACCATTCGTAGGCGTTAAACAATACGAGCACGACGGCCCAGAACACAAACAAGCCGGACCAGCGCACCCGCCCGGGTCCCGGGCTGACGTGGTGCTGCACCAGATCGGCCAGGCCGCCGAGGACACGCGTCAACGCCAGGGCCGGAATCAGCCCGATGAACGTGATGAGATAAGAGAACGCATCCACTGCTATTCCCTCCGAACAGGGGGCCTAGACCACAGGATTTTCCGCCTCTTCGCTCGTGCCACATTCACCAGGTGCATTGCGCAGGTTTAGCAGACGCACGAGCGTCGGATCAAGTGTCACCACTGCTCGCCTACAGGGCCATGGCGCGACCCCATCCCGCTAAACGTCATCCGCGCGAACGCAGCGCGACGACTTCGCCAAACATACGGACGCTGTCACGGAGGAAGCTGACCTTGCTTCCATCGAAATGGTTCCAATGCACCGGAATCTCCCTCATTCGGAGTTTCGCTCGCCACGCCAGATAAAGCAGCTCGACGTCGAAACCGAAACCTTCGGTTTGGGCGCGTTCGAAGACCGGCCGGCAAACATCGAGACGGAACGCCTTGAATCCGCATTGGGTGTCCCAGAACGGAAGACCAGTGGCCACGCGCACGACAAAATTAAAAACGCGACCGCCCTGTTCACGCCGCCAGGGCTGGTGATGGCCAATCAACCGCCGGTCCAAGGCGCGGGAACCAAACGCAATATCCACCTCCCCTGCCGCGATCGGTTCAATCAGTCTCGGCGCGTCATCGATGGGCGTGGACAAGTCCGCGTCCGAAAACAGGCCGATGGATCGGGTCGCGGCCAGCAAGCCGGCGCGAACCGCTGCGCCTTTTCCGCGGTTCGGAGAGTGCTCGATCAACCGCGTCGCGATTGGGCCGGCGGCGGAAAAACCCTCGCGCACAATCTCGGAGGTGGCATCGGTCGATCCATCGTTGACTACAATGACCTCACTCTCGGGGCTGACCTGGCCGAGATACTCCAAGGTCGCGCGGAGCGTTTCCGCCGATTCGTCCAGCCTCGTTGAAAGCCGGGATCACGACGGTAAAAGGTGGAAGCATGAGTCATTCAGCGGTCAGGAAGAAACGCGGTTCTTTGATTTGAAAGTGCGCCCAGTTTGTATTTCTCGATGATCGCCTGGCGTCGAATTGATCTGGCCCCGATACATCCCCGCCGTGCTGAAAGGAAGTGAAAAATTCCGTGCATGTTCTTCTTGATTCGCTTTTGACCCCCGACCGGCCCGCCTCCCAGCTTATTATCTTTCACCAGGCCAAGACCTGCCGGGAGCGCGAGGATACTATGGGATTTTCCTCTTTGCACGTGGGGGAACTGGGGCAACTTCCACCTGAACATGGCCGAAGAGAATCGCAGTGCAGACTCCAGCGGGACGATTCAGACCAATCCGGTCCTCGTCGTGCAGGGGATCGGTCACAAGGGCCGCAACATCCTGCGCGAAGTGGGGAGCATGTTTTGGTTCATCGTCCACACCTTCACCGAAACGATGGAGAATGTGCGGCGCGGCCGGGCTCCCTTTCGCGCGGCGAGTTTCTTTCGGCATACCGAGCGCGCGGGCGTCGGCTCAGTGCCGCTCGTGGCCATGGTCTCGTTTTTCCTCGGGCTGACCATGGCGCTCCTGACCGGATATCAACTGGAACGCTTCGGCATGGAACGCCTGATTCCAGGCCTCGTCTCCATCGCTTTCACGCGCGAGCTGGGGCCACTCCTCACCGGAATCATGCTGGCGGCGCGGATTGGCGCGGCGTTCACCGCCGAGCTGGGCACGATGAAAGTATCGGAGGAAGTCGAAGCGATCGAGGCCATGGGGATTAGCCCTTTGCGTTTCCTGGTCGCGCCCCGATTGCTCGCTCTTTTTGCCCTGATGCCGTGCCTCTCCGTGATTTCCTCGGTCGCCGCGGTGTTCGCGACTTTTCTTATTTCGAAGGCGTATTTCAATATCGCGTGGGTATATTTTAGCGATCTCGTTCTGCACAGCTTGCTGATCAAGGACATCATCACCGGGATAATCAAGAGCCTGTTATTCGGCCTTCTCATCGGGGCGATCTCGTGTCATCGCGGTCTCAGCGTCAAAGGAGGCGCGGCCGGCGTTGGCACCTCTACTACTTCGAGCGTCGTAACGGCAATCACCACTGTGATCGGCTTCGATACGCTCTTTAACATTGTTTACACCGTATTTTCTCCGACGTGATCGAAGAACCTCCTCCACCTCCAGTCGTCGAGCTGCGCGATGTTCATCTCGAGTTCGAGGAGAAAAAGGTTCTCCAAGGGGTCTCCCTCCTGGTCGAACCGCTCGATCGCCTCGTGATCATGGGTCAAAGCGGCAGCGGCAAGAGCACCATCCTGCGTTTGATTCTGGGAATCTTGCCGCCCACCAGAGGATCGGTCTTTTTCAAACAATTCGAAATCTCCCGACTCCGGCACCGCAAGCTCCAGCAGATCCGCACTCAGATCGGGATGGTCTATCAATACTCGGCGCTGCTCAGTTCGCGAAGCGTGCGCGACAACGTCGCGCTTCCGCTGGAGGAGTTGACGAAGAAAGGCCGGAAAGAAATCGACCAAATCGTCGATGAAAAACTGAGCCTGGTCGGAATGCTCGACGCGAAGCACCAGATGCCGTCCGAACTGAGCGGAGGCATGAAAAAGCGGGTCAGCCTGGCGCGCGCGCTCGTCATGGATCCCGAGCTGATCCTTTTTGACGAACCCTCCGCCGGCCTCGACCCGGTCATTAGCTCGGTCATCGACGAATTGATCATAAGTCTCACAGAGAAATCGAAGGTAACTTCGGTTATCGTCACCCACGAAATGGACAGCGCGTTCAGGGTTGCCACCAAAATGGCGATGCTTTACCAGGGTGAAATAATCGAGGCGGGCGAGCCCGAACAGTTCAGACAATCGGAGAATCCGGTGGTAGCGCAGTTCCTGAGCGGCAGCACCGAAGGACCGATTTTGGAAGGAAGCAAAGATGCAGTTACAACGTAATGAAATCCTGACGGGCCTGCTGGTGCTCGTGACCGTCGCCGTCCTGACCGGGATTCTGATTCTCCTCGGCGCGCCCGGTCTTTTTACGCCGCTCGTGACCTACAGGATTTATATGGATAACGCGGCCGGCATTAAGCTGGGCGCGCCCGTCCTGCTCGCGGGGCGCAAGATCGGCCAGGTCGAAAAATTGTATTCGCCGGTCTCGAAAGAAGACGCGAAGCGGGCCGAGGCCGCCGCCGCCGCGCTGCACCCGCCCGATCCCAACGCGCTGCCGACCGCCACGCCAAAGCCAAACTCCACCCCGGCGCTCGTCGATACCAAACCAAAATACGAAGCGCGAATCGACGTCCGCGTCGACAAAGTCGCAGGCGTCTACAGGGACGCCAGGGCACGCCTCATCACCCTTGGCCTCCTGGGTGAGACCGCCATCGATTTTACCCAGGGCAACGAGAGCTCCGGTCTGCGCGAAGGATGGCGAAACGTTTGCCGGCGAACGGGTCCCGGACTTCGGCGAATCGATCTCGAAAATGCTCGATATCGTGAAACCGGTCGCGGTCGAGGCCACCGGCACGTTGAGAGAGCTTCAAACCACGGCGCAGAACCTCAGCCGAATCACCGACGAATATTCGCAGTTGAACATGGCCCTCGCGCAAATGCGCACGTTTGCCGAGAACCTGACCAGCATGACCGCGCGCGACAGCTCCATCTCGCTCGCGTTCAAGAACATCGAGAAAATCAGCACCGACTTGTCGAGCAACGATAACATCCAGATGACGCTGCAAAATTTCCGCGAATCGTCCGACCAGCTCAAATCGATCCTCGCCGATCTCAGTAAGCTGGGGCCGGACCTAAAAGAGAGCGGTCAGAACGTGAAAGAGCTGACCGAAACGGTGAAGAGCCAGCCATGGCGATTGATCTGGCCCAGCACGAAGAAACCCTCGGAAGACGCTAACGCCGCCGATACGATCACCGTGAAAAAAACGCCCAAGGCGCCACGCCGCCCGACTCCCCTCGCCGCCGCCCCGGACGCGCTAAGAATGTAGAGCGCTCGCCGCGCGAGCGCCTAACCCCCCTCTACAGTTTCGCCAATTTCGCCTGGATGAACGCCATCACGGCGGCTTCCTCCGCCCGCAGGTCGTCCAAGTTTTCCGAGAGAGCTTCTTCCGTTTTTTGCTTGAGGCCCTCGATCATGTCGCCGTCGAGATAAGACTCCAGAACCACGGGATGCACATAGCATTTCCGGCATACGGTCGGCGTGTTGCCCAGGATCTTGGCCACGGCCGCAATCGCATCCTTGATGTTCTTTTTCGCCTGGGTCTTGTCCTCGACCGGGCCCTGCGCGCTCAGGGCCATCGCCGTGAGCACCGTCCCCGCCCAGGTCCGAAAGTCTTTCGCGGTGAAATCCTCGCCGGTGATCTCCTGCAAGTAATCGTTTACGTCCTGCGAGGTGACATTTCGCACTTCGCCGGTTTCGTCTTCGTACTGAAAGATGTCCTGGCCGGGCAGGTCCTGCAGCTTGCGGATGATGTTCGCGAGCCGCCGATCGTTGACATCGATTTCATGTTTGACCCCGCTTTTCCCGCGAAAACTAAAGCTGAGCTTCGCGCCTTTCACGTCGACGTGGCGGTTCCGCATGGTCGTCAGGCCAAAGGATTTGTTCTCGCGCGCGTATTCTTCGTTCCCGATCCGAATGAAGGTGCGTCCGAGCAGATGCACGACCGTGGCCAGAACCTTGTCTCGCGGCAGATCGCGAAGATCCCATGTCCTTGTTCACCCGCCGGCGAATTTTCGGCAGGGCCTGGCCGAAAACGAGCATGCGATCGTACTTGTTCTCGTCCCGCGCCTCCCGCCAGCGCTCATGGTAGCGATACTGTTTTCGGCCGCGCGCATCGCGGGCCGTGGCCTGGATGTGTCCATTCGGTGACGGACAAATCCAGACGTCCTTGTACGCAGGCGGAATCGCGAGGCGCCGGATGCGCAAAAGGCGGGTTTCGTCGCGGATCGGCTTGCCGTCCGTGTCAAAATACTCGAAATCGTCGCCCTTTTGCTTTCGCGTGTAGCCCGGCTGGTCGTCACTCACGTAACGCAGACCGGCTTCCTCGGCCACTTCGACCGGGTCGGTGACGACCTCGACCTTCGCCCTTCCGTTTTTCTCTCTCCGGATCGGTTTTCTTTGAATGGTGCGTCGCCACGTAAGCAATACGTGCGCGGTCGCAACTGATGAGAGCGCCTGCAATTAATGCAGCTGAGAGGCGGCCTCCTGAGCGTGACCCCAAGCACATGCATCTTTCCGGCGACCACGTCGGAAGCTGCCACTGCAGGCCTGCGCTCCTCACATTATCTAAGCGCCGTAGCTCTTGGTGAATTTCTTGCGCGACTCGGTTTCGGCCTGAGGAGCCACGGGCGGGTCGTCGGCTCGGCCGGAGCAGATGCCGCGGCCGGCTCCTCCGCCGGAAGTGACGCTGCCTGGCGATGCAGCCGCAGGTTTCTCTCCTCGCGATTCCTGCGACACTTCCACAAACGCCATCTGGAGATTGGAAAGCGTATTCCGCAAGACGGCCGTTTCCTCGTTTGTCAGGTTGCCGCGCGTCTTCTCCTGGATCATCGCGAGCTGATCGATAAACATCTTCGCCAGCTCCAGATTGACTTCGCCCTGCCCCGTTTGCGGGTTCGGAATTTGCCCGAGAAAAAGCGCGGCGTTTTGCGCCTGCATCATGACAAATTCAATGAAGCGCTGCGAAAGCTCCCCGGATTGCGTGTTGGTTTGGACTTCGGCCATGGTGACTTAAGATAGTTGAAGCGTTGAAGAGTTAAAGCGTTGAAGCTCGTTGGATCGGATACGCTGTAACGGTTCAATCCTTCAACGTTCCTTTTCCCGGCGGCCGCACGATCGCGAGCACGTACGGTTGTTTCTGAAAATATTTGGCGGCGGCGCGTTTCACATCGTCCAGCGTGACCGCCTCTACGTCGCGCTCGAGCGTTTTGTAATAGGCGAAGCCAAGACCGTAAAGCTCATCGAGCGCCGCCATGTAGCCGAAGGAATCGTTGCTTTGATTCGCGATCTGCTGTTGCCCGAGCAATTTCTTCTTCGCGCGCGCTAGCTCGTCCTCCGTCAGCCCTTCCGCGGCAAGCTTGTTGATCTCCTCGAGCAAGCGCCGCTTTCACCTGTTCGATTTTCTGCGGATCCGTCCCGAGATAAAACAGGAACAGCCCGGGAACGAGCCCCTGCATCTGGCTGGCGCCGACATAATAGGCCAGGCCCATCTGCTCACGAATGCGCACAAAAAAGCGCGAGCCTAAGTCGCTGCTGGCTTCGTCGATCAACTCAAGCGCAAATCGATCCGGACTAAAGATATCGACGCCGGGAAAGCCCACCATGATGACACCCTGCGCTTTGTCTTTCAGGCATTCGACCGCGCTGTTCGTGGCCAGAGGCGATGGGGCCGGAGGATCGGTCAGGGCGAGTTGGCCCGGCTTCATTCCCGCGAGCGCCTGCTCGAAAATCTGTGTCACTTCCGCGGCCTTGACGTTGCCGAAAATGGAAATGACGCCGTTTTTCGCGACGAGATAGCGATCCCGGAATTCGAGCAAATGTTTTTGGGTCAGCCGCGAGACCGATTCCACCGAGCCCTTGCCTCGGAGCGCGTAGGGATGCTCTTGGAAGAGCGCCTCACGCAGGAGATTGCGGGCCACGGTCGTCAGTTGTTCTTCGTCTTCCTTGATCCCGGCGAGCTGAATTTCCTTTTCGCGTGCTACGGCGTTCTTCGGCATCGTCGCATTGAGGAGCACGTCGGCAAGAAGCTCAGCGCCGAGTTTCAAATCGGGCTGAGTGACATCGAGCGAGACGCTGAAACTATTGTTGCCGGCGTCACTGCCGATGCTGCCGCCGACGGCCTCGATCGTGTCGGCTATTTGTTCGGCGGTGCGCGTCTTCGTGCCTTTCAGAAGCACCTTCGCCATCAAGCGCGTGATGCCATTTGTCTGCGGCGTCTCGGCCAAAAGACCACCGCGAAACACTGCCGCCATCGAGATCAGCGGAAGCCGCGGATCTTCCCGAACGAGGAGACGGATCCCGTTGGAAAGCTCGATCTTCTGGATCTCCTCCGCGACGATCGGCTTGGAAGCCTTGGCCGCCGCTACGAGAGCGCCTTTCGGATTAAGGGAAACGATCGTCAGATTATCACTCGTGAGGTACTTGCCGACGACACGCCGAATATCTTCCGGCGTAATTTCCTGAACGGCCGCAAGGTAATCCCGGGTAAAATTGAGGTTCCGCGTCAGAAACCAGTTGGAACCAAGGTCCGAGGCCTGACCGCGCATCGTAGTGAGCGATCCCAAGTGGTGGCTCAGGGAAATCTTTTTGGCCTTGGCCAGCTCTTCGGAGGTGACGCCTTCCTCTTTTATCTCTTCCAGGATTTTCAGGACAAGCGCCTGGGTCGCCTCGCGTTTCGCCGGCTCGACGGTCGCGTCGATTCCGAGCAATCCCGGATCGCCCGGCGTGTAGGAAAACGCCGAAATCCCAAAAGCGAGTCCGGCTTCTTCGCGCACGCGCCGGTAGAGGCGCGAGCTGCGGCCATCCCCGAGAATTGTGGAGAGAAGATCAAGCGCCGGGACATCGGGATGGGTGATTTCCGGAATGTGCCACGCGAGGGAGAGTCGCGTCAGCTCCGTGGCGAATTCCTGATGCGCGACGCGCGGTCCCAGCTGCGGCGGCTCCGACGGGATGAACACGGGCTGGAGTGATCTCGCGGGGTAATCCTGGAAGAAAGCGCTGAGCTGCCCATAGACCGCTTCCGCATCAACATCTCCCACGACGATGAAGGTGAGATTATTCGGGACGTACCGCGCCTCGTAGTAGCCCAGCACGTCCTCCTGCGTGAGTTGATTGAAGATATCCAACTGCCCGATCACCGGCAGCCGATAGGGATGGCGTTGAAACGCGGTCGCGAAAAGTAATTGACCCGCCATCCGGTCGGGATCATCCATGCCCATCGCGAATTCGCGCCGGATCACCTCCTGCTCCTTCGCGTATTCCTCCGCCGGAAGCGTCGAGTTCATCATCGTATCGGACAAGACGTCGATGGCGACGGTCGTCCCGGCTTTCGGCACATCGATCCAGTAAACCGTCCGATCGAACGAGGTGTAGGCGTTGATATAACCGCCCACGTCCTGGATTTTTTGAGCGATCGCGCTCGATCCGCGCGTTTTCGTTCCCTTAAAAAGCATGTGCTCGAGGATGTGGGACAAGCCGGCGCCGAGATGCTTGTTCTCATCGACGCTGCCCGTGCCACACCACGCCTGGATGCTCGCAACCGGCGCGCTCCGATCCTCCTGCACAATAACGGTGAGACCGTTGGGTAGAACTCGTTTTTGCGCCGTGCTGGGCGGGAAAGTGATGCCGGCGCTGCTCTCGGGCGGGGCGGGTTTGAGATGGGCAGTCAACATTTGGGCGGGCAAGAACGCCACGCGCGGCGCGGCGCGATTCAGGAAAGTTTCGGCGCGGGCAGTCTGATGGGCACTCCGGGATAAGGAGGTTTGGCAGGCTCGAACGGTTTCACAAAAGCCTCGTCGAAATCAAAGACGTTCTTGAAATCCTCGATCGAGTCTTCCTCCGTTTTGCCGAAGATGCCGGCGCCGATCAGGTTGAAGACCATGTTCCCCACATCTTCGCAGGAGCGAATTCCCCAGTAGGACAAAACCGTCACGACCATCGGCCCGAATTCCTTCAGCGCGTACTGGCGGACACCTTCGAGCAATTCGGGTCCCGCGACATGGCGGACGGAAGCGCCCTTCGTCTTCTTTTGCTGCTTGGTCGTGTAATCGAGCGCGTCGCGCAAAAAAATGTACGCATCGCGCTGATAGCGCGGATCGCTGGCCACAATCGAATCAAGAGCTTCGGCGAATCCTATTTTTTGCATGGATGAACGCTCTCTCGCGAGCGCCGCCTATGATACGCACCAACGCTCCTGCGAGCAACTGCGGACCTCGGAAGTCGGGAGTGAGTGCAAACTGGCGAGAGCGCGTTATGGCCCGAGGTCGTAGGCTTCGACCAGGCCTACGCCTGTGCCATTATTGAAGCCCGCCAGCACTACCGTGTAAGCACCCGGTGGCAGTGTCGCCGCGATGGCCGCCTCCAACGGGTTGGACGGCGCCAGACCCGCACTCATCAACTCCGCCATCTGCGCCGCATCATCCTGCCAGTCGTTGTTCGCCAGCAGGAGCGCTCCGTTGCCATCACGCAACTCCAGCGTGGGATTAGCCAGCGCGTTCGTCACTCCGAGTGCGGTCAGGCTTGGGCCGATCCCGCGTAACACAATCAGGCTGTTGCCGTTGTGGTTGCCCAGGATGAACCCCGCGATCACCACATTGCCTCCCGTATCAATCAGCGCGCGTGTGCTGATGTTGCCCAGCTTCGCCAGAACCGACTGACTCAGATCGTAGACTTCTATCAAACCCACTCCAGAGGTGTTGTTCTTTCCTCTCACCACCGCCGTATACGCTCCAGGATTCAAGGTCGCGTCGATCGCTGCTTCGAGGTTATCGGTCGGCGCGATGCCAGTGGCCAGGATCGCGGCTTGTTGCGCCGGATCGTCTCTCCAGTTGTCGTTGTTGATCGTGGCGAAGGGCGACGGTCCGTGCAGTTCCAGCACCGGATCGGCCAGCGCATTGGACACTCCGAATTGCGTGAGCGAAGGACCAATGGCGCGGAGGAGCACATGTTTGGGAGCGGTTCCCGTAATGATGAAACCGCCGATGCCGGCGTTGTCACCAGTCTGAATTCGCATCCGCGTGGAGAGGTTAACAGCCTGCGCTCCCGGCGTGGGGCTAGGTGTCGCCGTGGGTGCGATTGTCGCCGTCGCCGTGGCTGTTGGCGAGGGTGTTATTCCTGGGGAGAGCGTGGGCGATGGGCTCGGCGTTGCCGGTGTTGGTGTTGGTGTTGGTGTTGGCGTTGGCGTTGCCGGCGTTGGTGTTGGGGTCGGCGGGGGTGGTGATGGGGGAGGGCTCGCGTCGCTCAGAAAGTAAGCGACTGAGATTGAATCAACGTACCAGCCTACGCCTCCCCCGCTGCAATCCGTCGCCAGGCGGAAGCGAAAGGCTACATTGTGCCCTCCCGCAGCCAATGGCAGAAAGACCTGAGTGTGGACAAAGCCGCCAGAGCTACCCGTCCACGCTCGCCGGCCCCCGATTGGGCTCAAGAACGCCGTCGAAATCGTGCCGTTGTAATTCGCTTCGCCGCCTGCCGCCTCGATGTCCGTGAAAGCCCCCCCATCGATTGAGATCTCTACCACCCCACCATCGCGACCCGCTTCCAGATCGTAGTTATGCCAGAAATCCATGAACACTCGGAGCTGCGTCACGGGGATGAAAAGGGACGGCGTATCTAGGTTGGAACTGGTAACGCAACTCGGATCGTCGTGGAAAGCGGCGTTCGGAGCCGTCTGAGAAACTCCGGCGTGGTTCGTCCAATCCGTGCCCAATGCGCAGGTGCCCGTAGGCGAGCAGTTTGCCGGGCCGACCGTCGAAGAATGCCCCCACCCGGGCGGGAGTGCCGGTGCCGCCACCGCATCGAAGCCCTCCCATAAAATTCTAATAAAAAACGGCGTGGGCGTGGGAGTAGAAGTTGGTACCGTGGCGGTGGGTGTAGCTGAAGGTGTTCCGGTTGGTGTCGGCGTGGCTGACGGTGTTGGAGTTGGAGTTAAAGGTGGTGTCGGCGTTGGTGTTGCGCCTCCACCATCAGGGGATGGACCTTGAATCCCAACTGTAATGGGCGATCCGGTCTTGAAGAAGCCGACCGTCGCGTTCACCGCCGTCGGCGGCCGGTCGGAATCGAAACGGAAATTATACATCGTGCCGAAACGGATGGCGTTCGCATTCGGATTTTGCGCCAAGGTCTCCGTGTTCCAGCTCACCTCGCTGGCAGTTTGGGTCGGAGTCCAAACGGCATTGCTAAATCCGGTGCTCCCCACAGTTCCATCGTTTGCAAACCCGGCGGGATTCTCCGGATGGTGGAACTCAATGTTGCTAATGGTGATTCCGTTTCCCAAAGGCACGCTGAAGGATTGGATCGAGCGATCCAGATTCTGGTTATGGATGGCATATTCATAATGCCAGACGCCCGCGGATGGATTCGTCACCTTATAGACCACGAAGGCGCGGCCATCGGCTCCCGGTGCGGGCTCGACCGTCACACTGGTCGCTCCGGTCCACGCGCCGGTCGCCGGGGTCATGCGGACGGCCGCTCCAACCGCCGCAAAGGTGAAGCTTGTCGTGCCAGTCACGTTGTACCGCTTATACGACGCATTGTTGTACATATTGCACTGCCCGGGATGAGCCTGGCACCAGGTGTACTCATGCAGAACGTCGGTACTGAAGTTCGGCGTAATATGTCGCGCCCGGGTTTAACGTGGTGTTCAGATCGTTCTTTTTCACCAGAACACGGTGCGACGTGCCCGTATGCGTGTGGCCAGTGTGGTTCTCGGGCCGGGGGCTCACGGGAAAGGAGCCGGTATATGGATTTATCCACGCTCTCGAACCCAGCGCTCCACTATTGGTATTGCCTTGAAACGCATTTTGACTCGCGCTGTAAGGATCAGAGCAGCCCGGGCCTAGTTCGGTCTGATCGGGAAATGCATCGCATCCCAAGGCGCAAGAGTTTTCCTGAGAGGCCCCGAACGTGTGCTTGTTCCAGCCCTGGCCAATTTGCTCCATCCGGTCGTTGTTGGTCGGGCCGCCGCTCATCCGATAGAGATTTTGCGTAACGACCGAATGGTCCGGATTTGGGATTTGATAAAAGTGCACGGGCACATCGCCGTTGTTGCAAGAGGTCCCTCCCATCGCCAGGCCGACATGGTCTGTGGTACTGCCAAACTGGGCCAGACCAGGCATATCTCCCACAATGATGTCGGGCCCCGCCACTAAGGTCCCGGCCGGAGCGTTCGAGCCGCTTCGGGCAGGCATGACCGACGAGTGGACCGCACCATTTACCACCGTGGTGATTTCGATCGAAGACATCTGCGCCGCGATCGAAATTTCCCCGACGACAGCACGCGCCTCCGCCGGCCGGCCCAGGCTGTTCGCCAGCTCTTCTGAAATCAGGAGCCTTCCGCCATTGATGCTGAGCGAACGCGCGGCGGCATCGTAATCATAGAGATGTCCTTCGATGTTGAAGAAGACAAAGCCCGTTTTCCCATCGCGGACCTGCAATTCATAATGCTCGCCCGAGGCGGTCCTTTCAACAATGAGCTGGTTGGCGGACGCGTTCAGCGGTTCGGGAAGGACCGCGGAGTTTCCCCAGAGCAAATTCATCGTGCCCGGATCGGCGGTTCGCAGCGCATCATTAAAGAGACGGACCGTGAAAAAAGAACTCGGGCTTACTTCGAAACGAACGCTCTCCCGTTTCGATTCTTTCGTCTCCGAGACGACCCCTTTGAGCCGGTTCAGATCGAGATTCATCACGACAGTTCCCTTCGCGACCATCAGCCTCTCGCGCGTTCCAGTCTGTCCATCCGGGCCTTTTGCGGCCGATGGCGTGGCGGAATTTCCCGAGCTGTTGCTCAACAGCAAAAGCAGCGGCAACGCGAAGTAACTCAATATTTTGCTGAGCATGATCGGAATCCTTTAGTTGATAAGTCGCTGCCGGGCAGCAGCCGATTCGCCTACGGCCCGAGGTCGTAGGCTTCGACCAGGCCCACGCCTGTGCCGTTGTTGAAGCCCGCGAGCACTGCAGTGTAAGTACCCGGCGGCAACGTCGCCGCGATGGCCGCCTCCAACGGATTGGACGGCGCCAAACCTGCACCAATCAATTCCGCTATCTGCGCCGCATCATCCTGCCAGTTGTTATTCCCCATCAGGAGCGCTCCGTTGCCATCACGCAACTCCAGCGTGGGATTAGCCAGCGCGTTCGTCACTCCCAGCGCGGTCAGACTCGGCCCAATCCCACGCAACACAATCCGGCTATTGCCGCTGTGGTTGCCCAGGATGAACCCGGCGATTACCACATTGTCTCCCGTATCAATCAGAGCGCGCGTGCTAATATTGGCCAGCTTCGCGAGGACCGACTGACTCAGATCGTAAACTTCTATTAAACCGACGCCCGAGGTGTTGTTCTTTCCTCGTACGACCGCCGTATAGGCGCCGGGATTCAAGGTCGCGTCTATGGCTGCTTCGAGATTATCGGTCGGTGCGATCCCAGTGGCCAGGATCGCAGCCTGTTGCAACGGGTCGTCTCTCCAGTTGTCGTTGTTGATCGTGGCAAAGGGCGCCGGACCGTGCAGCTCCAGCACTGGATCGGCCAGTGCACTGGGCACTCCGAATTGCGTGAGCGAAGGGCCAATGGCCCGGAGGAGGACATGTTTGGGAGCGGTTCCAGTGATGATGAACCCGCCGATGCCCGCATTGTCACCTGTCTGAACTCGCATCCGAGTCGAGAGGTTGAGCGGTTGAGCCGCCGGCGTTGGACTTGCGCCCGGGCTTGGTGTCGCCGTTGGCGCAATTGTAGCGGTCGCCGTCGCCGTGGCCGTGGCCGTGGCCGTCGCAGTCGGAGTTGGCGAAGGGGTTATCCCCGGGGACAGAGTTGGCGTTGGAGTCGGCGGAGTTGGTGTTGGTGTCGGAGTAGGCGTTGGCGTTGGGGTTAGCGTGGGTGTAGGCGATGCCGGGGGAGTCGGGCTCGGGCACGGTCCCTCTACCACTGAGATCGAATCAATGCGCCACCCGACGCCAGCCACATCATTATCCGACGCCATGCGGAAGCGCAGCTTGATCGTTTGTCCAGCCACGTGCGGTCCGAGATTCGCGATCGTGGTAATGTAACCGCCTGAAACGCCCGACCACGCCATCCGGCCCTCAATCGGGCTATGGAAAGGAGAGCTGATCGTGTCGGTGTAGCCGCCGGTGGCGAAACTCCCCCCGACCGCGGCATTCGTGATGTCGGTGAACGCTCCCGCATTAATATTGGGGGACGAAACTTCCAGCACAGCCCCATCGAAAGCGTCCTGGAGATCGAAATTATGCCGGAAGTTCACCTTCGCCGAAGCGGTACTAATGGTGATGTTCGGTGTGGTGAGAACCTTGTCGCTCGCCGTGGCCGGGTCGTCGATGAAGGCGTGATTGGGCGGTGAATCAGGCGTTGTGGCGGAGGTGACCCAGAGTGGAGCCGGGCCGATGATATTAGTGGGGACCCAGCCTGGTGGCAGCAGAGGCGGTGTCCACTCGTCAAAGTTCTCGCTCAAGCGCGTGACGCACGGTGTCGGTGAAGGCGTGCCCGTTGGTGTTGGTGTCGGCGTTGACGCCGGACCGACCGTGGTCGTCTCCGTGTCCGTGTTGTTGGAGAGATTGAATTCTTGAGAAGTGGTGGAGCAAGTAGCTGTGTTTGTGAGCGTGCCTGCTGCCGTCGGCGTGACCACCACGGTCACAGTTGCGCTACTTTCGTGGTTAATAACGCCCACGCTGCAGAAAATCGTGTTAGTCCCAGTGCAAGTACCCTGACTTGGAGTGACAGAAACCAAGTTCACGCCCGCCGGCAAGGTATCCGACATGCTAACACTAAATGCAGGATGTGCGAAGGTGTTGGCGATCGTAATGGTGTAGATCAGATTGTTGCCCACCTGCACCGGGTCGGGTGAGTCGGTCTTGGTCAGAACAAGATCAACATCATGGAACGGTGTCACCGTAGCTGTCGGTGTCGGTGTTGTTGGCGGGGTTGGCGTTGGGGTCGGGGTCGTCGGCGGGGTGGGTGTCGGGCTCGGATCCGGGCTCGGACTCGGTGTCGGTGTCGGTGTCGTCGGAGGAGTGGGTGTCGCCGTCGGCGTGAGGGTCGGCGTCGGATCCGGACTCGGTGTCGGTGTCCCACCGACATCCGGGGAAGGCCCTTGTATACCCACGGTAATTGGCGTTCCCGTCTTAAAGAACCCAATCGTCGCATTCGTCGTCTGCGGCGGACGGTTGGAATCGAAACGGAAATTATACAACGTGCCCCACCGAATCGCATTCGCGTTCGGGTTCTGTGCGAAGGTTTCCGAGCTCCAAGTCAGGGCGCCAGCCGTCTGCACGGGAGGCCAAGGTGTAGTGCTGAAACCGGTATTTCCCACGGTCCCATCGGCTGCCCATCCAGGATGCTGAGGCGGCGCATGAAATCCCATGTTACTCACGGTAATGCCAGGTCCCAGAGGGACGCTGAACGATTGAATCGCGCGATCGATGTTCTGGTTATAGATCGCGTACTCGTAGTGCCAGACGCCGGCCGATGGGTTCGTCACCTTCCAGCCGACCAATCCAATGCCATCGACCAAGGGAGCAGGCTCGATCTGATTAATCGTCGCGCCAGTCCACGCACGGATGGCGGCGGCCTCTCGCACCGTCGGATTATTTGTCACAGCCGCAAAGGTGAAGGACTTGTCGTGCCGGAGACATTGTAACGCCGGTAGGAGACGTTGTTGTTCATGTTGCACTCGCCGGCGATGCGCCTGGCACCAGGCATACTCATGTGGCGTGACGTACTGTCCTTCGGCCTAATAAGTCGCGCCGGCATTTAGCGCCGTGTTCAGGTCATTGATTTCCACGAGAATCCTGTGCGACGGCCCCGTGTGCGTATGCCCGCTGTGGCTGTTATTCGGCGTCGCCGAATCGTTGCGCGGGTAAAAGCCGGTATATGGATTTATCCAGGCGCGTGATCCCAGAGTATGGCCGGTGTTCCCAGAGTTTAGGCTGGCTGAGTAAGGATCAGAACATCCCGAGCCGAGTTGCGAGCCGCCAACCCCATTACAGCCAAAGCCGCAGAGGTTGTTCGTCAAGGCCGTAAACGCATGTTTCACGCTGGACTGACCAATTTGTTCAAACCGATCGTGTGTTGCGCCACCGCTCATTCGATAAAGATTTTGCGGAATCACCGGGTGGTCGTTGGCTGGGTTTTGCAATCCAGTTCAGATTCACGACGCCGGCATTGCAGGAGTCGGTTCCCACGGCGAGGCCAACCTGCGTGCCGCTGCTGCCGTCGAACTGCGCTAACCCGCTGAGATCTCCGACGATGACATCGGGCCCCGGCCTGGTCCCGACCGCCGGCATTTCAACCGACCTCGCTTCTCCATTGCTTACCTGCGTTATTTCGATCGCGTACATCGTTGCGGCGATCGAGAATTTCCCACGACCGATCCAGCTTCCGCTGGACGACCAAGCTGCGTGGCAAACTCCTTTGTCACGAGAAGTCGTCCGTCATTGATGCTGAGCAAATGCCCGTTGGCGTCGTAATCGTACTGATGTCCTTGAATACTGAAAAAGACGAAACCTGTTTTCCCGTCGCGAACGACGAGTTCATAATCTTCACCGCTGGCGGTGCTTTCGATCACGAGTTGATTTGAGGATGCACCCAATGATGCCGGGAAGAATCGCCGCGTTTTCCCCGATCAACGCCATCGAACCCGCCTCGAGCGCGCGCAAAGCATCGTTGAAGACAAGGATCGTGAAAAAGGAATTGGGGCTAACTTCGAAACGCACACTCTCGCGTTTCAACTGCTGGCCAGACCCCTCGAGTCGGCTCAAGTCCAAATCCATCGTGACGCGTCCGCTCGCCACGATCATTTTTTGAAGCGATGCCGGTTTGCTCCGTCCGAACTTTTCGCTGAGGACTGCTGCGCCGAGTTCCCCGAGCTGTTGCTCAAAAGCAGAAGCAGCGGGAGCGTGAAATAACCAAATATTTTTCTCAACATTTTCGTAATCCTCCAAGACCAGGGCGCGACAATCCGACCGCGTTCGGTCTGCAAGTGGCAGACCGCGCTCGATCCTGAAACTAAATTGCCTGCCTTACAAGAAAGAAGCGAAACTGTGAGCCGTTTCGCTAAGGCCCGCGGTCGTAGACCTCAACCAGGCCGATGCCGGCGCCATTGTTCAAGCCGGCGAGCAATGCGGTGTAAGCACCCGGTGGCAGCGTCGCCGCGATGGCCGACTCCAACGGATCGGACGGGGCCAGGCCCGCTCCCAGTAGTTCCGCCCTTTGCGCCTGGTTATCCTGCCAGTCGTTGTTCGCCATCAGGAGCGCTCCGTTGCCGTCGCGCAATTCCAGCGTCGGATTGGCCAGCGCATTGGACATTCCCGCCGCGGCCAAGCTGGGCCCAAGACCACGCACCACGATCCGGCCATCGCCGTTGGTCCGCCCAGGGTAAAGCCCGCGATCACGATATTGTCACCGGTTCCAACAAGAGCTCGCGTGCTAATATTGGCCAGCTTCGCCAAAACAGCCTGACTCAAGTCATAGATTTCAACCAGGGCCACGCCCGAGGTATTGTTCTTCCCCCTCACCACTGCGGTGTACGCTCCCGGATTCAACGTCGTATCAATCGCTGATTCGAGATTGCTGGTCGGCGCGATGCCCGTGGCCAGGATGGCAGCCTCCTGCGCGGGGTCGTCTCTCCAGTTGTCGTTGTTGATCGTGGCAAATCCGCCCGGACCGTGCAGCTCCAGCACGGTGTCGGCCAGTGCATTGGGAACGCCGGATTGGGCTAGCGAAGGTCCAATGGCCCGGAGAAGAACATGCTTGGGAGCAGTCCCGTTAATGATGAACCCTCCGATCCCAACATTATCTCCGGTCTGAGCTCGCATCCGAGTCGAGAGATTGTTGGTCTGCGCCCCTGGTATCGGACTTGGGCTGGGTGTCGCAGCCGGGGGAGTTGGGGTTGGGGTTGCAGCCGGAGGAGTTGGGCTTGGGGTCGCAGCCGGAGGAGTTGGGCTTGGGGTCGGCGCAGGCGGAGTTGGAGTGGCCGTTGGTGGCGGCGGCGTGGGAGTAGGTGTCGCGATCGGGGTTATTGTCGCGCTCGGGCTTGGCGTTGGCGACGACGGTGGTGTCGGGCTCGCGGTTGGCGGAGGCGTTGGCGACGAAGGGGTCGGGGTTACCGTTGGTGTCGGTGTTGGGGTCACGGTCGGCGTTGGGGTTGGGGTTATCCCGGCGTTGGCGTTACCGTCGGGATTGGGGTCGGGGTCGCATTACACGCATTCGGGGCCTGGATTACCACGTTGCTGGGCGCTCCGTTTTTGAAATACCCGATCGTCGCGTTCGTTGACATCGGCGGCCTGTCGGAGTCGAAACGGAAATTATACATCGTCCCCCAGCGAATGGCGTTGGCGTTCTGGTTCTGCGCAAAGGTCTCCGTGCTCCAGCTTATGGCGCCGGTAGTTTGAGTTCGGTGTCCAGGCCGCGTTGCTGTAGCCCGCGCTCCCTTGGGTTCCATCGTTGGCGAACCCCGGAT
The DNA here is from genome assembly GCA_963850015.1 of uncultured Verrucomicrobiae bacterium. Classification (GTDB taxonomy): domain Bacteria; phylum Verrucomicrobiota; class Verrucomicrobiia; order Chthoniobacterales; family UBA10450; genus AV80. Next base: position 251,784 of record CAWKJF010000001.1, read on the forward strand.
GATTAGACGGCGCGTGAAACCCCACATTGGTCAGCGTGATCCCGCACCCCAACGGCACGCTGAACGACTGGATCGCCGCGATCCAGGTTCTGATTATAGATCGCGTATTCATAATGCCAGACGCCGGCGACCGGACCGGTCACCTTCCAGGCAATCGAAGCGCGTCCATCGATTCCCGGCTCAGGCTCGATCGTATTGATGGTCGCCCCGGTCCAGGCATTGATGGCGGGAGCCATCCGCACCGTGGGTTGGCCAGTGACTCCGGCAAAAGTGAAACTTGTCGTGCCGCTGACATTGAAACGGCGGTACGATGCATTGTTGTACATGTTGCATTCGCCAGCGTGACCCTGGCACCAGGCGTACTCATGGGGAGTGACGTATTGCGCCTCAGCGTAGTAGGTCGCGCCCGGATTTAGCGTCGTGTTCAGGTCGCCTGCTCCACCAGGACTCGATGCGAGCTGCCCGTATGAGTGTGGCCGGAGTGGTTGTCTGGCCGTGGACGGGATAGACGCCGGTAAAGGGATTCACCCAAGCGCGCGAACCCACACCCGTCTGACTGCCATTCAAGCCCGTGTCGTAAGGATCAGAACATCCCACTCCCAGACGCGTGCCAGTTCCCGAAGAAGTGCAACCAAACCCACAAGCATTTTGCTGCAACGCCGTAAAGGCGTGCTTCAGCCAGGACTGGCCAATTTGCTCGAAGCGGTCGTTGTTACTCGCTCCGCCGCTCATCCGATAGAGGTTCTGCGGGATGACCGGATGGTCCGTGTTGGGCAGCTGAAACCAATTCAACTCGACGTTGCCGTTATTGCAGGACGTCGTCGCCACCGCCAGACCAACCTGGCTTCCGCTGCTTCCCGATTGCACCATGGCAGGCAAATCCCCCACGATGACATCCGGTCCATTCACAAAATTGGGTACTTCCGGCGGTGATCCAGCTCCAGCCGTCCGTGGCGGGGGAGGCATTACGACCGAGCGAGCCTCTCCGTTAACCACCTTGGTTACCTCAATCGGATAAACCGTCGTCGCGATGGAGATTTTTCCCACCACCGCGCCAGCCAGGGAAGGACGCTCCAACTGCTTCGCAAAGTCTTCGGAAATGAGCAATCGTCCATCTCGAATGCTGAACGTGTGCGTCGCGGCATCGTAATCGTAGGACTGCCCTTCGACATTGAACAAAACCACGGGGGTTTTCTCGTCGCGGATCACGAAATCAAACCGTTCACCCGAAGAGACCTTCTCGAGCACGATCTGCTCAAGGGACGCCTTCAAAGACCCGCGAAGAGTCGCGGAGTTTTTCGCGATCAACCCCATCGAGCCCACCTCGGGCCCACGTAGGGCGTTATTAAGAACAAGAATGGTAAAGAAAGAATTCGCTCCCACATCGAAACGCAGGGCTTGCGGATTGGCCTCCTTATTCGAGGCGGTGCCTCCATTAAGCCGATCCAGATCGAGGCTGACTACGACATTTCCAGTGCCGACGATCATCTTTTCGAGAATGCCGGCCTGTTCTTCAGGGCCGGCCTGTGATTGAGGTGCAGAGTTTCCCGAGCTGTTGCTCAAGAGCAAGAGCAGCGGAAGCGTGAAATAACTGAATATTTTTCTTAGCATTGTCCTAATCCTCCAAGTCTAGGGAGCAACAACAAATCGCCTCTTGCAGCGGGTAGCACACCGCGTTTGATCCTGAAACTACTTTGCCTGGGTTAACCAAAAACAGCAGAAAATGAAAAATCGGCGGAATTCACCACGGCTTGTGAGCGCAGACTTCAAGGCCTCTACGGCGCGCCGAGATCGTAGACTTCAATCGACGCCAACGCCGCTGGTGTTGCCTTGTCCCGCGAGCAGCGCCGTGTAGAGTGCCAGGCGGCAGAGTTACCGCTATCGCGGCATCCATGGGTCTGGTCGGAGCAGAACCTGCGGCAACCAGGCCCGCCGCTTGCACTGGGTCATCCTGCCAGTCGTTATTCGAAATCGATCAGCGCTCCGTTGCCGTCGCGCAGCTCCAGCGTTGGATTGGCCAAAGCGATTCGGCACACCAAAGGAAATCAGACTCGGGCCGATGCCACGGATCACGATACTGGTCGTCACCACTGTTATTACCCAGAATGAAGCCGGCGATCACGATGTCGTCACCCGTGCCGACAAAGCCCGCGTGCTGATGTTGGCCAGCTTCGCCAGAACTGCCTGGCTCAGATCGTACACTTCAACCAGCCGACCCCAGAGGTGCCATTCATTGCCCCTCACCACCGCGGTATAGGCTCCCGGATTCAAAGTGGCATCAATCGCTGCTTCCAGATTATTGGTCGGCGCGATACCAGTGGCGACGATCGCTGCCATCTGCGCGGGATCGTCCTCCAGTTGTTGTTGGTGACCGTGGTGAATCCGCCGGGCCGTGCAGCTCGAGCACCGGATCAGCCAGCACACCGGTAACGACCTGCTAGGGAAGGCCCAATGGCCCGAAGAAGCAGATGTTTGGGAGCGGTGCCCGTGATGATGAATCCGCCGATGCCAACATTGTCGCCGGTCTGAACCCGCATCCGCGTCGAGAGATTGACGGCCTGGGCCGCAGGCGTTGGACTTGTGCCTGGCGTCGGAGTGGGTGTTGGCGATGGGTGTCGCCGTCCTGGCGGCGTCGCTGTAGGGCTTGGCGTTGCCGTTGCGCCCGGTGTCGGCGTGGGTGTTGCCCCACCACCATCCGGAGATGGGCCTTGAATCCCAACCGTGATGGGCGTCCCGGTCTTGAAGAAGCCGACCGTCGCGTTCACGGCCTTCGGCGGCCGGTTCGGAATCGAAACGGAAATTATACATCGTGCCGAAACGGATGGCGTTCGCATTCGGATTCTGCGCCAAGGTCTCCGTGTTCCAGCTCATCTCGCTGGCAGTTTGGTTCGGAGTCCAGACCGCATTGCTAAATCCGGTGCTTCCCACAGTTCCATCGTTGGCAAACCCGGCGGGATTCTCCGGATGGTGGAACCCAATGTTGCTCAGCGTGATTCCGTTCCCCAAAGGCACGCTGAAAGATTGGATCGAGCGATCCAGATTCTGGTTATGGATGGCATATTCATAATGCCAGACGCCCGCGGATGGATTCGTCACCTTATAGACAACGAACGCGCGGCCATCGACTCCCGGTGCGGGCTCGATCGTGACACTGGTCGCTCCAGTCCACGCGCCGGTCGCGGGAGTCATTCGGACAGCGGCTCCAACGGCCGAAAAGGTGAAGCTCGTCGTGCCGCTGACATTGTAACGGCGGTAGGACGCATTGTTGTACATGTTGCATTGCCCCGGATGGGTCTGGCACCAGTCGTATTCATGCAGAACGTTGTACTGCATTTCGGCGTAATAGGTCGCGCCCGCATTCAGCGTCGTGTTCAGATCGGTCTTTTTCACCAGAACTCGGTGCGACGTGCCCGTATGAGTGTGGCCGGTGTGGTTCTCCGGGCGGGGGTTCACGGAAAAGGCGCCGGTAAATGGATTGATCCATGCCCTGGAACCCAAAGCGCCAAAATTGGTGTTACCTTGAAACGCATTTTGACTCGCGCGTAAGGATCCGAGCAGCCCGGGCCTAGTTCAGATTGATCGCCGAAGGGATCGCATCCCAAGGCGCAGGCGTTTTCCTGGGCGGCCCCGAACGTGTGCTTATTCCAGCCCTGGCCAATTTGCTCCATCCGGTCGTTGTTGTTCGGGCCGCCGCTCATCCGATAGAGATTTTGCGTTACGACCGAATGGTCCGGATTTGGCAGCAGATAAAAATGCACGGGCACATCGCCGTTGTTGCAAGAGGTCCCTCCCATCGCCAGGCCGACATGGTCTGTGGTACTGCCAAACTGCGCCAGACCAGGCATATCCCCCACAATGATATCGGGCCCCGCCACCAACGTCCCGGCCGGAGCGTTCGAGCCGTTTCGGGCAGGCATGACCGACGAGCGGACCGCACCATTGACCACAGTGGTGATTTCGATCGAAGACATGTTCGCCGCGATCGAAATCTCCCCGACAACAGCACGCGCCTCCGCTGGCCGGCCCAGCTTGTTCGCTAGCTCTTCTGAAATCAGAAGCCTTCCGCCATTGATGCTGAGCGAACGCGCGCCGGCATCGTAATCATAGAGATGTCCTTCGATGTTGAAGAAGACAAAGCCCGTTTTCCCATCGCGGACTGTCAATTCATAATGCTCGCCCGTGGCCGTCCTTTCGACAATGAGCTGGCTGGCGGATGCATTCAGCGGTTCGGGAAGAACCGCGGAGTTTCCCCAGAGCAAATCCATCGTGCCCGGATCGGCAGCTCGCAACGCATCGTTAATGAGACGGACCGTGAAAAAAGAATTCGGGCTTACTTCGAAACGCAGGCGTTCCCGTTTCGATTCTTGCGTCGCTGAGCGAACCCCATTGAGCCGGTCCACATCGAGATCCATCACGACAGTTCCCTTCGCGACCATCAGCCTCTCGCGCGTTCCAGTCTGCCCGTCCGGGCTTTTTGCGGCCGATGGGGTGGCGGAATTTCCCGAGCTGTTACTCAACAGCAAAAGCAGCGGCAGCGTGAAACAACTCAGCATTTTTCTAAACATGGTCGTAATCCTCCGATTGATCTCCCGGAGAGAAGGTGGGGAATCCTTCACTCAAGACGCCGGGACCCGAATGCAGGCTGTTGGTTGATGCATTATATATGCTTCGCGGAAATGCACAACCGGATCGCCCTTCCGTAATTTCAGTGACTCTTGTTCGAAAAAAATCTCAACGACTGGTCGCCGCTACTCCGACCAGATCGCAAATTCGCCGCCACCGGGCGCTTCGAAATGAAAGCGGCGGCCGCCCGGGAAATCGAAAATCTCGCGCGTGATTTTCCCACCGAGCCGGGCGACGTCGTCACAAATTTTCTCGAGATCGGCTCGATAAAAAACAATCAACGGCGCGCCGGCTGCCACGCTGCCGGTCTTTTCCGACGCGAAAAATCCGCCCGCCATGCGGCCGTCATCAAAGGCGCAATAATCCGGGCCGTAATCTTGAAACGACCATCCGAAAAGTTGGCTGAAGAAATCCTTCGTGGCGGCTAGATCCGTCGAGGGCATCTCGACATAGTCAATCGTATTGGGAAGCGATTTATGCATGACGATCAATTCTGAAACTGCGCTTCCAAAACGTCGAGGTAAACTGAGATGGACGTCGCGCTTTCTCTCGCCGGGCCCGGCCGCCGATTCGGCTGCTCGTAGATAATCGGCGAAAGCCCCGCTCGGCCCGGACGACTTCGTGGCCTCGAACCAGTTGATGTAATCGTCTATCGCCCGCATCGTCGCGCTCACGCTCTTGCGCGAGGCGCTTAGGCGCGCCAGCCGTGCCACCGTTCCCTTGGTCCTTCCTTGCGCGAGCCGGGTCACGATTCCGGCGTACTCGTGAATCATGGGCCGGTAAATCGGATTGGCGCGGGTCGCGAGGATGCTCAAATCCCGGCTGCGCTGTGCGAGCGCCTCCTTGGCCATGGCGTTTCGAATGAATTTCGCGAATTCTTCCAGTTGGTACTCTTTTTCCGAGCCGCCCTCGAAGAGTTTCAAGACCAGGAGCTCATCCAGTTTTCGCCCTGTTTCTTCCGCGGTCAGCAACTGAAAAGGCTGGCTGATCGCGAGCCGCCTGACGTGCAAACTCCACGCCTTCTCCGCGCTGCGCACGTTGCTCAACTCCGGAAAATGCGATCCAAGATTGGCCATCGGGGCATTCGAAACCGAGGGAATATCTGCGATGAAACGGGTGAGCTGTTCCCGTCCGTCGAGAAGACTGAAGAAGAAGGTCTACGAGCGCGAACGAATAGGCCGCATAAAGCGAACGCCCGGGTCGATCCAACGACTCGGGTTGCTGCCGCAAGAATTCTTCGAGCGAAAGAATTTTTGCGCGAACCGACTCGTCCCTCCAATATTTCGATCAACCTTCCCTCATTTCGGGATTGCTCTGGCAAAATTCCATCGAGCAGCCAATCGGGTGGCGGGGCATACGCGGTCCCCGCTGGAAGACCCGGGTTGGTCCGATACATCATTTCGATCAGGATGGCGCGAAGAATCTCGCGCCGGACTTCGGTTTGGCTCACATCCGAAGCGATGGTCAGATCGAGTTGAAGCTTCAGGCCAAGACCTGTCTGGGCAACGCTGAAGGCGGCCGCGCGCCCTTTCCGGCAAGTTCGCCTGCGGATATTGCGCGTTGACCACGATCGGTGTGGCCCAATCGTCTCGCTGAGCGAGGAGCCGCAGAACGTCGCGCTTCGTTCGTTCCGCGAGATCGCAAATGGAACCGCGCAAATGAACATCGGCGCCAAAGACGAGAAATTGGCGCGAACTGCTGACACTGCGTTCCGGCGGTGCGGAGAGGATTGCCTGACTACAAGCCAGGACACAGCAGACAGTAACGGTGACGCGGCAAAGCGAAAATCACGGGGGGACCGCGAGGATCGCAAAGACGGGGTAAAAGGCGAGCGGAAAATCCTGAAAAGTTTCTGCCTTTCTCGCGTAATTAGACCGAAACTTTCCCGCGGGCGAGGTGTCTAATCAATCAAGGACAAAACCAATGAAACCAAGCAAACTTTTCTTAATCGCCGTTATCATCGGCGCCATGGCCGCTTCGTCCGCCATGGCGCGACCCACCGCCGTGCGGACGCAATCTCCGAGCAGGAATGTTTCCGTTGCGCGGGCCAGTTCCACGCATTGGGCGCGGAACAATAATAACTGGAGGCACTACCGCCATCATCGGCACTCCCGCGTCTATTTCGCGTTCGGTTATCCGTTTGGCTACGGCTATCCTTACTATGGGTATTATCCCTACGGATACGGATATTACGGGGCACCGCGCGAGGCAATCTACCAGGCGTACCGTGGACCGCTCGATCGTCCTCGAACGTGCAGCGGCGCCTGGCCCGTGCCGGCTATTATCATGGCGCGATCGATGGGGTCATCGGGTATGGAACCCGCAATGCCATTCGTTCGTATGAACGCGCGCACGGCCTTCGAGTTGATGGCCAGATCGACCAGCGGTTGCTCGCGACCCTGGGCCTCGCCTAATCCGCGAGAATAGCCTACGCGCCCGGCGCGGGTGAGAGCGAAGGCGTAGGCGAGGGCGCCGGTTCGACCTCGGTTCGCGGCTCGCCCGGCGCCGCTACCGCCGACTTGGGGCTCAGGATCACCGTTTTCGGATGAAACTCGATCACGCCCATCTTCGAGACCGATTTCTTCTCGCGATCCAAGACCGCCCACAAATCGGTGAAGAGGATATCGCCGTACTTCATTATCAAGGGATGAATCGGCAACCGCCCGATGCTTCCGCCATTAGTTGAAGCAGTCAGCGTCCCATTTTGCACAGTGACGTTGTAGGAAATGGCGTGGAAAACGGAAAACCCCAGCAACGATCGCTCCGCCGTAATTCGGCAAACGCCCTCGTCGAAGTTGACGAGGGCGCGTTCGAATTGCAGCCATTTGCTCAAGGCCGCACGTTTGTTTTTCACCACGTTGACCAGAAGTAATCGTTTACCTGCGTTTCGGTGTATTGCAGCGGCGCGGCGCTGCGACTGCGTGATGGCGTTCTCCAGATCGAGGTTGATCTGTTGCAACTCGATGTTTTTCGAGCCGCTCCGGAACTTCCGGGCGGCCGAAGCATCTGAATGAGCGCGGCCAGCACGGCCGCCCCAAGAACGAGCTTGCTGATCTTGAAAAACATCAGCCGCATCTTCACCCGGCCCGGATCGAGCATCTGCTCGCAGCCGGCGTTGCGTTTCCTTCGGGTCTTCCCCTTTCGGCGCGACTTTTGCCAGGGCCGAGCGATCGAGCCGCGCGCCGCAATCGTGGCAATAAATGCGTTCGGGTTCGTTTTGGCGCTGGCACTCCGGACAAACTAACTTGATCATTTGGTCGACTTCTCTTTCGGTTTCGCCTCGGACGCCTTCGCGGGCGCCGAAGCCGTTGCGCTCCCGCCGCTCTCTTTCGCCCCGGAAGATTTCTCACCACTCGCCGCCGGAGCTGCCGGCGCATCGCCTTTCGCGCCTTCCTTGTAAGAGTTACTGCGGTAGTCAGTAATATAGAATCCTGATCCCTTAAAGATCAATCCGGCGCCGGTTCCGAGAAGCCGTTTCACTTTTCCGTGTCCCCATTTTTTTTGCCGGCAAAGTTCCTTCGGGCACTCGCGGAGCGCCTCATCGCGCATGGACTGGAAAAATTCGAAGGTCTTCCCGCACTTCTCACATGAATATTCGTAGGTGGGCATGAGTGCGTGCCGAAGGCGCGGTCGCAATTCTCCGCCAGCAAATAGCAGAATACAAGCCAGCACGGGCAACCGAAGGAACGCGCCTCGCGCCACTCTGCCACCACCTCCGGCCATCTTGACTTTCGACTCGACGACCATTAGAAGCATCGTTCGCGATTTTCCCTTTATGTCTCACTCATTTTTCCGCTCGGTAACGCTGGCTTTCGCGGGCGCCGTGGCGCTTGCCCTGGCGGGTTGCAACGGGGACGACCCGGCTCTCGCCCAATCGCAATACATGGGCGGAGTTTACGGAAACCAGCCCGGTCTCGGCCTCCGCTCCGCAAGATTCGGTTTCGTACTGGGATGGCGACGGCGTTTCCGGGAAAGCCTTCGATCAAGATCAAGTTGAGCGAACAGAAAGCTTACTTTTACAAGAGTGGCCAATTGGTCGGCATCTCGCAGCTTTCCACCGGCCGCGAAGGCCTGGGCACACCCAGCGGCTCGTTACTCGATCATTCAAAAGGATGCGACACATGTCTCGAGCCAATACGGCGACTACGTCGATTCCGGCCGGCAACGTTGTCGTCCCCAATGTCGACGTCGGAAAAGATCCCAAGCCTCCGGGCACGCGTTTTAAGGGCGCGCCCATGCCCTATTTCATGCGCATTGTCGGCGGTGTCGGCATGCACGCGGGCTATCTGCCGGGGTATCCGGCTTCCCACGGCTGTATTCGGATGCCGGAGTTCATGGCGGAGAACTTCTTCAGGTCCGTTTCCACCGGCACGCCGGTGACGATCACCCACTAGGCGGGTTCTGAGGGCCCCGCGGGTCTCGGCTTGCACTTCCCGTTTCCCGGCGACATGATCGTGTTTCCGCTGTTTACGCCATGATCATCATCACCCAACCGAACGCCACGGAAGAACAGATCGAGCGGGTCGTCGCCCGCGTCCGCGAGTACGGTCTCGAAGCGCAAATCAGCCGCGGCGCTTCCCGCGTAATCATTGGGGTGATAGGCGCGGAAGCTCGGATTCGGGAGAAGCCGTTCGCCGCCATGCCGGGGGTGGAAGCGATCGTCCCCGTCGAGACACCTTACAAGCTCGCCTCCTATGAATCACGGGGCGTGGCCATCAACCGTGGAGATTTGCGGCGTCAGCGTCGGCGGCGATGCCGCCGTGGCGCTTATCTGCGGGCCATGCTCGGTCGAAAGCCGCGAGCAGCTTCTCTCCATCGCGCGCACGGTTAAGGATTGTGGCGCGCGCATTCTGCGCGGCGGCGCTTTCAAGCCGCGCACATCTCCCTACAGCTTTCAGGGTTTGCGCGAAGATGGCCTCCGCTTCCTGGCCGATGCGCGGAACGAGACCGGCCTGCCCGTGATCACTGAAATCATGGATGCGCGAGACCTCCCGATTGTGGAGCGTTACGCCGATTGCCTTCAGATCGGAGCGCGCAACATGCATAACTTTTCCCTGCTGAAGGAAGTGGGCCGCAGTCATTTGCCCGTCCTGTTGAAGCGGGGATTTAGCGCCACGATCAACGAGCTGATCATGAGCGCTGAGTATATCCTCAGCGAGGGCAACATGAACGTGCTTCTCTGCGAACGAGGCATTCGCACCTTCGAAACCGCCACGCGTTATACGCTGGACTTGAACGCGGTGCCGATTCTGAAAGCGAAAACGCATTTGCCGGTCGTGGTGGACCCGACTCACGGCGTCGGCCTCCGCGAGTTCATTCCGCAAATGGCGCTCGCCGCGGTGGCCGCCGGAGCCGACGCGATCATGCTCGAAGTCCACGACACCCCTGATCTGGCGAAGAGCGATGGCGAACAGGCGCTCGTCCCCGACATGCTGGCCAAGCTTGTGCCGCGTTTGCGCGCGGTGGCCAACGCCGTCGGCCGCGACCTCTAGGCCGCCTCTCCTGCCTGATCATGATCTGCCCGTGAAATGGGTGGATCGGCCAAGAAGATCAGGATCAGGGATTAGGATCAAGAGCAGGAGTTTTGGGAGACACGGATTGGACCCTGCGCTTCCCGTGGTTTGAACTTCGCCTCGATCCGGCGAAACATTGCCGGTGGAAGATTCTTCGAGCGATCCCCTGCCCGCCCTCGTCAGCGCGCGCTCAGCCGATCTCGAAAAAATTGCGCGAAGCTCGGAAAAGGTGTGCGGCCGGTCGCGTTCTCGCACGTGACCGAACCGGCCCAGGCGTTCCTCGTCGCTGCGATCGCCGGGAAGATTCGCAAAACATTCTGGGTCCTGTGTCCGAACGTCCGTTCGCAGGAACTGCTCTACGAAAGTCTGCTCAACTGGCTGCCTGACGCCCTCTTCCTGCCGGAAGCGGAGTTCGCCGCGGTCGAAAATATTCTGCCCGATCCGGAAATCGCGGCGGAACGGCTCGCGCTCTGAATCGGATTCAGCGCGAAAAAGGTCCTCACGTCATCATTGCCACGCGCGCGGCGCTTGGTCAGGCGGCGCCTGATCCGGCCACGTTGAGCTCCGCGGTCCTGGCGCTTCGCCGCGGCAAGCGCGAGCCCATGGAGCGCACGATCGAAGCACTCGTCGCGGCCGGTTACGAACGCGTCGCGCAAGTCACCACGCGCGGGCAGTTCGCCGTCCGCGGCGGGATTCTCGATTTGTTTTCGTGGCAGGCCCAACGGCCGATTCGCGCCGAGTTTTTCGGTGATGACATCGAATCGTTGCGCGAATTCGACGTCGATACGCAAACTTCGGTGCGGAATTTGCAGGAGGTCGAAATCCTCCTCGGCGCCGCCGAAGATCAGGCCGGAACCGTCCGGGAATTACCTCGCGCCCGATCATCTTCGGATCGGGATCGAGCCCGATGAAGCCACTGACGCCGACATCCTGATTGGCGAAGGCTGGCTGGGAGGCGACGAGCCGGAGGACTTTCGCGGCGCGTTCGAAGATTGCGAGATCGGAGACTTCGCCGTGGGCGATTTCATGCTGGTGGAGGCAAAACGCGCCCAGTTTTCCGCGCGCTTGAACGAATGGCGCGCCAGCCGGATCGCGCATCGTCATTTACTTCCAGACCGAAGGCGAGATCGAGCGCTTCCGCGAGATCATGGGCGATCTCGAAGGCGTCGAACTCGTCGAAGGAACGCTCCCGCGCGGCTTCGTGTTTCCCGACGGGAACCTCGTGGTTCTTTCCGGGGCGGAACTGTTCGGCCGCTACACGGCGCACGGGCGGCGCCGGTTGCAACGCGCCGAAAAGCTCAGCCGCAACCGCGCCCAAATCGATTTCAGCGAGCTCAATGAAGGCGATCTCGTCGTTCATCTCGAACACGGCGTCGGGCGGTTCCTGCAACTGATGCGCGTTCCGACCCAAGGCGGCGGGATCGCAGGAAGTGCTCGCGCTGGAATTCGCGAATGAATCGAAACTCTATGTTCCGCTCGAGCAGGCGTATCTCGTTTCGCGCTATGTCGGCGTGGGAAAAAAATCGCCGCCCCTCAGTTCGCTCGCGGACGCGAAATGGGCGCGGGCGAAGAAGAACGCGGCCGCCTCCATCTTCGACTACGCCGGCAAGATGCTGGCCGTGCAGGCCGAGCGCGAAACGCAGCTGGGCCACGCCTTCGGCCCCGACACGAAGTGGCAAAGGCGAATTCGAGCATTCGTTTCCCTACCGCGAAACGCCGGACCAGCTCACCGCGATCGCCGCGACCAAGCGCGACATGGAACAATCGCCGTTCGATGGATCGCCTGATCTGCGGCGACGTCGGTTTCGGCAAGACGGAGGTGGCGATTCGCGCCGCTTTCAAAGCGGTCATGGAAGGCAAACAGGTGGCCGTCCTCGCGCCGACCACCGTCCTCGCGCAGCAGCATTTCGAAACATTTCGGCAGCGCATGCTCGATTATCCGGTCCGCATCGAAATGCTCAGCCGTTTCCGGTCGCAGGCCGAGCAGCGCAAAGTCTTGCAGCTCCTGCGCGAAGGCGGCGTCGACATCGTCATCGGCACGCATCGGCTCATTTCCGGCGACGTCATTTTCAAGGACCTCGGGCTGGTCGTGATCGACGAGGAGCAGCGTTTCGGCGTCCTGCACAAAGAGAAGTTCAAGGAGCTCTTCAAGCTGGTGGACGTGCTCACGCTTTCGGCCACGCCCATCCCGCGCACGCTCTACCTTTCCCTCGTGGGCGTGAAAGACATGTCCACGATCGAGACGCCGCCGCTGAATCGTCTTCCGGTCGAGACCGTCGTTTGCGGATATGACGAGCGAATCATTCGCGACGCGATCAACCGCGAACTCGAGCGGCAGGGCCAGGTTTATTTCCTGCACAACCGGGTGCAATCGATCGAGAAGATGCGCGATCGGATCAGCGAGCTTTGTCCGCAGGCGCGCGTCGAGTTTGGCCACGGGCAGATGGACGCGGACGAACTGGAAGCCGTCATGGCGCGCTTCGTGGCCGGCAAGATCGATGTGCTCGTCTGCACGACGATCATCGAGAGCGGCCTGGATATTCCGAACGCGAACACGATCATCATCGACCGCGCGGACCGCTTCGGGCTGGCCGATCTCTATCAGTTGCGCGGCCGCGTCGGCCGGGCCGAGCACAAAGCTTACGCCTACCTGCTCCTGCCGCGCGAGATGATGACGGTGGGGGCCGCGCGCAAACGCATCAACGCCATCAAGCAATACAGCTCGTTAGGCGCCGGTTTCCGCATCGCGATGCGCGATCTGGAAATCCGCGGCGCCGGCAGCATTCTCGGCACCGCCCAGAGCGGCCACATCATGGCGGTCGGGTTCGAACTCTATTGCCAGCTCCTCAAGCAGGCGGTCGCCCAATTGAAGGGGGAGAAATCGAGAGCGCGGCTGGAGGTGGAGATGCGGCTGGATTTTCGTCGCGACGAATGAGCCCGAGTTCGTCGCAGCTGGGCCCGGAAACGCGCGCGCCCGCCTTCCTTCCTACAACTTACGTCACCGACCCAGCGCTCCGCATTCAGGCCTACCGGCATCTCGCGGAAATCACGACCCGCGAACAGTGGGACCGCCTGCGCAAGGATTGGCGCGACCGCTTCGGCCAGTTTCCGCCGGCGGTTGACAATTTGCTCATTTTGACCGAAATCAAGCTCGCTGCGGCCAAGGCCGGCGTCACTCGAGTCGAGGTGCGGGAAGGCAAATTAATGCTCACCCGGCGCGGCGATTTTATACTTGTCGGGGGCAAATTCCCTCGCATTAGTACCTGATAGAATCGACCGCCAGCTCGGCGAAGTTTTGGAACTGATCAAAAAAATATAGAGCTCATGATTCGTCCGTTTTTTATTGCCGTCCTGGCAGCCTTTGCCCTGTCTGCTTTCACCGCTCTGCCAGCGGCGCGCTGGCGCAGGAAGGAGCGGCGCGGTCATTGACGGCATCGCGGCCGTCGTAAACACCGATGTCATCACCTACTCGCAGGTCCGCGCCGCTCGTGGGGCCGCGCGAAAGATTATTGAAGTCGCAGTTCAAGGGAGAGGAACTGGCCAAGCAGCTCAAGGCGGCCCGGGAGGCCGCGCTCAAGGATTTGATCGATCGCCAGTTGATCGTGCAGTCCTTTAACACCAGGAAAAGTTCGAGATTCCGGACCATTTCGTCGATCAGCGCGTGGACGACATCATCCGGGAAAGTTTCGGCGGGGATCGCGGAACGTTCATCAAGACGCTCCAGGCGCAGAATTATACGCTGACCGAATTCAAGAAACACGAGAAGGAAAGCATCATCGTCCAGGCCATGCGGAGCAAGAACGTGAAGATGACCACGGTTATTCCGCCCGGAAAAATCACCGAGTATTACAACAAGCACCGGGCCGAATTCACGGCCAAGGAGCAGGTCAAGTTGCGCATGATCATGATTCCGACCCGCGCGGCCGAAGGAAATTCGGCGGCGCAGAAGGCGATCGCGGAGGAAATTCTCGGCAAGCTGGCTGATGGCGCCCCCTTCGATCGGATGGCGCAAATTTACTCGGAAGACAGCACGCGCGATCTGGGCGGCGATTGGGGATGGATCGAGCGCAAGACGCTGGCGGCGCCTCTCGAGAAAGTCGCTTTCAATCTCCCCGCCGGCCGAGTCAGCCACGTCATCGAACTGGGACCGAATTATTACATCCTGAAAGTCGACGAAAAGCGTGGCGGCGAGACGCCATCGTTCGCGAAGCTTCGGCCGGAGATCGAGAAGAAGCTGATGCAGGAAGAATCGCAGCGGCAGCAGGAACTCTGGCTCGCGGGTCTTCGGCAGAAGGCTTACATCCGCACGTTTTAGCGCTCGTTGTTTGGTAGAGCAGGCGATCCACCTTGCGAGTCAGCGCGTAGTTGAGGACAATGCGCGATGCGGCTGCGCATTGGCATTACTCTCGGCGATCCCGCCGGCATCGGTCCGGAAATCGTGCAGGCCGCGCTCGCTTCCGGCCGCTTGCCGGAGGACGCGGAGTATTCCGTCATCGGAAGGCCGATTGTTTGCTCGTTAGGCCAACCGACACCCGAAACGGCCCACGCGGCCCTCGACGCCCTGGAAGAAGGCGCTGCTCTCGCCCTCCGCGGTGAAATTCAGGCCGTCGTGACCGGGCCAATCCACAAGGCACGGATGTACGAAATCGGTTTCCAGTTTCCAGGCCAAACCGAATTCTTCGCCAATCGCTGCGGCGTAAAAAATTTCGCGATGTTGCTCACGGGCGGAAAACTCACCGTGGCGCTTGTCACGGCCCACCTGCCGCTCCGCGAAGTTCCCGCTGCGCTGAATCAACGCGAGATCGTCCGGGTCGGCCTGCTCCTCGCAGATTTTCTCCAGCGCCGGGGGATTCGGAATCCACGGATCGCTGTCGCAGGATTGAATCCGCATGCCGGCGAATCCGGCGCGCTCGGCCGCAGAAGAAGTCGAAATAATTACCGCCATCGCCAGTTGAATCCGAACCGAAATTCACGATCACCCATCTTCGCCGGCCCGTTTTCGCCCGATACGCTTTTCCACCACGCGGCCAACGGCAATTGGGATGGAGTGCTCTGCATGTATCACGATCAGGGTCTGATTCCATTGAAGCTGCATGCCTTCCATGAAGGTGTGAACGTGACGCTCGGTCTTCCGTTTCCGCGAACGAGCCCGGATCACGGCACCGCCTTCGAGATCGCCGGCAAAGGCATGGCCCGCGCCGACAGCATGATCGCCGCGATCAATCTCGCGGTTGAACTGGCGCGGCCAATTTCAGCCACCCCGGCATGAAGAACGCGCGGACCTCCCATCTCGCGCTGCTCTTCGCCGTGGCAGTTGTTTTCTGCTGGTCGGGCTGGCGTCCATACGATCGTTTCACGTGGTGGCTGGAAACCGCGCCGGCACTGGCCGGGCTCGTGATCCTGCTCGCGACCTATCGGCGGTTTCCGTTGACCAATCTGTGTTACACGCTGATCGCGCTCCACATCTGCGTCCTTTGCGTGGGCGGGCACTACACTTACGCGCGCGTCCCGCTCTTCGACTGGCTCCGTCCCATCTTCGGCTGGCACCGCAATCATTACGACCGGCTCGGTCATCTCATGCAGGGGTTCGTGCCCGCGATCATTGCGCGCGAAGTGATCATTCGTCTCAACATCGTGAATCGGGAAAAATGGATCCCGTTTCTGGTCGTCTCCGTTTGTCTGGCCATCAGCGCGTTCTATGAATTGGTCGAATGGTGGACTGCGCTCCTCAGCGGCAGCGCGGCGGACGAATTTCTCGGCAGCCAGGGTGACGTTTGGGACACGCAGTCGGATATGTGCCTGGCGCTGATCGGCGCCGTTTGCGCGCTCCTGCTCCTTTCCCGTTTTCACGATCGCGGCCTTCGGGCGATCCAGCGTGCGGAAGGAGACGGCTAAGTGAGAAAATACCTCACCGTCTTCAACTCTCGGGCTGCAAAATACGTTCGTTTACCGCTGGAATTATTTCCTGCGCGCGGTCTTCGGATTGATCCCGCTCGCGGGCACCGTCTTTCTCTGGCGCGCGATTTTCAGGAACCCGGCGGCGGAATGCACGGCTACACCTACGGCTCGATGATCTATTACTATTTGCTGACGATCGTCGTCTCAAACCTCGTCACGCCCACGGAAGACGAATGGCAGATCGCGGCCGATATCCGGGAAGGCCAGATCAATTCCTTCCTGACCAAGCCGGTCAGCTACCTCGCCTATCGCTTCAGCATTTTCCTGAGCGGCCGCCTGGTTTTCACCGCCGTGACGATTCCGCCCATTATCGTGATTCTCTTTTATTTTCGGGACTTCGTCGTCTTTCCCTCCAGCGTGACGACTTACGTTTGCGCTTTCCTGTCGTTGATTATGTCGGCGCTGATGCAGTTTTTTATCACCTACAGCCTGGCGATGATGGCGTTCTGGATTCTCGAGATCACGACGGTCGTCTTCATCGTTTACTCATTCGAATACTTCCTCGGCGGCCAAATGTTTCCCGTCGACATCATGCCGGCCGGCATCCAGGCGGTCATGAAATGGCTGCCCTTTTATTACGAGCTCTTTTGCCCCATCGCGATTTTCATGGAACGCCTGCGCGGAGCGGAAATGGTGCAGGCTCTCGCGATTCAAACGGGCTGGCTCGTGGTCACCTGGGCTGCGGCCCGCTTCATGTGGAAGCGCGGCCTCGGGCATTATCAGGCGGTCGGTGGTTAGGGTAGAGGCGCTTTGGCTAGGCGCCTAACCAAAGAGCCTTCTAGTCCAGC
Source organism: uncultured Verrucomicrobiae bacterium (assembly GCA_963850015.1). Lineage (GTDB taxonomy): Bacteria > Verrucomicrobiota > Verrucomicrobiia > Chthoniobacterales > UBA10450 > AV80. The sequence goes on from CAWKJF010000001.1 coordinate 268,666, forward strand.
GGCAGGCCCGCTTCCTTCCAGCCCCGCAACCCTCCGGCCATCGACCGCACATTCTCGTACCCCATCTTCTGCAAACTCTCCGCCACCAGCGCGGAACGGCTCCCGCCGCCGCAATAGCAAATGATCGGCCTTTTCGGATCGGGAACTTGCTCTTCGATTTCCAACTCGATGACACCGCGGCTGAGGTGCGTGGCCCCTTCCGCGTGTCCTTCGCGCCAATCGCTCTCTTCCCGGACATCGATAAGGATCGCCTCGCCGGCTTCCACCTGTTTCCGCGCATCAGCCGGTGAGATTTCCGTGATGTTCTGCTTTGCTTGCGCGACCAGTTTTTGAAAGCGATTCGGCTGTTCCATGGGCGAGCGTCGGATGACGCCCCCGCTCGGTCAACCGGCAGCGAAACGATCTGCTTGCCACTCCTCTTCTCCTCGGCGCAGACTTCCCGCACTAATGAGAATCTTGATGACGTTCTGTTCGTTCATTTTCCTGCTGACGCAGTTTTTCGCTCCGCTCCCGGCGTCAGCCAAAGACCTCGGCTGGCAACCGGAAAAGACCTGGGTCTTCGTGGTCGGCGTGTTGCATTGGAAGCACAGCGACATGTTCGGTTCCTTCCCGGTTAAGAACCGCCGCGATGCCGCTCTGGTCGAATTCTTCAAACAAAGCGGAGTTCCCGAAACGCAGGTCGTTTATCTCCAGGATAAACAAGCCACGCAGCAGCAGATCGACAGCGAGTTCGCGGCCCAGTTGAAGAAGTTGCGCTCCGACGATCTGTTGATCGTTTATTACTGCGGCCACGGCTCCAAATCGGACGACGGCAACGACGTTTTCCTGGCCTCCTACGACGCCGGCGACGATGACGTCTCGGGCTGGTCCGTCAATTCGATCCCCGGAAAGATCAAGTCCGAGAGCAAATGTGCGCGCGTGCTTTGGCTGCTTGACTGCTGCTACTCCGGCCAGGCCGCGGTCGCGCTGACGAAACAGAAAGGCCGCCCCGCCTACGCTTGTGTCACCTCGTCCTCTGCCAGCGAATCTTCAACCGAGCACTGGACTTTCTCCGATGCGCTTCTCGACAGCCTGCGCGGAGTTCCCTACGTCGATCTCAATCACGACGGCGCCGTTACGCTGGCCGAGTTCGCCACTCACCTCTCCGCGGACATGAGTCTGGCGGAGGAGCAGCTCTCGACTTTCGCCACCACGGAAGGGTTCGCGCCGGACTTGGTCCTGGCGCGCGCCAAAAGCCTGGCCCATCCGAGAATCGGCGAGCGGGCGAAGGCGCGGGACGCAGACGGCGATTGGTACGCCGGGCGAATCGTCGAAGCCCGGGACGAGAAGTTCAGAATCCACTTCATCGGCTACGAAGATGATGAGGACGTGTGGGTGGCGCCCGCCGATCTAAAGCCGATCAAGCCCGTCCAATATGCCATCGGCGCGGAGGTGGAAGTGAGCTGGAAGAAAAAATGGTACCCGGCCACGATCTTGAAAGTGAAGGACGGCATCCATCTCATCCACTACACCGATTACGAAGCGAAATGGGACGAGTGGGTCCCGTCGAAACGCATCCGCAATCCCAAATCGTAGGCTTGAATGTGGGAGGGGCCTAGTGCCCCGACGCATCGGCGATTGTATGGTGTGAGGAGTCGGGGCGCTAAGGCCCCTCCCACATTACTCGTAACGCAACGCGTCGATCGGATCGAGCCGAGCGGCTTTGCGCGCCGGATAAAATCCAAAAAAGACGCCAACCGCCGTGCTCACAAGAAAGGCCACGATGATGGAAGTGGGCGAGATGAGAGACGGCCAGTTTTTCACGGCTGCGAGAATTTTTGCCGCGGCAATACCAAGGATAATGCCCACGATACCGCCAACTGAGCTGAGCGAGATGGCCTCAATCAAGAATTGAGAGAGGATGTCGCGGCCATGAGCGCCGACCGCCATGCGCGTTCCGATCTCGCGCGTCCGTTCCGTGACGCTGACCAGCATGATGTTCATGATCCCGATCCCGCCAACAAGGAGCGACACCCCAGCAATCGCACCGAGCAGTCCGGTCATCACGTCCGCCGTCGCCGTGGCCGCCGCCGCAATTTCTTCCTGGGTGCGCACGGTAAAATCGTCGTCCCGGCCCTCTCGAATATTATGACGCTGTCGGAGCAGTTCGATGATTTGCTTCTGCGCCGGCGCCAGGTCGGATGAGGTGGCGACCTGCACATTGATGTTCCGCAGAGTGGTTCCACCCCCCAGCACGCGCTTCATCGCGCTGGTGTAAGGCATGATGACGATATCATCCTGATCGGTGCCCTGGGTGCTCAATCCTTTTGGCGTAAGAACACCCGTGATCTGAAACGGGACATTCTTGATTCGCAGGATCTGACCGACGACATCGTCGTTCCCAAAAATCTTTGTAGCGGTCGTTCGACCAATCACACAAACTTTGTTTGCGCCGCGCACATCTTGATTGGTGAAAGGTGCGCCATCGGCGAGCGCCCATTGCCGGAGGTCGAAATAATCGGCCGACTCGCCATAAATGCGGGTGGCCCAGTTTTGATTTCCCGCCGCGATCTGCGCGTTCGAAACCACCTCCTCACTCACCAGAGTGACTGCCTGGATTTCGCGTCGGATAGCTTCCGCGTCTTCGATCTTGAGCGTGCCCGCTCCGCCCTGGCCGGTGCGGATACCACTGACCGTGGTGCTGCCGGAGAAAATCAGGATAATGTTCTCGCCGAGCCCCGCGATCTGCGCTTCCACCTGCGCCTTCGCGCCGTTGCCGATGCTGACCATCGCAATGACCGCGCCGACACCGATGATGATTCCGAGCGCGGTCAAAGCCGAACGCAATTTGTTCCGGCGCAGCGCTCGGAACGCGATCTTGAAAGTCGATCCAACTCTCATGTCTGGATGGTGGGTTCCACCAGTTCTGGCGGCAGGTTGTTCAGTTTTTCCAACTCTTCCGCCGCATCGAATCGCCGCGTCACGGCGCGATCGCTCACAATTCGCCCGTCGCGCATCACGACATTGCGCCGGGCGTAGGACGCGATATCCGGCTCGTGCGTCACCATGATGATGGTGATTCCCTTCTCGTTGAGATCCTGGAAAATGCCCATCACCTCCACGCTCGTCCGGCTGTCCAGGTTGCCGGTCGGTTCGTCGGCCAGGAGGACTTCAGGATCGTTGATCAAGGCGCGGGCGACGGCGACGCGCTGTTGCTGGCCGCCGGAAAGCTGGCTCGGATGGTGTTCGCCGCGGCTCTGTAATCCAACGGCTTCCAGCACCCGTTCCGCTTTGTCACGCAACTGGGCATTACTCAGGCGCGCCGGGCCGTAAAGCAAAGGCAGCTCGACATTCTCCAGCGCCGAAGTGCGCGCGAGCAGATTGAAAGTTTTGAAAAACGAATCCGAGTTTGCGGTTGCGAACGTCGGCCAATTCATCCCGGCTCAGGCCGGAAACGTCCTCGCCATCCAGCAAATAGCGACCGGAGGTGGGCCGATCGAGACATCCGAGGATGTTCATCAGGGTGGACTTGCCCGATCCGCTCGATCCCATCAGCGCGACGAATTCGCCGCGGGCAATTTCCAGGGAAACGCCGCGCACCGCGTGCACATCGACTTCGCCGGTGCGGTACGTTTTTTGAACGCCTTCCAGGCGAACGGCGACGGCAGGAGAATCAACCATGAGTGAAATTCGAGCCGATCAAGGACGCCGCCGCGGCCCGCCGCCAAAAGGATTGGTCGCGGGCGTCGAAGTAGCTCCGCTGCTGTCCTGCATTCCGGTGACGACGCGGTCGCCCTCCTTCAATCCCTCCATGATTTCGGTGGCAATCCCGTCGCTGATTCCTGTCTTGATCGTCACTTTTGCCGGCTTCGATCCACCTGGCGGCAAAACATAAACGCTGCGTTCAATCCGGCGCTCGCTGCGTGCCGGCGGCTTGCCTCCAGGCTGCCGGGCGCTGGAAGGATCGCGCTTTGCCGCTGGCGTTGAGCTTTCATCGGGCATGCGGAAACGGAGGGCTCCGTTTGGAATCTTCAGCACATCGTCCCGATGCGCCGAGACGATGGAAACATTCGCCGTCATCCCCGGTTTAAGTTTCAAATCCGGATTGGTCACGCCGATGACGGTGTCGTACGTCACCACGTTTTGCACCGTGATCGGCGCATTGCGTACCTGGACAACCTTTCCATGGAAGGTCTGCGTCGGGAAAGCGTCCACCGTGAAATCCACATCCTGATCGACCGCCACGCCACCGACGTCCGCTTCGGCCACGTTTGCGTCGATCTGCATTTTCGCCAGATCGTTCGCGATCTGGAAAATCACCGGCGCCTGCAAGCTCGCCGCCACGGTCTGGCCTACATCCACGTTGCGCGAAATTACGATCCCATCGATCGGGGAAGTGATGGTGCAATGGTCCAGGTCGGCCTGCGCTTTTTCCAGCGCCCCTTCCTTGATCTTCACGTTGGCCTCGGCTTGATGAAGATTGGCCATCGCCTGATCGAGATCGGCCTGCGCGGAATTTTGCTTCGCGACGAGGGCCTGCGTGCGCGCCGAATTCAAGCGCGCCAGCTCCAGCGCCGCCTTCGCATTGGCCAGGTCGCCCTGGGCTTGATTGACATTCGCCTGAAAAACTACGGGATCGATCTGCGCAATCACCTGACCCGCTTTTACCATCGAGTTAAAATCGACGAAGAGCTTTTGAATGTTTCCCGAGACCTGGCTTCCCACCTGAACGTTCTGCACGGGATTCAACGTTCCGGTCGCCGTGACGGCCTGCGTGATCGGTCCGCGGGTGACCGCAACGGTCTGGAAATTCTGGCCGGCGCCGCCCCGGCATTTGCTCAAGAGCAGGCCGCTGGCGATCAACGCGGCGAGACCAATGATGAGCGGGATAGGTCTTTTCAGCATATTGTTCTGCACCACGATGATCGGGGTTGCCGCTAATACAACCGCCGTCGCGCACCGAAGTTGCGATCCGCCAGTTGACTAATCGCTCTCTTCACCAGAGAGCATCCCCTGGATGCGTCGCTATCTCGAGATTTGGGGAATCATGCTGCGCAACTCGCTTATCCGCGAGCTGAGCTTCAAGGCGAATTTCATTCTCTGGATGATCGTGGAAGTGCTCTGGTTTTGCGGTCAGATCGCTTTCTTCGGCATCATCTTCGGTCAAGTGGACCAAATCGGTGACTGGTCGAAGTGGGAAGTGGTCCTGCTCCTGGGCACGCACCAAATGATCGCGCAATTGTTCCAGGCGTTCTTCTTCGTCAACGTCTCAAACATCCCGGAGTTGGTCCGAACCGGAAAACTGGACTCGCTCCTGGTCCTGCCGATTGACAGCCAGTTTGCCGTCTCCACAAAACAATTCGGCCTCGACAGCGTGCTCAATGCCCTGCTCGGAGGCGCGGTCGTAATCGTCGCGCTGATCCAGCTTCATATTGTGCCGAGCGCCGGAATGATCTCTGCTTTATCTCATCGCGCTCGGCTTCGGCGTCGCGGTTCATTATTCCATCATGCTCAGCCTGGCCGCGGTCAGTTTTTGGATCGTGCGCGCCCAGGGACTGGTCTACGGCTACTTCAATTTTCTCCACATTGCGCGCTATCCGGATGTCATTTTCCCCAAAGTTTTTCTTTTCATTTTTGGCTGGATCATCCCGGTGGTGATCGTCGCAAATATTCCGGCGCGGCTCTTCATCAAGCCGCTCGGGCACCCCGGATGGTTGATGTTTCATCTCGTCGTCGCCGGGTCGATTGCGTTTTGCCTCTCGCGGATCTTCTGGCGTTTTGCCCTTCGCCACTACTCCAGCGCAAGCTCGTAAAAGGAGGGCCGGATTGCTCGTTTTTCGCGGGTAAATCTCTCCTTGCGCCACCGGGCAAATGCCCTTAATTAAGCCTCCGCTCGCGCCCGGCTAACCAAGGGCGATCCCGAAAATTATGGCCAGCCCCGCAAAAAAGAAGGCTTCAACAAAGTCTGCCAAACCAAAAGCGCAGAAAAAAACCGCGTCGACGGCACGCGCGAAGTCTGCCCCGCCGGCTAAGAAAACTGCCAGCGCCCCGAAGAAGCAAGGATCCACGAAAGCGGCGGCGTCAATGAAGGCAAACCACGTCCGGAAAAGTCCCGAGGCGAGCCAGTTCAGCGCCACAATCTTGCCCGGCAAGAACCATAAGGAAAAAAAGCTCGATCCCTTCACCCGCTCCCAAAAGGATAAATTGCTCCAGCTGCGCGATGCGATGGTCGACTCGATGGCGGGCGTCGCGAAAGACAATCTCCGCTCACGCGCGGAGGGAAGCGAGGCTTCCGCCTTCGGGATGCATCAGGCGGATGCCGGAAGCGACGCCTACGATCGCGATTTCGCTCTCAGCCTTCTTTCCCAGGAACAGGACGCGCTTTACGAAATCGACCAGGCCCTGAAGCGGATCGAACTCGGCACCTACGGGACCTGCGAAATGTCGGGGAAATCCATTTCACACGCGCGACTCGAGGCGATCCCGTTCGCTCGCTTCACCGTCGAATGCCAGTCAAAGCTCGAGAAGCAAAACAAAGCGTCTCGCGTGCGGCAATCGGTCACCTCGCTCTTCGGTTTGACCGATGAAGAGGGCGCCGAAGGCGAAGAAGAAGAGGCCAAAGCAGACGACAGCAAGGATTAGTTATGGCGCAGGAAATCATTACTCTCGAATGCACGGAGGCGAAGGCGCTCGGCGCACCGGTTTCGCGTTACATGAGCACCCGCAATAAGAAGAGCCCGCGCACGCCGAACCGGCTCGAAAAAAAGAAATACAATCCTTTCCTGAAAGCACACGCTTCATCGCGAAACGAGGTAATCCGCCATGCAACCAAAGACCGCCAAACGCCGTTCCGCTTTTCGCCGCGCCAACCGCACGATGCCCCGGCGCCGCATCGATATCGCCACCGAAGCGATCGATTACAAAAACCCCGATCTGCTGAAGAAATTTGTCACCGAGAGCGGGAAGATCCTGCCCCGGCGCGTGACCGGGATGCCGGCGCACATGCACCGCAAGATCACCCGCGAGATCAAACGCAGCCGTTCCGTGCTGCTGATGAAGTAGTGTAGAGGCGCTTGTGCCAAGCGCCTGTTTGATTGGTTAGGCGCTTGGCACAGGCGCCTCTACACATCCCCGCAACATCTCCGCTATCTTCGCCATCTCGTCGAGGGTGTTGTAAAAATGCGGACTGATCCGCAGCCAGCTGCTATCCTCACGATCGAAGCGGAGAGAGACAACGGCGTCGCTTTTCCAGAGCGCTTCGAAGAAGTGCTCGGTCGGGATCGTTGCATGCCGAAAGGTCAGGATGCCGGAGCGATTATTGATTTGCTCAGGGCTCAGGAATTCAAACCCGGCCGGCCTGACGTCCCGTTCCAGCGCCTGCGTCAGGGAAAGGATTCTCTCGGAAATCTGCGCAGGCCCAACCTCCAGGAGAAGCTCGACCGCGGCCCCCAACCCGGCGATTACGCTGTGAGTGTAGGCACCCGGCTCGAATTTCTGGCCGCCCGGGGCGTAGTTGATCTCCCGCTGCGCAATGAAATTGCGTGACTCCACATTCCAGCCGCCGATGGTCGTCGGACGCAACAAGTCGCGCCGGCTCTTCTTCACGTACAAGATTCCCGCACCCGATGGACCCAGCATCCATTTCTGGGCGCCGGCGCTGAGAAAATCGATGTCGATCCAGCGCGAGCGGAAACGCGCCGAGCGTCTGAATCGCATCGACCGAAAACAAAACGCCGCGCTCCGCGCAAAGCGCGCCGATCGCTTCGAGATCGATGCGATAGCCGCTGCAAAAATTCGCGCTCGCCAGCGCCACCAGTTTTGTCCGCGCCGTCAGAGCTTGCTCGACAATTTCCGGCGTGATCTCACCGATCCGCGCGGTCTCGAGCAAGACCGGCTTCACCCCGTGCCGTTCAAGCGCGAGCCAGGGATAAACATTCGCCGGATAATCATCGAGATAGCAGACGACTTCGTCGCCGCTTTCCCAATCGAGTCCGTTCGCGATTGCGCTCAGCCCGCTCGAAGTGGGTCCGGTGAACGAAATCTCATCCAAGTCCGCGCCGATGAATCGCGCCACCGCGCTTCGCGTCTCCGCGATATGCTCCAGCTCCAGATCGTATTGCCGCGCATCGCTCGAGGCGCGTTCGATCGAGCTCCGCATCGCGTCGGCCACGCGCCGCGGCAACGGCGCATCCGCAGCGTGGGCGCAATAAATCTTGCGCGCGCAAATCGGAAATTCGCGCCGCCGCAGTTCTTCGTCCGCGTCGAGCGCGGCGATCAGGCCTTCTTCTCCGCGCGCTCGCCCTGTTCGATTAATTTCCAAAATTCTCGCGCCTTGCCGAGCTGGTCGTCTTCCGCCATCGGCAGTTTGCTGCGAAAAAGGAAATCGCGAAACGTGTTCTTGTGCAGGACGCGATGAACGGTGATTCCTTCCGCGCGTTTCTCAAAATAAATCCGGTAATCTTTCGCGCGGTAGCGATGCAACTTTTTTCCTTCGCGCTCGATCACCCCGAAACGGCTCGCATCGAGGTTATCGAGATCTTCCGGGAGAATCTGGAATTCCGCGAGCAAATCGAGCTGCAACGACTTCGGCAGGGCCGCCATTTCCGCCGCGCTCAATTCGTTGAAGATGATCTGGAACATCGCTGGTCACACATACACGCGCCGCACGCGGCTGCCAATCCGCGTCATGATCTCCCAGGAAATCGTGTTCGCGCGCTCCGCCAGCTCCGTCGCGGAAATTTCCTCGTCACCCTGGCGACCCATCAAGACGACTTCGTCATCCACCGCCGCGTCGTCGATGTGCGAAACATCGATCATCATCAAATCCATCGTGACGCGCCCCAGAAGCGGACAGCGTTTCCCGCGAACCAGAACCGCCGCATCGCGATTCGAAAGGTGCCGCGGATAACCGTCGGCATAACCGGCGGAGAGCGTGGCCACCCGCATCTCGCGCGGCGTGATGAAAGTCCGTCCGTAACTGATGCCGTGTCCGGCCGGCATATCGCGAATAAGAGCGATCCGCGTCTTCCAGGTCATCACCGGCCGCAGGAGTTTCTGGAATTCCGGGAGCGGTGAGATGCCGTAAAGCATGATTCCGGCGCGCACGATGTCGAAAGGCGGATCGGCGAAGGCCAGCGTGCCGGCGCTTTGCAAGACGTGAACCTTGTAATCGCCCGGGAATTCAGCGCGAAGTTTCTTTACGATCTCGGCAAACTCTCGCCAGTTCCGCGCGAGTAAAATCCGCGTCCTCGTTCGAAACCGGAAGGTGGGTCGAAAGACTGTGGATTTTGATGTTCGGCAGAGCTGCGACTTGCTTGAAAAGCGCCATCGCCTCCGCCTGCGGGACTCCCATCCGCCCCATTCCGGTATCGATCTTGAAATTGATCGCGACCGGCGATCCCGTCGCGGCGCGATCGAAGTCCTGCGCTTCTTCGAAGGTCGAGACGGACGGGATGAACCCGCCCTCGACGATGGAGGACCTTTCCGCGGGCAGGGCCGGCCCGAGGATGATGATCGGTTGCGAAACTTCGGGACGCAGAGCCGTGGCCTCTTCCAGATTCGCGACGCCGAAAATCTGCGCCTCCTCCGCCAGGGCCTTGGCCACGCCCACCATGCCGTGTCCGTAGCCGTTCGCCTTAACGACGGCGAGAAGTTCCACGCCCGGCCCAAGACTGATCGCGCACCACGCGCGCATTGTGCCGCAACGCGTCTTGATCGATCTCAGCCCAACATCGATGCGTCGTCTCGGAGTTCATCGTTTGATGGCAGTCATGGGAGATGCTTTTGGCACGGTGATATGCGGTTCGCGAAGATAAATCGGTTCCAGCGATCGGGTATCGGCAATTTCACTGGCTTGATCGCGCGCCACCTCCGCCAATCTTCGCGCGGAAGGATAGGCCAGCGTCGCCTTGGGAAATTGCGGCAATGGCTCCGAAGCATAAAGCGGCACGCTCGATTCCATGATCTTCATTTCCAATTCCGCGCGGGAGTGCAGCGACGGTCCTTCCGTTAAGCTGCCATCGCGGACTCGCCCAAAGAAAAAAGATTCGCGCCGCGCATCTCCAATCACGCAATACTCGCGCGCCGCCGTCTCGATCGCGCAAATGGAAGGGATTCCCGCGAGTTTCGCCGCGGACGCGGCGCGAAGACCAACAGCCGTCGCAATCGCAATGCGCACGCCCGCGTAGGAACCCGGACCGAGGCCGACCACGATCACATCCGGTGCGCCGAATTCGCGCGAGCAGAGCTGCAAATTCTCGAAGAACAAACCGGAATGTTTTCGATCGTTCGCGAAGCTGCGAACGAAAGGCTCACGGTCATTCTCGAGCCAGGCGATGCTTCCCTGCCCGCTGGAAAGTTCGAGCGCGAGAATTTTCATCGACGGTGTTCCTTCTCGGATCACGCGCGTGTTTCGCCCTTCAGCTCGAAGGAAAGCCACTTGGCCTTCTTCGGAATGAGATCGGGGTAACGGTCGGCCCATTCGATCAACGAAACGCCGTCGCCGAAAACGTAATCGTCGAAGCCAAGCCGCAAGACGGCCTCGGTGTTGTCGAGCCGGTAAAAATCGAAGTGGTAAACCGGCAGGCGGCCGTCCTCGTACTCGTGCACGAGGACGAAGGTCGGGCTGGTCACTTCCGCGCGGCTCTCCAGGCCTGCCACGAAGCCTTTCACGAACTGCGTCTTTCCGGCGCCAGATCTCCGGTCAGAGCGAACACATCTCCTTTGGCGGCATTCCGCCCATAGCTTCGCCCGGCGGCGATGGTTTCTTCAGCGCTATTTGAAATGAACATAGCCAGGCCATTTCCGATTTTCGATTTCCGATTTCCGATTTAAGCGGCCGATGCGCGTTAGCGGCAGCTTCGGAAATTTCTGACGCCACTTGGTTTCCAAATTGCCCGAGCCTTGCGGCGAAATGGCAAAGAGGAGTTCGTAGTCTTCGCCGTCGGAGATCGCCTGCTTCGCGGTGCAGCCCGGATTCAGCGGCAGCGCGGCTTCGTCCACCTCGAATCCAACGCCACTCGCGCGCGCCAGGCGCGGCAAATCCGCGCCCAAGTCCATCGCTCAAGTCCATCATCGCATGAATCGAGAAATGCTTCGTGAGCCAGCGGGCTTCTTCAATCCGTGGCATAAATTTGAGATGCCGCCCGCGAAGCGATCCGCCCAACCGGCCGGTCACAAACAAGTCGTCCTTCGCTTTTCCTCCGCTGCGGCCGACCCATCGATCTTTCTCCACGAAACCGGTCAGGCTGACAGAAATCACCGCCGGGCCTTTGATATTGCTCGTCTCGCCGCCCACGATCGCCACGCCAAAGGCGCGCGCGGCTTTCTCCAGTCCGCGATAGATCTTCTTTCACCCAGGCGAGCGTTCGTCTCCGAGGGAACGATCAAGGTGACCAGAGCAAACTGCGGGACGCCCGACATCGCGGCGAAATCGCTCAACGGACGAGCCATTGCTTTCCAGCCAACCCAGAGCCGGAGGGCTGGCCGCGGTGAAATGGATGCCTTCCACGATGCAATCGGTCTTGAGCAGCTGGAGGTTGTCCCGCCGCGGAGTTCGAACGACCGCGCAGTCATCGCCTGCGCCCAGCACCACCGAACGATTGCGCGAGAGCGCCGGGAGAAGTTGCGCGAGCAGCCGGTCTTCGCCGGTCTCGCTCAGCTTCATTGCGGAACCACCTCGGGAAAGGCCAGCGCGGTCAGGGCGAGCGCGTTGAAAAGCGCGTGCATCGTCATGGAAACGAGAAGAGAACCGCTCCATTCGTAGGCGATCGTGAAGCAAATTCCGAGGACGAAGAGCGGCGCAAAGGAAGGGAGATGAGCGTGCACGGCGGCAAAGAGCAGCGCACTCGCCACCACTCCCACCCGCGGCCAAAGTATCGTTTCACCACGCCATACAGGAAAAACCGGAAGAAAAACTCCTCGGCCAGAGGCGCGACGGTGACGGCCAGCACAATGATCCGGATCCGCTGCTCCAACGTGCTCGAGGCGTTGAAAAGCTCGACGATTCCCTGCTTTTCCAGGGTGCCGCGGGAAAGTTTTTGCGTCACGACCTCCGCGAGAAGAATCAACGGATAGGCGGCCAGCAACAGGATGCCTCCGGTAACCGCCGCACGTCCGAACCCGATTTTGGAAAAACCGCCTAACAAGTTCAAGGTCGAACCGGCGCAGCCGCAGAAAAGCCGCGATAAAGAGCAGGAGCCCGATCGAAAAGAGCGCGTTCTCCACCAGGTCGCGAGTCTGGACGGTCCTGCACGTCATGGGAGGCTGACGCCGCAAGGCCTATAAAGAAAAACAGCGACGAAGGACCGTGGCCAGAGTCGCCTCGGGCCAGCCAAATTCGCGCGCCGGCGTGGCCGAAGGTTCCGCGACGCGCACGCTGATTTGCCGGACAAGGGCGACGTAGATGTAAACGCCCGCGGCCAAGAACAAGGCGGGAATCACAGCAGCAAGTGCTGGAAGAAAGCCGTCGAACGCCATGCTCGCGGCGCTCGCCCTAAGGAGCGTAGAAGCTCGGCAGAAAATAAGCGCGGCCCGTTTCCAATTGCGGGACGAGCTGCTTCGGAAGCGTCAGCTCGATTTTGGAATCCCCGGCGCTGCCGAACGCGCGAAAGACCCGGCTCCACGAAAAGGGCGGTCCATACTTCACGATGGTCGCCTCCCGGGCAATTGCCCAGCTCTTTGGCCTTCGCAAAAGCGTCTTCAATCTGGCCCAGGCCATCGATCAATTTGTTATCGAGCGCGTCCTTGCCGGAAAGGATGCGGCCATCCGCGACGGTGTTTCGGAGAACGTCCGCCGGCAGATTGCGTTCACGCGCCACGATCCCCAGGAACTTATCGTAGGTTTTCATGACAAAGCTCTGCACGATAATCCCGCTCCTCCGGCGTGACCGGCCGCGCGCCATTGAGCATGTCCTTGAATTTGCCGCTTTTGAAGACAACGGAGGCAAGGCCGATCTTGTTGAAGAGCTGCTCGTAATTCAGCGTTTGAATGATCACGCCGATGCTCCCGGTGATCGTCGTCTCGTTCGCCATCAAATACTTCCCGCCACAGGCGACGTAATAGCCGCCGGAAGCCGCCAGCGAATCCATGTAGACCACCACCGGTTTTTTCGCGCGGGTCTTGGCCACCCAATTGTAGATGACATCCGAGGCCGTCACCTCGCCACCGGGCGAATCGATTTCGAGCACCACCGCGCGCACGTGCTCGTCATCCCGCGCCTGCTGCAGCGCCATGCGCATGTCGTCCACCATCGTTTCTCCGACATTCCCGGGAAGCGAAGAGCTAATCAGTCCGCGCAGCACGATGACGACGACCTTGTCGTCGCTGCCTTTGCTGCCGCGTTGCACGATCGTCTCGCGGAAATACGGCGTCGGCTCTTCCGTGCGCGACCCGCTGCCGAGGCGTTGAAAGGCCGTCACCGCGAGCACGAAGTTCATGAACACACTGGCGCAGAGCGCGACAAACAAAAAGATGCTCAGACAGCCGAGTTTCCGATTAGTCATGACCGGTTGAAGTTTGCGGAGAACGGAAGGGCGCACAAGCGCTTTCCGACAGAGGAGTTCGTGCTGGACGATTGAGCGATCGGCTTCAATCTCCGCACTTCCCTGCCCCGTTGCCACTGCTGGCCCGGAAGGTGCTTTTTGGAAATCATGAACAACATCGGCCACCTGCCTTTGAGCGAGACCGCGCGCGGCGTCGGCAAGACGAAAGCGCGCCGTGGCCGCCCCCGGAAGACCAACGGACACGAGAATGCAGTGCGCGAGCCGGCGGCCGTCGGCACGCTCACTCGCACAAAAAGTCTGCTGCTCGCCGCGCTTCGCGTCTGGGAGCTCAAACACCGGATCAGCGAGTAGGGCCGCCGATTTGCCCTTCGCTGCTGCTTTGCCTGGATCGTTTCGGAGCGGCGGCCGGAATACTTGAACCGCGCCGAAACCGGCGGGAGATGGCCCACGAAAGTGGAGAAACGAAACTCCATCGCGGGATGGCCAAAAAGCTGCTGCGATGAGATATGTGATCATTGATAAAAAGAATCCTTTTCGTTACCTATCTGCCGTTCTGAAGAAATGCTCTTGGGGGCACGCGCTTTGTTCGTGAAAATCGCGGTCCTGGGAGCAATTCTCCCCGTCGTGCCTCTGCGGGCTGGCATGATTGAAGCAGTGTCCTCCTTGAGCCAACCCCTCCCCGGAGGAACGCCCCCCGCCTTTCCGCAAGTGCGGCTTCCAAACGGCATCTTTTACGGGACGGTCTATGGCGGCTTCAACGGTGATCCGAACCGGGGGTCTGTCTTCAGCCTGGGACCCTCTGGTTTCCCGGTCACGCTCTACCAATTTCCAGGACTTCCGCAGGACCAGGCCAATCCGACGGTCCTGATCGGAGGTGCCGACGGGAATTTATACGGCGCGACCGCGCCCAAGGCAGTCGGAGATCTCAATGGGATGATCTTCCGGCTGACGCCGTCCGGCGCCTTCACTGCCATCTATCGATTTGTGGACGGAAAAGGAACCCACGCCACCAGTCTCATCCAGGCCGCGGATGGAAACTTCTATGGCACTGCGGCCGGTGACTCTAGCGGCGGTTTTTTCAATCATCCGCCCGCCATGCACAACGCCGGAATCTTCTTCAGGCTGACTCCAGCCGGTGTGTTCACAACTCTTTACAGCTTCACCGGCGGGGCGGATGGGAGCTTGCCCAACTCATTGGTGCAAGGCGCGGACGGCAACTTTTACGGCAGCACCCTGTGCGGCCCGGAATCGCCCGGCAAATGTCTTCAGCGGCCTCGGGAAAATCTTCAAAATCACGCCCTCCGGCGCAATGACCACCCTGTATACCTTTACGGGTGGCATCGATGGCGGTAATCCTGGAAAGGTCATCCAGGGCGCCGACGGCAACCTCTACGGCATCACCACCTACCCCTCCATCGCCCAGGTTTTCAAGGTCACGCCAGCCGGCGTGCGGAACACCCTTTACCGGTTTGAGGGCAACAATGGAAGCGGGCCCTCCCGGTTAGTAGCCAGTACAGACGGTAACGTCTATGGCACGACGCAGGATGGCGGGATCCCGCAGGCCGGAAGCATCTTTGGAATCAACCCGACCGGGCAAGTGAACACCTACATCTTCGACGGCGACGGCACGGGCGGGCGCCCGAGTCAATTATTCGAAGGCGAAGAGCACAATCTCTACGGAGCGGCTGGGATGGGTGGCACCTTCAATAACGGCACAATCTTCCGGTTGAACATGGCTCCGCCCCGGAACCTGCTCAACATCTCGACCCGATTGCAGGTGCTCACCGGCGACAAGGTGTTGATCGGCGGGTTTATCATTACCGGCACCGCACCAAAGAATGTCATTATTCGCGGGATAGGTCCTTCCCTCAACGGGGTTGGCGGCACCCTCGAAGACCCAATGCTCGAGTTGCATCAAGGGAGCGCCACCCTCGCCCAGAATGATGACTGGAGAGAAAACCAGGCCGCGGTCGAAGCGACCGGTATTGCGCCCACGAATGATCGCGAATCAGCCATCGTCACCACGCTCACTCCGGGCGCCTATACCGCTATTCTCCAAGGCAAGAATAATGGAGCCGGTGTCGGAATTGTGGAAGTCTACGACCTGAATCAAGGCGGCGAACTCGAAGCTCGCGAACATTAGCACGCGCGGGTTTGTCGATACGGGCAACAACGTCATGATCGGCGGCTTGATCGTGAGCGGTGGCGTAGGCGGCGGGAACGCTCGAGTGATCGTCCGTGCGATCGGTCCCTCGCTCGGCGCTGTCGGCATCCAGGGCGCCTTGCCCGATCCGAACCTCGAACTGCACGACGCCAGCGGGACGACGATTGCCTCCAACGATAACTGGCGGTTGCGGCCCGACGGCAGCAGTCAGCAGGGGGAAGTCCTGGCAACGGGCCTCCCGCCTACGAACGATTTGGAATCGGCGCTCGTGCAAACTCTCGGGCCAGGCAACTACACCGCCATCGTGCGCGGAGCCAGCAGCACCACGGGGATTGCCATCGTGGAAGCATATACGCTTCAGTAGTGATCAAGATCATGGGCCTGTCGTCGTAACGGCCACAGACCGACGACTCGGGCGACCGAAGCGCCAGGGCCAGGCAGTCGCAATGCAAAATCGGCTCTTCTGTCTCGCGTGGCTCATCAGGTGCTACTCACGTTGACAATGGACAGATTCGATACTCTGGTTCGATAGAGATGGACAGGTGGCGCAAAAAACGGTTTCAGATTCTTGCCGCGCTCTTTGCATTTGCGGTCTTTGGTGGCTACCTCGTCGCCGACTCGGTGGCAGACGCGACAGTAGGGTGTGCCGCGGAATCGCCGGACCAATCCGGCAGCGACGAAGGTTGTGCCTTTTGCTTCACCTGCTCTCACGGAGGAGCCGTCTTGCCGCTGGATTCGGCGTCGCACCCCGTGGCGCCATCTTCAGATTACGAAGAGGTCGCGATCCGAGACGAGCGCGTCCTCGATGGTCCGCCGACGCAGATCGATCATCCGCCTCAGCTCTCTTAAGTCCTGAGTAGCACCGTCGTGCCTTTATGGCGCGACCGTCTCAGGCCCGCTTGTTGTCGACCCCATTCGTGGGGTCTGCCTTTCCCGCATCCCTCGTGCAGAGATGCGCCTTCCTCCACCTAAACATCCAATGCATTTAAGAATAATCCCGCTGCTCCTACTCGCCGTGGCCACCGTTTGCCATGGCGGAACGGGAAGCGGCGAAATCTACGAAGCCACCGGAGCGCTGACGCTCCGCCAGGCGCTTGCGCTAGCGCTGACGCGCAGTCCGGAGCTTGCGATGGTGGGGTACGACATCCGCATCGCCGAAGCGAGAATTTTACAGGCGAAACTGCTGCCAAATCCCGCGCTCGATCTCGAAGCGGAAGACGTCGCCGGCAGCGGAACATTCGCCGACGGCAGGCGATCGCAAACCACACTGCAACTTGGCCAGCTGATCGAACTTGGAGGCAAGCGCCGCTCCAGAGTGGACGAGGCAAAGCTCGGTCGCGAGCTCGCCGCTTACGATTACGAGACGAAGAAACGCGACGTCTTCGTGAAGACTGCCGGGAGCTTTGTCGATGTCCTGGCGGGTCAGCGCCGCGTAAAAGTTGCGGAGGAACTCGTTGGCCTCGCCACTTCATTCATCCCAGCCGTACTGAAACGTGTGGAAGCCGGCAAAGCCTCCGACCTCGAAAAAGCGCGGTTTGACGTAGCCATCGGCTCCGCCCGGATCGAGCTCGAGCAATCGAAACGCGATCTCCTTGCCGCCCGCCAGCGGCTCGCTTCCCAATGGGGTTCCTCAAACCCCCGCTTTAGCGCGGTCATTGGTGACCTCGATGCTACGCCGCCCGCCTCGCCCCTGCCAGACCTGGCCCGCAGGCTTGAAGCCAACCCACGTCTGGCCCGCTTCGGGACGGAAACCGCGCATCGCGAAGCTGCCCTCGCCCGAGAAAAAGCCGCAGCCGTACCGGACATAACGCTGCGCGCCGGTGGCCGCCGAATTGCCGAGAGCGATGACACGACGGCGGTCCTGGGATTTTCGCTCCCGCTTCCGTTTTGGAATGGCAACCAGGGAAATATTCGCGCGGCTCGTAAACAGATTGAACGCACCGGTGCCGAACAAGCGGCCGTAGCTGCCTCGCTGATGACGGAACTGAGCGATGCCTACAATAATTTAAACCGCGCCCGAACGACGATCTCGATTTTGCTCGAAACCGTCTTGCCTGGGGCTGAGAGCGCCGTGAGTGCCACCGGCGAAGGCTACGAAGCGGGCCGCTTCAGTTTTCTGGACGTCGTCGATGCGCGGCGAACCCTCGGCTCGGGGCGCATTCAATACCTCGACGCCGCCGCCGATTACCAGAAGGCGCTCCATCAAATCGAAGCGCTCACCGCACAGCCAGTGCCGCACAATCTTCCGTAGCGCCAAATCATTATGAAACGCACACCCATTATTATCTCAGTTGCGCTGGTGCTACTCATCCTGGCCGGCTGGGGCCTGCTTCGCTGGCGGCCCGGCAAAACCGAGACCGTAAATGCCATGAAGGGCCACCACCACGAAGAGCGAGTCGAGTTGACCTCAGAACAGCTCAAGAATGCGAACCTCAAGATTGAGGAGGCGCGGGCGGCCACCATCAAGACGATGGTTCCCGTTTACGGGAAAGTCGCAGCTAACGAAGAGGCGCTGGCGCATGTCATGCCGCGCTTTACAGGCATCGTGAAGGCCGTCCGGAAACGGCTCGGAGATAAAGTCGAGCGCGGGGAGGTCCTGGCCCAGATCGAGAGCAACGAGAGCCTGAAGGTTTACGACGTTGTCTCGGAAATCGCCGGTACGATCACCAGCAAGGACATCACGCTGGGTGAGCTTGTGAAAGACGACAAGACCATCTTCACCGTCGCAAACCTGGAGACGGTCTGGATCGACTTGAGCATTTTCCGACAGGACTTCGGCTCTCTCGCGATCGGATCGCCGGTCGAATTTCACACTGGCACCGGCCACGTTTCCGGTGAGCAGCACATTCGGGCAAAAGTCGATTACATCTCTCCCTTCGGCAGTGAAGGGTCGCAGACGATGTTGGCGCGTTGCGTGGTGCCCAATCCGAAAGGTGAGCTGCGTCCCGGGCTTTACGTCGATGGCGAGGTTGTCACCGGCCAGGTGGAAGCGGCCGTCGCGGTCGAGAATGCCGCAATCCAAACCATTGAGGGAAAGACCGTGGTGTTCGTGGCGGAAGAGGGGGCGTTCGAGCCGCGCGCGGTGCAACTCGGTGTAAAAGATAACGAGCGGGTTGAAATCTCCGCGGGTCTCCGTGCCGGGGAAAAATACGTCGCGCAGAACAGTTTTATCATCAAGGCCGAGCTCGGCAAAGGCGAAGCGGAACACGACCACTGAAACGATGATCGGCAAACTCATCGATTTCTCGATTCGGCACCGGTGGCTCGTCTTGACGGGCACACTGGCGCTCGGTGCTTTGGGTATTTTCAACTACCAGCATCTCTCAATCGACGCCGTGCCGGACATCACGAACGTCCAGGTCCAGATCAACACCGACGCACCCGGCTACTCGCCGCTGGAAGCGGAACAGCGGGTCACCTTTCCAGTCGAAACAGCCATGGCCGGAATTCCGAATGTGGAATACACGCGCTCGCTCTCCCGTTACGGCCTGTCCCAGGTAACGGTCGTGTTCCAAGACGGCACCGACATTTATTGGGCGCGCCAACAGGTTTCCGAACGCATTCAGCAGGCGAAAGAACACCTTCCCTCCGACATCGAGCTTCAGATGGGACCCATCTCGACGGGGCTGGGCGAAATCTACATGTGGACGGTGGACGCGAAGGCCAACGCGAGAAAAGCGGACGGCTCTGAGTATACGGCCACCGACCTTCGCGAGATTCAGGACTGGATAATTAAGCCGCAGCTTCGGACTGTGCCCGGCGTGGTCGAGGTCAATTCCATCGGTGGATTCGAAAAGCAATACCACGTAACACCCGACCCAAGGAAGCTGGTCGCTTACGCGATCAGCTTTCACGATGTCATGGAAGCGCTGGCTAAGAACAACGCCAACGTCGGGGCCGGATACATCGAACGGAACGGCGAACAATATCTCATTCGCGCTCCGGGACAGGTGCGGGACATCGCGGAAATTCGCGCGATCGTCATCGCAAGCCGCGAGGGTCTGCCGGTTCACATCGGTGATATCGCAGAAGTCGCGCTGGGACAAGAGCTGCGCAGCGGCGCCGGTCTCCACAACGGCCACGAATGCGTCCTTGGGACCACCTTCATGCTCATGGGAGAAAACAGCCGCAACGTTTCACGGCTCGTCCACGAGCGGATGAATGAGATCGGCCGGACCCTGCCACAAGGCGTCGCGGTGAAAACCGTTTATGACCGGACCGATCTCGTCGATGCCACAATCGATACGGTTAAGAAGAATCTGTTCGAAGGCGCTCTGCTCGTGATCGTGGTCCTCTTCGTGTTACTTGGAAATTTTCGCGCGGCTCTCATCGCCACGGCGGTCATTCCGCTTTCCATGCTCTTCACCATCACCGGAATGGTGACGAGCAAGATCAGCGGAAACCTGATGAGTCTTGGCGCCCTAGATTTCGGCATCATCGTCGACGGCGCGGTCATCATCGTTGAAAACTGCATGCGTCACCTCGCGGTGGAGCAGAAAACTAGCGGTCGGCCGCTCAAGGCCACGGAGCGTTTTGGGATTGTCTCGCGAGCTACCCGGGAAGTGATCACACCGAGTCTATTCGGTGGGTTAATCATTATGGTCGTCTATCTGCCGATCCTGACTCTCACCGGAGTAGAGGGGAAAATGTTCGTCCCGATGGCCTTTACCGTTCTCCTCGCCCTCGCGGGCGCAATGATCTTTGCCCTGACTTTTGTTCCCGCCGCGACCGCCACGTTCCTCATGGGCAGGGTAAGTGAGAAGGAAAACCCGTTAGTCGCTTTCGCGAGAAAAATTTACGAGCCGCTCTTGAAACGAAGTCTGCGCTCACGCGGTCTGGTAACGGCGGGCGCTACCTCTTTGGTAGTTCTCACCCTCCTCCTGGCCGAGGGAATGGGCCGCGAGTTCATTCCCAGCCTCGACGAAGGCGATGTTCTTGTTCAACCGAATCGGATTGCCGGAACTAGCGTCACCCAGTCGGTCGAGATGTCGAAGGTTCTGGAGGATCGCCTGCTCAAGGTTCCCGAGGTCAAGGAAGTCTTCACTCGAATCGGCACGGCGGAAGTGGCGAGCGATCCCATGCCGCCGAATACCGGCGATTGTTACGTCATGCTGAAGGCCCGAAGTGATTGGCCCAATCCTTCGAAATCGAAAGCTACCTTGGTCGAAGAGATCACCGCCGCTGCTGAGGAAGTTCCTGGAAGCAACTACGAAATCACCCAGCCCATCCAGATGCGCTTCAACGAACTGATCTCCGGCGTCCGCAGCGATGTCGGAGTCAAGATTTTCGGCGACGACATGGATATCCTCCTTCGCAGCGCCCAAGCCGTGGCAT
This sequence comes from uncultured Verrucomicrobiae bacterium, assembly GCA_963850015.1. Taxonomy (GTDB): domain Bacteria; phylum Verrucomicrobiota; class Verrucomicrobiia; order Chthoniobacterales; family UBA10450; genus AV80. Next base: position 289,646 of record CAWKJF010000001.1, read on the forward strand.
CCGTTCTTAGCGGCGTCGAAGGCAGCAACGCGGTCAAAGTGGAACAGATTACCGGATTGCCGATGTTGACCGTGAATTTCAAGCGCACCGCCATGGCGCGTTACGGCCTGAATGTTTCCGAAGTGCAGGAAGTTATCCAGGCCGCCACCGGTGGACGAGAAGCAGGCGTCCTCTTTGAGGGTGACCGGCGCTTTCCCATCGTGGTGCGTCTTCCCGAAAACCTGCGAACCGACCTCATCACCTTACGGCGCCTGCCGATTGCGCTTCCCAGAAGAGAGACGCCGGAAACCGGCGCTCGCAACGCTTCAAGTGATCGGCCCTCCTTCATTCCGCTCGGTGAAGTCGCCGATTTCGACGAACAGCCGGGGCCGAACCAGATCAGTCGCGAGAGCGGAAAGCGGCGGGTCGTTGTCACCTGCAATATTCGCGGGCGCGACATTGGTTCGTTCGTCGCCGAGGCACAGCGGAAGATGCGCGACGAGATCAAACTTGAGCCAGGATACTGGATCGCCTGGGGTGGCCAGTTCGAACAGCTTCAATCCGCCACGAAGCGCCTGGAGCTCGTCGTCCCGGTCGCGTTGTTACTGATCTTCGTGCTTCTCTTCACGGCGTTCGGGAGCGTGAAAGATTCTCTTCTCGTCTTCAGCGGCGTGCCGCTCGCGCTCACCGGCGGAATCGCCGCGCTTTGGCTTCGCGACATCCCGCTCTCCATCTCCGCCGGCGTTGGTTTCATTGCGCTGAGCGGTGTCGCTGTGCTCAACGGCATAGTCATGGTCAGCTTCATCAATCAGTTGCGTCGAGAGGGCAGGCCCCTCGAAGAAGCCATAACCCAGGGCGCGATCACGCGGCTCCGGCCCGTGCTCATGACCGCTCTCGTCGCGGCCCTGGGCTTCGTTCCGATGGCCGTCGCCAGCGGCCGGGGCGCTGAAGTTCAGCGACCCCTGGCCACAGTCGTAATTGGAGGAATCCTCTCAGCGACAGCGCTCACCTTGTTCGTCCTGCCCGCGCTCTACCGTATCTTCCATCGCCCAGGCGAAGCGACTGCGCTTCAGGGCCCCGTGCGCAGCTCGGATATCTAGGAGCTTCTCACCCGGCCTAGGTTGTCAACGACACCCCCGGGAAGCCGGCCGAAGCGCCAGCGCGAGGCAGTCGCAAGCGAAATTCCGTCCACTCGCTATCTGAGCGTGCCAACACGAGTTCGCCGCCATGAGCCTTCGTCAGTTCGCTAGCGATACTGAGTCCGAGACCATGTCCGGAAATGCGCCCATCCGATCGTGCCCGATAAAAGCGTTCAAAAATGTGACTCGCTCGCTCTGGCGGAATCGGTTCGCCGTTATTCTTCACCGTTATCTCGACGTGGCCATTGATGCTATGCGCATAAATGCAAATACACCCGTTGGGCTCATTATATTTGACCGCGTTTTCGACGAGATTCTGGATGATCAACCCAACCGCGCGTCGGTCCGCCAGGATCGGCAAACGCTCCGGCAGCTCGGCTTCGACGCTCAAGTGGTGCGGTTCGGCCAGGGCGCGCGCATCGTCGCAGACGCCCTCGAGCACTTCGTTTAAATCGAATTCATTGCGCTGTAGATCGAGCCTTCCCGCATCGGAACGCGCCAGGAGGAGGAGGTTTTCCGAAATGGAAGTGAGCTGGTGAACCTGGTGGAGTAGCGCCTCGGCCCGCTCCTGGTGTTTCTCCGAAGTATCGGGGTCGATCAGGATTTCCTCGATACCCAGGCGAAGGACCGAGATTGGTGTTTTCAGATGATGCGATGCTTCTGCAGAAAAGCGCACGGATTGCTCAAAGCTTCGTTGCAACCTCTCAAAGGTCGCATTCAAAACTTCGATCAGTCCCGCGATTTCATCCGCTGAGGGCGGGACCGGCAGGCGTTGCTCAAGATTATGGACTGTGATGCGGGCCGCCGCCTGCCGAATAGCTTCGACCGGCGCAAGGCCGTGACGCGCCACCCACCTGGCGCCGATCCCAACTACCAAAAGAACGGTTGGGATAGCCGCGACCATTCCGAGCAGGATGTTCCTTCCGTTCTGATTGATTTCGCTCAGGTCGGCGCCGATATGGGCGGTCAGGTCCCTCCAGGTAAATGTGCCGACGCGCACGCTCCGCCCATCGATGGTGCGAGTAGGAAAATTCGCGGCGCCAGGACCAACCAACCCTGAGCCCCGAACGTTCGGCGAGCGGTAAAGCAGCTCGCCTTTTGCTCCGTGTATTTCCAGGAGGCGCCCCCGAAGGGCCAAAGGGATAAATTTCTCGTGGAAGACCAGCTGATTACTCGCCAGGCCGCCTTCGAAATGTTCGATGTCCCTGAATAACTCTTCTGCATCCAGGGCCAAACGCCGGTCGAAAGCCGCGATCTCCGCACTGCGCATGACCGCCCACGTCGTGGCGGCGCCCGCGATTGTCGCTACAATACCAAGTGAGGCGGCATAAAAGGCGAGCTTCCAGCGCAAGGGCCAGCGTTTCATTCCGAGTCCCCAACCGTATAACCTACATGACGGATGGTATGGATCAGAGGCGGTGACCCTATCTTCTTTCTTAATCTTCCCACAAAAACTTCGACAAGCTTCGTGTCGTATTCATGCTCCCGCTCCCAAACGCGCTCACACAATTCAGTCCGGGTGAAGACGCGGCCAGGTTCGCGCATCAGAACTTTTAGCAACGTCAATTCTCGCGTGGAAAGCTCAATCTGACGCGGCCCGCGATGCACCTCCTGATTAACCAGATCCATGGTCAGGTCGGCTACCCGGAAAGTGACCGCTGGCTCCTCCGCATAACGGCGCCCCAGAGCACGCACCCGCGCCAACAGCTCCTGCATCGCAAAGGGCTTCGCGAGATAATCATCCGCGCCCAGTTGCAAACCGGTGACACGATCATTCAACTCGCCGCGCGCGGTCAGGATCAGGACGCGATGCGACATATGTTTAGTGCGCAATCTGCGCAACACTTCGAAGCCATCCATGCCCGGCAACCCAAGGTCGAGAATCAGGAGATCAAAAGCGCTCTCCTCTAATTCGCCCAGGGCCGTCTCCCCGTCGTGAATCACGGTCGCCTCATGCCCGGCTTCGGTCAGCGCCGACAGGATATGCCGTGAAAGGGGAATTTCATCTTCAAGAACGAGGATGCGCATACGAAAAAATTAGAAAACAGGACTTCAGAAAGCCTAACGTGAGTTTCAGGGATTGAAGCACGCTGGTGATTCGTCAGAAAAGGCACTTTCTCGACCAAAGCCACGCCGCAAAGGTAACATCGATGTTACTTTTCACTTCCGGGAGCCGAGTTGGGTCAGAAACGCAGGGTGAACTGAGCGGAGAAGGTGTGACCGGGATCACGCGGACCATTCTCCTCATCGTCCAGGCTGTACTGGATTTTCAACTGGGTGTGCGCGGTAAAACGGTAGCCAGTGGAGATGTCGATCCGCCACAGGTCACGACCCCACGGCGATTGCCCCCCCAATCCAGTCGGGGACGTTCGCGAATAGTTGCTGATTCCAGCGTGCCGCCCCAAACAATTGCGGAGTGAATTTGTACTTCGCTTCCAAATAATAGATGAAGGTGTCGGCATTGCCGACGCGCGGAACTTCGAAGCGCGCTTCGTAGAATTCAGCCCACAACTGCAGGTGACGCCAGGCGAAGCCGATGTCTTGACCGAGAACCTGCTGGCGGTAGTCGCCAATATCGCGGCCGAGCGGCAATAAGCCGCCTGCCTCGGGTCTCAAATAAGCACCTTCGCTGGCTGAAAATCCGAAATTCCACATTTGGCTCGGACGGAAGCCGAGCCGCCCCGTGACCGTGGGATGCTCGAAACCGATCCTGTTCGCATCCCACGATTCCGGCCGTGACGAGAGCGACGCGTTCTTGATTTCGCCCGCATATTCGAATTGGCCCAGCCGCCCTGCGATCGAAACGCCTGTCGCATAACTGGGTCCCCAGATTACCGGATTATATTCGTACCTCTCTTCCGGTGGAGGAGGAGCGAAGGATGAGACGGTTGCTGGCGGCTCTGTATCTGAGATGGCGGTGATATTTTCGTAGGGGAGTGGCGCGTTGATGAAAGGATTATCCCAGGAGAGGTGGCGTGCGATCCAGTTGCCGGCGACGGTCGGAAACTTGCCGATCTGCAAATTGAAACGGCCGTCTTCCCAGGGAGTGTAGCGCACCGCGTATTCGTCGAGACGCAATTCCGCGCCTTGGTCGGTGGGATCAAAGCCGCGATCGACCCGGGACTGCACAAAAAAATAAACGTCCGAACCTATTTGTGCGTCGAAAACGAGAGTAAGCCGGGGATTAAACAAGCTATCGCTCTCCGCGAAAATAAGACCCGGAGGAGGCTGCTCGAAGGTGTAGACTTCAAGATCGATGGTGCCGCTGAGTCGTGCGCGGACGTTGTCGTGAAAGGCGGTAAACCTGAGAGCCTCACCGACTCGATCGAGAAAGTCTTCGGCACCGAAGGCCGGCAGGGTGAAGGCGGCGAAGGCCAAACCGAAAGCAGCTTTAAGAGTTTTCATGCGACAACGGCTGGACGGATCGCAGGATCCTGTGCCAGTTGAAAGCGAACGGCGAACTCAGTCCATTTCTCCCTCGAACTAACCACATACAAATCGCCCCCGTGCAGCCGGGCCAGCTGACGTGCAAGATTCAAGCCGAGGCCGTGCCCCGAAACAGTTTCACTGGCAGACCCGCGGGCGAAACGCTCGAAAATCCGCTCCTGCATTTCGGGTGGAATGGTCGGACCGGTATTGCCCACCGCCAGCACCACCCAGGCACCTTCCGTCCGGGCCGTGACATGAATGCGCCCACCGGCAAAATTATATTTTCGCGCGTTCTCGAGGAGGTTCTGGACGATGAGCGATGCATAGCGACTCTCGCTTTTAATGTGGAGTGTGGCTGGCAGATCCCTGGTGACTTGCACCTCCACCGAGTCAGGCACTGCGCTTAGGTCGTCGAGCCACTCGTCGACAAGTTGAGTAAGGTTGACTGGCTTGAAATCAATTCGGAGGTGTCCGGCGTCCATTCGGGAAAGAAGAAGGAGATCGTCGATGACGCCGGTGAGCCGATAGGTCTGGTGCACAAGCGCTGAGAGCTCATCGTAGACATCGTCGGGGAAGTTTTCCCGGACAAGAAGTTGCTCGAGACCTGCGCGCAAGACCGTCACCGGCGTCTTCAGTTGATGAGAGGCGTCCGCGGAAAAGCGGGTCGATCTTTTCAGTTCTTCATGGGTAGAGGCAAGGGATCTCTTCCGCACGCTTTCTCTGGGCGCGGTTTTGCTCGGAGTCGATCGCAAGCTTTTCCACCGGAGCGGCGAGCCGCGCTGCGATGAGATGGCTCGCAACGAAGCCCAGGACCAGAAGGGCAGCGCCCGTCCCGAGAATTTGCCAGCGCAGACGGCGTTGCCGCGCCATGGATTTGTTGAGCGAATAGACGGAGACCTCGTAGGCCGCAGGAAAAACTGAGCCTGGATTAAGCCGCTTGTAGAAAAGCAGGTGCGATACTCCCTCGATTTGCACGCGATAACTCCGTTCCGCACTGGTCGGCGATCCAAGCGCACGCTCCATCTCCAGGCGGATGGCCGTCCGTGCTGACTCCGAAACCCCCGGCATATGTAGCAATCCATTTACCCAGATGCCACTTTTTATGCCGTCTTCCGCGTGCTTTCTTCCATGCCAATGGGTTTGAATCCCATCACCAGAGCCGCGATTACTTCGTTGGTCTTGGTTGGAGATGATCGGAAGGAGCAATAATCTGCGTCGATACGCTCGGTTTCAGGGGCGCCGATTCTCGAGAGGTAACCAGTCTGCGGGGTTGAGGGAAGAGGTTTCACCGCGAGCTGTGCCTCCTCTCGCGGCTGCAATGCACCGACGTCGGCCTCCTAGGCGCGGGCAGCACTGCGCCCGTCCGGTCCAGAAAGCGATAGAACCTCGCCTGAAGACCGCCCGACTGCGGTTCTGCCGCTAAGGCTGGGATCTTTCGCCATCAAATCTCGCAGTTCGTCTCGTGCACTGGGGTAGAGGAGGTCGAGCGCATTATCTTCCAAGGCGGCATGGAGGCGGGGCTTTTTCATCAGAACGCGGCAACGTTCGGCCAGCGCGGCATAGCGCACTTCTTCGACCCGGTGCATGGCGGCAAGCTCGGAGTGGAAATCGCGCTCAAAATCGCGCTTCACGTCCTGGGTCGCGTTGTGCTCGGCCAGGTAAAGACCGGTGAGCGGTGAGCGCAAAGACGAGCAGCATCATCGCCACCAACAGCTTCGCGCGGAAACTGACGGGATGCGATTTCGCCGGTTCGCGGGCAGACGTCACGGGAAATCCACATGGAGCGTGGAGCCGCTCTTCAATTCGACGGGCCGTTCATGAGTGGTCTTGCTGCTGACCCACGCTTTGAGGACATGACGGTCCTGAGGGAAGGCCGCCCAAACGAAAGCGTCCTTCGGAATCGGTCAAGACAAAGTGCGGGGTGTTCAGCACCAGAATCAGCCCGCGCATGTGTTCGTGAATATCGCAGCGAAGGGTGACCAGGCCGGGCAACGTCGAAGATCTGGAACGGAACCGGCTTTTCGTCGGGACGATACCGCCCGAGATCGAAGCGCTTGGCTGGCGAATACGAGAAAATATTGTGATAGGTGTCGTGATCAAGATTCGGGAATTCCACCTTTGTCCCGACCCGGACGGGTAATAATCCAGGTATGAACGCCAGGTCTTTTTGACTGGATCTGCTTGGTTGGCAATGCACCGGCCTTGGGAAATGAGCCCTCGAGATAGACGACAGCGATGGGTGGATCGGTGGATAAAACGCCGCCTCTGGTCACGATCTCATAGCGTTTGTTCATCAACGGCGCGGAATGTGATTTCGGCAGCACGACCCGCCCTTCCACCGCGGTCTCCGCGAAAATGATGTTCGGGCACGCGCCGAAAACGCAAAGGAAAAAAAGGCGAAGCCACATATCAAAATGAATCGTCCGTAGCTACCTTGGGCGTGGACGGAAAACAACCTTCTTTTTCCGTAATCCCGTAATTTAGTTCTCGCGCCATGCGCGCTCGGGATAAAAAAACGCGCGTTCTCGGGGCGGATCGAGAATGGGGACTTTCATTCCGACTCCTCCCGGATGGCGTAACCCGCGTGTCGCACAGTATGAATCAGGGGCGGCGACCCGATTTTTTTCCTCAGCCGGCCCACGAAAACCTCCACGAGCTTCGTGTCGTATTCATGCTCCCGCTCCCAGACCCGCTCGCATAATTCGATCCGGGTAAAGATGCGGCCAGGCTCGCGCATGAGAACCTTTAGCAAGGTCAGCTCGCGAGCCGAAAGCTCAATGGAACTGGCCCCCGCGATGCACTTCCTGACTTACAAGATTCAAAGTGAGGTCGGCTACCCGAAGCGTTACTTCCGGCTCTTCCGCGTAACGGCGGCCGAGCGCGCGCACCCGCGCCAGCAATTCCTGCATCGCAAAAGGCTTCGCGAGATAATCATCGGCGCCGAGCTGGAGACCATTGATCGCGATCGTTCAGTTCGCCGCGCGCGGTCAGGACCAGCACCCGGTGCGACATTTTCTTGGCGCGCAGCCGGCGCAGGACTTCGAAATCCATCCATGCCCGGCAAACCGATATCGAGCAGCGAGGAGATCGAAGGGTTCTGCCTCGATTTGACCCAGGGCGGTTTCTCCATCGTGAATCATGACAGGATCATGGCCCGCTTCCGTGAGAGCGGAAGCGACGTGCCGCGAAAGCCTGACTTCGTCCTCAACCACAAGTATGCGCATTGGATCGGAGCTAGCGGCCGGCGTTAAAAGTGGTGAAATCAAAATTAACCCAACGCATACACTGTTTATTCGCGCCTAATGGGCCGGGCGATTGTAGGCCCGCGCCGGATTGAAGAGGTTTTTGGTAAAAATCTCGAACAACCCCGCGCCGGTTCTCTACTCTTTCCCGCTCGGCCATTGGTATACGCTTTTTCTTGGTAGCCTACGTTAGGGACAGACCATTCCCGTTCCACGCCGGAAAGGTAACAGCGTTGTCACTTACGACCTCAGTCGCGAGGTAACGGAATCTGTGCCCTGGAAAGTGACAGGCACGTTACCTTTGGCGAATTGCCAGACCCCTGGCCCAATCGGTATCAGACGCTCCATGAAAAAACTACTGCTCCTAACTATGGTGACACTCCTTGGAGTGCCATCTTTAACGAAAGCCGACATTGAAGATCGTCTCTATGACTTCACCGACGCTTACTACCAACAAAATGGCATCAACCCCGCTGCCATTGATGGTCGTCGTCAGGTTGGTCCCTTAGCGGCGGCTGATACGCCGATCTTTCCTTATCAACGCAACGTGCGCGCACTTCTGACGCTCCCGAACTACGACCATAGCGGAAACGCCTGGTATTTTACGGTTCTGGGTGGCTTTAGCACGAGCGCGTTCACTTCCAACGCCGCCGGCCAGCGGGCCAGGCAGATCGCCGATAGCAGCATCGAGTATGTCTTCCCTCGCAAAGGCACAGACCCGGTCGGTCTCGGCGCGCTGCGCCAGTCCGTCATGCTCGACATGCGCAACGGCTACTTCAGCAACAACAAGCTTGCCCTCTGGCTGCACGTTTGGGTGAGCTACACTGCCAAGGCCCTTACCACAAGCGACGGTCTGAAGATGATGAACGATATGGCCCGCAAAAATGGTCGGGACCTCGACGGCACCGCCATCATCGCCAGCGTAAGCGAGATCGATAACCTGATGAGCAAGGGTTACATCACCAAAACGACGCGTCCGTTGAACGACGTGCTGCGTTACTCTATTTGCCCTGTGATTAAGGACCCGCGGGACGGCGGTATCGCCCGCGACCAGTTCCTAGCCTACACGCGTAATCCGGACGGGACTCCGTTAGAGAGAGAGTTTCTCGAAAACTTCGTGAGCCTTCAAACAACTGGAAGGGAAGCGAACTAACCCACCAAAGAGTGAGTCAAGGCGCCGCTTCGGAGTTTCCGGAGCGGCGTTTTACTTTTACCCGATGAAGGTCAGCCTCGCGACCGACGCTTCTCCCTGTAGGGAAGGATTAACACCGTAATGAAGTAACAATCGCGTAACCTTTAACAAATGGCGAGAGCCATTGCCTTCTCTAACGTGCCGCACCATGAAACATCTATTCAGCAAATATCTACTAAGTGCAGTTTGCAGGTCGCTGGGTCTGGCCACTCTTGTGGCGGGAGCCTCCATTATGCAGGCGCAAAGTTACAACCTAACCGATCTAGGGTTTCTCCCTGGAAAAGAAGCCGAGGCCACAACCCCTTCTGCCATCAATAACCTGGGCCAAGTGGCAGGCAATTCCGGACAATCCGCCTTTCGCTATGAGCGCACTGGCAAACAAACGATGGAGGATTTGTCTCGCAACCTTCCAAGGAGCGCCAGTCGGGCTTTTGGCATCGACGCGTCCGGCCTGGTCGTGGGCGATTCCACCTTTGGATTCACCCCGACCCGTGGGAGCGAGTCCATTCGTCATGCGGCCCTTTTCAAAGAAGGAAAGGTCCAGGACCTGGGCACGCTAAAAAGTGCCGGAACGTATAGCCGGGCCAATGGGATCAATTTTTCGAGACAGGTAGTTGGCTTTGCTGGGCCCAGTTTGGACAGCACATCCAGCCGAGCCTTCATCTGGAGCTCTTCTACGGGCATGGTTGACCTCGGGACACTGGGCGGACCGTACGCGCAGGCTTGGGCGATCAACGACGCCGGCTTTGTGACCGGTCACGGCCAAACAGCCAACAGATTTCCCCATGCCTTCCTATGGGAGGCCAAGACGGGAATGATCGACCTCGGGACATTGGCAGGCCATTACAGTTACGGCACCTTCGTGAACGCAAAAAATCATGTCGTGGGTTACTCATCAATCAATAAAGAGGACGACCGCGTCCATGCCTTCCTTTTTGACGGCAAAACTATGCAGGACCTCGGTTCGCTAGGCGCTGGCGGGACAGAGAACGACCGCAGTTTTGCCCTGGGTGTAAACGACAATGATGAGGTGGTCGGGCATACCTTTCTGCCGTCGGCCAATCCTCTCGTGGGCGACGGTCCGATCTACGCTCCACGGCAGGTAGCCTTTGTTTACCGCAATGGCGCGATGGTCGACCTGAATAACCTGATTGGAAGTGCCGCCAACAACTATCAGCTCTATTCGGCGACAGCCATTAACAATAAGGGAGAGATCACCGCGCTGGCTTTCGACAAAAAGGCGAACGTCTTTCGTGCCGTGTTATTGTCGCCGGCGACTGCTAGTGGCATCACCATAACCAACGCCACCTACTGGCCCGATAACCAGGCTCTGGTGGTGGAAGCGACCAGTTCTGAGCGTTCCGCTAGCGGAGTAGTTGTCCTGGACGTGTACCTTCCGACAGGGGAAAAAATCGGGACGCTCGACTGGAATGGCAACGGAGGCTATGCTGCCAAGCTCGCGGTCGCGAACAAGCCGGGAGAAATCCTGGTGGTGAGCAGCCTTGGCGGCAGTGCTCGATCCACGGTCAAAGATAGCGGCAGCGATCGGATTTCATCCAAGCGCTAAGAAACATATTGCCTTGGTTCGCGTCTCTCCGGGTACAACGGTGGCCCGGGGAGACGCAGCCAGGGAGCACTTTATCGGACGCGGTTTCTTCCATGGACCACCCGGCAGCGTACGGAATCGAAGCAGGCGAGGTTGAACGCATTAGCGCAATTATAACGCGAAACGGATCGTGCTTGCTAGATGAAGCGCAGCTCACGCAGCTTTTTCAGTGCGATGCCGGACATTCCAGATTGTTTATTCTCATGGCGATCCTCACACAGGAGCGGCATTGGAGTTTTGAATTCCAACTGAGCACCCGCGAGGTGCGAATTGCTCCGCTCTCTGGATGAACTCGGCCAGGTTTTGAATCCGAGCGCCAGATTATCTCCGTAGAACGCACATACATCCTGCGGCGAGCATCAAAGCCACCCCGAGCAGGACAAGGAGAATGTCAAAAACCAATGGATGATGAGTTGCTCCGAACATCCTACTAAGCACTGCGCACCATACGAGTATGGTGCCGCTGAAAAATCCAACCCAGACTAGTGCGATTTTCAAGATCTTGCTTTGGCCGAAACTACTATTCATGACAGCCCATTATCGGTCCGCCGCGGCGCGCTAACGATAGATCAAAGGTAACGCAAATGTTACCTTTCGCCGGCCGTCGACCGCGTGCCGGACCATCTCAGGACAGGATCGGTCGTCGCGGCAGCCAAACAGTTTCTACGGCCAAAGCGTGCCGGCGCCGCGATTATCCCTTATCTATTCTTGCTCGCGCAGAACGGCAAAAGTAACAACGGCGTTACTCTTGCCATATAGGCTGTGCAGGTTCGTCCCTTAGACTAAAGTTATGCGCCTTCTCCGAATTTCAGCCCGAACCAACAGCTCGTTGTTTTTCCTAATCCTGGGGATCGCCGGGGTGATGGTGCAAGTGAGCGCGCAGGCGCAAACCTACCATGTGACCGATCTCGGCACCATCAACACCGATCCCGAGACCGGAGTGGTCAGCAGCCATCCGAAAGGAATCAACGATTCCGGTCAGGTGACCGGTTATTCCTATTCCGGCACCGGCAACCATGCGGCCCGCTTCACCAACGGCCTGGTGGAGGATCTGGGTGTGATCCCAGGCGGCGACGTCAGCACCGGGTGGGGAATCAACGACTCCGGAGATGTTACCGGCGACTCTCAATATTCCGTAAATGGAGGCGCGATCCGCCACGCCGCTCTTTTTCGCAACGGCACGGTGACGGATCTTGGCTTCCTCCCGGGATGGGGCAATTATGCGCGCGGCAACGGGATAAACAATTTGGGTCAGGTCGTGGGTCATTCCGGAAGGGATCTGGACACCAACTCGACACGGGCTTTCATCTGGGATGCAGTTAATGGGATGCGCGACCTCGGCACGCTCGGAGGTGGATTCGCCAAGGCCTTTAGCATCAATGATTCGAGCCAGGTGACTGGTCGAGCGGACGGCCCAGGCGGGACTTACGCTTTCATTTGGGACGAGGTGAACGGCATGCGCAGCCTCGGGACGATCGCGGGAAACTTTAGTTGCGGGAATTTCATCAATGCCAATGGCCATGTCGCGGGGTGGTCGTTGATCAGCACCGACAATCGTCGCCACGCTTTTCTTTATGACGGCACGACGATGCGCGACCTTGGAGCAATCGGCGATAATGACTTCTTTACCGATCGGAGCGAGGCCAACGGAGTGAACATCCACGATGTCGTCGTCGGCACCACCTATCGCCCTTACCAGGGCGGAGGGGCCTACGCGATCGCGCTTGTCTATCGGGACGGCGAAATGCTGGACCTGGAAACGCTGGTCGACGCCTCGGGAGCCGATTATCGGCTATACACCGCTACGGGAATCAATGACGCGGGCCAGATCGCGGTCGATGCGATCAAGCTCTCCACGAACCAGATTCGTGCCGTTCTGCTGACTCCATCGGGAATGCCGACACCGACCCCGCCCCCAGGTGGGACACCGACGCCGGCACCTACCTCGACACCAGCGCCCACATCTACCCCGACTCCAGCGCCGACGGCGACTCCAGCCGCGACACCTACACCTACCCTGACTCCGGCGCCCACCGCTACTCCGCCCGGGGCAACGCCAACACCTACGCCGACGCCGGTGGCCACGGCTACTCCTTCGCCAACTCCTATTGCGACGCCGACACCTACTCCCACTCCCGCGGCAACGGCTAGTCCAACTGCAACGCCGGTAACACCTCCTGCTCAGCCTCTCAACATCTCGACGAGGTCGCGGGTGCTGGCGGGGGATAGCGCGCTCGTGGGCGGCTTTATCCTCACAGGGAGCGATTCCAAGCAGGTTATCATTCGGGCGATCGGCCCATCGTTGGGCGCCAATGGCCTTTCCGGAGCGCTCAGCGACACAACCCTTGATCTGTATGACTCGGATGGCCAACTCCTAGCCAGCAATGACAACTGGAAAGCGTCGAATGAACCTCAGATTCAGGCGACCGGCCTGGCGCCGAGCGATCCACTGGAATCGGCCATTCTCACGACTCTGAGCGGGAATACCTCTTATACCGCGGCGGTGCGCGGGAAGAATGGCGCTACCGGCGTGGGATTGGTGGAGGTTTATGACCTCGAGACGGGAGCCAACTCGAAGCTGGCGAACATCAGCACGCGCGGATTCGTTGACACCGGAGACAACGTGATGATCGGAGGGTTTATCGTTGGCGGGAGCGCAGCCAACCAAACTCGGATTGTGGTTCGCGCTGTAGGTCCGTCGCTGAGCGGGTTCGGAATTACAAGCGCGCTCCCGGATCCGACCCTTTCGCTCTACGACAGTAACGGAAACGTCATCGCTACGAACGACAACTGGCGAGATGGTCAACAGTCGGAGATCTTGGCAGCCGGCCTCGCGCCCGCAGATGATCGGGAATCGGCCCTCTTTCAGTCCCTCTCACCTGGCGCTTATACCGCAGTCGTAGCCGGCAAGGGTGGCGCGGTCGGTATCGGCTTGATCGAGGCTTACCACCTCCCCTGAGAGTCGCGAGGACGTGAGTTGAAGGCGAGCGACCTCGAGACGCCTTAACGAGAACGAGAGACTTCCGCGGGAAATTGCGAGCGACTGAGTGATTTACCTCTTTGCGAGGTTCACGTCGCTTAGGATACCATTTCTCCTAAGCAAGGAATGTTGCGACTCGTCGGTCGACAACGACTGGGCATGAGCCGCGCCCAGGCCACTCTCCCCGAGGGAGGCCCCGTGGAAACCAAATCGCTCCCAGACCAGGTAAAGTGGGCGCTGTTTTACCTCACCGTAAATCCGGCCGACGTATTCGCCGATGATCCCAAGCGAAATCAACTGCACACCTCCCATGAAGAGAACGGCGACAAAGATCGACGCCCAACCGCGAACCCACTGCGAGGGATCGGCAAAGAAACGCAAAAGGACAGCATAGAGAATTCCCAGGAGTGCGATCCCGATGACAAAAAAGCCGGTCCAAACCGCGAGCCGCAACGGCGCGAAGGAAAAGGAGAGAACGCCGTCAATCGCGAAGCTGACCATTTTCGCGAGAGGATAGTTGGTCGTGCCCGCGAAACGAGCCTCGCGTTTGTAGGGCACGGCGATTTGCCGATAGCCGACCCAGCCCACCATTCCGCGAAGGAAACGGTCCCGCTCCGGCATGCGCAAAAAAGCGTCTACGACCCGGCGATCCATGAGACGGAAATCCCCCGTGTCGGCCGGAATGGGTGAGTGCGATATGCGTTGGATAAGCCGATAAAAAACCTTGGCGCTCCAGAGCTTGAACGCGTTCTCGCCTGGCCGCTCCGTGCGTTGTGCATAGGCGACATGATAACCCTCGCGCCAGCGCTCGAGCATCGTCCCAATCAATTCCGGCGGATCCTGCAAGTCGGCATCCATGACCACTACCGCGTCGCCCGCGGCGTGTTCGAGCCCAGCGGTGGTGGCAATTTGTTGACCGAAATTGCGCGATAGCCGCAGGCCGCGCACGCGCTCGTCGGCGCTCGCCAGCTCGTGCAGGACGCGCGCGGTTTCATCCCGGCTGCCGTCGTCCACGAAGATGAACTCAAACTCGCCCTCGTCCTTCAAGCGCAGCGCGACCTCGGCGAGACGGCGATGCGTTTCCGGCAGGACGGCCGACTCGTTGTAGCAGGGAATGATGATGGAAATGAGCATGAGATGAAATCAGGTGTGCCTTAGAAGGCCCAAGTGCCGTGGGCAAATTTCATCGCAAAAAGGGCGAGAAGCGAAAGGGAAATCGCCGTTACGATGCGGCCGGCCATCGGGCGCACGGAGGCGAGACGCGCCAGAATGATGAAGATCGGGAAAAGCGAGAGGCAATACCGCGGGACGCTGACGACGAAAGCAGTGCCTGTGATCAAGAGCCAATTTAGCGTCATCCAGACCGCGTAGGAAGGGCGGAGTTTGATCCAGCACCAGACCGTGCAGAGAAAGGAGAAGACGATGAAGACGAACTCGAACAGCCCTTCCGTAAGATTAAAGCGGAAGATGCGCGTCCAGGCGTTATGGATCCCGACCCACGGCGGAGTCAGTTTCTTGTACCAGTGCTCCTCCATTATCGGCGTAAACGCGAACGGATCGCCCGTTGCCCGATAGTTGAGGTAAAGATAGACGAGGAAGCCGAGGCTCGGGGCTGCGATCCAAAGCCAGCGCCAGTCGATTCGGCGGGTCTGCCGATATTGCAACCACGCTTCCACCACCAGAGTGGGCATGAGCAGAAGTCCGTTTACGCGCGTCATGCAGGCGAGCACTCCGAGCACGCCCGCGAGCGCCCAGGCTTGCTTTCGCGCCGCGATCAGGCAGCTGAGCACGAGGGCCAGGAACAAGCTCTCGGTGTAACCGATGTGCAGAAAATAAGCGGTCGGAAAAATGAGAAGGAACCAGACCGACAGGCTCGCCACTTTCGCGTGGTAATCCATCTCGACCAACCGGCGCAGAAGGAGGGCGGCGCAGATGGAAGCAACGCCTGAGACCAGGAGCGCCGCACCAAAGTAGCTCCGGCAAACAAAGGCGACGGCGCGGACCAGCCACGGGTAAAGTGGATAGAAGACGATTGAAAACCGGGCGTCGCCCGTGCCGACGTAACCATCTTTTGCCAGCGATAGGTAATGACTCGCGTCCCAACGAGTCCAGAGCGTGGACCAGTTTTCCTTTTGATCGAAAAGCGTCTGGATACTCAACGCCGCCAGGAACAGCACGAGACCCTTGAGGATGAGAACCAGCAGCGCGGTTTCGCTATCGGCCGAGGATCGCAGGCGGGTCCAAAGCCGGGCGACGACCGGGGTCCCGGGCTTCGCCGTGTCCACTGGGTCCGGCCATTGGAGAGTGTCTTCCACCTTCAGTTGTTCGCGCGCCGCCCTCGCGCCGGATTTATCGCCGTCGCGCATCATAGGGGTCGTAGTCGTCGTCAAGGTCTTGATCCCGGGTGTTCTGGGCGAAAAAGCGAAAGATGAATTTCACGGCCCCCTCCACCCCCGACGTGCTCCGTGAAGCACGTCGGGAAATGGAAGGAAGCTATTCGTGATTATTGGATGCCGTAGACTTCGATCAATCCAATTCCGGTTTCGCCGTTACGACCCGCCACGACCGCAGTGTAGAGACCCGGTGGCAGCATGGCCACGACGGCGGACTCAGCCGCGTTAGGCGGAGCGAGATTGAGCGCCTGTAGTTGGGCGGCCTGGCTCGGGATATCCTGCCAATTGTCATTGTTGAGGACCACTTGTCCGTTGCTGTCAAACAGTTGCAGAGTCGGGTTGCTGAGCGGATCGGCGATCCCCGCGCTTTGGAGCGACGGCCCGAGAGCGCGGACCACAATTTGGGCGGGATTGATGCTGTTGCCTCCCAGAACAAAGCCCCCAATCATCACGTTCTCCGCCGTCTGGACGGAGCCGCGTGTGCTGATGTTGCCCAGCCTCGCATTGACTCCAGAGTTGAGGTCATAGATTTCGACCAGACCAACACCACTGTTCCCGGCGGCGTCGGCCACCGTGGCGGTGTAGTTCGCCGGTGGCAACGTGGCGATAATGGCCGACTTCTCGCCGATCCTGCGGCGCGAGGCCGGTCTGTTCGATTTCGGCTTGTTGAGTGTCCTGCCAGTTATCGTTTACCGCGATCGTGGAGCCGGTCGGGCCGAAGAGGCGCAGGACCGGATCGCTGATGACGCCGACGACTCCGACGTTCGCCATGGAAGGACCCACGCCGCGGATGATGACGCGCTTGGATTCGTTCCCCGTGATGATGAACCCGCCAATCATCACGCCTTCGCCTGTTTCCACTCTAACACGAGTCGAGATATTAAGCGGCTGCGCGGCCGGGCTCGGGCTCGGCGACGGGCTTGTTCCCGGCGAGGGGGATGGGCTTGTTCCCGGCGAGGGCGATGGGCTCGTGCCAGGTGAAGGCGATGGGCTGGTGCCAGGCGAGGGCGATGGACTGGTGCCAGGACTCGGCGATGGGCTCGTGCCCGGGCTCGGTGACGGGCTAGTACCCGGACTCGGTGACGGGCTGATACCTGGGCTTGGCGACGGGCTCGTGCCAGGTGAAGGGCTTGGCGATGGACCGACGCCGGTCACGACGATGGTGGCAGTGGCACTGCCGCGCGAATCCTCGATTTGATAGGTGCCCGGATACGCAGAACGTAAACGAAAACGCCTGACCAGGGTCCAGGTCGCCGCTGTCGAAGACGACGTGGCCGACATCGCGGACGCGAGCCCGGTTGTTGCCGACATTGGTCCAAGTCACCCGCGTGCTCGGATTGATGGTCAGCGAGGTCGGGTTAAACGGGCCGCCGCCGCCGGAGATCGACATGCTGGCGTTGGCAATCGGACTGCAACTTGGCCCTGGAGACGGGCTCGGCGATGGACTGATGCCGGGCGAGGGACTTGGCGACGGACTGATACCCGGTGAAGGACTCGGCGATGGGCTAATGCCCGGTGAAGGACTTGGGCTCGGGCTCTGGGCGAACGTCGCGGTCGCGCCGGCATTTAAAAAAACCGCCCCAATGATTACAGCCACCCATTGGAGCCAGAGTGGTTGTCCTACTCGTCGCGTCTGCAGCGGGCGGTTGGATTTTGTTACGTTGTAATGATTCAAGATGATTTCCATAATGTTCCCTCGGTTTGTCGGTCGTTGATGCTCCCGACTTAGTATGCGCAGCATGTGGAGTCCAAAGATTGATAGTAACGCCGTTGTTACTTTTAGATTCGCGGAAGAAGTCGCGGCGGATGTCGGGACGTGCGAATCCAAGGTCGGCAACAAACAAGCACGGACAATCGTGGGAGAATCCTCTCCCCCCAAACGGCGCGCTCCGCGGCAGACCGGCAGATCATCAGGTGATCAACTCCAGTCCGTCCGCGGAGCGGCTCGTCGAGTGGCAGGCCACTCTTTGGTTAATGGTTATTGGTTATTGGACGCCGTAAACTTCGATCAATCCGATTCCGGTTTCGCCGTTACGGCCCGCGACGACCGCCGTGTAGAGACCCGGTGATAATGTCGCCACGATGGCTGACTCAGCCGGGTTCGAGGGAGCGAGGTTGAGCGCCTGCAGTTCGGCAGCCTGGTTCGGAACATCCGTCCAGTTGTCGTTGTTGGCTACTATTTGGCCGTTGTTGTCGAACAGTTGCAGGGTTGGATTGCTGAGCGGATCGGTGATCCCAGCCGCTTGGAGCGAAGGTCCGAGCGCGCGGACCACGATCCGAGCAGGATTGATGCTGCTGCCACCGAGAGCAAAGCCCCCGATCATCACGTTCTCCGCCGCCTGGACGGAGCCGCGTGTGCTGATGTTGCCCAACCTCGCGTTGGCCGCAGAGTTGAGGTCATAGATTTCGATCAGTCCAACACCAGTGCTGCCATTAGCGTCAGCCACCGTGGCTGTGTAGTTCGCTGGGGGCAGCGTGGCGATGATGGCCGACTCGCGCAGATCCTGCGGCGCCAGGCCCGTCGCTTCGATTTCAACCTGCTGGGTATTCTGCCAGTTATCATTCACCCCAATCGGAGAGCCGGTCGGGCCGAAAAGGCGCAGGATTGGATCGTTGATGACGCCCGGGACTCCGACGTTCGACATGGAGGGACCCACGGCGCGGATGATGACGCGCTTGGGCTCGTTCCCGGTGATGATGAAACCACCAATCATGACGCCCTCCCCCGTCTCCACTCGAACGCGAGTCGAGATATTAACCGGCTGCGTGGCAGTGGCAGGAATTGGGCTTGGCGATGGCGATGGGCTTGTTCCCGGCGAGGGAGATGGGCTCGTCCCCGGTGAGGGCGATGGGCTCGTTCCCGGCGAAGGCGATGGGCTCGTTCCCGGTGAGGGCGATGGGCTCGTTCCCGGCGAAGGCGATGGGCTCGTTCCCGGCGAAGGCGATGGGCTCGTTCCCGGTGAGGGCGATGGGCTCGTTCCCGGCGATGGCGATGGGCTCGTTCCCGGTGAAGGAGATGGACTCGTTCCCGGTGAAGGAGATGGACTCGTTCCCGGTGAGGGCGACGGACTCGTTCCCGGTGAGGGCGATGGTCCGGTGCCGGTAACGACGATGGTGGCCGTGGCACTGCCGCGGTGGTCCACAATCTGGTAAGTGCCGGGCACGCACCACGTAAACGAATACGATTGGCCGGGCTGGATATCGTCGCTATCGAGGAAGTTATGGTTTACGTCGCGGACGCGGGCCCGACTGCTGCCAATATTGGTCCAGGTCACCCGTGTGGCCGCAGCGATAGTCAGCGAGGTCGGGTTGAATGAACCGCCGCCGCCGGCGATCGTCATGCTGGCGTTAGCGATAGGATTGCAACTTGGTTGTGGGCTTGGCGATGGGCTCGTGCCCGGTGAAGGACTCGGGCTGGTGCCCGGTGAAGGACTTGGGCTGATACCCGGTGAGGGACTCGGGCTGATGCCGGGTGAGGGACTCGGGCTAATGCCGGGTGAGGGGCTCGGGCTAATGCCGGGTGAAGGGCTCGGGCTCGGACCCTGGGCTGACGTCATGGTTGCGCCGGCGCTTAGAAAAAGCACCCCGATGATTACGACCACCCATTGGATCCAGAGTGGTTGTCGCACTCGCGGCGTTTGCGGCGAGCGGTTGGTTTTTGCTGCTTCGTTTTGATGGAAGATGGTTGTCATATTTTTTGTTCTGGTTCGTCGTTTGTGAGACGCACTTAAGAACGCGACGCAAGCAGGGTCGAGAAACGAAAGGTAACGTAGTTGTCACCTTTGGATTGCGCCGAAACCCTACACCGCTGCGTGGACCGAAGGCCGATCAGCGTCGTCCAGTGCAACTAGATTTGCCTCACGCTCACAAACTGATTTGCGCTCGTGTGCGTCGGTAATACTCTCTGTGGATTGCGGTGAGCGCCCGTAGCTCAGCCGGATAGAGCATCGGATTTCTAATCCGACGGTCGGGTGTTCGAGTCACCCCGGGCGCGACGAATACATTTAGCGAATTAGACGACTGAGTGATTTAGCGATTGGTCGCCGTTATCACTTCTTCCACTTCCGCTCGTGATCGAGCAGCCATTTCTTTCGCCAGAGGCCGCCCCCGTAACCGCAGAGCGTGCCGTCGGCGCGGATGACGCGATGGCACGGGATGATGATCGAGAGCATGTTCGTTCCATTCGCGCGGCCGACCGCCCGGCGTGCGCCCGGAATGCCAAGACGCTCCGCCATCCAGGAATAAGAGCGCGTCTCCGCCACCGGGATTGAACGCAGGACGTCCCAAGTCCGCATTTGGAAATCCGATCCGATGGGCGCGAGCGGGATGTCGAATTCCAGAATCCTCGCCCGAGAAATAACGAGCGAGCTGCGAACCGAATCGCGTCGAGATAGCGATGCTCGCCGGGCACGACGTTCGTTTTCAATCGTTGGCGGAGAATCGTCAGCTCG
This sequence comes from uncultured Verrucomicrobiae bacterium, assembly GCA_963850015.1. Classification (GTDB taxonomy): domain Bacteria; phylum Verrucomicrobiota; class Verrucomicrobiia; order Chthoniobacterales; family UBA10450; genus AV80. Next base: position 310,057 of record CAWKJF010000001.1, read on the forward strand.
CGCTCCAGGGCACGCCGATCGGCGAACTCGAGCAGGCGCAATCCTTTGTCATCCGCCACCGCGAGCATCGCGCCGAGAGGCGTGTCGATTCGCTCCGCGAACATGCAGGCGCGCGCCTTCGCCGCCGTCGGCGGATCGCCAAAAATTCGGGTGAAGGCTTCGCGAAAGCCGCTGGCCGATTCGAAGCCGCTGCCATTTCTGCGCTTCATCCACGCGGCCGCCTTTGCGCACTTCGCGCAGCGCGAGTCCCATTCGCCGCGCGCGATGATAGGCCTGAAAGGTCATTCCGTAATGACGCTTAAATTGCCGGCGCGCGGTCGAGGGATCGATGGAAAGCGCGGCGAGTTCCTTGTCGGTTAGCCGGCCACCCGGAGCGCGCTCGACTTCCGCCCGCAATCGCTCGATTAATTCCGGCGGCCGCTTGTCGGGATCCATCGGGCGGCAACGCAAACAGGGCCGGTAACCGCCATGCAACGCTTCGCTCGGTGTCGGAAAAAAATCGACATTCTCGCGGGCTGGTTTTTTGGCGGGGCAGGTCGGCCGGCAGAAAATTCCGGTCGTGCGCACGCCGACGAAGAAAATTCCTTCGAAGCTCGAATCGCGGTTCACCAGCGCGCGATACATCATGTCTGCGGGCGGCAGCAGTTCAGGGATTTTCATGCGCAGGGAATCTCCGTTGGCCAATATCGCTGACTGATGTTCGATCTGAAAGCTCGATGTTGTCATGCCAGAAGCTAAGCGCGCCAATCCTGCCCGCGCATCGACGGAATTCGGGCAGCGAATTCACGCGTGCACCTCCAAGGAGCGCGGTTTACAAACCGCCGACGTTCCCGGAAGGGCGGTCTGGAAAGCGCCCCTCGTTGATATCGTCCGGTTCATTCACGCTCCGATAGAGATGTCTGTCTTCGGCCGGAACAGCAAACAGCTCCAACTTTTCATCGGCCACCAATCTCCGCACGATTGGTTGTAGCGAAAAATCAGCGCCGCCGAGAGCAGTAAGGAAATCGGCTGCGGCTGTGGCGGGATAAATTGCGGCCAAAGGTTCGGCTCGCTCGCCAATCACAGGAACAACGCCCCGACCCTGGCTGATCATCGTGCAGAGAAGGCGTAATTGTTCCCGCGTCATGAATGGCATATCAACCGCGAGCGCCAAAAGGTGCGAGGTTTGCATCTGAACAATGGCTTTCGTCAGGCCGCTCAGTGGGCCGCGTGACGGCGGTTCGTCAAGAAGCAATTCGGTGTCTGCCGGCAACCAGGAAGATTCGGTTCGAGCGGATACGAAAATCTTCTCGGGATCGAGGTCGCGGAGGATTCTGAGCTGTCGTCGCCAGAGCGATTCGCCGCGAAAAACAACCGCCGCTTTATCGCGGCCCATTCGTCGCGATTCGCCTCCGGCGAGCAGAACTGCGCTAAAGGTCATTGGAACGACGCTCATATTTCCCAGTTCGTTATTCGTGCGATCATCCAGCATGCACCGCTCGGACGCAGAACGCCAAGGCATCGGTGCCGGCAGCATCATTCGCCGGAAAGAGGATGGCGGCCACGAATACGTGACCGACGAGGTGGCTATCGAGGAGCCGCTCGAAATCCGGATCGATGCTCATGCCATTGCCGTGACGATGCGGACGCCGGGCAACGATGAGGAACTTGCCGCCGGTTTTCTTCTTTCCGAGGGAATTGTGCGCGCGCGCGCCGATCTGCAAGCGATCGCGCCGTGCACGCTGCCGGCGTCGTTCGGCAACATAATCAACGTCGAGCTCGCGCCGAGAGTGAAGTTCATACCGGCGGCGACCCAGCGCTTCGGAACGATCTCCACGAGCTGCGGCCTCTGCGGAAAAACGAGTATCGAATTTATCCGCCAACAATTGCCGCCGATCGACTCCTCAGCACGAGCCAGGATGGATGAAGGGATCCTTCTTGGAACTGCCCGATCGTTTGCGCAACGCACAGGGAAATTTTGCCCGCACCGGAGGTATTCACGCCGCGGGAATATTTGATCTGGCCGGCAATTTGGTTGTCGTGCGCGAGGACATCGGTCGCCACAATGCGGTCGACAAAGCGATCGGCCGCGCCTTCCTCGACGAGCTGCTACCGCTCAAGAACCACATCATGATCGTAAGCGGACGTTCATCCCTGGAGATTGTCCAAAAAGCACTCGCGGCCGGGATTCCGATCGTCGCCGCGGTTTCCGCGCCTTCATCGCTGGCGGTTAATTTCGCTCGCGAAAGCAATCAGACGCTCATCGGTTTTCTTCGCCCGCCGACGTTCAACATCTACTCACACGTCGAGCGCGTGATATTCGACAGGTAGGGACGCGGGCTGCGGCGTCCGCAGAGGAGCGAAACTCCGACACCGCAGCGCAGCGTCCCTACCCTACCAGCGATGGAACGCCGGATGACCTTCTTTCACCGCGACAAAAGTGCCGCGGCAGGTCGCGCAAACTTTCCCGCCTGCGGTTAACGTTCCATCGACCGTCGCTCGATTGCCGCTGGCCTCCGCAATCGTCGCTGAGAGAAAAACCGGCCCATCCGTTGGCGTGGGGCGCAAAAGCTTGATCGCGTAATCCGCGGTCACCGTGCAGGGCGGCCGGTCTTCGCCGGCCTTATTCATCAGATGCCAGGCCGCGGTCCAATTGCAGTGGCAATCGAGCAGCGCTCCGATGATTCCGCCATTCAAAACACCGGGAAACGCTTCGTAACGCGGCTCCGGCTTCCATTCCGCCACGACCTCCTCCCCGCGCACAAAACTGCGAATGTGGAGGCCGTCGGGATTCGCCGGTCCACACCCAAAGCAGGCGTTTTCCGGCGCGTATTTTTCCTGGAGCGACTGCGCCTCAGCGTCCGCCATCGGTCACTTCGCTCCGTTTGCGGCCGAGCCCGGATACGGTCGCAATTCCGGGCCGGTATAGAGGGAGCGCGGGCGAATGAGCCGGTTATGATCGTGCTGCTCGACGACGTGCGCGCACCATCCCGCGACGCGCGACACGGCGAAAATCGGCGTGTTCAATTCCGGCGGAAATTTCAGCATGGTGAAGACTGGCGCGGCATAAAGATCGACGTTGGCGCAGAGCTGCTTTTCGCGCTCCATCGTTTTCTCGAGGTTTTCGCAGATCGGCACCCATTGCTCTTTGCCCAGCCGTTTTCCGAGATCGCGCGCAATCTCGCGCATGATCGGCACCCGCGAGTCGCCCGCCTTATAGACGCGATGGCCAAAGCCCATGATCTTCGCCTTCTTCGCGAGCTGCGCTTTCAACCAGCCCTCGGCGCGGTCGGGCGTTTGGATGTCGTCGAGCATCTTCATCGACTCTTCGTTCGCGCCGCCGTGCAGCGGACCCTTCAGCGTCCCGCAGGCCGAAGTGACGGCCGAATACATGTCCGCCAAGGTCGAGGCCGTCACGCGCGCGGCGAAGGTGGACGCGTTGAATTCATGGTCGGCATAAAGAATGTAAATGGTGTCGAGCATCCGGATTTGCCAGTCCTGCGGCACGCCGCCGGTCAGCTTGTAGAAGAAATTCCCGGCATGCGTCAGGTCCGGTTTATCTGGAATCGGATCCTGCCCCTGGGAAATCCGCCAACCGTCCGTGATCAGAGAGGAAACCCGCGCGATCAACCGCATGGCCTTGCGGACGTTGGCGGCATGCGAATGGTCGTTCAGGTCGGGATCGAACGGGCCGAGCATCGAGACGCCGGTGCGCAGCATATCCATCGGATGCGTGTTCTTGGGCATGAGCCGCATCATCTTGAGGACGGCGTCCGGGAGCGCGCGCTCCGAGGCGAGCTGGTTCGTGAAGTTTGCGAGCTGACCGCCGTTGGGCAGCTCTCCGTTGAGGAGGAGATAAGCGACTTCCTCGAAACTGGCCTTCTCTGCCATCTCATGGATGTCGTAGCCGCGATACATCAGACCCGGCGTTGGGATCGACCCAGCAAATTTCTGTTTCGCCAGCCACCACTCCGGCAAGTCCTGGGCTGTAAGATGGTTTGGTTTCTGTGCTCATAACATTTTTCCGACTCGTTAGACTTCGCGGGGAAACGAATATTTCGCAAATCCGCCCCGCCGCGCGTGCGCAATGGATTTCGCTGCGCTCAACATGACGCAGCGCCAGAAGATTTCAACGGTGGCGATAACCAGGCCAGCTTTCGGCGGCCGGATCGTAATCGAGCGTCTCGTAAAGTTCCTTCCGCGTCTGCATCTTCTCCAACCAATCGTTTTGCGTGCCCGATTCCTTGAGCGCCCGGAAAAATTCGCCCGTCGCCTTCATTGAAATGCGGAAGGCGCTCTGCGGAAAAATGACCATGCGATAACCGAGATCGTCGAGTTCCTGCACACTGAGCAACGGGCTCTTGCCGAACTCCGTCATGTTCGCCAGAAGCGGGATTTTCACTTCGCGGGCGAAATCGAGAAATTCTTCCTTCGTCTGCAACGCCTCGGGAAAGATCGCATCCGCGCCGGCGGCGACATAGGCGTTCGCGCGTTTCACCGCGCCGTCGAAATTTTCCAGCGCGCGCGAATCCGTCCGTGCAATCACCATGAAATCCGGGTCGCGTTTCGCGGCGACGGCGGCGCGAATCTTTTCCGCCATCTCTTCCGTCTCGACCAAGCGTTTCCCGGCGAGATGACCGCAACGCTTCGGAAATTCCTGATCTTCGAGATGACAACCGGCCAAACCGGCGCGTTCCAATTCGTAAATGGTGCGTCCGATATTTTCCGCTCCGCCGAAGCCAGTGTCGGCATCGACGATCGCCGGGATCTTGACGGCGTGCGCGATGAAACCAGCCAGCATCGCCACCTCATTCAACGTGAGCAGACCGATGTCCGGCAAACCCGCCGTGGAGTTCGCCAGGCCAGCGCCGCTGATATAAACGGCGTCAAATCCCGCGCGCTCCACCTGCCGCGCCATCGAGGCGTTCGGCACGCCCGGCATCGCGACGGCGCCTTCGCGATCAATTCCCGCAACAACGCCGCCTTTGCTCTTCATGGCATCTTCAGGGCCTGCATTAACGAATCGCCGCTCGTGGCTTCATCGAACGCCCAGCAAAGCTTCAGCACGCGATCCGCCGCCTCCTGGCCGATCTTCGGCGCAGCCAGATTCAGGAATTTCCCTTCGACCTCGGAATCTTTCAGCCGGTTCTTCGCATTGCCTAACGGATAGTCCACTCGCTTGGTCAGGGTGCGCCCGTCTGCTAAATTCACATGCACGATGTTCGCGACGGCTTCCGCGTACAACGCGCTCAGCTCCGCGTTACGCTCCACTTTCACGTCCTTCGAGGAACTTCACGATGCCCGGCTCCGTGAACCGCTCGGGCTCGAATTGCTTGTCCGTCACTTCGCCGTCGATCAACGCCACCGCGGTGATGTAGGGCAGACTGTGGTCCGCGGTCTCGCGGCTTTGCGGTTTCCATTTCTCCGGTTCGCTCCCGATGATGTCGACCGAGGCATCGTGGCTTTCGATTACCATCGATTTCACCTGCGAGAGATCCTCGATTTGCTTGCGCAGAAAAAGCGCCGCTTCGATCGCGCTCTGGCTGTGATATTCCGCGGGCCAAAATTTGATGCTCGTCTTCAGAATCATCGAGGCGGGCCCTTCTCCCGGCATCGCTTCTTTCGTCTTGTCGAATACTTCTCGGACGTTGCCTAACGAAACCCCCAGCTCCTTTTCGAATCCCATCGCGCCTTCGAAGATCGGCGCCGGGCCGGTCATTCCGGCGCGCGCCAGCAGCGCTGCGTAAACTCCGAGCCGGGCCGCATTCGCGAAGGCCACGCCTTTCCAGTGCGAAAGCTCGCCGACCCGCGCCTGCCGGAACGCCGCGCAATGCACGCCCGGCGATGTTGATGGCGTGCCGCGTCCGCTCGGGATCGAGCTTCATCAACTTTGCGCAGGCCAGCGCGGTCGAGAATGCGCCATAGGTCGGATGATCCCAGCCACGCGCCCGAATGCTGGCGGCATCGCAGAGACGGCATTGCACTTCGTAGGCGATCGCCGTCGCCGTGATCATCTCTTTTCCGGTCGCGCCGACGCTCTCGCCCACCGCGAGCACGGCAGAAAAATTGTCGCTCGGATGCGCCGGTTCCTTCGAGAGATAGGTGTCGTTGTAATCGAAGTAGCGAATGCAGCAGCCGTTCGCGAAGGCGGCCCAATCCGGCGGGGCCTTGTGCGTGGTGCCGATAACCGTCGCGCCGTTCTGTCGGGCCGAGAAATCCGAAACGACGTTGCGCGCGATCGTGCACGGCTCCTCGTTCCAGGCGCCGAGCGCGCAGCCGAGCGAGTCCACCAGCCGCCGCTTCACTTCATGGACGACGTTCTTCGAGAGGTCCTCGAAATTGAGCGAGCAGGCGAAATGGGCGAGTTGATGCGCGAGAGTCGGATTGGTCATAGAAAAGTGAAGCTGCAATCTGGCGATTAATCGCCGCGCGGCAAGCTCATCCCGAACGCGGCATCGAGGGACGGCGCGTCGCTCGACTCGCCAACCGAGGGTTCCTCGACTTCGCTCGAATGACAATGGTTTTCATCCGTGCTCATTCGCGTAATCCGTGGTTAAATCTCTCTCCACATGAGCAAAGTTTACTCAGACGCCAAGGCTGCGCTTGCCGGCCTGCTGCACGACAACATGACCATCGCCGCCGGCGGGTTCGGGCTCTGCGGCATTCCGGAAAATCTGATCGCCGCCCTGCACGACAGCGGCGTGAAAGGCCTCACCATCGTCGGCAACAACGCGGGCGTGGATGGCTTCGGCATGGGCGTTCTCCTCACCACCCGGCAGGTGAAAAAGGTCATGGCCTCCTACGTCGGCGAGAACAAGGAGTTCGAGCGCCAGGTGCTCAGCGGCGAGCTCGACCTTGAGCTGATCCCGCAGGGAACGCTGGCCGAGCGATTGCGCGCGGGCGGCGCGGGGATCCCGGGGTTTTACACTCGCACCGGCTTCGCCACCAAACTGACCGAGGGCAAGGAGACGAAAGTTTTCGACGGCAAGGAATACGTGCTCGAACCCGGCATCACAGCCGAGGTCTCGCTCGTCAAAGCGTGGAAGGGCGACAAATCCGGCAATCTCATTTTTCGAAAAACGTCACGGAACTTCAACCCGATGATCGCCAGTTGCGGCAAGGTCTGCGTGGCCGAAGTCGAGCAACTCGTCGAGGTCGGCGAGCTCGATCCCGACCAGATTCACACGCCCGGCATCTTCGTCGATCGCATCATCCAGGGCCCGAGCTACGAAAAGCGGATCGAGTTTCGCACCGTGCAAGGCAGCGCCGCGGCGAAGAAGGAAAATCCGATCCGCGATTTGATGGCGAAGCGCGCCGCGCAGGAGTTGCGCGACGGCTACTACGTCAATCTCGGCATCGGCATCCCGACGCTGGTGGCCAATTACATTCCCGAAGGAATGAACGTCACCCTGCAATCCGAGAACGGCCTGCTCGGCATCGGCCCGTTCCCGACCGAGGATCAAGTGGACGCCGACCTGATCAACGCCGGCAAGCAAACCATCACGACAATGCCCGGCTCGGCCTTTTTCTCGAGCGCCGACTCGTTCACGATGATTCGCGGCGGGCACATCGATCTCGCCATTCTCGGCGCCTTCGAAGTGACGGACAAAGGCGACATCGCGAATTGGATGGTCCCCGGCAAGATGGTCAAGGGCCCCGGTGGCGCGATGGATCTCGTCGCCGGGGTGAAGCGCGTCGTCGCGGTGCATGGAGCACACTGCCAAGGACGGCAGCCCGAAGATTTTGAAAGAATGCACGCTGCCCATCACCGGCCTGGGAGTCGTTAACCTCATCATCACCGATCTGTGCGTCTTCGAGGTGAAGGAAGGTGGCGGGCTCGTCCTCATCGAGCTGCATCCCGGCGTCACGGAAGACGACATTCGCGCCAAAACCGGCGCGCCGTTCGAAGTGGCGCTGAAGAAATAGTCAAACGCTTCGCAGCGATTGCAGACTCACGCCGAAAACTTTGTCGAATGCGCCCACCGCCGCTTAAGCACGCTTCCAAATACGGTGTCATCACGCTTCGCTTCCGAAATGAGAAGCCGCACGCTCGCCTATGTCAGAGGGCGGCAATCAAAGCACGGCCGACTGTAACGGCGTCAGCCTGGACGCACATATCCACTGCTCTCTCCTGGATTTGGCCCGGCAAGCGAATGGGAAAAAGTCCTCATAATCGGCTGCGGCGGCGGCACTCCGGCACCATGCTGACACGAGCAGGCTGACAGGTCTCGATACGAAATCGATCCGGTCTCGTTCAAGTTGGCGAAGCGTTGTTTCGGCCTGCCACGCAGTGTCGCTGACAGGTGGGCACGGACTGGCGTTCATGCAAAAAACGCGGCGATGCTTTGATGTGTCGATCATCGAGAATTTTCCGGCGAGAATATTCCGCGACCATCTGAAAGGCCCGACATTTTTCGAGGCGTCGGCCGCTGTCTTCGCAAGAACGGCATCACTCTGATCAATGTTTGCCTGAACCGGCGGTCCAGACCCAACCGCTTGAGCGGCTTCGGCCGGATCGACGCGGATGGTCGGTTCGCTTCTACACCAGACGTAGCGACGCCGTCGTTCTGCGGAACGGTAGGAGCTGGCTGCTGGTTACTGATCCCACCCACAAAGACTTCGACGGCGCTTTCCGGCGTAGACGCAGAATTTCCTAGCGCACGGTAGAGCGTCGAACATCTCGGACGGTAGCCCGCTCTCGCGGGCAGAGCAGCACCAGCAATGACGCGATCGTCCAGCACGCGATCATGAAGACAAAACCCCCGTCGAACGAGCCGCTGCGCTGGCTCAGGTTGCCGATGATCATCGGACCAAAAAATCCGCCAATACTGGCCGTGCAATTGATGAACCCAACCGCCGCCGCTGCCGCCGAATCGGTCAGAAATGACGTGCGGCAGCGACCAGAACGAGGGAAGATGGGCAGTGGTGCCAAACCCGATCAGCGTAAACACCACGATGAGCAGCGCGTTCGACTGCGGAGCAAGGAGCCACGCACTGAGCGCCAGCGCGGCGGTCAATTGCGGGATGGCAAAATGCCAGCGGCGCTCGTCGCGTGCGGTCGGAGTTCCAGCCCAGCAGCAGCATTCCGATCAGCCCCGCGACAAACGGTATCGCGCTGATCCAGCCGATGCGCTGAACATCAGTCCAGCCGGTGAGCCGCTGGAGCATCGTCGGCATCCAAAACCAAAAGGCGTAGCCGCCGGTGTAGCAGAAGAAGAGCCCGGCCGTGAGCAGCAGCACCGGCGGCTGCCGAAGCGCCTGCCAAATCGTCACATGCTCTACGTGTGCTTTGGCGCGTCGCTCTTCGGCCAGGCGGGCCGCCAGCCAATCGCGTTCGTCCGGCGCGCAACCATCGCGCTTCAGCCGGGCGGTCGGGCAGCCACAGCAGCGTCGCTGATTCCCAGCAAGATCGCGGGCACTCCTTCCAGGAAGAAGAGCCAGCGCCATCCAGGAAGCCCCAGCCAATGAAGGCCCAGGATTGCGCCGGCCAAGGGGCCCCGAGAATGGCGGCGATCGGAATGGCGGACATGAACCGCGCCACCGCTTTGGCCCGGTCCCGATAAATGAACCAGTGGGAAAGATAAACAATGACGCCGGGAAAGAACCCTGCCTCCGCCGCGCCCAGCAAGAAACGCGCGCCATAAAGCTCCAGCGGAGTGCGCACAAAACCGGTGAGGGTGGTTAACGCGCCCCACGTGATCAGGGTTATGGCCAGCAGGAGCCTTGCACTCCAGCGTTCCACCAGCAGCGCCCCGGGAATTTGCAGCCCGAGATAACCGATGAAGAAAATTCCGCTCGCCGTGCCGAAAACCGAATCGGTCAGGCCCAGGTCGCCTTTCATCCCGAGCGTCGCGTAGGCGATGTTCGTGCGATCGAGAAGTTCGCGACGTAAAGGAGAAAAAGAAACGGCAGCAGCCGCGCGGCGATTCGAGTGCGCGCAGTTGCCCCAGTATCTATTTGCGGAGGAAGCCATGCGTGCGCATAACGCAGCCGTGCAACGGCTCACACTGAATCTTGCTGGCAGGTGCGAGATCGCTGTCGAGCCGTCGCGAGCCGTTCTTAAGGATGGCGTTGTCGAGCGATCGGCCTCATAATTTCTCATGAGCACGCTTTCCTCTTCCTCGCTTTACCGGCGAACCAGTCTCGTCGCTTTCTTCCTGTTGTGACCTGCTTTTCTCGCCCGAGGAGGCGACGCTCCGAACTGGACCGGTGAATTTACCGACAAGAAATTCCTGAGCGGAATGGCCGTCTTCCAGATGAGCATCAACCGATCGGGCAACGCGTGGCACGTCGCGTTCGACGCCGTCTACGAGGATGGCCACGGCGCGGCGCCGGAAGCAGAGGGACCGGGCAAGGTTGTCCGGCAACACTCTGCAATTCACTTTCAAAGATACGTTCTCGAATTCCGGCACTGGCACCATCACCGCTGCGGGCGAAGACATCATCGTCTCGCTCAAGCCGACCCACGTCGCGGAAGCGCGGTGTCTTGTTTTCTACAAACAGAACATGCGCCTGAAGCGCGTTTCAAAGAAGTAGGCGGCAGCGGATCCTGAATGTGGGAGGGGCCTTTGTGCCCCGACTCGCTCTACTCGGCTACGATCTGCCTACAGCAGGATCCGCAAATCGGTAGGGCGAGACTCAGTCGAGCCGTCAGTATCGAAGCTCATGGATAACGCCTTGGTGCGGCCAATCCTCAGGCTTCTCCACCAAGCCCGCTCTTACGGGATTCGCCCGAACATATTCCCACTTCTCGGCATAACTTTCCTCGCCTCTCAACCGGTGATGAAAGCCGTCTGACTGAAAACGCGGCGCGCTCGCGCCGAGGTGACGCCGAAATTCCCGTTTCCAGAATGTAATCCAAGTTTCGATCACGCAATCCTCACGTGTCGGCGAACAAAAGAAATGAATGTGATCGGGCATGATCACGTAAGCGCCGATCATCCATGAGATCAGCATGCGCTCCAAGCTTCCAGCAAGGCATCATGGACTGCCGAATTCGCGAGCTGCCGCTCGCGTTGTCGCGAGCAAACCGTCACAAAAACGATCGTTGCTCGATCGAGGAAAATGAAAACGCCGTTAGCCGGATGACGTCGCTGCGGCAGCCTCGCTGCCTTCCCGCGGCTCGACAGAGTCTCGCCCTACCGAGCGACTCCGGCGGCTTGCATTCTGGGGATTTCTCATCTCTGATTGGTAGGGCGAGACTCTGTCGAGCCGCCCTGTGCCCGCTACACCATCGGCCGGAAGTGCCCGACCACTTCCTGCAACCGGCCGGTGATCTGGCCTAACGAGCAAACTTCCACCGCCTCGAGCAGGGCCGGGAAGCAATTCTCGTCGGTCTCCGCGACCGCGGCCAGTTTCGCGAGCGCTTTCTCTGCCTTGGCGGCGTTCTTCTTCTTGAACTGCTTCAGGCGATCCACCTGCAATTGCTGTTTCGTCCGCGGCGTGCGGGCGAGCTCGAACTCCGGCATTTCCTCGTCGCGATTCCGATATTTGTTTAGCGCGATGATCGGACGCGTTCCGTCGTAGATCTGTTGTTCGTAGCGATGCGCGGCCGTCTGGATTTGACTGCGCTGATAGCGATTCTCGACTGCTCCCATGACGCCGCCCAGGCGTTCGATCTCGCGGAACTCCTCCAGAATCGCAGCTTCCACCGCCCGCTCGACTGCTTTCATTCCAGGCGAACCGCTCAGCATGTTCATGGTGTGTTTAAAGATGCCGGATTCATCGAGCAGGATCGCCTGGCCGTGCGCGGCGAGACGGATCCATTCTTCACTCGGGGTCGTGAACGGCTCATCGGCACTGTTCGAGTGGCAGGAGTTCGTGCCGTTCATGTAGGAAAGCATCAACTCCGCGGCGGTGCGGGTGAGGTTGTTCTTGAACTCCGCCGCGACCAGCGAGCGGCCACTGGTCTGCGTGTGCACTTTGAACATCTGCGCCTTGTGCCCGGCGCCGAAGGCATCCCGCATTCCGATCGCCCAGATGCGTCGCGAAACGCGAGTGAGCGCGATGTATTCCACGTCGAGACCGCAATCGAGAAAGAACGAAAGGCGCGGACCGAATTCATCCACGGGAATGCCGCGCGCCGCCATCATTTCGGCATAGGCAAAACCGTTCGAGAGCGTGTAGGCGGCTTGTTGCACCGGCGTCGATCCGGCCTCGCCGATGTGATAACCGCTGATCGAAACCGGATACCAGCGCGGCATCTCGCGCGTGGTGAATTCCATCATGTCGGTGAGAAAACGGAGCGAAGCCTCGACCGGAAAGATGGTTTCGTTTTGCGCCTGTACTTCTTTGAAGATATCGGCCTGAATCGTCCCGCGGAGCTTCGGCACGATGTCGGAACCGAAACGCCGTTTCGCGGCCGCGATGTACATCGCCATGATGATGGGAGCCGGACCGCTGATCGTCATCGAGGCGGAGAAATCCGGTGAGCCGAGATCGAAGCCGTCGTAGAGCCGGACCATGTCCTCAACGGTGTCGACCGCCACACCGCCCTCACCGATCTTGCCCAGGATGCCGGGAGCATCGCTATCGATGCCGTAAAGTGTCGGCCCGTCGAACGCCGTGCTGAGGCGCTTCGAGCGCTGGTGCGCGCCGAGGAAATGGAATCGCTCGTTCGTATCTTCCGCGAGCATCAAACCGGAGAAGAGGCGCGTCGGCTCTTCGGCCTGCTGCGGCTTCGCGCCGTTCTTGCTCCCGTTCTTCTTCGACTTCCCGTTGTGCCCATTCTTTTCATAGGCGCCGATCTCGATGGCAGGGCTTTGCAACGGCTCGAGATACATCTCCCGATACGCCCCGCTCAAAAACGGAAACTCGCCCGGCAATCCATCGCCTAACAGGTAGCGCGTGATATCGCCCGCTTCGTCGATCTCGGGCAGGGCGAGCCGCGGCAACTTCAGACCGGTCGGCGCGCTCCCGACCGGGATCTTCGCTTTGATCTCGTTCCAGCGATCGACCATCTGCTGGCCGAATTTCTTGTCCGTGCGCGCGCGCTTGACCTCATCCTCGACAAACTTGTTGTACTTCTCGACTGCTTCGACAACGTTTCCTAGCTTGCTCATTTGCGTTGGCCTTTCTTCGGCGTCTTTGCCATTGGCTGCGTCAGCAGATCGCAAAGTTGATCAACCCCCGCGTCGCGATGCCGCTTCGCGACCGTCGCCAGCACGCGCTGCCCTCGTCCGTTCTGCTCCACGCGCCGCCCGATCTCGCTCATCGCCGTCCGCGCGCGGTCTTGATCACTCTTATTCACGACGATGATGTCCGCGAGATCGAGCATGACGATTTTCTGCAACTGCAACCGCGCGCCGTAATCGGGATTCATGACGAGCACCGTCTGGTCGACGAGCTTGCTTTGGAACGGCATCGCTTCCTGCCCGGTGCCGACCGTCTCGATGATGACGTAATCGAAGCCGCTTTGGGCCAGGAGCTGAAGGCAATCTTCCGTCGCGGGCGACAAACCGCCGGCTTGCCCCCGCGTCGCCATGCTTCGCATGAAGACGCGATCGTGCTGCGAATTGATCATGGTCGCGCGATCGCCGAGGAGCGCGCCGGCGCCGACCACGCTCGGATCGTGGGAAAGGATCGCGATGCGCGATTTCGCGTCGCGTTGCAAGAGCCGCAAGACCAGCTCATCGATGAGCGTCGTCTTGCCCGCACCGCCCGGTCCGGTGAAACCAATCACGCGTGTCCGTGCTTCTATCCTTTCCTTCTTCGGCGTTCGACGTTGGCGTTGGGCGTTGGGCGTTTCTTCTTCCCGTCCGCATAGCCGTCCTCAATCTCGCGTCAGCTTTCGCGCGAGCTGCATATCAGCGGGCGCGCCGTTGCGGCCACTGTGCTTGTGCGCCTTTCCGTAGCGCTCGTGAACGAAATCGACCATGTCCGTCAACGATGTCCCCGCGAAGAAAATCTTGTCGACCCCGCGCTTCTGCATCACCCGCTGGTCGTCGTGCGTGATGGTCCCGCCGCCGCCGCCAAACACCGCGATGTCATCGGCGCCCCGTTTGCGAAGTTGTTTCACCACTTCAACGAAAAACTCGACGTGCCCGCCGTTGTAGCTGGAGATGCCGACGGCCCGCACATCCTCCTGAATCGCAGCGCGCACGATGTCCTCCGCATAGCGATGATAGCCGAGATAAACCACCTCGATCCCGTGCCGGATGAACTCGAGGTTGATCGTGTTGATCGCGCTGTCATGCCCGTCGCAAATCGGAACAGCGGTGAGAACGCGGATCGGTGCAGCCATGGAGTTGCAAATCTTAGCGGCAATCGCTTGTCGAGCAATGCCGTTTCAGCCTAACGTCCGCGCATGACCGCATCGGCTCTCCCGTCCGCCAGCGAAAAATCGCGCGTTTTCCGGCCATCGCCTGGGCCACTTTGGTCGCGGGAGTGTTGGATATCAGCTCTGCGTTCGTTCTTGCCTATCCCAAAGGCGTTGGTCCAATCCGTGTTTTGCAAGGAGTGGCCGCCGGGTTTGATCGGCCGGGAATCGGCGATCAACGGCGGTCTGGCCACGGCCGGGTTGGGACTCGCCATCCATTTCTTTATCGCCTTTGTTGTCGCCACTGTTTTCTACGGCGCGAGCCGTAAACTCGTTTTCCTCACGCGGCACCCCGTCATTTCCGGATTACTGTATGGCGTGGTCGTTTATGGTTTTATGTATTGGATCGTCATGCCTCTCGCCTACCCCGTCGTGCACCCTTCCCTCTCGCGAGATCTGACCGCCGTCTGCGTGCACATGCTCTTAATCGGACTGCCGATCGCCCTGATCGTGCGCCACTACTCCCGCTCTCAACTCTCAACTCTCAACTCTCAACTTCCCTCAATGACCGATCCTCTCGATTTCACCGGCAAAGTCGTGCTCGTGACGGGCAGCTCGCGGGGCCTCGGCGCGGAAATGATCAAGGCGTTCGGCCAGCGCGGCGCGCAATGCGTCGTCAATTACGTCGCCGATCCCGGACAGAACAAATCGGAGCCGATGCGACCAATCGCCACCGAATTGAAGGACCCGCTCGTGATCGAGTGCGACGTCACCAATCCTGAACAGGTCGAAGCGATGATGAAAACGATCGGCGACAAATTCGGCGGCCTCGACATTCTGATCAACAACTCCGGAATCATCCGCGACCGCACGATTAAGAAATTGACGCTGGAAGATTTCGAAAGCGTCGTGCGCGTAAATCTCGCCGGCACCTTCAATGTCACGCAGAAAGCTGCCGCCATTTTGCGCAAAGACGGTCGGATCGTGAATTTGTCATCCGTCAGCGGACAGATGGGCCTGTTCGGCCAGGCGAATTATTCCTCGAGCAAAGCCGCCATCATCGCGCTCACGAAAGTCTCCGCGCGCGAGTTCGCCCGCCAGAACATCACCGTGAACGCGATCGCGCCCGGCTTCATCGACGTCGGCATGAGCAAAGGCATGCCCGACGAAGTGACCGCCAATTTCATCAAACAAATTCCGCTCGGCCGATTGGGCGACGCCGAAAACATCGTCGATGCCGCCCTGTTCCTCTGCTCGCCGATGGCGAGCTACATCACCGGTCACGTTCTGAACGTGAACGGCGGATTTTACATGGGCTGAGCCAAAAGCGGGCTTGTGTCGCGCCTTCGCCCGGCTAGCCTGCAACTCCGGTCATGCAACTTTCGGGGCGCTCATTGCGGGCGGGGTTTTTGATTTTGCGGCCGTTTCGCTGCTCTTCGCCGCTTCTGGGTCTGGCCCAGGTCAGCGACGATTCCGAAGCAGGGAATTCGCGAGAACGATCCGCGCCTCCACGCGCTGACCAACGCGCGTATCGTCACGGCTCCGGGCAAGACGATCGAGAAAGGGACGGTCCTGATTCGCGACGGACTAATCGTCGAGGTGGGTGCCGATGTAAAAGTTCCGGCGGAAGCACGCGTCTGGGACCTGGCCGGGAAGACGATTTATCCCGGCTTCATCGATGCCTACAGCCGATTGGGATTGCCGGAGACACTCCAGCCAGAGCCGGTCCGCATCGATCAGGATCCGGACGATCCAAAGGCCAAACCAAAGGAAATTCCCAGCGAAAGCGCCAAGGGAACGCGCTCGTGGAATCCGCGCGTCACTCCGGAACGCCGGGCGGCCGATTATCTTAATCTCGACAAAAAAGGGACGCGGAAGCTGCGCGACCTTGGGTTCACCAGCGCTCTGATCGTCCCAGCCCGCGGCATCTTTCGCGGCTCGAGCGCGCTGATCAATCTTCAGGAAACCGACGTCGATACGATGGTCGTCGCGCCCCTGGTGGCGCAGCACATCGCTTTCGATTTCGATCGCGAAGGGGACCGGGGTTATCCGAATTCGCTTATGGGGAGCCATCGCGCTTATCCGACAAAGTTTTCTCGATGCGTCGTGGTATCAGGCGGCGCAGGAGGCGTATCGGAAAAGCTCCGGCCACGACGGAACGCCCCGAAACGAACGCAAGCCTGGCGGCCCTGGCTGAGCAGGCGCAACGCAACCCGGCCGTGTTCGAGGCGGAGGACGAGCTCGATTTGCTTCGCGCCTTGCGGATCGCCGATGAATTCAAATTGAAGCCGATCTTGTTCGGCAACGGCTACGAATACCGGGTGCGAAAGGCGTTGGCGGAGAAAAAAACGGCGATCATTCTGCCGCTCGATTTCCCCAAGGCGCCGGCAATCGAACGGCCGGAACAAGCGTTGGAATTTAATCTGGACGAACTGCAGCACTGGGACCGGGCCCCGAGTAATCCCGCGCGCCTGGCCGAAGCGGGAATCCCGTTCGCCTTCACCACCCAGAAGCTGGAGAAGCCGGAGAAAGATTTCTGGACGCGCGTTCGCCTCGCGGTTCGCCGCGGGCTGAGCAAAGACGCGGCCCTGGCCGCTTTGACCAGCACGCCGGCGGAAATGTTTGGGGTAGCCGACCGGCTCGGAGCGATCGCCCCCGGCCGGATGGCGAACCTGGTCGTAGCGAGCGGCGATCTTTTCGCGGACGAAGGCGCGCGTGCTCACGACGTGGGTGGACGGATATTATTACGACACGGAACAAGCGCGGGAGCGCGATTTGCGCGGCAGTTGGGAACTCGCGGCGGAAGGAAAGACGCTCGCGTTGGTGGTGGAAGGAAAACTGGAGAAGCTCGAGGCAAAACTGGCCGGCGAAAAGGCAACCGTCTCGGTGAAAGACGACGCCGTGCTGGTGATTGCGCCGGCCAAATTGTTCGAGAAAGGCGAGGGCTCGATTCGCTTGACCGGACAAATCACCGGAGAAACGATCGCCGGCGCAGGCGAAGCACCCGGGACTGCGAACGTTCGCTGGAACGCCAGGCGCACAGCCGCCTTCACGCCAGTAAAGAAACCGGATGAAAAGCCGTCTCCGCTCGATAAGCCGCTTGATTTTCCGGAGACCTATCCCGCGGGCGCATTCGGTCGCTCCAGCCCGCCGCCGCAACCCGCGAGCGTTTTGATTCAAGGGCGCCACGATCTGGACATCGGGGCCGCAGGGCACTCTGCAAAACGCCGATCTGCTGGTGACGGCCGGGAAGATTTCCGCGGTCGGCCCGGGCCTGAAACCTCCCGGCGGTGCGCCAGTGATCGACGGCAAGGGGATGCACGATCACGCCCGGGATCGTCGATTGCCATTCGCACACCGCGATCAGCCGGGGCGTGAACGAATCCAGCCATGCCGTCACCTGCGAGGTGCGGATCGGCGACGTGATCGATGCGACTGATATCGGACTTTATCGCGAACTCGCCGGCGGTGTGACGAGCGCGAACGTCCTGCACGGCTCCGCGAATCCAATGGGCGGCCAGAACCAGGTGATCAAATTCCGCTGGGGCGCGCTTCCGGAAGAATTGAAGTTCGCGGACGCGATGCCCGGGGTGAAATTTGCCCTGGGCGAAAACGTCAAGCAGTCGAACTGGGGCGAGAAATTCAGGACGCGTTACCCGCAAACGCGCATGGGCGTTGAACAAATCATGCGCGATCGCTTCCGGGCCGCGCAGGAATACGACGCGGCGCTGAAAAAGAAACAGGGCCTGCCGGTGCGCCGCGATCTTCAGCTGGAGGCAATTTCCGAAATGCTGAGCGGCAAGCGGTTGATCCACTGTCACTCGTATCGCCAGGACGAAATCCTCGCATTCCTGAGCGTGGCGCGGGAGTTCAAGATCAAGGTCGGAACGTTGCAGCACATTCTCGAGGGCTACAAAGTCGCCGACGTCATGGCGAAGGATGGCGTGGGCGGTTCGTCCTTCGCGGATTGGTGGGGCTACAAGTTCGAGGTTTACGACGCGATTCCCGACAACCCGGCGATGATGCATGGCCAGGGCGTGCTAACCTCCGTCAACTCCGATAGCGCCGATCTCGCGCGGCGTCTCAACACGGAGGCCGCGAAGTCGATGAAATATGGCGGACTGTCGCCGGAGGATGCGTTGAAGCTCGTCACGATCAATCCGGCGCGGCAATTGCGGATCGACGCTAAGACCGGCTCGCTCGAAACGGGCAAGGACGCCGATTTCGTCATCTGGAACGGCAACCCGCTTTCCAACTACGCCAGCGTGCAGCAAACCTGGATCGACGGGCGGAAATATTTCGATCGCGCGGAGGATGCGGAGACCCGCAAGACTTTCGCCGCGCAACGCGACGCGCTCGTTCAGAAAGCGCTGACCGAACGCCTTAAGGAAATTGGCTCAGGGAAAGACGACGACTCAGACAAGAAGGGTGAGGACAAGGGGCCTGCGTCGAAGATTTCCCGTCATCAAAGTCATCGCGAACATGAGCTGGAAGGCCTCTATGGCAGCGGTCACGACAAGCACACCTGCACCGAGGACGCATCGCAATGAAACGCGCCCCGCAACTCAGGATAGCCGCGGCGGCAGTGCTGCTCATTGTCGCGAGTGCACAATCGCGAATGTTCGCGCCTCCGATACCATCCCAGCGCCGCCCCAGGCGAAGCCGATCGCGCTGAAAGGCGCGACGACTTCATCCGGTCAGCGGGCCGGATATCGCATCGGGCACGATCGTTTTTGAAAATGGAAAAATCACCGCGATCGGCGCTGATGCGGCCATTCCCGCCGGCGCAGAGGTGATCGACGCCACGGGCAAGCATGTTTACCCCGGGTTGATCAACGCCCACACGGTTTTGGGCCTGGTCGAAATCGGAGCAGTGCGCGCGACGGTGGATGTCGAAGAATCTGGCGCGATCAATCCAAATGTTCGCAGCATCACGAGCGTTAATCCGGATAGCGAACTGATCCCGGTCGCGCGCAGCAACGGTATTCTGACCGCGCTCTCGGTGCCGGAAGGTGGAATTATTTCTGGCCAATCCGCGGTCTTGCGCCTCGAGGGGTGGACGCCGGAGGAAATGACCGTGCGCTCCCCGGCGGCGATGCATTTGCGCTGGCCGGATTTAACCATCGATCGCAGTCCGGACGCGCGAAAATCGGTCAAGGACCAGCAGAAGGAAATCGAGAAGACGCAGAAACAAATCCGCGACGCGTTCCAGATCGCGCCGTTCCTATTGGCAGGCGCGGAAGAATCCGTCGCCCGATTTCAAATCCGATCTGCGGTGGGAAGCAATGATGCCGGTGTTCGACGGGAAGCTGCCGCTTTTCGTGCATGCCGGAACGCTCGCGGAAATCGAAGCCGTCTTAGCCTGGGCCAAAGACGTGCAGCTGAAGATTGTGCTTGTGGGAGGCAACGATGCCTGGCGCGTAGCGCCGCAGCTTAAAGAAAGCGACACGGCTGTGATCATCGGTCCGTCAACGACTCTCCCACTCCGGCGCGACGATGGCTACGACAGCGGCTGGAGCAACGCGGCGAAGTTGCACGAGGCTGGCGTTCGATTCTGCATCGCATCGGATGGCCGCGGCGCGGTGACGAACGAACGAAATATCGGTTATGAGGCCGGATTAGCCGCGGCTTTTGGTCTGCCGAAAGAAGAAGCGCTCAAAGGCGTGACGCTTTATCCCGCGCAGATTCTTGGTGTTGCCGATCGACTGGGAACCTTGGAAACCGGAAAAGCCGCGACCCTCATTGTGACCAATGGCGATCCGCTTGATCTACCGACGCAAGTCGAGGCCGCCTATATCGACGGCCGGAAGATCGATCTCACCAACCGGCAAACCCGCTTGCGCGATAAGTATCGGGAGAAATATCGCCGCAAATAGAGGCTGAAATGTGGGAGGGGCCTTAGCGCCCCGACGGTTTTGGCAATCGGTGGAGATCGGGGCACTAAGGCCCCTCCCACATTGCCACCCTCACTCCAAAGCGTGGACGATGTAAGTGCCGGCTTGTTTGTCGTCCTCTAGCTTGAGCAGACCGCGTTTTTGCGCTTCGAGGAGGAGCTCGTTGAAGGCGCGGAAACCGTGGGCACGTTCATTAAAGCCGGGGTTCTGGCGTTTGATGGCCTGCTTCACCAGAGAGCCGCGAATCGTGTAGTCCTCGCCACGCTCCGCGCGCAACGCTTCCAGGGTTTTCGTCAGGAGCTCAAGGGCTCCGTCGATGGAGGGTCCCGAACCATGATCGCTATCCGGGGCAGGCTTTTCCCTGCGCACGGCGGGCGCCGCGCTGGAACGTTTTTTCGTCGGCTCCACCCGCACCAGATCGTCGTAATAGATGAACTCGTCGCAGTTGCTGATGAACAGGTCCGAGGTCGACTTTTTGACGCCGATGCCGATGACGGTCTTGGCGTTCTCGCGCAGTTTGCTCACGAGCGGTGAGAAATCCGAATCGCCGCTGATGATGACAAACGTGTCGACGTGGCTCTTGGTGTAGCAGAGGTCGAGCGCATCGACGACCATGCGGATGTCGGCGGAGTTTTTGCCCGACTGCCGGACATGCGGGATCTCGATCAACTCGAAGGCAGCCTCGTGCAGTCCACGCTTGAACGTCTTGTAGCGGTCGAAATCGCAGTAGGCTTTCTTGACCACGATGTGTCCCTTGAGGAGCAGACGCTCGAGCACTTTCCGGATGTCGAAGGCGGGAAATTGGGCCTCGAGCGCGCCGATGGCGATGTTCTCAAGATCGAGAAAGACGGCCATCGTGGCGTCGGAATCGGGAGCGCTCATCAGGTGGCACCAATAACGGTGCCCGGCGCTCGGAACGCAAGCCGCACTACGGCTTAATAGAGTTTTGCCCGACGGGTTTGGAGGCACGGGAGCTGCTGAAATGTGAGTGTATGCAGCTCACTCAACCACCACTGCGCACGGTATTTTTACCAAAAAACATTTCCCAAAAGCGTCTACCGCAACAGACGAAACCTTCCGAATTGCAGGATGACGAGCTACGTCGTTGATGAAATCAATGCTTACGTGGCCATCCGAGACATTGCTCTCGCCGAGGCCGAAAAAGATCCCAGTTCGGTCAATTTGGAACGAGTTCGCATCGCGAACGAGTTTGTTGAAAACTGCCTGAAACCGGCGCGGTCGCCCTACGAATCTCAACATTTGCCTGAAACCGACGCAGCGCGCGAGCGCGGGCGTTGCCAGGCGGTCAAGGTTCGCCTCTCCCTCCTCCGCGCGCATTGGACGCGAGTTTCTCGCGACCACGCGCACGCGGCCTAAGGCTGAAGTGCGATTCGGCGGTCATAGACCGCCGCCACAGGAAAAGCCACTACTCCCTGCCCCAGATCATGGCGACGGAGGTCGTGAGACTGCCGCCCATGTTGAAGGTGAGGAATTTCTTCACGCCTGCGATCTGCCGGGCGTCGGCTTGTTCGGTCAGCTGCTGATAGGCCTCGAAAACCTGTCGCACACCGGTCGCGCCGACCGGATGGCCATCGCCAATCAGGCCGCCACCGGCGTTGACCGGAATTTCCCAGCCGATCTTGCCGCTAACATGTTCGCCGCGCACTTGCGGGAGCGCGGTCGCTCCGCTCTTGGCCAGCTCCGCGCCCTTGCCCGGCTCCGCCAGCCCGAGGATTTCGTAGGCGACGATCTCCGTGATGGAGAAGCAGTCGTGCACTTCCACGCCTTGCATGTCGCGCGGCTTCAGGTTCGCCATGCCGAATGCCTTGTCGGCCGCTTTGCGAGAAGTCGAAAACGTGGGCGCGTCCTTTTTTTCGAGCGCGAGATAATCGGTCGAGCTCCCGAACCCGAGCAGCCGGGGCAGCTTGGATTTGTCGCGGCCGATTCGATCGAGGTACTTGCCGGAGACGAGGATCAACCCCGCGCTGCCATCCGTGATCTGTGAACAATCCGAAACGCGTAGCGGCGGCGCGACGCTGGGGTTCTTGTCGGAGACTTGCGAGGCGTCGCTGTAAGTTAGATTCGCTTCACGCATCTGCGCCATCGGGTTCAAGCGGGCGTGCGCGTAGTTTTTGTAGGCGACCGACGCAAGATCATCCGGCGACGCGCCATATTTCTCGATGTAGATCTGCGCGATGCGGCCGAACAATTTCGGAAACATGAAATCGCCGTATTCCGGCTTTTCGACGTGATAATCCGCCGCCGCGCCCAGAACATCCGACCCATCCAGCGACGACATGGTCTTCTGCTGTTCGGCGCCAACGACGAGGACCGCGTCGTGAAATCCGCCCATGACCCATTGCGCGCCGAGCAAGACCGAGAGTGAGCCGGAAGCGCAGGCCGCTTCGGTGTGCATCGTCGGAATGCCATGAAGTTTCGGATCGATCTCGGGAATAAACGCGCCCAGATGCAGCTGTTTGGTAAACTGGCCGGCATTGAAGTTACCCACCGCCGCCGCTTCGAATCTCCGCCGGGTCGATCTTCGCGTCGTCGATCGCGTTCCGGCCCGCTTCCGTGATCAGGTCGCGGATCGTTTTGCCTTCTTTTTTCAGATTGCGCTTAAAATCGGTTCGGCCGCCGCCGAGAATGTAGACTGGTTCGTTCATAAGGTTCCTCGCAGAGCCTGATAATCGCCCGCGGTGCCGGAACGTTCAACTGCGCGGACGCTCTTTATGCCTGAGAATCGATGGGGGCCGGGGAATTTCGCAAAACCACATGCCACGTCCACTTGCCGCAACCTGGGCAATGCAAGAGCCGGCGCGGCTTGCCGGAGGCGCCCCAGCGGATTCCGCCCAAGTCCCAAGCAGAGCGAGCATGCCCGCAGCTACAGATATGCATCCACTCGCGCGACTCGGCTTCCATTGATTTTGCCGAAGTCTCCGGCAGCACCGCCAGCAGGACCCTCTGGATGAACGACATCGATTCATCCTATCTTTTCCAGGCGCTGATTCGCAAACAGATTTGCAAGCCTCCGGCCTCTCCGCCTTAAAAATTTGTTGCGCTTTTGCTCGTTCTCACCGCACGTTCCGGTGCCGGGCAAAACCAACCAACCAATCCCCGCTTATGAAGGTCCTCGCTGTTCATCCGAGCTGCCTCATGTATTCCAAGATTTACCTGCGGCTTGAGCCGCTGGGCCTGGAGCTCGTCGCTGCCGCCATCCGCGATGCCGGACACGAGGTGCAGTTGATCGATCTCCAGGCGGAAACGGACCGCGATTATTTCCGGATCATCGACCAGTGGCAGCCCGACGTCATCGCCTTCTCCTGCAACTATCTTGCGAACATTCCGGAAATCCTCGACCTCGCGAAAGCAACGCGCGCCAAGCTTCGCAACGCGCTCATTTTCGTGGGCGGCCACAGCGCGTCCTTCACTGCCGAGCAAATCCTCGAACACGGCGCCGGCGCGATTGATTGCGTGTTGAAAGGCGAAGGCGAGCCCGGCGTCATCGCGCTGCTCGATGCGGCCCGGCACGACCGCACCTCGCTCCATCTTGTGCCCGGCGTTACCACGTTGAATGGCCAGGGATCGCGGCCGGCCTTTGTGCACAGCCTGGACAACCTGATGCCCGCGCGCGACCTCCTGCGGCATCGGCGCCGCTACTTCATTGGCGTGCTTGATCCATGCGCGAGCATCGAGTTCAGCCGCGGCTGTCCCTGGGATTGCGTTTTTTGCTCAGCCTGGACTTTTTACGGACGCAGCTACCGCGTAAAATCGCCGGAATTCGCGGTGGAAGAGCTGAGTCGGATTCGCGAGGAAGGTGTTTTTTTGCTGGACGACGTCGCCTTCATCCAGGGCGAGCACGGGATGAAGATCGGCGAGCTCATCGCGCAGCGCGGCATTAAGAAGCAGTATTACCTCGAGACGCGCGGCGATGTGCTGCTGCGCAACAAGGAGGTCTTCCAGTTCTGGAAAAAAATCGGCCTCAAATACATGTTCCTCGGGCTCGAAGCGATCGATGAGGAGGGACTCAAGCTGTTTCGGAAGCGGATCAGTTTGTCGAAAAACTTCGAGGCGCTGGAATTCGCGCGCTCGCTTGGCATCACCGTGGCGATCAACATCATCGCCGATCCGTCGTGGGACGCGGAACGTTTCCGCTTGTTGCGGGAATGGTGCATGGAGGTGCCGGAAGTGGTGAACGTCAGCATCAATACGCCGTATCCGGGGACCGAGAGCTGGCTGACGGAAGCACGCCGGTTGACCACGCGCGATTACCGGTTGTTCGACATTCAGCATGCCGTGCTGCCGACGAAGCTGCCGCTCAACGAATTTTACGAGGCGTTGGTCGCCACCCAGCGCGTGCTGAACATGAAGCACCTCGGCTGGTCCGCCTTGAGGAGCGTCCTCAAGCTGGCGGCGCAACGCCTGATTCGTGGACAGACCAACTTCATCAAGATGCTTTGGAAGTTTAACAGCGTTTACGATCCGAAGCTTCAGATCGCTGATCATCAGCAGCCGGTGAAATACGAAATCACCTTGCCGCCGGCCCACGTAGATAAAATTGCCGACCGCACCTCGCTTTACGTGCACGCCGCCGGGGGACGCGCCGGCCGCCAGATCGACGATACGACCGAGCAGTTTGTCGAAACGACCCGAATGGGCGCGGGAATCTGACGCGAAAGCCCGCAGCCGCGCCGCCTTCAGCGCGGATGACTTCCTACTTGGGTGGTTCCGGAGCGCTGACTGGTTGCTTCCTGGCGCCGTCAGCGGCGCCAGGCCTCGCGCAATTGGGCGAGTTCGAAGCGTGAGCCGTCAGCCTTAGCCGTTTGCTCAATCAGTTTAGCGTAGTAGCGGTGCGCCTTTTCTTTTTCTCCAATCTGCTCCGAGGCTTGGGCAGCGCCATACAACCCACGGAATCTACCCGGATAGATTTTCAGGGCCGCCTCATATTCCCGCTGCGCTTCCTTTGGTCGATCCAGTTTCAGCAGCAAATCACCGAGCTGTTCGCGGGCTGGGACAAGTGCACCCGGGGAAACAGGATGCTTGCCGAGAATATCCTCCGCATCCGCCAGCCGTCGCAACCGAGCCACGGCGTCCTCCTTCTTGCCTTCGCCATAAGCCACCCACGCTGATGCTGCCTCTATTTGCAGGTCGAGCTGCTTCCTGAAATAATCAAACTTCGGATCCGTCGTCGCGTCGCGCAATTGCCGCATCCGATCGATCGCCTTCCGTGCACCCTCGAGATCGCCCGTATGCGCTCGTCCGAGAGCGCGAGAATATTCGATCAACGCTTCCATGAACGGAAAAGACGCCCAATGCGGCAAGGCCGGAACGCGCAACGCCGCCGCTTCGGTCCACGCATTGCGCTCGAGCGCGTAACGAGCTGGGATGGCAGCCAGGGCATAAGCCCCGCTGAATTCCAGCTCGGGATTGGTTTTGCGGACGCTGGCGGCGAAATCCACGATCTCCTTGGCCTTGCTGTCCTGCCCTGCCTGAAGATAGGAATACGCCATGTAATCGAGCGCGTGCAGTTCCTCTGCTTCGGTGGCTTCGCGATGCCGTAGCGCAGCGTAGGCGCGCGAAGCGTCAGCAGAGGAACGATTCGCCGCGATGGAATCTTCCCACATGCCCAGCCGCGTGAAGATGTGCGACGGCATGTGCAGGGCGTGGGGAACCCACGGCGCGATCGAACTGTAACTGCGGGCGGCAGCCAGTCCGCGCTCCGCGTAGCGCCGGATAATCGTAGCTATGGATCAGATAGTGGGTGACGCCCGGATGCTGCGGGTTCTTCTTCCCCAGCTTTTCGAGGATGTCAGCGGCTTGGAGTTGATTGGACAACGTCGTGTCGGTCGGGTTGGCATAGCCCACCGCCAATACCGCCAGGGCATAAAAGGTCTGCGCCTCAAAATCGTCGGGAAATCGCTCGCGCAGCTGGCGCATTGCTTTTTCATACGCGACCACGCGATCGCGCGGCCCCACCGGCCCATGACAAGACTGCCCGACCTCTCCCGTGGCAGGGCCGTCCGGCGTGCTGTAATACGCATTCAGCGCTGTGATAAATTGCCGCTCGCGATCGGTGCCGGCCTTCATCGCCATCGCCTTGTCCGCTGCTGCTTTTCCGGCGCTCATTTCGTCGGACGTCGGAGGCGTCCAGATTGGATGCCACCACGTCATGGCGATTCCCCATTGCGCCATGGCACAAGTGGGATCTTGGGCGGCGACGTCGATGAAAATTCGGCGGGCCTCTTCGTAAAAGAACGAGTGCAATAACGCGACGCCGCGAGTGAATTCCGCCTGCACCGCAGGCTTGCACGACACCGGAAAATCCACTGTGCCGGCAGCCCGAAGATCGCCCGGTTCAGGGTCAGCGGAGTTCGAGGCGCCGAAAGTTGTGAAACCGCCGACGACCGCGACCAGGAAAGCCGCGCCGACCAGGAATGTTCGAACACTCATTTGAATCAAGCGCTTTTCGATTAGTGTTATATCTCTTCAAACTCCGGTTCGCAAACCCTCCCGGAGTTGCGGGATCGATTAGGATAATGGAGATAGCACGCAGCCATGGCACGACTTCACGAATATCAAGGCAAAGCCATTCTCGCCGCCAACGGATTCAAGATCCCGCGCGGCCGCGCCGCTTCGACCGCTGACGAGCTGCACTCCGGTGGATTGATCGTGGAGCGCGCGGGGAAACCGGCCGCAGCGTCGCCGGCTGAGGAATTCGCGAACAAAGATTCCGAATTGCTTGCATGCGACATCGAATGCCGACTCGCCGAAGTTGAAGGCTTTTATCTGGAATTGGATACTCCTGAATTGGGCGAACTGATTGGAAGTGGGCCCGCTCTGGCGGAGAAGAAATGAAGCTTCCCGTCATGAAGCCGGGGATTTTTAGAGCGACTGTTTCGCTTAACCTCTATGAGAAAGAGGACCCAAAAGAACTGGGAACGCAGGTAGTTCACGGCAGATACGTGAAGGTATTGACGACCGTCGACGACAAAGACGAAGGGAAATTGCTGGACGTTCAACTTTGCGAGGATGGATACCCAGGTTATTTGAGGTTCGGCGACTATCTGAAAAGGGCCCTGGTCCCCGGGCGATTCAAACCGAATCCGCGGTTCAGCCGGGGGGAAATTCTGGCCGCTCTTCCCAACGTTCTCGCCTTTGTTTTTGAAGCCATGCAAACGCCGAACACCTACCTCTGGGGAGGGACAATTGGACCAAATTTTGACTGCTCAGGATTGATCCAGGCCGCTTTTGCGAGCCAGGGCATCTGGCTGCCGCGAAATGCCCGGGATCAATGTGAATTTACTTCCCGGAATCGCATTCCTGTTAACAACGCTGAACCTGGGGATCTGTTCTTCTTCTCTCACCGGGATTATGTCGATCATGTCGGACTCCATCTCGGCCATAGATTCTTCCTTCATAGTTCGGGTCCGACCCTCGGACGGAATGGGATCGGAATCGACCGACTAACAAACGAGCGAGGACGCGTGGCCACAAAATACTACCCGGTTTACCGGTCCTGCCATCGAGTCAGCTCGTCGTGGCCCGGGGAAAATTGACCTGTGAATCAGAAAAAACTCTATTTTCTCGGGATCTGCGGATCGGCGGTCGGCAACGTGGCCATTGCGCTCAAGGAATTGGGATACCACATCCGTGGAAGCGACCGGGCTTCGCACCCGCCGATGGGGGAACGGCTGGAGGAGTCGGGAATCTCAATCGATCTGGGTTACGACACTTCGCCTGTCCCCAATGATGTCGATCTATTCGTCGTCGGAAATGTAATCTCGCGCGGCAACGAGCAGCTCGAAGCGATCCTCGATCGCCGCCTGCCCTACTGCTCGCTTCCTGAATTTCTCCGTTACGAATTCCTCCGGAAAACCAGGAACGTGGTCATTGGTGGAACCTACGGCAAGACAACGACGGCGTCGCTTCTCGTCCATATCTTACGAACAGCCGAGCTGCGGCCCTCGTGGTTTCTCGGAGGCACATGCGACGACCTGCCCAACGGCGCACTGTTCGATAGCGGCGAGCTCTTCATCCTGGAGGGTGATGAATACGACACCTGTTTTTACGACAAGGGACCGAAGTTTGCGCATTACCTCCCGAGCTTGTCGGTCATCATGGATGTCGATGAAGACCAAAAAGACGTCTACAAATCGATCGATGAGGTAAGGATCGCTTTCGATCGGCTCCTGCGAGTTACGCCGGCAAACGCACCTCTCTTTTTCAGCGGCGACTGCGCTGAATCTCGGGAACTGGCGGGGAAAGCACGCTCGCAGAAAAAAATCTCAGTCGGTCTGGAACCACGAAACGATGTTGTTCCTCAGTCGATCGAACAGACTTCAGTCGGGATTGCCTTTTCTTTGTGGGGCCAGCGCTTCGAAACGCAATTATTTGGAGACTTCAATCTCAAAAACACGGCTTTCGCCTGTGCCGTCGCGAAGGAACTTGGCGTTCCGCTCGATATTATCGCCCGGGCCACCGCAACGTTTCGCGGAGTTCGACGACGAATGGAGATCAAGGGAGATTATGCCGGCGTTACTGTGGTGGATGATTTTGGGAAACATCCGGAAAACATCGGCCAAACTCTAAAGGCGGTGAGATCACGCTTTCCCAATCGACGGATCATCGCAGTAGTGGAACCCAAAACAGCCACCATGTGCCATAAGGACATGCACCAGCGTTTGGTGGAGGCGTTGACCGCCGCTGATCTGATCTTTTTTTGCCCGCTGGAGCGTCCAGAGCGATTCGGAAAGGAGACAATTGTCCCGGAAGAAATCTGCGCGGACCTCCGCGCGCAAGGCAGAATCGCCATCGTGCCGGCGAGCCAGACCAACTTGGCGGAACAGGTCGCCAACGAGGCGCAAGCCGGCGATGTCATCATCGGCTTTAGCAGCGGAGATATTGACGGATTCTATGAGTTGATCGGTCCGGCGCTGACGCGAAAAATTCGATAACGGCTGTTCATCCCCAAAGCTCGGGGGACGGGAGTCCGATTCGGCCGTGGCGATAGGATAATCCGTGATGGCGGTCGCCCGCGAGAAGAAGGGGGCCATCCAAATCAATGTAATCGCTGGCCGTGGCGAGAATGCGGGCCGGCGCAATGCCCAGGGAAGTGCAGACCATGCAACCGATGAATAGTTTGAAACCTCGTCGCCGGGCCTCTGTCGCCAGGCGGAGCGCTTCCGTTAACCCTCCAGTCTTGTCGACCTTGAGATTAACAACCTCGTAGAGCCCGGTCAGCCGCGGCAAGTCCGCGGTGGTGTGGCAGCTTTCGTCGGCACAAACCGGAACCGGATGAGGGAGGGTCTTGAGGATGTGATCGTCCTTGGCCGGGAAGGGTTGCTCGATCAGCGCAACGCCCAAATCCGCCAGGGCCGGGGCAACGGCAAGATAATGGGAAGATGACCAAGATTCGTTGGCATCAACCAGCAACCGCGCCCCGGGAGCGGCCTGGCGCACAGCCTTGACTCGCGGAAGATCGAGATCTGTGCCGTCTAACTTGAGTTTGAGCAAGGGCGCCTCCGCGTGCGCTCCTGCAACCAGCGCCATTTCCTCCGGTGTTCCCACGCTCAGGGTAAATGACGTTTCGATTTCGTTAATTATCGGGAGCTTGGCGAGTTCCCACACTCGCTGGCCGGTGCTCTTCGCTTCGAAGTCCCACAGAGCGCAATCGAGGGCGTTTCGGGCGGCGCCAGCCGGGAGCAAATTCTGAATCGCGTTCCGATCGAAACCCGCTGCGCACTGGGAACGCAGTTTCTCAAGTTGCGCCAAAGCAGAGGCAACGCTTTCGCCATAGCGCGCATAGGGCACGCCTTCACCGCGCCCCCTGTTTCGGCCGTCGCCGACGGTAGCCACAATGACGCGCGCTTCCGTCCGCGCCCCACGGGAAATGCGAAAGGGCTTGTCCAGGGGCCAACTTTGTTCCTGTACTTCTAGTTCGAAGGGGACATTCATGCTATTTGGTGGACCAGAATCCTTTTACAACCACAGCGGAAACTTTAAATCCCAAAACCCAAATCCCAGGGAAATCTCAATCTCCAAACGTCAAAGGCAAACAAGAATGAAGGAAGAAAAAATACTGACCAAACATCCGTTAGGGAAGAGCGGGAAAAATATCGACAAGCAGAAGTATGACGCGGTGAAGGCAGCGATCCTGTCAGCCCTCGCCAAAAAGGAGCTCACTCACACCGATTTGTTCACCCAGCTCAACAAGGGATTGAAGGGGAAGTTCACGGGAAATATCAGCTGGTATGGCGAGACGGTTAAGCTCGATTTGGAAGCCCGCAAGATAATCCAGAGAAACACTGAAAAACCTCCGAAATACCGGCTCAAAAAGAAATAAGCTGCGCCCCCCCGAGCGTGAAATTCTCCTTTCGAGATTGAATCCTTTGCAGCCGCCTTTGCGCTGCAAATTCTCCAAATGAGGTATTGGATCAGTTTGAATTCGTCTTCTGAAAATAGCCCAGCGTTTTAACGCTGGGCTTTCACGGTAACAGAGTCCGAAGTCCCTTAAGGGACGGCAGAACCGCTCTTCCCTGGCTCCTGTCGTCCCTACTAAGGGACTTAACGTCTTGATAATCCGATTTTCCCAGCGTTAAAACGCTGGGCTATTTTCAGTGAACAGGAAGGTCAAGTGTGACCATCTCCAAGAGTTTTCAAACTGAGCCACTACCCCAAATGACGCACGATCGACCTTCGCCACAAAATGCTTTATAGGATGGGGATTCGGGCGTAGAAATGGGGAACTGATCGAAAGACATTAATTCTTTCCCCGCAATGGAGCCCGACCGATGACACAGCCACAACCCTACGTCCCTACCGCACGCGAGCAGAAGTTTCTCGAGAGCGTCGAAGAAGGCCGCTATGAGCGGGAAATCATCAGTGGGCTTGCCCCCTTCTTCAACGAGAAGGCGCCGGCGGACATGCTGAGCTTCTATTCCCAGGACGAGGTGACAAGGCTGAAAGCGCTCAAGGGCACCGATCGTGACGTTGAATCCCGGATGCCCGTGAAGATCACGCGCCATTACTACGAGCTGGCCAGGACCAGCGCCGCGATTCAGCGCATCGTCAAGGCCGACCCCGCCGAGACGATGGATCTTGCGGGCTCGGAGGATCCCGGCAACCAGATGGACTACAGCCCCGTCGAGGGCCTGCTGCACAAATACGAGATGGGACTTATGTATGTCATTTCGACCTGCTCGGCCCATTGCCGCTTCTGTTACCGCGAGGAATTGATCGCCCGCAAACAGATCAAGCGACAGGACGGTACCATCGCGAAGAAGGGTCTCGCGATGATCCCCGACATCATCCCCTACATCAAGCAGCACAACGCAGCGGTGGCAAAGAACGGCGGCGTGCATCCCGAAAGCGGACGCGAGAAGTTGCGCGAGATCCTGATGTCGGGCGGCGACGCGATGGTGCTGAACAATTCAAAGATCGCGGCCTGGCTGGGCGCGCTGGCCGAAGCCGGCGTCGAGTCGATCCGCATCGGCACCAAGGATATGGCGTTCTATCCCCAGCGCTTCGACCGCACCTTCCTGTCGATGCTCGATCGGTTCCACGAGACCTACCCGGAGGTCGGCCTGCACATGATGCTGCACTTCGAGCACCCCGACGAGTTCCTCGCCAAGGACGCGGAAGGGAACTACATCGAGGACGCGCAGGGCTTTAAGCAATGGGTCCCCGCGACGGGCGAAGGGATGCGAGGCCTGGCCTCGCGCGGCTGGCTCACCGTGCAGAACCAGGCGCCGATCATGGCGGGCATCAACGATGACGCGGACGCCCTCCGCATTCTGCAGCGCGAGTTCAAGCGCGCCGGCGGCGAGAACCACTACTTCTTCTGCGGGCGCGACATCATCGCCTACAAGGCGTTCAACGTTCCGATCGAGTCCGCGTGGAATATTCTCAACGAATCGCAAAAGGGACTGTCGGGCGTCGAGGCCCACGCGCGCCTTTCCATCACCCATTACAAAGGCAAGACCGAAGTTGCGGCGGTCACCAACGAGGGGATACCGGGACTCGCGGGCAGCGAGAATGGCGTCTTGATCTTCAAGATTCTTCGGAACGCCGGCAGCGCCCCTGATCGCGGCAAAGTCTGCATCGTCGGCCGCAACCCCGAGGCGCTCTGGTTCGACGACTACGAGGACCGCGTTCTGTTCGACGAGGCCGGCCTGTACGACTACGCGCGGGTGGCGAAACCCGGACAGGCGCCGGTTCGCGCCACGGCCGCCGCACAGGCGCCGAGTATCGGCGCTCTTCAAGCCGCTCTTGCAGAATGATCGACAAGCGGGTCGCAACCGCGGCCGAGGCTGTCGCGGACATTTTCGACGGCGCCGCCATTATGATCGGCGGTTTTGGCGAGGCGGGCAGTCCCATCGAGCTCATCCACGCGCTGATCGACCAGGGCGCCACGAATCTGACGATGATCAGCAACAACTGCGGCAGCGGCGAGGTCGGCCTCGCGGCGCTGCTCAAGGCGGGCCGCGTTTCCAAGGTCGTCTGTTCGTTTCCGCGCACCGCCAACTCGACCGTCTTCCCCGAGCTCTACCGAAGCGGGCGCACGAAATTGGAATTGGTTCCTCAGGGAACGCTCGCGGAGCGCATCCGCGCCGGCGGAGCTGGAATCCCGGCGTTCTACACCCCGTCCGCGGTCGGAACGCCGCTGGCGGAAGGCAAGGAATGCCGGGAATTCGACGGCAGAAAGTACGTGCTTGAGCACGGCATGCGCGCGGACTTCTCGCTCATCAAGGGGCGGGTCGCCGACAGCCACGGCAACACCCTCTACAACAAGACGGCGCGGAACTTCGGCCCGCCGATGGCGATGGCGGGCAAGGTCACGATCGTCCAGGTCGCCGAGATCGTTGAGGCGGGCCAGCTGGACCCCGAGTCGATCGTCACGCCCGGCATCTTCGTGGATCGCGTCGTCGCCATCGCCAACCCGGCCCACGAATCGGAACTCGTCGCAGCAGGAGCCTCCTACCCATGACGAAGCCGCCGGTGATCGGGCGAACGCGCGAAGAGATGGCGCAACGCCTGGCGCAGGATATTCCCGACGGCTCCTATGTGAATCTGGGCATTGGCATTCCGGAGCTGGTCACCAGGTTCGTGCCGGCGGGCCGCTCGTTCATCTACCACACAGAAAATGGCCTGCTCGGCATGGGCCCCGCGCCCAGGCCCGGCGAAGGCGATCCCGAGCTGGTCAATGCGGGCAAACAGCACGTGACGGCGCTGCCGGGCGCCGCGTACTTTCATCACGCGGACAGCTTTGCCATGATCCGCGGCGGCCACCTGGATCTTTGCGTACTCGGCGCGCTCCAGGTCGCGCAGAACGGCGATCTGGCCAACTGGTCCACGGGCGAGCCCGACGCCATCCCCGCAGTCGGCGGCGCCATGGACCTGGTCGCGGGAGTAAAATCGATCTTCGTCATCACTCAACACTGCACCCGGGAAGGCGAGCCGAAGCTCGTGCAAAAGTGCACCTTTCCGCTAACGGGATTGGCCGTCGTGAACCGCATCTACACCGATCTCGCCGTGATCGAAGTCACCCCGGACGGATTTCGGCTCGTCGAACTGAGCCCCGGCATCGATTTCGATTACGTGCAGGAGCGCACCGGTGCGCCTCTGCTTCGCACCCCATGACAGATCAAAGCAGGCGGCGCAGAAAAATGATCTCGCGCAGAGACGCCGAGGCGCAGAGTTTGTATGGAAATGAAAGAAAATGAAATTGGAACGAAGCTGCTTGAAGCGGCTATCCATATTCATCGGGAGCTTGGGCCGGGGCTCCTGGAGACGGTTTACGAAGTCATTTTGGCCCGTGAGTTGTCCGACCGTGGGTTAAGGGTACGGCGGCAGGTCCTGGTGCCGATCGTCTTCAAAGGGATCAGATTTGACGAGGGCTTTCGAGCCGACATAATCATCGAGAATAAGGTGCTTTTGGAACTCAAGTCAGTCGAGCGTATCGTGCCGGCACACAAGAAACAGGTGCAGACCTACCTGCGTTTGACCGGACTGAAGCTAGGATACCTCCTGAACTTTGGTGAAGCTGTCCTCAAGAGCGGTATTACACGCTGCGTCAATGGACTGGAAGAATATAACCCTCAGCGTCTCTGCGTCTCTGCGGGAGAATTGCCCACTTAAAACAGCGACGAACCAAGCAAGCTGACATGACCACGCAAACCGACCTCTCGCGCAGTGCCGCTCTCTACGAGCGGGCCCTCAAAGTCCTTCCCGGCGGCGTCAGCCGCAACGCGATCCTGCGGGGGAATCACCCGACCTACGTCGAGTGCGGCAAGGGCTGCCGCGTGACCGACCTCGAGGGCGTCACGCGCATCGACTTCTCCAACAACATGGCGTCCCTGATCCACGGCCACGCCTGCCCCGAGATCATCCATGCAGTGACGGAGCAGATGACCCGCGGCACCGCGTTCATGATGGGAACCGAGATCGAGGTCCGCTATGCGGAGCACTTATGCAGCCGCAACGCCTCGTTCGAGAAAATGCGCTTCATGAACTCGGGCACGGAGGCGATCATGGTCGCGCTGAAGGCGGCCCGCGCATTTACCGGGCGGCCGAAGATCGCCAAGGCCGAGGGCGCCTACCACGGCGTCTACGACTACGCCGAGGTGAGCCAAGGCTCCACGCCGGCGACCTGGGGCGGCATCGACCATCCGCACAGCGTTCCGCTGGTGCACGGGACACCCGAGTCCGCGCTCAAGGACGTCGTGGTCTTTCCGTTCAACGACACCGAACGCACGCTGGCGATCCTGGACGAGCACGCCAGGGACCTCGCGTGCGTATTGATCGATCTGATGCCGCACCGCGTCGGCCTGTGTCCGGCGGATGTCGAGTTCGTCACCGCGCTGCGCGAGTGGTCCGCGCGCCACGGGGTGCTGTTGGTGTTCGATGAAGTCATCACGTTCAGGGCCGAGCACGCCGGCTTGCAAGCGCGCTACGGCGTCACGCCCGACCTGACCGCGCTGGGCAAGATCATCGGCGGTGGATTTCCCATTGGCGCCGTCGCCGGCCGCGCCGAAGTGATGGATGTGCTCAACCCGCAGTCGCCCCGCTATGTGTTCCCGCACTCCGGAACATTCACCGCCAACCCGATCAGCATGACGGCGGGCATGGCGGCGATGCTGAAGTTCGACCAAGCCGCGGTGGCGCGCCTAAACGCGCTGACCGATCGGGCCAGGAACGGCATCGAAGGCGCGATCCGCGCGACGGGCGCGGCGGCGAGCGTCACCGGAGCGGGCT
Source organism: uncultured Verrucomicrobiae bacterium (assembly GCA_963850015.1). Taxonomy (GTDB): domain Bacteria; phylum Verrucomicrobiota; class Verrucomicrobiia; order Chthoniobacterales; family UBA10450; genus AV80. The sequence continues at coordinate 345,439 of CAWKJF010000001.1, forward strand.
CGATGTTCCTGGTGCACATGAAGCAGACGCCGCCACGAAATTACCGCGATGCGTACCCGACGCCCGACGAGTCGCGCCGACTCAAGGCGTTGCTCGATCACCTCTACAACGAAGGTTGCAGCATCATCAGCACGGGTGCGTGCGTATTCTCCACGCCGATGACCGAAGCGGAGATCGACACGCTGGTGGGGGCGTTCAGGTCCGGCTTTGCAAAGCTGGCTTCGATGGGCTGAGCGAGCGGAGGGACGGATCGATTGGGGAGGGCTGGGATGCGTGGCAGAGGCGCCCTGCGCGGCATCGAGGCCAACTTCGGCCTCGAACACGCCGACACCTTCCGCCGCGACCTCCATCCCGACCTCCGCGCCGACTATGTCCTCTCAGTTACCGGAATACAGAAATACACAAATACAGTTTGACGAAGAGTGTTCACCATTTTACAAGAGCGACATGGCAATCACACTTGAAATTCCTGAGGGACTATACAAGCGACTCCAAAAACATGCCGTCCCCTTCGTCGATACGCCGCTGTCGGTTATCGAAAAGTGGGCGGACCACTTCGAACACGCTCAAAATGGCAAAACGGCATCGACTGCCGAGCTGCCGACAGTCGAATACGGTGCCAAGAAGTTCGACCCAATCCACCCGCCTGATCTCTTCCACACGCGCGTGCGCGGAACCTTCGGCTCGACTCGATTCTCCAATTGGAATGATCTCGTTCGAATCGCGCACATCGCTGCGTTCCAGCAGGCTGGATCATTCGAGCAGCTACGGAACGTGACGCATGCTCAGATCGATAAAGGCGAGCGCTCTGACAGCGGTTTCAAATTTATTTCCGAGATCAGTATTTCCCTTCAAGGCGTCGATGCAAATCATGCCTGGCAGCATGCGCTGCGGCTGGCGAAATACGTCAAGCAGCCGCTTCGCGCCGCCATCGAGTGGCGGCAGAATCCGAAGGCTGTGCATCCGGGCTCAGCAGGGATTCTGGAATTCGTCCCCTGAACCGCTAAGCTACGCCCGCAAGTGAAACACAACGAACACCTGGTAGCCCACGAGCAGACTCTGGTGGGCGGGAAGGCTCTGGTTGATCGCGCGAATGGGCGCTTCTACACGCCTGAGTTCCTTGCGGATCGTCTCAGCGAGGTATTGCTCGCCGAAATACCTTCCTTTTTCCGGCGCGATGTCCGGTTGGTCGATCCGTTCTGCGGAGATGGGCGACTGCTAGCGGCATTTCTCCGCGTCTCGGAATCTTCGCCGAAATTCGCAAACGCACGCTTTCACATTTCGCTCTGGGACAATGATTCAGAAGCTGTCGCGCTGGCGCGCAGACGCGTGGAGGCATGTGCCGCAAAACTGCGATTGCGTGTGGAAATAGAGGCAGTGAGCGGAGACACATTTCTCCATGAAGGCTCAGCTCGGTACGATCTTCTGTTGACCAATCCGCCGTGGGAGGCGCTCAAGCCAGATCGCAGGGAAACCGATCAACTGACGCCAGAAGCGCGGGCTGACTACATCACTGCGCTGCGCAATTACGATGCTCAACTCGCGCGGCGGCTGCCACAATCTCAGCCGGTAAAGAAGTTCTCCGGCTGGGGAACGAACCTTTCGCGCTGTGGTCTGGAGTTCTCAATCCAGCTCCTGCGCCCAGGTGGGTGGTGTGGGATCATCTTGCCGAGCTCGCTATTCAGCGATCAAGTTAGCGCTCGATTTCGTCGCTGGTTGTTCCACGAAACCGCTCTCCGCCGACTTCTAGCTTATCCGGCAGAAGCACGGCTCTTCGTTGGCGTAGATCAAACGACTGCCGCTGCGATCTTCGAACGGACCGTTGATGCCGATTTCGCACCGACTCTATCGAGATTCGATGGCGATCGTAAATTGCTTGGCGAGGAGCAGCTTGTGTTGTCCAAGCCTGAATTGGAGCGGCTCGGATACGCAATCCCTCTTGACCTCACGGCGGAAGAGACGCGCTTTCTTCTTCACCTGTCTCCGCTGCCACGCGTCGACGACCTCTGTGGCGATGAACCCGATTTGCTATGGCTCGGACGCGAGTGGGACGAGACGGGCTATAAGCGGTTTACGTCTAAAACGGGTACCGTCCCGTTCGTCAAGGGACGCGCCATTTCGCGCTACGCCTTGCTTGAGTCGTTCACGGAATTTGTATGCGATCCGACTCGTTCGTTGCCCGTTTCAGCCTCCCACGCACGGCTCACATGGCGCGACGTTTCGCGACGTTCGCAGATAAGACGCATGATTGCGACAATTCTGCCCGCAGGCTGCGTCACCGGCAATTCCTTACACGTCGGCTATTTTAAGGACGACGATCCGGAGAGACTACACGCATTACTCGGGATCATGAATTCGCTTCCATTTGAATTTCAACTTCGTTCGAAACTTGGAACGGGTCATGTTTCACTCGGAAGCGTTCGCGAAGTACGGGTGCCACGGCTCGACAATCCACGCATGGTCGGCGCGCTTGCAGCGTTGACGAGACGTGTGCTGGGCGGCGAAGCGGGTGCTGAGGCAGCGCTCGAAGTTGAAGTCGCCCGTGCCTATGGGCTGACCCGTAAGCAAGTAGTCATGTTACTCGAAAATTTTGGTCGACTGCCTGAGGATTTTCGCGCGGAAACGCTCCGTCTCTTCGATTCTAGGTCAGACATTCCGGACGTTGCCCCGCTCGCTGACGGCCGCAACGGGACGATTCAGCCTGTGCTTGACGGCATGGAGGCGAGAATCCCAAATCATTACTCCGCTAAACTCAGCAAACTCGACTTGGAGGTCGCTGTGGCCGTGCCGCCAGGTGGCAACTGGAAAAATATCCCACGTGAGCTTCCATCGAAGCGCCTCGAACAAATTCGAGTAAGCTTTGCCGCCGGTGAAGGGAGCCGTTCGACCTATTATGGTCGCCTGCATCCGACGCGCCCTGCCTACACGATCAACACCTACTTCAACCGGCCCGGGAACGGCTGCCACCTACATTATGATTACGCCGGTGGACAACATCGCGTTCTTTCGGAACGCGAGGCCGCCCGTCTCCAATCATTCCCTGATCAATTCACTTTCGTCGGCGCTCATGCATCGGTGCAGAAACAAATCGGGAACGCAGTGCCCCCGTTGCTCGCATTTCAAATCGCGCGCACTTTACCTCTAGTCGGGCAATATGTGGATTTGTTCAGCGGAGCCGGGGGCCTCTCGCTCGGCTTCAAATGGGCAGGCTGGGAACCCATCGTCGCAAACGACATTGAGAACGATTTCCTCGAAAGTTACCGCCGCAACATTCATCCCGTCGCGGTCACTGGTGACATCCGCGAGCCGCATATATTCCGTCACCTCGTAGAAATCATCACCCGCGAGCGCCGCGATGGCGTGCCGCTGCTCGTCATCGGCGGCCCGCCGTGTCAGGGGTTTTCCACAGCAGGCAACTCCCGTTCGCTTGGCGACGAGCGTAACCATTTGTTCAAGGAGTTCAAGGCGTTGGTGGAAACCATCCGTCCGGATGGTTTTGTTTTCGAGAACGTGACAGGATTGCTCAACATGGAAGGCGGTGCGGTTTTTGAGAAGATCCGGCGCGAGTTGCAGATCCTCGAAAACCCCCTCGTCCCTTGGGTTCTTAATGCCGAACGATACGCAGTGCCGCAACGCCGGAAGCGCCTCATTATGGTGAGTTTACCAGCAGGGTGGAATGTCTCCCCGCCAGCGCCAATCACCGGCATGGAACAAGGGCCTTCGCTCTTTGGGCATGTCATGAAAGCGGTTTCCGTGGAGGATGCTCTGTCTGACCTTCCTTCATTAGTGCCCGGGGAAAACGGCTCGCACAAAGGATATGCGTCTCCGCCGCAAAACCCGTTTCAACAGCTCATGCGGGGTGAAATATCCTCAGCGGAGTATCTTCGCCTCTTCATCGGCAAAGTTTAGGTTCCGATGATACCGGTCAGCGATCCAACATTGTTTCAGGACGCTCTTGGATGTTTGCGCGCACACAAGCAAACTGTTGGGCAGGCATTTAAGGGCCGATTCATCCAAATTTTCCTCGGCCTGAAATTCTTCCAAAACAATCTGCCGAGCATGTATGCAGGATCGTTCATAACGACCGAAGTTCTTCAGGCGCTCCTTGATGATTTGTATGCGAAGTTATCGCGCCCGCCGAACCAATGCGTTCTGTCCCTTTTTGAGGGGAATTTCCTTGCAAGGACCGGCTTGGTTGGGCCGGGCAACTCGGGGGCGCAGAATACTTGGCGTAACAATTTCAATCTTCAAAAAGGGATTGGCTGCTACGCCCCACCAGCAGACCTCTCCAGTCCAACTTTCTTGAACCAAGACCGAAGCCAGTGTCGCTACTTGCAGACTCCGGTAGCGGGAACACTGATTGACGCACGATGTTCGCTTTGTCCGTCTGGTGCTGGCTACCGAGGTGAAAGTCACAGGAAGTGGCTGCGAATCGATCCGGGCGGAAGCGGATACGCCGTAACCGATCTCCAAAACATATCAAACTTTGAACCATACGTAGCCCCGTCGCAGGTTAGAATCCCCATCTTACCGCTGATCGTCGCTCTTTATCACGATGCGGACCCCGGACTGGTGTTGGGAACACGCACTAGCGTTCAACTGGCCGACTTCATGGCTGATTTTAACTTTTCGCAGGCAGAATTCTCAGCCTACTTCGATGATTCAATCCAGCATCCTCTCAACGCGCGGCTGACTCAATCCTCCAGTTGGCCCGCAAGCGCATCTCTGGGGGCGTTGCTGCCGTCACAACTGCCGGTGCCCCCAACAATAACGCAACGAACCTCAGCCCGACGTCCGCGGACAACAAACATTCCAATTGCGCCTGTTCTATCAGGCACGCCGACGCCGCCTCCGGCAATGAACACGGGCTGGGAGGCTGAACAGTTTGTTGCGTCCGCTTTGATTGCGGAGGGGTGGTTGGCTTATGTCGTTTCCCGCCAACAACTCGGCTATGACATCTTCGCCCAAAAAGGCTCCAGAAAACGATATGTCGAAGTGAAAAGCTCGCTTGGGCTGTGTTCGCCTTCATTGACGAATCGTGAGTGGCAACAAGCGAGCGTGCATTCCAGCAGCTACGTTTTGGCGGTCTTGGAGAATTTCAACCCGACGAGTGCAAACGTTATCTACTGGATTCCGGACCCAGCCAACCGTTGTGCTGCGGTTCCGCAGACCACTGTTTCGCACAGTATTCCGCGCAGCTCGTGGGCGGCGGCGACTGTTGCCATTACGGCGTTGTAATTTCTTTACTGAATCCAGAGGCTCGGCAAACGGCTGCGAAGAAACGGATACTAGTCGTGCCCGACTCGCACACAGCGCGCGTTTTCTGGCACACGCAAGGTTCCGGCAAGAGCTTGTCGATGCTCGTCTACGCCGACTGCATCATCGAAGAGCCGGCGATGGCGAATCCGACGCTGATTTTTCTCACCGATCGGAACGACCTGGACGATCAACTCTTCGTCCAGTTCCAGCGTTGCCACGAAATCCTGCGGCAGACGCCGGTGCAGGACTCAGTCGAACATCTGCGCAAACTGCTCAATGTCGCGAGCGGCGGCGTGGTTTTGACTCCCGCGCTTCCCGCTTGGTCGGGCTTCGCCCTGCGCTTCACGCAGTCTATGTCGGTCGACGCCCCTCTCCCTCCATTCACAACCATCCAGAATTCATGCCGGAGGAGAAAGGCGGGCCGTAACGCGGGTGAAGGAGCGGCCGGGCTTTCCAGGCTCTGAAGTTATCGAAGCGGCGCAACACGGCGAACAACCGAAGACGGCGCTCACAGAGCGCCGCTACAGTGACCATGCGTCGCGAAGATTGTCATGACCGGCAGCGCTCGAACGATCTGACAGTCAGACCCACTGCCAAACTCACTCCCGTTCGAAGACCGTCGCCAAGCCTTGTCCTACCCCGACGCAGAGCGACGCGATGCCGCGCGAGGCGCCGGTGCGAGCCATCTGGTGGATCAGCGTCGTGGCCAGGCGGGCGCCGCTGCAACCAAGCGGGTGACCGATCGCAATCGCGCCGCCGGTTTGCGATCGCTGTGGCAAGCATGTCGATTACTTTTTCGAAGCGATGAGCTGAAGAGACCACGCAAAACGCGTAACCAGACGATGGAGGAGCGAACTCGACCGGTGCGGCGACCCTCTGCATCGGGATTAAATCGCAGATCGCTTGATCTATGAATCTCACAAGCCGGAGATTGAGCCTTGGCTTTCTAATCTATAGCGCTTTCAAGAGTCTGACCTTGTCTGGCGCTCGCGCTGCAGCCTTCAATAACAAGCGCACATAAACGTGCATGAAATCCTGTATTTGTTTGCGTCCCTTGAGTTCAGAAAAGCCCTTCTTCGTGAAACGCGCTGAAAAATCAATAGATCCGCCGTGAGCGATTTTGCTGCGGTAACTGTATAAGATTTTCCACATTCTTTCTTCATTTTGTTCAGCAAAGAACTCACCGGCGACAATCACCTGATCAAAGCTCTTTGCGATTTCCGGACATTTCCGGCACACCTGCTTTGTTAACGAGTCTGTGCCGTCATCTGTTCGAGGGGGATGTGTCAGTAGATATTCAACAATGGTAAACAGGGCGAAAGTGTGAAAATCCGAAGCGAGCGATACGAGCTCAACCGCTTTGTAGCGTTCGATGGCTTCGACAATGAACGCAAAGTCGGGCGCACCTAAGCCTGTAATTAGAGCGGTGAGATCTCGGACCTCTTCGATTTCTGAGGAGGTGAGATGGGGAATTTTCTTCAGAAACCTTTCAAGCGCCCGCTTACGCAGAACGATGTGTCGATGTAGGTCGTGGCTGAGCGGGACGAGTTCCTGTCTAGACTCACAAACCATGATGGGGCGTAACGCACATTCCGAAATACTGCAGGCCAACTCAAATTGGTCATACGCGGAATGCGTTTCCCGACCGATTCGTGCCCACTGGAGGAACCCGATGCCTAAAACGTATTCGCGGAAATCCTCATTGGTGCGGACGGTCGCTGGGCCGACGAACGGAATTCTGTGTTGATAGATCCTCGTATCCCAGCGACCAACGTTGGCCGCGTCATCGGTACTGTTTGAACATCTGTTTCTCGTTAGCCTTGGCGGCCCGCAGCCAGATTCCAGGAACTACTTCAATCGGCAGCTTTACCTTCGGGTCGAAGTAGTTGATCAAAAAGGCGACGCAATGCTCTTCGAAGTCGGCGGCGTTGGTCACGTGATGGAACAGAGAAGGGGGGTCCTTGACTCACTCCCGTTCGAAGACCGTCGCCAAGCCTTGTCCTACCCCGACGCAGAGCGACGCGATGCCGCGCGAGGCGCCGGTGCGAGCCATCTGGTGGATCAGCGTCGTGGCCAGGCGGGCGCCGCTGCAACCAAGCGGGTGACCGATCGCAATCGCGCCGCCGTTGACGTTCAATTTTGCGTTGTCGATGCCCAGCTCGCGCTGGCAGGCCAGGGCCTGCGCGGCAAACGCCTCGTTCAACTCGAATAGGTCGATGCGGTCGAGCGTCAGTTTCGCGCGTAGAAGCGCCTTGCGAATCGCGGGCACGGGTCCGAGCCCCATGAACGCGGGATCGACGCCGGCCGCGGCGCTCGGACCGATGAAGGCGATCGGCTGAAGACCCAGCGATTTGGCCAGCCCGGCTTCAACGATCAGTAATGCCGCCGCGCCGTCGTTGATACCCGACGAATTGCCCGCGGTCACCGTGCCTTGGTCGTCTTTGGCGAATGCGGGTTTCAGTTTGGCGAGATTCTCCAGCGTCGTGTCCGGCCTCGGATGCTCGTCCACGCTGACGAGGGTCGGAGCGCCCTTGCGCTGCGGAATCTCGACGGGCACGATCTCCTGGGCGAACAGCCCGCCTTGGTGCGCCGCCGACCACCGTTGCTGGCTCTGCAGCGCGAACTGATCCTGATCCGCCCGGCTGATCTTGTGCTCGCGGGCGACATTCTCGGCGGTCTCGCCCATGGAGAAGGGGTGATGCAGCGCCGCCATGCGAGGATTGACCAGGCGCCAGCCGATCGAAGTGTCGAAGATCTGCTGCGACCGGTCGAACGCGGTTTCCGCCTTGCTGAGCACATAAGGTGCACGGCTCATCGACTCGACGCCGCCCGCGATGAACACATCGCCGTGACTCGCCTCGATCATGCGCGCCGCGATGTTGACGGCTTCCAGCCCCGACGCACAGAGGCGATTCACCGTCGAACCCGGCACGGAGTCGGGGAGGCCCGCCAGCAGCGCGGCCATGCGCGCGACGTTGCGGTTGTCCTCGCCGGCCTGGTTGGTAGCGCCGAAGTAGACATCCTCGATCAATGCGGGGTCGATGCCGGATCGCTCCACGACGGCTTTGATGATGTGGGCGGCAAGATCGTCGGGGCGAACCGACGCCAATGCGCCCCCGTGCCGGCCGACAGGTGTTCGGAGAGCCGTGATGATCGCCGCTCGCCTTTGCATTTAGATTTGATCGCGTCGTTGCACGAGCAATTTACTAGGGGAACTATCTGCCCAAGTCTAGGGGCGAAACTCAAGGGTGTTGGCTCAGTTTGATTTCGTCTTCTGAAAATAGCCCAGCGTTTTAACGCTGGGCTTCCATGGTAACAGGGTCCGAAGTCCCTTCAGGGACGGCAGAACCGGTTCTCTTCCCTGGCGCTCCTGTCGTCCCTAAAGGGACTCAATGTCTTGATATCCGATTTTCCCAGCGTTAAAACGCTGGGCTATTTTCAGCGAACACGGACGTCAAATACGGCCATATATCTCCAGAAGTTTTCAAACTGAGCCACTACTTACTCAAGGCTGAAGTACCCGCTCCTATTTCGAGCCCGTCGCGAACGTGGCCGGCGGCGCCGAATCCAGCACGCGAGGCGCGTGCGCTCCCCAGAACCATTCCGCCACCCGTCCCTCTTTCCGGTATCCGAAATCCGAAATCCGCAATCCGCAATCCGCAATCTTCTACATCCCCTTCTGCTTCCAGACGAAAGTTCCATCGGACTGTGGAACCTCGATCCATTCGCCGCTGAACGACTTGTTGCGCGCGAGTTCGGCTTGCTGACGCTGCACTTCTTCGAGCGGGAGACTTTTCTTCTGCGCGATGTCCTGCATCAGCGCAGCTCGATCCTTGTTTTCGGCGTCCACCAGCCGCTGGACGTATTCGCCGAATTCGCCCGGCGGCTTGTTGCGGATTTCCAGCAGACCGTTGCGTGACTCGCCGACGAGCCGGTTGTTCCTCAGTACCTGGACTTCCCCCATGCGCTTGCGCGAGCGCGTCTGAGCGTCCTCGGTCTCGGCCGGCGGCACGGTAGCAGCACGCTTCTGCACGGTTGTGTCGGGATGCTGATAGACGTCAACCCGCATATTGAGATCGACTTTGACTGGATCGACCTTCAGCGGCTTTTTCGTGTCGAGATTGATCGTCGGGCCGTTCGCGCAGCCGGCGAGCGCGCTGAACGCGAGGCTAAGGCTTGCGGTCCTCAGCGCCATGCAAAACCACATCGATGTTTCGCGTCCCGGCTGAGCCTTGGAGGGTGAGCTTGAGATTGCCTTCGTCATTCAAATACCAAAATGAAGCATCGCCGGTGTCGTACGTGAAATCACGAAGCGTCTCAAGAATAATGCGGGTCGTCTCCCGCTTCACCCAATACCATTCACCGGGGATGTCGGCCATAATCTGGTCGAGTTTGCCAATCTGCATCTTGCCGCCGCGGGTGGCGCGCAGGCTTCCGCGCAGCCGTTCGAGCGAGGACGAGAAGCCACTGGCCTCCAGTTTGAAATCGGCGGGGCCAACCATGGTAAAATTCCCCGGAGCCATCACGTCGGTGATTTTTTTCAGATCGACCTTCGTTCCTGAAACCCAGCCAACCCACGGAGAGTTGCCTCCGAAGAACGAACTAAAGCCGCCGTTGAGATAGCCGCCGTAACCCTTGGCGCCGATCTCGCCGTTGATGCCTTTGCTGTCGAACGTGATCGAAAGCCAGCCCTCTTCAGCGCGAAACTGCCGCCAGCGCACCTCGTTCATCTTTAGCGTTTGGACCAGGTTGTTCGATCCGCTCCGGGGCGGCAGGTCGAACTTGATTTCGCCGCCCAGCTGGCGCAGCTCGAGTTTGTAGTCGGGAAACAGGTAATCTTCCTTTGGCACCTTGAGGTCGAGGGCAAGCTTCAGGTCGCTAAGTTTCCCAAGGTTCAAATTCTCCGCCGAAGTCGAGAATTGGAGCGGAAGCGGCAGACGCGCTTTCCCGTCCGCGGCGATCACGAGCTGGCCGTAATCGACGCCGACTTTCTTCACCTTCCAACCGGTATCGTCGGGAGCCGCGGGCTCGGGCGCGGATGGTTGAGTTTCCGTTTCGCGTTTGCTGAGCTCGTCAAAATACCAAAACAAATCCTCGCCCACGTAGATCGTTGGATTCAATATCTGGATTTCCTCGAGCTCGCGGCGGAACAACCCCGCGATCGAGTAGCGAATAAAAAGCGTCTTCATCGTGAAGACCGGCGCGAACTGATCCAGCGGCGAAGTGATCACCAGGTCGGCGATTTCCTGCTGCTGGACCTCCTCATCCGTCTCGGTCAGGGCGGCGGAAAGCGGAATGTTTTTTAACGTCGTCTCGATATTGAAGCTGACGCTCGGCGCGCCGACGCCCAGATCAGTGAGCGTGATCCGGCTGTTCACGAGGCCGAGCTCGCGCAGCTTCCAGGGCTTCGATGCCGGCGTTTTCGTTACAGTCGGCGCGGCTAGCGTTGTTCCACTGGCGGTGGCCGGGCCGCCCGAATTCATGAGAGAGCGGAACGTCTGTCCCATCGTAATCGTCATACCGGTGAGCGTGGCGGCATCGATCTCGTGGCGTTGAAGTAGGCCGGCCGGCGTAAACTCGACCTGGAGGGAGTCGACCGTAGCGAACTGCGTCAGCGGCGCGAACGTGGGCGCAGCGCGAAGATCCCAAAGCTGAATGGCGTGCTTCTTTTCGAGCGCCGTTCCGGATTCGCCAATTTGAAAATCGTCCGTCTCAAATCCGAATTTCAACGAGCCTTCCGGAACAGCTTCACCGAAGCCCTTGACGAAAAGCTCGCCGTTCTCGACCAGCAGTTTGCCAATGCGAAGACTTGGGGAATTGGCCGGGCTTTCATTCGGGGCAGCGTTGCCTGGCTCGGGAGCGAAGACTCCAAGACCATTCAAGGCAATGGGTGTGAGCTGAAACGAGGGCGCGCGGACAATGAGCTCGTCGAAGTTCATCTTTCCGGCTTCGAGCTGGGAGAACTTCAACTCCACGCGGTTAATTTTCCCCACCTGTTCGGACGGCGCATCGCGGCTCACGAACTCGATGTTCTCCAGAGCAACGGTCTGTTGGGGCGTCGCCGACTTTGAGGCGGGACTTAGATCCAGGTCGTGAAATTCCGGCGCGAACGAGAAACGGACTAGCGGGGCGGCGGCGAGATCAATTTCAGCGAAGCCGTCAATCACGGTGAATTTCCCCAAATGCCAGGTCTTCACCTCCGCCTGGCTGGTAGGGCGAGACTCTGTCGAGCCGAGTCCGGAAGCAGCCGGTCCGCTCCGGACCGCCTCGAGCAACCGGTCGCTGATCCGAACCCGCGGCTCATTCACGGTGACAGCGACGATCTGGTGTTCGCGCAAACCGCGCCATGAGAATTTGATTACGGCCGAGTCGATCCGGACCACCTCTTCATTGCTCCCTCGCACCTTGAGCACCACGCCGGATAGTTCCGCGCGATGCCAATGCAGCGTCGCGCGGCGCACGCTAAGTGCCAGCTCTGGATGTCCGCGATTGGCGTACCAGACCAGGACCTCACGGAAGTTCGCGTAGGCGTAGAAACCCGCGAGAACCGGGGCCAGGAGCAGGACCGCTGCGAAAATTAACAGTCGTTTGCGCCAGCGCTTTTTTTTCATCCCGTCATGAGGTCGAAGGGATTGGCGGCGCATGACGCGGGCTATATCAACCGAGCAACAGAGTCCAGGCAACCACAATACAACCGTGCTTGCCGCGCCGTGCAGTCCTAGCGGTCGGCGCGGAAAACTCTTTGCGCCACCAACATGCCGATCGCCATCGCTGGCACGAAGAGGAGCGCTTCAACGCGGAGAGCGCCGAGATTGGCCAGCGCCGGTCCGGGACAGAACCCGCCCAACCCCCAGCCCACACCGAAAATCGCGGCCCCAATAACCAACCGACGGTCGATCGGCGACGACGCAGCCGAGGGCAGTTTCAGACTTTGACTGCCGACACGGCGCAACAACAGCACTCCTAATCCATAAACGCCGACCGCTCCTGCCATGACGAAGAGAAGCGCCGGATCCCAGGAGCGGGCAATATCCAGAAATCCGATGACCCGCGCCGGGTCGGTCATCCCCGAGATGGCGAGCCCCGAGCCGAAGAGGCCGCCAGCCATGAGAATAAGAATCAATTTCCCCGCCTTCACAAGACTACCTGGTGATATACGAAAACCGTCACAATCGCCGTCAGCATAAAGATGAGCGTCGCCGCAATCGAATCCTTCGCGGCCATCCCGACTCCGCAAACTCCGTGTCCGCTCGTGCAGCCCCCGCCAAGGCGGGTGCCAAATCCCACGAGCAACCCCGCGATGGCCATGACAACGAGCGGGCGCATCGGCCGGAAAAGCGCCGCGCTTTGCCATAACTGAAAACTCAGTGCGGCCCCGCCTATCAGACCCAGGAGAAACACCGCCCGCCATGCCTTGTCGGGGGTCGCTGGGACGAGCAGGCGGCCAAACACCCCAGAGATGCCCGGAATCTTTCCACTCAGCACGGTTGCGAGCAGGCTGGCGAGCCCGATCAGGACTCCTCCGATCAGGGCCTTCCAAAGCGTGTAATTGTCCATCAGTCGAAAAGTTAGCGCCGGTTCCTTGCCGCAGATGACATGAATCCTCGCCGATTTTCGGAATCTCTTACAGGAGGAAACAAAGATTGCCAGGTTTCCAATTACAGAAAATTTCTACCCTCTCGATGTTCGATTCTATCCGTGTTATCCGGGCAATCCGCGGTTCATTTGATTGCTATTGACGTCTAACGACAGTTCTGCGGGAATCGCCGGCATGATTAAATCTCGAATTGCAGTAGTGACTGTGGCCCTGTCGTTTACGGCGGCGGCATTTTGTTTTGGTGAAACGAAAAAGACCGAGCCAACGACAAGTCCCTCGCCGGCAAAAACCGCCCCGGCAAAAACGGAAAAGACAACAGCCCCGAAGAAAGAGGTCGTCAAGATGGCCAACCCGCACCTGGGGACTTGGAAGCTCAATGAGGCAAAGTCCAAGATGACAGCGGGGACGGGGAAGAACCTCACGGTCGTTTACACCGAGCAGAAAGACAAAATGAAGGTAGATGTCACCGGCGTGGACAAAGATGGGAAAGCGACGCACGGCGCCTGGGTGGGCATGGCCGACGGCAAAGCGTATAAGACGAAGGGGAATTTGGCCTGGGACGCGGCCGCCTACAAGATTGTGAACGACCACACCTACGGGATTACGACAATGAAGGGCGGAAAAGTGTTCGCCAATGGCACGAGCACGGTCTCGAAGGATGGCAAAACGCGAACTGTCGCCACTGAAGGAACAGGCGCTGACGGGAAGAAGTTCAAGAACAAGTCTGTTTACGACAAGTCGTAAATAGGTTCCGCGTCGCGATCGTCGAGCCGTCGTCAAGCTGCCGTTCAGAGTTGTGGGCAAGTTCTGAACGCCAGGGGAAAACTGTGTCCAGGCGCCGCGTGTCAGTAATCCAGGCACGAGGCGAAGGTGGATTGCGCAATGGTTTTACTTCGTATCGGTGATATCAGGCAAAATGGCCACGACCGCTTCTAGAATCCGTTTCAAAGCGAAACTTTTGCGGCCGGCGGAAAGCGAGAAGACCGATTCGTGGATGTTTCTTATCTTGCCAAAGGAGGCCAGTGCGAAGCTTCCTTCCCGCGGCCTGACGCCGATCGAAGGCACAATCAATGGCTTTCCTTTTCAAGCCGCGCTCGAACCCGACGGCCAAAAAAGCCATTGGCTCAAAGTGGACCGAAGGCTAAGCAAATCTGCGGGTGCAGACGCTGGCGACATCGTGACGCTGGAGATCGGGCCAGCGGGAAAGGAAACGGAACCCGTAGTGCCAACCGACTTGAAGAAAGCACTCGCCGCCGCCGCGCCGAAAACGCGCTCAGTGTGGTCGGACATCACCCCCAACGCGCGCAGAGATTGGATCCACTGGATCGCCTCCGCCAAACAAAAAGAGACGCGGACGCGCCGGATCAAGAATGCCTGCTCGATGCTCGCGGCCGGCAAGCGACGCGTTTGCTGCTTCGACCGGTCTGGATTCTACAGCAAGAGCATGTGCGCTCCTCAAGCGGCGGTTTAGCCACACCGTCGATTTATGAGCGATCCCGCAGGCGCGGGATCGTGACTACAGCGGCATGTCGCCAAGAGCGAGTGACGAACGCTATTTTGGACGCGGCCGGGGTTAGCGACCCCGGCTACAGGCGAGCAGTCACTCCGCAGTGGAGTCGAGTTGCAGCCGCTGCTAGGCTGACAACTCGATGCCAACATTTGAAGCGGCCGACTTCTACAATCTCGAGGAACTGCTGACAGCAGACGAGCGTCGCGTCCGAGATACGGTGCGCCAGTGGGTGCAGGAGCGTTTTCTGCCGGTCGTGACCGAGCACTACCGCGCCGGAACCTTCCCGATGGAGCTGGTGCCGGAGATGGCCCGGCTCGGGGTCTTCGGGCCGAGCATCAAAGGATACGGTTGTGGCGGGCTGGGCAGTATCGCCGCCGGACTGATCATGCACGAGCTCGAACGGGGCGACAGCGGACTGCGCACGTTTGCCTCCGTGCAGGGCTCGCTCGCCATGATGGCGATCAATTTGTTTGGCTCGGAAGAACAGAAAAACCTCTGGCTGCCGCCGATGGCAAAAGGCGAGAAGCTTGGCTGTTTTGCTCTCACCGAGCCCGATTTCGGCTCGAATCCCGGCGGTCTGCGCTGCCGCGCGCTGAAGACCTCCGATGGTTACCGCCTCACCGGAGCCAAGAAGTGGATCGGCAATGGCACTATCGCCGACGTGGCGATCGTCTGGGCAAAGGTAGAGGGCGAAGCGGGCATCGATCCGGAGGGTGCCAGCGCGATTCGTGGATTTCTGGTGGAAAAAGGGACGCCGGGTTTCAAGGCGACGGTGATCGAGGGCAAGCTCTCGCTCCGCGCGGCGCTGACGGCAGAACTCGAATTCGACGACTGCGCCATTCCGGCGAGCGCGTTGCTCCCGCAAAGCGGCGGAGTGAAATCGCCGCTCTTATGTCTCAACCAGGCGCGATACGGAATCGCGTGGGGCGTGATCGGGGCGGCAATGGCGTGTTACGACGAAGCGCGCCAATACGCGATGAGCCGCGTGCAATTCGATCGCCCCATCGGCGGTTTCCAGCTGGTGCAGGCGAAGCTGGCCCGCATGCTGACCGAAATTACCAAGGCCCAGCTGCTGGCCCATCGTTTGGCGCAATTAAAAGACGCCGGAACCTTGAAGCATTTCCATATCTCCATGGCCAAGATGAACAACGTCGAGATCGCGCTCGACGCCGCGCGGACGGCGCGCGACATCCTGGGCGGCGTCGGCATTCTCGATGAGCACCAGTGCTTCCGGCACATGTGCAATCTCGAAAGCGTGAAAACTTACGAGGGAACGCACGATGTCCATCTGCTGATCCTCGGCGAGCAGATCACGGGGATGCCGGCCTTTGCTGGGTAATTGGGGAGCGCACGCGCCCCCGCGTGCCGAGAGCTCTTTCTCCTGACGATAGCCCAGCGTTTTAACGCTGGGTTCTCGATCGCAAGAAATCAAGTCCCATCAGGGACGAAAGAAGCCATTCTGTAAACAAGAGCCGAGCGATTGCTCCTTCCGTCCCTGAGCGGGACTCGGTCTGGTTTTGGATGCCTTAACCCCAGCGTTGAAACGCTGGGCTATTGTCAATTTGGGGCAATCGACAAGCCGACAGCCTTGCGGTATTACGCCGTCGCACTGCCGGCGTCGTCGCTGCCGAACTGGATCCCCTGAGCGAGCGGAAGTTCCGTGGAAAAGTTGATCGTGTTGGTCTGCCGGCGCATATAGCTTTTCCACGAATCGCTCCCGCTTTCGCGGCCGCCTCCGGTGTTTTTCTCGCCGCCAAACGCACCGCCGATCTCCGCGCCGCTCGTTCCCGTATTCACGTTGGCGATGCCACAATCGCTGCCGGCTGCGCTCAGGAATTTCTCCGCCTCGCGCATATCGTTCGTGAAAATGGAGGAGCTAAGTCCCTGGGTGACGCCGTTGTGGATCGCCAAGGCTTCATCGAAATCGCGATAGGTCATCAAATAGGCCAGCGGCCCAAACGTTTCTTCCTGCACGATGTCGAAATCGGGCTGCGCCGTGGCGAGACACGGTTTCATGTAACAGCCGCCCAGAAACTGTGCGCCATCGAGTTTCTCGCCACCGTAGAGAATCTCGCCGCCTTCGCTCTTCACCTTCTCAATCGAGCGCTGCACGTTCTCGACGGACGCCTGGTCGATCAGCGGACCCATCAGAGTTTTGCGATCGAGCGGGTTCCCGATGTTGACCGACTTGTAGGCTGAAAGCAGCCGAGTCCGCACTTCATCGGCGATCGACTCGTGCACGATAATGCGTCGCGTGGAGGTGCAACGCTGGCCGGCGGTCCCGACCGCGCCGAAGAAAATCGAGCTGGTGGCCATGTCGAGGTCGGCTGTCGGCGCAACGATGAGGGCATTGTTGCCGCCCAGTTCCATCACGGTGCGGCCGAGCCGGCCGTGGACTTCCCTGGCCACGTCAAAGCCCATCCGCGTCGAGCCGGTGGCGGAGACGAGCGGAATCCGCCGATCGGTCGCAATCTTTTTCCCGATCGAGGGACCGTCGCCAATGAGCAGACAGAAGATGGCGGGATCGGCGCCGGTTTCGCGGCAGACGCGCTCGGCAATCTTGATCACCGCGATCGCCGTGAGCGGAGTTTTCTCCGACGGCTTCCAAATCGTGGCGTCGCCGCAGATCGCCGCCAGCGCGGCATTCCAGGACCACACCGCAACGGGAAAGTTGAAGGCGGAGATCACAGCAACCAATCCAAGCGGATGCCATTGCTCCATCAGGCGATGATTGGGCCGTTCTGATTGAATCGTGAGGCCGTAAAGCATCCGCGATTGCCCGACCGCAAAATCGCAGATGTCGATCATCTCCTGCACTTCGCCTTCGCCTTCGGCGACGATTTTGCCGGACTCCATCGTAACGAGCTGCCCGAGCTCGGACTTTAATTCGCGTAGGGCATTGCCGAGCTGCCGCACTGTTTCGCCGCGCACCGGACCGGGAGTGGTGCGCCATTTTTCGAACGCTTCCTGCGCGCGGGTGACGGTCGTCTCGTACTCCGCATCGGTCGCGGTCCGGACGCGTGCGAGCAGCTTGCCGTCGATCGGCGAAAATTTCTCGATGATTGGCCCGCTGCCGATCCAATCGCCAGAAAACACGCCGGGATTGTCGTCAGAGAGACCGAGTTTATTGAGGATCGATTGCATATTAGTTGGTGGATCGAGCGCTCCGCGCTCGATGTTTCTGATTGCGGGGCTTCGCCGCTATTATTTTGGCCTCGCGCGCGGAGCGCACGATCCACCCCACGTTAGAGAATTATTTACTGCGCATCGCCTGGCATTGCTGGCGCAGCAGGTCCATCGCTTCATCGACGACTTCGGTCGTGATATCGAGCGCAGGGCGGAAACGAATCGCGCGTTCGCCCGATTTCAAAACCAGCACGCCGCGATCGAACAAGCCCTTCCAGAATTCATCGCGTGTTTTCGGGTCCGGCAGATCAAAGGCAAGGAAGAGGCCGCGTCCGCGCACGGCGGTTACCATCGGCTCGTCGCGTTGCAGTTCCTGGAGCGACTTCAGGAAATGGTCGCCGACCTTTCCGGCATTCGCGACGAGGTTTTCTTCCTCGATAATGCGGAGGTAGTGGGTGGAACGGACCATGTCGGTGAAATTTCCACCCCAGGTCGAATTGAGCCGGCTGGGCAGGCGAAAAGCATTATCGGGAACTTCATCGAGCCGCGGTCCGGCCATCACGCCGCAGACCTGCACCTTTTTGCCGAAAGCCATCAGGTCCGGCTTAACGTCAAAATGCTCGCAACACCAGTTGCGGCCGGTCGTTCCCATGCCGCATCTGGACTTCGTCAAAAATGAGGAGCATTTCATTCTCGTCGCAAATGCGCCGAAGCGTCTGAAGCCATTCGCCCCGGAAATGATTGTCGCCGCCTTCGCCCTGGATCGGCTCGATAATGATCGCGGCAATATCGACACCGCGCTCGGCGATGAATTTCATGATCTCCTGCTCGGATTTCTTTTCGCGCTCGATCACATCGTTCGTTTGCTCGGACTTCCGGCAGCGAAAAATCGATGATGCGGATTGGACACGCGCGGCCAGTCGAACTTGGCAAACAGATCCGTCTTAGCCGGATCGGTGTTCGTCAGGCTCATCGTATAGCCGCTGCGACCGTGAAACGCCTTTCGGAAATGCAGAATCTCAGTGCCGCGTTCCCCCCGGCCGGCGGCGATATTCTTGCGCACCTTCCAATCCATCGCGGCCTTGAGGGTGTTTTCGATGGCGAGAGCGCCGCCTTCGATGAAGAGATAACGCTCGAGCGGCGGCAAGCCGGCGACACGCGCTGAATGTTTCGACAAACCGCGCGTAGCCTTCGGAATACATGTCCGAATTCGCGATCTTGATTTGCGCGGCGCGCAGGAGATCGGCCTGCACCTCGGGTTGTTGGAAATGCGGATGATTGAAGCCGACCGGAATCGAGCCGAAGAAGCCGTAGAGATCGATCAAGCGCTGATCGTTGGCCTCGTTATGAATGATAGGAGCCAAGGCTCTTTTCCAGATCGATTACGATCTTGAAGCCGTCGAGCAGGATGTGCTGCTCGAGAGTTTCCAAAACGCCGGACGCATTGTGGACCTTATCGTGAATGGATGGTTTGCTCTCGCTGATGCGGCGCCGCGATGAGGTGCGGGCCGCCTCCGTGAGCACGGACGGCAGACTCATCCGCTGAGGTTAGCTGGGGGGATGCGGTTGGTCAACCCGAGGTGGATCGAGCGCTCCGCGCTCGATGGCAATATTGGTCCAGAAGGCTTTCGGGGCGACAATCTAAACATCGCGCGACGGAGCGCACGATCCACCTACACAATTCCTCTGCGCAGGCTCTCGTGTTTGCCCGCCATCAACTCTTGCGTGAGGTCGTAGCCGCGCTGATCCGCATTGCGGCTCGTCCCGGCAAAGTGATGATCGATCCGCGCCCGCGCGGAGCGGCAGAAATAATGCGCGAGCGAGAGAACTTCCGCGGCCGGCTCGCCGGCGTTGATCTTGGATTGTGCGAACGCGCAGGTGGCGCTCATGGCGAAAAGTTCCGTCGCGATTCCGACGAAGCGCGAGAGCAATAGTTGTTCGCGATCGAGCTTTGGGCCGAAGCGCATCATGGCGTGGAATAAGCCGCGCGCGAGCCGCTTGCTCGTGGACGCGCCGTAGTTCACGTAATCCCGCAGATCGGCGTGCAGGTTATCAAGATTCCCGGCGTTGCCGCCCATCCATTGTTTCGGATACCAGCGGGTATAGAACGAGCCGGAGCTGAACATCGATTTGATCCGCGTCATCATCGGCAACTGGGTGTTGAAAATGGCGCCGCCCACTTTCAGATGCGGATCGAGCGCTTCGCGCGCAATGAAGAGCCGCATGATTTCGCTCGAACCTTCGAAGATGGTGTTGATGCGGCAATCGCGCAGGAACCGCTCGACCGCGATCGGTTCGTCCCCGCGGGCAGCCAGCGATTGCGCGGTTTCATAACCCCGCCCTCCGCGGACCTGCATCGCGTCATCCGCGATTTTCCAGGTCATCTCGGTCGCCCACATTTTGCACATGGCGGTTTCGATCCGCAGATCGCCGGCTTTCCGATCGACCAGTGCGGAGGTGAGGAACGTGATCGCTTCCATCGCGAACGTGTTCCCCGCCATCTCCGCGATCTTGCCCGCGATCGCGTAATGCTGGCCGATCGGGCACGCCCCATTGCACCCGCTTGGCGGCCCATATCCGTGAAATTTCGAGCAGGCGTTTGCAGAGGCCGACGCACGCGGCGGGAATCGTTAGCCGGCCCGTGTTCAGTGTCGTGAGCGCCACCTTCAAGCCTTTGCCTTCGCCGGCGATGATGTTCTCGCGCGGCACCCGCACGTCCTTGAAAGTGACGACGCCGTTGTAAAGCGCGCGCAATCCCATGAAATGGCAGCGATGCGGCATCGCCAGCCCGGGCGAATCCACATCGACAATGAACGCGGTGATTTGTTTGCGCTCCTTGCCGTTCACAATTTTCGGCGGCGTCTTCGCCATGACCACGAGCACGCCGGCTTTCAGCCCGTTGGTGCACCAGAGCTTTCTCGCCATTCAGGATGAACTCGGAGCCATCCGGCGACGGGTCGGCGCGCAGACTCATCGTGGCCGGATCGGACCCGGCGTGCGATTCCGTGAGCGCAAAGGCCGAGATCTCGTGGCGCGCCACGCGCGGCAGATATTTTTGTTTTTGCTCCTCCGTGCCGAAAAGCAGCAACGGTTGCGGCACGCCGATCGATTGATGGGCGGAGACGAGCGCGGTCAGGTTTGCGTCCCAACTGCCGAGCAGCATCGCGGCCCGGCCATAATTCACCTGCGACAAACCGAGGCCGCCGTACTGCTTGGGAATCTTGATCGCGAAAGCGCCCATCGCGAAGAGGTCGTCGATATTCTTCTGCGGGATTTCGCCGGTGCGATCGATTTCATCGGCGTCCACGTTCGCTTCGAGATAAGCCCGCAGTTCGGCGAGAAACCCTTCGCCCGCGGCGCGATCTTCGGCGCTCTGCTCGGGGAAAGGAAAGATGCGGTCGAAATCGTAGCGGCCAATGAAGAGGTTGCTCGCGAAGCTGCCGCGTTCATCGAGCGGATCACGGGAACTTTCCGCCAGATCGAGCGCCGCGGCTTTCCCCGCCGACATCTTCGAAGTATCGATGACCGACGCGGGCGTCGGCTTCGCGCTGGTTTCTTCAGCGATCTGTTTTTCCGGTGCTTCGAGCGGTGATTTCATATTCCCATAATGGTAGGGCGACGCTCCGCGGAGCCGCAAGAAACGTCGATGGCTCGACAGAGTCTCGCCCTACCCTATAAAATGTAGTCCCATTCTGAGCGTGCTGACGAAGCAAATCGCACGGCGCAAATTTCTCTCCAGACGCGGGCCTGGAGTCCATCCATCTCGGTCACCAGCTTCTTCAATCCGTAATTCTCCGCATATCTCAGCGGGCCGCCCCGAAAAGTGGGAAACCCCGTCCCGAGAATCATGCCGTAGTCAGCGTCTTCCGGCGCTGCAACGACCTTTTCTTCCAGGCAACGCGCGGCTTCGTTCACCATCAGAAAAACGAGGCGCCGAGCCAAATCGCTTTCTGTTGTAGCCGGGGTCGTTGACCCCGGTTGTCCTGTGGCGTCGCCTTGTCCCGGACCGGGGTCAGCGACCCCGGCGACAACGCCCCCGCGCCATTCCTGCAGCGCCTCATTGGGCTTCTGCTCTTTGCCTTCGTACTTGTAGAAACCCGCCGCCGGATTTGCGGCCGAGCATTTTGGCCTCAAGCATCTTCCGCAGAATTTCCGGCGCGCGATCGCGGGCTCCGAACGCTTTCTCCAGGGTGTTGGCAATGTCGACCGTGATATCGACGCCGATCTCGTCGATCAACCGGAGCGGCCCCATCGGCATACCCCATTGCAGCAAGCGACCGGTCGATCTCCTCGGCGCTCACGCCGGCTTGAAAAATCTCGGCGGCATCGAGCAGGTAGGGAAAGAGAACCCGGTTGACCAGAAAACCCGGCGAATCTTGCACCATCACCGGCAGCTTTCCGATTTGCCGCGCGAACGCCAGCGCCCGGTCGCGCGTTTCATCGGAGGTCTGCCGGCCAACGACCACTTCGATCAATTTCATCCGGCTGACCGGATTGAAGAAGTGCAAGCCAACCACGCGTGCGGGTGATCCGGTCGAGGTCGCGAGCTCATCGATCGGCAGCGCTGAAGTGTTGGTGGCGAGAATCGCCTGCGGCGGCAGTCGAGGCCGCAAGATCGACGAAAATCTTCTTCTTGATCTCGAGTTTCTCCGAAGCCGCTTCGATCACAATTTGCACGTCGCGCATCATTCCCGGTTGCGTGGAAGCAACGATGCGGGCGCGACCTTCCTGGGCTTTCTCAGCACTGAGAAGACCGCGCTTGACCGCGTCCCCATAAGTCTTCTCGATGTTGGCCAGGCCGCGATCGATCGCCGCGGAATCCACGTCGCGCAGAATAACGGAAACGCCGCGTGAGCTGAGCCATTGCGCAATGCCGGAACCCATGATGCCGGCCCCGATGACCGCGGCATGCGCAATCTTCTCCGACGGTACTTTGGACGAACCTTTGCGATATTTGTCCGCGAGGAAGAAATTGCGGATCAGGTTTTGCGTCGCATCGGTCGCTCCAAGCTCGCTGATGGCGTCCACTTCCAGGGCGAGGGACTCTTCGATCGACGAATCGCCGCTGCGCTTAATGATTTCGTAGGCGCGGCCCGGCGCCGCGTTTCCTCCTGTTTTCGGCGCTGCGACGGTCATCTCGCCTTTCACGGCGGCAGCCTGTCGCTTTCCCTCATTCAATTTCTTTCGCGCGAGTTCGATCAATCGTCCGCCGGTGGTCACTTCGTCGACCAGTCCGAGCTTCAAAGCCTCGTCTGCGCCGTAGAGTTTCCCCTTGAGAATGACTTCAGCCGCGACATCCGCGACCGACCAGGCGGGGAAGACGGGTGGCCCCACCCCAGGCGGGCACAAGGCCGAGCGTGGTCTCCGGCAAACCGATCTTCGTCACAGGATCGATGGAGGCGACGCGATAATCGCAGGCCAGCGTGATCTCGTAGCCGCCGCCGGCGCAGGCGCCGTGAATAGCGGCGACGGTGGGGACCTTCAGCGCCGCGAGACGATTGAAAACTTTTTGCCCTTCGGAAATGAATCCGCGCAGCTCGCCGGTCTGCGCCTGTTTCAGCAGCGTCTTGAGATCGGCGCCGGCGATAAAGATCGATTTCTTGGCGGAGGTCACGATCACGCCGCGGAGCGATGGATCGTTTTCGATCGCATCGAGATGCTCGCTCAGATTTTGCATGGTCGGCGCATCGAAAATATTCGCGCCCGACTCCGGTCGATCGAAGGTGAGCAGGCAAATTCCGTCGTCGCCGATTTCGCGCCGGATCATGGGCGCTGTCCCCGTGGCTGTCATCGGGCTCATAATGGCGAGATTCTCCTAAAATTCCAAGCGAGATGAAATGGAGCAATGGAGTCGTGGAGTAATGGGCAGGGAGATTAACAGTATCCTCGCAGCCTCTCACTCCATCGCCACTCCATCACCACTCCATCACCACTCCATCACCACTCCATTGCACCTGCTCCCACTGATTGCGCTTCGTGGGGGCGAGTGCTACTAAGCTCGGCGGCGCGCAGTTGACCCTTTCACTTCGTCATCATCATGGTCGGGAAAATTCTCCAACCGGAAATTCGAAGCCTGATCGACGCGCGGAACTTCGCCGCGTTGCGCGAGATGTTTTCGGAATGGCCGCCGGCCGATATCGCGGAAGTCATCACCGATTTTTCCGAGGAAGAACAGGTCGTCGTCTTCCGCCTGCTGCCGCATAACCTCGCGGCCGACGTCTTCGAATACCTCGAGGTCGAAGCGCAGCAGAAACTCTTGCGCGCGATGGCGCACGAACAGGTCGTCGGGATCCTGAATGAAATGTCGCCGGACGATCGGACGGCGCTGCTGGAGGAATTGCCGAGCGCCGCCGCGCGACAGCTGATCAAGCTGCTGACGCCGGAAGAACGAAACATCGCCCAGGCCCTGCTCGGTTATCCGGAAGGCAGCGTGGGCCGATTGATGACGCCGGACCTGATCGCAGTCGATGCCGGCTGGTCGGTGAAAGAAGTGCTCGATTACGTGCGCGAGCACGGCCAGGACTCCGAAACGCTGAACGTGATCTACGTCGTCGATGATCGGGGCAAACTGCTCGACGATGTTCGGATCCGCGAATTCCTGCTCAAACCGCTCGAGACGAAGGTGAGCGACTTGATGGACGAGAACTTCGTGTCGCTCAACGCGACGGATTCGCAGGAAGACGCGCTCAATATTTTTCGCAAATACGATCGAACCGCGCTGCCGGTGGTGGATTCAGGCGGCGTCCTGGTCGGCCTGGTCACGATCGACGACATGCTCGACGTGGCCGAGGAGGAGGCGACCGAGGACATCCAGAAATTCGGCGGCATGGAGGCGGTGGACGAGCCGTACATGCGCATCCCGCTCTTAACGATGGTGCGGAAACGCGCGGGCTGGCTGGTGGTCCTGTTTCTCGGCGAAATGTTGACGGCTTCCGCCATGGGCTTTCTACGAAGGCGAGATCGCGAAGGCCGTGGTCCTGGCGCTTTTTCTGCCGTTGATCATCTCGAGCGGAGGCAACTCCGGCTCGCAGGCGTCGATGCTCATCATCCGCGCGATGGCCCTGGGCGAAGTGACGTTGCGCGATTGGTTCCAGGTCATGCGCAAGGAGATCATCTCCGGACTTCTGCTGGGGTGCATCCTGGGAACGATCGGCTTCCTGCGCGTGGCCATCTGGTCGCAGTTCTCGAACATTTACGGACCGCACTGGCTGCTGGTGGCGATGACCGTGGGCTTCTCTCTCGTGGGTGTCGTGCTCTGGGGATCGCTCTCCGGGTCGATGCTGCCGTTCGTCTTGCGTCGGGTCGGAGCCGATCCGGCCACTTCCTCCGCACCCTTCGTGGCAACTCTCGTCGATGTGACCGGGCTGATTATCTATTTCAGCATTGCCTTGCTCCTCCTGCGCGGTGCAATGCTATAGCCGGCTTATGTTTTCGATCCGGAAATTCCTGGGACACGACGAAAAGTTTTTCGATCTGCTCGAAGCCAGCGCGGAGCAGGCGGACAGCAGCGTCCATCATCTGGTCGCGTTACTCGGGAAGCTGGAACGCCACGAGTCTCCCGAAAGCCTGGAAGAATTCGTCCAGAGCCGGCGAAGAGACAAGGAAATCACGCAGGAGCTGACGGAGCAGCTTTGCAAGACGTTCATCACCCCGCTGGAACGAGAGGACATCCAGGCCCTGGCGGCGGCACTTTATAAGATCCCCAAGACCGTGGAAAAAATTGGGGAGCGGGTCGTGATCTTTCCGGCCGAACTCCACGGCCTCAGTTTCAAGAAACACCTGGAATTGCTGGATCAGGCTGCGGAAACCGTCCTCGCGATGGTGAAAGAGCTCCGCAAAGGCACCGATGTCGCGACGGCCCGCGAGAAAAATGCCCGGCTTCAGACGATCGAAGGAGACGCGGATAAGCTGGAACTCGAATTACTGCGCGATTTATTCCACGGCGACTACGACACCAAGCAGATCATTTTCCTGCGCGACCTCTACGAGCTCCTCGAAAAAGTGATCGACCGCTGCCGCGACGCGGGGAACATCATTCTTCAGGTCGTGCTCAAATATTCCTAAGCCTCCCCGGAGGAACGCCCCATGGTTCTGTTCATTATCGTGGTGCTGGCGGCCCTCGCGTTTGAATACATCAACGGCTTTCATGACGCGGCCAACGCGATCGCGACCGTCGTTTCCACAAAAGTCCTGACGCCGCGGCAGGCGATCGCGCTGGCGGCGTTTTTTAATCTCACCGGCGCTCTCATGGGAACGGCCGTCGCGTCCACCATCGGGAAAGGGATTGTCGACACCGGAGTCATTACCATGACGACGGTGCTCTGCGCCCTGCTCGGCGCGATCATCTGGAATTTGTTGACCTGGTGGATGGGATTGCCGTCGAGCTCGAGTCACGCGCTCATCGGTGGCTTGTGCGGCGCAGCGGTCGCTTCGGCCGACGGCAACTGGTCCGTGCTGAAATGGAATACGGGACTGATGCCGAAGGTTGTCGTGCCCATGTTCACCTCTCCGGTCATCGGCTTTTTGCTCGGCGGCTTGTTAATGGCGCTCTTGTTCGCATTGCTGCGGCCGTTTACGCCCCACCTCGTCCACAAGATTTTCGGGAAAGCTCAGCTGGTCAGCGCCGCCTGGATGGCACACAGCCATGGAACGAATGACGCCCAAAAAACGATGGGCATCATCACCCTCGCCCTGTTTACCGGAACGAAGAGCGGCGCGTTCGATGATCTTTCGCCAGCGCTTCATTTCCTGCGCACCCCAGATTTTGTCGTGGCCAAGTGGGTCATCGTTATTTGCGCCGCCACCATGGCGGCGGGCACGGCCGCAGGTGGCTGGCGAATCATTCGAACGCTCGGCCATAAGATGGTGAAGCTGCAACCGGTGCACGGTTTCGCCGCCGAGACGACGGCCGCCGTGATTATTCAGGTGGCCAGCCACTGGGGCATCCCACTCTCGACCACCCATGTCATTTCCACGTCGATCATGGGCGTCGGCGCGGTGAAACGCTTCAGCGGCGTGAAATGGACGGTGGTAGAGCGGATCGTTTGGGCGTGGGTGCTAACGTTGCCGGCCACGGGCCTGATCGGCTACGTTCTGGCGCGGTTAGCGCATCAGTGGAGCTAGCCGAGGGGCCGGTGGCTCCAGGGAGTTGGGGTCGCCCGGCTGCAACGCGGGTCCGCCGCGCGGAGGCTCAGGGGTTGGCGTCGGTGGCGGCGGCGGGGTGGGAGTTGGCGCCATGCAGGAGAGCGCGAGCGTATCGATGCCGATGTAATCGGCATTCGGGCGGAAGGCTCCGCCGTTCATCACGAAATAGCGAAGGGCCAGCCGCCCCATCGTAGGCGACCCAAGCCCGCTAACCATTACCGTAAACTGCGTCCATACACTCGGGTAGCCAGTGGTGGTCTGGGTCGGATTAATGTCGAGCAGCAGGGTCGTGAAGTCGCCGACGTCGAGCGCCGTAGTTCCCACGTTGGTGCTCGCTCCGTTGGTGCTCAGGCGGACTTGGAGTCGATCTGGGAATTGCGGGACATCCACCGTTCGGGTGCGGAAGGTTAACGTGGCTCCGTTCTGCAACGTCATGGTCGGAGTAATAAGCCAATTGCTGATGGCGTCGGAAGGAGGAGAGGGTGTCGGCGACGGCGGCGCCGACGGTGGCGCCGGTGCGTCGGGCTGAAGACGGGGACGCGAAGCCGGGAACTGGCCGCCGGTGGCACCCGGATTCTCGCCGTTGTCGTAGTTGGCGGCAATGTAGGACGTCTGATCGCCCAAGTGGGCGGGGAATACGGCGCCATTTCCCTGGAACCACCCGGTTGCTCCCAAGGGCACACTGTGATTGATCTGCACCCAGCCCGCCCCGGGCAAAGTCGTAATGTCGTCAAAACCTTCGTTGACGACGCAACCCGGTGAAGGTGTCGGCGTCGGTGTCGGTGTTCCACTCGGAGTTGGCGTAGGCGAAGGGGTCGGTGTCGGTGCGGTCGTAGGTGTAGCTGTGACCGTAGGTGTAGCTGTGACCGTAGGTGTAGCTGTGACCGTAGGTGTAGGTGTAGGTGTAGGTGTAGGTGAAAGGGTAGGTGCGACGGTAGGAGAAGCCGATGGGCTGGGCGAAGGCGTCGCTCCCCCACTCCCGCCCCCGCGATCGTAAACTTCCACCAGGCCGATTCCGGTACCGTTGTTCAGTCCGGCGAGCAGCGCTGTGTAAGTCCCCGGCGCCAGCGTCGCGGCGATGCCAGACTCCAATTGGTTGGTGGGCGCTAATCCCGCAGCAATCAATTCCGCGGCTTGCACCGGGTTATCCTGCCAGTCGTTATTCATGGCCAGAAGCGCTCCATTATTGTCGCGCAGCTCCAGAGTTGGATTGGCCAGTGCATCAGGCACTCCCACTGAAGTAAGGCTGGGACCGATGCCACGCAGCACGACTCTGGTATCGCCGCTGTTCCCACCCAGAATGAATCCCGCGATCATGATGTTTACATTCGTGCCGACAAAGGCCCGTGTGCTAATGTTGGCCAGCTTCGCGGGCACCGCCTGACTCAGGTCGTAGACTTCCACCAACGCGAGACCTGACGTATTGTTTTTACCCCTGACAATGGCGGTATACGCGCCGGGATTTAGCGTCGCATCAATTGCTGATTCGAGATTATTCGTCGGCGGGAGGCCGGAGGCGATGATCAGCGCTGCCTGGACGGGGTCGTCTTGCCAGTTGTCGTCGATGACGGTGGCAAAACCACCTGGACCGTGCAGCTCCATCACCGGATCAGCGAGCGCGTTGGGGACGCCAAACTGTGTCAACGAAGGTCCAATAGCCCGGAGAAGCACATGCTTGGGCGCGGTTCCCGAAATGATGAAGCCGCCGATGCCCACGTTGTCGCCGGTCTGAACGTCCATCCGGGTCGAGAGGTTGAGGGGCTGCGCGGCAGGCCTTGGGGTTGGTGTGCCGGTGGGTGTTGCCGTGGGCGGAGGAGAAGGCGGGGCCGTAGCTGTCGCCGTCGGTGAAGGTGTAGGAGGCACGGTCGGTGAGGGAGTGGGCGTCGGCCCGGGGAAAAAGGCATTCCGGATGGATTCCATGATGCTTTCCGAACCAGCTCGGTGGCCGCTGCGATAGAAACCGCGAGCGCGGATGTAGAAGTTCTGTCCGGTCGGCAGGCTCAGACCCCCAAGGGTCCAGTTGCTGCCCGAGGCCACGCCGATACCGAGCGGGACATAACTCACGTTATCGTTTGAAGATTCAAAGGTAACACGACTGAGTTGTGGGCTGGCACCGCCCACCGTCCAGGTAACGGCGGTCTGTGTCACGTCCAGGTTTTGGAACGCCGCGGTGTCATCACTAAAGCGGGCAAAAAAACCGCGTCTCTGTCCGTCAATGCTGGTGAAAGGGCCGCCCAACAAAAGCTTGCCACTCGCCTGCACTGCCATTGAATAGACATAATTGTTTGGATGCGGATCAAACGAATCCGGCAGGCCAGTCGTGCCATCTATCCGAGCGATGCGATAGCGCGGCGCTCCGCCGATTTGGGTGAACTGGCCGGCTAGCAAAACCTCGCTATTTGCCTGTAGCACCATGGAGGTATCGACAACATTGTTTGGGTTAGGATTGAACGAATCGGCCAGACCGGTCGCAGGATCGAGCCGGGCAATATAATTGCGCGCCTGTCCGCCAATGTTTCGGAACCACCCGCCTACCAGGATCTTGCCATCCGGCTGAATCAGCAGGGAAAGGACCGCGAAGTCCGCGTTAGGATCGAACGAATCGGCCAGGCCGGTCACGGGGTCGACCCGGGCGATGCGGTTGCGCGGCTGTCCAAAAATGTTGGTGAAAGAACCGCTCACGATAATCTTGCCGTCTGGCTGCAAGGCCATCGAAGAGATGGAATTATTCGCGAATGCCTGGAGCGAGTCAGCCAGTCCAGTCGTGGGGTCGAGCCGGGCGAATCCGCTGCGTCCCGCTCCGCC
This sequence comes from uncultured Verrucomicrobiae bacterium, assembly GCA_963850015.1. GTDB lineage: Bacteria > Verrucomicrobiota > Verrucomicrobiia > Chthoniobacterales > UBA10450 > AV80. The sequence continues at coordinate 374,880 of CAWKJF010000001.1, forward strand.
GATGGAAGTGAACTGGCCGCACACCAAAATCTTGCCGTCCGGCTGGACCAGGATTGAATTCACACTCGTATTTATGTTTTGGTTCGCACTCGGATCGAACGAATCCGCCAGGCCGGTCACGGGATCGAGCCGGGCCATGCAATAGCGCGGCTGTCCGCCGATGTTCGAGAACTTGCCGGCCACCAGGATCTTGCCGTCCGCCTGGACCGCGATGGCGCCGACAGAAGGGACAAAAAGGGGCGAAGTTACCCGACGCGTTTGGGTCGAACGCGGTGTCGAGCGTGCCGTCTGTATTCAGGCGTGCGATCCGGTTGCGGGGGACACCCAGGACCGTGGTAAAGGTGCCACCGATGAGAATCTTGCTGTCCGGCTGAACGGCTACGGCACTAACAGTGTCCGCGTGGCCAACGGCGCTGAGCAGGTTGAGGTTGAGCGTCCGGTCGATCCTGCCATCGATCTCCACCCGCGCCATTCTGTTGCGAGCTATCGCCGGTCCTCCCAAGGGGAAAAACTGGAAAAAACTTCCGCCCAGCAAAATCCTGCCATCTGCCTGGACCGCGATGGAATCGATTATGCCATGTGGGTTCGGGTCGAACGAATCAGCCAGGCCGGTCGAGGGATCGAGCCGGGCAATGCCTTCGCGTGCCTGCCCGCCGATACCAAAGAAATAGCCGCCTACCAAAATCTTGCCGTCCGCCTGCACCGCGACTGCATAGACTTCCGGTTCGAAAGGTGGAACCAACCCTTTTACATTTGGGTCGAACGAATCAGCGCCGCCGGTAACAGGATCCAGCCGGGCCATATGTTCACGAGACTCTCCTCCGATGTTTTCGAATTCGCCGCCTGCCAGGATTCTGCCATCCGCCTGGATGGCGATTGCCCGGACGCGGCCGTTTGAATTTGGATTGAACGAATCGGGCGAACCGGTCGTGGGATCGAGCCGGGCCATGTAAGTGCGCGGCTGTCCCCCGACACTGGTGAAATCGCCGGCGATCAGAATCTTACCGTCCGCCTGAAGCGCCATCGTAAAGAGACGATCGCTTGCGTTCGGGTCAAAAGCAGCGTCGAGCGTGCCGTCCGGGTTCAGCCGGGCAATCCGGTTGCGAGGGACCGACGGTCCGCCGTTTGGCGCCAGCGTCGTAAAATCGCCGCCGAGGAGAATTTTGCCGTCCGGTTGGAGAACAACAACACGAATGGGGCCGTTCGCGTTCGGGTCGAACGAATCAGCCAAACCGGTGATGCCATCGAGCCGCGCGAGATTGTTGCGCGGCTGTCCGCCGATGCCAGTGAAATTGCCTCCCACAAGAATCTTGCCGTCCGCCTGCACCACCATCGAAAGGACCGCGCCGCCGAACTCGCCGCCACTTGGGTTCGGGTCAAAAGCTGGATCGAGCGAGCCGTCCAGGTTCAGCCGGGCAATCCGGTTGCGTGTGACCGACGGTCCTCCGTTGGGCGCCAACGCAGAAAAAGTTCCGCCGATAAGAATCTTTCCGTCTGGCTGAACGACGACGAAGTCCACTGCGCCATTCACGTTCGGATCAAAACCGTCCAGGACGGATTGCCCGCGCACTGCCGCCACGCTACCCGCAAACAAAACGGCAACCGAAAATAGAAAGAGCGCTGCTCTCGCGGCTCGGGCGGCTAGTTTCGCCCCCGAAGTGAGCGCGGCTATGTGAGGGAATGGGAGTAGGGAAAGCATCGCGCGCAACCGGCGCAGCTTGATTTTTGTTCGGCAGCGCCCGTTTCAGCAAGACAATTCCTTGATGAGCGGAAAATAATCCCGGGATCTGCGACTTCCAGGTGCCACCGATCTTCGGTGAAAAGCAATTGGGCACCGGAACCGATAGCTCGCGGTGCCCAATCGTTTAGTTCCCCCCAGAACTGCTCTCTCGATACGGCTCGTGAGCGGGGATGGCAAGCAAGAAAATCGCTCCCGGTTGCGAATGGCCGAGACGGCTTGTCCTCGGGAACTGCGGCAGCCGAACTGGCTCTGCCTAAGGCGCCTTTTTCAGGATCACCTTCTCGACCTCAACGGGATCGGAACTACTTGTCGTCACTGAAATTTTCGTGACCAAGTTCGTTTGCGTGACCTGGCAGACGGCCGCCTGGGCATTTCGCGATACGGCGTCGCACGTCCAATTTCCGGACGAAGGAGTTCGCCAGCTCGATTCCGGCCGGCTCTTTCGATGACACGGGAAGAATCAGTTTATCCTCCCCGTTCAACCGAGCCATCGATTTGCGATTGGAGTTCAACAAGTAACCGGGGATTTCGACTTCATCGGGTCTTTGGCGAATGCCTATTTTTTCGCTCTCTTTGCGAATCCAGATGAAGGCCTGAAATGCATGCGGGAACGTCCCCAGAACCTTAATCTGCGAATACAAGCGAGTGAGGTCGCCACTCAGTCGCATTTCGACTCCACTGCGAAAAACCGATTTGCCCACTCCGTTGTGGAAAACAAGAATATCCGGTTTTTGATCGATCACGTACTTTCCATCCCCAAATTCGTGCCCGAGATGTCCCTGTCCTAAATCCTTGGGCGGATGGCGGGGCAGGTAATAATCGTTAAGTCCGAGCATATCCAGGCAGGGAAGTTCCGACCAATACGGAATGCAGCCCGCGGCAGTTACAGCAGTTAACGGTGCCTGTTGCCCGAACGCTTTCTTGAGGAGCAGTCCGGTCACCTGACCGTCCCACTCCCAAATTTCTGCCTTGGCCTTTTTGTTTTCCAGGTTCCTGAATTGAGTCGTTCCATAAACAACGAACAGGACGATAAGCACGGGAGCAACAACCCACGGAAGAAACTTCTTCGCCCCGCCAAAGGAGAAAGCGGTGGCAATCGTCTCGACGAGCGCAAAGCTGAATATGACGATTAGCGGGACGAAATGCCGGTAGCCAGGGAAAACATCTCCGCCTATCACTATCAAATAGGCGCTCCACAAGGCGGCGAAGGGAAGCAGCAAGACGCTCCGCTTCCGCACTGAAGGAATCCATAAGGAGGCGATCAGGTAAGCAACGATGATATAGGAAAACGGCGCGAGACTGGAGACGCCGCCGGCCACGTACTTAAGGCCCTCCATTAGATGATGCCGGGAAGGCGTGAGCTTGATCAAGGTAGCATTCGCCACCGGTTCCCCGTAGTAGAGCAGCCGAAAAATCGTTTGGCCCGCATAACAAAGCACCGGCAGAGAAACCAGGGTAAGCAGCACCCGCAAGCGGCGCCTAGATTCGGAAATTCCCCAACCCGACACCAATCCAAGGATCATGGCCGCCGTGAAAATGGGGCCATCCGGCCTGGTCAGGCACAACAAACCCAGCATCAGGGACGCCGCCAAAGTTCTTCTTAATTCGAGTTCCGTGGATTCCAAGATGGAGAACCCCAGCGGAATCGTGACGCTCAACAGGATTGCGCATAAGGGCTGCTCGAGCCCTCCTATGGACCAAACGGCGATGGGCGCGGCCAGGCAATAAAAAAGCAGACCGGCCATCAGCGCCGTCCAGCCCGGCTTCGGTGCGCCGTTTCGCGAGTAGCACCACAACACGGAAGCAATGACCATGACCGCGCACAGGATTCCCACGACTCTCGCGGCGTCCACCAGGTCGGCTCCGAATGCGCCCGGGATGGCCAGCAAGAGTATCCAAAGAAGGTTGGAATAGCCTTCTACGGGGCGGCCCGCTGTCCAGGTCAAGCCCTCGCCGTTCAAGAACCGCCGTAGATACCGCAGTGAAATCAGCGCATCGTCCGACAAGAACGGCATGTAATAATTCGCATGCCAAATCAGGATGGCGGAAAATCCCAAAAACGCGATGACACCCAGTAAGATGCCCGTCCTGCCGCTAAATGGTTTTGCCGACTGCATTCTATCTGCCACGAATCATCCGTTCACCGCCTAATCACGGAGCGGTCGGCGACGGGGACGGTGATGGCTCTGGTGTGGGCGATGGCGTTGGCTTGATGCCGCTGGCGACCAGCGTCGCGTATTCCTGTTCGCATTGAACGATCTTCTCCGCGGTCAGCTCCTCTGCGCGAGGTTTGATCGCCGCACGCTGCGGAGCGAAGGCGACATTAGGAGAAAAACATTCGACATAGCCTTTCGGCGGTTTCCTTTCATGAGCCATCTGAATCGGCAATCTTAGTTCCGGATTGCGCGCTATAACGTAGTCGTTCAACCCCATGGTGTCGATGATATTCACTTTGGGTAAGACCCACGCAACAACCCCCACCGACGTCGCCGGAGTCACCGGGTACCCAGTATCCAACTTGGATCCTTCTTCGCGCGTCGGCAGGATCCGGGTTGAATAAATATAAAACACTTTGTGCTCCTGGTGGCGCATGCAGACGCTGTGTTCGATCAGCCAGAATTGCATCCTATCAAAAGTGCGCAGGTAGCTCAGCACGAAACCTGGCGTCCATCGCACGTTCTTCTGAAGCACGCGGGCGAGCGAACCAGTCATGAACAAAGTCCGGCCGCGAGTATACAGATTATGAGTGAGGGACCAATGAAACCAGGGGACAGGCCACGAAAACACGATGAAAAGGGAGAACAACGGGGCCGCAAACTTCACCGGTAAGCGCAGAGAATTCATCATCCACAGAAAAGTGATGAAAATGAGCAGGATCAGGTTGCTGTAAACGCGATACTCGAAGTGATCGCCGCCGATCTTGATCGTGTAGTAGAGAACGTGCGCCAGCACTGTCAGACAAACCACCGCGTTGACTGGAGAAATCTGCTTCAGGTCCCTTAATGCCCTTACCCGACGCAAAGTCATCACCAGCACAACCAGGAAAAGCAACAGCCAGACCCAAAGCGCGTACTCGAGGACGAATGAACCAAAGTACCTCAGACCACTCTGGTACCAGAGCCGGCCCGGAACAGATTTCGCATAGTAGGTATTAGGCAGCCAGGTCCCATAGACCGCGTGCCGCCACAAGACATGCGCGGGAATGATCAGCAGAGGCGCCGCCCACAGCGCCGACTTGAAGACATCCGATCGCGACGAGGTCACTTTCGCCGCGTCCCATAACGCTTTGGCCAGCAACGCGACTGTTGCGATCGCAAACAACAGGCCATCCGGCCTGGTCAGGCAGAGCAGCGCCGTCGCTGACGTCAACCACAACATCCAACGCCGGCCGTTGTTCTCCATAAACAAACAGCAGTAGATCCAGAGCATGAAAAGGAAATTGAACATCGCCGTTTCCAGCCCCGAGCTGCTCCAGGCCAGAAAGGTGCGGTTCGTGATCACCGCAAGAAACACCAGAGCCAGGAACAAGAGGCGATACTTCCCCAACGCTTCTCCCAGTTTCAGCTTTAGCACCATCAACCCGCCAAGCAGAAGCATGAGATACGTAAAGAGCAGAGCTATGTTGTTCGCGGCCGCCGGCGGCTCGACGCCGCTGATCCGCCAGACCACGTCCAGCAATACTACCCAAAGAAAGCTGGTGTAACCTTCCACCGGCCGAAAGGGAGGCGCGTTCCAAACGTAACCGTAGCCCAGATGACTGTTACTAATATAACGAAAGGCGATGAACGCGTCGTCGGTGAGGAACCAGAACAAGCGCCAGCCAAAAAAGACGGCCACGACCGTCGCCAGTGAAATAAGCGCCAACGCTATTTTCTCTTTGCGCCCGGATATGAGGGACATCAGGCTGTTTGGATAAATATTCGACATGGCCAGGCGCTCAGAGTTCTTTTAGCTTAAGCAAGAGAGCTTATGGCAACAACCAAATCTATTGCTGGCCGCTCGGGCGTTTCTGCCTAAATGCCCGGACGCAAGGAACATCGTCCATCATGGAATCCATCGTAGAAGCTTCGGATTCGCCGATATCGGCGGAGATGGGCGACTCGTCGAGTGTTCCTTTGTGCGTCGATCTCGATGGGACTTTACTGAAGACGGATTTACTCTGGGAGGGATTATTCCTCTTGATCAAGGAGAGTCCGAGCGCGTTGTTCCGCCTGCCGTTTTGGTTGTGGAAGGGAATTGCCGCGCTGAAGCACGAAATTGCGCAACGGACCTTTCCAGACTGCAGGTTGCTTCCGTATCGCAGTGAAATTCTGTCCTTGATCCATCAGGCGCAAACGGCCGGACGGCACGTCGTTCTGGTTTCCGCGGCTCACGAATCGCTCGCCACCAAAGTGGCCGAACATCTCCGATGCTTTAACGAAGTGATCGCGACTAATGGTGCGGTTAATCTGAAAGGGGAGCACAAGCGCGACGCGCTCGAACAAAGGTTCGGTCGAAAGGGATTCGATTACGTCGGCGATGCGCGTGCTGATCTTCCTGTTTTGGCCGCCGCGCGGCGCGGCTTCCTGGTTTCAAATAACCGGCGACTGCTTCGTCGCGCCCAGGCCGTCACATCTGTCACCGCGATCAAGGCCGGCACGAGCGGCTGGAAGGCTCACCTGAAATCGATGCGTTTACATCAGTGGTCGAAGAACGCCCTCATCTTCGTGCCAATCATCATGGCCCACGAAATTGATAGTCCTCGCATTCTGGCACTCGGAGTCCTGGCCTTCTTCGCGTTCAGCCTGGTTTCGTCGAGCGTTTACCTGGTCAACGATCTGCTCGATCTGGATGCGGACCGGGCTCACAAGGTCAAACGCACCAGACCATTGGCAGCGGGCGATGTAAGCGGGGCACGAGGATTTGTCCTGGCGAGCCTGCTCCTGCTCCTCGGCCTAACGCTAACGCTCGCCGCCCGCCTTCCAGTCCTTGGCGCCATGCTCCTCGGTTACTTCGTTACGAGCTTTGCCTATTCCTGCCTTCTCAAACGAATAATCATCATGGATGTTCTCGTTCTGGCGGGATTTTACACGCTGAGAATTTTCGCCGGGAGCGCGGCGACAAATATCCGCATCTCGGTCTGGCTCCTGGCATTTTCCATGTTCTTCTTTTTCAGCCTTGCCCTGGTGAAACGGTGTTCGGAATTGATCGATAACGCTTCCGGCATGTCACGCTCGCGAGGCTATCTGCCGGCCGACCTGCCGCAAGTGGCCACCTTTGGCGTGTCCAGCGGCCTCATCTCAGTGCTGGTCCTGGTCCTCTACGTGATGAACCCGGAGGTGACGGCTCTCTATCGCCACCCTTCCGCCTTGCTCTTCATTTGTCCGCTACTCCTTTACTGGATAAGCCGGGTCTGGATGCTGACGACGCGCGGTATGATGCACGACGATCCCATCGTTTTCGCCCTGCATGACCGCTTGAGTTACGTTGTAGGCCTTCTTGCCGGATTGGTCATGTTCTTCGCGATCTAGAGAACCGGGCGGCGGCGCCGCCTAGAGCCGCAATCGTTTGAAGATTGATTCCGGAAGCAGCTTGAGAACAAGCATGATGTAGCGCCAGAACCAGGGAATGTAGACAACGTCCCTCCCCTTCTCCAAGGCGCGAACGATCTGTTCTCCTACGTACGCCGGTTGAGCGACCAGGAAGAGGCCGGGCAACCCGTAAGTCATCGCGGTGTCCACGAAGCCGGCCTTAACGGTCACTACCCGAACCCCGGCTGGAAAGAGCCGGTTGCGGAGTCCCTGCAAGTAAATGGTGAATCCACCCTTGGCCGCGCCATAGATGTAGTTGCTCTGCCGCCCGCGATCCCCGGCGACCGACGAAATCCCGATGATGAAGCCTGACCCCTGGCGTTCCAGGACGCCCGCGCACGGCTCGAGTAAATTGATGGCGCCGGTGAGGTTGCGGGCCATCACGGCCATCCGCTCCGTTGAATCGCGAATCGCCAGGTGCTGCTCGCCGAGATAACCGAAGGCCAGCAGCACACCCTCAAGTCCGCCCATCTCTTCTCTCACCCGCTCGACGAAACTGGCGTGACTAACATAATCCTCCGCCTCGAAAACGCCGTGGCGCACTTCTGTCCGGTACCGAATTCTCAAATCGGACGCCAATCGCTCCAACTCCACCGCATTGCGACCGGCCAGATAAATTGAATGGCCCTTTTCGGCGAAAACTTCCGCGGTGCTGCGCGCAATCGCGGAAGTCGCACCAAGAATCAAGACCGGTTTGTTCACGCTGGGGCTCCCATGTTCAACATGCGCGCCAGATCGGAGCTGAAACAATTGCCTCGATCGATCTGCTCCTTGACTTGCCGCCACTCCGCAAAACGCGGATACATGGCCCTGAAGGTCTCTGCCTTGATCCGAGTGTCTTTCGCCAGGTAGATCCGGCCGCCATGTTCGAGTACGATCTCATCGAGTCGATCGAGGAAAGGAAATAATTCGGGATCGCTCACCGGGAGGTCAAGGGTCAGAGTGTAACCCTCTGTTGGAAAAGAGAGCAGGCCCTGGCCTTCCGCGCCCAGGCGCTTCAACACTGTGAGGAAACTGGCGCGACCGCTCCGAGTGAGTTCCTGCAACAATCGTCGCAAGCCGGAACGCGCCTGAGCCATCGGCACAACGCACTGATACTGCACGAATCCGCGCCGGCCTGTACATCCGATTCCAATTTCCCAACCCATCCAGCGGATAGAGGAAGCTCTCGGTACGAAGTAACAAAGGGGTTCTTTTTTGCACCCTGCGCGAGATAGTAAAGCCGGTTGAAAAGCGAGACACTTAACGGCTTTAGGAGCCAGGCGGGGAAATCAAATGGGATGTTACGTTGCCGATGCGGTTTTAGTTTCAACGGCTCTTTCACATTCGGAGGCAACTCCGACAGCCTGGCATGATGCGCGCGTTGCACCACGCTCCGTCCGAAGCTTTCCCCTCGGGCCAGGCAATCGAGCCACGCCACGGTGTAATCGTCGTCAAATTCTCGATTCTCCAGCAAGTCCAGGGACTCATCGAGATTCCGCGCCTTGTGATGTTGCACCACCAGGTACGCGCTCTCGATCGGAACAAGTCGCAGGGAAACTTCCGTCATGATTCCGGTCAGGCCCATGCCACCGACCGTGGCCCAGAACAATTCTTTGTCTTGTTGGGGCGAACACCGTTTGCGCGCGCCGTCCGCGAGGACCAGCTCTACTTCCGCGATATGATTGCCCAAAGTTCCAACGTGATGATGATTCTTTCCATGCACGTCGGCCGCCACACATCCGCCCAGGGAAACGAATTTCGTCCCCGGGGTCACAACCGGAAACCAGCCGCGCGGAACGAAAGTATCGAGCACCTCGGCGATGGTGGCTCCAGCCTCGGCCCGTAACACGCCGGTTCTCGGCGTCGAACGCAAGGAAACGGTTGAGCCGCTCGGTTAACATGACCAGGCCGTCGGCGGACATGGCGGCGTTGCCATAGCTGCGCCCCTGGCCGCGCGCGATCATCTGTCCTTCCGTTGGCGGCACCGCCTCGTTCATTCGCTCCGGGCGCACGACTTTTGATCGTCCCCGCGGATAACGCCCCCAGCCGCTGATCTCTATCGTCTTCGTTCGCATCGTGAAGTTCTCCGGCTGGGAGTGCACCGATTGTCACGGCACGACCGTGAGCAAGCAAGAGCTTTCCGGGCAGCCGAGGGCAATCCTGAGCGTACCAGCTGCGCGCCGATGATTATCGAGCTACTTCTCCGGAACCCGCTCAAAAACTGGCCGGGTATCCACGAGCGAAGCAACGATCACCTGTTTTCGGACCTTCTCCAGTTCAGGGAGTGCATCTGGCGGCGCCGATTTGAGAGCAGCAGTTATCCGCGCGATTTCGTCGCTGAAGGCCTGTTTTTTCTGCTCAGTCTTGAACTTCAAGAATTGATCCACTAACGCAGAAAGAAATGCCGTGGCAGCCGCGTCGTCCGCCGCAGTCGCTCGCACGAGAATGATCGATGTCCCTGAAATACGTTCCGCCGTAACTTTCAAGTCGGGCGGGGCAGGATGACCTAGCTGTTCTTCCGCGCGTCGGCGCAGCATCCTGTCTTCCAGGAGATAAATATGTGTGGCAAAGAAGTTCACGGTGTCTTCGCTGTAAACCTCGCGCTCGGAAACATTCACTCTTGGCGCCACCGCAAGCCGCATGTCGGCCGCCCTGGTGGTGTCGGACAGGGCAGTTACCAGGAGAGCGAGCGTCAGCGTGACAGGACGAGAGATCATAGGAATGGCCCGGGTGAATGGAGCCTGCAGGAGCAGTGCGACATAGACAATCCAAAATATGGATCAGGGATCGAGAATCGTAAGATTCTTTCATTTCATCCTGATGATTGAAACGAATTATTCGAAGTAACCGTAGTCCGTCTCGTACTTCTCTGAAAGTCCAAGCGTCGTTTTGTGAATCTGATTGCGTTGTTTTCGAGAAACGGGGATATCCGCAGCGCGAGGCGGCATCAACACAACGATATGGGTTACTCGTGGGTCACTGTTCTGGATAAACGCGTCGACCTCGGCTAAGTCAACGATCCCGCCGTTGATGCGTAGATGGCCCTCCACGTCTGCGATAAGCCTCAACGGCGGCGGAGGAAACTCTCGGGCGGGAGTAGCTGACTCGGGGACATGAATGGCCGGGTCACCATCTGATCGGAGAAAAGCGTGTGGGACTTGCACCACCCTTCGCGTTAACCAGACTGCTATATTCGTAGTGTGACAGGTACAATGAAACCCGGCATGCCGCGGCACGAGGACCTCGAGAACTGATGGCGCAGGATAACCGCTCGCGAGTAGTTGCGCCTTTTGGGCTTGCGTCAATTGGAGTCGGCGGGAAACACCTATCTCTCGTAATTGCTCAGGTGAGATCACCACCAGTGTTGCTGGCCCGGTGTAGCGTCCATTTGAGATCGGGATACCATCAGCCCGCGCCAGCACCGCGCCGAAGATGAAGAGAATGGTAAAAAGCAGAGCGCGCATCATAGGCCCGACGAGAACAAGATCAGCGGCGGCTGGTGCACTTTTGTGGCGCTTCGCCGCGGCTTGAGGATGGAATTCATAGGAGTGTAGGGCGTTAACGTCATGAGGCTCACATTCCGATGCTTACTTCGAAGTCATGCCGATCGTCTTCAGCCATGTCTCGAATAGCTGCGGCCAATCCGTGATTGGAAACTTGGTGTGCCGCAAGCCGAAGGCATGCCCGCCCTCCGCATACAAATGCATCTCTACCTGAACCCCGGCGTTCTTCAGCGCATTGTAATAAACGAGGGAATTGTTCACGGTGTCCACGTCATCATTCCCAGCCTGGAGCAAAAATGTTGGCGGCGTATTGTTAGTAACCGGAACATTTGGATTCAACTCGCAAGTCGTCTCATCGTTTGCGAGATGCCCGGGGAAAATCGCGGCTGCGAAATCCGCTCGACAGCTTTCTTTGTCGGCGGCATCCACTTCGGGATAAAAGCGTTTATCAAAATGAGTGCTGATCGCTGCCACCATATGCCCTCCCGCTGAAAACCCCATCACGCCAATCTTGTGCGGATCGATATTCCACTTCGCGGCGTGAAAACGCACCAAGCCCAATGTCCTTTGCGCATCTTGCAACGCTAGCGCTGACTCCCTGTACTCACCCAACCTCGGAGTTGGCACGCGGTATTTCAACAGCACCGCGGTGATTCCCCTGGACGTTAGCCAGTCACAAATTTCAGTTCCTTCCAGATCGATGGCCAGAACTTTATAGCCACCGCCGGGGAAGACGACCACCGCCACCCCGGTGTTCTTTCCTTTCGGCGGATATACCGTCATCGTCGGCTCCGAGACGTTGCTCACCTCCAACCAGGGCCTCCCCGCAATCAGGTTCTCCTTCACCGTCCTCACACCTTCCGGTCCTGCGGCAGGCTGAGCATCAGGCGGTTCCTTCGGCCAGATCGGCACTTGCGCGTTTCCCGGCGACGGCTGCCATACCGGAGCTGCGTCCAGCCCGCTCCACGCAAGCACAGCCAAAGCGATGCAAAGTGTTCTCGCGTTCATATGGCTTATTCCCCAGTCACTCCGTCCTCCTTCAGCCTTGCCGCAAAGCGGCCAGCGATTGAGGCGCACCGGTCAGGCGATCGGTTTCAGAACCATCCGGCCGTAGGCGATGAACGCCATGAGGAGGCCCAGCACGACACACATGATGATGGACGTGATCTCGCCGTACTTAACGTGCACCCCGACGAAAACGAGGCTCTCGAGCGCCAGGACCGTGGCGGCAACCACCGTGAGCGCTGGATGCCAGCGGAAGGCGGCAGGAACAATCAGCCCGGCCGCGCAGACGAGTTCGAGGATACCGAGGACCATCCAGGCTTCCCGCGGCAACGCCCCGAAGGAGGGAACCCCCTCGCTCATTTTGTCGAACATGAAAACCTTCATTACGCCTGATGCGCCGTAGAGGAGCGCGGTGAGGACCTGCAGCACCCACAACAAGATGTTCATCGTGTGCCTCCTCTCGGTTTACGCGTCGGCGCGCGCAGGGCGGTTTCTCCGCGGTCGGGATGACGCTTGGGCCAACCCTGCAGCGCAGGTGCACCCTTTGCCTGGAAGAAGATGCCGCCGCTGTCAGAAACTCGCTTCACGTGAGCCTCCGACCGGTGGAGTGAGATGCCATGCGGGAATGTGTCGAAAAGCTAACCCATTGGTCAAGCGTGATCGCCCCGTGCCCAACGAGATGCAAGATGAGCGACTCCGAATGGACGAGAATAAGCTAGCAACGGTCACCGGGAGGGCGCCTGGCTTTCATTTCATCTGTCGAAGCGGCATCGCATGCCTAGGATTCATCGCACGACAATCACAACTGGTGGCTTCGATACACCCAGACGGACGTAGCCATGTCGCTTGGCATCCGGTGACGTTGCCCTAATGTCTCCCGGCCAGTCCGACGTCACGAGCGTAAAATTCCCGTTAACATCGGCAACGGCGTGAACTGTGAACCGACCTTCGCCGGTAATCATACCACCCGTCATACCGGAACCCTCGACTCGCGCAAACGGGACAGCTCGCCCCCGTGCGTCGACAACCCTGCCCGAGTAATGCCTAGCACACCCGGAGAGAACAACGAGCAGCAGCACCACCAATGAAGATCTATTCTTGGCGAGCATGCCTTTAATGCTAACGAGAATGAGCTCAGGCGCCGCTGGCCAGAGCGAGCGCGGGTTGCAACGGAAGTGTTTTCATAATCTTGATTAAGGCATCAGAGCGGCCAGCGGTTGCCTGCAGCGATTGGTTAGGCGGTTTGCGTGGATTTCAAGGAGCGACTCCTCCAAAGAATGCGAATAGACCAAAATAGCAAATAAACCGTGGCTCCCCAAATAAGACCCGTCAGCAGGAACCACGCGGGATGCAGTGAGAGATTGAGCACAGTCAATAGCTCCAAATACGGGAACGATATGATCCGATCGTCCCAACCTGCCGCGATGTACAGCCCAGCATTTCCATCGTGTAGAGCGGCGTGCGCAGACTCAAAGACGAACCGTTCGTAGGCGATATTGCTGACAAGCCAAAATGCCGCGAGACCGAGGATCGCAAATACGCGGCGCATGGCTTACCGCCTAACGAGAATTAGACGAATGTTCGTCTTTAAAGACGTAAAGTCTTACATCTATCATGGGGGACATCGCCAGGAATGTACAAATCTTGATCAGCCGGGGGCAAGACTGAAAACCAAATGCTGAAACGCTGAGACTTCGAAAAGCCGAATGGATCAGGCCGTGAACCAGACGGCGACTGGTGACGTAGTTCGTAGGCGAACCGGTAGTGGCATCAGATTTCCCAATCAAACGTGCTCTTAATTGTTTTGCCCTTAATGGAGAGGACGGCTTTGTCCTTTTTGACAGAAAGCGAAAACGAAGACGGCAAATTTGGGTCTTTTGAATTTGAAAAGCGCATGACCAAAATGCGTTGTTTCATGTCGAACTTTTCCACTTGAAGCTTTTCGCGGGGAACGACAATCCAGTCTTTGGCTCCAGGAGGCGTGAAATGAAGCTGGGCCACGACTGGTTGATCCGTCAATCCGACGAGGATCTGGATGTTGTACCCACCGCCATCAAATATTAGAGCTTCGGTGGCCCGCAGATTTGACGATACAATAAAGATCAGAGCTGCCGAAAGAAGAAAGCGTTTCATAAGTAGCGTCTAATGAGAACGGAACGGATTGGCAAGGCGTTAAATAGACGGCAAGCCCGATCGATAAACTTCACGTCCCCGATTCAGTGGCCGTTTCCCCACGGCTTTACTTTGGAAGCTGTCGTCGACGGCCTGAAAAATCGAAGTTAGCGAAATCAATGTCGAAACGGCATCGTTCGATTAGGCGACGTTGGCCGTCAATGTTTCAAATGCCAACTCGATGAGCTCGACGGCTATCTCGCCCTCGTCTCCCTTCATCCCGAGCAGGGTGATCTTGATGGGCTGCGCATTGCTGAGCGTCCATTTCATTTGGGTGGCGGCTGCCTCATCGAGGAGCTCGATGACGATAGTTTGACGCTTAGATAGGTCCCGGGTGATCGAATCATGCCAGGTCCAAAAGCTATCGCCGTCTTTGAAGATGCCGCGCTTCAGAGTGACGTTTCCGACCTTCTTGATCCCGGGCATCTTGATCGTTGAATAATTCGGGTTGGTGCCGTGGCGGTATTCGATAACCGGCGTGTCGGCATTGAGCCCGGAGACTTCCTGGAAAGTGCCCTTCAGCGCGCCGATCGTCACCGTGAAGTAAAACGATGGTAATGGCCATACGGTCGAGGATTGTCCTGCTTCGTTATCCGGCATGGTCAACTCTTTGGTCGCATACTGCGTTCCTGACTTACGCGCCTGGCTCGGCTTCCCCTACCGTGCCACGATGAGCTCTGCGGCTTGCAGCGTCTGAATCAGATTGCCGCTGCCAATGATTTGAAGATCGAGTCCGGGCTGGCGCTTGAGCGCGGTCAGGGTTGAAACGATGTCCCCACCCAGCAATGACGAGTTGTTCCATCTCAATGACTTCAAAGTGCGGGACGCCACATGCTTTTTTGCAGCATTGAACGTCTTCGCCACCGGATTATCCTCCGATTGGCGGGGCCAATAGGACTCGAAGATTTCGTAGGTTTTGCGACCGAGGACGAGCTCTCGATCTTTACCATCGAAACCTGCCGCAGAAATATCTGTTGTTTCGTTCCAGAAAGCGAACGTCCAGCCACCTAAAGTGAAATTCCCGGCCGGATCTTCATCCGGACCTCCCGGGGCCTGCATGACGCCGTCCAGGGATGCAAAGGTGGCCGCGATGAGTTTTCTCATATGGCTCTCCTATGTATCAGATCGGCGGATCGAAAGCACGAGACAGGTGATCGCGACGCAGTAAATCGCAAGCTTGAGGAGCACCACGGCTATATTTGGAAGCCCGGAGATGTCGTTTTGGGCGGGGTTATGAAGCTGACCGAAGAAGCTGCTCCAAAGGCCACCGCAGAGAATCCCCCATGCCGCCACGAGTAAACTGCGGCCGTATGGGTGCGCGCGGACCGCAGAGCGAGCGGCGAACAACAGGAGGGCTCCGATAACGAAATCGTCGATGTAACGAGGGACGTCGGAAAAGTCCGTCCGCCGGCGGCAAACCTCGAGGACCGGCAGGGCAACACCCAGACAGTAAGCACCGATCACCTCCAAACGATAGCGTTTTACCGACATGCGCATGAGACCTGACGAGACACAAGATCAACGACTCCGAATAGAGCTAGCTGGGAACGGGTCCGCCGGGGGCGCGCTTTGCTTGTTTCATCCTTCATAATTTTTCCTTCGACCTTGATTCAATACGGCACCGGTCTGTGACGGTTGACGCCGACTCGCAGGTTTCCGAGTGCATTCGACGAGACACTGGCCATTAGTCTTTCGCACCCGCAGCCCAGACGAGAACCCAGCGCGAGCCCTAGCGCGCCGATAACCAGCATGATATCGCCCCGCCAGAAGAATCCGACGCCAAACCCTAGTAGAACGCTGCCCACAACAAGACCCAAAATGAGGCCAAGCCACGCGCGCCAGGAAAGTAGATACCCGAGCGCATAGAGGATTAAGTCGAAGAGCTCGCCCATATGACTACCGTGTCGCTCTCACTATCTAACGAGAATGGAACGGACTGGCAAGCCGCGACATAGACGCGCAGCCCTAAGGGTAACGAATGGCATGAGTGGCATCAACAAGCTCAGCGGCCCAACCCACAGGGCGTAGCGTGCAACCAGAGCTGCAGCGCATCGTTAGAGGGCGTCATGGGGCGGCTCGAATGGTGGCGGTGAACTTGACCGGGCCAAATGCGCCCCCGGTGGCGGTCGGACCTGCCGTAATGAGGAAATCGACCAAGGAGCCGACATGGACCTTGGTGTTGACTGAGTAATTCTTGTCGCGTCCGTGGGTGGCGGCGGTAAATACCGTCGCACCGTCCACGACAATGTGCGCCTGGCCACTATCCACATCCCCCCATTCCAGGATCTTGGCCGCGTGCCCGCTGATGGTGACGGGACCATTGACCGGGCTGACCCAGCGACGCACCGCCCAATGCTCGACCTTGGCCTGTGGCGCCAACTTCGTCGTGCCGTTGGCGCTGCCGCCCTCTGCCCACAGGGCCGTATAGTAGAGGCCATCCTGCAGAGTCCACAGTTTGCCAGTGGTGAAGTCAGGGTGACTGCTTACTTTATTGATCGGGTCGCTGCCAAAGTGCCGTAGCAACTGAAAGTCTCTCGTCTGACTGTAGTCTTGATCGGTATCGGCAGTGCGGTCCCAATATCCGTATGACCAGCCATTGGCCCCCTGTTCACCGGAAAACCCGCTGATGGAATCAGCCACCGTCTCCGAGGGCTGAAGAGATGCAGGATGGCATCCAGCGGTGACCCACGGGCCCACTGCGAGTGCGAGCGCGATGGTCCAGAGTCGCGTGGTATGTCCTTTCATCGGTTAGGTTGAATGGCGCAAGGTGCGGTGACGCCGCCTAATGCAACAATGCTGAAGCGCCGGTGGCAGGAGCGAGCGACGATTAAACCTCATTAGTCGCACCCACCCGCTCTGTTTTTGTGAAGCAATTTGCAGAGACTGATCGTGGCTGATTCGCCAGTGTCGAGCACCACTCGACCGGCTTTGTGGCTGCGGAGGTAACGCCCGAACGCACCGAGTCGGACGCGAAGCTGTGACGCGTCGCCTCGCGCTCCTGACTGCAATACCTCCCTATCGGCGCGCACTCGAGCCACTGTCTTCCACGGGCCGTCCCACGTCTGACTGACCTGCAAAGCAACCTTCGGACGCACGGACGCGGGGCTTCCAGCGTACATGAACGTTGCGAACAAGGTCTTGCCATCGTGGCCCCACCGACCCAGGTAAAGCGGCTGCGGCTCAGAATACGCTACGAACTGGGCGACCTCCCACGGTTCTGCGGCTGTACATGTGCTTACAGCCATAATGAAAGCAGCAATGAATCGCGTGAGCATGGGGTCTAATGAGACAGAGATACGCCACGGCGGGGTGCCGTGGCAAAGACGCTGAAGTTGCATCGCGATGGGGCCGCCGGCTTCATCGTTTGGCTAGACCTACCACGGAACGTTTCGGATCTCCGGAACTTCGGCACCCTCCCATGGTGCGCGGAAAACGATACCACTGAAGCCCCAGGAGAACCGGAATCGGACAAAACGCCCGAGTGACGGAACAAAAATCTCGCCCATCCCTTCATAAAAGACAGCGCCGTCAGAAACCTCATTCAGAACCTGAGAAACCAAAACTCTCTGGCCGGATGGGATAGACGCAAATTTGTGTCGTCGACGATAATCGCGAGACGAGATCTTCGCCTCAACTTCGAGATTAGGGGTTTTGTGCCACTCGGGTGGAGAGCCCTCCGGATCGCGCTGCAGAAATGACGCTCGCTTTGTCACGAGTGGCCGCCCCACTGAAGAATTGAAAGGTGCCCGGTGACTGATGTCTGTGGTGCAACCAGCAAAGCACACCGCGATAAGAGCTGCGAGGACACTTTTCGGCATAAAGGGGGTAGGTCTAACGAGAATGAGCTCAGTTACCGCCGGCGAGAGCGAGCGTCGTTTTACTTTCATCCTTCATAATTTTTCCTTCAGCTTTGATCAAGAACGGCCAGCGGTTGACTACGCCAATTGGTTAGGCCTGATTGGGTCGAAGCTAATGCAGATAGAATCCTCCCGCCTTGCCATCCTTGACGCTCAAAGTAGCGAGCGCGTCATCTCCGGCATCTTTGAAGCTCAGACGCCATAAGTGAACCTTGTATCCGCGCTGCTTCAGCTCTCCGAGATACTGCGCGTCATAACCTTGCTTGGCACGCGGCTCAATCTGCTTGCTGACGTTTTCCAACATAGGCTTCGTCAATGCTGACTTCATGGCATCGTCACACTCGGCAATAAATCCGTTGTAATTATTGGACACCGTTGCCGCCATTAAGTTCTTGAACAAGGTTTGCGTCGGTTGATCAGGTTCGGCGTGGACCGAAGCGATCGTAAGCGCGGTTGCAACTGTCATGATGAAGAATTTGAGGAATCTGTTCATGTTTTTCTTATTTCTTTGTGGTGGGTTAATGTGGTAGTGCTTGAGGTCTAACGAGAACAAGATCAGCGACGGCGGACGAGGGCGCGTGTCGCTCGGAGTAGACGTGTGGAAATCATCTCAAAGGTGGAGCGTACGGCGGTCCGCCGTTCGCTCCATCGCTTGGTTAGGCCATTCGTTCAATTCGAAGCTTGTATTCACGAGCCACCTCTAAAATCTGTTCCTTCCGGTTATTGCCTTCGAACTCTCGCTGTGGCAACCAAAACCACGCGGAGTGTCTCGGGACGATAAACAGAAGCCCTCGCGATGTCGAAATGATGGCCTTCAAGCCATCCCAATTGAGACGCATATCAGCGCGCGTGCTGAATGTCGAAATCGAATCGTTCGAGATCGTGACGGTGTGCTCGATGTACTGATCACGGTGACGGCGGTAATACCACCACACAGCGAGGCGGCGATGCAAAATCCAGCCGAAGGGGAAGTACGCGCACAAAAAAAGAATGATCCAAAGCGTAAAGCTCAAGTTTCCTAGGTGCACAACGAAGATGAGGAGCGCTGCAATCAGACCCGACGTGACGGCCATAAGAATGCGGACCGGCCAATCAACGATGTAACGGAAAAGGTAATGGTTAAGGTCCAGTGCATCTTTGAGACTGAGCGTCCCAGTAAATGTAAGCGGCTCGGTCAACACGTGGCGTAGGGATTAGGCCTAACGAGAATGGAGCGGACTACCAAGCCGTAACATGGACCAGCAGCCCGCAGGGTGAGCGAATAGCATGAGTGAATCAATTAGACGAAGGTTCGTCTTTAAAGGCGTAAACCTTTACGTCTATCACGTGGGCCATGATCAGGAGTGTATGATTCTTGATCAGGCTGGGCAAGACTGAAAGCCAAGTGCCGAATTGTTGAAACGTACAAACGCTGAAAAGACGAAACTCTGAAAAGCTGATCAGCGGTTGAGTGGGACGCCTCCGGTCACGATAGTCCGCTCCTCCTCCGCTACGGCCGTCTTTTCCGGCTGCGGCGTTTCGATTCATCACGGCCCGCTCAGGGGGCGGTCAAGCGTTCCACGACCTTCGCGTTCACCGTCTCCCAGCACGACGGCGACTTTCCGTAGGTCCACACGACCACGAGAACCTCGCCTTCGCGGTGAACCCGCGCGAGCCCCAGCCCCTCGTTGTGCGCCCAGATTGCGCGCAGGACGCCTTCGATGCGGTCGGCGTCCGCAGGGGACGCGGCCTCCAGGCCATAGAGGCCGACCTCGCTCTCGCCGCGGTAGAGGGCATAGAGCGCAGCGCGGACCCCCTCTCCTCCGGTGAGCCGGCCCTGCGACGCGATCCGAGCGAGGACACCGACGAACCCAGAGTCGGTCGAAAGATACGGATTGTCTCGCAGCACCGGGGCCAGATGAAGTTTCGCTGCATCCTTGAGCTTCCGTGTCACGAGCGAGGCATGCAACTCCGGTCCGTCGAGGACGAGCGGGCCTAGTCCGCCCCTCGCGCAACCGGCGAAGAGAAGGAGGAACGACCAACTAAGAAGCAACTTCGTGCTCATCGTTCGATGCCTGCCCAACGGGAACTAGACGAATATTCGTCTATCACGGGGGTCATGGTGAAGAATGTAGAATTCTTGATCAGACCGGGCAAGGCTGAAAGCCAAGTGCCAAGTTGTTGAAACGTACAAAAAGCTGAAAGGACCTGCTTCTCGATTTTACCGCGGCGAGGGGGATGAGACGGATTGGGAGGGCGCTTCGGGAATGATGACTTCGTTGGCGGCATTCGGAGCAAGGTTTTGCGGCATCGGTTGAGGGCCGGCCATGAATCGTCGAAACCCCTCCTCAAATTCCTTGGGATGCGCTGCCTTTATCCTTTCGAGGCGCTCACCGACGGACTTTGTCGGAACGACGTCCGCACCATGCTTCAGTGCTGTTTCATAAGAGACCACCGCCGCGGCCCATTGGCCGGCTTCTTCCTGGTCGAGACCGGCCAGGAGAAATTGAGAGACGAAGACATTGACATTCGAAGGCAGCACCCGGTCGAGCTTGTTCCGCAAATCGCGCACTCGCACGAGTAATCTCAAGTCGTCTTTCTCGAGAGCGAAGGCCTCCATCCGATCGAGATATCCGCGGATTGGTTCGTCCGGATTGGGCTTGAGTTTTTCATCCACTTCGAGAGCGCGCGGGAGGATAGCCCGCAGCAGTTGAAGCCTGAGTGGAAGGATGACCCGGAAGGCTTCCTCACTTTGCCTCGGGGATTCGAATCCTGCGATCTGAAGGCTGGTGGGAAGGCCGGCTTGATACTCGCGATAGGCTTGAGAAATCTGCATCAGGTCCCAGCGCAGTGTCTCGACCAAATCCCGATAATCGCGCTGAGAGATGCCCGGCTTTCTCTCG
The DNA here is from genome assembly GCA_963850015.1 of uncultured Verrucomicrobiae bacterium. Classification (GTDB taxonomy): domain Bacteria; phylum Verrucomicrobiota; class Verrucomicrobiia; order Chthoniobacterales; family UBA10450; genus AV80. Next base: position 395,592 of record CAWKJF010000001.1, read on the forward strand.
AGCGCCGCCAACGCGTCCACCGCGCCGGGAATATCGTCGAGCGATTTTGTCTTTGCCGTTATCTCACGTGCTTGTTCATACAGGTCTGGGGTTTTCCGCTTCGAAACCTCATCAGCGCGGGAGAGAATTTGAGAGCGCGGCACAAGGTCGGTGGCCATTCCACTCGCGTTTTGCAAAGCCAGCTCCGCTCTCTGCAAATCTCCCGCGGCGTCCGCGGCCAGATAATCCTGCCACTGAAGCACGAACTGCCGCGCATTCTGGACCTTCCGCATTTCATCTCGGATTGCCGCCGAATCAGGCTGCGGATATTCGGCAAAGTCCCTTAAGTCACGAATCGCATTGTCGAGATCAGCCGCGGTGCGGGCCGCTCTTACCGCCGCCGCCGCGCCGTCCAGGAGCGCTCTGATCTTTGTTATCGTTTCTTTTTCCCTGGCAACTCGCTCGACGCGCAACTCTCCCCGGAGCTTGACTGCCATCGCACGCACCGCCGGTTTCGAGGCGAATAACGCGGTGATTTCCGCCAGGGCCGCTTCCGCTAACTGCGAGTCGTGGCGCCGGACGGCGTCGCGCAGCTGCGCTAACCACATCGAGCCTTCGTTACGCGGCCGATCCTGCTTCTCGGAGCCGCTCGCCTTTGGTTTCTCGGTTTCCTTTCGAATGGCCGACTCCAGCTCAGTCATCGAGTCGCTCTGCGCTTGCGCGAGGCCAAGCTGAAACGTGAAGACAAGCAGCAGGAGTCCGCGGAAGATTCGGCGATTCAGAACGCTCATTTTGTTGGAGAGGCAGATGGGCTTATTGATGCCGCCGGCACCGGGAACCGCGGCGCATTTGGAGATCTTGCAGGCGGGCCAAGGTGATGTGGGTAGGGATCGAATCTCCGCTGCTGTGGCGGCGCGAGAAATAGTTGCACGCCTTCCTGATACTCCGCCGGATGTTCCTTCTGGATGGCCGCCAATCTCTCCCCGATCACCTTCGGGGGCACGACATCGGTCCCCATCGCGAGTGCTTTTTGATACGACGCCACCGCCAGGGTGTACTGGCCGGCCTCTTCCTGGTTGTGCCCGGCGATGAACGTCGCGGCCTGCGACCCGCCGGTTTCCCGCGGGTTATACTTCATCGCGTATTGAAACTCGCGGGCCCGCGCTGCGAGGACGTAATTCCGCTTTGCGATTGCGTCCGCAACAATGCGATCCAGAAACGCATGCACTCCTTCATCCGGTCCCGGCTTCAGATCTTCCGGTAAGCCGAGATAACGGGGCAAGATCAGCGCAAGTAATTGGTTGCGCACAGGGATGACATAATTTGGGAGCATCCGCGCCTCGGTCAGAAGATTTTCCAGGTTGGTCGAGGATCCCGCCTTGAACTCGCGATAGGCTAGTTCCAGGGGCGTCAATGCCGCAATCGCCTCCTGGAGTTCTCCCACTTGCCTGTGCCCGTCGGATTGCATGGCCTTGAGCGTGTCGTAGGCCAGGCTCATATCATCGAGAGTCTTGATCCGATCGAGAACTTTCCTGATGGCCGGCCGCGTCGCCGGTTCCTGGGATGGGGCGGGGTCATGGATTCGGGCGAGAATTTGTGAACGAGGGATTAGCCCGTTGTCGTCTTCATGGCTGAGACTTTCCAGGATTTGACGTGCTTCTTCCAGGTCACCTGAGGCCGCCACGGAGAGGTATTTCTGCCAGCGCAGGACAAACCTGCGGGCCGTGTCGGCCCGCCGATAAGGTTTAGCTTCCGGCTCCGAGGGCCGAAGAGGTACTGGCCCGCTCTTGCAGCCGCCGCAGATTTTCCAACACGCTATCGAGTTCAGCCGGCTTTTTCGCATTTCGGACCGTGTCCGCCGCCTGTTTGAGGGCTTGGTCGACTTCCGGATTAGGAACGCTTTCTGTACGTCCCACGAACGGGCACAAGCCGGTAAACGCGGCACACCAAAGAACGGGCAGAACGCCACGCCACTTCCTGGGGGAAAGAATCACAACACCGATGGATGTGCAGGAATCGTACCGGGGGCCAAACACTGTTGAACCTGAAAACGCTGAGATATTGAAACGCTGAGAAGCTGATTCCTTTTCATTATTTCACTTTCTCAGCATTTGGTGACGCGGTCGCGAGACAATCGTTACGAATATAGCCATCAATTCGTTCACTTCTCGCAGGAGCCAGCTCGACGCCTCGTTTGTTTGCCACAATCCTCGATCAACAGCTCGATCCATAACTGCGACCCGTTTGCCTCCTGAAGGGTGATTTCGAGCTTGGAGCAAAACTCCAAGTCACTCCGCGCGCGTGATGCTTCGCGCACGTTGGCGGCAATCGACGTCCCGGATCGTAGAAGTTGATGACCGAGCACTTCGACTTCCTTCCGTTGACCCGGGAGCGCCGCATAGAATCGTACGATGCGTGAGGCAAAAGCCTTCGTTCGTTGTCTCAAATCGTCGTTAAGACGCATGTTCGCAATCGCGAAGGTCTGAAATACCACAAATCTGAAACCTCACGACCCGGTGAGGTCATTACATCAGCCAATGGCTTCGAGAAGGGAGTTCCAGCACCTCAGCGAGTAGGATACCTCCGGGAATGGTAAGCGCCGTGCTCAAGCCGGCTAAGGCGATGGATCCCGCGACGCGGAATGGCATTGATTTGCATCTGATCACGCGACAAAAATAGTAATCCGATAAGAACAATACCGTCACAACAAGTCCGCCGCAAAACACAGGCAGCATCATTCTTGTATCGCGCTCGGGGTTAAACACCCAGTGCAGAACCGCCATCATTAAACAGGACGTTACGACAAGTGAAAATACGTATTCGACACTGCCCAACGCGACCAACGCGGCCTTTCTCATGTCATTCTTCTTCCACGGGCTCCAAGTTTCGCGAACCCGCGCGTGGATTCATATCGCTCTCCATATAGCATGGCGCAGTTGTTCCTTCGCCCCGCGCATCAAGTTCTATTTGCAGTCGACCGAACCTTCCATCGGCAGTCTTCACGTAAAACGCCCTGTAGGGAACGCCCTGCTTCTGCTCACGCTCAGGATAGAGGAGGCTGTCCACATAGCCTGCCTCCGGTGCCTGGCGAACGTCATCATCCCAGGGAGCTTCAATTATTCCGCCACCGATAATTTGCAACTCCGCTGACCATGTTGCAGCCTGGCCTGGCCGTTGGAGCACTGCCGGTTCGCGCCTAAAGGTGACCATGAGTTCTCCCGCCTGATCGGATTCCCCCTCCCAGAGATTCCATCGCCCAGGCGTTCCGTCTCCCCGGACTCGCAGGTTCCCTTTCACATGAATCAGCGGTTCTAGTTGTTGCTTCTGAACCATCTTAAAAATAACTGGTTTACGCGAATCTGAAACAAATCTTCCAGACGCTGTGCTCCCGTAGAAATCGAAGCTCATTGCCCCTTTTTCCCTGAATTGATAATTCGGGTGCTTAATCGCTATGATGCTCAGAGCGTGGCCCTTCAGTCCTTCGACCGAAAACGACCCTCCCCCATCGGTGACGACTCGACCAGGCCGAGTTTCTCGATCGCTCCAAGCTACACCCAACAAATTCCCGTGCTCGATGGAGTATTCTGTACTGAACAGTAACCCCATCTATTGGCCAACCAATCTGATCAGTCACCTTACCCCAAAAATTGATTGGAACGTTCGTGGCTTCAATAGCCTCAAATATCTTTACAGGATCCGCTCGATCCGATGTCTTTCGTTTGTCGATTAATGGGGGGGTGGCCAATGCTCCCCCGATCGCAGCTCGGGGGCTAGCCTGGTCGTCGGTGTGTTGCGTCAGCTCAGTAGAAGACCGTATTCTCAGGAGCAATAACACAGCAGAAATAACGCTGCAGAAAACGACAATAGTAAGTAAACGTTTTTTCACTCTTCTTCTTTAATGAGCCCACCATTGCGCATTACTTGTTCCCAATACTCTCTCCGTTGCGCATTCGAATCGTAAAATTGTGCACTGTGAAATTTCTCGCCATCACGATAATTAAGTGGCGCGTTTTTGAGGTTAATATTTTGCCCACCGCTGGCTATCACCACACCATTTACTGTACTGGGCACCCAGGGCATAAGAATGGGATTCTGCGGCCCAGGAAAACACCTCATAGCGATCGACTGGAAACGTGAGCCAACTAGAGCCAAACCCTGGGTTCTCGATAAAAACCGATCGAAGGTGGGAAACCAGCGTACTCATACCCGTAGCCCGCGTCCGGCTTGGTCTGCTGATCCAATTGCCAAAGCGGCCAGTCCAACGCCGCATCCTTGTCATTGTAGTAATTGAAGTAGCGTCCTGCTTTGCCTAGTAGATAATCGCTGTGCATATAACTCGGTCGACCCTCGCTCTGCCATTGGTGAGGTTGGGATATCGCTCCATTCTGCCAATAATACCCATAAACATCGGGGGTCGTCGGTCCGAGGTTTAGTCGGAATCTCATTGGTGTTGTTGTCGCGTCGAGACAGTGGGCGGAAATGGCAGCCTGTGAGGCGATGTAGGTGTGGATAATTTGACCACTTTGGCTGCGACGCAAGGCCTCACTCACAACAACGTTGCCCATGCTGTGTGCAATAATTCTTACCTTTCCGGCAAATGGACCTGCGTTAAACTGATTTATCAAGCTTAGGAGGCCGAGAGATGATGCCCACGCGCGATGCTCACTGGCATCAAAATGATGAATTGGTGGGGCGCCTTCAAAATGAAACGTGGGCCAGCGAAAGAGCCCGAACCGCCCTTTGAATCCTTGCCAAAATAGCCGTTTGAATGCGGTATTGCCGACATATTCCTTGCTGAATGGCGATGAATTCCACCCGTGGACTAACAAGAGGTAATCACTCTCAGCGGCCGTTGTCGGCGCAGGAAGCGGCCTCTGGGACGGTCCAAGATCTTGCATTGCCGTGGCCGCAGGCCACACTTGGTAATCGAGCGAAGAGACAACCGATGTGTTGGGTTCTATGACATCGCCAACCGTCCAGCGCTCGTACATATCTTTCACGTCCTTTATTTCCAGGTAAAGAGGGGGATACTCAGCCACTGTTTGCCCATTTTTGAGCAGCTTTAGGACCAATCGCCCCTTACCCCGAGCAACGCCTTCAAAGAGAAAATATAGATTCGGTTGCTGCTCGGTGAGAGCGCCAAGAGCCGCCTGCGTCAGAGGCAGGACAAGGGGGAAATCTCTGCGAACCAGGCCATATGTCGTGTTGAACGGCGTCGAACTTTGCGTTTCCGCCCATTCGTTCTTATCGAGATACTTGCGTCCTCCATTTGCTTCCGCTGCTGGAAAAAGCTTTATGGCTGGGTTTCCAGCCGCGGGACTCCATGGCAGAGTGCCGTCGTTTGGTTGCCATTCGAGTCGGAGCTGAATGCCGGGCGACTTTACCAGATCCGTCAGGCCCTTGAAGCTGATCCAGAGCCGAGTGAAATCCTCCAGATCTCGCTTTTGGTCGATCACATCCTTTGTCCAGTCGAGTAGACCCTCAGGTGGCACGTCGGTGTGTCCTTCATCACGATCATCATTAACCCAAAATTGATAAGGCGCGTGTTTTGTCGTTTTGTCCTTGTTGTGGATCGCCGCATTTGTGAATGACATCTTGCCGTCGTTGTTTGCGTCGACCATGAGTTCGTCGGGAACTAGAAGGAAGGCTTTGTCGCCACTTGAGGTCGTGCCTTGAGCGACGATCATGCCGTTCTGACTGATCGCGAAGGCGGAAGTTAAGTTGACGGTCGACTGCGGGCTGATGAGATCGTTCAGCCGGTGCACCTTGCCGTTCCGCCAGAGCAGAGCGTTTCCATCGCCGCTGCCAACGATTTCGACGCGATCGTTGATGGCGTACGCGTAACTGTTTGCAATGTCCCGCGCTTGCGCAATCGCCTCCAGGTCAACGATTCGTTCCGCAGCCGGTAGATCGGGACGGTAGTTATTGGGCCACAAGGAATGGCCGGCACCCACGCCGAAGTAGCCGATCACGTGATCCAGACCGTTGATGCCTATGGCTGACCCTCCGCCCAGACCGAGCAGGTGTAATTGTCCGTTCGGATCCACCAGGAAGGCATGATCCGCTTCGGGACCATTGCCGAAACTTCCACCAGCCCGGTAACCGACGATGCTGCCTGCACCGTTAATGGCAAGTCCGGCGGTGTTTCCAGGAGAGACATTCAAATCGGTCGGGGCAGCATTCACCGAGAAGCGGACAGCCCGTGGATCAAGTGGATCGCGCGAACTCATAATCCAGGCTGACCCAGCGCTTACCGTGATCCGGCTGTCGGAATCGCCGACGATTATGCCGGTATTGTTGATCGCCCAAGCAGCGCTCGAGGCTTTGTTTGCGATGTCCGGGTGCGTCCCATTGTTGGCTTGGCCGAAGGTCAGGTCATTCAAGTCCGTCATCACGCCTGCTAGCCAGGTGAAAGCGTGCATGTTCCAATAGCTGGTGTGATAATCGTCCTCGTATTCATTATACAACTGCGGGTAAAGGGGGGGATTGGGATATTCTCCCGAGACATTTGGATTCCACGTGTAAGTAGAGTAACCGGTAATTCTTCTATCATCATTGATCGCAGTCGCGGCGCTAAGTCGCGTGGCAGTTGCATCATTGGTGAGAAACCCGAGAAACATGGGGGGTTGGCCCATGCGCCACAAAATCGCCTCACTCACTCCGTTGGCGTCATTATAGGCTTCGCCGACGACATCTCCGAAGTTGTTGACGCCGTAACCCGTGCCCGGGCCGAGATTGATTACGGCGTAGTGCGACTCCAAGGTTGGCGGTAGCGTTAATTGCTTGTTACGGGGCCAACCATCGTCATGGTTAACCACACCATCTCCATCGGTATCATGCGGTGGTGTTGGCGTGGGGGTTTGGCCTAACAACGAAGAAGTCGATAACGACAAGGGGATTAATAAACAAAGCAGTGGCCGAAGCCGATTCTGGGGGAACGACATGGATTCGTCGTATGAGGTTTCGGCCCATCTCGTCAATATTTTTTTTCATTCGCGGTGTCGGATAAATCCGACAGGTTCGTATTCAGGCGAACGAATTCCCTCCGGTGGCGACCTTTGTCGATCCAACGCTGAAATTCTGAAATACCTGGAACGCTGAAACTTCCGCTTTTCGGCATGTCAGCGTTTACCCTCGACCCGCGCGGTCCGGGTGCAGGAATCGGTGACAGCCCGGACGCAGATGCGGCGAACGGACGTCCGCCAAATCACAAGGCGGCTTTGTTTTCTTCCCACCATTTCCGAGCGTTATTCACCGTGTCCTAGTAGAAGCCCGCGGTTGGTCCGTTCGGCCCCTGGTTACTCCGGCAGCCGGGAGTCAGGCATGAAGGGCGAGCGACCCGCTCGAATGGGGAGGCTACGCATGAACTCATCCAGCCGGAGGGCAAGTGAATACCCACTGCCGGAATGGCCATCGTCAATTTCTTCCAGCAGGCGGTAACCGTGGAGGAGGAACTTCCGGGTATTCTCCTCCGACAATTTGCCAGGGCTGCAATGTTGCGTGGTGAGGCGGAACTGTTCGGCCCGGCTTTCTGGTTTCTTTCCGGCAGAGCTAAGTCTTATGGCCAGGTCGAGATATTTGTTCTGGTCGCCGTGCTCAAACAGAATCTCGATAATATAACTCCAGACACCTTCCCGCTGCTTTGGATCCTGAACAATGCGGTCAAGACGTCTCAAAACGTCGCGCATCGGAGGCAACGACTTATCCGGGTGCCGATTGTCGAAGTGCAAACAGGAAGCAAGCTGGAGCGCGACCATGGGTCGGCCGGAGCCGACGGAGTGATCCTCGAGCAAGCCGAGCAGAAGTTCGATATTTTCGCCCTGGGGTTTCCTAGTTTCGAAGTGGTGCCGCCAGAGCTGCCCCAGGGTGCAGGCGATCCGATCGTGTTCGTCGAGTCGAGTTTCTTTCCACGGCTCCTTGGTGGTCGGTCCGATGCTGGTAAAAACCGAATGATCACCAATCAATCTGGCGAGCTTCGTGGCAATGGAAGGGAACTCTACCGAGGTGAGCCGGTCATAGGCCTGGCCCCAGCTCTCCGCGGAAACCGTTTTATCGACGATGAGATCGAGATCATCCGCCCACCCGGTAGAGCCCACGAGGCAAAGGGCCAGGAACAGAATGATTAGGCGGGCATGGAATGATCAGACTTTCAGGGTCTCAGCTTTGTGGGCGCCCTGGCGTATTAGCGGGGCTTGTCTATGGCAGCGTTAAAAAATGCAGCGACTTCGCGGTTTATTGTTCCGTCCGTCCCGTGCCCGATTCCCGGATACGTCTTGAATTGGACAGAGGAATGTAGCTCCCGATAAACCACCTCAACGGCCTTCCACCGATCCGGCATCATCTTGCGGCCGACCAGCCTAAAAACCAGCGCGCGCTCGGCCTCGGAGTAAGCGTCCTGGTGGACCACCGCATCGTTCTCATCCTTTTCGCCCATGTAGGCGAACTGAGGAACGGCATTGTAGGCGGCGCGATCAAAGCGATGCCCGGCAATTTTCTCGAAGTCGGCCAGCCCCAGCGGAAACTCGAGAGCCTGTGCGTCCAGCTCCGCCACGGGCAGCATGATGAAGCAGTTGACCCCGCCGTAGGCCGCGGCCGCGACGGCTTCCGGATGGAGGAAGGTAAAGCGATTGGCAAACAACCCCGAGGCGGAAAATCGGTTCAACAGGATTTTCTTGTTCACGGGACGACCCATGGCGGCCAGCCGCTCCCTGGCGTCCGCGATCATGGCGAGCAATTGAAGATCGAGCCGCTTAAGTGGTCCTTCGGAAATCAGCATCGTGTCGCGATCGAGCGAGTGGGTGTAAACGTGGTCCAGGCTGCTCGGCCGTGGAAAAACCGGGACGAGGAGTGGGACCCCGAGCTTCACGGCGACGAAATTGCCGACGGAGCTGACGCGGGCCAGCGCGACCGCGGCGGAATGGTGATCCTCCAGCTCATCGCTGGTGCGTCCGGTGTTGTTCGGCTCGACCAGAAGGTAGGAAGAAGACTTCCCGGCAACAGCTTTCGGGATGAAGAGGACGTAGGAATGCTGGAAGCCTTTTTCCGGCGCTGCCTGGATCTCGATCAACGAAGTGCCGCTATTCGCAGGAGATGGTGACGCCGCCGGCTCAGCCGCGCTCGCGGCCATTACCGTGAGCAGCAACAAAAATGCAGCCTTCATAATTGGCATGTTAGGACCCAAAAGATTCGGACGGAAGTCGTATTCCCCGATTGGGGGCGGAGCACCTCCAACCCCGAAAACCTGATTGCGCCGGTTCCGGCTTTCGGCACCTCAGGTTTTCGCTTTGACACGGCGATGCCGGATCGCATAAGAACGAGGCATGAACGAGACGACTATTCGGTTCCCTTCCAAGAGATGGCACGTGCGAATGAAAAACGTGCGCCTCAGTATCTCCGCTGCGCTCATCTTTTGCTCAGGCTGGCTGGCGCTGTCTGCGAGCGGTTTCGAGAACATAAACATGAACCCAGCTCTCAGCGTGGAAGGCGGCAGTGTGGTGGTCCGTTGGTCGACGGGGGGATTTGATCATTTTAACATTCGTTGGAGCGAAAATGGCGGGCCGGCGAAGCAGGTGGAGCGCGAGGGTGACAAGGATTTCCGGTATCTGGTGAAGTATAACCCAAAAGTTGTTTATACCGTGGCGGTGCAAGGATGCGACAAGGCTTTCGCCGGCAAATCCCAGTGCACGAGCTGGGATGAGATTAGTTGCGGGCCGCAAAGTCCCTGCGACAGCGCCTCGAGGCCACCGCCCAAGCCTGCTCCAAATACGTGCGCGTCCGGTTACGTCTGGCGAGTAGCGCGGCCCCAGGATCTCGTCTGCGTAATACCCTCGTCGCGCGATCGCGTGGCCCAGGAGAACCGGACCGCTTCCAAACGCTGGACGGCCGGCGCCTCCGGCCCCAAGACATGCGTCTCGGGTTATGTTTGGCGTGAGGCTTTCGAAGGCGACACAGTCTGCGTAACACCGCAGCGTCGCACCGAGATCAAAACAGAAAACCGACTCGCGAAATCGCGACTCGCTCGCTAACGGTGAAAAGCTGAAAAGCTGAGATCCTGAAACGCTGAAAAACCCCGGCGGTTGGACCCGCCTGCATCGCTACGCGAAAGCGTTGCGGGCATGGAAACGCCGCTCCTTGATTAAGCAGCAGCTTTTCGGCTCTGGACCCGTTCAGTCGTCGATGGGCTCCTTATCGGCGATAAAGTCTTTCATGACCTGGATTTCCTCGAGGGAGTGTCCCTGCCAATCCAGGATTTCGCTCAGGATTCGGAGCGGCTCCCGGGAGCGATAAGACTTGGTGGGATTACCGGGAAACTTTTTGTCCGTCACGTTGGGGTCATCCACGAATGGGCCGGTCGGTTCCACCAGGTAGATGCGGCCTGGAGCGTCGCCCCTGGCCAGCTCCGCTCCCCAGGTCGCCGCGTGCAGGGTCTCGCTGAAGTAGATCCAAGGCGACTTGCGCTCGGTGTAGTTGGAGGAAAGCCGGGTTGAATCAGATCCCCGGGCTTCAGGTCGGCCCGGGTGCCATGGTAAAATCGGCGTGTGTTGGGGTCGAAGACGAACGGTGCGGCGGGAGTGCTCATGACTAAACCAAACGCTGAATGCTGAATTTCTGAAACGCTGAAACGCTGAAACGTAGCAAAGGCTGAAAATATTTAAGAAACAACGGCGATTTCAGATCGCTCCTTGGTCGACACCTCAGCTTTTCGGCATCTCTGTGTTTCGGCTCTCAGTGTTTAACGTTAATGCCTCACCGCTTTATTCATCAACCCAAGGACTCCTCCGATCACACCACCGGCAAGAGCTACCCGCAGGGTTTCTGCCAAAACGTCTACGATGACCGGCGCGAATCCTTTGAAGAGGTTCATGTACCCCATGAAACTCAGATCTTTACTCAGTCCAATGAGCAACATGATGATTGCTCCGGTTTTCAATCCGCCAATAACCGTTCGGATTTTCAACCAGTTGTCAAAAGTGTATGCCAACAGAAAAGCCAGAACCAGGTTTGACAAGAAGAGTGGAACGAAATCTGGCGTGGGCTCCTTATTGAGGCCCGCATACTGAACCATGTGTTCCTTCAAGTACGACACAAGCAGCACCCCATAAATCAAATATCCCAGAACAAATATCGTTACGGCCCCCGCGAAGCTCGCCAACAGAACTCTAGCATTCATCGTTCGTTCTTACGTAGAAGTTCGTCCCCGCCTTTTCGGCTCGTCTCATACTCGATTCACCAATCATGGCCGCACCGAAATGGTGGCGGTCGGTCTTGGTTTGGCGGCGGGCTCGTTGATCTTTGGGAAAACATCCTTCGCGCGTTGGCTTGGATCTCTCGCTTTTCCGCCGGAAGGCGCGGGGGACGGCGACGTGTTACTCGACTTGACTGCCGGAGGCGCTTTTGAAGGAACATCGGGAGCCGCCGGTTCTTTTATCGTGCCGTCCGGCGAAAGCCTGGCCTTCCCAGCAGTGTAATCGATATCGACCTTCGGCATGTGAACACTTCCGTCCTTTTGGACCTTCTTACTTTCGTCCGGCCTGACGATAGGTTTTTCTTTCAGCTGCGACGGATCCGGCGGCGGTTCGCAAAAAACAGTTATCGCGGGACAGAGGAGGATCGCAATCGCTGAAGTTCGAAGTGCGGTTGGTATGTGCATCGCTTGGTTAGGTCTTTGAGATGCATCAGAACGTGGCTGGGGGCGCAATCGACGAAGCATCAATATACCATGTGCCAGAGCGCTTCATAACCCAGAAGGCGTCGCCCGACGAATTATCTCTGCAGGGTCCGGCCCGGACATACACTTTGCCCGGAGCTTCGGCGTCTAATTGGTATTCGGAACAGGGGCGAGCCGAAACGACCCTTCGGATCTGCTGAACGTCGGCTGGTGACAACGCGGCTGCATGGGGACCACCCACGACTAGTAAGGGTGTTGTGCACCCAGTAAGCAGGAAAGCCAAGAGAGCAAAGCGCATAGACCTAACGAGAATTAGGCTGCATAATACCGCAAAACAAAGCGGCATCTCGCAGCCTATTTCGAAGGAGCACCGAGGAAAGTCCAGGAGTAAACACGACAAACGATTAGCACGCTGGGCTGGAAAGGGGCAAGCGTGATCCTCCTTCGCCAAGGCTGTGGCGGTCGACAGGTTACGACGGGCGAGGCTCGGAGGGTGTTGCCAGAGATTTCAGCGGTCATAGACCGCCGCTACAGAAGACGCTAGCGTTTAACCTCGACCCACTCGTTCCGGGCGCGGGAATCGGCTACGGCCTGGACGACGCGCATGTAGCGGAGGCCGTCCTCGAAATCGGGATGGGGGCGGACGCGGCCCTTCGATTTCACGCCGGCGATGAAGTCGTCCTCGACGTGCCAGCCACCCTCCAGCTCCGGAGTTATCTCCATGGCGTGTAGGTCGCGGTCGCCATCGCGGCCGGCCTGGAGGGTGTCGGTGCCGAAGTCGTAGGTCATGGTGCCGGCTTCGCCGTAAACTTCGAGACGATCACCGGAAGCGAGGGCGTTGATGCCGCTGAACTCGAGCACGCCTTCGGCGCCGTTCTCGAATTGGCACAGGATGGTGAGCAAGTCCGGAACGATGACGTCGTAGCCTTGCCGGTTCGGGTGCAGGATTTTGCCGCGGGCAAAGACGCCGGTGATGTCGCCAAGCCAGCGCTGGAGAACTTCGACGTAGATGCCGAGGGCGAGAACATTCAGGCCGCTGATCTCGATGCGCTGCCGCCAGTGCGCGGGCGCCTCAGGGTTCAGATAGGCGCCGGTGAAGCATTGCAGTCGAACGTGGTGCGGACGGCCGAGGTAATTCTCCGCGAGTAGTTTCTTGACGAGGAGATCGCCGCGCAATCCGAACGGCGGCGGACAAAGCATCGTGACCAGCTCGGGATAACGTTTCGAGGCGGCGAGCATTTCCTCGGCTTCGGCCAGATCCATCGACATGCGGGCCTGGCAAAAGACGTGTTTGCCGGCTTCGAGGGCCGAGACGGTGATAGCCGAATGCATGTAGGGCGGCGTGCCGATCCAGACGATATCGATGTCCGGGAGCGAGAGGAGGTCGGCCCAGTTTTGCATGGGGACGGCGTGGGGCGCGTTTTCCTGGCAGAATTTCTCCGCGCTTTCGTAGGTGGAATTCGAGACGGCGACGATCTCCACCTCGGGATGCTTTTTCAACCCGGGCAGGTGCCGGGTGCGAACGATGTCCCCTGCCCCGACGATTCCAACGCGCAGTTTCTGGTGATTCGTCCGGGCCATGAATTTAATTAACGAATGAGCGATTTAGTGAATTAGCGAATGGGGGGTCGCCGAATCGCAAGGTCCTGATTCAACGTTCGATAAGTTCCTCTGAACTTATCTTTGACTCCCGGGAGGCAGGAACGTTCAACTCCGGAGGGATTCGCGAGTGAACTCCGGATGTTTTCGCGAGTGAACTCGGGCTTTTTCGCAAGCGGGGGCCAATCGTTAATTCACTAATTCGTTTAGTCGCTAATTGAATTGTCGCTTGACCCACTGGGGCGGGCGCGCCAGCTTACGCACTCTTTGGGGTAGATTATGTCAAAAGTTTGCAGCATCACAGGATCGAAAGTCACCCGCGGCAGCATTATTCACCGCCGCGGTATGGCGAAGAAAAAAGGCGGCGTCGGGCGTCACGTGACGAAGAACGTTCCGCGCACTTTTACTCCGAACCTGCACGAGCGCCGCATCTGGGTGCCGGAGCTGAAAAGGTTCGTGCGCATCCGCGTGACCGCGCGTGGAATGAAGACGCTGAATAAGAACGGCGCCTACGCCACCCTGAAAAAGGCCGGCCTGGTTCCGGCGTAGGGCGCTTCGGCCTTCTGGTGGGGATGGCTCTCCGAGTCGTCCGTCGAATTGTTTGACGCTCGTTCGCCGAGCGTCCACCGAATTTCCTTTCTTCCGGCAGCGACCCTAATTAGGAAAAAGTCGGACGTTTCGGAGAAACGTCCCTACCTGATATGCGTTCCCCTCATGATGCAATCGGACGCCGCGCGTTGCCGCACAATCCGCCACACTTCATTGGAACGTCGGACGCGATTTTTTTCATTACGATTTGCTGCCTGCCCAAAGGCGAGAATCAACTCTGCCATACGGACATCGCCGAAACTCTATTCGCATCTACGCGTTTCTATTGGGACCGGCACTTCTGGGGCGTCCCGCTGCTTCTCTTAATGCCAGATCATCTCCATATGCTGGCGACGTTCGGACCGGAAACGAGCATGACGAGAGTGGTTCGAAATTGGAAGCGGCATGCATCAAGGCAGGCCGGCATTCGTTGGCAGCGCGATTTCTTCGATCATCGATTGCGCAACGATGAAAGCCGGGAGGAGAAGGTGGCTTACATTCTCAATAATCCCGTTCGCGCTGGCTTGGTCGCTCGCGCAGAGGAGTGGCCTTACCAACTTTGTCTCAGGTAGGGATGGCTCTCCGAGCCGTCCGTCGAATTGCCCCCGCGACGCGGACCCAAATAGTCGGACGTTTCGGAGAAACGTCCCTACCTGGTGGAATCCGCAGCTGCGACTGCTTCGGGCGGCGTTTCTTCTGGAGCAGGCTGAGCGGGCTGCTCTGGTTCGACTGAAACTTCGGGCACAGCCGTTTCTTCCGCCGTTGCCACAACAGTCTCCATAGCCTTTTCTTCGAACGGCGGGGCCAGCTCTGCCGGTTTGGATTCCGTTACCGCAACCGGCGTCTCTTCGACTGGATGTAACTCAGGAGCGGAATCGCCTGGTGTATCTGCGCTTGTTCCGGCCGGCCCTCCCTTAGCTCCAGGCGAAGCAGGCTGCTTCGTCCGGGGCAGATCGAGCGAACCATCGTTGAATTCGATGATGTAGCCTTCGCTGACCAGCCAGTGCAGATCGGACGCGAGGGTTAGTCGGGCGCGCTCGAGATCGGCGGGTTCGGCGCCAGCGGGCGCCAGATGTTCGGCCAATATCTTGCGGTTGATGCCCGAGGCGGAGGTCACTGTTTCCAGAATCGCATTGATGGAGGCGGAGACGCCTGCGCTTTGGTGACTGAAAACCCGCGCCCGAATGGGCGAAACGAAAAGCATCCCGCGGCGATGCCGGAAAATGTTCAATCCACCCTGGCGCAATCTGGCGGATAATTCCTGCATCATCTTCGAGGGCGAGCGCGTTTCGCTCGCCCAGGCCTCCTCGATGGCGCGTCCCAGGGCACGATCCGTCAGCTGCCTGCTCATGACCCCGTCGATGGTCAGCTCGGCGGCGGTCCGAATCAGACCGGGCAAATGATGCTGGCGAAAATGGCGTTCCACCTCGGCGGCGTTGGTAAAGGTGAGCGGCGGCTCGCCGGTTTTGGCGGTGTAGGTGGTGACGTTGCGCGCCTGCTCTTTCCATTCTTCCACGACCGCCGGGTCGCTGACGATATCGATTTGTTTCTGATAATCGACAAAGCTCATCCGGCGGCTGAAGCGGCTCTCGTAAAGGGTGCGCAACTGCGGCTGATAGTTGTGATGATTAGTCGGGCCGAGCAAGGTGCCGCTGAGCCGGCAGCGCGCCACATTGGTGAAATTGCCTTTGAGCGGTTCGCTCTGGACGACCTCGACCGTGTAAAAATCGTCGCGCGTGCTGGCGAAGGCGTTGGATTCCAGAATCCCGCGATCGGACGCGACCGCGCCGTTTTCGCCCAGCTGAAAAAGCGGGCGATCCTCGGCGGTGGTCAACTGCACATCGTAGCGCTCCGGCTTTTCGAGAAAGAGGCGGGCCAGCGCGAAAACGGAATAGGCGACGGACCCGGACTTGATCTGCGCGATGACGCTGTTGAAAGCCGGCTCATGGGGAATGAAGCGGACTGTGACAGCGATCGGTTGGATCGGGGCGGGGCGCTCGCGGCGGTCGTCGCGCCCACGGTCATCCGCACGTCCGGGGCCGCGCCGGTCTGGTCGGGGGCCACGAGAGCGCGGATCGCGGGATTGCGGGCCCCGAGATTCGCGCGACTGAGGGCCGCGCGGATCGCGTGATCGTGGCGCCCGTCGCTCCCGATCGCCGCCGCTCCGGCCAGGGCGTTGTCCACCGCGGTCGTAGGAACGTTCGTCTTCGCCCTCAAAATTGGCGTAATCATTCGGACGCGCCGGTTCGTTGACCCAGGCGGGCAACAGCTTCAGGTCGAGCAAATCCTCAGTTGTGGTCGGGGACGACATCCCCTCTCTCTTACGCCAAGCAAAGACGAAGTAAACTGCGGCAAAGGGCTGCCGGGGAGTGATTCAACCTGAAATTGATTGACAAGATCGGTAATTCATTTACTTGCCATCCTTGCTGGGCTTGCTTTAAGACCTGCCCCCTGAACCAACGCGAACGGAGAAGATTTTATGACGGACAAACCAATTGAAGAGAAGGTGAAGGACATCATCGTCGAGCAACTCGGCGTCAATCCGGAACAGGTCACGCCGACTGCATCCTTCATTGAGGATTTGGGCGCGGACTCGCTCGATATCGTCGAGCTGGTAATGGCCTTTGAGGAAGAATTTTCCGTGGAAGTGCCGGATGAGGACGCGGAGAAGCTTCAGACCGTCGGCGACGTAATCAAATACATCGAAGAAAAAGCTTCGAAACAAGGGTAGGAACGTAGTGAGGTAGGGACGCTCGTCCCGCAGTGGCGGGATCCGCCGCCGTCGACCCAGCGCGCTGACCCTACCAAAGAAAACACGGCTTCGGCCGTGTTTTTTTGTTTCGGGTTGCAGACCGGGTTAGGAGAGGCCCAGACTGAACCGATGAACCTTCCCCTGCTCGAGAAGCCCCTTTTTTACCTGGGCGGGCATTACATCTCGTTTCTTGGGCTGCTGGCCTTCGCGATCCTTTTCGCCATCGGCCTCATCACGGCGAAGACCCTGCAAAGCGACGTCGTCCGGCGTTTCTTCGCGCGCTTTAAACTCGATACCAACTTCATCGCGATCGTCACGACGATCCTGAGTGTTTCCGCGCTCGCTTTCTTCACCGTCACCGCGATCAACGCCGCCGGCGTTCCGCTCCTTTGGACGGCGCCCCTGCCGGGAGTCACCCTCAGCCTCGTGCAGATCTTCCTGCTCATCGCGCTCCTCATCGGCGTCTTCTGGTTCTCGTCGCGGACGAAGCGATTTCTGTTCAACCGCTTCCTGGTCAACAGCGGGCTGGACCGGGCCTTGCAATACGCGATCGCCCAGATCGTCAGCAACCTCGTCCTGATCGTGGGCATCTTCATCGTTCTCGAGAACACGGGTATTCATCTCGGAGCCCTGACGGTGTTCGCCGGCGCGGTCGGCGTGGGGATCGGCTTTGGGCTGCAAAATATCGCGAGCAATTTTATCAGCGGCCTCGTCATTTTGGCGGAACGACCAATCACGATCGGCGATCGCGTCGAAGTCGCGGGCCTGGCGGGCCAGGTGGAATTGATCCGCGCGCGCAGCACCGTCATCCGGACGAACGACAACATCGCCATGATCGTGCCGAACTCGAAATTCATTGAAGAGCCGGTGACGAACTGGACCTACGGCGATCCCCGGGTGCGTTTCCGCATTCCGGTGGGTGTGGCCTACGGGAGCGACGTAAACAAAGTGCGCGAAGCGTTGATCGCGGCCGGCCAAAGCAATCCGCACGTCCTGCCAGGATCCCGCGCCCAGCGTTTTTCTGAATCAATTCGGCGACAGCTCCATCGACTTCGAGCTCGTCGTTTGGAGCAGCGAAATGAGCGATCGACCCAGCCGATTCAAGAGCGATCTCAATTTCGCGATCGAGGAGAAATTCCGCGAAGCCGGCATCGAAATCCCCTTCCCGCAGCGCGATCTGCACATTCGCAGCGGAACTCTCCCGACAGAGAGCGTCCGCAAAACAATCTAGTCCACCGCTTTCCGCCGCCCCTTCCGGGGCTCGAATGATTGGCCTAGGATCCCGGAGCTCACAGCGCTCGCTCCGGCTATATCCGGCGCACCTTGCGGTGCTGCTGACGGAGAACATGTCGGATGCGCGCAGATCCGGCTCCAAGCGCGAAGCTATGGTGCATGGCAAAGAAAGCGGCCAAAAGAGCGAAGAAGCAGGGCGACGAGCCAACTTTCATCTGTCGGATTCGAGATGCCTTCAGGGTCTTTGCGCGACATACATCCGCCGTTCTTGGCAGCGCCTGGGCCTTCGTAACCGCTCTTCTCATCATTGTCCTCTGGGCCGCCACGGGTCCGACCTTTCAATACTCAGACACGTGGCAACTCATCATCAATACCGGCACCACTATTGTCACCTTCCTGATGGTTTTCCTGATTCAGAACACTCAGAACCGGGACGCGAAGGCAGTGCATCTCAAACTCGATGAATTGATTCGCGCACTCGGGCCCGCCCGCAACAAGTTGGTCGACCTGGAAGATCTTTCCGACGACGAGTTGAAGAAGCTCGAACAGGAATTCCAAAAGCTCCGAAAAAAAGCGGAGGGCGCGAAGGAAGAGATCGAGGAACTTAAGAGCGCCGCTTCGCGGTGACCGGCTCAGCAGTTTCAGCGGGCTCGCTTCTCCGCTGCGAATAAAGACTTTTCCGCTCGGACAGAGCCGAAAGATCTCGCAATGATGGCAGTCGGGTTTTCTCGCAAAACAGCGCCGCCGCCCATGCCAGATCAGCCAGTGGCTCCAGTTCGTCCAGTGCTGGCGCGGCACCACCTTCATCAAGTCGTGTTCGATCTTTTCCGGATCGGTCTGGCGGGTGAGCCGGAGGCGATGGGAAAGCCGCATCACATGCGTATCGACAACGATGCCCTCGTCCTTTCCGAACGCGTTGCCGAGAACCACGTTCGCCGTTTTCCGCCCGACCCCGGGCAGCCCGTGCAATTTTTCCATCGTGTCGGGAACGCGACCTTCGTGTTCGGCTACGATGGCGGCAGCCGCCGCGCGAATGCTCTTGGTCTTGTTCCGAAAGAAGCCGGTGGAACGAACCATTCTTTCGAGCGTGGCCGGCAACGCCTTGGCGTAGTCCTTCGCGCTCCGATATTTCGCGAAGAGACCGGGCGTGACCAGGTTCACCCGTTTGTCGGTGCACTGGGCGGAGAGAATGGTGGCGACGAGGAGTTCGAGCGGAGAACGGAAATCGAGTTCGCAGTGCGCGTCCGGATAAACTTCCGGCAACGCCTTCACGAGTTGGTCGACGCGTTCCTGGTTCGTCATCGTGATGCACTTGCCGTCGCACGGTGCTTGCCGGTTTCACGGCCGCGCGCTTTTGCGATCATGACCCGGGCCCGCCGGATTGCGCGGCGGGCCCAGGCAAATTCCGTGGCCAGGATGCCCAGCCCGATAGGAATCACGATGAAAGCGGGACCGGGCAGAACGACCATCGCAATGCCAATCAAGAGGATGGTAACGCCGATCACTGCCACGATGAGCTTCCGGAGCGGCGCGGGAAGAATATTCAGCCCGATCGCGTTCCTAATTCGTGAAAGCCATTTCACGGGATTACCTCGCCATGATGTTCCCAGGCGTCAATGATTTCCGGTTGTAGAGGCGCTTGTGCCAAGCGTCTGTTGTTTGGGTCAGGCGCCGCGGCGAGCGCCTCTACATCGCCTAACAAGATGTCAGGGTCGAATCGCAAACGCGCTGAGCTTCTGCTCCAGCTGCGCCGGAACGTGCGCCACGATGAGCGCGAACTCATCTTCGTAATGCAACTCGAGCACGTGACCGATCCGATGGATCTCCGCGATCAATCCCGCCTCAGTCAGCGGCACCCGAAAGCGTGAGCGCAACCGCCATGAACCGAGCTCACCTTCAAGCGCCTGCACTAATGTCGCCACTCCGGCGCCCGTCCTCGCCGATATCGCAACGCTGCCCGGAAATCTGTTCCGGTAAACATCGGCCAGCTCCGGATTCTGGAGCGCATCGATTTTATTGAAAACCATCAGAGTTTGTTTGCCGAACGCGCCGAGCTCTTTGGTCACGTTGTTGACCGCCTCGATGTGCTCGTCCACTCGCGGATGGCTCAGGTCGACGACATGAATGAGCAAATCGGCCTGGCTGACTTCTTCAAGAGTCGCCTTGAACGACTCGATCAACGTGTGCGGAAGCTTGCGCAGAAAACCGACCGTGTCGGTCAGCAGCAAGCGCTGTTTGTTCGGCAGGGTCAGATTTCGCGTCGTCGGATCGAGCGTCGCGAAAAGCCTGTTTTCCGCGATGAGATCCGCGCCGGTGAGCAAATTCAGAAGGGTCGATTTGCCGGCGTTCGTGTAACCGACCACGGCGGCCACCGGCCATTGATGCCGCTTCCGGCCTTGCCGTTGGACGGATCGCACTTTCCGCACGCCTTCGAGTTCGCGCTCGAGCCGGGCGATTCGCTCCTGCACCCGCCGCCGATCTACTTCGAGCTGCGTTTCGCCCGGACCGCGCGTGCCGATGCCGCCGGTCTGCCGCGAGAGGTGATTCCACATTCGCGTCAGCCGCGGGAGCAGATATTGCAGTTGCGCCAGCTCGATTTGCAGCCGGCCTTCGCGGCTGCGGGCTCGCTGCGCGAAAATGTCGAGGATCAGCTGCGTGCGATCGAGCACCTTGCGCGAGAGCAGATTTTCCAAGTTGCGTCCCTGCGCCGGTGAAAGCTCATCGTCGAAAATCACCGAAGTGACTTGCTGGTCCTTGAACGATTCCTTGATCAACTGCGCCTTGCCCCGCCCGATATAGTACGGCGCCGTCGGCTTCGGCAATTTTTGGGTGACGGTGCTGACCACTTCCGCGCCGGCGGAGTTGGCCAGCTCGCGCAATTCCTCCATCGAATCGCGCAAATCCCATTTCGAGACGCCGTCTTGCTCGAGGCCGATCAGGACCGCGCGCTCCTGCGTTTTCCTCGGGCGAACTTCAATCATCCCTTTGCGCAAACACGCGACGTGCGTTTTGCGCGATCAATTCGATGGCTTCGGGGGAGCCGTGCGATGATAAGTTCAGTGGTTCGAAATTATCTTGGCGTTGAAACCAGGTCAACTGCCTTTTGGCATAACGCCGGGTTGCCTGCTGGATTTTGGCGATGCACTCCGCTTCGGAAATCTCTCCGGCAAGCAAAGCGCGAATTTCCGTCAATCCCAGCGCCTTTTCCGCCGTCGGGCCGGGATCGCGCAGCGGCCGCACCTCTTCCACCACGCCCTCGGCAAACATTTTTTCGACACGGAGATTGATCCGCTCGTAAAGCTCCGCACGCTCGCGAAAGACGAACACTCCGTCTGTAGCCGCGGACGCTGGCCGCGGCCGGCCGCGCTCAACGAGCGCGGTTACAACACGCTGCTCTGACACTGGCTTTCCGGTGAGCAAACAAATCTCAAGAGCACGACTGACGCGTCTCCGGTTTTTCAGGTCGATCTGGCGAGCAGCTTCCGGATCGAGAGCGATCAGCTGTTCGCGCAGTTCATCAAGACTCAGCTGGCTCAACTGTGCGCGGAGGTTTGGATCCGCAGCCGGCAATGGCGACAGGCCGTGAGTCAGAGCTTTGACGTAAAGGCCGCTTCCGCCCACAACGATCGCATTTTTTTCCCGCGCCTGAATGTCTTGAATCGCCTCCACCGCCGCGGCGCGGAACTTTTCGACATTCATTTCTTCGCTCAACGGCACCGTGCCGAGAAGGTGATGCGGCGCTTGCGCCAGCGTCGCTTTCCCGGGTTTCGCCGTGAGCAGATCGAGCCCGCGATAAATCTGGAACGCGTCCGCGTTGACGATCTCCCCGTTGAGCTGTCGCGCGATTTCCGCCGCGATCTCGGATTTTCCCGTCGCCGTGGGTCCAACGATGAAGAAGGCGCGGCTCATCTCATGCGCCGAATGGTGGGCCTTTGGGCGGCGACCAGTCGGGGCACTAAGGCCCCTCCCACATTCAGACAAAAAACCGGGAGACTGGCGGCCAACGCCACCTCGTCTCCCGGTTTCGCTAAGCGACAAATCGTCAGGCGGCCGAAGAGTGCTCGCTCGATTTCGCACCGCTCACGACCAGCTTGCGGCCGAGGAATTCCTTGTCGTGCAGTTCCTCCACGGCGCGTTTTGCCTCGTCGACCGTGTTCATCTGGACGAAGGCGAAGCCTTTCGAACGCTGGTTGTGTTTGTAGGTCACGACCTCGGCATTTTGCACCGCGCCGACGCCGTTGAAGAGCTCGAAGAGATCGCTCTCCGTCGCATCGAACGACAGGTTCCCGACGTAAAGCCGGGGCGTGGTGACTTCGACCGATTCAGGCTTACGCGGGGACCGCGAAGGCTCGAAACCGTTGTTGTTGCTGCGCGCTGGAGGCGCGATGGGTTTGGCCGCTGGTGCCGGTTTTCCACCGGAAAAGAAGGCCGTGATTTTCTGCCAGAACGATTTCTTCGCCGGCGCCCTCGATGGCGCGCTCTGGTGGCGCGGGCGATTGTCGCCCCTTCTGCGGGAGCCGCCGCGCGAACGCCGGCCATTTCTCCCTGATGATTGAGATGTCATTTTGATCCTCAAGTTCTATCCAATTGTAATTTGGGCGGAGCGCATCGGTGGATGCACGGTCCGCGGCGCGCGCACCAAAGAGCAGTCGCTGGTCAGCAATCTGCGTCGCCGCTGGAAACTCCGCCTCAAGGCGCCGGGAACAATTTCGAAAGCAATGGCCCTTCGCGTCAGTCAGCCAACGAACCAGCCACGATGCGAAGGAACGCATTCGAATCTGATAAAAACTGAGTCGTCGTGAAAAGCGAAGGGCCGGATTATCGAAGAACATTCCCGACATCTGCCAGTAACTATGGGCGCTATGAGGGGGAATTGCAAGTGAACGGGGGACAGCCGGAGGTGGATCGGGCGCTCCGCGCGCGATCAGCCGGCGTGGCGCAAAAACCAATCGACAAACTTCGGCAGACCAGCGCTCAACGGCGTGGTCGGATTATAGCCCAGCAGCTTCCTCGCTTTCGAGATATCGGCGCAGGTCACCGGCATGTCGCCGGGTTGCTCGGGCAGTTGATTGATTTCGGCCTTTCGCCCGAGCGCCTCCTCGATCCCCGCGATCAAATCCTTCAACTGGATGGTCTCGCTTTCCCCGAGATTAAAGATATCGAAAAGCGGTCCCTCATATTGCAGCGCAGCCATCACTCCCTGGATGGTGTCGTCGATGTAAGTGTAATCGCGCCTCGTCGTCCCATCGCCAAACTGATCGATCGGTTTGCCCGCGTGGATGCGTTTGGTGAATTGATGGATGGCGAGATCGGGCCGCTGCCGTGCGCCGTAGACGGTGAAGAAACGGAGCGCGACGATCCGCATCTCGTAGAGGTGCGAGTAGGTGGAACAAAGAAACTCACCGGCGACCTTCGTCGCTGCGTACGGGCTGATCGTTTGGGTGAGATGCAAACTCTCCGAGAACGGCACCGTCTTTGAACTGCCATAGACCGACGAACTCGACGCGAAGATAAACCGCTCAATGCCGGTGAGCCGGGCCGCTTCCAGAAGGTGGAGAGTCCCGCTGACGTTCGTGTCGTAATAGAGCTGCGGCTGGCGAATCGACGGCCGCACGCCCGCCCGCGCCGCTAGGTGCGCGATGGCATCGAACTTTTCCCGATGAAAAAGCGAGCTTACTGCCGCGCCGTCGCGCAAATCCACTCGATGAATGGCGATATCGGCCGCCACGGCCTGGATATTCGCGCGCTTGATTTGCGGGTCGTAAAAGTCGTTAAAATCGTCGAGGATCGAGACGTCGTGGCCGGTCGCGAGCAACTTCTCGACAAGGTGCGAGCCAATAAACCCAGCACCGCCCGTGACCAGAATTCGCATCGCGCGAGCGTAAAGATGAAGACAACTGCGAGCAAGGGAAGAACATCGCTGGCCTGGATGGCGCTGCTGGCTGGCCTGTTTCTGCTCGCCCTGTGCGCCGGCCTCTTCTGGCGTCTTTGGCCGGAACTACATCGGCCCGGGCAGGCCGATCCGGCGTTCCAAATTGTGCCCGCGCTTTTCCTGGCCTCGTTGCCCACCACGGCGCGTTTCGATTTTCCACTCGGAAGCGAAAACGGCGCGCTTGCCTACAACGCCCAACCGTTCACCGAGAATCGCCATCTCGGCGACGATCTCAACGGCATCGGCGGAGAGAACAGCGACCTGGGCGATCCGGTCTATGCGGTCGCTGATGGCCGCGTCCTACGCGCGTCCGAAGGCGGGCCGGGCTGGGGCAATATCATCATCATGCTCCACGCCTATGAAGAAAACGGCGTGCGGAAATACGTGCAGGCCTTCTACGCGCATGTCGAACAAATCCTGGTGGAGCCGAAACAACGGGTGCGGCGCGGGGAGCAGATCGCCACGGTCGGAACAGCGAACGGAAAATATTGGGCGCACCTGCACTTCGAGATGCGCGAGTTCACCACCCCGTTCGTGGGCCCTGGCTATCGCGACGACACGCGCGGGTGGATCGATCCGTCCGCTTTCATCGCGAGCCATCGCGGCGCGCCAAACGACGATGTCGGGCGGATGTCGCTCCAACCGAGTCCCACCCCAAAACCAGGCAAATGATGTCGGATGGCATCGCTAATAGCGATGCCGGTGGGCGAGGAGATAAATCCAGTTGAGCGCCACCAGACTGATCGCGGCAATCCGTGCCGCGTTTTTTTCGGTGATGGTCCAGTCCACGATTCGCAGGCGCGGCATCCTTCCCACTAGGACCATCGCGGCGTAGAGATCGAAACCGGCCAACCCGCAAAGCCCGGCAAACGCGAGCGGGTTCCATCGGACGGCCGAAAGAAAATCTCCGTGGAGAAATGCGATGGTGGAGCGAGTCGCCCCACAGCTTACGCAGGGCAAACCGGTGACCGTGCGGAAAGGGCATTTCGGCCAGGGTAATGCGAGGGCCAGCCAGGTCGCCGCGGCCGTGATCGCGACCACGGAAACGGCGAGCCAGATCAATTCGTGATCAGGTTCATGGGCCGATCGACGACGCCACAGCAGACGCATCGGAGTGTTTTCAGTGCTTCTGGAAAAGAGTGAGCGCACTAAACCCGCCCAAAATACCCAGGAGGATAAAGCCGCCGCAGCAGACAATAATCGGAAGCAGCACCGCCAGCACGGCTTTGCCGGTATCGATCTCGTGTGCACGCGCCACGCCAATGATCTCCAGCACGATATTCCACACACCCGAAATCAGCCCCCCGCAAAGGGGGATCATGGATAAGAGAGAGGTCGATCCGGAAGCAAAACAGACAACGCGGAAAGTGGTTTCGAACGATTTTCTCGCACCGCCGACGATCATCAAACAAAGATGCAAAATCCCACCGCCGATGAACACTCCAATGGTCACAAGGACCGGGGCCAAGATGATGTAGGCGAGGGACCAAATGCCCACCACTCCCATTCCGAACATGGCGTTCTCCCGGTCGGCCATAAAACCGATCGAGTGCAGGCCCATTTGAAACAGGACGGACACGATGATGCCGGCGCTGCCCCCGATGAGAGCGAACAGCAGAGGGCCCATCATATCGCCATCGGTTTTCATCATGGCGAACGCTTCGCCTGGTTTCGTCAAGACCAGGATCACGGTGTCGAAGAAGGCTTTGAACACGCCAAGTTGTTCCCGGTGTTCCCAAGGCAAACCGCCGCCCGCGGCGGCCGCAGAGGGCGAACCCGGCACGATGCTCGTCTCCGCCGTTCCTGGTGCCGGCGTTGCGCTGCCCGGTTTTCCGGCCATTACTTGCGAGAGCGGACGCCAATCCGGCATTCCAGCCTCCCACGCCATGTCGGTGGGCTGGAATTGGCCGGTCCGAAGACCCTCTCGAATTTCCTCAACTGAGAACGTGCCGAGCTGCGTCCCGTCCCGAGCCACATGAATCGTTGCCATAAGGCCCTCGTTTTATGGAACCGGGTTCGGCAAGTCAATCTTCGGGGCCAAGTGCTGAAGCCGCCCCGCTCAGACGGGGTGCCGCTACCGCAGAAACACGGCGACAGAGCGCCGTGGCTACAGCAAAAGTAAGACAGCGGCTAATCGAAGCGATTGGCTTCCGGAGTATCGAGCGCGCGCCAGAAATACCATGCGGCAACGGAACGATAGGGTCGCCATTTCTCTCCGATCTTGAGAAACTGCTTTTTGGTCGGAAGTTTTTTCCGGCCAAAGGTTTTCGCAAAACCCTTCAGCACCCCGTAGTCAGCCACGGGCCAGACATCCAACCGGCCCAGCTCAAAGAGAAGCAACATTTCCACGGTCCAGCGGCCAATTCCGCGCACCGTTGTCAAACGCTCAATGATCTCTTCGTCACTCAAGCTGCCGAGAACACGGCCGGACGGGACCGTTCCCTCGAGTGTCCTGGCGGCCAGGTCCTTAATCGCCGCGGTCTTGGCACGCGAAAGCCCGCAGGCGCGCAATTTTTCATCCGGAGTGGCGAGGACCAGTTTGGGATCGAGCCATTTTCGTTTCCCGTAAAGCGCCCGGACCCGGCCGAAGATCGTGGCGGCGGCTTTCCCGCTCAGCTGCTGATAGGCGATCGATTCCGCGAGAGAGTGGAACGGCCTAACGATCGGCCGCGCCGACACCTCGAATGGTTTCGTCCTGGCAATGAGCGCGGCGAATCGCGGGGCCGTGGCGGCCAAATGTTGTTCGGGAGTGTTCACTAGAATCTCACTCCTAACGCGGGCCTGCGTCCCGCGCATCTGCCTGTCTAGCAGGAGCGAGCAATTTCTTGCCGCTGCCGCCAGAATTTCGTTATTTCTCTCGTTGTCGAAAAAGTGTTTCTGTTCCCTTGTGGGCATTCCACCGCTCGACTAAATGTCATTTTCATGCCCTTCCGACCTCAGCTTTTCAAGAAATGGCCTTGGCGGCAGCTGGCCGGAATTCTCTTTATCTTCCTGCTCGCTCGGGTGGATGCAGCGGAGCCTCTCAATGCCTTCACGCTCAGCCGTTCCGACAGCGCGTCGGAGCAGGCCGTGCCTCGCAATCTCTTCGAATTGAAGAGTGGCTATGTTTTCGGGAGCGACCTCGAGAACTTCGGTGATCAGGATGCGTTGCAAACCGAGCTCGAAGTGGCGCATCGCTTTCACCTGACCGGAAATTTCTACCTTCGACTGGGCCTCGCCTACAGCCGATTCGAATTCGGTTCAACGGCCGCGCCCGTACCCGATCACCTCCAGAGCGTGGCCGGGGTGATCGGGGTTGACTACATGCGGGGTCCGTACGTCGGGGCGTTCTTTCACATGAGGCCTGGTTTTTACACCGAGGATGATTTTAACGAATCCTCTTTTGACGTGCCGATGAGCTTCGGCCGCATCTTCGTCGTCCAGGAGGACAAGTTGTATGTTCTGGCGGGCGCGACCTCCTCGTTTCTCCGCGGCAAAATACCGGTGCTCCCCCTCCTCGGCCTCATCTGGGTGCCGAACCCCCATTTTCGCGTCATGGCTATTGTGCCCGAGCCGCGGATCATTTATTCGCCGGCGAAAAAGCTGGACCTGTGGCTTGGCGGCGAGCTGGTGGGCGGATCGTTCCGCACCGATCACGATGATAAAATCGTCCCGCGGAAGTTGAGCGGAACGCAGGTGGACTACTCGGATTATCGCGCTGGCGTCGGGATAACTTACTCGCCGAATGAAGCGATCTCCGTCGACTTCGGCGCCGGATGTTCCATCCAGCGGTCTTTCGATTTCAACCGCGCCGGCGAGGATTATCGCACCGATCCAGCCCCTTACATGCGGCTCACGGTCAAAGCGAAGTTCTAGAACCGCGGCAGCGGTTTTGGGAAACCCCAATAGCCAGAACCCAGGCTCCAATTAAATCCCAAATCTCAAAACGACGAAATGCTCAAAGCTCTCTTGGGCTTTTGGTAATTGGAGATTTGCCTGGGATTTGGTTTTTGGAACTTGGGATTTCTAGCATCAAAGCTATTGCTCGATCCGGCGCAGAAGAAACGCGGCGCCGACGAACGTGACCACCGCGCCGACCGACATGATGATCAAGTCCGGGGCGTAGAAAGAGGGCGCGGCGTGATACAAGATTCACCAGCCGGAAGGCGCGGCAGAAATGGGTGAGCGGGAATAACTCCGAGATGTAAACGATCGCCTTCGGCAACTGTTCGAGCGGGGCGAAAGCGCCGGAAAGGATGAAGACCGGCAACAGGAAAAAGACGGAGAACTGAATGGCCTGCGTTTGTGTTTTCGAAAGCGCGGAGATCAGAAGGCCGAGGCCCAGCGAGCAGAGCAGGAAGAGAAAGCAAATCAGCGCCAGCGCGCCCGGCTGATAAAACTTCACCTGAAAATGCCAGCCGGTGAGCAGGATGATGACGAGGATCAGAAAGATCGAGATCGCGAGATACGGCAGGATTTTGCCGATCACAATCTCGCCGCGCCGGAGCGACGTGACCATTAACTGGTAGAGCGTGCCGGACTCGCGTTCGCGCGCGATCGTGCAAGCCATGAGCGTGACCGTGATCAATTGGAGGATGATTCCGATCACGCCCGGCAGGACGTAATCAATGAACCGCTCCTGGGGGTTGTAGAGAATCTTCTCCTCGATCTTCCAGGGCGTCATCGCGGAGACGAATTGTTTCCGCACCTCGATCGGCAATTTCTTCGCCAAATCGAAGACTTCGTCCGGCAGCGCGTCGACCATCACTTCCCGCTCGTTCATCTGAAAATCGCCCAGCGTTTTCTGGAGACTGCCTTGCAGTTGTTCGCCCGTGCTCGTGTCGCTTCCATCAAGACTGAGCCGCAACGGGATTGGATCGCCATTCGTCAGGCTCTCGCTCCATCCGCTCGGAATGACGAGCGCGGCGCGGACGCCCTGGCCCAAAAGGTCGTTTTCGTTTCCCTGCCCCGGCGCCTGTTCGCGCCAGGCGAAGGTGTCGTTGGCGCGGAGCAGCTCGATGAAACGTTCGGTCCGCGGGTTGGGATCCTGATTAACGAAAATAGCCGGCACGTTCTTTCGTTCGCCGGACTCGAAGGCGTGCCCAAAGATGAGGGTGAAGACCGGCGGAAGAATCAGGAGCAAAATCAGGACGCGCCGGTCCCGGTAAATGTGGAGGAACTCCTTGTAGGCAACGCTCCCGATCGCGGCGAAAGAACTGATGTTCATGTTGATTTCAAGACCGCGTCATAGCCCTGCGAATAGGCGGTGAAAACATCTTCCATATCCGGCTCGACCCAGCGTTCGCCCAGCCAGCGCAACTCCGGAAAGGGCCATTGCTCCTTCCAGCGCGCGACGAGTTTCTCCGCCTCGGCCGCATAGATCCGCAGGCTGCCGCTCCGCAGCGAAACGCCCAGGATCTCCGGCTGATTGCGCAAACGAACCAGCGCGGGCATGACCGGCTCGACATCGATCTCGAGCAGCTTCGCGTTGAAGCTGGCCTTGAGCGCGCGCGGCGAAGCCTTCGCAAGAAGGCGTCCACTCTCGATGAAACCGACTTCGGTGCAGCGTTCGGCTTCATCCATGTAATGCGTCGTGACGAAGATCGTGATTCCGCTGTTGCTCAAATCGTAGAGCAAATTCCACATTTGCTGGCGATGTACCGGATCAAGGCCTGAGGTCGGTTCATCCAGGAAGAGCAGAGGCGGCTCGTGCACCAGCGCGCAAGCGAGCGCCAGCAATTGCCGCATGCCGCCCGACAAACTGCCGGCCGTGGCCAATCGCTTTTCTTCCAGGTCAGTCAGCGCGAGCAGGCGCGTCGATCCGGCCGGGCAGCTCGCTTCCCGGAACGCGGCAGGCTCCGCCGAAGAAGCGGATATTTTCTTCCACGGTCAGGTCGCGATAAAGGCTGAAGCGTTGCGCGACATATCCGAACTTGGATCGCACGAGGGCCCGATCCTCCCAGACGTCCGCGCCGGCGATGGTCGCGCGTCCGCCGGTCGGCCGGACCAGCCCGCAAAGCATCCGCATCGTCGTCGTTTTCCCGGCGCCGTTCGCTCCCAGAAAACCGAAGATTGCGCCCGGCTCGATGGAAAGCGAGAGATCGTCAACCGCGCAAAGATCGCCGTACATTTTGCGAAGGCGATCGAGGAAAATAACCGGTTCTGTCATGGAAGTTCTGTAAATATACAGGCGTTCGCCACGGCGAGTATCTGTTTAGCGCCAAAGGCGCGCTTTCACTTTAGCCTGGGGCAACGCCCGAGGTAAACATGCATCAACATTCTCCCGCGCTGAAAGCGCAATTCATTGACGCATGCTGTCTAGCCAACGTCGTGAGCGCGTTGAAGCTTTGAGACGCGCTTTCAGCGCTTGGACGTGCTGTGGGCCACGGTCCTGGGGCGTTGCCCCCAGGCTAACCTGATGCCGCGCCGTTGGCGCTAATCACAAACCGCGGAGCGCCTCTACATATTTTCACACAGCTTTACTAGGGAATAGAAGTCCACTCTTCAAAATGGAGACGCAAAGCTTTCACTCCCTGCGATTCATTTTGGTGAAACAACCTATCTTCGCCGCGCTGGATCATGCAATCGCTTAGAAATCTTCTGAAGAAGGACACATTCCAGGATCTCGCCTTCGTTACGCTCTGCGTCGCGCTGGCCCTCGCTCTTCGTCTCGCCCTGTTTCCCTACGAGACTTACGACTCTCATAATTTCCTCGAGCCCCTGGTACGACCACCTCCGGCAAAATGGGTTCCGAGGTTTTAAGACGCGGTTCTCCGACTACACGCCGCCCTATCTTTACCTGCTCTGGCTTGCCACCTATCTGCCGATGCCGAAGCTGTACGCGATAAAGTCAATCAGCCTTCTGGGCGATTTCGCCCTGGCCTTCGTCGTGCTCCTCCTGGTCAGGCTGAAATACGACCGGCGCCCAGTCTGGCTCGCAGCCTTCGCGGCCGTCCTCTTCGCGCCCTCAATCTTTTTCAACAGCGCACTCTGGGGTCAGTGCGACGCCATCTACACGGCAGCTCCTGCTTGCGGCGCTCTACTGGTTGCTCAAGCACTCACCCGGTCGCGCGCTCCTTTTCTTCTCCATGGCATTGGCCTTCAAGCTCCAGGCCATATTTCTCCTTCCGCTTTTCTTCGTCCTCTGGGCCAAGGGAGAGCTGCCCCTGAAATATTTTTTTCTGCTCCCGATCGTTTACGTGGCGCTCTGTTTGCCGGCCTTCCTGGCCGGGCGGCCTTTTTACGAATTGCTCACCATCTATCTTGATCAGACCCACACCTATCGGCGCCTCACTTCGAGCGCGCCCAATCTTTACCAATGGCTTCCTGACAACCCGGAGGTGTTTGGCCGGGCGGGCCTGGTCTTCGCGGTCACCCTCATTGGGTCCCTCTGCTACGCCTGTTTGAAAAGTGAGGCGCGCTGGGGAAAACATCTCATCATTCGCCTCGCGCTCGCCTCCGCCCTCCTCGTGCCTTTCGCGCTTCCCTACATGCATGAGCGCTACTTTTACGCGGCCGACTGCATCGCCATTGTTTACGGCTTCTATTTTCCCCGGCGCTTCTATGTCCCGCTGGCCGTGGTGACGATCTCCCTGTTCAGTTATTTCCCTTTCCTCTTCAGCGACATGACCGTGATCAGATTGCCTTACCTCGCGCTGCTGCTGGCGGTTGTGCTCATTATCGTGCTCGTTGATCTCGGCAAAGACCTCTATCGGACCTCGAAGCCCGTTTTGACCGAGGCGACGACGTAGAGGCGCTTGTGCCAAGCGCCTAAATACAAAAAACAGGCGGCTAGCACAAGCGCCTCTACATTGTTTGCAACCGCCCGAATATGGGAATAGATGTGCCTTCTTCAAAAATGGAAACACCCACTTGCCGCCCGATCTCGCGCTCCTTTGCGCTCTTCGCGGTTTTGTTGCTACTGCCTTTCGGGGCGATCCCGGCCGCCCGTGGAGATGCCGCCGCGGAACTCGCCAGCTTCTCCGTTTTTCCGAAAGTCGATCTCGCCCAACTGAGCAAAGGGCGACGCCAAACCGGTCCGCAGCGGCTCGTCGGGCAGCGCCGCTATCTTTCCGTGCAAACGGTCTACGTGGCGCCGGTTCCACCTGCCGCGCTTCTCGCGAAAATGCGCGGTTGGAATCCGGCGCGCCATCCGGAGTTGAAGGTCTATCTGCACATCGACAGCGGGTCGAATTTTTCCGCGCTCCAACACGTCCCCGACAATTCTGCCGTCCGCTACCTGACCAACGCGACTTCGCAGCGTTCGTCCGATCTGCAACTCAGCGCCGCGGAAATGAAACTGCTTCCGGGAGAAAACTTCGCCAGCGTTTGGACGAAAATCCTGAGCGGTCGCGCGCAGAGCGGAATTTCGAGCCAGCCTGCTTATGACAACGCAACTCCGCCGGTGCGGCCCGGGGAGGAACTGAACGGACTGCTTGGCGGCCAGGACAAGATCCGCAAGCAGTTTTCCGGTCTACTCGGGGGCGGGAAATCGGGGATGTACTGGGAGTTGCTGAGCGCGGATGAACAAGGGGTGCTCACGCTCGGCACTTTCTCCAGCCGCACCGGCGCGGGCGGGTCGATCCAAACCGCGAACACCCGCTATTATGCCAGCGGTGGCTATTACGCCGGAGTTACGCTGCATCAGCTCTGGCCGGTGCAGGTGGACGGCCGCCCTTCGACCCTGGTCTGGCGCGGCGACATGATTTCTTCCGCCTCAGTCGGGTCGCTCCGGGGAATTGAACGCATCGCCGCCGAATCGACCATGATCAAAGATGTTGCCCGGGCCGTGTCGGCTTTTCGGCGCTGACACTGGAAGCGTCCGTTAACGCCTTCTCATCCGAATCCATCGCACCGTCCCCATGTACAAATTCTTCCGCCTGCTCGGCCTCGCCTCTCTCTTTGTCACCACGGCCACATTCGCCGAGATGCTGGAGGCGCCGATCGACGACGGCCCGATCGATCCGATTGCCTTCGAATTCGATCTCCAGACCTCCTTTGTCGGCGGAGCGGATGTGGAACGCGGCTCGCGGGCGATCACCAATTTCGAAGAACAGAATTTTCTCGGGCGCTTCCTCATCCTGCCGCGAACAAAGGTCGGCATCCTTCGCCTCGGCGCGGAGTACGAAGTCTACGATTTCGACATTCCCGCAGGCGCCCAGGTGCCGGACCGGTTGCAATCGGCCGCGCTGATCATCGGGTTGGACACGAAGCTTTCCGATTCGCTTTTCATCCGGGTGGAAGCCAAGCCAGGTTACTACTCCGCGAGCGATTTCGAAGGGCAGGATTTCAACGTCCCTTTCCTCCTCGGCGGCACTTATCTTTACAGCTCGACCGTGCAGTTTGTTTTCGGCATCGGGGTTGATCTGGAAGCTCAATATCCGGTCCTGCCCGGCGGCGGCGTGCGTTGGAAATTCGATCCGAAATGGGTCTTGAACGCGACCGTGCCCACTCCGCGCCTCGAGTACTCGGTGAACCGCAACCTCATGCTCTACGCGGGGGCGGACATCCGTTCGAAGAACTTCCGGGTTGATAATGATTTTGTCGGTGATGCGAGCGAGCCGGGAAACCTGAACAACGCGATCCTCAACTACACCGAAATTCGCACCGGCGGCGGTCTCATCTGGAAGATTGGCGAAGGGTGCGGGCTCACGGTCGAGGGCGGTTATCTCCCCTATCGCGAATTCGATTACCACCGCGCCGACATCCGCTGGAAATCAAACGGCGGCGCTCCCTACGGCGCGGTCTCGCTCCACACATCTTTCTAGCGAGGCGTGGCGGACCCGGCGATCCCGCGACTGCGGCACCGTGGCTACAGCGCTTCGTGGAGATTCATCGCTGTAGCCGCGCTGCTATGTCGGCGTGTCGCCGGCGACCGAAGGAGCGCGCGGCACCATTCCCCGCGCGGCGAAATCCTGCACCGCGTCGCGGATCGCATCGTCGATCGGAATCGCTTCGTAGCCGAGCTCGCGTTCGGCTTTCTCGTTGCTGGAGAAATGCGGGCCGCGCGACATCCGGACCGATTCGCGGGTCACGAATGGCTGCCAGTTTTTCGAGAACCTGGCCGCGGTCTCGCTCACACAGGCGGTCGCGTAGCTCAGCCAATGCGGCGCGTGCGGCGCGGCGCGCGATGTTTTCCGAACGGCTCCAGTTGTTGCAGGAACTCGCCTAACCAGAGGTTGGTGCCGCCGAGCAAATAGCGCTCGCCCGGCTGCCCGCGAACCAACGCCAGGAGATGGCCGAGCGCGCATTGCCGCACGTCGGCAAAGTTCAACCCCGTCCGGGCGAGCATCGGAATCCGTCCATTCAGGAACTGCACGATGATCATGCCGGTGGGGGTCGGCTTCAGGTCGTGCGGTCCGATCGGCGCGGTGGGCAGCGCCGTCACGATCGGCCATCCGGCGTCGGCGCGTTTTTGCGCTTCGCGAAAGGCTTCGAACTTCGAGCGCTTGTACGGCCCGGTAAATGACGACAGGCGAGGCGAGCCGTTCTTCGGTCGCGAGGCGCTCCTCCGTTCCTTTTTCCAGGATGCCGGTGGTGCTGGTGTAGACGATTCTCTCCGCCCCGGCCGACTTGGCTGCCTCGAGGACATTGATCGTCCCCTGCACGTTGTTCGCGAAAATTTCCTTCGGATCCCGCGCCCAGAAGCGATAATCGCCCGCGACATGGAACACGTACCGGCAATCTTTCACCGCCGCGTCGAGCGAGTCGCGCCGCAACAGATCGCCTTCGAACCACTCGAACGCTTCTTCGCTTCGCGCCGTCGCCGGGCGAACCAGAGCGCGCACTCTGCGCGCCGGCCTGCACCAGTTGATCCGCGACATGCCAGCCGATGAAGCCGGAAGCGCCGGTGACGAGCACCTGTTGCCCGGCGAAAAATTCCTGGAGCGCCGGGTCTCGCATAATCATGGAGCGTCCCAGCGCTCGATTTGGGGAAGCACTTCGTCACGCGCGCGGGCGACGTCCTCGGGGAAATCGATTTCCGTCCACGGCACGCCCGTCACATCCTCGCAGCCGAAGCGATCGGCCAGAACCATCGCCCGCAGACACGTCATCGTAGGAATCGCGCAACCTCCGGCCCGGCACTGCGCGCCCGCGTTTCGTTGATCAACATCGGCAAATCGTCGCGGACCAATTTTGAAAAAACCAATCGACTCGCCGACAAAATCCGCCGCCCCGGTCCACTTCTTCCGAAACTCGAACGGCCGGCCATCTTTCACCGGCACGAGGACAGGATCGTCGTCCTTGGTGGAATATTCCCGATCGAGCAGCAACGCCGTCGGATGGGTCGAGCGGATCAGCCGTTCGAGCATCTCCGCGGGATAAAGCACGTCGGCATCCATCAACAAAATCGGCTCCCGGCTTCCTTCGATCTCCGGCAGCGCCGCCGCCAGACTCAGCACGCTGCCTTCATGAAAACGCTCGTTCACCAGCTCGCGCATGTTCAATCCGTGACGCGCGCCGATCTCCGGAAGAACGCGCGCGATCTGCTCGCGCAGATGACCGGTGACGAGAACCACATCGTTCACGCCGGCTTCGCGCAGCCGCAGCGCATGCCACTCGAGCAGCGTGCGCCCGCCAAATTCGAGCAGGATCTTCGGCGAATTCGCTCCCAGGCGAACTCCCCTGCCCGCCGCGCAAATGATTGCCTTCAAACCGGCACCTCCCCATCTGGCGCAATCCGATTCCGGAAAGAAAAGCCGTCGGCGTAAAGAAACATCCCGCCGATCGCGGCATACACGACTTCGCGCCCGCGGCGGATGATCGCGTAAGAGACGCCCAGCGCCGGCGGCAAACCGAACAGGTAACAGAGGAAAACGATCCCGCTCTCCTGCACGCCGAGCGCGCCCGGCACGAAAATGCCGAGCGCTTTGGCGACACTGATGAACGCCTCGACGGCCAGCGCCTGGCTGAAATCGATCGGCATTCCCAGCAGATGCGAGACGAGCAGAATTTCGAGCGTGTCCGCCATCCAGCCGCCGAAATAGGCGGCGGTGCTGAGCAGCGAAATGGCGGCGATCTTTGCGGTAGAATTCGAAGATGCGGTCATCCAGCTGCCGCAAACTCTCGGCCCGCTTCGTCAAAGCACGCACCGGCAGGAGGGCGGTGAGCGTGCGAAACATTCCGCGTTGCTGAAGCCAGAAAAGCAACGCCACGATGGCAGTCGGCCAGCGCGGTGATGGCGAGCATTCCGGCGCGCGCCGGTGATTGCTGGAGGAAGATTGGCCGCGCCCGCGACAGCTCCGGCCGCAATGAACATCACCTGCGCGAGGACCTGCGCCGTCTTCCCCGCCACGACGCTCGAAGCGCTGTGCATCCTCGGCACGCCGCGCTTATGCAGCAGTTGCACCTTGGCCGCTTCCCCGCCGATGTAGGCGGAAGGCAGAACCGTGTTGATCGATTCACCCGCCCAGCGAATGCGCACCAGCGTGCCGAAACCAACGCCGGGCACGCCTTCATTCGCCGAAAGCAAAACGCCAGCCGAGGGTATCGAGCAGATAAACCAGGCCGAACGGCAACAGAACCACGGGCGCCAGCCAGCCCGAGATTCGCGAAGGCGCGCGCGATTTCCCCAACGCCCGCGCGCTGGACGAACCAGGCGAAGAGCGCGAGTCCGAGCAGCCGCGACGAAAATCTTGAGCGCGAGTTTCATGCGGTCTCGCGCGACAAGCCGGGCGCGGCGCGACCGCTCTGCAGCACGAGCAGCGCAATCCAGAAAACGTGGATGCCGATTCCCGCCATCCAGAGAAACAAATCCATCCGGCCAAAGATCGCGAGCACCAGCAGCAGGACGGAGAAATCGCGATTGGCGGTGGCGTCGAGCAGCTTGTTCAAGAGCGGACCGCGCTGCGCGGCGGGCTGCCGCAAGGCGCGGACAATGACCGCGAAGCTAAGCAAGACGCCGAGGGCCGCGCTCGCGCCGAGCGCCAGGGCGGGGACGGATGGATCGATGCGGGCAACTCCGATTCCGATGGCCGCAAACACGCTGAAGTGCACAACCTGATCGCCGCCGAGATCGAGCCATTTGCCCAGGCGCGATTGCTTGAACAAGGCGCGAGCCAGATCGCCGTCCACGCAATCGATGATCGCGCAAAGCTGGAAGACGAGCGCGCCGGCCACGAAATTTCCGCGCGCGAAAAACCAGGCCGCGGCGACGCCGATCAGGATCGAAACGACCGAGACCTGGTTCGGCGAGATCGGCGTGCGGACGAGCAGTTTCGAAAGCGGCCGGCCCAGCGGGCGATTGAAGAAGCGATCGACGAGTCCGTCGGCAGTGCTGGTGAGCGAGGCCCAGAGTTTGCGTTCCGCCTCGGCGCGCGGAGTCGGCATCGACGATCAACGTCGCCACAGGTCCGGCAACGACTGGCTTGGGATGCTCGACCGTCATCCGCACCGGAAGAGAACCGTCCCGTCGGCGGAAACCAATTGTCCACCCTGCGCGATCACATTCTCCAAATCGCGCGCCTCCACGAGAACACTGCCCTCGATCAGAAGCGCGGCTCCAGCGCCTTCTGGAGTCTGGCAGCTCCTGACTGACGTGATGTCTCGATCCCCAAAGCCGAGGCACGCACCAGCCGCGGCGTCGCCGTTGCCACGATCGAATGATCGGCGCACAACCGGCGCGGTGCGCGGTCACGACGAGACGATCGAGGACGGTCAGTCCCGCAATCTCCAGGCTGCCCGTCCGGGCATCGCACACCAGGACGGCGGGAGTCTTGCTCACTGCGCCGGCTTGCGCTTGCCGCCGCCGAAGACACCGCGCAGTCCGAAATAGCCGACCGCGTCTTTCATGTTGGAAATGAAACGCATGAAAGGATTCATCTCGCCGGAGGTGACGAATTGCATCGAGACCACGTAGCGCGTCTCGCCCGCCTTCACCGGCGTGACACTGTGATAAACCTTGTCGCCGTTGAAGAGCACCAGCATGCCCGGGGTCATTTTCAGCTCCAGCTTCTCGACCTCATGCCCCGGGTTCTTCGTGTGCAGATGGCAAAGCAAACGCGAGCTCGAGTCATCCTGGAACCCGACCAGCAACGTCCAGCGCCGATCCTTGTAATAGGAGGTGTCGTAATGGAACCCCATGTGATCGCCTTCCTCCGTGTAGGCGTAGAACGCGCAGCGATGCTGATCGGTCGGACGGACATTCCTTCATCTCCGCGCCGGCGATTCGCCGCAGGAATCCGAGCAACTGCTCGCTGTGATAAACGGCGGTAATGGCCGGCGCGACGGACCGCACCGTGTCGTAGCCGACGCTGCCGCCCTTTTTGTGGCCGGGCAGATAATTGCGATGAATCTGCGGCACGAGCGACGGCAGATGGCTCTCCCATTGCTCCAAAACTTCCGCTGGCAGAAATTCGTTCACGACCACAAATTCGTCCTGTGCGGAATATTGGCGGCTGGAGATCCGCTTCGTCCTGTTTCTGAACCGCTTCGCGGATCAGTTCGTCGATCGAATGAGAGGCAGTCGTCGTTAACATGGCAGGATTCGGTGGGACCGAGTAGTTACGATTGGGTCATGGGCGGCGTCAATCATTCCGTGGTAGTCTGGCCGCTCCTGTTCATGACTTCGCCCATCGAGTCCCAAGCGAAAGAAAACGACCCAGTTCCGGGAGCTGCTGCGCTCCGGGCGGCTCGAATTCCTGATGGAAGCGCACAACGGTTTGAGCGCGCGCATCGTCGAGGAAGCGGGCTTTCGCGGCATCTGGGCGAGCGGGCTCTCCATTTCGGCCGCGCTCGGCGTGCGCGACAACAACGAGGCCAGTTGGACGCAGGTGCTCGAGGTGGTCGAGTTCATGAGCGACGCCACCCAGCATCCCGATCCTGCTCGATGCGGATACCGGCTACGGGAATTTCAACAACATGCGGCGTCTGGTGCGGAAGCTCGAGCAGCGCGGCGTCGCGGCGGTTTGCATCGAGGACAAGCTTTTCCCGAAGACGAACTCGTTCATCAACAGCGAACGGCAGCCGCTCGCGGACCTGGAGGAATTCGCCGGCAAGATCAAAGCCGTGAAGGAGGCGCAGAGCGATCCGGATTTTTGCCTGGTGGCGCGGCTCGAAGGTTTCATCGCGGGCTGGGGGCTGGATGAAGTAATGCGGCGCGCGGAAGCGTGCCATGCCGCCGGGGCGGACGCGCTGCTGATCCACAGCAAGAAGACGGCGCCGGACCAGGTGCTGGCGTTCGCGGACGCGTGGAAAGGACGATGTCCGCTGGTGCTGGTGCCGACGACTTACTACAGCACGCCGGTGGAAGTGTTCGAGCAGGCCGGGATCAGCATCGTCATCTGGGCGAACCACAACGTGCGCACCTCGATCGCGGCGATGCAGAGCGACGAGCCGGCGGA
Organism: uncultured Verrucomicrobiae bacterium; assembly: GCA_963850015.1. GTDB lineage: Bacteria > Verrucomicrobiota > Verrucomicrobiia > Chthoniobacterales > UBA10450 > AV80. The sequence goes on from CAWKJF010000001.1 coordinate 434,663, forward strand.
TTTTCGAGGAGCGTTCGGTTCAGAACGTGGAAGATGCGATCGCGCCGGTGAAGGAGGTGTTCCGGTTGCAGGACGCCGACGAGTTGATGGAGGCGGAGGAGCGCTACCTGCCGCGGACGCCGGACTCGCGCGCGCCATTATTCTCGCGGCGAGCCGCGGCGCGGAAATGGGCGAAGTCACCGCCGGCATTCCGAAGACGATGGTCGCGATCGGCGGGACGCCGCTCCTGCATAAGCTCGTCGCGCAGTTTCGCGCCGTCGGGGATTCGGCGAATCGTGGTGATTCGCGGATACGCGGCCGACAAAGTGCACGCGCCCGACGTGGAGTTTGTCGACAACGATGAGTTCGAAGGAACCGGCGAATTGCTTTCGCTGAGCAAGGCGCTCGATCATCTCGAGGGCGACGTGATCCTCTCGTTCGGCGACATTCTTTTCCGAAAACACATCCTGAATAATCTGCTCGGCCGAGGAGCACGACATCGTGATCGCGGTCGATGCGGCCTGGGAACGGCGGCAGGACGCGGCCGGATACATCGATTACATCACGGCGACGCGGCCTTATGCTTTGCGCTACGACGAGGAGGAAGCTTTCCTCACCGCGACCGGCCCGCGCCTCGAGCGCGCGAACATCCACGGCGAGTGGATCGGGCTGATGAAAATGACCTCGCGCGGTTCGGCGCAGGTCAAGGCGGCGCTCGACGGAACTGGCGCGCCGCGCCGATTTCCGCACGCTGCGCTTCGACGACCTGTTCAAGCATCTTCTCGAACAGCAGCAACGCGTGCAGGTGCTCTACATCACCGGCCACTGGCTGGATGTGGACGACCTCGATGACCTCGCCCGCGCGCAGGCGTTCTAAATGATCGCCGCCGGTTCCTTCATCGAACACCTGCGGAGCCTCGGCTATTCGCAATACGTCGGGCGTCCCCTGCTCGTTCTTCACCTCCTTTCTCAACTACGTGATCGACGATCCGACGCTCGATTACGTCGGCGCGACCAGTGAAGGCGAGGCGGTCGGCATTACGCTCGGCGCGGCGTTGGCCGGCCGGAAAACGGTCACGATGTGCCAGAACTCCGGCCTCGGGAACATGGTCAACCCGCTCACCTCGCTCAATTATCCGTTCCAGATTCCAACGCTGCTGATCGTGACCTGGCGCGGCCAGCCCGGCGTGAAAGACGAGCCGCAGCACGAGCAAATGGGCCGCATCATGCACCAGTTGCTCGACACGCTCGAAATCCCGTGGCTGCCGTTTCCGACGGAGGAATCCGAGATCGCCGGCGTCATGGCGCAGGCCGAAGCAAGCATGCAGGAGCGGCAACGACCGTTCGCGCTCGTGATGGCGAAGGATTCGATCGCGCCGCATGAACTTTCCAGCAAACACACGCCCGCGCGCGTCGTCACCGATTTGCGCGAGAACTTTCTCGAACGAAACGAGATTAACGCGCACCGAGGCGCTCGAACTGATTCTCGCCACGCTCGACGGCGATGAAGCGATCGTCGCGACTACCGGAAAAACCGGGCGCGAGCTCTTCACGGTGGCGGATCGGCCGAATCATCTTTATGTCGTGGGCGGGATGGGAACCGCTTCGGCCATTGGCTTTGGGGTAGCGCACGCCTTGCCTCGCCAGCCGGTGGTGGTGATCGACGGCGACGGGGCGGCGCTCATGAAAATGGGGTCGCTCGCGACAATTGGTTTTTATCAGCCTGAGAATTTCCTCCACATCATTCTCGATAACGAAGTCCATGATTCCACCGGCGGGCAGCAGACCGCCTCGCCGACCGTGCGCTTCGCGCAAGTCGCGGCCGCAACAAATTACCGCGCAGCCTTCGGCGTCGATCGGCGCGAGCGAAATTCGCGAAGCCGTGCGCGAGTTGCGGCAGCGCCGAGGGCCGTCGCTGCTGCATGTGAAGATTCGGCCGGGCTCGCCGGAAAAGCTCGGCCGTCCCACCGTGAAGCCGCACGAGGTGAAGGAGCGGTTTTCTGCCTTCCTCAAGAAGAATTCCTGTAGCGGCGGTCTATGACCGCCGAACGATTCTCGGTGGAGCGATGCTTAAGAACCAGATGCGTGCGACGGTCACAGACCGCCGCTACAGTTCGAGCATCCGATGACTGATCCGCTTCTCTTCACGCCCGGGCCGCTCACCACCAGCGCTACCGTGAAAGCCGCGATGCAGCGCGACCTCGGCTCGCGCGACTCGGAATTCATCGATCTGGTCGCTCGGATTCGCACCGCAACTGCTGGAGATCGCCGGCGTTTCCCAGGAGAGCGGTTACGAGGCGATCTTGCTCCAAGGCAGCGGGACATTTGCCCTCGAGGCGGTGCTCTCCTCCGTCATTCCGCCGGATGGCCGGCTGTTGGTGCTCGCGAATGGCGCGTATGGCGAACGCATGCTGCAAATCGCCGAGCGCTTGAAGATCGCCGTCGCCATCGAGCGATGGCCGGAAGATCAATCACCCGATCCAGAGACTGTCCGGAAGCTGCTGGCCGCGGAACCGCCACCGACGCATGTCGCGATCGTTCACCTCGAGACCACCACCGGAATCCTGAACCCCCTCGAAGAAATCGCGCGGCTCGTCCACGAACGAGGCTGCCGGTTCATCGTGGATGCGATGAGCAGCTTCGGCGGCGTGCCGATCGATTTTTCGGCGTTGCAGCCTGACTACCTTGTCTCGTCGGCCAACAAATGCCTGGAAGGCGTTCCCGGTTTTTCCTACGTGCTCGCGCGGCGCGAGGCCCTCGAAAGCACTGCCGGTTATGCGCGCAGCGTGAGCCTCGATCTCCTGGCGCAATGGCAGGGCTTCGAGCGTAACGGGCAATTCCGTTTCACTCCGCCGACGCATGCTCTGCTGGCGTTTGCCCAGGCGCTCGAGGAATTCGGCCAGGAAGGGGGCGTGGCCGGCACGGGCCCAGCGTTACCGCGCAAATCGCGACGCGCTTCTCGCCGGGATGCGCCGGCTCGGCTTCCGCGAGTATCTCGCCCCGGAGCGGCAGAGCGACATCATCACCTCCTTTCGCTATCCCGAGGACCCGGCGTTCGATTTCGCGGAGTTCTATCGACGGCTCGCCGCTCAAGGGATGGTCATTTATCCCGGTAAAGTCAGCCACGCCGATTGCTTCCGCATCGGCACCATCGGCCAGATCTTTCCCGAGCAAGTCGAGGCTCTGGTCTCGGGGATCGAAAAAGTGCTTGGCCAGATGGGGATCAAGATGCCGCCACGATCGCACCAGCGAGAAATTTCGAAGGCCTCAAGGACGTTTCTACGTGACAGCAGTGGGGTCGCCAGGCAGTCTAGACGGACATCTCTGATCCCGGCCGCATGAAAACAACCATCCGAATTGTCGCGCTTTGCCTGTCCCTCGTCGCGCATCAACGCGTTCGCCGTCAAGGTCGAAACCTACTCGACCACGTCCAAGAACGTGGCGCTGGTCGAGACGGAATCTTCCGTTTCGTTCGAATTCGACGTGGAAGGCGGCCTACTTCGGCAACGGCGATTTGCAGCGCGGCGAAACGGGCAACCTGAGGATTAACGATTTCGACGGAGGCCAGAGCCGCGTCCGTTTCCTTTTCACGCCGCGCACGAAGATCGGAATTCTGCGTCTGGGCGTGCAGACGGAACATTATTCCTTTGGCTTTGGCGGAAACGCGCCCATCCCCGACGATCTCCACGCCACCACCCTGATCATCGGTCTCGACACGCAACTGTCCGATTCTTTCCTGGTCCGGCTGGAGCTGCAGCCCGGATTTTTCGGGACCGATTTCGATGATTTCGGGCAGGATACCTTCAACGTGCCTGTCGTCATCGGCGGCACCTACATTTTCAACTCGGGCTTCCAGGTGGTCTTTGGCCTCGGGATCGATGCTTTCCGCGCCTACCCGGTTCTGCCCGGTGGCGGTATTCGCTGGAAATTTGCGCCGCAGCTGGACCCTCAACGCGGTCGTGCCGACGCCTCGCCTGGAATACGAACTCAACAGCAACTTCATGCTCTATGCCGGGCGCCGATCTCAGGTTGAACAGCTATCGGGTGGAAAAAAACTTCGGCACCTTGCGCGGCAACACCGCCCTGAATCACGCCTCCATTACCTACAACGAAATGCGGGCCGGCGCTGGTTTCGACTGGAAGCTCTCGTCAGCGATCAAGTTTTCGTTGGAAGGTGGATTCATTCCCTTTCGGACGTTCGACTTCCATCGCACCCAGGTCCGCTATCATCAGGATGGCGGCATGCCGTACGCGAGGGTCGGTTTCCACGCCGCGTTCTAGCCGTTCTTCTCGATGTAGAGGCGCTCGCCGCGGCGAGCGCGACCGTCATTCCGAGTCGCGCAGACGACGAGGAACCTCGCACCTGCAATTGCGGCATCTTTAGGAAATCGCGCGTGATGTGACGCGCACGTCCGTTGTAGCGCGAAAGCGGTAGATCGCTAGTGAGGTCCTTCGCCGTCTTTGCGGCTTAGGATGCACGCGTTTCTCGCGTGTTCCAAATCAGCACTTCCCGTAAACGTCCGGCCGGCGTTGCGCGAAGACCGCCATCTTGTTGCGGACAGAGGTAATCACCTCTTCCGACACCTCGGCTTGGACAAGCTCTTCCCGATCGGTTGAGGCAGACGCAAGGGTCACGCCATAAGGATCGATAATCATCGAGGATCCGCAGCACGTCATTCCGTCATCCGTGCCGACACGATTCGAAACAATCATGTAGCTCTGGTTCTCGATCGCCCGCGCCGCAGCCAAGGACCTGAAAATGCTCCATCCGCGGAAATGGCCAGGCCGAGGAGAGAACGAAAACGTTTGCCCCCTGTTCGATCGCGAGCGTTCGGTAAACTTCAGGAAATCGAAGGTCGTAGCAGATGCTCAAGCCAAGACGGAGCCTGCCGAAGGGGAAACTCTTCAACTCGCTGGCCGGGCAAGAAGCATTCGTCCTCTCCAATCGGAGTCCCGGTGAAAAGATGGGTCTTGCGATAACTCCCCACGATCTCGCCCTTCGCGTCGATGAAAACTTGCGAATTGTAAGATCGAGTCTCCGTCGCGTTCTGAGACACCGCAGATGATCGGCGATCGAAAGATCTTTCGCGATCTCCTGGAGTTCGGGAACGGCGCCCTCCTGTCCATGGAGTGGCGTGAGCCTGGATGACCGGCATGGCGTAGCCGGTATCAGCCACCTCGGGGAAGACGATGAGCTCCGCGCCGCCTTCTCTGGCCCGCGCGGAAAAGTCGCGCATCTTGCGAACATTCGCGTCGACGTCTCCGAGCGCACAAGCAATTTGGGCCGCAGCTATTTTCATATGGTCGTCCTGCCGGAACGCTACAGCTGTAGAGGCGCTTGTGCCAAGCGCCTAACCAACAAGACAGGCGCTTGGCACAAGCGCCTCTACATCCAGCGAGCACAGCGCTGATCGCGCACAGAACCTCACCGCAAATTCTTGTCGAGCGCGCCGATCTTGCGCGTCTCCGGCCATTTCCACGAAACCCCCAGCACGACCAGGATCGTCCCGACACCCCCGGCCACCACGGAAATGACCGGACCAAACAGCGCCGCCGTCAACCCCGACTCCAGCGCGCCAAGCTCGTTCGATGTTCCGATGAAGATGTTGTTCACGGCGGAAATGCGGCCGCGCATCGTATCGGGCGTGAGCAATTGCAGCAACGTGTGCCGAATGACCACGCTCACGCTGTCGAACACGCCGGTCAGAAAAAGCATGGCGAGCGAGAGCCAGAGCGAGTGCGACAAGCCGAAAATGATCGTGGCCATGCCGAACCCGGTGACGCACCAGAGCAGCGTTTTGCCCGCGTGTTTCATCGGCGGCAGATAAGCAATCAGCAGCGCCATGATGAACGCGCCGATTCCCGGCGCCGCGCGCATCCAGCCGAGCCCGATCGGACCGCAATGCAAAATCTGGTCGGCAAAAATCGGCAGCAACGCTGTCGCGCCGCCGAGAAAGACGGCAAACATATCGAGCGTGATCGTCGCCAGAATCACCTTCTTGCTCAGCATGAACCGAATCCCTTCCATCAGACTCCGCCACGCGTTGCGCTCGCAGCTGCTGCCGCGATCGCTGCTGCGGATCGGCAGCACGAGGAGGAAAAACGACATCGCGCAGATCGCATCGAGCACGTAGATAAATGGAAATCCGGCGCGCACGATGAGCAATCCGCCGATGGCCGGTCCGACCACCGATCCGATCTGAAAGACGCTGCTGTTCCAGGTCACCGCGTTCGCGAACGCGTCGCGCGGCACGAGCTGCGGGAAATAAGAGCTGCGCGCCGCCCAGCCGAAACGTGCGTCCCGATCGCCGAGATGAGCAGGATCAAATAAATCAGCGGGATCGAGAGATCGTCGAAATGAAAATAGGTGTGCCGCTCGAAGACCGAAGCGATCCCCGACAGAATGCGATTTCCATGCCTGCAAAAACGCCCAATTCGGAATGGCGAGGTGCTGCCACGAGACGAAGGCCAGGGCGAGCGAGCAGATCGCGCTCAGCGCCTGGGTCACGAGCACGATCCGTTTTCGCGGAAAGCGATCCGCGATATGTCCGGCCGGCAGTGAAAGCAGCACCACCGGCAGCGCGATCACCAGTCCGACCAGTCCCAGCGCCGTGGCCGAATGGGTCCGCGCGTAGATCTCCCATTCCACCGCCACGATGAACATCAGGCGCCCGATGACGGAAATCAGATTGCCCGCGGTGTAGAATCTGAAAGCCGGAAAACGAAAGGCCGCGTAGGGATCATGTTTGCCGGGCGGCCTGAAGAAGCGTGCCTTCTGCCGTCGTCGGCCGATCAGAACGCGCGCGCCTCGTAGGGAGGAATTGGCGGCGTGCTGGTTTTCGGTCGGGCATTGATGAACGCGTCTGCGTTCACATCCGCGCACCAGATTCTAGAAGCGATGCTTCCCTCCGCAACCGCTGCGATAACTCTTGGAAAGCGAAGGCCCTTTTCCAACCCCTTCATAAGTCCGTATTCTAGATAGAGTGTGCTTATGATCATCTACAGCGTGACGATAACCATTGATGCCAGCGTCGAGTCCGAATGGATTGAGTGGATGAACCGACTTCACATTCCCGATGTACTCAGAACGAACTGCTTCACCGAGTCTCGCATCTACAAAGCTGTCGGCTCCGAAGGTGACGAATCGGTTTACGTCCTGCAGTATCAATGCCGATCGCTTGAGGAATATCATCGTTACCGGGACAACTTTGCCCCTGGCCTCCAGAAGGAGCACACCGAGCGCTTTGCCGGACGCTTCCGTGGTTCTCGTCAATTATTGGAGGAGATCACATGGATTGAAACCGACTAGCTGCAGCGCCTTTGGTTCCCAACCCGGAATTCTCGTCGCCGTCCGTGTCACCGTCCAGGCTAATACGTTTCCAAGCTTTCCAAATTATTACCCAGAGTATCGTCCGCCCTGGCGCGGTAGTATGCGTGGTAATCTCTTGGATGGATCAATTGGAACCCGCCCAGGACGCTGGCGGTCGCGTCCTGCAAAGCAACCGCGTCTGGAACTTTGAGATGCAACCCGTTTTCGAACTCGATTTCCTTGATTATCGTTTCTTCGCGGTGGATTCGCTGGGGATGAAGACAGACCGTGGCTAGCCTTCCGTGCGGGATTCGCAGAGTGACATCATCCGGTCTGCTAAAGACACGGAAGGGCGCCACAAGCTCCACCTCCGCTGCCCGCGCAAAGACTTCTTCTCGCGTTAGGACCATAACTCTTCCGTCGTCCGTCAAGTACTCCAGCGCCTGGAGAACATCTTCGTCGTAGGTGGCATTCGTAATCTGGGCCGGCCGTGGCTGAAAGACTTCTGTCGATAGCGATCCGCCAGCCATGGCAAAGCCGTCCCCATTCACGGTTGTGTCATCCTCATCGTAGCTCGTAGAAACGAGCAAGGTCCTCTCGAACAACTCATTATCGGGGCGATCGGAGTAAATCGGAATGGATACGGGAATTGTGTTGAGCAGGCCCAAATTGAAACTCTCTGAATCAGGATTGGGCATAGCCGCCTGGACGATGCCATTTTCACAACAAAGTATCTCGCGCACAGGCTGGCCGTTCAGTTTGGCTTTGATGATCCCGTTGACCGCGAGGCCTGCGACGGCTTCTGCAATTTCCAGAACGATGACGCCAGCGGCAGCTCCGATGGCAAAACCGATGAGGAAGCCCCACCCGCCAGTGAATAGGCCAATAACCAGACCGACGAGGCCTCCGATAAAGCCGACAAACAAATCACCGAGCAGGCCGGTATCGATGTTTGCTTCCGTCTCCATTTCAAACTTAATCCCGCCTTCTGGGTTGAGGCCGGGCTTGAGCCAGATCTTTACCGTTACGTGCGGGTCGGGGATGAGATCGATGATCGGACTATCCACGGGAATGTCGCCCTCGAGCTGGAGTTTCAGCCGGTCGCCATCCGCCGTCAGGCTGACGCTGGACCAATCGCCTGCCCTGTGCTCAGCATCGGGCAGCGGATGAGTCCCGTCTGCGGCGCGCAACTGGGTATGCCATAGGCTGTTCGCAAAGCGCTGGTAACCGACTGCTCCGATGCCGAAGGCAATATGAGAACCCGTGGGGAGAAAGGACTGGGCGTCGACAGCGTCGCCGCGCTCGAAAAAATCGTCGGGCGCGCGCGGTTCTTCGGACTGCGCAACTGCCTGGATATCCATGTTGGCAAGGATCGCCATCACATGCTCATGCTCGCCGTTGCCAGGCAGCTTCACTAACGTCGGGGGCTCGGGTAGATTCCCTAACGCTCCAAAAGGAATCCTCCGCTCGGGCACAAAGGGACTGTCGGTTGTGATGATGAGTTCGGTGCCGTCGGGGCTGACAGCAACCGCCGCTTTTATTTCCCCCCGTGTGGGGTTGCCGTTTATCACCGCGGTTAGGGTAATGAATAAGTCCCAATCATCGTCTTCAGGAGTTATTGTAACTGAGTCGATTGTTATCGGAAAATTGGATACGAGCAATCCCTCCTCAGCCAGGCGAGTTAGGGCAGTTAGGAACCACCCGCTACCCAGTTGGAGTTCGACGTCGAACCCGGAAGAAATACGGTTGGTGTTAATCATGGTGGGAGGGTTCCTTTCGAAACGAATAGGACATCACGGGGAAGAATGGACCGTCATGCCGGCCCGTGGCTGGATTGTATTCGGACAAGATATTTCGAGAAGCCTTTTTTCTTACTTCGAAGGATCGAAACCGTGACGCCTTTGCGCAGCGAATAGACCTGCCTGCCCGCCACGCAGCGAGCTAACAACGAATGAGGATGTTCACTGCAAACAGTTCGCTAGGTGCGGCGGAGCTAACGCCGGACAGCGATCCCTTGCACTTCGAAGCGTCCTCCACGCAGGAGCGGGCCGGATCCGATGAAAGCGCGGGCTGGAAAATTCTTGGTAAAATAGGTGCGATAGATCTCGTTGAACTTTTCGTACAACGAGAGGTCCGGACAAAAGATCTGGACGGAGACGAGGTCGTCCATCGTCATCTTGGCTTCCTTTAGAGTGGCCTTCACTCCGTCGAGCAAGAGGCGGATTTCTTTCTCGAGCTCCGCGGGAGGTTTGCCCGTTTCGGGATCGATGCCGATTTTTCCAGCAAGGTAGAGAGTGTTGCCGACGAGAACTGCGTCACTGAAAGGCAAGGTGTCTTTGCGCGTCGGAAGGACGATGTGCCGCACCGGACCGATGACGGTTTGCGGTTCGGAAGCCTGGGCGGTTCCTTTTGGAATCCCACCCGACCCGGCTGCGATCACAACCAACGCAGCAACAATGATAAGGACTCGTTTCATTGAAAATGCATGCATGAATGCATCATGCCGAGGCGCCAACGGAGGAAGCAAGCTTGAGCAGCGCGGGAACGGCACGCGGAAGAGATGACAGCCCGCAGGACCGTGGCTACAACTCAGGGATTTTGGAGGTTGTAGACCTCGACGAGGCCGATGCCGCTCTGGCCGTTTCGTTCGCGGATAACGGCGGTGTAGGGGCCTGACGGCAAGCGTCGTGACGATGGCGGATTCGAGATCGTGGGTGGGCGCGAGCGTTGTCTCTTCGATCTCGGTTTGCGGACCGTCTCTCCAATTGTCGTTTTCAACGATGAGCGTGCCGTTCATGTCGCGCAGCTCCAGAGTTGGGTCGGGCATCGGCGTTGGGGATTCCGGACGAGGCGAGCGACGGGCCGACCGAGCGGACCAACACTCGCGTGTTTCCGCCGTTCCCGAAGATGATGAATCCGCCAATCATGACTTCGCTTCGAGGCGCCGACCGCGCCGCGGGTGCTGATGTTGGCCAGGGTCGAATTGGACGTTTGGTTCAAATCATACGCTTCGACGACAGCGGTGCCGGTTGCGCCATTTCTTCCCGCCACGACGGCGGTGTAAGAGCCGGGCGCCAGCGTTCGGACGATGGCCGATTCCAACTCATCCGCCGGCGCAAGGCCGGTCGCTTCGATCTCCGCCTGTTGCGAGTCGGCCCAGTTATCGTTCGTCCGCGATGACAGCGCCGGTCTGGTCATGCAATTCCAGGGTGGGGTCCGCCAGCGCGGTGCCAATCCCAAATTGATTGAGCGACGGTCCGATCGCGCGGACGATGACTTTCTTCGGCTGGTTTCCCGTAACGATGAAGCCGCCGATGAGCTGGTTGTCGCCCGTTCCCACGCTCACGCGGGTCGCGATATTCCCGAGCTTCTCGGCTGCGGCGACGAAAGGAGGAGGTCCGGGCGGGTTGATGATGCGTGGGGTCGCGCGGAAATTTGGCGTAGGGCAAGCGCGCACCGAGGTAGGCGAATTGGTCCGCGCGGATCGCAAAGGGCGCCAGGAAATCGTGCGTTCCCGAAGCGCCCACAATGTCGTCCTGGTCAACCCCGTCGCCGCTGATCCCGATCGCGCCGATCAACTGGCCATTGCGATAGAGCGGGAAGCCGCCCGGAAAAATCGTGATGCCGTTCCGGAATCTTGGATCGGGCATGAAGGCGGTATTGAGGACGAACTGCGGAAGCGCGGAGCGAAGCGAAGCCGGAGAATTGCTCCTGGAGTCCGTAGTAGGGACCGGGATCCTGCACGTCGAGGCCGGGCGGATAAAAGGTCTGGGCGAGGAATCCGACGGAGCGCGTCGAGAGGGCGAGCGAATTGGTGGAAAAGCCAACGGCCGTGCGCGCCTTTCTGCACCGCCACGTCCCAACTGAAAAGGGTCGCCTCCCCGGTGCGAAACGCTCCCAGCACCGTCGGAACGACGGTCGGGTTGTTCGGGAAATTCACGACGGTAATGAAGACCTGCATCTGGGTGCCGATGGGCAATCGGATGCCGGCCCGCGTAATCCGGGCGCGATCGGCGGCGAAATCAATAATGCTCGCCACCTCGGCGGCGGTGAGACGCGGCTGGCCATTGATTGGAGTCGAAATCGGATCGCTGATGATCGGCTGGCGAATTTCGCCCTGCACTCCGCCGAAGGTCGCGATCGGATAGGGAAACGGCGGCGGCGCGCCCTGCACCGGGTAGCCGGCGGCGGCGTTGCCTTGCACCACGATCGGACTCACCCCCGGCCCCGGGTTCACCACGTAGGGAAGCGCGATGCCGTTGATGTAAACGTTGTTCGCTCGAATGGAATCGGCCGGACGAAAACCGATTTGCCCGGCGAGCGCGATGTCCTCGTCCAGGTCGTAGCCCGGAATGAAGACGAACGGATTCTGCGAGCGCAGTCCCGGGATTGGACCCGGCACGCCATCGCCGGTGACGCCGACGCCGCCGACGAGCACGCCGTTTTTGTAAAGCGGAACACCGCCCGGCGAGCCATCCAGCGATGTGCCGACCACGGGAACGATGGTGAGCCCGGGCGTGCTGCTGAAGCTGATGACGCTGCCCGGTTTCCGGAATTTGTTGATGTCGGAAAAAAACAGATTCGAGAGGCCGACGCCGACCAGCGGTCCGGGTGGAGTGTTGCGCACGCCGGGAGGGAAATGTTGCTGAATGATGAAGCCGGCGGTGCGCGACGTGAAAGCGTTCTGATTGCTGCTCAGATAGGAGGCCGTCCCGGCCTTCGAGACGCAGCTCGCGATTTCGTCCTGGGTCGGCTCTCCGCCGCGCACATTCCAGACGCCGAGAACGTTGCCCTTCGCGATCGGTCACGGCGATGACGCTGTTCGGCGAGATCTGAAGAGCGCGCGTAACGGCCTGGTTGATGACGGTCTGCACATCGTGCGGCCGTGAGTTGCGCCTGGGCCAGGGCCGGCCAGAGCAGCAGGGCGGCGATAAAGGGAATGAGAGGCGCGGAGCGTGCATGGGGGAGCTTTGATACTAGAAAGGCGTGCCTTCGCGCTATGAAAATCACCGGCAGGCGGCTCGGAGCCTGTCGTTTCCCCTTCCTGCTCCTGATCATGATCCTGCTCCTGATCCTCCGACTCCAGCTAAGGATCAAGATCAGGATCAGGATCATGAGCAGGAGCGAGCACCTGAAACGGCCCCTTTTCCCGCGGTCCCCTTAGGCTTGCCAAGGGGAAACGGTTTCCCCATCCTTTCCACCCCTATGCCCTCGTCTCGCCTAGCGGCCAGTGCGCGAATCCGACGCATGCTCATCGCGTTCGCCGGATTGGTCATCGCGTGCGGCGCGAGCGGAGAAGGCCGGCGGCGATAATTCCCCCAGCGAAGAGGGAGCGCGCGTCGAGATCAACGGCGGACCGCCGCAAGGATGCCCTGGTCGAGATCAAGCGGGACCGGGAAAAAACAAGCCGGGTTGAGATCGTGAGCGACAGCAAGGATACGCTCGTTGAGATCCAGGACGATCGCACCAAAGCGGACCGGGTTGCAATCGTCAGCGACAGCAAGGACGCGCTGGTTGAAATCAATGGCGGCCGCCGCCGAGGGAGCCGAGGTCGAAGTCAACGGCCGTCGCCGCCATTCTCATTGGCGGTTCGGGGGCCGTTATCTCTTCGGGCAGGAACAGGTCCAGGTGGAAGATCCGCCGCTGCCGCCTTCCCAGTTCAATCCCGATCCGGGCGGCGGCAATCTTCTCGAGCCGGAGCCGCCGCCGGATTTGTTCCCGCCCATTCTTCCGCAGCCGCCCGAGTACGGGGAAGAATCGGTCCCGCGCTCGCTCGGATTGCCGCGCCGCGGCGTGCGCGAGGTCGAGCCGGAACGGCACAAACTCGAATACCAAACGTACCCGGATTCCGAGAGCGGCATCGGCCTTATCCCCGGCTCCGAGCCGGTGCCGAATCGCTGGTTCATCGGATTTGGGCGCTGGAAACGCTACGCCGATCCGTCGACGGAAACGCCTTATCAATCCGGCGCGTTGCGTTTCTGGCATCCGTATCTGCAAAGCCAGCTCAAAGGCGACGCGCCCATCATCGGCCAGGACATTTTCCTGAACCTTACCCTCAACAATTTTTCCCAATTCGAAACGCGCCGGCTTCCGACTCCGAGCGGGGTGAGCGCCGCGCGGCCGAACAGCTCGGAGTTTTTCGGCCGGAGCGAACAGCTCTTCTTCTCCAACGATTTTTCGATCGGGGTCGACCTTTTCAAAGGCGAGACCGCGTTCAAGCCGGTCGTGTGGGCGCTGCGGCTCCTCGCCGTCGCCAACTACAACTACATCACGGTAAAAGAGAACAACGTCGCTCGATCCCGATCCGCGCGGACCCGGCTTCACCGCGCCTCCAGGGCCGCTCGTCAACCCGACCCCGGGCGATCCCTTCGTCGGGACTCGGGCCCCGGGTTGACCCGGCCGCCGGGCGATCTCGAGCACACGCGTTACACCACGCGGCACAAGGATTGGTACGCGCTCCAGGAAGCGTTCGGCGAAATTCATATCCGCGACCTGACGAACAATTACGATTTCATCTCCTCGCGCTTCGGCATTCAGCCGTTCGTGAGCGATTTCCGCGGCTTCATTTTCAACGACACGAATCTCGGCGTCCGCGTCTTCGGCAACTACGACAACAATCTCTGGCAATACAACGTGATCGCCTTCGACATGCTCGAGAAGGACACCTACTCCGACCTGAACAAGTTCGACCGGCGCGATCAGCAGGTCTTCATCGCGAATGTTTTCCGCCAGGATTTTTTCGCCAAGGGCTACACCGCGCAGTTGAGCTTCCACGCCAACTTTGATGGCGGCGAGCGGCACTTCGACAAGAACGATTTCATCACGCGGCCGGCGCCGATCGGCGCGGTGCGCGATCATTACGTCCAGGCCTACTACCTCGGCTGGGCCGGCGACGGCCACATCGGCAAGCTGAATATCTCCCACGCCGTTCTACCAGGCGTTTGGCGAAGACGGCTTCAACGGCATCGCGCAGCAGCGGGTGGACATCAACGCGCAGATGGCCGCGCTCGAGCTCTCGATCGACAAGGATTGGCTCCGCTTCAAGCTCTCCGGTTTTTACGCGAGCGGTGACTCGGATCCGAGGAACTCACACGGCGACCGGGTTCGACACGATTTTCGACCGGCCATTTTTCATCGGCGGGCCGTTCAGCTTTTACGTGCACCAGGGGTTCAATCTCGGCGGCACCTCGGTGAATTTTAAGCAGCGCGACAGTCTGGTGATCGATCTGCGCACGAGCAAGAGCGAAGGGCAATCGAACTTCGTGAATCCGGGCGCGTTCATCCTCGGCTACGGCAACGACGCGGAGATCACGCCGAAGCTGAAAGCGTTCATGAACGTGAACTACATCTGGATGATGGAAACGGAGCCGATCCGGCAGGTGCTTGCTGACGAACCACGCGAGCAATGAATTCGGGTTGGATTGCAGCCTCGGATTTCAATTCCGGCCGCTCCTGACGAACAACATCATCATCACCGCCGGCGCGGGGTTTCTGGTGCCGGGCGCGGGCTACAAAGACATTTACCGCGCGAATACCGATCCGGTTTTTGGTTATCCGGGACCGGCCGCCGGCGAAGGTGGATAGATTTTCTCTACAGCGGGATTTTGACGCTGACGCTGACGTACTGATGAAAGGAGACGGGAGCGGGGGAGACGCGGGCGAGTGAGGGAGGAGCCGGACGCGGACTTCGGACGGCGAGCGCAAAGGCAGAACGTCCAACGCCCAACGTCCAACGTCCAACGTCCAACTGAGAGGAACGAGCGCCACGGCTGCGAATGAGCGACGGTACGATCTGGAGGAGCGATTGCTGGAATATGCGGCTCGAATTATTCGGTTGGTCGATGCGCTGCCGGCGACGCGGGCGGGTCGACACGTGGCCGATCAATTGCTTGCGTTGCGGAACATCGCCGCTCGGCGAATCATGGCGAACTGCAAGGCGCGGAATCGCGGAAAGACTTCATTCACAAACTCGGTATTTGCCTGAAAGAGATCCACGAAACGTGGCGATGGCTTCGCTTGATTCATCGCGTCCCTTGCTCGCGCCTGCCAAAGATCGAACCGCTGCTTGGCTGAGACTGAAGCGTTGATCAAGATCTTCTCCGCCAGCATCCGCACCGCCGAGAAGAAACCAGCGATGAGTCGCTGTCGCGCCTCTTCCAGTTGGACGTTGGACGTTGGACGTTGAACGTTCGACGTTTCTTCCTCCTCCTTCTCCTCTCGCCCGCCCTCTTCGCCCAGACAACGGATCCCGACCCGACCTCCGGCTACGGCCCTCCCACCGCCATCTCACCCGAAACCTCCCTCACCAAGCCCGCCGCTCGTCCGAAGCAAAACTGGATCGATCAATCCCAGGCCAGGCCGACGCCAAAAGCGTCGGCTGCAACCAATGCCACAACGGCATCGAGCCGATGCACAAGGCCGCGCACGTCGTGCTCGGCTGCACCGATTGCCACGGCGGCAATCCCGACGCGCGGCCTGACGAAGGAGCAGGCGCACGTCCTGCCGCGCAACAAGGAGTTCTGGAAAACCTCCGCGAACCCGCCGAACTCAAACGTCTGGCTCAATCACGAATCGCCCGAGTTCATCCGGTTCATGAATCCCGGCGATCTGCGCGTGGCGAAACAGGCCTGCGGCCTCTGCCACGGCGAGATCATCCGCAACGTCGATCACAGCATGATGAACCACGGCGCGATGCTCTGGGGCGCCGCGCTCTACAACAACGGCGGCTTCTACCTGAAGAATTACCGCTTCGGCCAGGCCTACGGCGCGGATGGCGCGCCGCTGCGGCTCAATCAATTACACGCCGGTCACGCCGGAGGACACAAGGCTCCGCGGCATCCTGCCGTTCCTCGATCCGCTGCCGCGCTTCAACCTGAGCAATCCCGGCAATATTCTGCGCATTTTCGAAAAGGGCGGCGAAAAACAATTGCAACTCGGCCTCCCCACCCTGGACGAGCCGCCCGGCAAACCGATTGCGCCGCTTGTCCGAGCGCGGCCTCGGCACGCTGAACCGCACCGATCCGGTTTTTCTCGGTCTGCAAAAGACGCGGCTGCACGATCCGCTGCTCGGCTTCCTCGGCTCGAACGATCATGCCGGCGATTATCGCTCGAGCGGCTGCTCGGCCTGCCACGTCGTTTATGCCAACGATCGTTCGCCGACGAACTCCGGCTGGTGGAGCAAGTACGGCCACCAGGGACTGAGTTTCACCGCGGACAAGACGATTCCGAAAAACGAGCGCGGCCATCCGATCACGCACCAGTTCACGCGCTCGATTCCGTCGAGCCAGTGCATGAACTGCCACATGCATCAGGGCAATCTCTTCGTGAATCCGTATCTCGGCTACACCTGGTGGGACCAGGAGACCGACGGCGAATTCATGTATCCGAAGGAGCAACGGAATCCGACCGACGACGAGCTGGTGATCGAAACGCAAAGCAATCCGGAGGCGGCGGCCGCGCGAGGTCTTTGGGGCGACAAGGATTTTCTCGACAAAGTCGCGGAGCTGAATCCGAAGCTCAAGCACACGCAGTTTGCCGATTACCACGGCCACGGCTGGGTCTTCCGCGCGGTCTTCAAGCACGATCGCAAAGGCAATCTGCTCGATCTGCGCGACAACAAGATCCCGCACGACGATCCGCGACAAATTCGCGAAGGCGGTCCACTTGAAGGACGTCCATCTCGCGAAAGGAATGCAGTGCACCGATTGCCATTTCGAAATGGACGTGCACGGCAACGGCCAGCTCTACGGCGAGCCGCGCAACGCGACGACGATCAATTGCATCGATTGCCACGGCACCGTGGATCAGCGGCCGACGCTGATCACTTCCGGCAACGCGGGCCAGGTCGACCTGGCGAACAACAGCAACACGCCGTGGGGGCCGCGTTTCAACTGGGAAGGCACGAAGCTTTACCAGCAATCGATCATGTCGCCGGACATGCGCTGGGAAGTGCCGCAGACCATCGACACGATTGATCCCCTCTCCGCGCATTACAATCCGAAGTCGGCCTACGCGAAAACGCTGCGGCGCGACGGCAAGACCTGGGGCGGCGGCGTTCCGGCCGAGCCGGCCGAGCGCCGGATGAAACTCGCGCACGACAACAGCGCGATGGATTGCCAGATCTGCCACACCTCGTGGGCGACGAGTTGTTTCGGCTGCCATCTGCCGATGAAGGCGAACCAGCGCGTCCCGCAAAATAAGTTCGAAGGCGTGATGGACCGGAACTACACCACCTACAATCCCGCAGGTGGTGCGCGACGACGTCTTCATGCTCGGGATCGACGGCACGGTGAAGAAGAACCGCATGGCGGTGTTGCGTTCCTCGAGCGCGGTCGTGGTCGGTTCGCAAAACGCGAATCGCGAATGGGTTTACTCGCAGGCGCAAACCGTCTCCGCGGAAGGCTACAGCGGGCAGGCTTTCAATCCGCATTTCCCGCACACCACCAGCAGCGTCGGCACGACGAAGAATTGCACCGACTGCCATCTCTCGAAGAACAACGACAACAACGCCTGGATGACGCAGCTGCTCGGCTTCGGCACCGGCACGGTGAATTTCTTCGGGCGCTACGCCTACGTCGGCGAAGGGCACGAAGGATTGCACGGCGTGATCTGGACCGAAGCGGAGGAACCGCAGGCCGCGATCGGCAGCCACCTGCACAAGCTCGCTTACCCGGACAATTACCGAAAGCACCTCGAGGCCGGTTCGATTCTGAAAGAAGCGCACGAGCACAGCGGTCACGACATTCAGGACCTCGTCTTGCGCGGCGAATATCTCTACACCGCGAACGGACCCGGCGGCTTCGAGGTCTTCGACGTGGCGAACATCGACCAGAAAGGATTTTCGGAACGGATCGTGAGCGCGCCGGTTTCTCCGCTCGGCCAGCGCACCCGCGTGAATACGAAATACGCCACCTCGATCGCGCTGCCGAGCACGCTCGCGCTCGATCCCGCGCGGGAGCGCCTGCCGGAAAACGAAGAGCAGCCGATCGATATGTTTTACGCCTTCGTCTATGTCTCGGATCGCGAGGAAGGCCTGGTCGGCTCGAACGTGGCGACGCTGGTCGACGGCAATCCGGACAACAATTTCCTGAAGCGCGACGTGCACCTTCAATCCCGACGGCGTCCTGACCGGCGCGAGCTTCGTCACGGCCGCCGGCCATCGGCTTTATCTGACGACGCCGCGCGGCTTGTTCGTGATCGATTGCACCGATCCGATGAATCCGCGGCTGGCCGGCCAGTTCACCGGAAATTTCCTGCGCAACCCGCGTTGCGTCGCGATTCAATTTCGCTATGCCTTCGTCACGGACGACGACGGCTTGAAGGTTCTCGACATCACCGATCCGAACCGGCCGGTGCCGGTTTCGGGCGGGGTCGTGCGGCTGCAAAATCCCGGGCGGCTCTATGTCGCGCGCACCTACGCCTACGTGGCGAACGGTCCGGAAGGGCTCGCGATCATCGACGTCGAAAATCCGGAACGGCCGCGGCTCGACCAGATGTTCAATGCCGGCGGCTTGCTCAACGACACGCGCGCGGTGCAGATCGGAAGCGTGAACGCCTCGCAATTCGCGCTCGTCGCCGACGGCCACAACGGCCTGCGCGTGGTGCAACTGATCTCACCCGACACGGTGCCCGGCGCCCAGGGATTCAGCCCGCGGCCGAATCCGAGATTGATCGCGACCTATCCGACCCACGGCGAAGCGCTCGCCGTTTCGCGCGGCCTCGATCGGGACCGGGTGGTGGATGAAACCGGCGGTCAGACGGTGGTCTTCGGCCGGCGCGGCTCGCGGCCGTTTCACTTGAACGAGATGGAGCGGTTTTATCTCCACTCCGAATTTGGCGATGCGAAGGATGGCGTCGCGCGCAGAGGAAGTTTGTATCGCGTGGAGGATGTGATCTCTCGCGATGGCAAGCTCATGACGAAGAGCGGCGTATTCTTATCTCCGCTCGTCACCCCGACGCCCGCTCCGACTGCAACTCCGGGCGCACCGGATTTCGTGCCCGACATTGAGCCGGCCCCGCTGCCCGATGTCTCGCCGCCCGGAAACTAGATGCCGCTCGCGATCCATGCCAGATAGGTAGGGACGGCGCGCTGCACCGTCCGCGGACATCGCAGCGCGATATCCCTACCGAGAAAGACATTGCTGTTTGCGCCCGTTTTCAGTAGAAATTTTCCATGGCCGACAAAGCAAGCAAACTACCCGAAAACGTTCCTGGTCCCTGGTACGTGGACACCACCTGCACGCCCTGCCGCGTTTGTCTCGAGGAGGCTCCGAATCTTTTGAAATACAACGACGACGAGACCTACGTCTATTTTTACAAGCAACCCGAGAACGACGAGGAAGCGGCCGCCGCGCAACGCGCCATGGACGTTTGCCCCACCCTCGCCATCGGCAACGACGGCGAATAACGTTTTTCTGTAGCGGCGGTCTATGATCGCCGACCATTTCCGTGATTCCAACTCTCAATCCTCGGCGGTCATAGACCGCCGCTACAGAAGCCAACATGCCTCCTGAACCGACCGCCGCCGCTTCACCTTACACGCGCGCCAATCCGTTCCCGGGCAAGCTCGTCGTGAATCGCAGCCTTTGCGGCGACGGATTCCGACAAGGACACGCGCCATTTTGAAATCGATCTGACCGGTTGGGGCTTGAACTACGAGGTCGGCGACTCGATGACGGTTTGGCCGACCAACGATCCGGCGCTGGTCGACGAAATCATCAAGACAATCGGCGCGAAAGGCGACGAGGCGGTGAAGAGTCCGAGCCGCGAAACCACTTTGCGCGAAGCGTTGCTGCGCGATTGCCGCATCACCCAAACCGCCCCGAAGTTTTTGAAGGCCGTGGCGGAACGCGCCAGTGCCGCGCCGTTACTCACCGACCTGCTCAAGCCGGAACGGAAACAAGACCTCGACACTTACCTCTATGGCATGGAGGTGATCGATTTTCTGATCGAGCATCCGTCGATCAAATGGACGCCGCAGGAATTCGTCGACGTGCTGGCGAAATTGCAGCCGCGACTCTACTCGATCTCCTCGAGCCTGAAGGCGCAGCCTAACCAGGTGCATTTCACCATCGATGTCGTGAAGTATGAAAGCCGTGGCCGGCAACGCAAAGGCGTTTGCTCGACGTTTTTGGCCGAGCGGGCGGAGAATGTTCCGATTCCGGTGTTTCCGAATACGTCGAAGTTCCGGCTGCCCGAGGACGGCAACACCCCGATCATCATGGTGGGTCCGGGAACGGGGATCGCGCCTTTTCGCGCCTTTTTGCAGGAGCGCAAAGCGGTTGGAGCGAAGGGGAAAAACTGGCTCTTCTTCGGATCGCAGCACCAGCACTGCAATTATTTTTACGAGGAAGAACTGGACGAGCTCAAGCGCGATGGAGTTCTGACCCGGCTCGATTGCGCCTGGTCACGCGATCAGGAAGGCAAATCGTACGTGCAGCACAAGATGCTGGAAAATGCCGCGGAGATTTGGAAATGGATGGACGCGGAGGGCGCGCAGTTCTTCGTTTGCGGCGACGCGCGGCGCATGGCCAAGGATGTCGATGCCGCGCTGCGGACAATCTTTCAGGAACAAGGCGGCAAGAGCGAAGAGCAAACCAACGAGTACGTCGAGAAGCTGAAGAGCGATAAACGCTACAAGCGCGACGTGTACTGAATCGGAGTAGTGGAGGGCTGGAGTAATGGAGTGTTGATGTGATGACTTGTCGCCATTATCTCCACTACTCCATTGCTCCAACACTCCATCCACCTGATGCCGGAAGTTAGCGCTCCACCCAGTCCCGCCACGACCATCGCGCCTTACACCCGGGCCAATCCGTTTCCCGGCAAACTGGCGGTCAATCGTCGTTTGAGCGGGCCCGAATCCGAAAAGGACACGCGCCATTTCGAGATCGATCTCACCGGCTGGGGCTTGAGCTTTGAAGTGGGCGACTCGATGGCCGTCTATCCGACCAACGATCCCGATCTGGTGGACGCGATCATTCACCTGCTGGGCGCGAAAGGCGATGAACCGGTGCCGGTCGCGAAAACTCAGACAGGGCTGCGCGAAGCGCTGCTGCGAAACTATTCCATCACCCAACCCACGCCGAAGTTACTGAAAGCAATCGCCCAGCGCGCTTCCGCGGCACCTCTGCTCGGAGACCTGCTCGATCCGGAACGCAAACAGGATCTCGATACTTATCTCTGGGGCATGGAAGTGATCGATTTCTTGAGCGAGCATCCATCCGTAAAATTCAGCCCGGAGGAATTCGTCGGGCTGCTGACGAAATTGCAGCCGCGGCTCTATTCCGTGGCCTCGAGCCTGCGCGCCTATCCGGAGCAGGTGCATTTCGTCGTCGACGTGGTCCGCTATGAAAGTCACGGCCGGCAGCGCAAAGGCGTTTGTTCAACCTTTCTGGCGGAACGCGCGGACAACGTTCCCGTGCCGGTTTATCCCAGCTCGGCGAAGCATTTTCATCTGCCGGAAGATCCCGGCACACCGATCATCATGGTCGGACCGGGCACCGGCGTCGCGCCCTTTCGCGCCTTTCTCCAGGAACGGCAGGCGCTCGGCGCAAAAGGAAAAAACTGGCTTTTCTTCGGCGCGCAAAAAGAGGGTTGCGACTATTCCTACAGGGAGGACTTCGATCAATTCAAGCGTGACGGCATTCTGACCCGGCTCGATTGCGCCTGGTCGCGCGATCAGGCCCATAAGATTTATGTTCAGAACCGCATGCTGGAGAATGCGGCGGAAATCTGGCGGTGGCTCGATTCGGAGGGCGCGCAGTTTTTTGTTTGCGGCGATGCCCGGCGCATGGCCAAGGACGTGGACGCGGCACTGCGAACGATCGTGCAGGAACACGGCGGCAAATCCGTCGGAGAAGCGAACGAGTACGTCGAGAAGCTGAAGAGCGACAAGCGCTACAAACGCGACGTTTACTAACCGGCCACAACCGTCAAAGGACCACCGGCGCGCCTTCGGTCATCACGAGAACCTTATCCTCGATGCCATGGCTCCGGGCTGAGGCAAGCAAGCGCGTCGGCGGTTCGTCGAGCGGTTCGTAGCCCAGGCGAAAACTGCCGTAATGCATCGGCACCAGAGTTTTCGCGTCCAAGTTCCAGAAACGCCTGCACCGCTTGCTCCGGATTCATGTGGACTTCGCGCCCCGTCGGCGCGTCGTATCCGCCTATCGGCAACAGGGCAATATCGATGTCGTAGCGCTCGCCGATTTCCTTGAACCCATCGAAATAAGCGCTGTCGCCGCAGTGAAAAATCGTGCGTCCATCCATCTTGAGAACAAATCCACCGAAGCCACGATGCAGATCGGCGAGAAATCGGGCGCCCCAGTGCGCGCAAGGCGTTAAAGAAACCTCAAGCGGGCCGAGCTTCACGGTCTGCCAGTAGTCGAGCTCGTGAACGATATTGAAGCCGAGGTCGTGCACCAGGTTCCCGACACCGATCGGGACCACGATCGGTTGATCGGCCGCGACCTTGATCAGGGTCCGCCGGTCGAGATGATCGAAATGCGCATGCGTCACCAGAACAAAATCAATCGAGGGCAGGTGATGAATCTCGAAGCCAGGCTGCTTAAGCCGCTTAATCACCTTCAGCCACTTCGACCAGATCGGGTCGATCAGGACATTGACCTCGTGCGTTTGAATCAGGAAGGAAGCGTGTCCGATCCAGGTGATGCAGATTTCTCCTTTGCGGATTTTCGGGAAGCGCGGCCGGACATGATCACCCGAACGCTTGGTGAAGAGCGAGGGGATCAGGACCTCGGTGAGGAAGTTGCGTTTGTGCCAGTCGGAGCGCGGACGCAACTTGATGCGGGTCGAGCGCTTGTTCTCAGCGCCGTTCTCCGAGGATTGGCGAACGACGTTCCTCCGGCTTTTTTTCGAAAAAGGAATCGGCACTGTTGCGCAAGCATATAAGCTTGGTTCGGTGAATCAAAACCTTTCCCCGCCGTGAAGGCAGATTAGGCACCTCCCCCCCGGAACAGTGAAGCTCCTGAACGCATGGCCGCGACAGCCGTTCATCGGATTGGCGATGGCGGCCAGCGCCGGCATTCTGGTGGCGGACTTTGCGCCGAGCTGTTGGCCCGCGCTTGGCGTGGCGCTCGCAGTGGCCACGCTCATCGCGATCATTTTGCGGAGGTCGCTGGCGGTTTACGCGATCGTGGCCGGCGCCTTTTTCTTGCTGCACAGCCTGCGGACAACGGAGTCCGCCGGAATGAGGCTCGCCCGACAACTAGGGAACGAGCCTCAGGCGTTGACGGTGCTGGGGTCGGTCGCGAGCGAACCGAAAATGTCGGCGAAAGGATTTGCGTCCTTTTTGTTGCGGCTCGAGTCGATCGAGCAGCGAGGGGCGCATGATCGCCTCAAATGCGACGCTTCTGGTGCGGTGGCGGGGAGTGCCGGCGTTCGGAAATCAATTGCGCCTGTTCGGCGTGGCGGAGCGTATCGCGCCACCGCGTAATCCGGGAGAGTTCGACCTGCGCTCCTATTTGGCGCGACAGGACGTCTATCACGGCCTGCTCGTTCGCTACGCGGAGAATGGCCTCATTCTCAATTCTTCCGGCGGCCACCCGATCTGGCGGGCCGCGCAGCGATCGCGGAATTGGATGCAGGGCGCGCTCTCTCGCGAGGGTTGGAAGATTCTCCGGAAATCCACGGCCTCATCAGTGGGATGGTGCTGGGCGCGCGCGATGAAACACCGGATGAAATCGAGGAACAGTTTCAGCAAACCGGCACGCTTCATCTCTTTGCCGTTTCGGGATTGAACGTGGCCATCGTGGCCCAGCTGCTTTGGATCATCGCAAGCGCCGCCCGCGTTCCCAGACGATGGGCTATCGCGCTGATCATCCCGGCCCTTTTCTTCTACGCCGCGATCACCGGGCTCAATACCTCGAGCGTTCGGGCCGCGCTCATGGGCGCCATTTTGCTCGGCGGCTTTTTTGTGGAGCGCCAGGTTCTGCCGGTCAACAGCGTGGCGGCCGCCGCGTTTCTGATTCTTTGTTACGATACCAATCAGCTTTTCTCAACGGGATTCCAACTCTCCTTCGCAGTCGTTCTGGCCATTATCCTCCTGGCCGAGCCGCTCTACCGTTTTCTTATCCGGTGGTGGGAACCCGATCCCTTTCTCCCTCGAGGTTTGCTCGGTGGTGTTCCGAAACTGGCGGACCGCGCTTGGCATGCAGTCGCGCGCGGAATCTCTGTTTCGCTCGCCGCCTGGATTGGATCGACCCCGCTGATCCTGCCTTATTTCCATTTGGTCACGCCCGTTTCACTGCTGGCGAATCTGGTGGTGGTGCCGATCGCGTTTTTTGTCCTGGCGGTCGGTCTGTTGTCGCTGCTCGTGGCGCCGTTCGCTCCGGCGCTCACGATTATCTTCAACAACGCGAACTGGAGCCTGGCCCGGGTCATCCTTGGGTCGGTGCAATTGTTCGCACGCGTTCCGGCCGGCCACATTTATCTCGAACGGCCGCATTGGCCCGATCGGGTTCAGGCCGAGATCACAGCGCTGGATCTAAATGAAGGCGCGGCCGTGCATATCCGCACCTCGGGATCGGACTGGCTCTTCGACCCGGGTGGCGAGCGGGATTTCAAGCGCGTCATGCGCGGCTATCTCCGATCGCGGGGAATCAATCGCCTTGATGGTCTATTGCTGACGCACGGAGATGCCACTCACATCGGAGGTGCGGGCGCAGTCCTGGACGCATTCCAGCCGCGGCAGTTGGTTGATTCTCCTTCGCCAGACCGTTCGATCGTTCATCGTCGACTCATCGCTCTCTGCGCGGAACGCTCCATCCCGCGAACGCTCGTTGAGGCCGGAGATGAATTTCGTCTCTCGGCCGACGTAACTGCCCGCATCCTTTTCCCTCTCCCCGATTCTCGCGCCCGGATGGCTGACGATCAGGCGTTGGTGGTGCAACTAATCTTGCCCGGGAACACACGCGTGCTTCTCACATCGGATAGCGGCCAGGCGACGGAAAAGAGCCTCCTCGCGCGGCAGGCCGACCTGCGGAGCGATCTGCTCATCAAAGGCCAGCATCACTCCGGCGTATCCGGCTCACCGGAGTTTCTCGCCGCCGTCCGGCCGCAAGCGATCATCGCCACGGCGCGCGAATCCACGGAGAATCAGCGCATCAAAGAAGATTGGGCGGAAATGGTAAAGGGCCGCGGGATAAAACTTCTGCGGCAGGACAAAACTGGAGCGGTGCGCGTCCGCTTCTTCAACGATCACTGGGAGGCGACTTCGTTCCTCGAGGGCGAAACTTTCCGGAGCACAAGCCGGTGAATCGCGAGATCGCGTTGCCGGAATCGCTTCTCAAAGGTGCTAATCGCCGGCCCCACTTCCGTATCCGTGGTCATGGCAAAGCGGGCGGATTGCGCAACCAGGCGCTCGATTTCCTGGAAATAATCCATTTGATCGGTCGCGATCCGGACGCTGCCTTGCGGAACGAGCGCTCGATGAATTGCCGCGAGAAAATCGTTTGTCACGACACGCCGGCGCCAATGCCGCCGCTTCGGCCAGGGATCGGGAAAGAGGAGATGGAACACATTCACCGAAGCCGGCGGCAAGAGATGCTGCACGGCATAGAAACTTTCCACTCGCAAAACACGAGCGTTTGTCACCCCGCTGCGCCCGATGCTTGCGGCACGCCCGACCCACCCTGCCCGCGAGCCGTTCGATCCCGAGAAAGTCGTGCTCCGGATTCGAAATCGGCGCTGGCGACGAGAAATGATCCATCACCGCAGCCAAGATCAACCTCCAACGGGGCCTGTCGTCCATAAATCGCCGGAAGATCGAGCGGCGCGAAGTAATCATCGGGAAGGATCTCGTTTTCCCAGGTCGAGACAGCTTCTGCGGATTTTAGCATCTTAATTCGCCGATCGAGCGGATCACT
This sequence comes from uncultured Verrucomicrobiae bacterium, assembly GCA_963850015.1. GTDB lineage: Bacteria > Verrucomicrobiota > Verrucomicrobiia > Chthoniobacterales > UBA10450 > AV80. The sequence continues at coordinate 460,835 of CAWKJF010000001.1, forward strand.
CTTATCTTACCCAATCTTGGTCCGATGCGAACCAGCAGACCAGGGGCAATCTCATGAATCCGATAACAAGACAATTCTCAACTTTGATTCTCGCGCTTGCCGTCTTTGGGATGGCAACCCCGGGCCGCGCCGCTGAGCCGGCGCCATCCGCGACCAAGACCGCCATTTTCGCCGGCGGATGTTTTTGGTGCATGCAGCCGCCCTACGATCAAGCGAAAGGCGTCGTCAAAACGGTCGTCGGCTACACCGGCGGAAGTGAAGCCGACGCGACTTATGAGAAAGTCTCGGCTCATCAAACAAAGCATCGCGAGGCAATTCAAGTGACTTACGACCCGGCGCAAATTTCTTACGATCAATTGCTCGATATTTTCTGGCGGCAAATCAATCCGACTCAAGCGGACGGGCAATTTCACGACATTGGTTTGAGCTATCAGGCGGCCGTTTATTACGGCAACGAAGAGGAGAAAAAGGCGGCGGAAGCTTCCAAGGAGAAGTTGGGCAAATCGGGCAGGTTTCAGAAACCGATCGTCACGGAAATCCTGCCGGCGATGAATTTTTATCCGGCGGAAGATTACCACCAAAAATACTACCTCAAGAACCGGCGGATTTTGAAGCGTACCACGTCGGCTCGGGACGCGTCAGTTTTCTCGAGAAAATATGGGGCGGGACGCCTAAGAAATAGCGCCGCCTCTCCGGAGCCCAGGCCCTATAGACCGAAGTCAGCTTCGGGCCTTACGGCTTTGCGACAGGCGCGAATTGGGCAACGAGCGGCCAGCGGCGCAGCGGGGCCTTCTGCTCGAGCGAACTGAAGGAATACAGTTCGGCTTCCTTTGAATTGATGAACTCCGCCTGGCTCACGGCCAGCGGCTCGTTCAAGATATTTCGAAAGCTCCTGCGCAAGGACAATGGCGATCGAGCGCGGGTCGCGGGTGTAGACTGGGATCGGGAATCCGCCTGAGTTGCGATCGTAGCCATAGATGGTGCCTTCCGTTTCCCAGACGCAGTAGGCGTGTCCGGCTGGATGGTTATCAAACCGAACAAGAAGGATTTTGGCCCAGAAATTCCGATCGAGCGTATGTTGCGCCTTTACGACGGCGAGATAGTTGCACGCAGAAACAACGCACCCATTGAGGACGACCAGATCATCTTCTCCGGGGGTGAGAACGACTCGTTGAGGTTGACACCCGGTGAAAGCGCAAATCATGAAAGCCGCGCAGAAAATGGAAGTGATTTTGCGAAATAAGTGTTTTTTCATGAATGGCCGAGGCGTCAGTGAATCGTTACCAGAAAATATGGCTATTGGTGTTTTTATAGCACCATTCTTGCTTTATAGGGAAGCTTTATCTCGATAATTCCCACGATTCGCCACTAGCGCGAGCAAATTAACGGACAAGAGAGCATGCATGGCTGTCGCCATCTCTCTTGCACCAGCCGAGCGCCTGGATCCCTCCTCGTTTACCGGACTCGAAGGTATTTGCGCTTGCTGCCGTCAGCCGCTTGGATGATGAAAAAGTCCCGCTGCAACGCTCAGAAGCTTGTCCCGGTCAGTCGCGCCCGCGGGTATTTTGTCGAGCGTATCGCTGATGTAGTTGTAGAGCAGCGTGTCGCCCTCAACCGACCAACGGCCGGTAAACTTCGATACTGTTTTCCCGTGGTAAACCACATCGCCGGCGAAAGTGCCGTTTCGATTGAAAATATAATGGCAGCCTTTGATCTCGTCGGCATAACGCCACTCCCCCACGAGGCTGCTCGCAGCGTGCGACTGCAAACCGGCACATGACGCCAGCGAAACATAGGGTGAGCGCAAGAACGGTTTTCATTCGCGAGAAATCGTGAACACGATCAACCGCCGACTCGGCAAGCGCAATCGCGAGAGCCGTGTGGTCTCTCCGGTCACCAGGATCATGATGTAGCCGGGTTCCCGCAGCCCTAATTTCTGATGGCGGCAAACTGAGAGCCTCCAGGCGAGGCTCGGAGCCAGAAAAAGTTCGAGAGCGGTCCCGATACGGGAACCGCTCTCGAAAGAAATCGAGCTGCGGGGAGGGGTTAGTTTTGAGCGACGAGCGTTGAAGCGGCGCGGAATTTCTTCGCCCCAGCGTAGGCGTAAAGGGGTTGATAATTTCTCTTACCCACTTTTCCCGACGTGCACGCAGTCCAGTTGAAAGTCGGATCGAGAACATAACTGCCGCCCTGGGTATCCCACGCCAGCCAGGCATGCGTCTGCCGGCTGCTTGAGGTGCGCTTGCCGATGACGAGCCGAACGTTCGTCGCGCCATTCGCCTGCATCTTCTCGTAAAGAGCGACTGCCTTGGCTTTGCAATCCGCCGGCGCGCCCGACTGGGCCTCGGCGGGGGTTTTCCACACCATGGTAAACCCGTAGGGAATCGAGCGCAGGTCACCCATCCACTTGATTCACGAGATTCATGGAGACACCCTCGGCTTGAAGCGCGACCTGCTGACGCCGTTAAGACCGGCCGGATCCGGGCCATTTGAGCGTCGTAAGGGGTCGTGTTGACGGTGAACAGAAGGGCATCGGCAAAGGATGAGGATGCGGCGACTGCGAGGAGAGCGGCTGTTAGGAGAGTTTTTTTCATGGCGTGTATACTTTCTATACTGACTATAATTACTATAGCAGCAGCCATGCCACGCCGTCACCGCAAGCACCTATAAACTAAATACCTCTGAACGAACCGTTTAGGATTTAGAATTTACCCGCTTTGGCGAGCTTGAGAGGTTCGACCTGCGATATGCCTGCAGCCGTGAGGCGGAGATTGATAAACTGACGCTTCGCACGCCTCAATAAGATCCAGACGAGGTGACTCCAAACGAGATGATAAGCGAAGGAGGAGTCCCTATGTAAGGTCTTGAATCGGGCTCACGTCATCCCCGTCGCACGTGCCCGAAAGCGCCGATTTCCGCAGGAATCCGCGAAAAGGTGGAGGCGAGGGGAGTTGAACCCCTGTCCTCGAAGCTGTCCACGCAAGCTTCTACATGTTTATCCGGTGGTAAGTTTTAAGGGGCCAAACGTTGCACCGGCACACTGCCGGCCCCCGAGCGTCCACGAAATTCCTTCACCGCCCGGCGCGGTCACTCCGCCGGACGATTAGCCTGCTGTCCATGTTTCCGGCCGTAGCAGGCGTCCAACCGGAAACATCGCGGTCAATTAAGCCGCGAGAGCGAGATCTTGGTGATCTGCGTTTATTTTTTTTGGTCCGGATTTTAACGAGGCCAACGAACCATCCTCGACATGCCGCCTGCGCTTCAAACTACGAGTCGAAGCCAGTACGCCCCCGTTTTTCTGGAGAACAAATCATAACGTCACGAGAGCCCGGATGCAACCTCGTCGAGTCGCGCTTCGCCAAGCCCGCGTGCGAAAAATCGCTTGCGGAGAGCAAGGGCCTGCCGCACGACTTCCTCCATGCCGGAGCTGAAAGATTTCGCCAGCTCTGTCGCGATGGTTGTTTCGAGTTGCGACGCGTTCTTCGATGCCTGGCGGCCGTTCGCTTTCTTCTTCCGCAAGCATTGGAGCGATTGTCCCTTCCCGGTATTCCTAATCGTTAATCGCCTGCGAGTCCGCTCGAAGCTTCCTCCAGCCGATCACGGTGGGACCGGACCGGGACTGGGCGGCAAATATGGAGGTCGCGCTGAAGCAGGTCACGCAGCCCTATGTCTTATACCTGCAGGAAGATTACTTCCTGAATGGTCCGGTGAACCGGGAGCAGTTGGCCGCGGATTTCTCGTTCGCCTTCGACCGCGACGCCGCTTCTTTTTGCTTCTACGGCCGATCACAACTCGAGCCCGATTTCGTGCCGTTAAACGATCGCTTCGGGATTGTCCCCAGAGAATCCGACGGACGCACCCGGCTCCAGGCGACGCTGTGGAAAAAGGAGGTCCTCCAATCCGCGCTGCGGCCGGGCGAATCGGCCTGGAACATGGAGGCGCGCGCGAGCGAAAGAACACGCGACCTCCTTACCCTCTCTTACATGGGACGCGACAACGTCCCGATTCCCGTACTTAATGTCCGCGATTTCACGCCGGCTCTGGACACCCGAGGCGACTTGCGCTTTGCCGGAAAGAGCATGTTCGCATCCGTCCGCATTTTCGACTCGAGCACAGCGATGTCGCCTGGCGCCGGCGGTGGCGGCGGGGTCTGGGTCGGGTTCGTCTTGCCCTGGCGCTCGCGCGCCAACGCAACCGCGAGATCGATCTCGATGCTCCTTCCGATTGACCCTGGGAAACGGTCGATCCTAAGTGCGCAGAACCGGAGACGAGATAAACTGCGATATACTTACGCCTGTCGATGGAACCTGAAACACACGCAAACGTCCCCGGCGGCGACCCCGAAGCGTGGCTGGCCGGGCTCAATCGCGCGATTCTCGACTCGGCGCTCGACTGCATTATCACGATGGATGCGAGCGGCCAAGTCCTGGAATTCAACCCGGCGGCCGAACGTGTTTTTGGCTACACTCGCGAGCAAGCAGTCGGGCAGGAACTGGCGAAGCTAATCATTCCAGCCTCGTTGCGGGAGCGCCATCGGCAGGGTCTGAAACATTATCTGAAAACAGGCGAAGGCCCGGTTCTCGGACGTCGCATCGAGGTCAATGCGCTGCGCGCCGATGGCTCGGAAATTCTCGTCGAGCTGGCGATCACTCCCTTCCGCATCCGCGATGAATCAATTTTCACAGCCTATCTGCGCGACATCACCGATCGCAAGCGAGGTGAGGAAGCGAGCCGGCGGCTGGCCGCCATCATTGAATCTTCCGGGGACGCGATCATCAGCAAAGACCTCGACGGAAAAATCACGAGCTGGAATGCCGGGGCCGAACGTCTCTTCGGCTACAAGCCAGAGGAAATTATTGGGAAACCGGTCACGACTCTGATCCCGGCGGGTCGGCGCGACGAAGAGCTGGGCATTATCGAACGCATCCGGCGGGGAGAGCCCATCGAGCACTACGAAACTGTCCGCCAGCGCAAAGACGGAACGCTCTTCGACATATCGCTCACTGTTTCCCCGATCAAAGACGAAGACGGACGTGTCGTCGGCGCTTCAAAAATTGCGCGCGATATTAGCGATCGGGTGCAATATGAAAAACGCCGGGCCGCCCAATATTCGGTCGCGAGCATTCTCGCCGGATCCCTTTCGCTCGCCGACGTCGGGCCACCCATTATCCAAACCATCGCGGCCACTGGGAGCTGGATCGCCGGTTCCATCTGGCTCTGCGAAGATGATTGCACAACTTTGCGCTGCGCTACGACATGGCATGCTGGCGGATCGCGCTTGGAGAAATTTGAGCAAGTCACCCTCACCACTCCCCTGGCAAACGCAGTCGGGTTGCCGGGGCGGGTCATTTCCTCGGCGAAACCGGTCTGGATCAGCGACGTCACCCGAGACGATAATTTCCCTCGCTCGACGGCCGCAGCGGAAGCGGGCTTGCGCGGCGCCTTCGCCTTCCCCTTGCCGGCGCAGGGAAAGGTTACAGGTGTTCTCGAGCTTTTCAGCGTGGGGATCGCGCAACCTGACGGTGACTTGATTCAGATGGTGGAAGCCCTCGGCAGTCAGATCGGCCTTTTCATCCACCGCCAGCAGATCGAGGCGGAATTGCAGCGACAAAAAGAGGCGGCCGAGTCAGCCAATGCGGCGAAAGATCGTTTTCTGGCGACGCTCAGTCACGAGCTACGCACGCCACTTACGCCGGTCTTGATCTGGGCGGGCGGCATGGCAAAGGAGCCTGGTCTCCCGCCCGAGATCCAGGAGGGTTTGCAGATGGTTTGCCGCAACGTCGAGCTGGAAGCGCGTTTGATCGACGATCTGCTCGATCTGACCCGGATCACGCGCGGCAAGCTCCAATTGCAACTGCTCCGGTCCGACGTGCATGATTTGCTCCGGCATGCGATGGACATCGTGCGCGAGGAAATCGCGTCGCGGCAACTCAATCTCACCGTCGAACTCAACGCCAGCCATCATCATGTCCTGGCGGATTTCTCCCGGTTGCAGCAGGTCTTTTGGAATCTGTTACAGAACGCTTCCAAATTTACCCCCGAGGGCGGAAGCGATCACGATCCGGACGTCAAACCCCAGACCTGGGACATTGATGATTGAAATTATCGACACCGGCATCGGGATCGCCCCGGAAAGCCTGAGCACGATTTTTGACGCCTTCGTGCAGGTTGGAATACGGCGGGAAGGCCTCGGCTTGGGCTTGGCGATCAGCAAGGCGATCGTGGAAATGCATCAAGGGGCCATCCGCGCCTTCAGCGAAGGTCCGGGCAAAGGCGCCCGGTTCGTAATCGACCTGAAGATGGTGTCAGACGCGGCCTAACGAATTGCAGGCGAAAGAGCTCAACGGAGCGGACGCGCGACCAGGATTCCGGAATGCGAGCCGTATCGATTTAGATAACCCGAGAGAGTCGAGTCGATCACCACGCGTCCATAGTTACGCGGGCGACGAGGCATGCATGAAACGCAGCGAGCCATCCGCATGGCGAAGCGCCAGACCCACATGGGAAGTGGAAAATTGGCGCGGACCGTCCCGCGAAACAATGCCAATGATATCGCCGCTGCGCAGTTTCCCTTCGATGGACGCGACGCGACTTTTTGGGACTTGGTAGAGCGGGCGGCTCGAAACGCGGGCCTCCATTTGCCGCAATGGCCCAAGCAGGGCGCGATTCGCGGCCAGGTACCGGTAATGCCGCCAGCCGACGGTCATCTCGCGCGCCGTATGCGGCACGCTCACGCCTCCAAGACTGCGCGTTAGATCCTGGACGAGGCCGCGTCGGTCATTGTCCGCGAGCCAATCTTCCAGATAATGGAGCCGGGAAAGATATTCGCCCGTGCATTGACCGCCGCGATAACGATCCAGCTCGATGTAATGGAGCATCTGTTCGGGCGTCCAGTTCTCCGCGGGTTCATCGAGCATCCGGGCGAAAGCGAGCGAGATCTCGAAAAACGTCCAGCAATCCAGGGCATTGAAATTAACCGACGGCGCTTCGATGCGGTTATCGATCTCGAGCGTGTAATTCCGGTAGCGGATACCCACGAGCGAACGCCCCACGGTGGCCGTTCGTTCGCCGATCGGAAGCGATTTCCAATTTCCTTCCCGGGCGCCGGCGACGAGACGATCGAATTGATCGCGCCCCTTGAAAACCGTGCCGAACGGAAGCCGCGATTCTGCCCTGGCCGGGTCGAATGAAAGAAAAAGGAGGAGGATAACGGAAAGAGCTTTGCGCATGCGCGCGAATATAATGTGCAGTCCGTTTTGCGCTCCGTATTTTTTGCCGGTGCAGGATTTGTTTGAAAGCGACGAGAAAAAGGTGGAGGCAGTCGCTCGCCACCGCGCCGCTCGCTGCCCGCATGCGGCCGCGCACTCTCGAGGAATTTGTCGGACAGAAACACATCCTGGCGCCCGGGAAACTCCTGCGGCGCGCGATTGAGGCGGACCGCCTTCCGTCCGTCATCTTGTCCGGGCCACCCGGGACCGGCAAAACCACCCTTGCCCATGTTATCGCCGATATGACCCGGGCGAAATTCGAGCGCCTCAGTGGAGTGGAGAGCAACGTCGCGGAGATGCGGCGGGTCGTCGCGGGCGCGGCGAATCGGCTGCGAACTTCCGGTCAGAAAACTATCTTGTTCGTCGACGAAATTCATCACTTCAACAAGGCGCAGCAGGACATTCTGCTGCCCGACGTCGAGAGCGGAAATCTCCGCCTGATCGGGGCGACAACTTACAATCCATTTTTCTATGTGAACAGCGCCCTGGTTTCGCGTTCGCAGGTTTTTCAACTCGAGCCGCTTCGGGTTGAGGATCTGGAGGAACTGATCGACCGCGCGCTAACTGATTCCGAACGCGGCCTCGGTCGGTATCGGGTCGAGATGGAGGCCGATGCGCGGCGGCATTTGGCCAAGGTGAGCGATGGCGATGCCCGGAAATGCCTGAACGCGCTCGAAATCGGCGTGCTCACTACGCCTCCAACTGGAGCTGGGGGCGTCGACTCCGGCCTGCCTTCGTCAACCACCGCGGTCAGCGACCGCGGCTACAAGGATGGCACGATTCATTTCACGGTCGCGGTCGCCGAACAAAGCATCCAGCAAAAGGCGGTCGTCTACGACCGCGCGGGCGACGCCCATTACGACACCATCAGCGCTTTTATCAAGAGCATGCGCGCCTCTGACGAAAAAGGCGCGATCTACTGGCTCGCGAAAATGCTGCACGCGGGCGAAGATTTTCGCTTCATCGCGCGCCGAATCGTGATTTTCGCGAGCGAGGATGTCGGGTTGGCCGACGCGCAGGCGTTACCGCTGGCCATCGCCACCCAACAAGCGGTCGAGTTCGTCGGGATGCCGGAAGCACGCATTCCCCTCGCCCACGCGACGGCCTACATGTGCCGCGCGGCAAAAAATCGGGAAGCCTACGAAGCTCTGGGTGCGGCGGCAGACGAAATCGAATCAGAACGGACCGAGCGCGTGCCCGAAAATCTCAAGAACAAACACTTCCCGGTAAATCCGAGCCGGTAGCTGGCGGGGCCAAGGCTTTCGCGGCCTAGTCGAGCGTCTTGACGTTAATTCCGGCGAGCTTCCAGTCGCCCTTTTCCTCGAGGTACTTCAACTCGAACACGACTCTCTTGGGCGTCGTCGGATAATAACCGGCGATCACCAGCATACCGTCGGAGTTGACCTTGGCGTCCTTGTTGAACACCGGCTGCAATTTCTTAATCGGCGCGATGTCGATTTCCTTCTCGATGAAGTCGCTGAATAATTCCTTCAACTTGGCCGGCGTCGTTTGCTCCTTCCAGAGAGCGGAGAGCTCTTTGTAAAAATCCGAAAAATCCTTGTCCTGGACGCCGTCGTTAAACGACAGAAGCGAATCGAGCGTCATCGATTTTAGTTCCGATTCGGGTGGCACTTCCGCAGCGAAGGCTCCGAAACTCAGGCAGAGGGAGAAAAGGACAATGGATGCAATCTTCATAGGATGCCCCGAGCGTCTGGAGAAACGCGATTACTGTCAAATCGAAATAGCCGCTCATGCGCTACGGCGGAAAGAAGAGCGACGAGACATGACGAACGGGCCGGGTTCCAGCACATTGTCGAGTGAAACGGCAGATTTCCGCTCGACCCGCAAAGCTTTCGCAGCGCTTGCATCCGCGGCTGGCGAAGTGGTTTCACGGAGCTTTTGGGGACTTCACCCAGGCGCAGTTGCTCTGCGTGCCCGCCATTCTTGATCGGCAATCGATTCTGCTCACATCTCCCACGGGCAGCGGCAAGACCCTGGCGGGATTTCTCGGCGTCTTCGATTTTCTCCTGCGAAAGCTCGATGACCGGACGCTGTCTTCGTCCGTGCAGTGCATCTACGTGTCGCCGCTCCGCGCGCTGGCTTACGACATCGGGAAAAATCTGCGCGCGCCCATTGTTGGAATGGGGCTGGAGAAAGAACTGCGTCTCCACCTGCGGACTGGCGATACGCCGGCGGCGGAACGCGTCAAGTTCCGGCAGCGCCCGGCGCATTTTCTCGTCACCACTCCGGAAAGTCTCGCGGTGATGCTCGCACAGGAAAGCTATGCCGCTCATTTGTGCGACTGCCAATTCGTCATCGTGGACGAATTGCATTCTTTTGCCGGGAACAAGCGCGGCGCGGACCTGACTCTTTCGCTCGAACGACTGGAGCGGTCTGCGGCGCTCGCCAGCGCAGGCGCACGACCCCATTTGCCGCGATCGGGCTTTCCGCGACGGCGGCGCCACTCGATTTGCTCGCGAAGTTTCTGGTCGGCGAAGGCCGCGAATGCCGGATCGCTGAGGCGCGAGTGGAGAAAAAATCTTTGGTCGAAGTATTTTCTCCCATTCGCCGAAAACCGTATCCGCCTGCGGGATATACCGGCGTGCGGCTTTATGCGGAACTCGCGGAGCTCATTCGGACGCGCCGCTCGGTCCTCGTCTTTACCAATGTTCGCTCGGCCGCGGAACAGGTTGGATTGCGGCTGAAGGAATTGCTGCCCGACCTCGCCGCGCAAATTGAAATTCATCACGCCTCGCTCGATCGCAGCGTTCGGCTCGAGGTGGAAGACCGGCTAAAAAATGGCGAGCTGCGCGCCGTCGTTTGTTCCACCAGCCTGGAGATGGGGATCGATATTGGCGCGGTCGATCTCGTGGTGATGGTCGCCACGCCCAAAGGCGTGTCGCGCGCGATCCAGCGCATCGGCCGCTCCGGTCATTCCCTCAATCGCAGCAGCCACGGCATCCTCGTGGCGACGAATATCAACGATCTGGTCGAGGCGACGGTCACCGCGAAACTCGTGCGCGAACGCGCCCTGGACCCGATTCGGATTCAAGAGAAACCTTATGACGTCGTCGCCCAACACATCGTGGGACTTGCCGCACTCGCGCCCATCTCAGTCGAGGAGACATTTGCGCTCATTCGCCGCGCTTACCCTTTTCGTGAGCTGAACCGCGAGGAGTTTGACCGCATTCTCCAATACCTGGAGGGCGGCGGCGCCTCGCTCGAGAAACAATACGTCGGAGTTTTTGGCAAAATTCGGGTGGAGGACGGCGTCATTTCCCTGGCACATCCGAAGATCGCCCGGGAGTTCCTGGTCAACATCGGAACCATTCACTCGGAAGGTTTCATTGACGTGTTGCTGCGCCGCCGCCGGCTCGGTTCGGTGGAGGAGAATTTCATCAAGCAACTCAAGATCGGCGACTTGTTTGTCCTCGGCGGCCGGATTGTGCGGCTGATCGAGACGGGCGTGCAGGAAGCGTACGTCGAGCGCGCCGATGGTCAGCTCCCGACGGTTCCGCGCTGGAACGCGGCGAAGATGCCGCTCACGTCCGGGCTGGCGCGCGCGGTTCGGAAGTTGCGGACGGATGTTGAAAAACGGATGCGCAACGAGCCGGACGATGGCGCGATCGCCGATTGGCTGGTCGAAAATTACCAGATCTCGATCGTAAATGCCCAAGCCATCGTGGAACTGTTCCGGGCGCAGCTCACGATCTCCGAAATCCCGGTCGGGCAAAAAATGCTGATCGAGCTCTACCGCGAGGGCGATCGCGCGCATTATTTTTTCCACTCGCTCATCGGCCGCAGCGCGAATGACGCGTTGTCGCGGATCGTGGCGTTGCGGGTGAAGAACCGAATCGGCGGCAACGCGCTGGCCACGATCGATGACTACGGCTTTCTGCTCACGCTCCGCCGGTTTCAGGAAATGCCGCTCGAGGATTTGCGGCGATGTTTCGCCCGCGCGAACGCCGAGGACGATCTGGCCAGCGGCGCTGCGCGGATCCGAATTGGTGAAGTGGCAGTTTCGCGGCGTGGCGCAGACTGGGCTGATGGTGCCGCGAAATCTCCCGGGCCGTCAGCGAAAGCAGAAGCAACTGAGCTGGAGCGCGGAGGTCTTGTTTCGTGTTCTCGAACAACACGAGCCAGAGCCACCCGCTCCTGGTCGAAGCCTACCGGCAGGCGACCCACACGTTCCTCGAGGCGGACGCGGCTTATCAATTCCTGGATGAAGTGCAGACGTTCGACTGGAGCCTGCTGGAATTGCCCGCCGTCTCGCCGTTCTCGTTTGCGATCTACGCCAGCGTCATCAAGGAGAACATGATGCTGGAGGACCCGGCGAGCGCGATCGAGCGAATCTACCGTGAAATGTACGCCAAAGTGGAAAGCGTGACTTCTCCGATCGCCTCGTAATCGCGCTCGTGCTCTGATCAGGTCTTCGATAGCGCAACGAGCACGAGTACGAGAGGAAAGAGTTTAAAAATAGAGAAGGAGTGGACCTTGCGATCCACTCCTTCTCGTCCGTTGAGCTAGGCTTCTCCTTAGCTTTTGCTCTGCGAAATTATTTACTCTGCGAAACCACTTCGTTCAGCTTGAAGATCGGCAGGAACATCGCGATCACGATGCCGCCGACGATCACTCCGAGGAACACAATCAAAAGCGGCTCAATCAAGGACGTCAGGGCGTCGAGCATGGCCTCGATTTCTTCGTCCCAGAAGTCGGCCATCTTTTCGAGCATGGTGTCGATTTTACCAGTCGCTTCGCCCGCCGCGACCATTCGCAGCATCATCGGCGGGAAGATCGGCTTTTTCGAAAGCGCGACGGAAAGATTGTCGCCCTTCTCCACGTCCTGGCTGACGCCGTTGATGCTCGTTTCCACAACGTGATTCCCGGAAGCGCCACCGACGATGTCGAGCACTTCGAGGATCGGCACACCGCTGCGGATCAATTGCGCGAAGGTGCGCGAAAAGCGCGACATGCAAATCTTGTGGATGAGCGGCCCGAAGATCGGGAGCTTCAGCTTCCATTTATCGGCAAATCTGCTTGCCGCGGGTCGAGCGCAGGAAAGCCCGGATGCGCGAAAAATGTTCCGCCGAAACCGAGGATGAGGAAATACCATTCGCCGCGCATGAACTCACTGACATCGATCAGGAATTGCGTCGGAGCGGGAAGCTTGGCGCCGAAGTCCTTGAAGATTTCGCCGAAGATCGGAACGACCTTTACGAGCAGGAAAATGGTGATCGCGAAGGCGATGCAGATGACGATGACCGGGTAGGTCATGGCCGACTTCACCTTCTTGCGCAGGCGGGCGCTCGCTTCCAGGAAGCCGGCCAGCCGGTCGAGAATTTCCGCGAGCAAACCGCCGTGCTCGCCGGCTTTCACCATGCTCACGAAGAGCCGATCGAACACGCGCGGATGCTTCGCGATCGATTCGTTGAAAGTTTCGCCGCCCTGGACGCGCGTCGTCACGTCACTGATAATGTGGCGCAAGTTGCGTTGCCGCTTCGGGTCGCATTGGTCGTAAAGCGCCGTCATGGCCTGGACGAGCGAAATACCGGCTTCGATCATCGTCGAAAGTTGGCGGGTAAAGAGAACGAGGTCTGTTTCTTTGACGGTCCAGGTTTTCTTGCGAGAACGGCTGACCGCAGCCTTTTGCTGGAGGGAAAGCACCATGAGCCCGCGGCTCATCAGGCTGGTTACGGCATTGTCTTCATTGAGGGCGTCTTGGATCCCGGAAACGATCTTTCCGGAGGCGTCACGTGCTTGGTAGGAGAAGGTAGTCATATTAGGAGATTATATTCTAGTAATTATAATCCGTATAGCATCTATAATGCCACAATCGCCGTCGCCCACCGCGAAAAGCCCGGTCTTGAGGGAGCTTCCCGGGCGGGCCGATGCTAGCCAGTCTAATGCCGCGCGCCCAGGAACTTGACGAGGTCTCACCCGGAATTTTCGTCTGGCAGGCCTACGACAGCAAAGTGAAGGCGGACCTGTTTTCCACCGCTCTGGAAACCGACTCCGGCGCCTACATCGTGGATCCGATCCCATTGGCACCGGCGGCTCTGCTCGCCCTGCAGGCGCACCATCCCAAGACCGTCCGGGATTTTTGTCACGAACGCCAACCACGCGCGAGCGGCCGCGGACTTTTCCAGGACCCTCTCCGCTCCCCTTTACGTTCACGGCGAATTACGCGGAACCCCTGATTTCTTACAAGGCAACGGGGAGTCCAAGATGGCGAAGTGTTTAGCCCCGGCCTGACTGCCGTGGCGATTGACGGCGGGGCCGCCGGCGAGATGGCGCTGCACCACAAGGACAACGGAGGCACGATGGTCGTGGGCGACGCCTTGATTAATTTCGAACCCCACGGGTTTGGATTGCTGCCGGCCAAATATTGCCTCGACCCAGAACTGATGCGGCAGTCGTTAGGAAAACTTGCTCGACTACGCCTTTGAGCGCATGCTTTTCGCTCACGGGACACCGATTCTCTCCGGCGCGCGCTCTCGCTTGGAGCACCTTCTCGCCTCGGTCCGCTAGCCTTGGGGAAGCCATGGATGCCGAAGAAAAGAATCTGCCGCGACCGAATGCCATCACGCGGTTTCTTCGAGCTGATCCGTTTCTCGCACACCATTTTCGCTCTTCCCTTTGCCTTGGGGGCGCTCTTGGTGGCGGCAAATGGCCGCCCAACGCTCGCGGACATTACTCCTCGTCCTCGCCTGCATGGTCTTGGCCCGCACCGCCGCCATGCTTTTCAACCGGTTGTGCGACTGGTCTCTGGATCAAAAAAATCCACGGACTGCGAATCGCCATCGCCTCCTGGGGCAACCGATCGCCTGGGCGCTTCTGGCGATCAGTGCGGTTGGATTTCTGATCACGAGCGCGGCGATTAACCGCCTGACCGGTTTCCTCGCGCCCGGTCGCCCTGGTTATTATTTTCTTCTACTCGCTGACGAAGCGATTCACGAGCGCGACCCACTTTTTCCTCGGCCTCGCCCTCGCGGTCGCGCCCGCCGGCGCCTGGATCGCACAAACCGGCCGGCTCGATTGGCCGCCCCTGGTGCTGGGAGCCGGAGTAATCTGCTGGGTCGCGGGCTTCGATCTGATTTACGCGACGCAGGACGTAGATTTCGATCGCCGGGAAGGGTTGCGCTCGCTGGTCGTCAAACTGGGAGTCGCCCGAAGTTTGCGGCTCGCGCAGTGGCTCCACGTCGTCATGTTCCTGGCGCTGGTTGCGTTTGGTTTCATGGCGAAACTCGGGGTCGTTTATTACGCGGCGATGCCGCTGGTGGCCGCCGCCCTTTTCTACGAGCATCGCAGCGCAGCCAAACTGGACCTCGCCGGGATTAACCGCGCCTTCTTTCAGAGCAACGCTTTCGTCGGCGCGATTTTCGTCGCGGCGGTCGCGCTCGATCGCTGGTGTTAACTACGGCTCCAGCTGCGCGATGCGGTTGGCGTGGCGGCCGCCCTCGAAATCCGTCGTCAACCACACCCGCACGATAGCGAGGGCGGTCTCTTCCGGGATCACGCGCTGGCCGAGCGAGAGCACGTTCGCGTCATTATGCTGGCGCGAGAGCCGGGCGGTCTCTTCATTCCAGCAGAGCGCGCAACGAACCCCGCGCACCTTGTTCGCCGCCATCGCTTCCCCGTTTCCGGAGCCGCCGAAGACAATCCCCCGCTCGCATTTCCCGGCCGCCACCGCTTCTGCGGCGGGCCGAATGAAGAGCGGGTAATCGACCGGTTCCTCGCTCGACGTGCCGAAATCTGTCACCTCGTGACCAAGCTGCCCCAGCAGTTCCTTCACTTTTTCCTTGTAGCGGAAGCCGGCGTGATCAGTCCCAAGCGAGATTTTCATGCAAGGCGTTTCTAATCCCCGGCAACCACGCTGTCGAGCGAAAGCGCCTAGGCGCCGCGAAGTTCAGCCAGTTGCTTCCAGATGTCGCGCTCGCGCTCAGTCAGCTTTTTCGGAATCTGAATCTGGGTCACGACAAACAAATCGCCGCGCACCCCGGCCGCGGTCGGAAGTCCGTGCCCGCGCAGCCGAAAACGCTGTCCGGCCTGCGTGCCCGCCGGAAGTTTCAAGCGGGCGCTCCCCTCCAGCGTCGGCACTTGCAGTTCGCCTCCCAGAACAGCCTGCCAGGGCGCGATTTTGACTTCGTGAATCAGGTCGCTTCCTTCGACCGTGAAATCCGGATGCCGCGCCAATCGCACCCGCAGAAACAGATCGCCGCTCTTGCCGCCGCCCGCTCCGGCTTCGCCCTGACCGGCCAGCCGAATGCGTTGCCCTTCGTGCACGCCTTTCGGAATTTTTACCTGATAGGTTTCGACCTTGTTCGAATTGCTCCGGCGCAGCGAGACGGTCCGTTTCGATCCGTGCAGCGCTTCCTCGAGCGTGACCATGATGTCGGCTTCGACATCGCTTCCTCGTTCCGCCCCCCTTGGCCGCTGTCCAAAACTGCCGCCGCCAAAACCACCCTGGCCGCGTCCGCCGCCGAAAAACTGCTCGAAGAAATCGCTGAATCCCGTGCCGCCGAATTCGAATTCCACCCCGCCATCCCCGCCCCCATAACGACGGAATCCGCCGCCCGGCTGCTGCGCGCCCCATCCCGGTGGCGGCTGAAATCCGCCCGGCTGGTTCCAATTTGCGCCGAGCTCGTCGTACTTCTTCCGTTTCTCCGGATCGCCCAGAACTTCGTAGGCTTCATTGAGCTGTTTGAATTTCTCCTCCGCCGCCGCCTTGTCCTTGTTGACATCGGGATGGTATTTGCGCGCCAGCTTGCGGAAGGCCTTTTTGATTTCGTCGTCGGTCGCGGTCTTGGAAACGCCCAGCGTTTCGTAATAATCTCGGAATTGGACAGCCATTGGTTCTCGCGAAGTTCTGCGCGGGAGAGCAACTGCGCAACCGCTTCAAGGAAATGGCAACAAGGTTACCGACACTCGCTCTGGCTAGTGCCTGCGCTATCGTGGGGCATGCGCGAGGAATTGTCGTGGCAATGAGTCGGCCTTCGCGCAGACAGCAACTGCTCGATCGGCACGTCGCCCGCTTCTCTCAATGCCGCCGCTGTCCCCGGATGCTGCCTCCGCCGGTATCAGGCGGACCGGTCCTGAGCAAGGTGATGCTTGATCGGTCAGGCGCCCGGGGTGAAAGAACCGGTGCTCGGCAAACCATTCGCCTGGACGGCGGGCCGCACGCTCTTCGGCTGGTTCCAGCAATTCTGCGGGATGAACGAGGAACAGGTTCGCTCGCAAATTTATTTCGCGGCGGTTTGCCGCTGCTTTCCCGGCAAGACCCCCGCGGGCGGCGACCGCGTGCCAGCTCCGGACGAGATCCGGAATTGCTCGACCTGGATGAATGACGAAATCGATCTCCTGCGACCGCAGCTCATCATCCCGGTCGGCAAACTCGCGATCGCGCAGTTTCTTCCATTCGAGAAGCTCGACGAAGTCGTCGGCCGCTCGTTCCAATTGCGCCGCAATCGTCGCGCCTTCGACCTGATCCCATTGCCCCATCCCTCTGGCGCCTCGCCCTGGCACCGCATGCCGCCCGGGCATCGGGTTGCTGCGCAAGGCGATGCAGCCGATCGCCCGGCATCCCGCCATGCAGGCGCTGGCCGAGCGCTAATCTGCCTTAATCGCTGTTGGACAGCTTGCCCGCCGTAGCGAAGCGAAGGAGGGTTTCCCTCGCTCCGCGCAATGACCACTCAAAAAATCCTCACCCGCGCCGACCTCCCCGACTCCGACAAATGGGATCTGACCCATCTTTTCACCGGCGCGGACAAATGGACCGAGGACTTCGCCTGGATCCAACAGAACCTATCCGAAAATCACCGAATGGAAGGGTCGTCTCGGCGAATCGGCCGCGACACTCGCCGCTTGTCTGGAATTCGAGAAATCGCTCGATCAAAAAATCGAGCGCGTTTCCCACTACGCTTCGCTCCAGCTCGCGGAAGACAGCGCCAATCCGGAATACCTCGCTCGCATGGGGCAGTTGCAGAATCTGCTCACCAAGATCAGCGAAGCCGCCTCCTTTCTTGGCCCGGAAATCCAGGCGATCCCGGACGAAAAATTCGCCAATTTCTGGAGGACCCGGCGCTGGCCGCGTGGAAAACAGCCCTGAAGAAAATCCGGCGGATGAAACCGCACGTCTTATCGGAGCGGGAAGAACGCCTGCTCGCGCTCGGGAGTGCGGCGCTCGATGGCTACGACGACACCTTTTCCCAGCTGACCGACGTCGACATGAAATTCGGCGTGTTAACCGACGAGAAAGGGGAGGAAAAACCGCTCACGCAAAGTTCCTTTGGCTCGTTCCTGGTGAAACGAGATCACGCCCTGCGCAAGCGGGCGTTTCACCAATTCTATGAGGAATTTCAGGATCACCAATTCACGCTCGCTTCATCCCTCTCTTATTCGGTCAAGGCCGACGTTTTTCGGGCGCGCGCCCGAAATTATCCATCGGCGCTCGAAGCCTCGCTCTTCCGCGACGACGTGCCCGTAGCGGTTTATGACGGACTGATCTCCGCGGTTCGGCAGAATCTCGCGCCGCTCTTCCGCTACTACGAATTGCGCCGGCGCGTTCTGGGTTTGGACGAGCTGCATCACTACGACACCTATGTCCCGCTCGTTCCCGAGATCGATTCCCGCGTCACCTTCGACGAGGCGATCGAACAGATCCTCGCCGCCTTCGGGCCGCTCGGACCGGAATACATCACGACGCTCAGCGAAGGTTTGCGCGGGCGCTGGTGCGATCGCTACGAGACGAAAGGGAAACGGAGCGGCGCTTTTTCCTCCGGCAGCTTCGGCGCGCCGCCCTATATCCTGATGAATTACAAGAGCGACGTTTTTTCCGACGTCTACACCCTCGCCCACGAAGCCGGGCATTCGATGCACACCTGGTTCGCGCAGAGGATCGCAAACCTTCCAGGATTACGATTACCCGATTTTTCTGGCCGAGGTCGCCTCCACGTTCAACGAGGAACTGCTCACCCATCATCTTCTCGAGACAGACCGACGACAAGAAAATGCGCGCCTACATCATCAACCGCCAAATCGACGACATCCGCGGCACGCTTTTCCGGCAAACGATGTTCGCCGAGTTCGAGAAAGATCATCCACGCGATCGAGGAACGCGGCGACGCCCTGACGCTCGATGTCTTCAAGGCCGAATATCGCACGCTGCTGGAGGCTTATTTCGGAGCAGCGGTCGTGCTCGACCCGCAGCTCGATCTGGAATGTCTGCGCATCCCGCACTTTTACAACGCGTTTTACGTCTACAAATACGCCACCGGCATTTCCGCCGCGGTCGCGCTCTCCGAGCGCGTGCTCGCGGAGGAACCGGGCAGCGTGGAAAACTATCTCGACTTCCTGAAGTCGGGCGGCTCCAAGATTTCCGCTCGAAACTTTGCAGGCCGCCGGCGTCGACATGACAACGCCCGGCGCCGATTGAGAGCACGCTTCGGCTTTTCGAGCGGCGGCTGGCCGAGCTCGAAGCTCTGCTCGACCCCATAAACGCCCGATTCGCCAGGCTCGGACTGGAGCGCCGGGCGCGGGATTTGCTAAATAAGCACCGTGCAGTTTGAATGGCAGTTGCAGGCCGCCTGCGGCTACGCAGAGCTGGGCATGACGCGCGAATCGCTCGCGGAGCTCGACGCGATTCCGGCTCGCTATCAAAATCGCCCGGAGGTGCTGCAGCTTCGGCTTCATCATCTCATGCGAAAAAAGAAGTGGACCCTCGCCCTTCGCGTCAGCCAGAAGCTTTGTCGCGTCGCACCCGATGCCGGCGCCGGTTTTCTCCATGCCGGGTTTTGCCTGCATCAGCTCGGCAAGACGGCGGAAGCAAGACATCTCTTGATTACCGGCCCGCTCGCCCTGCTGAAGGAGCCCATCTATTATTACAACATGGGTTGTTACGAAGCGCTTCTGGGCAACGTCCACGACGCTCAGGCGAATCTGCAGATCAGCTTCAAGATGGACAGCTCCTTCCGCGATCTGGCGAAAAAGGATCCGGATCTGAAGGCGCTCCACGCGGTGATTTGAGGTCGTTTCCCGCGACGAGATAATCCCCCCTAAACGCGGGCGACGCTTTGGCTGAAGGCCTCAAGGAGCGGCGGTTTACGATCGCCGTTAGGAAAAGGCGGGCGGTTTGGAAAGCGCCCCTCCTTGGTCTACGCTCGGCGGTGGATCGGGACCGCCTTACCTCACTATTCGACGAAAATTTTTCGCCGCTTCGGCGAGCTCGGCGCGGCGGTCTCCGTTTGGCACAACGGAAAATCGGTTCTCGAACTGCACGGCGGATTTCGCGACGCTAAACGTGAGACGCCGTGGACGCCGACACCATCGTCCTCTTTTGGTCGGCGACGAAAGGGTCTGGGCAGCGCATGTCTGCTTGCATCTCCTGCAAGAGCGAGAAATCGACACTGACGCGCCGCGTCGCCGAATTCTGGCCGGAGTTTGCCCAGGCGGGCAAAGACGAGATCACCCTCGCGCAACTGCTTTCGCATCAAGCCGGCTTGTGCGCCTTGGATGAGGCGGCCGACGTGACCGATTATCCGGCCGTCATCACCGCGCTGGAAAAGCAGGAGCCGCTCTGGCCGCCGGGAACGGCGCACGGCTATCATGCGCGCACTTTCGGATTCCTGCTCGATGAGCTGGTGCGCCGCATCGCAGGAATTACCCTGAGCGAATATTGGCGGGCAACATTCGCCGATCCGCTCGATCTCGACATCTGGATCGGCTTACCGGATTCGGAGCAAGAGCGCGTCGCGACCGATCTACCCGGCCAGGGCCGGCGGTGTGGCGTCGCCCGCGGCATTTTATCGAGACCTCGCCACGCCCGGAACGATCGCGCGAAAAGCTTTCACCTCTCCGCGCGGACTCCACGCGGTGAGCGATATGAACAAACCGGAAAACCGCGCGAGGCCGATTGTTTCATTTGGCGGAATCGGCAGCGCAACATCGCTGGCAAAGTTCTACGCCATGCTGGCCAATGATGGCGAACTCGACGGCCGCCGATTTTTCGCGCCGGAAACGATCGCGCAAATGACGACGACCCTTGTCTCCGGCTTGGATCGAGTCTTCCAGATCCCCACTGCGTTCTCCGCCGGGTTCATGAAGGATCCGCCGGAAACAACGCGACGAATTTTCGGTCCTTCTCCACTGGCCTTCGGCCATCCGGGCGCGGGCGGCAGTCATGCCTTTGCCGATCCCGAGCATCGCATCTCGTTCGCCTACGTCATGAACCAAATGGAGCAATCGCTCCTGCCTAACGAGAAATCGCTCCGGCTGGTGGATATCATTTACTCAGAATGACGTGCTTCCTCACGTCTTGCGCGGCCCCACGCCCAAATCGCCCATGATCCCGGACCGCCGCGGCGAGATCCCTCCGAAGATCACAGCGTCTCGCGGTTACTCCGGCGGGAGCGCACCTTCAAAGCCCAGCGTCATAGGGTTCTTCATTTCACCCTTATTGCTCATCCCCGTGGGTTGAAGCACCACGTTGCGGCAGGTGAAATAAGTGAAGCCATTGACCGAAGACAACTGTGAGGGTGCCGGCGCCCTCCTGCGCCGACCATTCTTTGATTTGATTATCGCTAACGTCGGCGAAGGAAAAATGGACTATATTCTGTGCTGCGTCGCCTTTGGCGCCCACCTGGTAAACCCCCGCTTTGGGCCTGGCCGCAGTTCCAAATTCCATGTGCAGGACCAGGAGGTCTTTCACGGCTACGTAATCGCCACTCACTAATCGAAAACTGGCCGTGTATTTATAAGCAGTCCTGGCGGCGTTGCTGACGTTAGCCCGCACCTCACCCGTGTTGAACCAGCCATCGGGCCCTGCGTAGAGTTTGCTTTTCGGATTGGAAAAGCGGTCGTCGCTAGCCGAGGGAGCATGCCCCCAAACGTCGGCTTTGGTGGCGGTCGGGTATCTGCGCGAAGGCGGAAAAAATCGCCAGCAATGAGCAAGCGGTCAGAGTCAGAAATTTCATGGATGTAATCGTCGCAGAGTATTGTCTGTCATCGTCTTCATCTATTTAACGATCGGCAATGGGACTGGCGTGGGTGGGGGCGTCCTCTTTCGGATGGGCGGCGGCGTAACCGGGGGCGCCTCGCGCAGGATCGGCGGCGCTTTAACAATCGGAGGTGTCCTTCGGCGGAACACGTTGGATTGGCGGATCCTTAATCGGCGGAGTGTATTTCGGCGGAACGCGCAAGATGGGGCGGCGCTTTAACAGGCCGCAGTATCTTTCGGCGGAACGCGCTGGATTAGCGAATCCTTAATCGGCGGAGTGTATTTCGGTGGAACGCGCAAGGGGTGGCGGCACTTTCAAAGGCGGAGTATCTTTCGGCGGAACGCGCTGGATTAGTGGATCCTTAATCGGCGGGTTGTATTTCGGCGGAACGCGCAAGGGGGGCGGCACCTTCAAAGGCGGAGCGTCCTTGGGAGGCAGCTTCAATGGAGGTCCATCTATCGTGATGCCGCCGCCCGAGTCACCCGGCGGTTTATCGACCGGTGGCAACTTCGGTGGGACCTTCAACGGAGGCCTAATCTTGATGATGCCGCCACCCGCGTCGGTTCCCGGCGGCTTGTCGACCGGTGGCACCTTCAATGGAGGCCCATCGACCGTGAACCCGCCGCCCGAGGAACCGCCGTCGGATTTATCGCCGCCGGATTTATCGCCGCCGGATTTATCGCCGCCCGGTTCCCGGCGGCCTATGCCAGCGCGGAGGCGGGATCTGTTCAACTGGCGGCGGCATGTCTTTAACAGGTGGCTTGTACCTGTGTTCGATTATCGGCGGCCTGCGTTCGATCACCGGCGGCACGTAATCATCTTTCGGCGGCCTGTGTTCGATTATCGGCGGCACGTAATCATCTTTCGGAGGTGTGCGCCGGATGGGTGGCGTAAAGGGCGGAGGAGGCCGAGACCCGGGCGGACGCTCGCACTTCGGAGGGCATGGAAGCGGATACCACCAGCAATGCGGCGGCTCGCGGCGGACAGGTCGTTTCTTCGCCGGGTATCCCATGCCAGCGATAGCAGCCGCAACCGGTCTCCCACCACCAGCCGCCCCCGATTTGAATCCAAACCCAACCCCAGTCGCGCGCCCCAGTTTCGCAATTCAATCCCCAGACGTAGGACCAATTTCCGCCGTCAACGGCGAGCGGCGTGAGCATAAAGGCATGTTTTTGTCCGTCGCGCGTGTAGCCCTCACCTACGATCACCATGGAGTCGTTGATCGCCTTCGCCACGGTGAGCAGCTGGAAGTTGCTTTGTGCGAGATCGCAAGCGGAGTTGAGGTCAACCAACTGGCCGTCCACATGGAGAAAGGCATGCACCGTCCCGTCGGCTACGGTGGAAAAGCCGACAATCTGGCCCGGCGAGTTCATGCCAAGTGCACTGCTCTGTCCGCCGCCGAGTGTGCCGATATCACTCACGCCCTGGTCAGATTGCGCAAACGCGTGATACACAGTGGTCTCCACCAGGTCGCCCGCGCCCGCCAGGCCCGCGAGGTTATTAGTGATGGCCGTGCTGCCCGCGCCGCCCAGAGTGCCGAGATCCTGCATTTTTCCATCGCGGAAGAGAAAGGCGTGACCCGAGCCGTCCGCGGTTTGAGCAAAGCCGACGACGTGGCCCGCCGCGTTGACGCCGTTCGCGGTGCTCGTCGCTCCGCCCAGAGTGCCGAGATCAGTGAGAGTAAAGCCAAGCTGCGCTTCGGCCGGCACGGCCGCCAGGCAAAGGCAAAATATTCCGGCGAGACAGACTTTGGATTGGATCTTCATAAAGGGGAGCGAGCGGTTGACCATGACGTGTTCATTTTTCGACAATCTTGACTAGCTCGACCCGGCGGTTCTTGGCCCGGCCAGCCTCGGTTTCGTTGCTCGCGATAGGCGCGGCGAAGGAAACGCCGACGGCGAAAAGTCTATCCGCAGCGATTCCATAACTGCTGACCAAAGCGGCAACGACGGCGTCCGCTCGTCGCTGTGAAAGCGCCAGGTTCATCTCGAATCCGCCGAAGCGAATCGGTGTGACCCACGATCAGAACCTTCAGCGCCGGATTCGACTGTCATGAGAGTTCCGATTTCCGTGAGCGCCTCTTTCGAGTCCGCTTTGACCTCTGCCTTGTTGAAATCGAAGTAGATGCCGTAAAGAGCGATGCGGCCGGACTTCGGAAAGCGAGTCTTTCATCTCGGCGGCGGACACCTTGACCATGCGATCGGCCATTCCTTTCTTTTCCGTGATTGTGACCAAAGCGAGGACCTGCCCTTTCTCCGTGCCAAAGGCGTATCCGTCGCCATGTGCTCGTATTGGCGGCGGCGAAGATGGATCACGTATGTACTTCCCCGTCTCGCCCGATTTGCTTAAGCGCGGCGTAGCGAGAATCCTGATTTAACGAGAGCGGCGTGTAGAGCTCGCTCCGGGAGCCCGTGGTTCGGATAGACTTCTTTAAGAAGCGATCGTAGCCATCGTCGATCGTGCTCTTGTTCGAGCCCCGCCCTCCCCTTCGAAAGAACTTCGAACCCATTGGCTTTAAGGTCCGCTTGATACTGGCGCAGCACTTCCAGCGTGGAGGCATTTTTCGGCGCGCGGTAAAGGATTCGCGTTTGCGGCCCTTCCACCATCTCCTGTTTAAACGGCCGGAATTTTTGCGCGTCGTAATCGAACATGATCTTTTCCAGCGGCATACATTGCTCGTCGAAGGCCTGTTTTTCGAAGAAGACAATGACGGAACCCTCCATCCGTTTGAGCGCCGGATGATCGGCCGAACTAGGCTTGTCCTTGGTGAAGTCGTCTCCCCCAGAAAGCCGCTGCCCTAGAAGAAGCAGCGAAGCGACAATTACCGAGACGGTCCGAGAGTGGGAGAGAGGATTATATCTCATGCTACTCTCTGCTAAAGGGAACGGTGGGGAATGGTTTCAGCTTTTCTTAATAATTATCGTCCAGGCGCAGATGGAGTAGCGCGTGAGCCGATTGAGACCGCGCCCGGGCTTTAGATGCGCCCGCAAGCCGAAGCCGTCCTGCAGCGCAGGCGATGAACCGGCTACAACGCGTCGTCCCAATCGAGGCCGATGGCGCGTAATTCCCGCCGCACGGCTGGCAAATCCCATTCATAAAAATGGGTGCTGTAACCGACGAACATCTTTTCGCCATTCAGGCGCGAAAGCGACCGCCATGGTCGGATCGCCGGGAAAGACCCGAGGATGGCGCCATCGCCGATTCGCACGAAAGAAGGCTCGCTGTTGTTCAGGGCCGCAAGGATTTTTTCGTCAGGAGTAAACCAGGCATCGTCACCGACGTTTTCGAGTCTCGGCTTACGAGCCAGCCGCGGCAGCTCCCAAAACCCGCGCCCGGGCCGAGACCGCAAGCCAACCAGCCACCGACCGCTCGGGCTGATGCGAACGGAATTGTTTGGGCCGGCTTCCAGACGTCGCACCAGCTGGCCGGTCTTCGCGTCCCAAACGCGGGCGTCCGACTCACGGCTGTCACTCGCTGATCCCAATCGTTCGTCGCGACGAATCGCAGATCGGGCGAAAGGAAAGCGCCGGCTGGTTTACTCGCTACCGGCAAATCAACCGGCTGGGCCGGATCGGCCAACGGCACGAGCGTAGAACTTCCCGATGCTCTCACCGTAAGAGGCGACGACGGGTGGATCGCCCACGATATCCGTGAGCAGGAAGCCCGGACGAGCGTCGACTAATTCCGCAGGTCCGACTTCGATTGAATTGGCATCACGCCATCGCAGTGAACATTTCCAAAGCCCCGATTCCTTGCCCACTGTAGACAAGCGCGTCACCTCGCGGCGTAAAGGCAGCCGTCTTCATTTCTCCGGGAAAAACCGGCAAGTCGGCGAGAATCTTTCCGGACTCCGTCGAAAGAAGATGCAGCCCGTCGGACTGCAATCCGATCACCATCAGCCGCCCATCTTTGCTCAGACTAATCCCGCTAATCCGGCTGTACCAATCGCTCAACGCGCAGCGATAGAATTCGCGACACGGCGCATCCAACACCACGTCCGCGGTCGAGAGGCCAGTTCCGGTGCCGCCCATGGCGAGACGATGACCATCCGCGGAAAAACGCAGGCACGGCTCTCCGTAAAGCCCCGCGTTCAACACGCAGGCGCCGCTCTCCACATCCCAAAACCGGACCGATGCTATCGCGCGCGGTCGAGGCGAGAATCTTCGCCCGCCGGATGAAAACGCAAGCAGACCCGGAAACCCTTCGTGGCCTTGCAAGATGCGCAATTGCCGGCCCGTCGCCGTATCCCAGAGGTAAAGGTTGTCGTCGTTACAAGCTGCCGCCAACTGCTGCGACGAACCCGGCCGCCAGACCACATGATGAAGAAAGCCCGGGTGGTTTAGCGTCTGTTCGCGCTGTCCCGACTGCCCGGTCGTAGAGTCTCGATGTCCGCGCTCTTCTTGCCCACGAGCGCGACCTTGCGCCCGTCAGGTGAGAACGCGATCACGGCCGGGAATGGTTGCAGTGATCAAGACGGCTCAGTTTCGTGGCCGTCGTTCGCATCGTGGAAAGAGATCCCGCCACTCGGGCAAACTGACGGCTAACTCTCGTCCATCGGGAGTGAATCCGAAGTCGTAGGCAAACGCCCGGCCGTTTGCGCAGACCGGCCGGTTCGACAGTTCGAACACCATGTCGCCCTGTCTCCAATTCGTAAACGCGGACCACATCATTCGCATAACGCGCCGCGATCTTTCGATCGTCCAAGCTGAGTGGCGCAATATAAAGAACGCGCGGATTTCCTTCCGGCGCGGCAAGACGCGCGATCTCGCTCTTGATCTGCCGTGCGCCGGACGCTCAGAACACCGGCGGCCACTTCCGCCACATAACGGGTCAGGGTCGAATCGAAAGCTGCCGGCGAATTCGGCGCGTGCCGGTCGTTCCAGTCGCGATCAACGCGCAGATCAGGAAGCATCAAAGCCGCGAGCGCCTCCGTGCGGAGATCGGCACCGGGCCGCACTCCGGCCGCGCGTTGCAAGGCCGACAGCGTTTCAAAGCGTTGCCCCATGCGGCCGCCGAGGCGCGTGGCTCGCGCCTGGGCCAAGGAAGCGGATCGCAATTCTTCGCGCGCCGCATGCTCGGCAGCGAGCGCCCGGCGATTTGAAACGCTCAAACGCGCGGCCGCGATCGTAGATCCCACCGCCAGCGCAACAACCGCAACGAGCAGCGCGCCGGAAAGAGTAGCCAACGCCGGATTGCGCTTCGTCCAACGCCAGGTCCGCTCGGCGCGCGTCGCCGGGCGGGCCAGGATGGTTCGCCCCGACAACCACCGCTCCAGATCCTCCGCAAGCGACGCGGCCGAGCGATAACGCGCCGTGGGTTCTTTCGCCAGACACTTCAGACAAATCAATTCAAGATCGCGCGGCACATCTGGCACGAGATCGCGTAACGGAGCCGGCGCGGTGTCGCGCGAGAGCCGTAACGTTTCCAATGGAGTTTCCGCGTCAAAAGGCGGCCGGCCCGCGAGCAATTCATAGAGGATCGCGCCAAGACTGTAGATATCCGCCGCCGTTGTAAGTGAAGCCGAGGCGCCCGCCGCCTGTTCAGGCGCGACGTAATGCGGAGTGCCGAGCGCCGTCGGAAAGAGCGTGAGCCCACGATCGCGCCCTATCCATTTCGCGATTCCGAAATCCGTGACGTACGGCGTCTGTTCCGCACCGTCGAGCAGGATATTTCCGGGTTTCAGATCGCGATGAAGAATGCCGCGTTCATGGGCATGATGGACGGCGTGCGCGACCGTGGCGATTAATTGCGCGGCACCTCGAAAGTCCCCGGCGAACTGCGCTTTATGATCCCGCAGCGTGCCGCCACTCGCGAATTTCATGCTGTAAAACGGCCGGCCCTCGCTCTCACCGATCTCGTAAATCGGCAGAATGTGCGGGTGATCCAGGCTCGCGACGGCTTCCGCTTCGGCGCGGAAGCGCTCCATCATGCCAGGTGTCGCAATTTCCTCCGCCAGGATCATTTTGACCGCGACCTGCCGCTGCGATCCGTGTTGGATTGCGCGATAGACGACCCCCATTCCTCCGCGCGCGATCTCTTCAAAAAGATCGTAGCGCAACCCGCCTGCCTCTGGAACAGCTTCATCCGGCAGCAGCCCGTCCAGCAAGCAGACGGGGCAATGACCTCCGAGTGTCTTCGCCGCAATCTCCGCGTCGCATTTCCCGCAGCGCATGGAATCGTTAGGCCGCGGAGGACAGAACCTTGCGCAAATGCCGAAATTCCTCGTCGATTTCTTCAGGGCAGGAGACGGTGCGGGCGATCTCCTGGCGCAAACGCGCCCGATAATCGAGACGCATCCGGTGCACCGCGGTTTTCACCAGGCTCAACGACACCCCGAGATTATCCGCCGCCGTCTGATAGGAAGTGTCGCGTTGAATCCGCGGAGAGGAAGCTCTGCAAACCATCAAAGAGCCGCTGCTTTCCCAGGGCGATAAAGTCGGCGCGCAAGCCCAGGAGAGTTTGCTCGAGTAAAGTATGGGCCCAGCGCTTTTCGAAAACCGCTTCCGGAGTGAGGGTGTGCGTCAGTTCGAGAAGTACCGCGCCCTGGCGTCGTCGGCGTCCAAGAAAAACGAATTCATGGCCGCCGCCTCGCTTCTTGGCGCTGGCGCGTTCGTGTTCGTTCGCGAGAAAGTTTTGGAGCGAAGTGAGGAGAAAGGAGCGGAATTTTCCGCGGAGGGGATCGGCTTTGGCGATCGCGCGTTTTCCCTGGAGATGCACGTAGAAACCCTGGACGAGATCCTCCGCGTCGTGTTCGCCGTAACCCCGCCGGCGGACGTAGGCATAAAGGGGATACCAATAGGTTTGGTATAGGTTCGCCAGAGCTTTTTCGGCGGCGGGCAAATCATCTTCATCGCGGCAGGCCAGAACGAGGGTCCAGTGAGTAGTGTTGAAATTGGCGGCGCCGCCGCCTCGCTGGTCTGCCGTTTTCACAATCGCAACGTAGGAAGCCTGAATCGTAAAGACAAGGAGAGGGATGCCAGCCTCCACCCCGATAGGCAAGTCAACTTCCTCAAGGGCCCGCACCGATAATCGTGACAACGATCTTTCGATGATGGGGTGCCGTGCGGTGTTCGAACAGGAAAACTCCCTGCCAGGTTCCCAGCTGCATCCGCGAATCCGCGACCGGGATCACTTCGCTCGATCGCGTCAGGACCATCCGGATGTGCGAAGGCATGTCGTCCGGCCCTTCGGAGTCGTGCTCGAAGTAAGACGCGTTTTCGGGCACGAGCCGGTCGAAGAATTCTTCGAGATCGCGGCGCGCGGTCGGATCCGCGTTTTCCATGATGATGAGGCTGCAACTGGTGTGCTGAATGAACACCGTCAGCGTGCCCGTGACGATACCACTGCGGCTCAGGACTTCGGAAATCTGATCGGTGATTTCATAGGTCCCTTTGCCGCGAGTGCGGACGGTGAGCGGCTCGGTAGTGGACGCGCAGGGAGGCCATTTGATTCGCACGCTAACGGCCTCCATTCCGCTTCGCAATCGGCGGAATGATCGCTGGATATTCGAGCCATCGATGCAGGCCGATCTCGAGCGAATTCTCTTTGACGAAGCGACGATCCACCGGCGCCTGGACGAGCTGGCCGCGAAAATCTCACAGGATTACCGCGACCGCGAGTTGACCGTGATCGCGATCCTAAACGGCAGCCTCATCCTGGCTGGCCGATCTTCTCCGGCGCATTCCTCTGCCGCTCAAATTGGATTGCCTGAGCGTCGCCAGTTATCACGGCGGCGTTAAGCCCAGCGGCGAACTGATTTTCCGCCAGGTGCCGCTGCCCGATGTGGCCGGCCGCCACGTCCTGATCCTGGACGACATTCTCGATAGCGGCGTCACCCTGGCGAGCATTCGCGAAAAGCTCGAGACGGCCGGGCCGTTGAGTGTGCGTATTTGTGTGTTGCTGGAAAAGAAGAAGACCCGCGTCACGGGCGGTCGAACCCGATTATGTCGGCTTCGAAATTGCGGATGAATTCGTGGTCGGATATGGACTCGATTACATGGAACGATATCGAAATCTCCCGTGCATCGGCGTTCTGCGGAAGGATTTGATCGCGCAAACGGCGTGAGGGGCAGATGAAAATCCACGTGCAGTTTTTCTCGCGCCTCCGGGAGCTCGCGGGAGTTTCGGAAATGGAGATGGAGGTTCCGGCAGGATCGAGGTCGGCCGATTTGCTCGAGCTGCTTTATTTGCGCGCGCCCGCGTTGCGCGATTGGGACAAGAGCATTCTCGTGGCGGCCGGAGTCGAGTTTGTCGCCCGCGAGTTACGTCCTGCAGCCGGGCGACCAAATCTCGATCATGCCGCCGGTCCAGGGCGGATAGGTAGCTGTAGCGTCATAATCAGTCCCGGAAATTCTTGAAGTTGGTGGCCACGCCGAAATCGCGGCCGCGCACAAAGGCAATCACTTCCTGCAAATCATCCCGCTTCTTTCCGGTAACGCGAATCTGCCGTTCCTGGAGCTGGCTTTGGACTTTGAAGCCCTGCCCTTTGATGGCGAGAATGATTTCCTTCGCCTTGTCGCCCTCGAGGCCCTGCTGGATTTTCAACTCCTGGCGGGCGTGGCCCAGAGGCGAGATGGCGGGATCGACCTGCTCGACGTTTCGCAGGTCCACGCCCCGCTTGCCCAACTTGCCGATCACGATCTCGCGCAAACCCCGCAAGCGGGAGGCGTCTTCGGCCGTGAGAGTGATCTTGTCTTTCTCCGCCACAATTTCGGCGGTGGTCCCCTTGAAATCAAACCGCGTCGCCAGTTCCTTACGCGCCTGATTGATCGCATTATCAATTTCCTGGGCGTCCACTTCCGAGACGATATCGAACGAAGGCATCTTTGATTTTGAATTTTAGATTTTAGACTTGCGATTGCTGATGGACTTTTAGCCAATGCCGTTTCGATTCCTGCGTCAAGCTCGCACAACGGCTGGAGCGCTCGTTCTCACAACCCTTTTCGTCTTCCTCGGGGTGTGATCGCTCCTCCTCCAAGGAACAAAAAGCCTTCGGACCGAACTGAACGAGGCGCTCCGCCAGCATTCCTACGTCAAGGCCACCGAACTCGCCCGGCGCCTCGTGAAATTGAATCCGCAGGATAACGGGACGCTGGGATCGTCTCGTTCAGGCGCAATTCGGCCTGCGCGATCTCGCCGGCGCGAGCCAGGCCTTGGACGACTGGCGACGTACGGTGAGCAAGCCCTCACCAAAACTTGAGGAATACGCGGGCGATCTCGCCGTCGAGCAACAAGATCCGGCTGGTGCGCTCCAGGCCTGGACAAAAGTGCTTGCCGTGGAACCGAAAAATACCCGCGTGCTCGAAAAAGTCGCTCGGCTTGCAAAAACTCAACACCATTGGACTGAAGAAAACGCGGCCTGGACCGCCTACCTCGAAGTGCAGGACAATGCAGTGGCGCGGATGAACCGCGCCCTCTGCCGGCGGCGGCTCCATCGCTGGCAGGAAGCTTTCGAAGATCTGAAGCGGGCCCAGGAACTGGCGCCGAATGATCCCGAGGTCCGGCGCGGCGCGCAAGCTTTTCGAACAGATGGGCAAGTTCCTGGCTGAAATTCGAGAGCTCGACGCGAGTCTGGCCATCTCGCCCGAACGATGCGGGATTGCTGGCAGACCGGACGCTGATGTTCTTGCGCAGCGAAGATTACGAGCTGGCGCTCGCGGACAGCGGGGAAGCCGCCAAATTGGGTCCGTGGGCCATGCGACCGAAACTATTTCAAGCCCTCGCGCTGATCGGTCTCGGACGATCGGATGAATGCGAAGGACTGTCGGTCCAGAAATTCATCCGGCTCGACGCGCTGACGCCGGAGTTTCTCGAAACGATCAGCCGGCTCGATTCGGAGATATCAGTAGAACGCAGCAACGCGGAGCTCTACGTCTCGCGCGCCTGGCAGCTCAACGAAATCAACCAGCCGGCCTTGGCGGTGCAGGATGCGGAAAACGCGGTGCGCCTCAATCCAAAATCCGCCGGCGCCTATGCCGAGTGCAGCTACGCCCTTAAGAAACTGGGCCGCGCCGAAGAGGCCTTGGCACAGATCAAGCGCGCGACCGAACTGGAGCCGAATTTCTCCACGGCCTGGCAATATCGTGGCGAACTGGAAATGGAGCGGGGCGAAACCTTGTCGGCCATCGAGTCGCTCAGCCAGGCGATCGAAGCGAGCCCCACCCCGGCGGCGCTGCAAAAGCGCGAGCAATGCTACCGGCGCCTCGGCCTGCTCGTGAAAGCTGAGCAGGACCGGCGCGCGCTGGAAGAATTAAACACGCGAACGGCAAAGTGATCGCCTTGGTTCGCGGTCGAGCGACGACTTAGGAAAAGCATCACTCGTGACGGAGAGCGACCATCGGGTCGACCTTCATGGCACGTCGCGCTGGCAGATAGCTGGCGATCAACGCGGCCAGCACAAGCAAGGAGACGACGGCAAGATAAGTCGCGGCATCAGCGCCGCCGATTCCGTAAAGAAGCGTCGATAGAACACGCGTCGCTCCGAGCGCGGCCACGATCCCCGTGCCGATTCCGATCGCGACCAGCATGAGACTTTGGCGCAAGACCATTTGGAGCATGTCACCGCGCTGCGCACCAAGCGCCATGCGAATGCCAATCTCCTTTGTCCGCTCCGAGGTGATGTAAGACATGATCCCGTAAAGCCCCACCATCGCGAGCGCGAGGGCCGCTCCGGAAAAGAGGCCGAGCATCGTCATGGTGAAGCGCCGGTTATCGAGCGACGTGGAGACCAGCTCTTCCAGCGTCCGGAAGTTCGTCGGCATTTCCGGATTCAACGCCCGCGCTTCGCGCCGCATGGCCGCGATCAAGGTCGCGGGATCGCCGCGGCCGCGAAGAACAATCTCGAACCGCGCAGCGTGGCGCGGTCGCTGAAAGTAATTCACGTAAACCATCGGCCGTGGCTCCGCGTCCAAACTTTCATCCCGCACATCGGCCACCACGCCGATGATATGCAGCAATCGGAGATCGCCATCCATCCCGCCAAATTGTAATTGCCGGCCGACCGGATCTTCGCCGGGCCAGGTCGAACGGGCGAGCGTCTGGTTGATCAGCGCCACGTGCGGCGAGTCGGCGCCGTCAGATTCCTGAAACAGCCGTCCGCGAATCAGCGGAATCTCCATGCTGGCGAAATAGCCGGCGCTCGCGACGCGGAATTCCGCATTCGCCAGTCTCTTGGTTCCCCTCAGCGCGGCATATTGTTCGTTTAACGCGTCGAACGTCTCCACCGATTTCCCGCTTTGTTCGAGAATGAAAGTGCCGTTTTCGCTGTCGCCGCTCATTGGCAATACGTTAATTCCGCCGACCGCGATCACGCCTGGGAGGCCGCTCAAACGCTCGAGCAGTCGCTGATACATCTGCGCGAGCCGACGCCGATCGGCTGGCGCGTCCGGGTCCGGCTGCGAGATGCTCATCGCGACCGCGCTCTCCGGTTGAAATCCGGGATTCACCTCCAACAAGCGCAGAAAACTGCGGCCGAGCAGGCCTGCGCCCACGAGCAGGATCAGGGTTAGCGCGACTTGCGCGACGATGAAAAAATTGCGCACCCGCGAAGTTGGACGACCACTGGACGTCCCGCGCCCCGCGTCCTGGAGCGCATCTTGCAATTGTCGCTGCGAGACGTTCAACGCAGGGACCAGACCGAGGACGACCCCAACGCCTAACGAGACAACCAGCGAGAAGATAAGCACGGATAAATTGACTCCTATCTCGCCGACGCGCGGAAGGTTGCCGCGATAAAACCCGACGACCAGATCGACGCCCCAAAACGCCAGGAGCACTCCGAGCGTTCCCGCGCAAAGCGTGAGCAGGACGGTCTCGACCAGGAATTGCCGGGCCAATCTCCAGCGCGAAGCCCCCAGCGCCGCGCGCAAGGCCACCTCTTTGCGCCGGGCCGTTGCCCTCACCAGCAGCAGGTTGGTGACATTCGAACAAGCGATCACGAGCAGCAGCCCGACGGCGCCGCAGAGCACCCAGAGGACTCCGCGAATATCCTTCACCATCCGTTCGCGCAGCGGCGTCATTCCAAAACTCTCGGCATCGGTGTTCGGCCCGTGTTCGCGTTTCAACTGCTGCCCGATGGCTGCAATCTCCGCGCGCGCCTGTTCGGGCGAGACGCCATCACGCAGCCGTCCCATGGCCCGCCAGTTGTGTCCGGTCCGCGATGGATTGGGCGGATAAATTGTCGAGGGAAACCAGACGTCGATGTCTGGTGGAAATCCCATGTCAGGCGGCAGGACGCCGACGACGGCAAAACTGCCGCTCGCAAAACGAAGGGTCGCACCTTCCAGGTTGGTTCGGCCCGCCAGCAAGCGTTTCCAGAACCCGTAGCTGACGACGGCAACTTGGTTGCCTTCGGTTCCCGAGGGCGTGGAAAAGAACCGCCCGGCAAACGGCGTTACGCCCAGGACTCGGAAGAAATCCTCAGAGACCGCAGACACATTTGTGCGCACCGGCTCGCTCCCGCCGGCTATCGCTTCAGTTCCCTCGCTGTACTTGGCAAGCGCGGCAAAGCTGCGGCTGCGCGTGTGCAGATCGTCGAAGTTCGGTTCGGCGAAAGCCATGCCACGGCCTTTCTCGTCCAGCTCGCGGAGCGCGACGATTCGCTCCTGTTGCGGATACGGGAGCGGTCGCAAAAGAACCGCGTCGAGCACACTAAAGATCGCCGTCGAAGCGCCAATCCCGAGGGCCAGGGTGACGAGAGCAATCGCAGTAAAGGAGGGAGTCTTGCCTAACGAACGCAGCGCGTATTTGAGATCGTTGATCATATTGTTTGGAGCGACGCTGGAGCCGCCCCGCTCAGTCGGGGCGTTGGGGAAACACGGCACGGCGACAGAGCGCCGTAGTTACAGCGGTTTGTCTCGACACAACCTTACTCATAGCGGAGTGCGACCATGGGATCGACCTTCATGGCCCGCCGGGCCGGGATGTAACTGGCCAGCAACGCAGCCGCAGCCAGGAGGAAAATCACGATCGCATATGTCGACAGATCGTTCGCTCCGACACCGTAGAGCAGTGTCGCCATCACGCGCGTGGCGCCGAGCGCGACGAGGAATCCGATCGTAATTCCGATCGCGACAAGCGTGAGACTTTGGCGGAGCACCATGCCCAGCATCTGGGTTTTCTGCGCACCAAGCGCCATTCGAATCCCGATTTCTCTCGTGCGCTGGGTCACGCTGTAGGCGATGACGCCGTAAATGCCGATGGCCGCGAGGACCATGGCCACGCCAGCGAAAACCGCGAGCAGCATCATGTTAAAACGCGGCTGCGCCAGATGGGTCGCGAGAAATTTCGTCATCGGCTCGAGCGTGGGGACGTACAGGTCCTTGTCGATCTCGCGCACCGCGCGTTTTACGTCCGCGCTCAGGCCGACGAGATTCGCCGAGCTGACCCTCAGCACAATATCGAGGCTGCGACCCGGGTCCTGCGCGAACGGCACGTACACCTCGGGGCCTTGCAGCTCGGCGAGTGAATCATGCCGGGTGTTGCCGACCACGCCCACGACTTCGCGCGCTAATGTCTTATTCTCCGGCTGGTCCATGATTACCTGCTGGCCAATCGGATTCCGGTCGGAGAAATGTTTTTTGACGAACGCTTCGTTGATCAGGATGACCGGCGGCGAATCCTTCGTGTCCGAGCGGTTCAGGTCGCGTCCTTGCAGGATCGGAATCTTCATCGCCTTGAAATAATCCGGCTTTACCAGGAGGTAGCTTCCGCCCGGATGATTGCCTCGCGGCAGCGGCGCGGCGCCGCTCGGCATGAACGACAAGGAGCGTTGGTTATCGCCCAGAGGGAGCGGATTGACGCCGCCCGCCGCTTCCACTCCAGGAATAGCCGCCAGTTTTTCCATGATCAGATCGTAGGTGCGGATTTGCTGGTCTATCTCCGGGTAACGAATTCGGGGCAGAGTGATCGACATTGTCATCACCCGGACCGGGTCGAAGCCTGGATTGGTCGCGCGAAGGTTGAAGAAGCTCTTGATCAACAGACCGGCGCCGGCGAGCAGGAGCAAGGAGAGGGAGACCTGCGACACGACGAGAAACGCGCGAAGACGATTGGTGTGGAGTCCGCCGGTCGATCCTTTCGCTCCCTGTTGGAGCGATTCATTCACCGCGGGCCTCGAAACCTGGAGGGCGGGAATAAGACCGAAAAGCAGCGTGCTCCCAATCGCGAGGACAAAGGTAAACGCGCAAACGGTCGTGTTCACTTTGATCTGGCCCAGATGCGGTAATCCTTGCGGACCGGCCGCGCTGAGGAGGTCCACGCCCCACCAGGCCAGAAGCAAACCGGCGCACCCGCCGAGCACCGCGAGCAGCAAGCTTTCGCAAAGTAATTGGCGAACAACGAGCGCACGACTCGCGCCGAGCGCCGTTCGAATGGCCATCTCGCGACTGCGGGAGGCCGCCCGCGCCAAAAGAAGGTTCGCCACATTCGCGCACGCGATGAGCAGGACAAGGGCAACCGCGCCGACAAGGACCATCAACGCCGGGCGAACATCGCCCACGACATCCGAATGCAGCGTCACTACCGCGGCGCCGGTAAAGTTCAGGTTCGTATCCGGGTATTGCTTCGATAGCCGGCTCGCGATCGCACTCAGCTCCGCTTCCGACGTCTGGATCGCAACTCCCGGCTTGAGCCGGCCCACCACAGTCAAAAAGTGAGACCCGCGGTTACCCAGGAATTGCTGGCCGAGATACTCAAGGGGCAGCGCATAATCGATGTGTTCGTCCTCGACCGGAAATTTCCAGCTCGGCGGCATCACCCCGACCACAGTATGCGGACGCGCCGAAATGGTGATCTTCTGGCCGATAATGTTCGGATCGCTGCCAAACGCGCTTTTCCAGAGCGGATAAGTCAGGACAACGACGCGGTCCGCTTCGTTTTTCGCGTCTTCCTTGGTGAATCCGCGTCCAAGCAGCGGTGGGACTCCCAGAACATCGAACACCTCCGGTGTGATCGCGAGTCCTTCGAGCGCCTTGGCATCTTCGGCGAGCGACAGCGTCCCCCCGGTCCGGGTGTAGGCGGCCATCCCGACGAAGCTCTGGCTTTGATCGCGCAGGTCCACAAAGTCTGGGAATGAGTGGACACTTCCTCGCACCCGCCCGTTGTCGTTCGCGTAGCGCCCCCAGACGTGGACAATTTCGTCCGGGTTCTTGAAGGGCAACGGCCGGAGCAAAAGGGTATCGATCACGCTGAAGATGGCGCTGTTGGCGCCGATACCGAGAGCGAGGGTGAGGATGGCGATTACGGCGAAGACCGGAGCTTTAATCAGCATTCGCAAGGCGTATTTGAGGTCGTTTAACATGGGATGGGTTCTGTTAGTCGCGGTTCATTTCAAGCGCTGTAGCAACGGTCCCGCGGCTGCGGGATCGCCCGCTCGCTCCGAAGGCGCCCCGACAGAGCGGGGCGGCTACAGCGTGGGATGCTGTGATACTCTTAGACGACAAATCCATCGCGGAGCTGGATGATGCGGTTACCGTAGGTCGCGTTTATATCGGAGTGTGTGACCTGGATGATCGTGGTGCCGCCGGCATTCAAGGTCTTGAACATCTCCATGATCTCCTTGCCCTGGTCGGAGTGAAGATTGCCGGTCGGTTCGTCGGCCAGGATCAGTTTCGGATTCGCGATCATCGCCCGGGCGATGCTGACCAGTTGCTGTTGCCCGCCGGAGAGCTGGCGCGGATACAAATCTTTTTTTCCGACGATGTGAAATCGATCCAGCGCGTCACAGACAATCGAATCGCGCCCGGCTTTGTTCACGTGGCGGTAGGAAAGCGGGATATCCAGATTCTCATAGACCGTCAGGTCATCGAGCAGGTGATAGTTCTGGAAGACGAAACCGATCTTTTCATTCCGGAGGGTGGCGCGTTCCTTTGGCTTGAGGGTGTGAATCGGATCCTCTTCGAAAAAGTATTCGCCGCTCCAAGCATGATCGTGCATCCCGAGCACGTGCAGCAGCGACGACTTGCCGGCGCCGGAAGGGCCCATGATGGAAACGAAATCGCCTTCGTTGACCTCCAGGTTGATATCGCGCAGGACGTAAAAGAATTTGCCCTTCGCGAGAGGGTAAAAACGTTCGAGGTGTTTGAGATGGATCATGGACATAATAATTAATTCTGGGCTAGCGCGACGGTGGGGTCCAGCCGGGCGGCGCGGCGCGCCGGCAAGTAACAGGCAATAAGAGCAACGAAAATCAGGAGGAACGGAATTCCGAGGAAGGTCGCGGGATCGGTCGCGGGAACGTCAAACAACAAGCTGGCGATGACTTTTGCCAGACCAAGCGAGCCCGCTAGGCCGACCGCCACGCCGATGAGCGTGAGCACCATCCCCTGTCTGATCACGAGACGAAGCACGTCGCCGGTCTGCGCGCCCAACGCCATGCGAATGCCGATCTCTTGAGTGCGTTGCGTGACCGAATAAGCCATTACGCCGTAAATCCCAACGGCGGCCAGAATCAGCGCGGCGCCGGCGAAAACAGTAAAGAGCAACGTCGAAGCACGGCGCGTCCCCATCGACTGCGCGACCACGTCTTCCATGGTGCGGACGTTGTAGATCGGCTGGTCCTTGTCGATGCTTAGCACTTCACGGCGCACGGCCGGAGCCATCGCGGCCGGATCGCCGGCGGTGCGAATGACCAGCGCCATGAAACCCCAGCCCGCGTCCTGAGCATGCGGCACGTACATCTGCGCGCCCGCATCAATATCCAAAGAATTTGGCTTGCTGTCGCCGACCACCCCCACGATTTCGCGCGGGAACTTTTCGTCGCGCCAGATTGTCATGCGCTTGCCGAGGGCCGCTTCAGGCGAACCGAATGATTGCGCCGCCATCGACCTGTTGATCAGAGCAACTTTGGGCGCGTCTTCTGTATCGCGATCGGTGAAGCCCCGGCCGGCGATCAACGGAATCTGGAGGGCCTGGAAATATTCCGGGGTGATGGCGGAGAAACTGGCATTCCGTGATTCCTCCGTCGTCATCGGACGGCCCTCCGGAATATAGGCCCGGCCGATCTGATAGCCGCTGGCCCCGAGCGGAAGATTGACGCCTGCGCCCACAGATTGGACTCCAGGCAATGCTCTTAGCCGTTCGATCAAATCACGGAAAAATTGCGCCCGCTGTGGATTCTCCTTGTACTTCGCACCGGGAAGGGAGATGGAAACGGTCAGCACATTCTGCGGATTGAAGCCGGGTTTCACTTCCTGAAGACGGAGGAAGCTTTTGATGAGCAAGCCGGCGCCAACCAAAAGCATGAGCGACAGCGCCACTTCGCCGATCAGCAAAACGCTGCGCGCGCTCGTGCGGCGATTTCCTTCGCCCGTGCGGCCCCCTTGTTTCAACGAACCGCTCACGTCCAACTTGGAAGCTTGCAACGCCGGCACGAGACCAAAGACGAGCCCGGTCAGGCCTGAGAGGGCGATGGTGAAGGCCAGCACACGGTAGTCCAGATTCACTTCGCCGAAGCGCGGGCTATCCGGTGGGCTCAGCGAGACGAGGAGTTCGGTCAGCCAGGCGCTCAAGAACAATCCGAGCGCACCACCAATGATCGAAAGCAGCAGACTCTCCGTGAGCATCTGCCGGACGATGCGCGTCCGGCGCGCACCGAGCGCGGTGCGGATCGCGACTTCTTTTTCGCGTGACGCAGCCCGGGCGAGAAGAAGGTTCGCCACATTGGCGCAGGCAATGAGAAGGACAAGTGCGACTGCGCCCAGAAGGACGAGCAACGATGGCCGGACATCTCTGACGAGACGCTCCTGAAACAGCGACAGGTTCGCGTCCCAACCGGTATTCGTTTCTGGATACGCTTTTGCGAGTTGCGCGTTGATTGTGCTGACTTGGGTTTGCGCCTGTTGAAGTGGCACGCCGGGTTTGAGGCGGCCAATCACTGAGAAGGAGCGATTGTCGCGCGGCTCTTCCTGCGGATCGATCGGCACACTCCACCAGACCTGCGTGCCCTCGGGGAAATCGAAGCCCGGCGGCATCACTCCGACCACGGTTCGCGGAAGGCTGTTGATCACGACCTGCGTGCCAACAATCTTCGGATCGCCGCCAAAGCGCCGTTTCCACAAGCCATCGCTCAGAATAGCGACGTTCTCCTTTTTGGGCTGGTCTTCCTCGGGAAGGAACGCTCGGCCAATCGCCGGCTGGACTCCAAGCACGGGAAAAAAACTGCTGCTCACCCCGGCCCGCGGCACCCGCTCCGGTTCGCTGTTCGGCGCGGAAAAGGTGGCGCTGGCGGTGTAAAAGTGCGCCAGGTGCGAAAAAGCCTCGAGTTTCGACCAGTCGAGGTAATCGGGGAACGAGACATTGCTGTCGGTAATGCCGCTCGTTGGGTTTCGCCCATCGAAGTAGACGATTTGCTCCGGATTCGGATAGGTGAGCGGCCGGAGGAGAACGCCATTCACCAGGCTGAAGATGGCGGTGTTCGCGCCGATACCTAGCGCGAGGGCGATGATGGCGACCGCGGTGAAACCTTTGTGCTTTAAAAGCATGCGAAGGCCGTAGCGAATGTCCTGAAAGAGAGTGTTCATAACGTGCTCCGATCGATTGGTTGGCCGGCCTTCATCACGAAGGTCACTTTTTCCAAGGCTGTCAGGTCGTCTAAAGGGTTGCCTTCGACGGCTATGATGTCGGCGCGAGTGCCGCTCCTGAGGACACCGATCTCATTGGCGAGGCCAACCGCGGCCGCGGCTTGCGTGGTCGCGGTGCGAATCGCGTCGATCGGCTTCAATCCAAGCGGCGCGAGCTCCGCGAACTCTTTGGCGTTGTTGCCGTGCCGGATCACTCCGGCGTCTGTTCCAAAAGCGAGCGGCAGTCCGTCGCGAACGGAGGCAGCCAGATGGGCGCGGAGTTTTTCATACAAACCAGCGTCCACATTCTTCTTCAACGAAAATAGCGTCGGAAGCTGGAAGACACGCCGCTTCGCCATCTCGGCAACCGTTGCCTTCGAAGTGAAACCGCCGTGCACGATCAGATCGGCCCCGTGCGTGACCGACTCCGCGATCGCGCGTTCACTGATCGCGTGCACGGCCACGCGGCGTTTGAGCTTGTGCGCTTCATCGATCGCAGCCCGCAATTCCTCCTCCGAAATTTCGCAGGTGTCGGATTTTTCTGCAGCCTGGGCGAGCCAGCCTGAGGCGCAAACCTTGATGAGATCGGCGCCTTCATCGACGTCTTTCCTGACCCGAGCCCTAAACGCATCCGCGCCTTTGACGCCGATACCCTGGAAGTCACAGGTGCCACCGCTCACGCCGAGCCAAAGGCCGGAAGCGACCACGTACGGCCCAGGAAATTTTCCGTCCCGAATGGTGTTTCGGATTTTGATGTTGTCGTACGTGACCGCGCCAAGATCCTGTACGGTCGTGAAACCGGCCTTCAACGTAGCGCGCGCATTTGCTTCACCGGTGCCCGCGAGCGTCAGATGAACATGGGCGTCAATCATGCCGGGCATAAGAGTCACGTCTCCCAAATCCAACTGCTCGCCCTCGGGCTTTACCTCTCCCTCGCGACCGACCGCGGTAATCCTGTCGCCTTTCACAATGACAACGCCGTTCTCGATGATTGCGCCACGGTCCACATCCAGGACGCGGCGAGCGGACAGAGTGCGCGTTTCATCGGCATAAGCTGACGCGACTGACAGAACGAGAGCGGCGAGCAGAAGATGCCAATGGGTCTTCATTGGGAGTTCAAGTGCGCGCGAGGGCTTTGATGGGATCGAGCCGGGCGGCGCGGCGCGCGGGCAGGTAGCAGGCGAAAAAAGAAACAGCGACGAGCAATAATGGAATTGCGAGGAAGGTCAGCGGATCGGTCGCTGCTACTCCGAAAAGAAGGTTGGCCAGCAAGCGAGTCAGGGCGAACGCGCCCGCCACGCCGACAACGACGCCGATCACCGTCAGTCTCATTCCTTGCCGGATCACGAGCGCGAGGACGTCCGACCTCTGGGCGCCGAGCGCCATGCGAATGCCGATTTCCTGGGTGCGTTGCGTGACCGAGTAAGCCATAACTCCGTAAATCCCGATGGCGGCGAGGAGCAACGCCGCGATGGCGAAGACCGCGAAGAGCTGCATCGAGACGCGCCGCGTGCCTAACGAGTTCGCGACGACATCGTCCATCGTCCGGACGTTGTAGATTGGCTGGTCTTTGTCGAGCGCCTGAACTTCCCGCCGCAAAGTGGTTGCGAAGGCGGCCGGATCGCCGGCCGTCCGAATCACCAGCCCCATAAAATTCCACTGGGAGTCCTGAGCGTGCGGAACGTAGATTTGCATACCGCCGTCTCCGGTCAGAGAACCGGTCTTCGTGTCCCCGACCACCCCGATAATTTCGCGCATGAATTCTTCATCGCTGCGATGTCCTCGAAATGCGGACCAGATACTGAGGCGTTTACCGATCGCGGCTGTGGGCGAACCGAAATGACGCTTCGCGGTGGTTTCGTTGATGATTACCACCTTCGGTCCGTCAGCATTGTCGCGAGGTTCGAACGAGCGTCCGGAAAGCAGCGGAATTTGGAGCGCGCGAAAATAATCGCCCGTGATGGTTGAGAACAGCGCGTCTTTCGCTTCGTCCACCGTGAGCGGCCGGCCTTCCGGAATAAACCCGCGTCCGATCGCATAACCACTCGCGTTGAGTGGAAGATTGACGCTGCCTCCCGCCGCTTGCACGCCCGGCACCACTTCCAGCCGTTCTTTCAATTGCCGGAAAAATTCCACGAACTGCTGATCTTTGTATTTCGCACCCGGCAACGCCAGGTTGGCGATGAGGACGTTGTGCGCATTGAAGCCGGGCCGAACCTCCTGAAGACGGAGGAAGCTCTTGATGAGCAATCCAGCGCCCACCAACAGCACGAGCGAGAGGGCGACCTCACCAATCAACAGGAGGCTGCGCACACTGGTGTGACGATGACCTTCGCCGCTGCGCCCGCCTTCGTTCAAGGCGCTGGTGAGATCGAGCTTAGAAGCCTGGAGCGCCGGGACGATGCCGAAGAGAATGCCGGTAAGCGCTGAGACGCCGAGAGCGAACGCCAGGACGCGATAATCAATCCCGATCTGTTCGAGCCAAGGTGCGCCTTCGGGCAACATCGACATCAGCAGATCGATTAACCAAATGCTGAGGACGAGTCCCGCAATTCCGCCGATCGCCGAGAGTAGAACGCTCTCGGTCAGCATCTGCCGCAGAACACGCGTGCGGCTCGCGCCCATCGCGGCCCGGATCGCGATTTCCTTTTGCCGCGCGGCGCTGCGGGCGAGGAGGAGATTGGCCACGTTTGCGCAGGCAATCAGGAGCACGAATCCGACGGCGCCAAGGAGCGCAAGGAGGGACGGTTTTACCTCGCGAACGAGCCGTTCGTGAAGCGTCGAAAGAGACACGTCCCAGCCTTTGTTCGTCTCGCGAAACTGCTGGGCGAGCTGCGCATCGATGGCGCTGAGACGATTTTGCGCCTGCTTTAGATCGACACCATTATTCAGACGCGCGATCGCCCACCACACGCGGTTATCGCGTGGTTCGTCCGAGAGATTGACCGCGCTCGGCACCCAAACCTGGGTTTGCTCCGGGTATTCAAACCCCGGCGGCATCACGCCGATGATCGTGAGGGGGAGTGAGCTCATCTGGACCTGTTTCCCGACGATGGCCGGATCCGATCCGAAGCGGCGCTTCCATAAGCCGTAGCTGATGATCGCGACGGTTTGCGGCCACCCTTTGTCGTCTTCGGCAACGAACGTTCGCCCGAGAACCGGCTGGATCCCGAGCACGGAGAAGAACCCGGTCGTCACACCGGCGCGCGGCACGCGCTCCGGCTCCGCCCCATCCGCACCAAAGTTGGCGGTACCGGACCAGTAGGCGGCGGTGCTCGCGAAGAGATCGGTTTGTTGCGACCAATCAGTAAAGTCGAGAAATGAAATGTTGCTCTCGGTAATACCCGCCGCAGGATTCTTGCCTTCGATGAAGATGACGCGTTCGGCGTCCGGAAAAGGGAGCGGCCGGAGGAGAGCGCCGTTCACCAAGCTAAAGATCGCGGTGTTCGCGCCGATTCCGAGAGCGAGCGCGAGCACGGCGATAGCGGTAAAGCTCTTGTTCTTGCGAAGCATGCGCACTCCGTAACGAATATCCTGCAGGAGCGTATTCATTGGGACGCGAGGGCTTTGATCGGATCGAGCCGGGCCGCGCGGCGCGCCGGGATGTAACAGGCAAGAAACGCAACGGAGATGAGGAGAAGCGGAATCCAGACGAAGGTACCTGCGTCGGTCGCGCCAACGCCGAAGAGCAGACTGGCGAGGAGACGCGTGAGAGCGAAGGCGCCCAACAAGCCAACCGCGATTCCCACCGCGGTGAGGGACAGGCCTTGCCTAACAATCAATTTGAGAACGTCGCGCGCTTGCGCGCCCAGGGCCATACGAATGCCGATCTCGTGGGTGCGCTGCGAAACAGATTGCGCAATCACGCCGTAAATCCCGATCGCAGCGAGGAGAAGAGCGAGAGCCGCGAAGACGCCGAGGAGGAGCATAGAGAAGCGGCGGAGCGCGATGGAATCGGAAACCAGCTGCTCCATCGTCTCGATGTTGAAAACGGCCTGGTCCTTATCGAGGGAGAGAATCTCGCGGCGGATCGACGCGATCATGCTCGATGGCTCGAGCGCGCTCCGCACCACCAGGGTTAGCGCGGAAGTGGGAAATTGCGCGAGTGTTTCATACATCGCCATGGGGCCGGCGGTATCGAGCCCGTATTGCTTTACGTCGCGAACGACGCCGACC
Source organism: uncultured Verrucomicrobiae bacterium (assembly GCA_963850015.1). Taxonomy (GTDB): domain Bacteria; phylum Verrucomicrobiota; class Verrucomicrobiia; order Chthoniobacterales; family UBA10450; genus AV80. Next base: position 504,827 of record CAWKJF010000001.1, read on the forward strand.
ACCGTCCGCCAGGGCCGTCGTTCCGTGGGATCGGAGTTGTAAAACCGAACACGCTTTCCGATCGGATCGGTGCCCGGCCAGAGTTTGCGCGCCATGGTTTCGCTCACCAGCACCGCAAGCGGCGCGTTCTCGTTGTCCTGCGCGATCAGCGCCCGTCCCTGAAGCAACGGGATCGACATCGCGCGGAGGTAATCCGGCGACACCATGTAGTTATCGATGTCGGGGTTTTCGCCCGGGCCTTTCGACTGGCCTTCCACTTCGATGGTGCGCTTATCGAAATTTGCGCTGACCGGAAGAACGCTCGTCAGGCCGGCAGCTTCGACGCCGGGGATCGTTTTAATTCGCTCCAGCATGCGGTCGTAGAAGGAATTCCAATCCGGCGCCTTCGGGTATTTCGCACCCGGCAGCCAGACGTTCATCGTGACGATGCGATCGGGCTTGAAACCGGGGTCGACGTCGCGCAGACGCATTACACTCTTAATCAAAAGGCCCGCGCAAATCAGTAGCACGAGCGCCAGCGCGACTTCGGTAATGACGAGCGCGCTTCGCAGCGGACTCCGCGTCGAAGCCGCGCCGGATTGGCGACCGCCGTCGGACAACGTTTCGTTCAGATTGGGCCGCGACGCCCGCCAGGCGGGAATGATCCCGAAGATCACCCCGGACAACACGGACATCGCCGCCGTGAACGCGAGCACGGTCGTGTCGATTTCAATGTGGCCCAGCATCGGCAACAGCTTCGCCGTCGATGCCTCGATGAGAGTGGTGCCCCAAAGGGCTGCGAGAATGCCGAGGGCGCCGCCGGCCAGTGAGAGCAGCAAACTTTCGGTCAGGAATTGCCGGACGAGCCGGTCCCGTCCTGCGCCGAGCGCCGCGCGAATCGCGATCTCCTTGTGGCGGGCGGTGGAACGCGAAAGGAGAAGATTGCCGACGTTGGCGCAGGCGATAAAGAGAACGAAAGCAACCGCGCCGAAAAGCATGAGCAGCGCTGGCCGCAACCGGCCAACCAAATCTTCCCGCAACGTCACAAGATGAACGCCGCTGCTCGAGTTGTCGTTTGGATGTTCCTGGGCAAGTTGCCCGGCGATCAGATTCATCTCGGTCTGCGCCTGCTCGAGAGCAACGCCCGGCTTGAGTCTCGCGATCGCGCGAAGGTGCCGGCTGCTGCGATCTTTCTCGTTAGGCGGTTCTGCGACCGGCCGGTAAAATTCGGCGGGCGCGCCCAGCAAACCCGTAGGCAAAGATTGAAAGGTCGCCGGCATCACGCCAATGACGGCGTAAGCGCGCCCACTCAGCTGGATAGTTTTGCCGACAATGTTGGGATCCCCAGCGAAACGCCGCTGCCATAAACCGTATCCGAGAACCACGACGAGATCCTTGCCTTCCATCTGTTCGTCTGCAGTAAAAACACGACCAAGCAACGGCTGCGCGTGCATGACGGTGAAAAAGCCGTCGCCTACCTGCGCCCCTGGAACGCGCTCCGGTTCGCCATTGCCGGAGAAGATCGGGCGGAAATCTGCGTAGGTGCTAATCTCTTCGAAGGCGTGATTACGCGCGCGATAGTCAGCGACATCGGTGGCGGACATCTGGCCGCGGGTCCCGCCGGCAGCTTTGTCCTCCCCCCAGACCAGGACGATCGATTGCGGCTCGTGGTAAGGCAGCGCCTTGAGCAACACCGCGTTGATCACACTGAACACCGCCGTGTTCGCGCCGATCCCGAGCGCGAGAGAAATGATCGCGACCGCCGTAAAGCCCGGGCTTTTGAAGAGCATTCGGACGCCGAACCGGAGATCTTGGAGCAAGGTGTCCATGGCGAAGGTCAGGCCGGCTCGGAGGGAGAGAAAAGCTGCGGCAGGCTCGCTATCGTCTTATCCATGCCCGAGCGCGATCATAGGGTCGGCCCGCGTCGCGCGAACGGCGGGGATATAACTGGCCAGCAACGAGACAACGATGAGTGCGACCGTGACGCTGAGGAATGTCATCAAGTCGAACGCGCCGACGTTGAAGAGAAGGGCTCGAAGGGCGCGACTGCTCACGACCCCCAGGATGCAGACCAATGGCGGTGCCCATGAGAACAAGCTTCGCGGCGCGGCCGATAACGAGCCGCAGGACATCCGCGCGTTGCGCGCCCAGCGCCATGCGGACGCCGATCTCGTGCGTCCGTTGCACGACCAGGAACGACATCACGCCGTAGATCCCGACTGAAGCGAGCACGAGCGCGACCGCGGCAAAGACGCCGATCAACACGACCGAAAGCCTGCGCGGCGCGATCGAGTCGGCGGCGACTTGTTCGAGCGTCCGCACATTCGCCGCGGGGAGATCGGGATCGAGCCGGCTGATTTCGCGGCGGATCGCGGAGGTCAGCGAGCGCGGGTCTTGCGCGCTCCGCACCGCCAGGATCATGCCGCGATAGGGACTCTGGTTGTGCGGCCAGGTAATACTCGGGTTTCGGATCGAGATCGAGCCCGCGATGCCGCATGTCGCCGACCAGGCCGACGATCGTGATGCCATTTCACATCCGGTTTGCGCGGATCGCCGAAGGTGATGCGCTTGCCGACCACCTCCTGATTCGGAAACCATTTCTTCGCGAAGGAATTGTTGACGATGATGACGCCCGGGCCGTCGAACTGATCGCCATCATTAAAGAACCGGCCTTGCTGAAGCGGCACCTTGAGGACCGAGAAATACTCGGGCGTGACGTCGCGGATTTCTTCGTCGGGATAAATTTTCTCCACCGTTGGATCGCGGCCTTCGATGGCGAAAGAGCTGTCGCTGTTAGTCCCGCTCAACGGCAGGATGGTGGTGAACGCAGCCGTTTCGACTCCCGGCAGCGCCTTCACGCGGCGGGTGGCTTCCGCGTAAAAATCGGCCACCGGTTTGCCGCGGGGATATTTCAGCACCGGCAAGGCAACTTCCATCGTTAGAACGTTCTTCGGTTCGAAACCGGGATGGACATTTTGCAGCCGGACAAAGCTTTTCATCAACAGGCTCGCGCCGACCAGCAGGACCAGCGCGAGCGCCACTTCGGCAATGACCAGCGCGTTGCGAAGCCGATTACGGCGGAGGCCGGTGGTGGAACCGCGTCCACCTTCCTTGAGCGCCTCGGTCAGTTCCGGCTTGCCCGTCGCGAGCGCAGGAATGAGGCCAATAACGATTCCTGTCACGACCGCCGTGCCCAGCGTGACGAGCAGGACGCGCAGATCGAGATTAACTTCCGCGAGGCGCGGCACGGTTTGCGCGCCGATCGATCTCAGCAAGTCCAGACCCCAAATCGCGAGCAATCACGCCCGCCGACCCGCCGATCAGCGCCAGCAAAATACTTTCCGCCAGCATCTGCCGCACGAGCTGCATGCGGCCGGCGCCGAGGGCGAGGCGAATGGCGAACTCGCGTTCCCGTGCTCCGGCGCGCGCGAGCAACATGGTGGTGAGATTCGCGCAGGCGATCAGGAGCACCATCGCCACCGCGCCGAGCAGGATCATCAAAGCCGGCCGCATCCCGCCAATGACCAGATCGTGCATTGGATAGAGGGTGGCGCCGAATTTCGTCGGCAGGCTCGTAGTTATCCGGAAAGAGCGGGTGCCAGTTGGCGACGATCGTGTCCGCCTCGGCCTGCGCTTGCGCGATCGTGACGCCGGGCTTCAACCGGCCAATGATGCCGTAGCTGCGCGATCCGCGCGATTCCAGCTCCTGACTTGGTGAAGGCGATCGGTTTCCAGATGTCGGCCCGTTCCGCGAAAGTGCCGCCTTGCACGCCGAAAAGCGGGAGCGGGAATTCGAAATTCGCCGGCATGATTCCGACGACGGTGAAGTTGCGTACCGTTGACCGAGAGCTGCGTGCCGACGAGTCCGCGGATCGGAATTGAACCGCCGCCGCCAGAGCCGCTCGCTGATAACGACCACGCCGTCATTGCCTTCGCCAAATTCGCTCTCGTTAAAAACGCGGCCCTTGATTGGCTGCACGCCGAGGAGCGGGAACAAACTCGGCGTGACGACCGCGCCCTGGATCCGCTCGGGCATATCGCCGCCGGTCAGGTTGAAATTGGCGAAATTGAACGCCGCGATGACGCTCGTAGCTGCGCGTCTGTTTTTCCCAATCGAGATATTCCGGCGCGGAAACAGGAATCTGGTCGAGACCCTGTCGCGGAGAATTTTTCGAACAGGAGGACCAGGCTCTGCGGGCGCCTTGAACGGCAACGGGCGGATCAAGAGCGCATTGACCAGGCTGAAAACGGACGTGTTCGCGGCGATCGCCAGCGCGACGGTGATGGCGGCGACAATGGTGAAGCCGGGCGTCTTTACCAGGTTACGAAAAGCTAAACGGAATTCTCGGATCATAGGGTGGGTGAATGGCGACGCGCGAATGATGAATGGGATGGGTCGTTGCGAATTTCGGACTTCGTCATTCCTTCGGCATTCGTCATTCGTGCTCCGTCATTTTGCCTTATTCATACCGAAGCGCTTCCATCGGATCTAAACGCATGGCCGCGCGCGCGGGCAAATAACAGGCCGCCAAGCCCACGACGAACAGAATCAACGGCACCAGCGCAAAGCTTGGAGGGTCGTGCGCGGAAATTCCATGCAGACTTCCAGCCAGTAACTTGGCCAGGAAATAAGCGCTGACGAATCCGATCACGAGGCCGAGCAAGATGAGCCGGAAACCCTGCCCGGTTACTAGCCGTAAGACATCGCCCGTTTGCGCGCCCAGAGCCATTCGCACTCCAATTTCCTGGGTGCGCTGGCGGACCGAATAAGCCATCACGCCATAGAGTCCGAGCGAGGCGAGGAAAAGCGCCAGGCCGGCGAAGATGGTGAAGAGCGTCCCGAAAAATTTTCGGTCCCAGAACGATTGCGCCAGCACTTCCTCCATGGTGAAAATGCGATAGATCGGCAGGTCTTTGTTCACCGACAAGACCGTCGTGCGCGCGAGGTTGGCAAACTTGGCGGGATCGGTCTTGGTGCGAACCATGACGGAAAGGAAACGGTCCGAGATTTGATCCTGCGCGAAATAAACCACCGGCATCGGACGCCGCTTGGTCAATCGCTCGTAAACAACCGGCCGGACGATTCCCACAATCGTCACCCACCTGGGTGGTTCGCCGGGTCTGTCGAGCGTGCGCAACTGCCGACCAATCGGATCTTCATTCGGAAACCAGGCGCGGGCGCCGTCTTCATCGATCAAGGCGACCCGAGGCGCGTCCTTGTTGTCGGCCGGCGTGAAATCCCGGCCTCGCAACAGGGGAATGCGCGCCGTCTGGAGATACCCTGGGGTGATAGTCATCTGGCGCAACTTGCGGGCATCCTGGAGCTGTTTCGGCTCCGGTTCGCCTTCGAGCATGAAAGCGGTGCTGCCGATGTTCCCCGACGCCGGCAAAGAAGTGGTCGCGCCGGCTGATTCCACGCCAGGGAGACTGGCCAGCTTCGGAATGAGCTGCTCAAAGAATTGCGCGGCCGACTCCTTGGCCGGAAATTGCGCCTCAGGCAATCCCACCCGGAAGGTCAAAGTTTGAGACGGATCAATCCCGATGTCCGTCTTTTGCAAATTCATGAAGCTGCGCATCATGAGTCCCGCGCCGATCAACAAAACCAGACGCAAGCGCCACTTCCGCGACGACGAGCGAGTTGCGCACGCGCTGGCCTTTCGCGCCGCCGCCGCCGGTGCGTCCGCCTTCCTTAAGCACGTCGACCAGATGAGGATGCGAGGCCTGAAGCGCCGGCAACAAGCCAAAGAGAACACTCGAAACTGCTCCTATGCCGAGCGCAAAGGAGAAAACCCTCCAGTCGAAATCGAAGTGAATCCAGTAGGGCACGTCATTCGGCAGCGCCGCTACCATGAGGTCCACGCCCCAGACGGCAAAGAGCAACCCAAGCGCGCTGCCCACCATGCCGAGCACCAGGCTTTCGGCCAGAAGTTGCCGGATGATCTGCCGCCGGCTCGCGCCCTAACGCGAGGCGAATCCCGATTTCCTTGGCTCGGGTGGCACCGCGCGCCAAAAGGAGATTCGCGACGTTGGCGCAGGCGATCAGATGCACAAAAAGCACCGCGCCCATGACTAGCAGCGTGAGCGTCTTAACGTTCCGGACCATCTCCTCCCGAAACGGCGTTCACGTGCACGCTTACGCCGGTGTTTGTCTCCGGATGTTGCACCGCAATCCGTGCTGTGATCGCCTCGAGTTCGGCGCGGGCCTGCTCGATCGAAACGCCCTTCTTCATCTTGCCGATGCAATCGAGGAAGAAATTGCCGCGCGGATTATCTTTCTCATTCATCTGGAGCGGCATCCAGATGTCGCAAGTTTCGGGGAAGCGCCAGCCCTTGGGCATTACCCCCACGATCGTCACCTGTTTGCCGTTGATCGGAATCGTCTTCCCGACAACGGCGCGATCAGCGCCGAAATGATTTTGCCAGATGTCGTAGCCGATCAGAGCGACCGGCGCTGCGTTGAGCTGGTCTTCTTCTGGGCGAAAAAGCCGGCCGAGGATCGGTTGCACGCCGAGAAAGGAAAACGCATCGGCTGAGATTTGACCGCCGAGATAACGCTCCGGCTTGTCCCCACCCGAGATGATGAAGGTCGCTTCCTGGATCGTCGCGATCCCTTCCAGCGTGGTTACGCTCTTCTTCCATTCGAGATAATCCGGGAAGGCGGTGCCGGCATTCTGGTCGGCGTTCTTCAGAAAGTATTCCGAGACGGCGACGAGACGATCCTGGTCCTGGATCAGGGGCATCGGCCGCAGGAGGAGCGCGTTGATGCACGAGAACATCGTCGTCGACGCGCCGATCCCGAGCGCAACGGCCAGGACGGAAATGATAGTAAACCCAGGGGTCTTTACGAGCATCCGACAGGCATATCTAAGATCTCGTAACATAGGACCCCTGGCTTGCGTTTACATGTCTAGAAAATGGCTGACCGTTTTAATCGTTAGGCGGCCATCCGGTCTTCGACTACGCGGCCGTCGAAGAGATGGATGGTGCGATCGGCATGTTCGGCAAAACGGGTGTCGTGCGTCACCATGCAAATCGTCGCGCCGCCGGCGTGCAACTCCTTCAACAGAGCCATGACGGCGTCGCCATTGCGTGAGTCAAGGTTGCCCGTCGGTTCGTCCGCCAGGAGGATGGCCGGTTTGCCGGCGAGAGCGCGCGCCACGGCGACACGCTGTTGCTGGCCGCCCGAGAGCTGGCTGGGTAAATGCTTGGCGCGATGGCCCATGCCGACGCGCTCGAGCGCCTCGAGCACGAAAACTTTCCGCTCGCTCGCGCCCATGCCGCGATAGGTCAGAGGCAGCTCCACATTTTCAAACACGGTCAGATCGCCGATGAGATTGAAGCTCTGGAAAATGAACCCGATTTCCCGATTGCGAATGCGCGCCCGATCTGGAAACGAGAGGTTCGCCACCTCGGTGCCCTTCAGCGAATAACTGCCGCCCGACGGGGTGTCGAGCAGACCGAGAATCGAGAGCAGGGTGGATTTGCCGCAACCCGATGGTCCAGCGATCGAGACGTATTCGCCCGTGCGGATATCCAGATGAATGCCGGAGAGTGCATGCGTTTCCACCTCGTCGGTCAGGAACACTTTCGTGACGCCGTCGAGATGAATGAGTGTGTTAGCTCCGTTCGCGCCGGGAGCGCGAGCAGGTTGTTCGTTGATGGTTTCGGTTGAGGCCATGATGGTTGGATTAGGGTCTTGTTTTTAGTTATCTGCTAGTTAAGGCGGATGCGTTCGTGAGCGTCCATTGAACTGGTATCGGAAAGGATGACTTGGTCGCCGGGTTCGAGACCGCTCAGGATCTCGATCGTGTTGACCGAGCTGCGGCCGAGCTTCACCGGCGTCCGGACCGCTTCCGAACTGCCTGCGACCAATTTGAAAATGCCGACGGTGTTGTTCTCCTGGCCAAAGGCCGGGCGGCCGACGTAGATCACATTATCTAAACGTTCCAGCTCGATGGTTCCGTCTACGCTTAAGATCGGGCCGGGCGCCTTTCGGCAGGTCGCCGTCGATGGCCACGTCCACCGTCACGGTCCCCTGCTCCACCGCGGGATCGACGCGAATGACATGACCGGCCACAATGCCGTTCCGCGTGTCGATCGAGGCGACCTGGGCGTTCATAATATCTTTCGCCTGCGTTTCCGCGATCTTGACCTGCGCCTTGAGCTTGGTCGGATCGGCCACGCGCGCCAGGTTATCTCCGGGTTTGACGCGTTGCCCGATTTGCACCGGCAACTGCTGCAGGACCCCGTCCATGCCGGCTTTCACATGCAGCTGCTCGACTTGATCCACTTTTAGTTTCGCGAATTCCTTCGCTTGATCGACCGCGGCTTGCTTCGAGGCGATCTGCGGCTCAATCGAGTCGCGGGAAAATGCGAGGCGCTTGTTTTCGATCTCGTCCCGGTTGGCGAGCTCCGCCTCTTTTACCTTCGATGTCTTGTAAACCAATTCGGAAACCAGGCCGTTCTTGGCCAATTGATCGTTGGTCTGCCGCTCCATCTTGGCCTGTTCGTACTCGGAATGAACCCGCGCCGTAATCGATTCCTGGTCGAGCAACTCGCGCTGAAGCGTCGCGCGCAAGGTGGTCAGCTCCGCTTCCGCCGCCTTCGCTTTCGATTCCGCGTCGCCAGCCGTTTGTTCGAGCTCCGGGCTGGTCAACTCCAGAATAACCGTGTCGGGTCTGCACCGGTGTGCCGGGCCAAACCACGATTTTTTCGACGCGTCCTTCGGTGTTCGCAGCAATCCAGCGGATATCCACCGGAACCAGCGTCCCCAGGCCGCGGACCTGGCGCACCATCGGGCCGCGCTTGACCGTATCGATCCAAACCGTCGAGCGATCCACGCTCGGCACGGCCGGTTTGAGCCGCGAAAGCAGGAACGTCACGAGAATCAGTCCGAGGATCGAGCCGGCGATGATGATGATCCGGCGCTTGCGTTTTTGTTTGGCGACGTGTGGGCGCGGGACATCCATGGCAGAGGCAGTTGAGGTGAAGCCGCTCGGCCGCACAATAGTAGTATCCATTTTTGCTTCCGAGCTTTTTGACATTGGGGTGAGATGGTTAGAGCGACTCCGAACGATCGGACCAGATGGAGGATCGCGCCGACACTGGCCATGATCGGCACAGCGGCTGTCATCACGATCACGGTGAACAAGGCGACTTCACGCGCAAAAGTGGTGAGGCGCTTCGTACTTGAAGTAATCCTGGCTGATCGAACGAAATGAAGGCTGGCGGGAACCGAAGCAGCGACCGCCGCCATTCGCGAGCGACGAAGCCTGAAAGCTGTAATCGGTCTTGGGAAGGGCGGAGCCTTCGCGAAAGTCGCGATCGCAAAGATCGCGGCGGCTCTTTTCGTTGAACTGGATGGTTGGTTTCATATTCTTATCTTTCCTGTGAGATGCACTTCGCAGTCTCAATCGGATTCAAAATCTTTGTTGGCGGGCGAAGCTATTGCAATGGCCGTGCCACGGGTCTAAACAAAGTTATAAAACTCTGTTAATGTAATGCCTTACATCGTTGCCTCAAAATCCGATGCGCTGGAAAAGCTTCGGTAGTGGGATTCCACTCGTCCCGATTGTGGGACGACCGCTGCGCCGAAATTCCAAGTCCCAAATCCCAGGCTCCAAAAGAAGCGCCAAGCGTCAAAACTCAACCAAGCATTATCGCAAACCGGTGATATTCGGGGCCTGGGAGTTCCCTGGGATTTGGCAACTTCGGGCTTTGGGATTCTACTTCGGCAGCCGCAAGAGCGCTTCGCAGCCCGGCCCGCTCGCGATTCGCCAGAGTCAACGATCCGCCATGCGCTTCCGCGATCTGCCGGCTGAGCGCCAGGCCAATCCCCGACCCACCCGGCTTGGTCGTGAAAAACGGCACGAACAAATTCGTCGGGTTCATGATGCCGGGTCCGGTGTCGCGCACAAACACCTCGACGCACTCGGCCAAATCGCGCCAGCCCGTCGTCACAGTTCCCGCCGTTTCGAGGGAGGCTTCCGCCGCGTTGTGCAGAATGTTGATGAGCAATTGTTCCAGTTGCGCGGCGTCCGCCTGAGTGATCATTTCCGGTCCCGGAACGACGCGCACTGGAATCCGCGTCTCCAAACTCGCCACCCGCCTAACGAGTTCACCGAGATCGACCGCTTCCTTTTGCGGAGGAGGCAGGCGCGCCAGCCGTGCGTAGGCCTGCATGAAACGGCTGAGCGATTCCGCGCGCGTCGCGATGATGTTCAATCCGCTGCGGGCATCATCGCGCCAATCCGCCGGCGGCGGATCGCGCCGGATCAATGTTTCCAAACTGCCGGCAATCGATTTGATCGGCGCGAGCGAGTTATTCATCTCATGGCCGATCACACGCACGAGGCGCTGCCAGGCGTTGCGCTCTTCCTCGCGGAGCGTGCGGCTCAGGTCCGTCAGCACCAGCAACTCGTGCGGCAGACCGCGTTCGCGGAAATGAACTTCGGCGCACGCCCCATCTTCCGGAGCCGCCCGGGAACGTGAGCGTCAGCGGCGCGTCCTCGTTCGCGTCCAGGCAGACGTCCAGCCCAATATCTCGCGCGCGTCGGCCGAGCAGTTTGTCCATCGGTTGCCCGAGCAGGTCTTCGCCCGCGCGGTTGACCAGGCGCAAGCGGCGGTCCGGATCGAAGGTGAAAACCGCCACATCGATTTCCGCCATGATCGTCCGGAGGAGCGCCGTGGCCTCGAACGCGCCGAGCCGTTGCAAACCGGAGCGTTTCGCCCAGCGCATTGATTTCCAGCATCGCTTCGCCGAGGGCGTCGTCCGGCACGGGCGCCGCGGGCGCGAATCGAATAATCGCCTTCGCGCAACGCGGCGAGCAGGTTCGTCATCGTTTGCAGCGGGCGGATAACGTGTTCGCGCGCGCTCAGGATGAAGCCGAGCGCAGCAGCCGGCAATCACAAGCGTCAAAGTCCACTGAACTTTTGCGGTGTGATCGCCAAACCAAAGCAGGGCCAGCGCGATCGACGAACGCCGGCGCCGCGGCGCAAAGCGTCAGCCAGGTCAGACGGCCTTCGTGCGTAATCCGCTGCCGCAGCTTCTTGATCGCCTTCATGGTGGACCGAGCGCTGCGCTCGATCTAGTGGCGCGGCGTATCGCCGGCATCATCACCAGACCGCGGCCGGCGCGGCCGCCTCTACACCTATAGCCCATACTGCTGGAGCCGGCGATAAAACGCGCTCCGGCTCAGCCCCAATGCTTCCGCCGCTTTGCGCGCGTTTCCATCGAAGCGCGACAGCGCCTTCTTGATCAGGAAAGATTCCACTTCCTCCAGGCTCATGTCTTCCAGCCGCGGCGAATCCTGTGTTCCACTCGTTAGGCCAAGATCGTTCGCCTTGACCTGCTGGCCTTGCGTCATCAGGACCGCCCGCTCCACCACGTGATCCAGCTCGCGAACATTCCCGGGATACGGTGCTGCATCAGAATGTCGCGCGCCGCTTCCTCGAATCCGGTCAATGTCTTGCGATATCGTTTCGCATGCTGGCGAAGAAAACTATTCGCCAGGAGCATGATGTCCTCGCGCCGTTCGCGCAGAGGCGGCAACGCGATCTCGATCGTGTTCAGCCGGAAAAGAAGGTCCTGCCGGAAACGGCCCGCGGCCACTTCCTCATGCGGGTTGGCGTTCGTCGCCGAAACGATCCGCACATTCGCGTGCAACGTTTTCGAAGAACCCACGCGTTCGAACTCGCCCGTCTCGATCATCCGCAGCAATTTCGCCTGCTGATTCATCGGCACGTTCGCGATCTCATCCATGAAGAGCGTGCTCTCGTCCGCCAGCTCGAACCGTCCCGCCCGGTCCGTCTTCGCATCCGTAAACGCGCCCTTCACATGGCCAAACAACTCACTCTCGAAAATTCCCTCCGAGAGCCCGCCCATGTTCACCGTGATCATGCTGTGCGACGCCCGCGGTGAGAGCGCGTGCAGAGCCTGCGCCACCAACCCTTTCCCGGTGCCGTTTTCGCCGGTGATCAGAACGTTCGCGTCCGACGGCGCGACGCGCGAGATCAACTCGAGCACCGGCCGCATCCGCGGCGATTCCGCGATGAGATTCGGCGCGTTGCCGCGCAATAATTGATTCGCCGCTTCCAGCCGGCGGCCTTTCCGCAACGCGCCCGCCAGCTCGATCTGCGTGCGCACAATCGCGAGAAGCCGGTCATTGTCCCACGGCTTCGGAATAAAATCGCGCGCGCCCGCGCTTCATCGCTTCCACCGCCAGATCAATCGTCGCCCACGCCGTCATGACCACGATCGGCAGCGTGTTGTCGAGCGCCTGAATCCGCGGAATCACCTCGAGCCCTTCCTGCCCCGACGTCGTGTCGCGCGTGTAATTCAGATCCATGATCAGCAGCGCGTAATCCTTTTTCTCGAGCGCCTGAAAAGCTCCCGCGAGCGACGTCACCGCATCCGTCTGATGCCCTTCCCCCTTGAGCAAAATGCGCAGCGCCTCCAGCACATCGTTCTGGTCGTCCGCGATCAGGATCCTGCTCATCAGTTAACTGATGAACCGCGTTTCACCCGCGCTGTCAATAAGCCAGCTTCGAAGCGACGCGGCCTTGCTGCTCAAAATTCGTTAGAATATTGCAGCTAGGCGACACCGAAACTGCGTTCAATTTCTTGATCTACTTTTCCTAAACCCAAAGGGTCCGATCGAAGGTGCGATATTGGATCGCTTCGCTCACATGCTCCGTGGTGATCTCATCGCTCAATTGCAAGTCGGCGACAGTGCGGGAGACTTTCAGGATGCGGTCGTAGGCGCGGGCGCTGAGATTCAGTTCGGTCATTGCGACGCGGATTAGTTCCTGGGATTCGTCGGTGAGTTTGCAATGTTGCTTGATCTGGCGCGGACCCATTCGGGCGTTGCAGTTGATCTTCTTGTCGGATTGAAAACGCGCCTGTTGCCGCTCCCGTGCACGGCCAACGCGATCGCGAATCGGCGGCGGAGCTTTCTTCGGTGCGGGTGCTCGCGATATCGCGGTATTCCACGGCGGGAACTTCGACGTGGAGATCGATGCGATCGAGCAGCGGGCCGGAGATTCGCTGGCGATAACGCTGGACCTGGACTGGACCGCAGCGGCATTCGCGTTTCAAATCGCCGAAGTAACCGCACGGGACACGGATTCATCGCAGCCACGAGCATGAACTCGGAGGGGAAGGTGACGCTGCCGGCCGCGCGGGAGACGGTAACTTTGCCGTCCTCGAGCGGTTGCCGCATGACTTCGAGCGTGGAGCGCTTGAACTCCGGCAGCTCGTCGAGAAAAAGGACGCCGTGATGGGCGAGACTCACTTCACCCGGCGCTGGAATGGCGGAGCCGCCAAGCAAACCGACGTCGGAAATGGTGTGGTGCGGTGAGCGGAACGGGCGCGTGGAGACGAAAGCCTGTTCGCCGCTGAGCATCCCGGAAATGCTGTGGATCTTCGTGCTCTCGATCGCTTCCTCGAGCGACATCGGCGGCATGATGGTGGCGATCCGTTTCGAGAGCATCGACTTCCCGGAGCCGGGCGGGCCGATCATGAGCAGGTTGTGCCCGCCCGCGACGGCGACTTCGATGGCGCGCTTCACGTGGCCCTGCCCTTTCACGTCGCTGAAATCGACTTCGTAATCTTTGTGGCTCGCGAAAAAGGATGTGAGATCGCCGTGAGTCGGCGCGATCAGCGATTCGCCGCGGATGAACTCGAAAGTCTGCCGGAGATTCTGAACGCCATAGACGGTCGATTCCTTCCACCATGGCGGCTTCGTGAGCGTTCGCCGCCGGAACGAAGATCGCTTCTTTCCTTTGCCGACGCGCTTCGAGCGCCACCGGCAAGACCCCTTTCACCGGCCGCACCGCTCCATTCAAAGCCAGCTCCCCGACAAAGCTGAATTTCTCGAAAGTCGCGCCGTCCAGCTCTTCGCTGACCGCGATCATGCCGAGCGCGATGGGCAGATCAAAGCTCGGCCCTTCCTTTTTGATGTCGGCCGGCGCGAGATTGATGGTCGTGCGTCCGCGCGGCCAGAAATAGCCGCTGTTGCTGATGGCCGTGGTGACGCGATCACGGCTCTCTTTTACAGCGGCGTCGGGCAATCCGACAATGATGATCTTTGGGTCGCCTCTCGCGCCGTTGACCTCGATTTCCACTTCATAGGCATCGACGCCATAAACCGCCGCGGAATAAATCTTTGCCAGCATGGGGGGACGGGAGAACTCCGAAGCGTGGCAAAGAACCACGGCCGAGAAAAGATCAATCGTGCTTGCTACCGCTGGCTGGCCCCAATAGCTGATCGCGACATCGGGTTGGAACGCCGTTAATTTGTGGTGGAAGGCACCGGCGAAGGGCCGGGAGGTGTGGGAATCAACCAATTGGCCAAATTCACCGAGCCTATGCCACCTTGGCAACCCTGTTTGGTTGTTGGCTTGAGCGTGTTCGCCTTGAGCCAAAGGACCGTCAAGAGCGGCCATGAAGGATAATCGCGATCAAATGTGGGACCGCGAATCAACTCCGCCGGGAGACGACCCGAAATCATCAAATTCTCTCTAATAAACGGGTTAAGGCCGAGTTTGAGTATTATTGAACGGCACGCATCCAAAGGCTGTCAGTAATGCGATAATTAATATTTAACGTTGTTAACTACTTGGGGAAATGTTAAAACGAGAAATCGACGCGCCTTTCCCAAGTGTGGCAACGGGAAAAACCAAGGCGGGTCCCCCTTACCCTTTCGATGAAAAGTTATATGGCTGCTGAAGATAGCGATACTGGCATAAAAATTTACCTGCGCGAGATCGGGCAAATCCCGCTCCTGACTCCCGACCAGGAGATCGAACTCGCCGCGAAGATCAAGAAGGGCGACCGCGAGGCGCGCGCCCTCATGATTCGTTCGAATCTGCGACTCGTCGTCAAGATCGCGCACGATTACGCCAATCTTGGTCTCCCGCTGCTTGGATCTCATTTCGGAAGGCAACATCGGGTTGATGAAAGCCGTCGAGCGCTTCGATCCCGCGAAAGGCGGAAAGCTCAGCACCTACGCCGCCTGGTGGATCAAGCAGTCGATCAAGCGCGCCCTGGCCAACCAGAGCAAGACGATTCGTCTGCCGGTCCATTTGGTCGATAAGATCTCGAAGATGCGCCGCGTTTCGCTCCAGATGAGCGAGGAACTCGGCCGCGAACCGACCGATGACGAGCTCGGCGAAGAGATCGGCATCGCCAGCGGAAAAGTTTCGCAGCTCAAGACCGTTTCGATTCGCCCGGCTTCTCTCGATGCGCCTATCAGCGATGACGATTCAACTGAATTCGGCGAAATCGTTGGCGACGAAGAGGCGCAGACGCCGTTCGAATTGCTGCGGGACAAGAATCTCCGGAACGAAGTCGGCGGGTTGCTCGATGTGCTGGACGATCGCGAGCGAAAGATCATTTTCTCCCGTTTCGGTCTCGATGGCGGCAAGCCCAAGACCCTCGAGGAAGTCGGGAAGAAATTCGGCGTGACCCGCGAACGGATTCGCCAGCTCCAAAATATCGCGCTCTCGAAGTTGCGCCGCGCCCTCAGCAAGAAGGAGCGTCCGGTCGACGTAGAGTTGCCGGTCGAGGCCTAATTCGGTAGGACGCCACCCTGCGGCGTCCGCAAATCGGCCTTCGAGACGACGGGGCAGCGCGCTGCCTACCGCACGGTGCGCAACTGCACGCAATCGACCTTCAGGCCGCTTGCGAGCATATCGCTAAGGATAACCAGGTTATCCTTGGGCTCGGTTAACTTCTCGTCGCGCAGGTATTCGAGCGCGGCCTCGATCGTCTGATCTGGATCGTCTGTAAATTCGATCAAAATCGGGCACGTCCCCCAGCAAAGGACGATCTGGCGGTAGACCCGCTCGCTCGGCGTAAACGCAAAGATGGGCGCTTTTTCCGGACGCATGTTTGAGACATGTCGCGCCATTGTCCCGTGATGCGTGAAGACAACCAGCTTCGCGCGCTCCAATGAATTTGCGAGAACCACCGCTGCCGCCACTGTTTTTTGCCGGTTATCCTCCAGCAAGGCATCCGCGCCATAACCCGCACCGCCGCTCCGCTCGATCCGGCGCGCCACACGATCGAATACCTTCACGCATTCCACCGGATAGCGGCCCACGCTGGTTTCGCCGCTCAACATAATTGCGTCCGCCTGCTCGAAGACGGCATTAGCCACATCTGTGATTTCGGCCCGGGTCGGAACCGGTTTTTCGATCATCGATTCGAGCATGTGGGTGGCCACGATGACCGGCTTACCGATGCGGAGACAGCGCTTTACGATGCGCCGTTGGATGATCGGCAGCTCTTCCATCGGGCATTCGATCCCGAGATCTCCTCGCGCGATCATAACCACGTCGGCGGTGTCGATCATTTCGTCGATCTGACGCACGGCGGATTGGTCTTCGATCTTTGCGACGATCTGCGCGTCGCTGCCGAGTTTTTTCACGACTCTCCGGAGTTCCTCGAGATCGCTTTTTTGCCGGGCGAAACTGAGCGCAACGAAATCCACCCCGACCTCAACGCCCAGCGCGACATCTTCGCGGTCCTTCGTCGTGAGGGGTGGCAGGTTTACCCGAACACCAGGCAGATTAATGTGACGACGCGAGCCGAGCGTGCCGGGCGTCAGCACTTTGCAGCGAAGCCGGTTGCGCTTCTTCTCCAGGACCAGGAGACGCATGACGCCGTTGTCGACCAGGACGATGTCGCCAACCGAAATGTCGTTGATCAGTCCGTCGTAATTTACGTCGACGGAATACTTCTCTTCGCTTTTCGCGCCGCGAACGGTGAACTCGAGGATGTCGCCGGGTTTCAGGCGCAAATCAGTCTTCACCTCGCCGGTCCGAATCGCCGGCCCCTGCGTATCGAGAAGGATTGCCACCGGCCGCCGAAGTTCCGCGGCAATCTTGCGAATCCGCGGCACAATTTCGCGGACCCATTCATGCTTCGCGTGGCTCATGTTCAGCCGGAAGACATCGGCGCCCGCGCTCATCATTTGCCGCAGAGTCTCAGTTTTCCCTGTCGCCGGACCGAGCGTGCAGATGATCTTGGTCTTGCGCATCGGAATCAGAATTGAATCTCGCGCGCCAAAAGCAAGACGGTTTTAAGAGCCCTGTCTGGACTTCGATGCACGAGCCCATCATCGTTAGCGCCTCCCGGTGCCAAGATTTCTTAACCTTTTGCCAAGTGCGGAACAAGAAGGACGCGCGTTGCGGCCGAGATCTTCCGCGATCCTGGCGTTCGTTGGCCTTTTCCTCTTGTGGTGGATCCTAACGGCGTTCGTCTATCGCCATACTCAAAGTAACTTTCTGCGGGCGGAAAGCGGGTGGTTTTTGTTTCTTTCCCAATCCACTCCGGCTATCCAACGCGACTTTGAGAAAGCTGCCCTCACGGGGAGCTATAGTGGACATTTTACCCCGCTTGCCTTTCTAGCCGAATTCGCGACGGCAAAACTAATCGGCACTCATGCGGGATTCTGGAAGTGGCGCCAGATCACCGTCCTGGCGTTGCTTGCCACCATCCTATTTCTGTTCGCCCGCGAAAGCGGGTATGCCTTCCAGCTCTCCCGAACGAAAGCCAATCTTTCCGCCGCCGGTTTGACTGCGATTCTGATCTTCCAACCGCAGATGCGAGAGTTCATCGCGTGGCCCTTCATGATCATGCAACTCTGCTGGCTCCTGTTCACTGTGATGGCTCTGCTGAGTCTGATTCAGATGGCGCACCGTCCAGCCGAAACACGGTGGCCGTGGCTCGCAGCCGGAGCGGCTTACGCCTCGCTCCACAGTCTCGGGTTGGGCATAGCAACCGTTGCAGCCACACCGGCCGTACTCGGTGGCACCTGGCTTGCGATCCGGCGCCGGCCCGCGCCGGCCCTCCCGAAGATATCCGTTCCACTTTTGAGCATGATTACGGTAACGAGCATCCATTCGGTGGTCATGCTCATGTATCCTCAGCCGACGGAGAGGGTGGTATCCTTCCCAGCCTGGGAGGTCGGCCCTTTCTTCCTGGCAGCTCTAAGTTTCATCCCAAACTTCCTCTTGGCCACACTCCGCAGCCTCTTCAGCGCGGACGAGCAGCCGCCGGGCGCGTGGCAAAGCACTCTAGACTGGCCTTATGGCCTGGCGATTCTGCTCGCCCTTGGCTTTCTCGTCAGTTCCGCCTTTCTTCGGGCGCTCCGGGAACCGACTGCACGTAACCGGGTCAGATTTTTTCTTCAGACTTTCGCGTCGGTGTCGTTCTTAGTGATGATTGTGCTGATCTCGATTCGCCAATGGCGCGAACCATCGCCCCAGGGATTTGTCCACTTTCTGGCAGCATCTCGCTATCTTATCCCAAGCTCATTTGCCCTGGCGGGCATCATGGCGGAATTGCTTTTCCTTTTCGCCACCGCCCCCGTTTATCTCAACACAATCCTAAACGTCGGCCTGGCGGTTTGTGCGATCATTGGCAATCAACAATATGCCGCGAATGTGTATCCAAGGACCCAGCCAAATTCGATGATTTCCCACGCTTCCGCGTGGCGGGCAGTGGTGGCCATGGCGCGCGAATGCCAGAGGGCGGATCTTCCCATTCCCAATGTGCCACTTGGCGCTCTGACCCAGGAATTCTATGACTGGGATTTGAAGAAGTTTGAGCCTCTCTTGCGCGCAGATCTAAAAGCGCGACCGGAAACGACTCTCCAATTCGTGGCTTGGAATGAAATGCCTGATGGACAATACCGCGACGTTCCGTCGCTCGTTGCCGTCCAAGAAAAGCTCCGGTTGGAAATCAAGAAATAGCGCGGCAGCCCAGCTCTCATCGCGCGGCAACTGCCGACGCCTCTCGCTGAGCAACCGCGAGATGGGCCGGGCCAGCGCCACTCAACTCCGGCAGCCGCGGCGGAACAGCGAGCTCAAAGCCGGGTAGATTGAGAGACAGGTTCGGATTGTAGAAGGGATCGTGCAGCAGTTCAGTCCCCCATTTTTCCTGCATGAAGGTCGCCTCCCGGACAAACTGCGCCTGTTCGTCCGGCGCACGTTGATGACCGCGCGAGGCGGACTCGTGGTGGACCAGGTTCGCGTAGGGCGTCCAGACGTTTTGAAGACCAGCCGCGCGCAGTCGCAGGCAGAAGTCGATGTCGTTAAAGCTGATGGCGAAATTCTTTTCATCGAATCCGCCTGCATGCTCGAAGACCTCCCTGCGGACAAGCAGGCACGCGCCAGTCACGGCTGAGCAATACTGCTGCAAATAGGTGCGATTGAAATAACCGGCATGACCCTGCGGAACGCCAGTAAACGCGTGCCCCGCCACCCCTCCGAGACCAAGCACCACGCCCCCGTGTTGGAGCGTACCGTTTGGATACCAAAGGCGCGCCCCGACCGCGCCAACCTCGGCACGCACGGTATGGCTCACCATTTCGCGCAGCCAGCCGGGGTCGCTCGCGTCGATGTCATTATTCAAGAACGCCAGCACATCTCCTCTTGCCGCCCTGGCGCCGCGGTTGATCAGGCGGCTAAAATTGAATTCCCCGTCGATGCGCAACACGCGGGCCACGTTTTTTTCCCCGAGCGCGCGCAAGAATTCAAGCGTCGCGGCCTCCTTCGAGCCATTGTCGACAATCACAATCTCGAGCGGTCCATAATCGGTTCGCTCGCGGATGGCTTCGAGGCAGCGCTCCAGAAGACTGAGCCGGTCGCGCATGGGAATAACGATTGAAACCAACGGCGCAGGATTCGGCAGTTCGTAAATCGCGCGGTGCGATTCGACATTCTCCGGGCACGGTTCGACCCGGCCGGCGATGCCCTGCCGTTGAAGATAATCGCCGATCGCCCGGCGCGCGGCCTCTTTGGCATAAGGTTTCGCATCCGCGACCGCCGCGAGGCTTCCGGCCACGGCACGCCAATGGTAGAGAATACGCGGAATGTGCCGAACCTGCCCCGGTTTCAGCCGTTCCACGCAACGCAAGGCCAGATCATAGTCCTGCGAACCTTCAAACCCTTCGCGAAACCCGCCGATCTCACGGAGAAGCTCGGTTCGATAAACGCCGAGATGATTAATGAAATTTTGGCCGAGAAAGAGTTCCGCGTTCCAATCGGGTTTGAAAAACGGATTCGAGCGAACACCCTCTTCATCGATCTTGTCTTCGTCGGAATAGATTAGACCGGCGTTAGGATAGTTCTCGATTTCGAGCGCGACCAAGGCGAGCGCGTGCTCGGCAAACAGGTCGTCCTGATCCAGGAGCGCGCACCATTCGCCTGTCGCAAGTCCGAGCGCGGAGTTTGAGCAGGCGGAGATGTGACCATTCTGCGCGCGGAAGACGAGCTTGATCCGCGGATCGCGCGCCGCAACTTCTTCGAGATACGGTCGGATGCCCGGATCGGTCGAAGCATCGTCTGCGATGCAAAGCTCCCACTGTTCGTAGAGCTGTCCCTCGATCGAAGCGATGGCTTCCTCGAGGACCCGCCGTTCGGGATTGTAGACGGGGAGAATCACCGAGATGACAGGGTGCTTCCGCATCGCGCGAAGGCGGCGGCGCAGGGCAATCGCGTCGCCACGTGTCCGCCTGTCAAATTGGGCGATCCAGTTTTCGTAGGTGATCGGTGCGGCTGAAGGCTCCTCGATCGGATTGTGGCGGAGCGACTGGAGCAATTCGGCGAAGCGTCCGGCAAAGCGGTCCAGAGTGAAATGGCTTTCAAATGTCCGCAGCCCGGCCGCGGCAATCTCACGAGCGAACGCCGACTCTCTTATGTATCGCGTCAGGGCGGACGCCAGCTCATCCGGATTTTCCCGCGCCACGACCAGCCCATTCATCTCGTTTTGCACCCATTCCCGCACGCCACCGACATCGGTGCTAATGACTCCCTTCTCAAGACCCATGGCCTCCAGAATCACGATCGGCATCGTTTCATCGCGCGACGGCAGGACGACCGCATCCGTCTGGTTGAGTAGGGCAGTCGCCTCGGAATGGTCGAGCGCCTCAATTAATTGCGTGTTTGCGAGACCGTTGGCCCGACTCTTCAGTTTCTCGAAGAACTCTGCGTCCAAGACCCGGCCGGCCATCTTGAATGAGCTGCGGCGGCGCGTCTCCGGGTCCAATTTGTGAATCGCCTCGAGCAAAACATCCTGGCCCTTGCGCGGCTCGAAGCTGCCCAGAGTCACGAAACGGACCGCATCATTCTTTTCTACCGGAGTAACCGGCGGCTTCGGAATGCCGTAGGGGACCACTTCGATCGGCGCAAGCGTGAGACCCTGGTAAACCCTCGCGGTTTGCCGCGTGGGTGTGACCAGGATACTTGCCATTTTCAACGCCGGCCGGATTTCCGAAATCGCGCGAATGAGACGCACGGCGACAAGTGTTTCGTGCAAATACCAAAGAACCGGCCGCTTCTCCAAATGGGCGGCCCGCACCGCCGGCCAGCTCGCGATAGTGTTGGCCACGATAACCTCGTAATCCCGGCATAATTCTCGCAGCTTCCCGTGCTCCAGATCGGTCAGCAGCGTCGGCTCCATTACCGTCGCGATATTGTCCCGCGCCAGCATCTCCGAGATCGGCCCTTCGTCCGGCGTCGCCACGGCCACTTCCCATCCGGCTTTTTTCAGCCACCGCACCAGATGGACCAGTTGAATCGGCGCGCCACTCAACGTCGTCTCGTGCGAGACAAAGAGAACGCGCGGCGGCCCTGCGGGTTCGCAATCCTGGGCCGGTTCAGGCATCTTGCGCTGGCCCCACCGCGAGCGGCTCCGAGATCACTTCCGCGATGAGCTGCCGGAATTCCGGGCCGAAGCGCTCCATCGTGAAATTCTTTTCGTAGGTCGCGCGCGCCTTTTTTCCCAGCTCACCCGCCAGCGCTGGATCCTCGATCAAGCGCCGGATGGCAGCCGCGAGGACATCCGGCGCCTCCGGCCTGACGAGAAGCGCATTCTCGCCCTCAACCAAGACCTCGAGGGCGCCCCCAACGATCGTGGTGATCAACGCCTTTCCGAGACCCATCGCTTCCAGAATAGTCACGGTCGGCATCGCTTCGTCGCGTGACGGGGAAACAATCACATCGGCCGCGCCCATGAGTTCGATCGCGTCCGCATGGTTCAAGGCGCCTCTTACCGAGAAATTTCGCAAATTCTTCGCTACGGCTTCCACCTTCGGCCAAAAATCGGGATCGAGGACGCGTCCCGCGATTTGAAAGTGGGCGGCCTGCTGCAATTCGGCCGGCAGCAAGGCGAGCGCCTCCACAAAAACGTCCTGACCTTTTCGCGGTTCGACGCTGGCCAGAAGGAGAAATCGGAGGGGGCGCACGGTGGCGGCGTTATCTCTCTCCTCGCCCACGCCAGGGTCCGGGATGGCATTGCGCAAACATTTTACTGGCTGACTGGTATAGCGCCGATAAACGGTCGCCGTGCTTTCCGATGGGGCAAAGAGCACGTCGGCGAACGGCACGGCCGCGCGGAGTTTGGCGTCTTCCCGGAGATAATGTTCGCCCACCGAACCGGGTTCGTGCACCCACCAGGCAATCGGCACGTTTTCGCCCTTTAGGGCACGCACAACCCCCCCGCTCCGAATCGTGTTCGCGATGACGCAATCGAAGTCGCGCGCAAATCTCGCGAACGATTCATGCCCGGTTTCGACGAGCGGATCGATGATGACCGGAATACCTTCGGCAGTCAGTTTCTCGCGGAGGGGGCCATCCTCGGGCGCGAGAACCAGAACGAAAAGGCCGTTGCGTTGACACCAGGTTGCCGCATGAAAAAGCATCATCGGCGCGCCGGACAAGGAGAGGTCGTGCGAGACGAAAAGCAGGTCGGGTGAAGAATCGAGAGGCGCGGTGCGATCGCGGGCCATCATCCGAATGGGCGTGGGCGAATCGGAATACAGCCAGTCGCGCATGTTTTCCGTAAAATAGGGATCGTGGGTGGTATAGCGCGGCCAGCGTTTGAGCAAATAAATCGACGCCTTGTCTTTGCCTCGGATTTCCTCCTTTGCTTCCTCGACACCGATCGAGGCATGACCCGCATGGCTCAGCGTCGCATACGGGGTGTAGACACAACGGAGGCCGGCCTCGCGCACTTTGAAACAAAGATCGATGTCCGAATGCGCAATCGGCGTGTTCACCGCATCGAAGCCGCCGACTCGAATGAAATCTTCCCGCCGCATCGCGAGGCAGGCCGCGGACAAAGCCGCTACGTCACGCAGAGATTGAGCCAGGTTAAAGTGCTCGGTGGACTCAGCCATGCTTTGATGAAAAGCAGTTCCCGCCAGGCCGCGCACTCCCATAACCAAACCGGCATGTTGAATCCTTCCGCCCTCGTAGAGGAGTTTCGGCGCCACCGCGCCCACCTCGGGATTCTCCAACGGTTCGATCAAATTCTGGATCCAACCGGGCTGCGCGGTTTCGACATCGTCGTTGAAAAAAATGAGCCGCTCGCCCGTGGCCGCGGCCGCGCCGAGATTGCATTTCTCGGAAAAATTGAACGGCTTGTCGTAGGGGACGAACCGCACCTTCGCGTCGGGCGTTCCGAGACCCTCGAGCGACCCGAGAAGGTGGCTGTTCGTGACGATCACGATCTCCAGGTCCGGGTACTTGGTGCTCCGCGGGAGATCGCGCAGACAAACCTGGGCGCGGGTCGGCGAGTCTGTCGGGATAATCACCGAGACGCGAGGCCAGGGCGTGACTTTCAAGCGCGCTCGGTTGGCCGTCGGATATTCCACGACCTCCGCGGGAAGGTTCCGGCGCTGCATCGCGTCGGCGAGCGCGGCCAGGTTTGTTTTGCGCGCGTCCGGCTTGCCGCCCGCCGAGCCGGACTCCGGATGTTCACGCCAATGATAAAGGATGTGCGGGATGTGATGAATCTCCCGCGCCTGTTCCGTCGCCCGCAGCGCAAAATCATAGTCCTGGGACAAGTCGAACTCCTTGCGAAAACCCCCGACCTGATCGACGAGCGAGCGCCGATACGCAGTCAGATGACCGATGTACATCGATGAGCAAAGAAGCTCCGGGCTCCACTCCGGTTTGAAAAACGGCGCGTGCCGTTTCCCTTCCGCGCTCCATCGATCCTCATCGCTGTAAAAGATCTCGGCCTCGGGAAATTCCAAGGCGGCGCGCGCCACTTCATAGAGCGCAAAGGGCGCCAGCAAATCGTCATGATCGACGCAAGCCACCAGGTCGCCGGTGGCCGCTTCCAAGGCGCGGTTTGTGTTTTCCGAAATACCGAGGTTTTCGGCGAGCCGCTGGACGTGAATCCTCGGTTCTCGCTCTTCCCAGCGCCGCAGAGTTTCGATCGTCTCCGGCCGGTCCGAGCCGCCATCGACCACGCACGCCTCCCAGTTGTCGTAGGTCTGGCCCACGACCGAGACGAACATCTCGTCCAGGAATTCTGCCGATGTGTTATGGACCGGAATGAGGAGGCTGATCTTGAGTCGCGCTGAAAATTCTTTCGAAGCCTGGCGCTGATTTTCCAGCGCTGCGGCATCGGGTTCATGCTCGCTGATCCACGCGGAATACCGGTTCACCGGAACTTTGGGGACGATCGGAGCTGTTTTCTCCACCGACGGGGCGGCAGGTTGCGGCGCACGCGAAATTCTGAAATTGCGCGGGAGACGCCGAATTTCGCGCATGATCTTCTCCCCGAGTGGCCGGTGCTCTTTCGGCCCGGTCAGGACATGAAAACAGCGTCCGCCTTTCCGGCACGCTTGTTTAGCGGCACTCAGAATCGCCTTCTGATCCTTAATCTGCGTCTTGAGTTGTTCGATCTTCGCCTTGAGCCGATCGGATTCCGCCACCCAGTGTTTGAGTTGTTCGTGCTGAGCGTCCATGACGAGCTGCGCTTTCGCGCGGTCCCGGCGCAGAACTTCAAAATGTTTGGGCAGCTCCGTCTGCCACTCCAGCGCCCGCGCCTGGTGGTCCATGATCTCCTGGACCTTCCATCGATCAGCCAGGAGTGAATCGAGCCAGACTTGCCGCGTTTCGAGCGCAGCTTGCTCGCGCACGGCCTGGTCGGCTTGGGCCTGCGCGTTGATGCGAGCGGCCGCGATCCGGTAGATCGCAATTAATTCCGGGAGCGTCTTCTCCCCCCCGAACAATGCCTGGAAAAGAAAATCCCGGGTTTCCGCCGTGCGCGATCGGGCAGCGATTCCGAGGCCAATGCCGTCGGAAATTTCCGCGGAAGGCCGGCCGCGTAACCCATTCTTTCCACGCGTCCCGGGGGCCATCCGCGCGTTCCAGTTCCAGGCCGTGGAGCAGAACCAATGCATCCGGCGAAAGTTTTGCGTCCCAGCTCGCCAGATCTGCACGGATTTCTCCCGCCGAATCGCAATCGTCGAGCAGAAGCAGATCGACACTCCTGTCGGCGCACTCTTTGAGAGCCGCCTCCGAGCTTTCGACGAAATGGGCGCGAGCTCCATAAAACTCCTGCCCGTAATCCTTTGCTTCTCGCCAGGCCAGATCATCGGCGGCGTTCTCGCCGGGGCGATCCCGTCGAACCAGAGTGCATTGAGATCCCGCATTCTGTTCGCGCGACGCCTGGCAAAAGGTGAAATAGGCCTGCCCCTCACCGAATCCGAGCACTACGATCGACTTTGGTTTCTGCCGGGCGACCAGGTCGTAAAACAACGGGAGATGGAACCGCGCTGGGCCGCCTGTCCTAAACTTCGGCTGAAAACCAATCAAACTTGGAAGTTTCTCGTACATCAATGGAGCATCGGAACGGACTTAGACCTATGAAATCGTTGTTTGATCCGTTCAATAGAGGACTAAACCGGCCTGCCTGTCTAACGATTCGCGAAAATCCTTGTGGCGCACGGCCGGGCATTGAAAATCAAATCCCATGTCGTTCGCCGCGGGATTCTTGCTCTTGCTCTGGGTGGCTGCGTCGATCATGCTGAACGGGATCGCCCTCCTCCATTATTGGACGAAGCTGCGTGGACTCGAGCTCCTCAGTTACGGCGCCGCCGCGGGCGTGGTCCTGCACTCTCTTCTGGGCTGGGCGATCGCGGCCGCCCCCGCAGTTCGCTGGGTCTTTGTCGCGATCCTGGTCGCTCTAATGCTGTTGAGCGCGGCATACTTCGTTGTGCGGCGGGTCCTGCTAGAATTCTCCCTGGCATTATCAAGGCCGAGCAAAGTCTCGCTCGCCTTGTGGTTTCTGCTTCTCGTCCTGAGCCTGCGGCTATTTCACGTCGACGTAAAATACCCGGCGGTCTTGCCCGATGGGCCGTTTGTCTTTAAGACTCCCTCTCTCAGCGTAAAGATTCAGTATCTGACCTCACTCCCGACCGACAACTACATTCCCTTTGCCGTGACGGAGTTCTTCGCGCGGGGGATCTCATTCGAAAAGGAGAGGCCGATCCTGCCCAACAATGAGGTAAGCAATCGGACGATCCTGATGTCGCTGGTGGCATTACCTTTTCGAGTCGCTCTCGGGGCAAGACACGACCATCCGGATCTGGGAACCTACAATTATCTCGGCCAAAACTGGCCTGACGTATCGAAGCTCAACACGGAAAATAGCTTCGAACAGTTTTCCATCGTCGGCCTGTTCCTCAATTCCCTGATGCTTCTCGGGGTATTGCTCTTCTGCTCCAGCTTTGGCGCGGGTTCTATCCTGTCCGCGGCTACCCTCCTTTACGTCACGAATCAGTATTTCATCGCCCAGACCATCTATACCTGGCCAAAAGCATTGGCTGGATTTTTCATCCTCCTGGCGTGGACCTCCATCCGCGGCGGCCATAGCCCGGCCATTGTCGGTGTTTTGATGGCATTAGCCTGGCACTCTCATCCCTATTCGATCACCTTTGCTGCCTGTGCCGGTCTGTTTTATTTGTCTCAATGGCGACGTGATAAATCCCGCCTGCCGGCCGCAATACTTTACGGCCTTGTCCTGGGCCTGGTTCTCGCACCCTGGATTATTTGGACGAAAATTGTGCTGCACATTCCCGCTAATCTGGTCACCCAAAATTTTTTCGGACAAGGCACCGAACCGGCCTGGGCTTCTCTCATGGGCTTTGTCTGGATTCGGCTCCACAATTTGTTCTACCTGATGTCGTCCACGATTTTTTTGATCTATCCGTTTGATTTCAAGGAGGTCTTAAATTCCTGGCAGTTCTCCCTGCCCGGCGTCATCGGGATTGTCTTGCTCTACCCCGCCCTGGCAAAATGCGTGGAGCTGCCAAGGCCACGCTCGTGGCTTTGGTTTGGCTTTCTCGCTCCGGCCCTGTTGATTCTCGGCGTCTTTAGTGCGCCCGCGTTGCCCATTCTGCACGGATATCAACCGGTCGTCGGCGTATTGCTCTTCTTCAGTGTCTGGTGGCTCTCTCAGCATTGCACCCGAAAAGTCTTCGTCGCCCTTTTCAGCCTGCAACTTCTCTTGAATCTTGGCCTTATTTTCGCCCGCGGGATGATCACGGGCGTGCGGTTTTAATGATTTATTGATGGAACAATGCATAAGCACTCCCTCGATAGCATGGCGCAGTTTCGCCGGGATTACGTCGACGGCCGTCGGGGCGAGCCGCTCGTGATTGTCGATATCGGCAGCGCCGACTTGAACGGCTCGTATCGCGGACTTTTTGAAATCCCGCCCTGGCGTTACATCGGGGTCGATCTCTACCCTGGAGAGAATGTCGATGTCGTTTTGAGCGATCCCTATCGCTGGCGGGAGCTCGACTCCGCGTCGACCGACGTCGTCGTTTGCGGGCAAACCTTCGAGCACACCGAATTTTTCTGGGAAACCATGCTCGAAATCGCGCGAATCCTGAAACCGCGCGGGCTCTGCTGCATCATCGCGCCCTCGAGTGGGCCGGAACATCGCTACCCGCGGGATTGCTGGCGCATTTTTTCGGACGGCTTTTCGGCGGTGGCGCGTTATGCCGGTCTGGAGGTCGTGGATGTGCAAACACAATGGGGCGATTTGCCGGACTACGATTCGGAGAGCAACAAGTGGCACGATTCAGTCTTAATCGCGCGCAAGCCGGTCCTGCCCTTTGGGACAAAGCTGCGGTGGTGGATTTACGGCTGTGTAAAACGCCTCGTCCGGCCTCCCGCCCCCATCCCCGAAACGATCATCCAAATATTTCACTCCACTGACGGATCCCATAGCGAAGCCAATTCGGTTTATGCCCGCATTGGTCACGACGGGTGGAAGGACGTTTCAATCGCCCTGCCACCCGGTGCCGGCGCCGCGCCGCTTCGAATCGATTTCATCAGCAGCATGCCTGCAATCGAAGTGGCCGCGGTCGAAATCTCGACCGAAACCACCGTGCTTTATCGAGCGCGCGATCCAAAAGCCTTCGAATCCATCGCTCTCGCCGGCGACGCGGAACGCATGGCGCACCCGGAGCACCTCCGGGTGCGAGTTACCGGGGTCGATCCGCAATTGATCTTGCCCTCTTTGCCGGCCGTTCCAGCGGGCCAGGCTCTCAAAGTGAAACTGCGTGGGCGCGTCTCGGCTGACGACGGCAAGGCCGCGACATAAGAAAACGTTCGGAACTATCTCCTCGGTGTGGCCGATGGCGTGGGCGATGGACTCGCGGCAGGACGGGCGGGAGCTTCCTTCTTGTTCGCATCCACGTCCGACGGCGTGCTTAGCGCATCCGGATTGCCCGACTGGGCGCGAAGGGAGGCGCTCAAGAATAGAGCACCACAGGCAAAAACCATAACCGCGAAGCATGAGAATACTTTCAAATGGGTCTTCATAGGGTGGCTCGTAACGCATTGGTCACCAAAAGCCGACACAATTCGCGACCTTCGTCTTCGTCGAGCCGAGTTAGCCGGCCCTTCGGACCTAACGATCCGGCGTCGGCCGCTCGTAGGAGCCTTCCACACGCCTCGCGACATCCCGGTAACCATATTCGGTTTGGTAAATCTGCTTCATCGCGGCGATCGATTTCGCCCCTTCGCCCATCAGCTCGTAAACCAGTCCCAGATTGTAAACGATTTCCATTTTCATCGCGTCCATCGAGCTGATTTCCCGCGCTGCTTCCTCGAGCTGTTGCGCGGCGAGATCGAGCATGCCGAGCTCGCAATAACATCGGCCCAGCAGATTCATCGATTTCAACCGCGTGTTCGGGTTCTGGCGGGCTCGCTGCAATTCCGGCAACGCTTCTCGAAACCGGCCCGCGTGATAAAGATGTTCGCCCAGCTCGAATCGCAGCTGGAGATCGGATGGATTGCGCTCGAACCGTTTCCGCGCGTCGTCGATCAGCAATTCAGCGTGCTTCTTTTTCGCGAGAAGCAGTGCCGCGGTTCGATCAATAAAGAGCGGGTCTTGCGCCCCCCGCGTCGCTAGAAATTCTTCGTGTTCGGCGATCTCGCGTTCGGATTGTTTCCTGCGCAAATCGGAGATTTTCTGCGCGTCGCCTGGATCGCTGTTGCTCGTGAGATTCGCCGCGTATTGGTACCAGGCGATGGCATTCTCGAGGTCGTCCTTCTGCGTGTATAACGCGCCCAACTTCCTCGCCAAATCGAGACGGTTCGGTTCCGCCTGATGCTGCGCGAATGTTTCCTCTATTTGCTGTTCGAGCGACTCATCCGCTGGAACAAGCCGGCCCTGTTGCTCCAGCGAAACAGCCGCACCCTTGTCCTTGATCAGATCGCGATAGCTTTCCGCCTGCGGTCCATCCGCCGCTCTTCATGGAAGCGCGGGCCGACGCATCCTTGCCCAGCCGGTTCGCCTCGGCATCAGTCGGATCGATCTCCGTAATCTTGTGGTAGATCTCGACCTCCTTTTCGCTGTCGCCCAGCTCGTGATAAAGCCGGCCCAATTCGTGGAGAATTCTGGAGTCGCCCGCTTTTTCTTCGAGCAAAGTCTGGAGCGCAAACACGCCAATTTCCGGCCAGCCAGCCGCCAGCGCCGCCTGTTTCAAGACCAGATTGGCCTGCCGATTGTAGGGCTCGTCTTCCAGGACCTTCTCGATCATCTCCACGGCGCGGCGCGGGTCGTTCTTTAACTCGCGCTGCGCCTTCATGATCGAAATCGCTGAGGTCGAGATGTTGAACAAAGGTCTCCGCTCGGCTTTTTGTTTGGCAACTTCCGCGCGGCGCAAGAGCTGGCGGCCCATGAGAAATTCCGGCTCCTGTTTCAGGATCCCTTGCAAGAGCGAGATCGCGTATTCGAAATTGCGCAGCTCGATCGCGGCGACGGCTTTGAGCCAAAGCGCGCGCAATTGTTCGCTCAGATCTCTCTCGGTTTTTGCCGGCATACTGGGGGGGCTGCGCCAATCATACTTTCCTGAAGCCGCGGAGTCAGTGCAAAACGTAGGGCTGTTCGCCGCAACCGGCCATCTAAAACAAATCCAGCTGCGGTTTTTCCGGCACACTCACCACTTTCTTGCTTCGCCGGCTTTTCACGGGCTTCCGCTCGTCTGCCGTCCCATTCGGTTTCTCCAGGTGCGCGAGGATGTCCTTGGCGCGGTCGAGAATTTCCTTGGGCACGCCCGCCAGCCGCGCCACGTGGATCCCGTAACTCTTGTCCGCGCCGCCCGGGATGATCTTGCGCAGGAAAATGATCTGCTCGTTCCATTCGCGTACAGCGACGTTGAAATTCGCCACTCCTTTGCGCTCCTCGGCCAACTTCGTCAGCTCATGATAGTGCGTCGCGAAAAGCGTCCGCGCCTTGATCTTGTCGTGGAGGAATTCCGCGACGCTCCAGGCGATCGAGAGGCCATCGAAGGTCGAGGTGCCCCGGCCGATCTCATCGAGAATCACCAGACTGCGCTCCGTCGCGTTATTCACGATATTCGCCGTTTCGTTCATCTCGACCATGAAGGTCGATTGCCCGCGCGAAAGATCGTCGTTCGCGCCGACGCGGGTGAAAATGCGATCCACCAAACCGATCTCCGCGCTCGAAGCCGGAACAAAACTCCCGATCTGCGCCATCAACACAATCAGCGCCACCTGCCGGATGTAGGTCGATTTGCCGGCCATGTTAGGCCCCGTAATGATGGCCAGCCGCATCCGTTCGCCATCGAGGTCCGTGTCGTTCGGCACGAATTTTTCCTCCGCCAGATTTTGATCGAGCACCGGATGCCGTCCATCGCGAATAACGAGCTTGAGCGTCCGATTAAGCACAGGACGCACGTAACCGAAAAGCCGCGCCGTTTCGGCGAGCGCGCAGATGACATCGAGCGTCCCGAGCGCGCCGGCCGTTTGCTGAATCGGCGCCAGCTCCCGCAGCGTTTCCTCCCGCAAGGTTTGAAAAAGCTGATACTCGAGCTGACGCGCCCGCTCATCGGCGCCCAGAATCTTTGATTCCATCTCCTTCAGCTCCGGCGTGATGAAGCGCTCTCCGCCCACAGTCGTTTGCTTGCGGATGTAACGCGCCGGCACATTCGCGAGATTCGATTTCGTGATCTCGATGAAATAACCAAAGACCGAATTGAAACGGACCTTGAGCGATTTGATTCCGCTCTCGGCGATCTCGCGTTCCTGTAATTCCGTGATCCAATTCTTGCCGTCGCGCGAGGCCTGCCGCAGCTCATCCAGATCGGCGTTGAACCCGTCGCGGAACATCCCTCCTTCCTTCAGGACCAGGGGCGGATCGTCCACCAGCGCCTGATTCAACTTCTGCGCGAGCTCCGGCATTTCCTGAAGCGCGCCTTGCAGCGCCTGGGCGAGCGATTCCGGCCGGCTGGTTTCCTCGGCGTGATTCGTCCCGAAGGCGAGCCGGTCGAGCAGAGTCTGGAGCGCTCGCTTCAGCTCGGGGATTTGCTGCAGCGAGGTTTTCAGCGCGACGAGATCGCGCGCATTGCCCGACGCCTGGCTCAGCCTTCCGGACGCACGTTCCAGATCTCGGATCGATTTCAGGGAATGGCGCAGAGCCGCGATCAAGTCGGACTCGTGCAACAAATCGGCGATCATTTGCTGGCGGCGTTCCAATTCGGCGAGATCGCGCAGCGGCTGCAAGATCCATGTCCGCATCTTCCTTCCTCCCATCGGAGTAACGGTTCGATCGAGCGCGGCCAGCAGGCTCGTGTTTCGTGCGCCGCGCGATTCGACCAGCTCGAGATTTACCTGGGTCGCGGCATCGAGCAGAACGTAATCGTCCCGCGCGTCGCAACGCAGCGAAGTCAGATGGTCCACTTTCCGCCGCAACTGCTGCTTGAGATAATGAATGATCGCGCCCGCCGCGCCGATCGCCGCGGGCATTTCGGTGCAGCCAAAGCCATCGAGCGATTTGACGCCGAAATGCTCGCACAAGGTAAAGCGCGCATGGTCCGCCAGGAACGCGAAATCATCGTAAGCGAGCGCGCCTTCGATCTCCCCGAACTGCGCGCTCTGGCGCTCGCTGACCAACAATTCCGCCGGAGAAATTCGAGCGAGATCGTCCATCAACGTGCTGATGTCGCCCGACTGCGTGACCCGAAATTCACCGGTGCTCAGTTCGGCGTAGGCAAATCCAAACGCGCCCTCCTGGAAATAGACCGCGCCGAGATAATTCGGCCGGTTCGATTTCAGCAGATCCATCTCGCTCACGGTGCCGGCCGTGATGATCTGCGTGATCTCGCGGTTGACGATTTTTCCCGGCTGCGGCTCGCTCGTTTGATCGCAAATCGCGACGCGCCGTCCGGCTTGGATAAGCTTCGCGATGTAACCCGGCGCCGCGTGATACGGCATGCCGCACATCGGCACACTATTGCGGTGGGTCAGCGCGAGATTGAGCAGCCCCGACGCTTCCTTGGCGTCATCGAAAAAGAGCTCATAAAAATCGCCGAGCCGAAAGAGCAACAGCGTATCCGCCGGCACGCTTGCGCGCAGCCGCTGGTACTGTTGCATCATCGGGGTAAGAGCGTCGGCCATGGTTTTCAGCTTGGAATCAAGCGGCCCTTTTTGCGAGTTTGTAATTCGTGAAGCAGCGGCGACAACCAAGAGTGAAATGAGCGGCGGACTTTATCAGGCTTTCATCTATTTGCTCGCGGCGATCGTCGCGGTGCCGCTGGCCAAGCGTCTGGGGCTGGGCTCCGTGATCGGTTACCTGCTGGCCGGCGCGATCATCGGGCCCTATGCCATGCGCCTCGCTGGAGAGGGCGACGATGTCATGCACTTCGCCGAGTTCGGCGTGGTGATGATGCTCTTTGTGGTCGGGCTCGAACTCCGGCCTGCCCTTCTGTGGCAAATGCGCCGGCCGATTCTTGGACTGGGCGGCTTGCAAGTTGTCGGTAACGGCACTGGCCATCGGCTTTGCCGCATCTCTCTTGGGTTGCCCTGGAAGACGTCCCTGGCCGTCGGGCTGATCCTCGCGATGTCTTCCACCGCCATCGTGTTGCAATCGCTGGACGAACGCGGGCTTATGAAAACGCCGGGCGGAGAGGCTTCCTTCGCGGTGCTGCTTTTTCAGGACATCGCCGTCATTCCAATCATTGCTCTGATGCCGTTACTGGCCACGCAACCAGGAATTGGCTGCCGACACCAAAACATCCGAATCGGGAGTGATGGCGGGTCTCCCGGCCTGGGAGCAGGGCGTTGCTGGTCGTCGGGGCGGTCGCTGCGATTGTGGTGGCGGGCCGTTTCCTGCTGCGGCCGTTGTTCCGTTACATCGCCGACACACGCCTGCGCGAGATGTTTACGGCTACCGCGCTCTTCCTCGTCCTTGGCATTGCGCTGCTCATGCAAAAGCTGGGCCTCTCACCGGCCCTCGGAACGTTCATCGCCGGAGTCGTCCTGGCGGAAAGTGAATACCGGGTGCAGCTCGAAGCGGACATCGAGCCCTTCAAAGGTCTGCTCCTGGGCCTCTTTTTCATCTCGGTCGGTGCGAGCATCGATTTTTCGCTCATTGCGCGGCAGCCGGCGACGATCGCTTTGATCGTGACCGGTTTGCTCGTGGTTAAGTTTGCCGTGCTCCTGGCGCTTTCGCGTCCGTTTGGTCTGAGACGCGGTGAAGGATTTTTCCTGGCCTTTGCTCTCGCCCAGGGTGGCGAATTTGCCTTTGTCCTCTTCGCTTTCGCCACGCAGAATGCCGTGCTCCCGGTTGAAATCGCAAAGCTGCTCGTGGCGTCGGTCGCGCTCAGCATGGCGGCAGCGCCCGTGCTCTTCACGATCAACGAAAAGCTGGTCCGACCGCTCTTTCAAAAATGCGAGCCCGAACGTCCCGCTGACGAAATCGACGAACACGATAATCCCGTCATCCTGGCCGGGTTCGGACGCTTCGGCCACATCGTCGGCCGCCTCCTCCGTGCGAACGGATTCGGCACGACGGTCCTCGATCACGATGCCGATCAGGTCGAAACCCTTGGCAAATACGGAATGAAGTCATTTTACGGCGACGCTTCGCGGCTCGATTTGCTCCAGGCCGCCGGGGCGGAGCGCGCGAAGCTTTTCGTCTTGGCGATCGACGACGAAGCGAAAGCGCTCAAGATCATCGAGACGGTGCGGCGCGAGTTTCCGCGCCTCAAGATTCTCGCCCGCGCCACGAGCCGCCAGCATGCCTACGAAATAATTCGCCTCGGGGTGAACCAGGTCTATCGCGAGACCCTGGGCAGCGCCCTCGATCTCAGCATCGACGCGTTGCGCGAGCTGGGCATGGAGGAGCAACGCGCCCGGCGGGTGGCGGAAATCTTCCGCAAGCATGACGAAGCCTCCGTCCGAGACATGGCGCATCTGCCGGACGACGACGAAGATTACGTTTCCATCGCGCGAAAACATATCGAGAACCTCGAGCGCGCCCTCCAATCCGATTTGGAGATGCAAGCATTGCCGCCCGCGTAAAGTAGGGCAACTGCTCAATCGCCGAAGCACGTTGGATCAAACGACACGAACGCCTTCGACCGCCGTTCGCTTGATGAAGGCTTCGCTTAATCGCTGCGTCATCGGTCCGATGGCGCCGGTTCCGATGGTTCGCCCGTCCACTTTGGTAACTCCGGCCAATTCCCCCATCGTGCCGGTGCAGAACATTTCATCGGCACGATAGACGTCGTCGAGCGATAAGTCGCATTCGTCGCATGGGATCCTATTTGCCGCGCAAATCTCGAGCACGGTCGCGCGCGTGATTCCTTCCGGGCAGGCCATGACGTCGCGGCGTCGCCACTTTATCTTCCCGCACGATGAAGACATGGGTGGCATTCGTTTCGGCCACGAAGCCGCGAGTATCGAGCATGAGCGCATCATCGGCGCCGGCCTTGTTCGCTTCGATCTTGGCCAGGATCGAGTTCAGCAAGTTCGCGTGATGAATCCTCGGATCGAGAATCTCCGGCGGCGGCCGGCGAATGCTGACTGGTGATCAAGGTCAGCCCGGTTTTCGCGTAGACCGGCGGCTTATGTTCGGCGAGCACAATCAAGGTCGGCCCCGACTGATTCAGACGCGGATCCATCCCGGACGTGGTCTTTACGCCGCGCGTTAGCGTCAGACGAATATGGACGCCGTCGCGCATCTCATTCGCAGCCAGCGTGCGCCTGATCTCATCGACGATATTCTCCTCCGGGGGAATTTCCGAAAAAGCGAGCGCTTCCGCGGAACGCCGAAGCCGGGCAAGATGTTCGTGCAGTTTGAAAATGCGGCCGTCATAAAGCCGCAATCCCTCCCAGACCGCATCGCCGCCCTGCACCGCGGAATCAAACGGGCTGACGCCGGCTTTGTCCCGGTGCACGAGCTGGCCGTTGATGTTCACCAACAGATCGCGGTTCTTTTCGTTGAATTGCTGGAGCACTTGCTATACCTATGGGACCTATCCGCGTTTTCTAACGCAATCGATATTGATGGAGGCGCGCATAGCATTCCTGCGCTCGCTCATAAACCTCCCGCAAATGCTCCGGAACCGGCTCCGGCTCTTGCGCTGGAGACTTGCGGAAACCCGTCGAAGTCTCCACCTCGCCATACCAATGCTTCGCCCAAATGCCGTCGGTCTCGCGCAGACCCGGCGGCCAGGAAAGCATCGCCTCGTTGAATTCCACCCCGACGGCGCCACAGAGCAATTCCAGAATTCTGCGCGGATTCTCGAGCACATCCCGCGCGTCAACGATGACCGCCGGGACCGCGCCGGTGTCTGCCCGCACCCAATCGAATATCTCCGCCTGTTGCACAAAGCCGATGTCCTCCAGCGCCGGATCATTGTTTTTCTTGATGTAAGAGACGATCACTTCGCGCGGATCGCGGATGAGAAAACAGTTCGTCACCGCGCGCAGCCAGGCCCGGTCGATCTCTGGCAACAGGTGATGCGTCATCTGCTTCTGATAAAAAATGCGCTTGCCCGTTGGGCACCTCGCCGGTCAAAGCCTCGACCACCTTGCGCCAATCGGTCTCGCCCGCTCGCAATGACTTCATCTGCGCCCAGGATGATCGCGACCGGTCGCGTCCAAATAATGGGCATAGAACGGCTCATCGCACACGAAGGTATCCGGCCGATTTCCCCACGAACGCATCATCGCCGTGGAGATGTTGCGCGGGCCCGACCACATCGCGATGCGCACAGGCAGGTTGTTCGGCATCCGCGGACACTCTAACGCGAAGGCAAAAATCACCAGACGAATTCGAATGCTTTAGGGCCAAAAGGGGCGACAGTTTCGATTCAGAGAAGATGGTGGGGCTTTCGTCCCCCAGCCTGGTCAATCGACTAGAACCTCTGAAAAACCCGAAGCTAATCATGAAACATTTTTTTATTGCGTCAGGATTATTTCTGCTGCTGGCGCCAGGCGTTTCTGCCCGCGAGCATTCTGTCCGCGAGCAATCGCTCCTGGCACGCATCACGGTCTATTGGGCCAGCGGAGGCGGCGGTTCCGATCGCTGGACGCGGCAGCACAGGTGCGCCACCGGCGCGCGGCTGCGGGCCGGCCATTGCGCGGTCGATCCGCGCCGGATTCCTTACGGCAGCAAAGTAACGCTTCCCGATGGTCCCCTTGCTCGCGGTCGATACCGGTTCCGCGGTGGTGAGCCGCAAGGCAGCGCGGCGCTCCGGCCGGACCGCTCTCGAACGAAACGCGCTTGTCATCGATCGATTTTTTGAAACCAAGCGGCAGGCACTGAACTGGGCGAGCAGAAACCCGTCCTTTATGCTCGTGCAAGTCTCCCCGCCAGATTTCCGTCGGCCGCCGGCTCTCTCCCCGCAGAAAGTGCAGCGAACAATTCCCCAGGATCTCCGGCAGCAAACAAATCCTCCACCGCAGGCGACCGTGCGAGCGCCTCGAAGAGATATGCGGGACCGGCCAAAGTCGTCGGATGTACATGCCGCTAGATCTTGTTCGCGGGCGATCCGATCGCTTTTTGGTTCGATCCGATCTCCCTAATGTGGAAATATCCGCCTCTCTTATGAACCGAATTGTCCTGTTGGTTTCCTTGTTCTTATCGCCGCTTTGCGCACTCGCGGCCGATCCTGCCGGCGAAGCCGCCGCTCACGCCGGGCGATAATCTCGTGATCGACGGCGTCCCGCCTATTCCCGGTGAACTGCCGGAGCAGGTGGGCCGTTATACCGAATCGCGCGCGGCCAGCTTCCAGGACTGGCATCCCGACCCGGGCCGAGATGTCTGATCGCGACGCGCTTCGGCGACACGAATCAGATTCATCGCGTTACCTCAGCCCGGCGGTGATCGGACTCAGCTCACATTTTTCCCCGACCGCGTCGACGGCGGATCCTTCGAGCCGACCAAAGGCGACTACTTCGTTTTCGCGAAAGGCGCGGGCGGTAATGAGTTCAACCAGAATTACCGCTACGATTTCTCCAACGGCCAGATTACCCTCCTGACCGACGGCAAGTCGCGAAACTCGGAGCCGATCTGGAGCAATCGCGGCGACCGCATCGTTTACACCTCCACTCGCCGCAACGGCGCGGACACCGACATTTACGCGGAGTCCCCCTTGGATCCCAAAAGCGATCGCCTCCTCGCGGAACTGAAAGGCGGCGGATGGGAGCCCGCGGATTGGTCGCCGGAGGATAAGCAGCTGGTCGTGGCGGAAGGAATTTCGATCAACGAAAGTTACCTCTGGCTGTTCGACACACAGACCGGCGAGAAAAAGGCCATCACACCTCGTCCGCCCGACGGCGCCGAAAAGGTGTCGTACTCGTCGGCGCTTTTTTCGAAGGACGGCAAAGGCTTGTTCGTGACGACCGATCGGGAGTCCGAATTCCAGCGACTCGCCTACATAGATCTCGCCAGCGGCAAGCATACTTACCTTCTGCCGGACCTGAAATGGGACGTCAGCAATTGGGATTTGAGCCCCGACGGCAAACAAATCGCCTATGCCCTGAACGAGAATGGCGTGAGCACGCTGCACCTGATCGAGCTCGTGCCGGGAAATGGCACCGTAACGGCACGACCGCAAAAGGATCCCACCTTCAATCCGCCCCTGCCGGCCGTCGTCATTACCGGTCTCAAGCTGGCATCATGATCCAAAGCAAGGCTTGCTCGCCTTCAACGTCTCCGGGGCCCGCTCGCCGTCGGATGTTTACGCCTGGTGACCACGACGGCAAGAACACGACCACGCGCTGGACCGCGAGCGAGACTGGCGGCATTCCCGCGACGCAGTTCGTCGAACCAGAGTTGGTGCGCTGGAAATCTTTCGATGGCAAGGAGATCACCGGATTCCTTCATACGCCGGACGCCACAAAATTTCCCGGACCGCGCCCAATCATCATAAATATTCATGGCGGACCCGAATCGCAGTACCGCCCCGGGTATCTCGGGCGGAATAATTATTTTCTCAACGAACTCGGCTGCGCGATTATTTTTCCGAACGTCCGCGGATCGGAGGGTTACGGAAAGACTTTCCTGAAACTCGACAACGGCTTTCAGCGCGAAGACTCCTACAAGGATATCTCGGCCTTGCTCGATTGGATCGGCACCCGGCCCGGGCTCGATGCCCAACGGGTCATGGTGACGGGCGGCTCCTACGGCGGATTCATGACGCTGGCGGTAGCGTCGAATTACGCCGAACGGATCCGTTGCGCGCTCGATGTGGTCGGCCCCTCGAATTTCGTGACCTTCTTGAAGAACACGGAGAGCTATCGGCGGGACCTTCGACGCGTGGAGTACGGCGATGAACGCGATCCGAAAATGGCCGAATTCCTCGAGCGCATCGCTCCATTGAACAACGCTCAGAAAATCACGAAGCCGCTCTTCGTCGTGCAAGGCGCGAATGATCCGCGTGTGCCGAAGACGGAAGCTGAACAAATGGTCGCAACGTTAAAGAAACAGAGCACGCCAGTCTGGTTTCTCATGGCGAAAGACGAGGGGCACGGCTTTGCCAAAAAGAAAAACGCGGACTTCTTGTTTTACAGCACGGTGCAGTTCATCCGGGAGAATCTCCTGAAGTAGAGGTCAAGGAGTGGCGGTTTCCCGACCGCCGGCCAACTGAACGGCGGTTTGTAAACCGCCGCTCCTTGGTTTGACAGACCACGCCAGCAAGGTCCAAATCGACCCGATCCCAATGTCATTGAATAAGCGGTTCGCGTTCGCAGCCCTCCTCTTCACATTTCTGCTGGCGCCGCGTGTCCAAGCCGGAGACGACATGCTGCCGAATCCGAAGCTCACCCCGGGAAGGATCGCGCGGAAGGACAAGGAACGGAACGGCGTCACCGAAGAAATGGAGCGGCGCGTGTTCAGTCGCTATCACATTCCTTGGCGGCGACGGCCGGAATTCAAGGTGGACCACCTCATCCCCATCGAACTTGGGGGCGCCGATACGATCGACAATCTCTGGCCGCAAAGCCTGTCAATCCGGCCGTACCATACGGAGCGAAAAGAGTTACTAACGCAACGTCTTTTGGTCCGCATCGCCACGGGGAAAATGACGCTCGCGCAGGCGCAAAAGGAAATCAGCGAGGATTGGATTTCCTGCTTTGTCGAATACCTCGGAATGGTCTATCTGCGCTAGCCTCGCCTGCCGCGAGAAGCGTCGATCCTCTTACGAGGAGAATTTTCCGTAAACCGCGACCAACGGATATTTGCAGCGGTTCTTCGTCCAGTAATCGCTCACAAAACCTGTCTTTGTCCGAATCACGACATGACCTGCGGTGCCATGGCCGAAGACCAGCACCGCCCCGATCGGCGCCGCGAATTGATCGCGCACGGGCAAACGCTTGAAACCGTAGCTTCGGACCAGTTCATCACCCGCTTGCGACGCGTAATTTGTTTTCGGATAGGAATTGATCACGCCGGAGGCGACGAGCGCTTCCTTCACGTAGCGCCAGCAGCGAGCCTTGGAACGCGCGTTGGCCCGTTCCTGGGCAATGGTGGCCGCGCGCCGCAGCCGCGGGTCGAGCCGCGAATCCACCTGCGCATCCGGGTGCATCACCGGCATGTTCCAGTAATGCCGAATGATGCGGGCGGAAGTGGGTCCCGCCGGTGTTCGATAATAGAATCTGTTTCGGGAAGAGGCGAGGCCCTCAGAACGGGCTTCGATCGCGGAGAAGGTGAGGCCGAAGCCACAAAGCAAAACAAACAGGAGAAGACGTCGCACGCATTGTGTGTATGCAAGCCTCGTACCACATGCGCAAGCGTTTTTCTGCCCGGCAGTAAACTATTTTTCATTGGGGCCCCGACTCACCGAAAATGATTCTGAATTCTGAGAAACTGGAGCAAAAACCGTAGATAACAGGATCTTCCTTTTTCTCGGTGACGATCGGCGGGATTTTGGGCGCAACCTTGGAAACATTGAGTCGGTTGCGCCATTTGGCGTCGCCGACGAAACTGACGGATGTCACAATTTCCCGAGGAACAATCCGAGGGCGGCGAATTCAGACGCCAGGAAGATGCCTTTCGTGATTGGGTGAGGCGCGACGGCTCCACTCCCTACCAGCCCGAGCACGATCGTTATCATCTTTACGTTTCGCTCGCCTGCCCCTGGGCGCATCGCACCATCATTCTGCGCAAACTCAAAGGCCTCGAAGAAACCATCGGCATCACCGTTGTCGATCCCGTGCGCGATGAACGCGGCTGGGCCTTCCGCAGCGGCCCCGGCCATACCGAAGATCCCGTGAACGGCTTCAAATTCCTGAGCGAAGCCTACCGCGCCACCGATCCCAATTACCACGGACGCGTCACCGTCCCGGTCCTCTGGGACAAGCAAACGAAGCGGATCGTCAGCAACTCGGACGATGACCTTCTGCGCATGTTCAACAGCGAATTCGACGACTTCGCGGCCAGCGGCTACGATTTTTATCCAGCCGAGTTCCGCGGTGAAATCGATGAGCTCAACGAGCGCATTTATCAGCGCGTCAATAATGGTGTTTACCGGGCCGGCTTTGCCAGTGCGCAGCGGCCGTACGAGCGCGCCGCGAAACGATTGTTTGAAACGCTCGACGAACTCGACGCGCGCCTCGCCACCCAGCGCTATTTGTTAGGCGAGCGCATGACCGAATCCGACTGGCGCCTTTTTCCGACACTCATCCGGTTCGACGCGGTTTATCATGGCCACTTCAAATGCAACCTCCGCCGCATCGTCGATTACCCGAACCTCTGGCCCTATTTGCGGGACCTGTATCAGCACGACGGCGTCGCCGAGACGGTGAATTTCGACCACATCAAACGGCACTACTACATGACGCACGACGAGATCAACCCGACGCGCATCGTGCCGATCGGGCCGGCGCTGGATCTGACCTCACCGCACGGACGTGGCAGGCTTTGGGCGGACCCTAGATCTTAACGTAAACGCCCAGCAACGGATGGCGGCTGGCGTCTTTCGAACGGAAATCGCTCACGAAACCGGTCTTCGTCCGAATCTCCACGTGGCCGGGCTGGTTGCGGCCTTTGTAATAAACCAGCACAGAGCCGACTGGAGCCTTGTAAGGATCGCGGATTGGGAGTTTTTTGAACCCGAAGTCGCGGACCAACTCGTCGCCGGCCTGCTTGGCCAGGGCGGTTTTCGGATAGGTGGTTACCGCCCCGGAGGCCAGGAGAGCCTCTTTTACGGAGCGCCAGCAGCGTGATCGCGAATGGGCCCGAGCGCGTTCATCAGCGATGGTGGCCGCGCGAGCCAGCCTTGGGTCCAATTTGGGATCGACCTTCGCCATCGGATGAACGATGCGGTTCTTCTGGTATTGCTCGACGATAGGCGCCGAGACGGTCTTGCCGTTTTGGTCTTTGAAAACAAACTCAGACTTCGCGGGTGCCGCCGAGGCATCGCCGCTCCGTTGTTTGAAAACCGTCTGGGGCTTGAAAGTGAGGCTCTCGGTTCGAGCTGCGTTTGCCGAAACGGCCAGGACGCAGCCACAGAGCATGGTAGATAGGATAGTAGTTTTTCGCACGGGAGCGCCCCCTATCCACTCTATGA
The DNA here is from genome assembly GCA_963850015.1 of uncultured Verrucomicrobiae bacterium. Classification (GTDB taxonomy): domain Bacteria; phylum Verrucomicrobiota; class Verrucomicrobiia; order Chthoniobacterales; family UBA10450; genus AV80. Next base: position 546,946 of record CAWKJF010000001.1, read on the forward strand.
AGGGCAGGCGCAAGCGATTTTTTAGGCTTTTTTCTATAAAAAAAGTAAACAAGACGCCCTGCCAGCAGGCCGAGAGAAGCCCAGTATGAACCGAGTCGAAGGGTCGAACCTATTGAAAACAACGCGCCTCGGACGAATGATCAGGATGGAAAGCCGGTCAGATGGTTTGGTACGGTACGCTCTCCTTGCCGCAATCCTCCTTGGCGCAGCCGCCTGTGCCGGCCCCGTCCAATCGCTTTATCCACCTCCGGCTGGGCAGAAAGCCCGGACCGTCTACGTCATTAATCATGGCGCGCTTCATACCGGTCTGGCGGTGAAGCGATCGGACATCTCACGGGGGGCCTGGCCGGCCAATCGCGACTACGCCGGGTCCAAGTATCTCGAGGTCGGCTGGGGCGACGACGATGGCTACAGAAAACCGCTCACCACGGGGATCGCGCTGAAAGCTCTGGCGGGCTCGAAGCAGACGGTCCTGCTGGCGGATGGATTCAACACTCTCAGCGCGAAACTCGAGAACCCGAAGTTTTCGATCATTGAAGTGGATCTCTCTGCCGGCGGCTTCGCCCGATTATGCCGGCACATCGAGCAAACTTACGCTCTAGACGAAGCCGGCCGGCCGATTCGTCTGGGGAAGGGCTGGTATCGGGCCCGGGGGACTTATTGCGCCTTCAACACTTGCAACACCTGGGTGGCCTCGGGCCTACGGCAGGCCGGTTGCCCGATCACTCCCGCATATTGCCTCACGCCGGGCCCGCTGCTTCATCAGGTCCGTCAATTCGGACGCGTTATTCCTTCGACGCGATCTCGCTAGACGGAGTTGTAGAGGCGCTTGTGCCAAGCGCCTAGCCACCCAAACAGGCGCTTGGCACAAGCGCCTACAATTTCTCCTATTGACAGTCTATAGGAGTCGCGGCATCCTGCTCCTACAGATAATCTATATGAGCACGCGTGATGATGATTTCCAAGCTGATCTCCTGCAGGGAACGCTCGATCTGCTGGTCTTAAAGGCCCTCTCGGCGCAGGCACTCCACGGGCTTGGGGTTTCGAACCGGATCAACCAAATCACCAAGGGCACCTTCGACGTGAAGCCGGGCTCGCTCTTTCCGGCGTTGCATCGGATGGAGGAGGCCGGCTGGCTCGAGGCAGAATGGGGCGAATCCGAGAACAAACGCCGGGCCAAGTTTTATCGCCTCACGAAATCGGGGCGACGTCAGCTCGAAACAGAAACGGAAGATTGGGAGCGCATTTCGATGGCGATCGGCAGCGCGCTTCGTTCCACCTGATCTGCTAATATCATGTCGCTCCTTCCACACATCGCGAGCCTTTGCCGCAATCTGACTCGACGACGCCAGGTGGAGCGGGACCTGACCGAGGAAGTCGGTTCTTATGTCGATCTGGCCACGCGGGCAAAGATGAAAGACGGCCTGACCGAAGGCGAGGCGCGCCGGGAAGCGCTGGTGGAATTCGGCGGAGTCGAACAGGTTAAGGAACAGGTCCGGCAAGTTCGGCTGGGGCACTTCCTCGAGACGCGGTGGCAGGATCTTCACTTTGCTCTGCGAACGCTGCGTAAAGCGCCGGTTTTTTCTCTCGCGGTCGCTCTGGTCCTGGCGCTGGGGATCGGAAGCACCGCGCTCATGTTCACGATCGTCAATTCTGTCCTGCTCGAAGGCCCGCCCTATCCCGAGGCCGATCGGCTTTACATGCTTTGGCAGGACATCCCGCAGGAAGAGCGCGTCACCTTTTCGGTTCGGGAATTCGAAGCCTGGAAAAACCAGACAGAAGTTTTCGAAAATTTGTCCTGCTACATGGGCAACGGTTTCACGCTCGCGGGCGTCGGCGAGCCTGAGCTCTTGTTCGGCCATCTCGTCACGCCGTCACTCTTCCAAACGCTCCGGACCAATGCCGCGCTGGGCCGCGTCTTTCTCGAGTCGGAAGGAGAGGTCGGGAAGGACCACGTTGTCATTTTAAGCCACGCCCTCTGGCGGGATGAGTTTGGCCTGCGGCCGGATGTGCTGGGTCAGCCGGTCGTGTTGAATAACGAGCCTTACACCGTCGTTGGCATCATGCCCGAGAGATTCGATTTCCCGCAGACTGACGCGAAGCTCTGGATTCCGGCCGCGTTGGCGGGCCCGTTCTACCAGCAGCATCCCGACGCGCATTTCCTTCGCGTCATCGGCCGGCTGAAACCCGGAGTGACGCCACAGCGCTTGCAAGCTGAAGTCGATCTCCTCGGGCAAGCGGGTCGATAAGCCCGATGACGGTCAGACTCGACACTATTACGCACTCAGCTTGAAGGAAGTGACAACGGGACAACTGCGAAGTCCGCTTCTAGTCCTCCTTTGCGCGGTTGGATTCTTGTTAACCATTGCCTGCGCCAACGTGGCGAACCTGATGCTGGCGCGAGCCAATGCCCGCCAGGGCGAAATGGCGATCCGCGCTGCCCTGGGGCCAGCCGGCAGAGACTGATCGCGCAGTTACTCACGGAAACGGCGGTCCTCGCGTGCGTCGGCGGCGTGCTCGGCCTGGCGATCGCGCACTGGGGACTGGACCTGCTGAAGCTGTTCGGCGCCGGCAGTATTCCCGAGCTGGCCCACGCGCACATCAATCGGACCGCAATCGGTTTCGGTCTTCCTGATCACAGCCCTCGCCGGCGTCCTCTTTGGCCTCGGGCCCGCCTTTACCGCCTCGCGCACCAGTTTTCAGTCCGCCTTGAAAGGGACGACCCGCTCGACCACCGGCGCCGGCGCGGAGCGCACCCGGCACGCTGCTTGTTTTTGCGGAAGTGGCGCTGGCTTCCGTGCTGCTCATCGGTTGCGCCCTGATGATGCGGAGCTTCGTCGCCCTGACGCGGGCCGATCCTGGTTTCCGACCGGAAAATGTCGTCACCGCCAATGCCGGATTAATGAAGGACCGTTACCCCGATGCCGCGAGCATGATCCGATTTTATCGCGATTCGCTCGCGGCGGTGCGTGCGCTGCCGGGTGTTGATGCCGCCGGCATGGTCACCCACCTCCCGTTCGGCGGAAACAATTGGGGCAACGGTTTCGAAGTCGATGGCCAGCCCGCGCCGGCGAACACCGAATACAGCGCCCAAATTCGGCCGGCCAGCCCCGGTTATTTTTCCGCGCTTGGAATTCCGCTGAAACAGGGACGCGACTTCAACGAAGCCGACAACGAGACCGCGCCAGGCGTCGCCATCATCAACGAATTGCTCGCGAAACGTTTTTGGCCTAACGAAAGCCCGCTCGGGAAGAGGATCCGCTTCCATAAAGGCTGGGCTCTCGATCGTAGCGGTCTGCGGAAACGTCAGACACGACAGCCTCGCCGCACCGCTAACGATGGAAATTTACGCTCCCTATCCCCAGATCCCGGCGGACATCATGCAGTTTGTCGGCGCGCGACTTGAATTACGTCGTGCACTCGGCCAACCCGGCCAGCACCGCCGGCGAACTGCGCGGGACGATTCGCGCGCTCGATCCGCAACTGGTCGTGAGGATCAATACGATGCAGGCGCTGATTAGCGATTCGATCGCACAACCGCGCTTCCGCACCTGGCTCATCGGCATTTTCTCGATCTTCGCGCTTACCCTCGCCTGCCTCGGCATCTACGGCGTCATCGCCTATCTCGTTACCCAGCGTTACAAAGAGATCGGCATCCGCATCGCCCTCGGCGCGACCCGCCAGAACATCCTCCAGCTCATTCTCGCCCGAACCCTCAAGCTCACCGCCGCCGGCATCCTCGCCGGATTGATCGCCGCGTTCTTCCTCTCCCGCTTCCTCTCCTCCATTCTCTTCGGCATCACCGCGCACGACACCGTCACCTTCATCGCCGTCCCCGCCTGTCTTATCGTGATCGCCCTGCTGGCCGGCTATTTCCCCGCTCGCCGCGCGACCCGCGTCGATCCCGTCACGTCACTCCGCTACGAGTGAAACTCGTCCGCCTGCTCCTGGCCCTTTTGCTCGCGGGGTCCTCCAGCGTCGAGAGCGCCGCGCCGAGCAAGGCTGCGCCTAAGATAGATTCTGATGGGCTTGCGAAACTGCTCGAACCCATTTTCGCGAGCGGGATGAAGAAAGAGAACATCCCGGGCGCGGTTTTCGCCCTGGTCAAGGACGGCCAGGTGGTAGTCGCAAAAGGTTACGGCGTCGCGGACCTCGAGTCCGGCAAGCGCGTTGATCCAGAGACGACAATTTTTCCGACCGCTTCCATTAGCAAAATTTTCACAACTACCGCCGTCATGCAGCTCGTCGACAGCGGACGCCTCGACCTGAACGCGGACGTGAACCGCTACCTCGCCCCGTTGCAGGTGCCCAAGACCTATCCGGATCCGATCACGACCGCGCATCTCCTCACACACACGAGCGGTTCTCGACGAACTGCCGGGCCGCCGAGTCAAGTCAGCCGCCGATATTCTGACGTTGCCCGAGTTCCTGGCGAAACGGCTGGTGCGCGTCCATCCGCCCGGCGAGATGACGAGCTATTCGAGCTATGGCATCGCGCTCGCCGGCCTGCTCCTGACGCAGATTTCTGGTGAATCTTTCGAGAGCTATCTCTCCGCGCACATCTGGCGCCCGCTCGGCATGGACCACACCTGGATCACCGTACCTCCGAAGGAGACGGCGAATCTCGCGACTGCCTATGAAATCGAAGGCGGGAAACCATTGCCGATTCCCTACGAGATCTACCAAACGCCACCGACTTCGTCCATTGTTAGCACCGCTGCCGACATGGCGAAGTTCATGATCGCGCACCTGCAAGAAGGCAGATTCAACGAAGGACGCATTCTGAGCGAGAGCGCCGCCGAATCGATGCAGCGACAACACGCCACGATGCATCCGCGCATGCCCGGTTGGGCCTATGGCTGGCAACTCGCGAACACCAACGGCCGGCGGATCGTTGCGCACGGCGGCGATATCGGCGGGTTCAGCGAGCTCATGGTTCTGCTCCCCGACGAAGGCCTCGGCTTCTTCATCGCGCACCATATCGAAGGCGCCAATCTTCGCTTCACGGTCGAGCGAACCATCCTCGACCGCTACTTCCCCGATCGCCGATCACCCGAAATCCCAAAACCACGAAAAGAGAATGCCGAAAAGCTGCACCGCTTCGCCGGCAAATACCACGCCAACAATTTCTGTCACTCCTGTCCGGATGGCGGTCCGAACGTGCAGGATTTCGAGGTCAAGTCGAACAACGACGGGACGATTACCGCCTGGGACCAAAAGTGGTTTCCGGTGGAGCCGCTCTACTTCGCCAGCGCGGACGGCCGCCGCCACATCGGCTTCAAGGAAGGACCCGGCGGCGAAATCATCGCCTTGACCGCAGGATCGTGGCGGGTGCTGGAACGGCTTCGCTAGGGACCTTCGAGGTCCTCTCGACCTTCGCGCTCACGCCAGCGCCCGTCCCGTCACTGCGCTCCTCCGGCTTGCTCAGAATGTGGCATCCGCAATACATTCGTGGCTCTATGAAGCCGTTTCATCTCTTGAACAGATTTTTCGTTATCTTAACGATCGCGCTCAGCAGCCTCGGCGTTCTCGCCGCGAAGGAGCCGGTGTTCGAGGGGCTGGGGTCTTATTCACGAACGGTTACGACCAAGTCGCCGCAAGCTCGGCGCTATTTCAACCAGGGGATGGCGTTCGTCTTTGGATTCAATCATGGCGCGGCCATCCGGTCGTTCCAGGAAGCGGCGCGGCTGGATCCGAAGTGCGCGATGGCGCATTGGGGGATCGCGCTGGCCAGCGGGCCGCATATTAATTATCCGCTGGTCCCGCCGCCGGCGGCGGAGCTGGCCTGGAAGGAATTGCAACTCGCGCAGAAACACGCGAGCAACGCGTCGCCGGTCGAGCGGGCGTTGATCGAGGCGCTGGGCAAGCGTTATGCGCAATCCGCAGCCGGAAGATCGCAAGCCGCTCGATCAGGCTTACGCGGATGCGATGCGGGAAGTTTGGAAGGCGAATCCGACCGATCCCGACGTGGGCGTGCTTTTTGCCGAAGCGATGATGGATCTGCGGCCCTGGGACCAGTGGACGACCGAAGGGCGAAGCCGAACCCGGGCACGGATGAAATCCTGGCGACGCTCGACGCGGTCCTGAAACTGAATCATGAACCATCCGTTCGCGAACCATCTTTACATTCACGCGGTCGAAGCTTCGCCGAATCCCGAGCGCGCGGACGCGGCGGCCGACCGTTTGCGCAATCTGCAACCCGGCCTGGCGCACAACGTCCACATGCCGTCGCACATCGATATTCGCCGGGGCCGCTGGCAGGAGGCGATCGATCAGAACGTGAAAGCGGTCGAGGCGGACGCGCGTTACCGAAAGATCGTCGGGCCGCCGACCGGCTTGCTCCCGGTCTATGCGGCCCACAACCACCACATGCTGGCCTACGCCGCGTTGATGACCGGACAGCGCGAAGTCGCCATGAAACATGCCCGGGCGCTGGTCGCGGAATTGCCGGCCGCGTTCGTGAAGGAAAACGCGGCGTTTGCGGACGGGTTTGTCGCGGTGCCGCTCGAAGTGCTGGTGCGTTTCGGGCGCTGGGACGAAATCCTGGCCGAGCCCGCCAAATACCCGGAGAGCCTGCCTGTTCACCCGCGCCTTCCATCACGCGGCCCGCGCGATTGCCCTCGCGGCCAAAGGTGAGGCAGGCAAGCGCCCGCAAAGAGCAGGCGATCTTCCTGCAAAAGGCGAAGCTGGTGCCGAAGGAGACTCCGGTGGGCAACAATACCGCCGAGGCCGTTCTCGCCCTCGCCACGCGCATGCTCGAAGGCGAAATCCTCATCGCGGAAAAGAGATTGGACGAGGGCCTGTCCGAGTTGAACCTGGCGGTGAAACAGGAAGACGAGTTGAAATACGACGAGCCGCCGGCCTGGATGATCCCGGTGCGGCACTCCCTCGGCGCGGTCTTGATGAAGGCCGGCCGGTTCGCCGAGGCCGAGAAGGTTTATCGCGATGATCTGGCGCGCCTGCCGGAAAACGGCTGGTCGCTCTTCGGCCTGGCCGAAAGTTTGCGCGCGCAAAAGAAGAACGACGACGAAGCCGCCGCGACGGAAGCCAGGTTCGAGAAATGCTGGGCCAAGGCCGACGTGAAGATCACCACTTCGTGCCTCTGCCAGGCGAAGAAGTGAGTTTTCGTTCGTCCGGATAATCGTCCGCAGATTTCGCAGATTTACGCAGATTTTTAGGAGAGCCCGACGGACAAGGTAGACCTTATGCGGCAACTGCTGAATCCTCCCCGCATCTGTGTAAATCTGCGCAATCTGCGGATGAATAATCATCGCCGCGCCCACCTGACGGGGGGCTACACCAGAAAGTCGTTCAGGTTGACGAACTATTTCGGGCGCGCACGGTCTTTTTCATGAGAGACCAGCTCGTCTCCGAAATTCAGCGGCTCTATCCGCAAATCTATCTGGCCTGCCACGTCGATCATGTCCGGGCCCGCTCGACCGAGTGGCGCCTTTCCGCGCGGGACTCGGCGCTTCTGTCGCATCTCGACCGCAAGACCGGCACGAGCCCGAAAGCGCTCGCGGCCCATCTCGGCGTGGCTTCCTCGACGCTCTCGGCCGCAATCGCGCGTCTGGTCGATCTCGGGTACATCAGCAGTCACGCGCACCCGGGCGGACAAACGGCAGCGTGACTTGCGCCTCACTGGCCTTGGCGCTGAGGCGATGGCGGCAACTTCCGTCCTCGACCAAGCCCGCGTCACGTCACTCGTCGCCAGACTCAGTCGCGACGAACGCAAAACCGCCGCCCAAGGCCTGGGCCTTCTCGCCCGAGCGGCCCGGCAACTGGAGAAAAAGCCATGAAAATTGTGTCTAATCGTCATTGCGGCGCTCGTCGTCATCATCGGCCTGGTCCTGGTGGTCGGTGCGATGCTTCCGCGGCAACACCAGGCGACCCGGGAGATCACCCTCAATCGGCCGCCGCAGGAGATTTATTCCGTGGTGCGCGATTTCGGCTCGGCCGCGAGTTGGCGGCGCAACCTTCTGCGGGTGGAATTACTCGAGGCCGTGAATGGCCTCGTGCGCTTCCGCGAAGTTTCGAAAGACGGAAGCGTGACCTACGAAGTCGTGGAAGACGTCCCTGATGAAAAGCTGGTCACGCGCATCGTGGATCGCGACCTTGGCTACTCCGGTTCCTGGACCTACGAATTTTCGCCTGCGGGAAATGGCACGCGCATTCGCATCACCGAAGACGGCGATGTATCGAACATTCTCTTCCGCTTCGTGTCGCGCTTCGTCTTCGGTCACACGAGCACTCTCGACGGATACCTCCTGGCCTTGGGCGCAAAGTTCGGTGAGAACGTCGCTCCGCAGTAGGGAACTAGCGATTAACCATCGAAGCGGCCGATATTCTCGAGCGATTCTCCGCCGCCGGGGTTGAACATCCGCGCCGAAGCAGCGCATACTGCCGCGATGGAACGCCCCAATATTTCCCCGACCAGCTTCCGCACCGCCTTCGTGCTGATCCTGGTCCTGGCGGTTTCGCTGTTGTTCCTCGCGGTGGCCTGGCCGTTCCTGAAGCCGCTCCTCCTCGGCGCGATGCTCGCCGGATTATGCACGCCGCTTTATGACTGGATCGCGCGGCTGGTCCGCGGTCGTGGCTCGCTCGCCGCGATCCTGACGCTCCTCATCCTCTTCCTTCTCGTGGCCGGACCGATCAGCGCGTTTGTCGGAATCGTGGTCGCGCAGGCGTTGAACGTCAGCGACCAGGCCATTCCCTGGGTGCAACAGCACTTCGGATCCGGGAGCACCTTCAACGCGCACGATTGGCTGGTGGCGCGTTTTCCGGCCCTCGCTCCCTACGTGCCGGACCAGGCCCAGATCCTCGAGACCGCTGGGCCGGACCGCGAAAGCCGCCGGCGCGTTCCTCGTGGCGAGCGCGACGGAGTTCACCGCCGGGACGGCCGTCGTTCTCCTCAATCTCTTCGTCATGCTTTACGCGATGTTTTTCTTCTTCCGAGACGGCAAACAGATCGTCAGAAAGATTTTCTATTACATGCCGCTGAGTCACGACGATGAAATGCTGTTGTTGGAACGGCTGACCTCCGTGACGCGAGCGACCATCAAAGGTACGCTCGTGATCGGCATCATCCAGGGTGCGCTGGCCGGCCTCGGTTTTTGGGTCGCTGGCATCGATGGCTCCGCTTTTTGGGGAACGATCATGGCGGTCCTTTCGATCGTTCCCGGAATCGGCGCGGCACTCGTCTGGGTGCCGGCCGTGATCTACTTGTTCATAGTAGGCGAGACTCTAACCGCGACGCTGCTTCTCGCGTGGTGCGCCGCGGTTGTCGGAACGATCGATAACATTCTCCGCCCGATGTTGGTGGGGAAAGACGCGAAGATGCCTGACCTTCTCATTCTGATCGGCACGCTGGGCGGCCTGTTCCTCTTCGGCCCCATCGGATTCATCGTCGGCCCGATCGTTTGCGGCCTGTTCCTGACCGTTTGGGAAATCTACGGCGCGACTTTCAAGGACATTCTGCCGCCGGTCCGAAGCCTTCGTTCCGGCGAGCTGAAGCCCGCCAAGGGAACCTTGCCCGAATAACCAATCACGCGTTTCGGCTACAGCAGCAGCGTCTCTTGCTTGGTTTCGGCGGGCGTGACGTTCGCGAATTTCTTCACCAGCTCATCGAGTTTCGCGACGTAATAATCGATGTTTTCGTCGCGGTTCTGCGGATCGAAGGCTGAGGCGAGCTTTGCGTTTTCGTAGGCGGCAACTTTCTTGGTCGTGCCGGTGATGTAGTAGCTGATCTGCTCGCCCGGTTTGTAGTCGCGGCCGCTGGCCAGGGCGAGCTCGTAGGCGGCGGCGCGATTCCGGGCGGAGCCCGCGATCTTCTGCCGGTATTTTTCGAGCGAATCCTGAAGCGTGTCGGTCTTCATCAGCCAGGCAATCGGCATTTCGCGCTCGCGGATTTTTCGCTCGAAATCGGTCCGCAGGTCGCTGATCCCTTCCGGCTTTCCTTCCATGAGCAGCTTGATCATTTCCTCGAGGAAAACGCGCTGGAACTTTTCGAGCCCGCGCGATTTGAGAGCGCCGCCTTTGATGATGACTTCGCCGTCGCGGGTGAGGAGCGCGTAGTTCTTCGCCTTGTAGCTGAACATCGCTTCGAATTGCTCGTCGAATTCGACCTCGATGCCGGGCGGCAATTCTTTTCCGAGCGCATCGCGCAATTCGTCGGCGTTGCCGTTCGGCGGCGGGACAAAATAGATGCCGTCGGTGTCGACTTCGATGACTTGGGCGCCTCGCGCGTTCAGCCAATCGATCATTTTCTGCAAAAGCTCGCGTCCGATCTGGGTGACGCGCGCGGCCGCGTCGAAATCGGCAAAGTTTCCCTGAGCGAAACCGAGATAGCCGTAGAAGCTATTGATCAGGATCTTGAAGGTATTTTGCAGGGCCTGAAAATATTGCTGCTGCTTCCGGTCCGCGGCGGAACGCATGCTCGCCTTGGCTTCGAGCCGGAAGGTGCGCAGATCGGTCAACAGATGGCGGAAGATCTGGAGCTGATCGGTGACCGGGAAGCAATCGAATTGCAGCATGACGGAGGGATAAAGCGAGGCGATGTCGCAATGCCAGACATTGCGCGCGACGCCGGTGAAAAAGATAGCGGTGTAGCCGCCCTCGAATCCGCGCACCATCGGCATCTCGGGAATGGAATGGCGCTGCCGGTAATATTCGCGGAGGAAGAGCGCGTTGATGCGGGTGGCGTTGCCGCGCACGATCACGTCCTGGTAGTTGTAAGGGAAAATTTGCGCCTGGATGAAATAGCTCGGGCTGAGGAGATCGGCGACGGCGCGCGTTTCCCGCACGGCGCAGAGGGCGCGCTGCCGAAAACGATCGGCGTCTTCGAGGTAAGCGCGCTGGAGTTCCCTGCCGCCCAGGGATGAAATTTGCGTTTCATCGGTGAGTCCAAAATGTTGGGCCACGTCGATCCGTTCGAAGCCGGAGAGGCTGCGCATGCCGACGTCGTAGAATTGCGCGAGCAAAAATGTGTCGACGAAATGCCGGCCATCGATGCTGAATTTCGGGTAATCGATTGTCTTCTCCGCAATCTGGAGCCGTGACGGACGCGAACGGAGAAATCCGCCGCTGCGTCCCCAATCGAGTTTCACTTTCGCCTTCCGCGCGCGCGCGACCAGATAGGGCAGATCGAAGCGAAAGAGATCATGGCCTTCGATCACATCGGGATCGCGTTCCTTGATGATGGCGGTCAGACGTTTGAGCGCGGCCCGCTCGGATTCTTCCACGCTTGCTCGGATCGACCACGATCAGTTCTTCCCATCCGCTGTTGTCCGAGAGCGCGATGCTCATGATGTGATCGTTGTAGCCGCGGTCGCGGACCCCGGCCGATTGGGTCGCGGCCTCGCCCGCGGTGCCGGAGTCAGCGACCCCAGCCGCAGAATCAGGATCGGAGAACGAGAGCACTTCGAGTTGGAGCCGGCGCAGTTCTTCGAAAGGAAGCCCTTTGAACAAAGTGCGTCCGGTCGCGGTCAGGTAATGCTGCACCGGATCGCTCAGCGCGAAGAAACTGCGGCCGGCGCTCTTCAGTCCATTGCGGAGCGCGATCAGTTCCTTCCAACTGTTGACGCTGACTCGCCAGCCATACCTCAAATCGCCTGCGAGCTTTTCGGCGTCGATATTGAGATCGGTCACGTCGGAATCGCACCAGACGAAAGGGTGGAACGGCTCGACGTCGGTCGTGGTCGATCCGTCCTTTTCGCGCCGATAGACCTTCACCGTCCCGGTATCGCCCAGCTCGATCGCGACGATCCGCGGAGTGGGGTCGGAACCGAAGAGGAGGGTGTTTTCCTCGAAAGCCATGGATCAGCAACTACGCGGCGGACGAGCGGTGAATCAAGTGATGGCGTTTGTGTCCCGAACTCGTGCTCGTGCTCGTAATCGTAATCGACTGTTCCCGACCCCACGAACCGAGCACGAGCAGGAGCACGAGCACGATTACGAAGGGCCACCAATACGCGGATGCTTTTTCAGCGACGCTCTGGTATACGTGCCGAATGAAGATTCGCCTGCTCTCGATCGCCTTTGGTTTCGCTGCCACTCCACTTTTCGCGCAACAAACGCCTCAATCTCTCGCCGACGCCGAGCTGCCGTCGCTGCTCGCCATCTACAAGGATCTTCACACGCACCCCGAGTTGTCCACCCACGAGGAACGCACCGCCGCCATCGTGGCGAAGGAACTGAAGGCCGCCGGCTGCGAAGTCACCGAGCACGTCGGGAAATACGATAAACCCGGTCTGACCTGCCTTCGGCGTCGTCGGCGTGATGAAAAACGGCGCCGGCCCGACGGTCGTGGTCCGCACCGATCTGGATGGGTTGCCGGTTCACGAGGAAACCGGCCTGCCCTACGCGAGCAAGGTCACCACGAAAAATGATGCCGGCCAGGATGTTTCGGTCATGCACGCCTGTGGCCACGACATCCACATGTCGGCCTTCATCGGCACCGCCCGCGCGCTCGGAAAACTCAAGGACAAATGGCACGGCACGATCATTTTCGTCGGCCAACCGGCGGAGGAAATCGTCGGCGGCGCGCGCGCGATGCTGAAGGACGGCCTCTACACGCGCTGGCCGAAACCGGATTACGTCCTGGGCTTGCACGACGACGCGGAGATTGCCACCGGCAAGATCGGCGTCACGGAAGGGTATTGCTATGCCAACGTCGATTCAGTCGACGTGACGGTCCACGGCGTGGGCGGACACGGCGCCTATCCCCACAAGACGAAGGACCCGGTCGTGCTCGCGGCGGAGATGATCAATGCGTGGCAGACGATCGCCAGCCGCGAGAACAATCCGGTCGATCCGATCGTCGTTACGGTCGGTTCGATCCACGGCGGCACGAAGCACAACATCATTTCCGACGAAGTGAAAATGCAGCTCACCGTTCGCACCTACAAACAGGCGGTGCGCGATCGAGTCCTGGCAGCGATCGAGCGAATCGCCAAAGGGATCGCAGCCACAGCCGGAGTTCCGGACGATCGGATGCCGAACGTTAAGGTAGAGAAGGATCAATACACCCCGGCAACCTACAACAATCCGGAACTGACCAAGCGCGTCACCGCCGCGCTGAAGACCGCGTTAGGCGCCGACAACGTCGTGCCGAAGGATCCTACGATGGGCGGCGAAGATTTCAGCGAATACAGCCTGCCGGATCATTCGGTTCCCGCCTTTATGTTCAACGTTGGCGCGGTCGATCCGGCGAAAGCCGCTGAGAGCAAGAAAAGCGGCGTGCCGTTACCGAGCTTGCACTCGAGCAAGTTTGCCCCAGTCCCGGAGCCGACCATCCGCACCGGCTTGATCGGGATGATCAGCGCCGTGCTGGAAGTGATGAAGAAGTAGCTGGGTTCGAGCGGGGCAGGCCTCGCTATTCCAGGATCTGGCTGTAGCGGCCGGGTGCCCTTGTCCTGGAAGTGGCCCGTGACGAGATTGCCATCGTCCCACGACGTGTCGATGTCCTGAAGCTGGAGCTGGAGGGCATTGGGGTCACGACGGAAAGGCCGGCCTTGAACCCGAAGACATCCTTGTCCCAGTCCCACCGCCCGCCGATCGGGGTGACAGCGGTAAAATCGAAGCTGTGATCGAAGTAGGTATCCATGCCCGGCGGCACGATGCCGCGGTTTGCATCGGGCGGATAACTGCCGTGCTCGATCGCGTACGTGTCGAAGGCGCTCGAAGCCACCCGCAGCGCATTGATGAACTTGGTGTTTTGGGCGCGCTGCCGGGCCCGGAGGAAGGAAGGCAGGGCGATGGCGGCGACCAGCGCGATGATCCCCACCACGATCATCAACTCGACCAGCGTAAAGGCATCTCGACGTTTCCGCATTGGCCACAAAAAACACCACATTTCGTGCCAAAGTGCACCTACGAAGCCACTTAGCGCTAGAAATACCATAATTCATGGTCTTCCAGCTACACTGCTCCCGTGAGGCTGAGCCGCAGCCTACTTCACCCGGACGTTCTTGCGAGAAAAGTGGGGATATCGAGATCCTGGCCTTCCACGATGGTCGGCTCGCTCTTTTCAAAACGGCCGCGCGTCACGGGCTCAAATTGCAGCACTTCCTGTTTCGCGTGCAGCTTTTTCTCCTCGACCGGTTTCGGCTCCTTGAACGGAGCCGGCTTCTTTTTGGGCAGGATCACGCGAGGCTGGGGCGGAGTTTCTTCGATCACCGGTTCCTCCTGGACATACGCAGGCGACGCGGGCTCGGCTTCCATCTCGACGGCGCGGTTCCTCCACTTGAATCAACTCATCCGCAAATGCCGGCGGCTCGGCGGCGGCGACAGGCGGCTCTTCGCGTTGTTCCCAGATCGGCGGAGCGGGAGGCGCGACTGGCTCGTATTCGGGCACCGGCGCCGGTTCAGGCTCGGGTTTGATGACGCTCGCCGGCTTCGTCGGCGCGGGCGCCACCTCTTCCTCAGTCGCCAGAGAGCTGATCAACGTCACGCTCAACCGATTTCCCATTCGTCCATCGACCGACGTGCCGAAAAGAATCTGGGTGTGATCGTTGATATGCCGGCCGAGTTCCTGCATCAGGATCTCGACTTCGGAAAGCGTCATCGCAGGCCCTCCCGCGACCTGGACCAGAACGTGGGACGCGTCCGCGAGCATGCGGCCCCGATCCATCAGCGGATTTTTCAGCGCCTGCGTGAGCGCGTCATGCGCGCGATTATCGGAATCCGATTCCCCGAAACCAAACAGGCAGCGCCCGCTCGGACTGCGCAAAGCGGAGAGCAGATCGTCGAAACCGATTCGAATCAGGCCGGGACGCTGGATCACGTTCACGATCGAGCGAACGCTCTGGCTGATCGTGATATCGGCCACCGCGAACGCCTGGTGAATTCCCGCTTTCGGCGCGACCATGTCGCCCATGCGATCGTTTTCGAAACAGATGACGGCGTCGGCATGCTCGCGCAATTTGGCGAGGGCTTCCTGCGCCTGGGCCATGCGGCGTTTTCCCTCGAAGGCGAAGGGCAGAGTCGCAAAAACCACGACGAGCGAGCCTGATTCGCGCGCGACCTGCGCGACGGCCGGCGCGGCGCCCGAGCCCGTCCCGCCGCCCAGGCCGGTGCAAATAAAAATCATTCTCGCGTCCGCCAGCGCCCGCCGGATTTCGTCCGCGGATTCGTAGGCGGCATTGTAGCCGAGCTCAGGATCGCCGCCGGCTCCGAGGCCTCGCGTGACGGTCCGTCCAAGCTGGACTTTGTGCGCGGCCACGGAACTGGCGAGAGATTGCACGTCGGTGTTGATCGCGATGAGATCGGCCTTGTTCAGGCCATCGAGCACGATCCGATCGAGCACATTCGAGCCCGCGTCGCCGACGCCGACGACCTTGATGGGAATTTCCTCTTCTGCCTTTTCCGGCAGGCTGTAATTGCGGCTGAGTTGGATCATAGGCGTGTGGTTTCGTTTGTAGGGCGTTTCTGTGAAACGCCGTCGCACGTGGCGTCTGACACAGACGCCCTACAGTTCGTTCCAGAATGCCTCTCTTCATGAGCGCATCCCGTTGAAGATTTTTCCGAACAAGCGGCCGAACCCGCGACGCGGACGGCGATCGACCTGGACGGCCTGCGCGTACTTGATCAATCCGATCGCGGCGGAGAACTGCGGGTTCTCGAAAGCGGAGGTCAATCCCGACATGGTTTGCGCGTGAGCGACCCGCGCCGGCAATTCGAAAATTTCCTCCGCCAGATGGTCGATGCCCTTCAAATGGCTGCATCCGCCGGTGATGAAAATGCCTTCGCCGATGTAGTTGATGAACGGTTCTTCCTCCAGCTGCCGCTTCAGCAGCTCGAACGTTTCGCGCAACCGCAAATGAATGATCGTGTTGAGCGTTTCGCGTTCGATCTCCTTGCCGGCAAACCCGGAATCGTCCTTCAGCAGAACGGTGTCGCCCGGCAGGCAATTCCCCAGCGTGACGCTGCCCTCCTCGATTTTTAGTTTCTCCGCGCGCGTCATCGGAATGCGCAGGCCCATCGAGATGTCGTTCGTGATGTGATCGCCGCCGACGCCGAGGACGCCGCTTTGTTTGACCGCGCCATCCACATACAGAATGTAATCCGTCGTGCCGCCGCCGATATCGATCACGAGCGCGCCGAGATTTTTTTGATGCTGGGTCAGGACGACCTGCGCGGCAGCGAGCGCGGTGAAGACGACGTCCTCCACTTCCAGCGGCAATTCCTTCACGCAACGGATCGTGTTCTGGATGCGCGTCCGCACACCGTGGATGATATGGAAATCGGCTTCGAGCTTTTGGCCGAGCATGCCCACGGGGTTGAGGACGCCATCCTGTCCGTCGACGTGATAATGCTGGATGATGGAATGGAGAAAGGCGTTCTGCGCCGGAATGCTCACCTCGCGCGCGTTGATCTTCACGTCCTCGATGTCCTGCTCGTCGATTTCGTCGCGGTCTTCCGGCAGGACGACGCAACCGCGGTTATTGAAGCTTTGAATGTGCGAGCCGGCGACGCCGACATAAACGCTGCGAATCATGACGTCGCTCTTCGTCTCGGCGTCCACCACCGCCTCGTGCACGCATTTCATGGCCGTTTCGAAATCGACGATCTCGCCCTTGCGCACGCCGCGCGACGGCGCCTGGCCCACGCCGAGAATCTTGATCGTGCCATCGGGCCGGCCTTCGCCCACCACGACACAAATTTTCGATGTGCCAATTTCGAGACCAACCATGAGATCGCTGCTTGCCATTTCGCTTAATCCTTTCTGCTCCGCCGGACGGGAATTGCCTTGCGGACCGGCGGGGAAGATGCGCTCGCGCGCGACTTCGCCGACACCGGCGGGGGTTCTGTTTTCGCCAGCGGATGAACCGGAATCGCCTTCAGAATTCTCGGCTCCGAGCCTTCCGGGTCGATCGTTTCGTTAATCACTTCCACCGGGTTTTTCGTAAAGGTCACGGGAATGTTTCGCTGCACGAGCAGGTTCACCGTTTCGAGCTCGCGCTTCGAATCGTCGGAATAGACGAGGAACTGTTCGAGGCGCTGCAATTGCGTGTCGAGATTATCGAAGCCGAAGGTCACGCGCGTGTGGTTCTTGTCGGAAACGAGCAGGCAATAACCTTTCGAGACATCGATCTCGCGAATCTGAAAGCGCGTTTGCATGAAGCTGCGCGTGCTCAAACGCAGAAGCTCGAGCGCCGCTTTCGCTTCGAACGAGCCGACGATTTTGCCCGCCTCGAGCGACTCGCTCGTGCATCCCGTGATCAACGGCAGGCCGAGATATTCAGGCAACAACTTCTTTTCTTTCATGAGAACGCCGCGCGCGTCCACCAGAAAAGCGACCTCGGAGGCAAATGGATCGGAGATTTGTTTGTCGGACGTGATCCAGGCAATGGGCTTGCGCTCGACCAGGCGAATGTCGATTTCGCCCGGCATCTTCCGCACCACCTGCACTTCATCCACCTGCGGCAATTGCTGCAGCCGCTCCTGCACCTGCGCGAGATTGATGCTGAAAATATTTTCGCCTTCCTGCAGGCCGGCGGCTTTCAAGATCTGGTCGCGCTGCAACGTTCCATCGGTCTGCACGTCGATCTGGCTCAACCGATAATCCGGATTTTCGAAGAAGAGGCGCTTCGCTCCCAGCCGGACGCCGAAATAAAGGCCGACGCCAAGGCCCGCGGCCAGCACGACCTTCGAGACGATGACCAGAACACGGCGGTTGCGATGCTGCGTCGCCTTGTGCGATCGGACCCTGACATCGAGAAGATGTTGCTGGCGGCGCTGCCGTGGATTGGAGACGCGCTCGTTTCGCGCGCGCGGGCGTTGCTTCGTCGCTTTCATCGATCCGCCTCCGTCTCTGCTGCGAAAGCTCGATGATCCGCGCGCACAATTCCGGCGTAGCCGATGCCCGCGGCGGCGGCGGCCTCCGGGAGCAAACTCGCCTCGGTCATTCCCGGAATGGTGTTCACCTCCAGGACGGACGGCTCGCCCTCGTCGGGCAACATGACATCCACCCGCGAATAAACCTGAAGCCCAAGCGAACGATGCGCTCGCAACGCGAGATCCTGGATGGCGCGGGTCTGGTCCTCTGGAATTTCCGCCGGGACAAACATGTTCGGCGCCGCCGCCCGCGCCCGGATTCAGAAACGGATACTTGTTCGTGAAATCGTAAAAGCCGCCCTTCGGAATGATTTCCAGGATCGGCAGCGCCTGGTCGCCGAGAATGCCGATGGTCAGCTCGCGGCCCGGAACAAACTTCTCGATCAGGAGTTCTCGATCGTACTTGCGCCGCGTCCGCCATCGCCGCGTCAATTTCCCGTTCGTTCTTAATGATATGCACGCCGACGGTCGAACCCTGGCGCGGCGCTTTGATGACGAACGGAATGGGAATGGTCGGGCGTTGGCCAACGGTCACGATCTGCCAGTACGGCGTCGTGACACCGTGCTGACGAAACGCCTCCTTCGAGCGAATCTTGTCGAAAGCCAGCTCGCTTTCGGCGACCCCGTCGCCGGTATAGGCGATCCCGCGCTCTTCCAGAATCCTCTGCACCTGGCCGTCTTCACCAAAGGTTCCGTGGAGCGCGATGAAGGCGAGATCGATGCCGGGACGGCAATTCGAAGTCCGGACCTTTTACATCGACTTCCGTGACCTCCGCGCCGAGCGAGCGCAAGGCATTGGCGACGCCCTTGCCCGTGGCAAACGAAACGTCCCGCTCCGAGCCGGGCCCGCCCATCAGCACCGCGATCTTTTGGTTGGCGAGAGTCTTGGTCACGCTTCCTCCCCCACGATTTGCACTTCGGTCTCCAATTCGACGCCGCGTTGCGTGCGCGCGACGTCCTTGATCTTTTCGATCAACTCGAGGACCTCGGCCGCGGTGGCTCCGCCTTCGTTGATGATAAAATTTCCGTGAACTTCCGAGACGCGGGCGTTGCCTACCCGTGAATTCTTCAGCCCCAGCTCGTCCACCAGTTTTCCGGCCGGGCCACTCTTCGGGTTCTTGAAAATGCAGCCCGCGCTCTTTGCGCTCGGTTGGGTCGTCCGGCGTTTCTCCTGCGACTCGTCCAGACGCCGGGTGATTTCCTCCGGCGGTCGAGGGTGTCCCGCGAAAGACCGCCGAAACCGCGTAGTTGTGATCCAGCGAAGGAACGTGACGATAATTAATCTCGAGCTCCGCCGGCGTTTTCGTCTGCGCATTTCCCTCGCCGTCGAGATACCGAACGCGCACGACGTTCTCAAAAGTTTGCGCGCCCATGGCGCCGGCATTCATGCGCAAGCCGCCTCCGACCGCGCCCGGAATTCCTTCCATCCATTCCAGCCCGCCCAGACCCGCCGCTTTACCCGCATAAGCGACTTGCTTGAGTTTGGCGCCGACTCCCGCCGTGATTTCGTTTCCGGCGACCTCCACCCGGTCGAATTCGCCGCCGCACGGATGAACGACCACGCCGCGAATTCCTCCATCGCGGACGAGCAGGTTCGATCCTCGTCCGATGACGAAGAGCGGGAGATTTTCGCGACGGCAATAGCGGATCAGATCGGCGAAGGCCGCTTCGTTGCGCGGCTCGACCCAAAACTGCGCCGGCCCGCCCACGCGCAGCGTCGTGTGCTTCGCGAGCGGCTCATAAAGGACGCACGTCGCCTTCTTCGCCGACGATCTCCTTCAAGCCGTTCCGCGATCACCAGGTCGGCCGCCAGAATCGAAAGCTGCTCATGGATGTTGCCGGCGCCCAGGCTCAAAATCAGGTCACCCGCGGCGATCATATTCCCGAGGTCGCAATGGAGACGATCCAGCCGCGGTTGATAGCTCACGCCGCGATGGCCGTGCGCGACGATTTCATCGACGATCGTTTGTCCGCTGATGCCGGGAAGCGGCGCTTCGCTCGCCGGGTAAATGTCGGTCACGACGACGCGGTCGGCGTTATCGAAAGCGCGCCCGAACTCGCGCCGCAGCGCCTTGGTCCGCGAATAGCGATGCGGCTGAAACATGGTCAGAACGCGATTACGTCCGGCGGATTTCGCGGTCGCGAGCGTCGCGCGAATCTCGGTGGGATGATGCGCGTAATCGTCCACGAGCAAGAAGCGATCGCTCTGGTACTTGATTTCAAAACGCCGCCGGGCGTGCTCGAAGCGGCGGAGCGAAGCGACGATTTTCTCAAACGGAATTCCCAGCTCCGTGGCGAGGGCGATCACCCCGAGAGAGTTGCTCACATTGTGGCGGCCCGGAACGTTCAGGACGGCTTCGCCCAGTTTCTCGCCGCGGCGAAAAACACAGAAGACAGACGCGAAATCCTGAAGATCGATATCCGTGCCGCGATAATCCGCCTCCGGGGCAAAACCGAAGGAGATGGAACCCGGGCGCGCGCCGCAAATTCTCCGGGCGTGCGAATCGTCCGCGCAATAAAAGGCCGATCCGGAGGTCTGATCGAGCAGTTGTGAAAAAACGCGCTTCGATCGCGGCGAGGTCCGCGTAATAATCGAGATGTTCTTCCTCGATGTTCAGGACGAGCGCGTGTTCCGGCTTGAAAAAACGCAGCGTCCCATCGCTCTCGTCGCCCTCGGCCACGAAATATTCGCCCCGTGCATCCCAATGGGCGTTCGAGCCGAGCAGCGGAATTTCCGCTCCAACATAGTGCGACGGGTGCAATCCTCCTTCGCGCAAGACATGCGCCGCCATGGCGGAAGTCGTCGTCTTGCCATGCATGCCCGCGATCACGATCCCGCGTTTGCCCGCCATGATCGCCGCCAGCGCCTCGGCCCGGCGGACAAGCTGCCGATCCGGTTCACGCGCGCGCACGAGGATCGGATTCTCCTTCTTGATCGCCGAAGAAAAGATCACCATTTCGGCAGCGTCCGCATCTTCCGCTCGATGCTCCGCGTGGAAACGAAGACCCAACCGTTGCAGGCGGTCGGTTTCAAGCGAGCCGACCTTGTCGGAGCCGCTCACTTCATGCCCGAGCTCGAGCAAGAGCGCCGCGATGCCGCTCATCCCGCTCCCCGCCACTCCCACCAGGTGAATCCGGTGATGCTCGCGCGTCAGGAGTTGTTGCAGATCGATTTCAGAGGCGAGCGTCATGATTGGGTTGCGTATATCTTTCCATCGTTTCCACGACGAGCGCGGCTGCGTTTTTCGGCGCCAGAGCCGCGGAATTTTCCGCCATCTCCAGCAGTTTGGCCGGGTCGCCGGTTAACTCCCGGATTTTCCGGGCGAGCAGATCGCCCGCGAGATCGGACTCTTTCAGAATAACGCCGGCGTCGGCGCGCGCGAAAATCTCGGCGTTCCGCGTTTGGTGGTCCTCCGCGGCGTAAGGAAAAGGAATCAGGATCGCGGGCAACGAAAAAGCGGCTAGCTCCGCCAGACTGGCCGCGCCGGAACGGGCGATGGCGAAATCCGCGGCGCTGTAGACTTCCTCCATCGAGTGATGAAACGCCGCGACATGCGCTGGAATTTTCTCGCGCTGATAATTGTCGGCCACCAGCCGTTCATCGCGCGCCCCGGCCAGATGGATCACTTGAATGGGCGCGTCTTGCAACGCTGGCAACGACTTGATCATGGCCTGATTGATGCCGGTGGCGCCCTGGCTTCCTCCCATGACCAGGAGCGTGAGCAAATCTTCCCGCAGCCCGAGCCGTTGCCGCGCGATTTTTCGATCGAGCCGCTGGAGTTCTTTGCGAATCGGCGTGCCGGTCACTTCCGTGCGCACTTTGGGAAAAAATGGGGCGCATTCCTTAAACCCAAGCAGGACAGCGCGGACCATGCGCGCCGTGAGCCGGTTCGCCTTTCCGGGAATCGCGTTGGATTCGTGAATGAAAGTGGGAATGCCGCGCATCTTTCCCGCGAGCACCGGCGCGGTGGAGGTGAAACCGCCCATCCCGAGGACGACGTGCGGTTTGAATTTCCGGTAGATGCCACGGCAAAGCGAAAGACTTTCGTTAAAGCGGCGCAGGAACCCGAGAATCGCGGGCGAAAAGGGCGAAGGGAGACCGACGGTCGGCAGTTTATGATAAGCGGAATTCCGAGCGGCCGGAGAGGGCCAGAGCGTCAATCTCCTTCTCGGAAACAAAGAGCATCACCTCGTGACCTCGGGCGCGCAGAACTTCCGCAACGGCGAGGCCAGGAAAGAGATGCCCGCCCGTTCCTCCGCATGCGATTACCGTGTTCATCGAATAGGGCCTATGGGACTTATAGGTCGCATTAGATTCTGGGCGTCGTTCGCGCCTGGATCATCGTCCGTTTCTTGTTCGCCGGTTCGAGCACTCCCTGACGATAGATGTTCAGAAGCAACCCGATTCCAAAGAGACACGCAGCGAGGTTCGATCCTCCATAGCTCACAAACGGGAGCGGCAAACCCTTATTCGGCAGGAGCGAGGTCGTGACTCCGATGTTGACCGCCGCTTGCAAGCCGAGCAGCGAGACGATCCCGCATCCGAGAAGCAATCCCGCGCGATCCTTCGCGTGCAGCGCGATCATCATCCCGCACACGATGATCACGACGAAAAAGAAACACGACGAGCAGACTCACCCGCAGACCGAGCTCCTCGCCGATCATCGGAAAAATGAAGTCGGTGTGCGCATAAGGAAGGTAGAGCATTTTTTGCCGGCCGTTCCCGAGGCCGAGACCTTCGATGCCGCCGCTGCCCCACGCGATCAGCGCCTGCATTTGCTGCAAGCCCGCGTCGTCCTTGATAGCGCGCCGGATCCATAAAGGCCGAGAGGCGGCCCATGCGTTCCGACATGTGGGTGGCGACGAAGAGAATACCGGCCAGCCCGCCTAACGAAAGCACGCCCAGAAGCACCGGATTAGTCCCCGCGACGAACATGATCACAAACATGGTGGCGCCGATCAGCGCCGTCGTTCCCAGATCGACCTCCAGCACGATCAGGAGCAAGAGGCTGGCGACGATGGCGAACGGAATGACGAAACCCTGCAGGATCCGGCCGGCCTGCTTTTCATGACGAGCGAACCACCAGGCGAGAAAAAAGACTACGGCAACCTTCGCGATTTCCGACGGCTGAAATGTGAACGGGCCGACCCCAACCCAACGCCGCGAACCGTTGATGCGCATTCCGACGTGCGGCACGAAACAAAGCGCGAGCGCGATGAGGGCCAGGCCAAACCAGATCCACCACGTCCGCTGCCAGAAATGGTAGTCGACCAGTGCCGCCACCGTGCAGACAACAAAGCCGACGCCGAGCCAGACCCCCTGTTTCTTCATGAAAAAATAGACGTCCCCGTGGCTGTCGCGCGCGAAAGCACTGGTGCTGAAAAGCATGACGATGCCAATGGCCAGCATGCCGAGAACTGCCAGGAACAAGAAATAGGCACTCTTGCGATGCATCTAGTTTCGTGGCGGCGGCGGCACGGGTGGACAAAAGTCGCGCCGGTCCATGCGATAATACTCTATTCGCTCGATCTTTCATCAGTCTCCTTTCTTTGGTTTCGTGGGTTTGGCTGGGATGATCAGTTTCTGCCCGATCTGAAGTTTGTGCGGATCGTCGATGTGATTCGCGGCCATGAGATCGTCGAATGGGATCTTCAATTTTTTCGCGATCGAAACGGGGTTGTCCCCTTTCGCGACGACGTAGGTCTTTCCGGAGGCCGGTTTGGTTGAATTGTTCTCCGCGGGTTTCGCAGGTTCGCTTTTGCGATCGTCCTTCGCGACTGGCTTCGGCGGCGCTTTAGCGATCTTCGTTTCTTCACTCCGAGTCGATGTTGTAACCACCGTCGGACCCTCGGATTTCGCCGAGATCGCGGGCGCAACCTTCGCCGTGGCGCTTTCAGGTGAAACCGGCGGAAGCGGACCCTGCCGTGTCTTGATGGTGTTGAAGGCGATGATGCCGGCGACGGCCACAACGTGAAGCACGAGCACGATGAGCAGCGCGCGCGAGAGCTTCATGTTCGGCTCCGACATCTCTTCGTAATCCATTTCGGCGGCGCCGAGGGCGCGGCGCGCTGTCGTGGCGCGCAGTTTTTTGCGGGTGAGAAGCTGAGGTAGTTTCATGATTTTATTTCGGCAAGGCGTGCACCAGGGCACGAAATTGGTCGCCGCGATCGGCGTAGCTCTTGAACATGTCGAAGGAGGACGTCCCAGGAGAAAAGAGGACAACTTCACCGGGCTTCGCCAGGGCCCGGGCTCGCTCGACCGCGTCGGCCAGCGAATGCGCGATCTCGCAGGGGACGGCGCCCTTCCAATCCTGCTCGATGCGCTCCGCCATCTCGCCGATCAGAACCGCGGCCCGCACCTTTTCGGAAACGAGCGGCCGCAGCGTTTCGAAAGTGAATCCCTTGTCCTTTCCGCCCGCGATCAGGATCACGCTCTTGTTCTGCGCGAGTAGTCCCTTTTCGACTGCGTCGAGATTGGTCGCCTTGGAGTCGTTGACGTAGGTCACGTCGCCGACTTCCCGCACGAATTCACAACGGTGCGGTTGCGGCTCGTAGACGCAAAGCGGCGGGAGCATTTGCTCGAACGACAAACCGCGCGCCAGACCAACCGCGAGCGTCGCCATGAGGTTTTCGATATTGTGCGAGCCGCGCAATTTCGTGTCCGCCATGCGGAGGACCGGCTCGTTTTGATAAACGATCGATCCGCCTTCGAGACGGAAATCCGCCTGGTTTGCATAGGCGCTGAAAGTAACCGTCCGCGCCGCGATTCGCGGCAGCGTTTCGCCGGCATTGACCACCGCCACGTCATCCGCCGTTTGATTTTCAAAAATGCGCAGCTTCGCCGCGCGATATTCGGCGACCGAGCGATAGCGATCGAGATGGTCGGGGGCAAAATTCAACCAGACACTGATCGAAGGCCGGAAGGTCCGGATGGTTTCGAGCTGGAACGAGCTCACTTCCACGGTGAGCACGTCGAGGTCACGCTTTTCCAGCGCGACTTCGGAAAGCGGCTTGCCGATGTTGCCGCAGGCGATGGTGCGCTGGCCGCACGCATTCAACATCTGCGCGAGCAACTCCGTGGTGGTCGTCTTTCCGTTCGTGCCGGTGATGGCGATGACCGGGACGTTGACGGATCGCCAACCCAACTCGAGCTCGCCCATCGTCTCGATATTTCGCGAGGAAAAATTTTTCGCCAGCGGCGAGATCGGATCGATGCCCGGACTCAGGACGACAAAATCATACGGCGAGGAGTCTTGCTCGGCCGCCGAACCGCAACGCACCTCTACTCCGCGCGCCCGCAGATTTTCCATGGTCGATTTCAGCAAGGTTTTTTCATCGGCGCTGTCGAGAACGGTGACCTCGGCGCCTTCGCTGCGCAGCAAAAGGGCCGCGGCCGTTCCGCTCAATCCCGCTCCCAGCACCGCAACTTTTTTGCCCTGGTATTTCACGGTTTTACCTCAGTTTCAGGGTGGCCAATCCGAGCAGCGCGAAAATGGCCGACAGAATCCAGAACCGCACGATCACGGTGTTTTCCTTCCATCCGCTCAGCTCGAAATGATGATGGATGGGCGACATCAGGAAGATGCGTTTTCCGGTCATCCGGAAACTCAGGACCTGAAGGATCACGGAAACCGCTTCGAGAACGAAGACGCCGCCCACGACCGCGAGAAGCAGTTCCTGTTTGCAACAGATCGCGATGACTCCGATCACTCCGCCGATCGCGAGCGCCCCGGTGTCACCCATGATGATTTTCGCGGGATGGCAATTGAACCAGAGAAAGCCCAGGCCGGCCCCGACGAGCGCCGAACAAACCACGGCGAGCTCGCCCGTGTAGGGATAAAACGGGACCTGGAGGTAATCCGCGATGCGAAAATTTCCGGCCGCGTACGTAAGCAACGCATAAGCGAAAGCGACCGTGATCGTGCAGCCGATGGCGAGGCCATCCAGCCCGTCCGTGAGATTGACGGCGTTGGACGAGCCGACGATGACGAACGCAAAAAAGACGAGGGTCAGCGCGCCCATATTCAAGATGACGGGAATCTTGAAGAACGGCAGGTAGAGCATGCGCGCCTGAACTTCGATGAGCGGATTGGTCAGAAAAACCGCGGTGACGATGGCCGCGAGGGCGATTTGAAAAACCAATTTGAGCCGGCCGCTGATGCCATCCGATTTCTTCTTCGTGACCTTCAAATAATCGTCCGCAAACCCCAGCGCCCCGAGATAAACCATGCTGAAGAGGGCCAGCCAAACGAAGCGATTATCCGGACGCGCCCACAGGACACTCGAGAGCACGACCGCGCCGATGACGAGAACGCCGCCCATCGTCGGCACGCCTTGTTTTGCGCTATGCAGTTCCGCCAGCCGATGCACTTCGTCCGCTGTCCGGATCGGCTGGCCGGCCTTGAGCGCGATCAATTTCCGGATGACGAAATTGCCGAAGGCCAGGGAAAGAACAAAAGCCGTGACCGCCGCCGCGACGGCGCGGAAGGTCACATAACTAAAGACGTTGAAGCCTTTGATCTGGTCGCTGAGGAGATGGAGGTAATACATCATGGTGTCACCTCCGCGGTTGACCGGCGTTTCGAAAACGCTTCCAGCACTCGCTCCATCCGGGCCGAGCGGCTGCCCTTGACCAAAATCAAATCGCCCGGCGAGGCCGTTTCTCCAAGAAGCTCGGCCGCTTCCTCGGCCTCCGCCACGGCGATGCTCTTTCTCAAGCCGGCTTTCTGCGCCGCCCGCGCGATCTCCGCGCCGGTCGCGCCGACCGCGATCAATTCATCGATGCCAAAGGCGGCGGCCGCTTCACCGACCTCGCGGTGGCCGCGCTCCGATTCTTCGCCGAGCTCGCTCATCTGCCCGAGGACGGCGATGCGCCGGCCGTCCGCGTCCAGTTCGACGAGCGTGCGGAGCGCCGCTTTCATCGAATCGGGATTCGCGTTGTAACTGTCGTCGATGAACTGAATGCCGTTGATCTCCTTGATTTGGAGACGCGCTTTCGTGAGCGGGGTTGAGGCCAGGCCGGCCGCGCAATCCTCCAGCGAAAGGCCAAAGGCGCGGCCCGCCGCGACAGCCAGCATCGCATTTTGCACCATGTGAATTCCGGGAACAGGCAGTTGGGCGCGGCAGCGATGCGCGCCTTCCAGGATAGTGAACTCGCATCCGCTCGCGCTTTGACGTTACCTCGGTCGCGCGGACAAAGCCATTTTCGATTCCGGCCAGAATCACTTTGGCGCGCGTGCGTTCGGCGATGCCCTGGCTATAGGGATCGTCCGCATTCAGAATCACCGTTCCATCGGCGCCGACCGCTTCCGCCAGCGCGCCTTTTTCCGCGGCGATCGCTTCGCGGCTGCCCATGAATTCGATGTGCGCGAGGCCGACGTTCGTGATGATCGCGGCGTCCGGCGCGGCGAGCTTCGAGAGCGCGGCGATTTCTCCCGGATGATTCATTCCGATTTCCCAGACGGCGATTTCGTCGCTCGAAGACGCCGCCAGCATGGTCTGCGGAAGACCGACGTGATTGTTGAAATTGCCTTCTGTCTTTGTCACTCGGAACCCGCGCGACAAGGGTTGCCGCGACAAAATCCTTTGTGCTGGTCTTGCCGTTGCTGCCCGTGATGACGATGACTTTCAGCGGCAATGATTTTCGGTAGTTCGCCGCCAGAGTTTGATAGCCGACGAGCGTGTCCGGGACGCGGATCAAGGCGAAAGTCTTTCGGCGTCGTGCCTTTCCAACTTTCCTCGACCATCGCGCCCACGGCGCCGCGCTCGGCTGGCTTGCTCGACGAACTTGTGCCCGTCGAAGTTTTCGCCGCGCAAAGGGACAAAAAGATCGCCCGGTTGCAGCGTTCTCGAGTCGGTGCTGACCCTCGAAACCATCAGCTCCGGCGTCGCCGGCGGCCAGCGAGCCCTGCGCGAATTCAGCGATCTTGCGAAGTGAAAGCGGATCCATGATCAGAATTCGAGCGGATGATTTTCCAAGGCGTGGCGCGCCACCTGGATGTCGTCGAACGGCACCGTGTGATCGGCAAATTCCTGGTAGGCTTCGTGGCCTTTGCCGGCGATGAGCACGATGTCGCGCGGCTGGGCCAACTCGATGGCGCGGGCGATCGCTTTCGTGCGATCGGGAATTTTCTCGTAGTGATCCGAGCGAAAACCCTGTTCCACCTCGGCGATAATCGCGTCGGGATCTTCTTTCCGCGGATTATCCGAGGTGATGATGCCGAAATCCGCATTTTGATCGACCACGCGGCCCATGAGCGGGCGCTTCTGCCGGTCGCGATCGCCGCCGCAACCGAAAACGACAATGAGACGCCTCGGCGAAAGTTCGCGCAGCGTCTTGAGGACGTTGAGCAACGCATCGTCCGTGTGCGCGTAATCGACAAAGACCTGAAACTGCCGTTTCGCCGGAACCGCTTCGAGTCGTCCCGGCACCTGGGGAGAGCGCGACAGGCTCAGGATCGCTTCGCGCAGATTGATCCCCAGGCTGCAAGCCGCGGCGAGCGCCGCCATCGAGTTCGCGACGTTGAATCGTCCGATCAACGGAACGCGCACGAGATAGCTCTTTCCCCGGGCATCGAGCTGATAGGAGGTGCCGCGCAAACTCCGCGTGGTAATTCGACGCGCGAAAGTCGGCGCGGGCACTCATTCCATAAGTGATCACGGGCGTCTTCTTCTCGAGGCGATCGACCAGTTGCGCGCCGTAGCGATCGTCGATGTTGATCACGGCCGCGGGGTTCGTCTTCGTCTTCTGTCCGGCGAGCCCGGTGAAGAGTTGCGCTTTCGCCTCGAAATAATTCTCCATCGTCCCGTGAAAATCGAGATGGTCCTGGGTCAGGTTGGTGAAGACGGCGACATCCCATTCGAGCCCGCGCGTTCGGTCCTGCGCGATGGCGTGAGACGACACTTCCATCGCGGCGGCCTTGCAACCCGCGTCCACCATTTGCGCGAGGAGTTCCTGGATATCGAGCGACTCCGGCGTCGTGCGGACCGCCGGCAAAACGCGATCGCCGATTTCATAGCGAACGGTCCCGAGCAATCCGCAGCGCAGGCCCGCTTTCTCGCAAATGTGTTTGAGCAGGAACGTCGTGGTGGTCTTGCCGTTGGTCCCGGTGACCGCGGCCAGCTTGAGCCGGCGCATGGGCCGTTCGTAAAAGGCCGCGCCGAGATCGGCGAGGGCGTGGCGCGTGTTCTCGACCACGAGGCAGGTCGCGCGCGCTTGTTGAACCTCCTGCTCCGTCACGACGACCGAGGCGCCTTTTTCGATGGCTTGCTCGATGAATTGGTGGCCATCGCTTTTTTCGCCGCGCAATGCGACGAAAAGAAAGTTCCTTTGCACACGCCGCGAGTCATACGCGATGCCTTCCACGACGCGATCAAGCGGCCCGATGATTTGGCGGGGGGAAATCGCGGAGGCGAGAATTTTGAGCTGCATGAGATGGCGAAAGGCGGGCGCAAGACGCTCAACGGCGTGGCGGCATTGGTTAAGGCTACTCGTCCCGCGACGGGCGGTTTCCCCGCTTCCTCATGCGGCTCAAGATCGAGATAACGCGCCGCCTTCTCGGCGATCCGCGAAAAAATGGGGCCGGCGACCAGGCCGCCGTAATTCAACTCCGGCTTCGTGGTGTGCGCGTCATCCAGCACCACCAGTCCGACAAATTCCGGATTTTCCGAGGGCAGATAACCCGCGAACGAAACGATATATTTCCCGTGCTCGTATCCGCCTTTCGGATCCACTTTTTGCGCGGTGCCGGTCTTGCCAGAGATGGTGAAACCCGGGACCGCCGCCGCGGCCGCCGTGCCTCGATCGCTCACCACGCCGCGCAGAGCGTTCCCGATCTGGGCCGCTGTTTCCGGCGAAATGACCTGCCGAACGACCACGGGCGAAAAGGTCACCGTCTTGCCGTCTTCCGTCGTGATCGACTTGACGATGCGCGGAGTGACGAGTTTGCCGCCATTCGCGATCGTGGCCATGGCGGAAGTCATTTGCAGCGGCGTCACCGCGATTTCATGGCCCATCGGAATGCGCGTGATCGAAATCTTGCTCCAGGATCGCGGCGGCGCGATCCTGCCTCCGATTTTCGCCCGGCAATTCGATTCCCGTGCGCTCGCCGAAACCAAAACGCCGGATGTATTCGTAGAATTTCTGGTCGCCGACCGAGATCGCCAGCTTCGCCGCGCCGATGTTGCTCGATTTCACGAGAATGTCCCGCACGCTCAAGTCCCCGTAGCGCCTTGTGATCGTGCAGCGGCCGTCCGCCAAAATTCCAAAGGCCGTTCTCGCAAAAAATCGTGGTCTCGGGCCGGACCTTGTGCTCATTCAGGGCCGCGGCGGCGGTGACGATCTTGAAGGTCGAGCCCGGCTCCATCATGTCGATGATGGCGCGATTTTTCATCTGCTCCGGCTTCGCCTCCGAGCGCTGATTCAGATCGAAGTGCGGCCGGTTCGCCATCGCGAGAATCTCGCCGGTCTGCGGACGCATCAGGATGATCGTGGCCGTTTTCGGCGTGAATTCGCGCATGGCCGCGTCGATTTCGTTCTCCACGATGTTTTGCAAATTGAGGTCGATCGTCAGGTGCACCTGGTAGCCATTGCGCGGCGTGCGCTCCTGCCCGCGATAAAGCACCATTTCCTGCCCGGCGCGGTTGTGCTCGATGAAACGGTAACCGTCCTGCCCGTGGAGATATTCTTCCATGGACGATTCCACCCCCTGAATGCCGCGATGCTCGAAGTCCGTGAATCCGATCACGTGACAAAGCATCGAGCCATTCGGATAGATGCGGGTGGAATCGCGCTCGAAATAAATGCCGCGCAGATTTTGCGCGCGCAGTTTCTCCTTCAGCGCCATGGCGACCGCTTCCGGCACCTCGCGCTTCAGAACGATGTAACGCCGGTCGCCCTCCAGTTTTTCCGACAGTTCGCTGGCCGGAATTTTCAGCGCGTCACGCAGCAGCGGAATGAGCGCCTCGCGATTATTCAGGTGCGTCGCATCGGCGACGACCGTCTCGACCGGCGTGTTGTGGGCCAGGACTTCGTTATTCGCGTCGAGAATCGAGCCGCGCTCGGCGTAGATCGCCTGTTTATAGACGTGTTTTTCCGCGGCAAGCCCGGCGTACTCGTCGTGCTTGATCATCTGCAGATAGACCAGCCGGAAGGAAAAAGCGCTGAACAACGCCGTGAACCCGAGGCAGACCAGCGCGCAACGAATCCGGCTGTTCCACTTCATCTGCCGGCACGTTTGTTCGCGACAGGTTGGACTGCGTCTTCTCCGGCCGGACGCGGCAGCGCGCTCAAGCGCACGATGTCGCGCTCCGAGATCGGGATCATCTTCAAATAACCCTCCTTGAGCCGGCGCTGCATCGCGGAGCGCGAGGTCAAGGCTGCGATCTGCACGCTGGCGACGTCATTTTGCGCGCGCAAACTCGTCAGTTCATTTTCGAGCGCCTTCTTGCGATCGCCCAGATGATAGAGCTGGAGGGTGAGATAAACGTAAATCAATCCGGTCAGCGCCAGAAACACCGTGACCACGATCCAGCGCGCCAGGGAGGCGGCATTGACCGGATTGAAGGCTTTGCGGCGCGGTGCGTGCATTAGATTTTTTCGGCCACGCGCAACTTCGCGCTCCGCGAGCGCGGATTGGCGCGTTGTTCGTTTTCACCGGGCTCGACCGGTTTCGCCGTAATGAGGCGCAGAGCGAAATCCGGATTGGGCCGCGGCTCGGGCCACTCCGGCCGATCCAGCGATTCGCGGCTGCGATCGCGGAAGAAATTTTTTACGATCCGATCTTCGAGCGAATGGAAAGTGATGACCGCAATGCGCGCGCCGGACTCCAGGCGCGCGGTCAGAACGCGCAAGCCTTCTTCGAGCGCGCCGAGCTCGTCGTTCACTTCCATGCGCAAC
Source organism: uncultured Verrucomicrobiae bacterium (assembly GCA_963850015.1). Classification (GTDB taxonomy): domain Bacteria; phylum Verrucomicrobiota; class Verrucomicrobiia; order Chthoniobacterales; family UBA10450; genus AV80. The sequence continues at coordinate 578,678 of CAWKJF010000001.1, forward strand.
GCCTGAAAAACCTGGGTGGCGGGATGACGGCGTCCATGCCGCCAGACGATTTTCTCCACGGCCTTCGCCAACTGCATCGTATCGTGGAAGGGGCTGGTCTTGCGCTGCTTGACCAACTGGCTGGCAATGCGCCGCGCGGCCGGCTCTTCGCCCAACTCGCGGAAGATCCGGGTCAGTTCTTCTTCCGTGTAGGAGTTGACGACCGTCGCGGCCGTGAGCTCGCGCCGCGGATCCATCCGCATATCGAGCGGGCCGTTGCGCATGACGCTGAAACCGCGCTCCGCATTTTCCAGTTGGCGCGACGAAACACCGAGATCGAGCAGCGCTCCGCCGATGCCCACGATTCCGAGCTGGTCGAGGACTTCTCCGGCGTTGCGGAAGTTGATCTGCCGCAGGGTTACGCGGCCGCCAAAGGGCGTGAGCCTTTCGCTGGCGTGCGCGATCGCGTCGGGATCCTGATCGAACGCCAGAACATCGGCGCCGGTGCGCAGAATTTCCTCGGTGTGACCGCCGCCCCCGCAGGTGGCATCGACGACCAGGGCGCCGGCGCGGGGCGCGAGCAGCTCGACCGCTTCCGCCACGAGCACCGGACGATGATAAGTAATGTCCTCCATTTCCTGCGCCTTCCTCCTCGACCTCCAGCGGACCGGTCGCGAACCAGATGGGCCGCTCAAACAGCAACGCGTTCATGATTTCCTGGCCGCGCATCCCTACAGTCCGATCACATTGGCGACGTGCTGGTAGGTCGGCGTCTCTTCCTCCTGAGCACGCTTCCATTTTTGCAGATTCCAAATTTCAAAACGGCCGCGCCCGCCCACGAGTGCGACTTCGCCTTTCAAGCCCAGCTCCTTGCAAAGGTCTTCCGGGCAGGACGAGGCGCCCCTGGCGATCGGAGGCGCCATGTTTGGCGCGCGCATGCAATTGACGGGAGAAAATCCGGCGATCGCGCGCGGAGATGGCAGGCTCGGCCTCGACTCGAGCACTCGTAGGCGGGCAAATTCCCCGGGCGACATGACCAGGAGGAACTGGACGGCTCGGTTCGGGCAGAATGATGAATTCCTGGCGGCTCGGGCTCGGCGCCAGTCGGACGGGAATGGTGATCCGGTTTTTTTCGTCGATCGAATGACGGAATTCGCCGGCGAAGAATTTTTGGGGTTGAGAGTCGGAATCCATGCGCTCAGCGGGTGATCGTGCCATTCTAATCCACTACCCCCCATTTCTAACCACTTCTCGTACCAAGGGTCAATAGAAATTAATGCCTCTTTTACAAGCTCGTGGCCCCTCCCATCCCCGGGGCCGTCGAACCAGCTTCCTTGCTTGCCATCGGGCGGCAAAGGCGGCTAAGACAATTCCAGATGATCGACTACATCCAGAAGGGCGGCTTGCTGATGTGGCCGATCCTGGCTTGCAGCGTCATTGCCATCGCGGTCTTCGCGGAGCGGCTCTTCTATTTGCATCGCGCCACCATCCACGTCGGCGAGTTCCTGCAAGGGCTCTCGAATCTGGTGCAGCGGCGCAACTTCGCCGAGGCGCTGCATGAATCAGCCGGCACGCCCGGACCCGTCGCCCGGGTCATTCACGCCGCGATCATCCACCACGAGGCGCCCCGCGCGGAACTTCGCGAGATCGTGCAGGAAGCGGGACAACTCGAGGTGCCGAAGCTGGAGCGTTTTCTCGGCGTCCTCGCGACGCTGGCCTATCTGGCGCCGTTGCTTGGCCTGCTCGGCACGGTCGCCGGAATGATCGACGCCTTTGGAACGCTCTCCTCGAATGGCGGATACGCGACCGTGACAGAGCTTTCCAACGGCGTTTACAAGAGTTTGCTCACGACCGCGGCCGGTCTCGTCGTCGCGACGCCGACTTTCGTGGCTTACAGCTACTTGTCTTCCCGGGTGAACACGTTGATGCACGAAATGGAGCGGGCCGGGATCGAAGTGGTGCATATGTTGACCGACCGCGAGCCGATGAGCGACATCATCACATTCCAGGCGCCGGTTGAAGAACAAGGCCGCTAAGGTTTGCCCGGCCTGGCGGCGGCGCAGCGCATGAAGCTTTCCCGAACGAAGGAATATCATTTCGGCTGGCTCGGCGTCATCCCGATGCTGGATGTCATTTTTCTGCTGATCTTCTTTCTGCTCCTCAGCTCGAACTTTATTCTGCAGCCCGGCATCTCGGTTTCGGTGCCGCTTTCCCGCTTCACGCTCGGTCCGCAGATCAATCCGCAAATCATCAGCATCACCGGCGGCGCCGTTCCCGCGATTTATTTTCGCGATCAGAAGATTGCCCTCGAACAACTCGGACCGTTGCTCGACGCGGCAAAGAAAGAAGGGCGGCCGATCATTATCAAGGCCGATCGGCTGACTCCCTACACGCTCGTGGTCGAAGTGACGAACCTGGCGCTGGAACACGGAATTGCGTCCGTGGCGCTGGCCACCGCTCCTTCCAAGTGAGCGCGCCCCTGGCTTCCGAAAGCGACTTGGGCCTCATCTTCGCCTGGGAACACCCCCGCCGCCGGCGAGCTGGCGATCATCGGGTTTTGTGGGCGGATCCGCTGGTGCTGCACGCCCTCTGCTTTTACGTCTTTCAAATCATCTATCCGCCGGCGGTCGCACTCTTGCCTCCGCCGGGACGGGTCACCGTGATCGCGCCAAACACCGAGGAAGGACGCGTTCTGTTGCGCTGGCTGGAAGCCGAAGATCCGGCGCTCGCCTCCACCACGCAGCCGCCGGCTGGCGGGAAATCGCTCGCCATGCCTACGATCCAGCACGCGCCTTCCTATCTGACGCGACAACCCGCCCTCAGAGAGATTCCACCCGCTCCCGCCCGATCCGGCCATTCCAAGCGCCCAGCCGCCTGCTCCCGTTGTGCCGCCGCCCGCCCCAATCCAAGCCGGCGGCGAAAATCGCGCCCACGTTTGTGCGCTGGTCACCGGAACTCGAAACGCGTCGGCGCCCTGCAACGCCCGGAAATGAAGTTCACGGCCTCCGGTCATGAATCGCCGCAGGCCGCCCAATTCCGCGTCGCCGTGGATGAAAACGGAGCGGTCCGTTATTGCTTTGTCGAGAGGTCTTCCGGCGACGCCGCCCTCGACGAACAGGCGCGAAAATATCTTGCGCTCTCTCGTTTTTCCCCAATCGAAAATCGAAAATCGAAAATCGAAAATGACCTCACCTGGGGAACAGCCACGGTCGAGTGGGGAAACGACATTGTGGCGCCGACCCCGGCGACTGAAAGCGTGGCGCCGTGATTCGGGTCAGTCTCTCCGCGCTGGTCACGATCTATTTGCTGGTTTTTCTTGCGGCAGTTTTCCTCCTCTGGATAGTTGGAGAGTGGAATCGTCGCCGACGCGAACGCCGCGCTTTGCGCTATCGGTTGCGATGCGTGATCTGCGCGTTTGAGTTTGAAGATCGAACGCCCGCTTTGCTTCCGCGGTGTCCACGCTGCGGAAGTTTGAACGAAAGATTTAAACCGGAGCAAATTTAACCATGGGAATGTGGATAGGCCGAAATCGAAAAGCGCGCGTGACCTATGGTTTCGACGAAATCGCGCTGGTCCCCGGGCGCGTCACGATCAATCCGAACGAAGTCGACATCGCCTGGCGTTTGCCCCGACGAGACGCCGAACCGCTCGATTTCAAGATTCCGATCCTGGCCAGCGCGATGGACGGCGTGGTCGATGTGCGCTTCGCCATTGAAATGAGCAAGCTCGGCGGCCTCGCCGTGCTGAACCTCGAAGGCGTCCAGACCCGCTACAAGAACCCGAAGGAAGTTCTTCAGAAAATCGTCGAAGCCGACAAAGCGGAGATCACCGGCCTGCTCCAAAAAATTTACCAGGAGCCTGTGCAGGAAGATTTGATCGCGGCGCGCATCCGGCAAATCAAGGACAGCGGCGCGACTCGCGGCGGTCAGTTCCATTCCGCAACGGGCCGTGGAATTCGGCGCGATCGCGCAGGAAGCCGGCGCGGACGTTTTCGTCGTGCAAAGCACCGTCTCCACCGTCCGCCACATTTCGTCCGAATATAAATCGCTCGACCTCGAAAAATTCTGCCGGGAGATGAAAATTCCGGTCATCGTCGGGAACACCGTCGGCTACGATGTCACGTTCGAGATCATGGAATGCGGTCCGGCGGCGGTGCTCATCGGCGTTGGCCCCGGAGCGGCCTGCACCTCGCGCGGCGTCCTCGGTCTCGGCGTGCCGCAAGTGACCGCCACGGTGGATTGCGCCGCCGCGCGCGACGCCTATTTCAAGAAAACCTCTCGCTACGTCCCGATCATTACCGACGGCGGAATGAGCAAAGGCGGCGACGTTTGCAAGGCGCTCGCCTGCGGCGCGGATGCCGTCATGGTCGGCAGCGCGTTTGCGAAAGCGCACGAAGCGCCCGGGTGCGGTTACCATTGGGGCATGGCGACGCCGCACGCGAATCTGCCGCGCGGCACGCGCATCAAAGTGGGCGCAACCGGTTCGCTGAAACAGATTCTCTTCGGTCCGGCCGAGGTGGACGACGGCAGCCAAAACCTCGTTGGCGCCATCACCACCTGCATGGGCAATGTCGGCGCGCGCACCATCGCCGAGTTTCAACAGACCGAAATCATCATCGCCCCTTCCATTAAGACCGAAGGCAAACTGTTCCAGACAGTGCAAAGCGTTGGAATGGGCACGCGGTGATGAAAGATCGCAGAGTCGTCATCACGGGTCTCGGCGTGATCACCCCGGTCGGGAACGATCTCGACACCTTCTGGAGCAACCTGAAAAACGGCGTCAGCGGCATTGAGTTGATCGCAGGCTTTCGATACCACAAATTACGATTGCCGGATCGGAGGAGAAGTTCGCAACTTCGATCCGAAGGATTATTTCAAGAATCCGAAGGACGCCCGGCGCACGGACCGTTTTTCGCAACTGGCCATGGCCGCCGCGAAAATGGCGATGGCCGATTGCGGCGTCGATATGGAGAAGGTCGACCGCACCCGCTTCGGCGCGATCGTGAGCAGCGGCATCGGCGGCCTGAAGACCCTCGAAGATCAGCACGGCATCCTGCTCGCCAAAGGCCCGTCGCGCGTTTCGCCTTTCACCATCCCGATGCTGATCAGCAATATGGGCGGCGGTTTGATCTCGATGGAATTTGGCTTGAAGGGGCCAAACCTTTGCATCGTCACCGCGTGCGCCACTTCGAACAACGCCATCGGTGAATCGTGGCGGATCATCAAATTCGGCGACGCGGACATGTTTCTCGCCGGCGGCTCCGAAGCGTCCATCGTTCAGGTCGGCATGGCCGCTTTCTCCGCGATGAAAGCACTGAGCACGCGCAACGACGACCCGCACGGAGCGTCCCGGCCATGGGATCGCGACCGCGACGGATTTGTCATGGGCGAAGGCGCCGGGGTCGTGGTGGTGGAAGAGTTGGAACACGCCAAGGCCCGCGGCGCGAAAATCTATTGCGAACTGCTCGGATACGGACTTTCCGCGGACGCTCACCATATGACCGCGCCGCCTCCGGATGGCGAAGGCGCCGTCCGGGCCATGCGGATGGCGCTCGATCACGCGGGGATCAATCCGAGCCAGGTCGATTACGTGAATGCGCACGCCACTTCGACCGGCCTCGGCGACGTCTGCGAAACGCGCGCGATCAAGACCGTTTTCGGCGAACACGCGCGAACCGTTTCCATCAGCTCGACGAAATCGATGACCGGCCACTTGTTAGGCGGGGCCGGCGCGGTCGAAATGGCGGCCTGCGCGCTCGCGATCCGCGACTCCGTGATTCCGCCGACGATCAATCTCGAAAATCCCGACGAAGAGTGCGATCTCGATTACACGCCGAAGGTCGCGAAGGAAAAGAAGGTGCGCGTCGCGCGTGAATAATTCATTTGGCTTCGGCGGCCACAACGCAACCCTCGTCGCCGCCGAATTCACCGGGTAGCGAGGATTGCAGAGGTGTTCGCTGCGGCGAACGCCTTATCTAGTCGGCGAAGACCGGGGTGGCGGTAATGTCCGAAGCGTCGAAGGAAAAGCCATGGCCACCGCTGCCAGTCTGGAGCGTTTTCAGAAGCGCGGAGACGTTTTGGGCGGTGCTCGCGGAATAGAATCGCACCAAGCCCACCGTCGTCCGGCGTCCGAAAACCGTGATCATGATCGTGTCGTCGTCGACCGAGTTCATGAAAATATGATTCCCGTTTCCCTGGTGATAAAGCGCGTTGAATTCCACTTCGCCGATGCGCCGCGCGAGTTCCTTGGTCGCGGCGAACGAACCCGCCGCTAGCGCCGCGATGATCGTGACGTCCATCACGGTCATGTCGCCAAATTGCGAGATCACATTTCCGCCGCGATCGATCACGACGGTCAGTTCCGCTTCGGCCTTGTTCAGAAAATTGCCGAGAACTCCGTCGAGATTCGCGACGTCTTCGATCGTCAGGCAGGGAATTGCGTTCATACGGCGGCGCTCTGTTTCTGCTCGACCGGCGGTTCCACCGGAATGGCAACGGGCGCGGGCGCCGTCTTCGGCACATCGCTTTGCTTGCTGAATTTGTGCAGAAGAATCTGCGAGACCGCGTTGAGCGACGCGAAAACATTCTGCCCGGTGCTGGAGATGACTTCGAAACTCTGCACCCGCCGCTTCCGGTTGTTCAGGACGTACTCGAGATAATTGACCGGCGCGATGTTTTCGAGGTCGCGCTTGTTGTATTGCAGGACGTACGGAATCTCGTCGATCGAGATGTTTTGTTTCGCGAGATTGTCTTCGAGGTTCTTAAAGCTCTCGACGTTCTCCTCCATTTTTTCCCATTGCGAATCGGCCACGAAAATCATGCCATCCACGCTGCGCAGAACGAGCTGCCGCGTCGCGTTGTAGATCACCTGCCCCGGGACGGTGTAGAGCTGAAACTTCGTGACGAAGCCTTTGATCACGACCGCGTTCAAGGGCAGGAAATCGAAGAACAACGTGCGGTCGGCGGCGGTGGCGAGCGAGACAAGGTCGCCGCGATTCTCGGGATTAATCCGCTGATGGATGTAACCCAGGTTGGTCGTCTTGCCGCAAAGGGCGGGACCGTAATAAACGATTTTGAACTGAATTTCGCGGCTGGCGTAATTGATGATCGACATGGGAGATCCTTCTAGACCGGATGATGCGTGTACTTTCGGGAAAGCTCGTGGACGATGCGCGAGAGCTTCTCGCGCACCTCGGTGGTCAGGTCGCCGCTCGAATGAAGCGCGGCGAGGCAAAGATTTTCGTGCATGAAAAATGTAACGGCGCCTTTCACGCAGGAAAGCGTCATGCCGCGAAGCGCGCCGAGCTTGGTCTCCGACCATGTGGTTCTCGATGCGTTGCATCAGGGACGGCGCCATGGCACAAAGTCCATCCGTTTCATATTCGGCCGGCAAACTCCCCGCGAGGCTGAGCCCGTCGCCAAACATGAATGCGCAGGCTTTGACTCCGGCGAGTTTGTTCACGTGCGCCACCACCGCCTTGGCATCCAGTCTTCTCATCGGTATCGAGCGCGACCTGCAGCGGGTTTCGAGGTGGCTGATCGAACGGCTTTCGGTCGCGCAGGCCGGCGGTTCCTCCACCGCTGCGATTGGCGTCGGAACTAGTGTGGGAAGCGGCGTTGCTACCGGTTTTGTCACCGCTGTTCCGGCGAGATTGAAACGTTTCGCGTCTTCTTCCGCCTTCGCGGAAAACGGCGTGGCGAAATTTGCTCCGAGATCCTGTTCTTCCTGGTCGTCGCGCATGCGCAGGGAAGTCGACGGGCAGGTTCTTCAGGACTTCGTCCAGCGGCAGCATGACATCCCCCGCTTCGCCGGTCTTGACGAGGCTGCGATATTCCGGCGGCAGACCCGCCGCGAAAACCGCCGGCGTGATGGTGATTCGTCCAGACGCCAGCTGCGGTTCGATAAGCGAAAACGGGAGGTCGATTTTCGCGTCGGCTGGAACGCTGCGCGATATCGCCGTTTAGTTGAACTGGCGCCAGCCCCTGCAAAATCGGTTTCAGCGGAAGAGTGATCGTTATCTCGGGCTTGCTCTGCCGCTGTCGGCGCTGCGCAGCCGGCGTTTCGGCGCGCGAGACTCTCCGCGGTCAGCCAAGGCTCGGCCGGGGGCCGCAGGTCGTCCGAGGGAGCCGTAATCTTGAACGGAATGCGGGTGGGTCCCGGCGCGGATGGGATAGTAGTCGGAACGGACGGCCCGCTTGAGGCTGGAACACGCTCAGGTGCGGGGCCGCCCGTTCCATTCGGTGAAAGCTTAAAAGGGATGCGCGTGGGGAGCCGACGAGGTGTTTTCGTTCGCTCGATGCTGCACAAATCCGTTGCCGGCGGCTTCTGGCTCCGCGGCGGCAAACGCTTCCGCGGTCGGCGGCTCGATCCGCACCGGCGGCAGATCGCCAGTCTCGACCGCCTCGATAGTCGTGCCGAAACGGGTGTTGTCTTCGAGCGTGACCTGCAAGAACGGCGTCTCGACCTGGGGGACCGCCTGATGGCGCTCCTGGTCGTTCCGGACCTGCAAAGTCGCGAATTGGTCGAGCACCTTCTCGAAGGGAAGCTGCACTTGCGCTTCATCGGCCGCGGCGATCGAGCGCAGGAAAATTTCCGGCACCTGCTGGTAAATGGTGGCCAGCGAAACGGCCGGCTTCCCGCTCGCCATTCCTCTTTCCACTTCGGATGCCTTCAGCAAAATCCGGCGGGTCCCATCGATGCTTTCAATTGGTTTGATGTAATCGGCTGGGAATTTGCGCCGCGATGTCGGCCAGATCGAGGGAGATGACGCGTTCCACTCTTGGTTCGAGCGCCAGCGCGACGGCCGGCGGCAAATCGCGTTGCCGGGCTGCCGCAGGGCCGTTCGCACCGAAGGCGATCGTGCGTTGAGCCGAAGACGGGGACGCATTGCACTCGGGCCGGGCATCTGGCCGCTCATGGCTGAAGAGCGCGCCGCCATCTCAAATGGATCCTGGGGTGGCAACGTCCGCGTCGCGTTCGGCATCACCGTCTTGCTAAAGCGTTCGCTGCTTGGCTTCTCGAGCGGCGCCGACGGTTTCGCCGCGGTGGCGGAGGACTCTTTCTTGGTCAGGGCCTGGTCCTTGACCTTCTTGAAAAAACTCAGGAATGGAATCGTCATGGTCATTTAGTGGTCCTCCCCTGTGACGCGCCAGATTTCCTCGAGCGTCGTGACGCCCTCGAGCGCCTTATCCAATCCGACCATGCGCAGAGTTCTCATCCCCTCCGCCATCGCCTGATTTTTCACGACCGCGGAAGAGGCCCGCTTGATAATGAGGCGGCGGATTGACTCGCTCACGGGCAGCGCTTCGATGATCGCCACCCGGCCGAGATAGCCGCGGCCTTTGCATCGATCGCAGCCGCTCCCGTGATAGAAAACAGCGCCCTCCGGTTGCCTTCATCGAAAGGCGCTCGAAGATTTCCGGTTCCGGCACAAACTCCTCGCGGCAGTTCGTGCAAATGCGCCGGACGAGCCGTTGCGCGCAAGCCATGATGACCGAGCTGGAGATCAGGAACGGCTCGATCCCCATATCGTCCAGACGCGTGATCGCGCCGGCGGCGTCGTTCGTGTGGAGCGTGCTCAAGACCTGGTGACCGGTCAGCGCCGCTTTCACCGCAATGTCGGCCGTTTCGTTGTCACGAATTTCACCCACCATCACGATGTCCGGATCCTGCCGGAGGATGGAGCGAAGCGCCGAAGCGAAATCGAGCCCGATGTCATTGCGCACCGAAACCTGGTTGATGCCGGTCAGCTCGTACTCGATCGGGTCCTCGACCGTCACGATGTTGTATTGCGGGTTGTTCAACTCCTGCAGCACCGAGTAGAGCGTCGTCGTCTTGCCGGAACCCGTCGGGCCGGTCACGAGAATCATTCCGTGCGGCGCGTCGATCGCTTTCTTGAATTTGTCGAGCGTGCCCTGGTCCATGCCCATCTGGTCGATGCTGCCGGTGAGCGCCGCTTTATCGAGAATACGGATAACGATCTTCTCGCCGTACGCGGTCGGCAGAATCGAGACACGCAAATCCACTTCCTTGCCGATCACCTTGATCCGGAAGCGCCCGTCCTGCGGCACCCGGCGTTCGGCGATATTGAGGCCCGCGAGAATCTTGATGCGCGATGTGATCGCAAGCTGGAGCGCTTTCGGCGGCGACTCGGCCATGATCAATTCGCCGTCGATGCGGTAACGCAGCTTCAGCGTGCGCTGAAACGGTTCGATGTGAATGTCCGACGCCTTTTCCTTCACCGCCTGGACCAGGATCAGGTTGACGATCTTGATGACCGGGCGCGTCTTCGCTATCGGTCGCGAGACGATCGAGATCGATCTCGTCGTTCTTCGCTGACTGCACTTCCACCTCGCCGGCATTCGCCACATCTTCGGCCACCTGCTTGAGCACCTGGCTCATGTTCGAGGCGCCATGCACGCCCGCGAGCGCATCGCTGACCGACTTCTCCGTCGCGATCATCGGAACGATTTCGAGTTGCACCCGCCGCTTCACGTCGTCGACCGCGAGCACGTTGGTCGGATCGGCCATCGCGACGAAAAGCTTGCCGTTGAGGCGCGCGATCGGGACGAGCTTGTTCGCCTTCGCCATGTCGCGCGGCACCAGCGCCATCACTTCCTCCGGGACGCGCAGCTTCGAGAGATTGATCGAGCGGCGTATTGAGGCAACGGCCCATGCTCAAGGTCATGTCCTGGTCGGTGACGAACTGGCGGTCCGTCAGAATCTTGAGCAGCCGGCCGCCTTCCTTTTGCTGAATGCCGACCGCTTCCTCGAGCTGGTTCGGCAGGAGGAGGCCGTCCTCGATCAGGACATCGGCGATGCGTTCGGCGAAAGATTTGCTTCTCATCGTCGTCGCGAGCATTAGACCCGGCTCTCCAGCCGGTAGATGTCCTGCAAAGCTTTGATGATCGCGTCCGGCCGGGCGAGATACCAGGTCACGGTGTAATCGAGCGATTGCTGCACCGCTTCGCGGCCAGCCGCGTCGAACGGATTGCAGCACGCCACCATGATCGTGCGGCTGATCAAATCGAACGGCACAAAGAGGCGGCCGAGCGTCAGATGGTCCGGCAACATCCGCGCGATCTGCCGGTCGACGTCGTAATATTCGAGCGGCACGTAGGCGAACTTCGTCCGGTCGATCAAACCGGAGAGCGCCTGGTCCAGCTTGTCGGTGTCCTGCCGGCAAAGTTTATCCAGCAGCGACGCGGCGAGCGATTGCCCGCTCAGGTCCTTGTTCAGGTGCTTGACCGTTTCCAGCCGCCTTGGTCACCTGGTCTTCGGTAAAAAGCTGCTGCATGACCAAAAATTTGGCGAGATGCTCGTCTCCGCGATCTTGCGCGTGCTGCGCGTTCTTCCCGTGCTGGAGATCCACGAGGCCGCCGTCGTTGGCGCTCCGTTGGGACTCGCGATCAACCCGTTCTTCGAGCCGGTCGTGGCGATGGCATGCCCGGCCGCTTGCAGGCGCGTTTCGATATCGCCCAGCATCGCGAGGATTTCCGGCGCGTTCGGTTCCTTGAGCAAAATCACCTCGCACTCCTGCATCGCCAGCGTATAGGAACCGACGTTAAAATAAGCCTCCGCCAGCCGGCGCGAAGATCTTGAGTGAATCGTCCGCGCGGCCGACCTTTTGGTAAGCTTCCTTGAGGATTTCGAGCGACTGATAATCGTCAGGCTGTGTTTGAGTTATGACCTCAAACATCTCAATCGTCTGAACGATCTGACTATGCTCCTCCTCTGATAACGTGTGTTCCAGCACAACATCCCCATAAAAGCTAGAAGCGTGCCCCCAGCTTGCTGCCTCGGCAAACCGGGTAAAAGCGGCACTTCGGTCGGTTTCTGCCGCCGCGTTTCTGTTCTCTTTCCTCTTCCGTTCCCGCCCGCGATTTGATATTATTTCGCCCGCAACGTTCCCCCCGACGTCGTGATTTCCCCACCCGATCACAAACCGCACGCGTTCACTTTGGTCGAGCTCGTGGTTGTCATTGCGATCATTGCCGTTTTGACCGTCCTCCTCGCCCCTGCTTTCACCAACCTAAAAGGCGCGAATGACCTGACCAACGCTGCCTATGCCATCAAGGGTGTTCTGGAGCAGGCGCGCACTTACGCGAGGGTAAACAACACTTACACCTGGGTTGGGTTTTATGAGGAGAGCGGTTCGATCGCCTCCACGAATCCACCGACCGCAGGAAGCGGCCGGCTGGTGCTGTCGAGCGTCGCTTCCTCGGATGGAACGACGGTCTACGGTTCGACGCCAGGCGCGATCGATCCAACGAGGCTGACGCAAGTCTCCAAGTTAATTAGGATCGATAACTTGCATCTTCCGCTCCTGGCGATTGGCACCGGAACGGGAGATACATTCGACAGTCGCCCCGCCCTTCAATCCGAGCCTGTCGCAGGTTTCAACTACTCGCGCTTTGGAGAGCTGAACGCGGCCCCTCCCCATACCGCGCCCTACACGAACTCGCAGTATCCGTTTCAGTATCCGGTGGGAAATCCTGCCCCGCCTCCGCAATACACATTCCTCAAGACACTCCAGTTCAGCCCGCGCGGAGAGAGCAGAATCAATGGCAACAATTATGACGTCCGCCGAGTGGTCGAGATTGGGTTGCTGCCAACTCGCGGGGGCACCGTCCCGGCTGCTCTCAGCGGCGCGGGAACATCGACCGCCACCTATGACGGCAACGTCATCGCGATCCAAATCAGCGGGTTCGGCAGCATCGTAAAACTGTATCGCCGATGAGCCGTCGAATTCATTTTCCTGGCGGGATTTTCCCTGGTCGAAGTGACGCTCGCCCTGGGTGTCGCAGCGTTCTGCCTGATGGCCCTGTTCGGATTGCTCCCGCTGGGCCTGCAAGCAAACCAAAATTCGATTTCGCAAACGGCGGCGGCTTCCGTCCTCTCAAGCGTCATCGCAGACCTCCGCGCGACACCCAAAACAAGCCCAACCTCCTCGCAATATGACATCACGTTTGGCGAGGCAAAGTCCCTCTACTTTGATGGCGAGGGAAGAGCCGTAACTCCGACGGATCCGAATGCAACTCCCCGCTACCGGGTAACGATTAGCTTTCCGGCCGGTCCAGCCGGTCCATTTGCGCCGACGTTCGTTAGCCTGAAACTCACCTGGCCCGCGATGGTCGATCCCGCGACAACAACACCAGCGGGCTTCGTGGAAACGTTTGCCGCGTTGGACCGGCATTAACTTGTGCGCTCCACCCAACGAAACCTTGCGCGTTCACCCTGGCTGAGATGCTGGTCGCTATAAGCGTGCTGGCGCTGCTCGTTCTCCTGGTCACGCAGCTGGTCAATCACGCCGCTTCCGTTACGACCCTAGGCAACCAGCGAATGCGACGCCGACTCTCAGGCCAGACCGCTCTTCGAACGAATGGCTCTGGATTTCGCGCACATGGTTAGAAGAAGCGACGTCAGCTACTATCTAAAGACGGCCGGAACGTCCATGCCGGGCAATGACTTGCTGGGATTTTACAGCGCTGTTCAAGGCTATTACCCCACAACACCCAGCCCGATTTCCGTCGTAGCGTACCGGGTAAATTCCGATCCTTCTAACTCGGTTGCTTATAATTTCTTAGAGCGCATGGGCAAGGGCCTGGATTGGAATGGTGCTTCCCCAACAAATACACCCGTTGTCTTTCTCCCGCTCACCCTTCACGGCACCTGGCCTTCCGTGGCCAGCAGCTCCGCCTACGATGACTCTGACCCTGTCAAAAGGACCTATGAGATCATTGGACCTCAGGTTTTTCGTTTTGAATATTACTATCTCGAGAAGACAACAGGCACTCTCGTTTCCTATCCCGCCGCGTGGACGTCGTTGCCGGCCGTCGCCACAAAAGATGTTGCCGCGATCGTGGTGGCAATCGCCGTTATTGATCCCAAGAGCAAAGTCCTATTGTCCAATTCCCAAATCGCGACGCTAGGCGAAAGTCTGCCCGATTATGTTTCGGGCTGGGGTCCGGGTGAGCTCCTGGCGCGATGGCAATCCGCACTCGATAGCATCACAAATCTGCCGCGCCCCGCGATTTCCGGGGTTCGCCTTTACGAGCGCTCCCTTCCTATCTCCGACCGGTGATCTGTTTGCCTTCAGCCCAGCATGTCTCACGAAAGGGCGCGGCCCTGATTATTGTTCTCGCCTTTGTTGTGCTCCTCAGCGGATTGGTGGTCGCTTATCTAACCCGCGCCGGGGCTGATCGACAATTGGCCCAGGCAAGCTTTCAGGACACGAAATCCGATCTCCTGGCGAGGAGCGCTCTCGATATTGTTGTGGCCGATTTCAAACAGGAAATCGCCGATGGCGCGATAGTCACGGGGGCCAATATTCAGCCGCGGAGGTGGGGCGTGCCACTGGCCGGGGAAACGCCCTTTCCCAACTTGATTCGGCGGAGCGTCCAGGGAGACCCGACCGGGTGGACATCAAGTCTCAGTTCCGGACCGGCGCCTTCCGCAAATCCCAAGCGTGGCGAAATCACATCGGCACGGTGGAACAGCCACTACCTACTTCCGCGCGCCTCTTCGTCAGGAAACGATTCTACGCCGGCATCTAATTTCGCCGCGCCGGATTGGGTATTGCTGACGCCGCAGGGGCCAAATCCCGCGCCCGCTCCGAGTTCAGTGATCGGAAGGTATGCGTATGCGGTTTATGATGAAGGAGGGCTGCTTGATGCGAACGTCGCCGGTTTTCCTTATACATCGCCTCCACCCCCCGGTTTGCCCCTGAGCGATATCGGCCGAAAAGGGAGCGTTGCTTTCGCGGATCTTAGAGCCCTACCGACTACTGCGAGCGGCAGCCTCTTGAGTGCGAGTGGCATAAACGCCGTCGTGGGATGGAGAAATTACGCCACGGTCCATCCCTCTTCCACGTTTCCAAACTTCACTTTCGACTCGCCAACTTTCACCGGCGGCACCGGAACCCGTTTTGTAAATCATTTTGCCGGTAATCCTCAGGTCGGGACCAGTCACGATTTCAGCACGGTCGCGACCACGACTTATCTCAATCGAACCGATCAAGCGTTCATCACCAGGAGTGAGCTGATCAGACTGCAACAGGAAGCCGGCTTTGGCGCCGGCGCGTTGCAACACCTCGGAACATTCTCGCGCGAAAGGAACGTCCCAACATGGAAATCCGGCGCCGCGGCGATTGCCCAGAGATTCTACATAGGTCACTTGAATCTCCTTAAACCGAATCCACCGGCCGCTCGACAGGTAGATATCCAAAAATACTTTGGCCTCAGATGGGTTAACGGCACTGCGGGCACAGCTTCACCGCCCACTCCCGCAGTCCCCGGTCACTGGCAATACCTGGGCCCTTCAGGAGCCGCAATGCAAAATGGTATTCCTGCCTTCACGACGGATCCCGAGTTTTTCCAACTGCTTAACTACGCGATAAATCGGACGAACGGGAACGATCCCGCCCACATCATGACCACTCTCTCGCTCGGAGCGGCCCTCATTGATCAATACGACGACGACACCGCGGGAGATCCGTTAACAGGGACTACAACCACCATGATCGAATACGATGGCGGATGGGCTGTGGGACTGGAAAACGTGGATCCCGCCCGGCCCGGCCCTTCAGCGTCCCCTTTTCCGCCACCTGCTGGCATGTCGCCCACCCCTCCTCCGGCGATCCCCACCTACGCGATGCTTAATCGTCCTTTCCGCAATGTGGGGGAATTCGGTTACGCCTTCCGGACGGCGGCGGGCCCAACTCCAACTCCCTCGCCAAACCCTAAGACCCTCGACTTCTTTTCCGGGACCAGTCCCGACGCTCCCATTCTCGACCTCTTTACCTACAACAGCGCACCTATTCGATCCGGCATCGTGAATTTGAACACGCAAAACGTTGCTGTTCTTACCGCAATTCTAACCGGAGCTTTTCAAACCGAGCAGAACATTGGGCCAGCACCCAGCCCTTCACCCGTGGCCAGCCCCGCCGCGAAGATCGCGGCGACAAGTATTGTGAGTGCGACTACGACCCAAGCGGCACTCAGTCGGGCCGAAGTCACCCGCCTGAGCAGCGTCGTGACCAATCCACCTTTTGCCGGGAGCGAAGAAACAAGGGAAACAATCGCTCGGGCGCTCGCCGAGGTCACGCAGACACGGACTTGGGGACTCCTGGTTGACCTGGTCACCCAAACGGGACGATACCCTCCAGGAACGACGAATCTCTCGCAGCCATTCGTGGTCGAAGGAGAGAAGCGTTACTGGCTTCACATTGCGATCGACCGCTTGACTGGTCAGGTGATCGATCAACAACTCGAAGCTGTTTCTGATTAAGGCCGCGTTTACGGGGCCACTTCAGCAAGAAGATGCTTTCCAATGACTGGCAACAAGGTCTTATCGTCGGCCGCGCCTCGGGTTAAGATCACCAGGATCAACTTCCTTCCGGCAGGCAGCTCGATATAGGCGGCGTCGTGCCGGACTTCGCTGGTATCGCCTTCTTTCGACCAGAGTCGCGCTCCTTCCGGCAACGACTCGCCGAAGAATCCCTTTACCTGGTTCTCGGCCGGCCGCGGAGGAGCAAGCGGGCGTTCGAGCAAGGCAAGCATTGCCTCACTGGCTTGCGGCGAGATGGCGTGGCGCCGCACAATCCAAAGAAGGAGTGACGCGACCGAGTTAGCGCTGATGCGGTTCCGGTTGATCAACTTTTCACCCATAATTTGCACGTCACGTCCGTATGGCCCAAAGCTCCACGGCTTGATCATGGCGCTAATGTCATAACCTAGCGAAGTGAAGTAGCGGTTTAGCTTGCGACGACGATCGATAAACTCATCAAGCGCCTTGCCCTCCAACTCCGAGCCGCTCGCCGTGCCGGACAGGACATCCACCAGGAAGGCCGCGGCATCGTTATCCGAGAACCTGAATCATTTCGCGTAATGCCCGTTCGATTTCCGGCGTGATTCGCCCTTGATGATAGGTCTCAACCATGAAGAAGAGCTTTACCAACGAGGCCGGATAGAAGGCCGCGTCGCCCTGATAGTCAGCGCGGACGATACTGTCCGGCTTGGTAAGGTCGATCACGCTCAAAGACAGGTTATCAGCGCTCAGCTTCGGAAACTCCTTGAGGGTAGCTTCCGCCACCGACGCCAGCCTGGCACCGAGCGCTGGATCGACCGGAACGGCCCGGAACTCACGATAATCGCCGCGCGCGATGAGCGGGGCCAGGAGAAGGAGCAGAACCAGGACGAGGCGAAACATCGATTGGTCGGCGCTGGATGGCGTTGTTCCGAGCGCCACTGCAACCGTGAAAAACTAAACGGCCGTGTCCGGTGTTTTCAGCAACTTGATTGCGTCCCGCAGCTCGGCGGCGCGCTCGTAGAGTTCGCTGGCTATGGCAATTTCCATCTCGCGCTGCATGATCTCGAGCTTTGAAAGCGGTCGTTTCGAGCTGACTTCCTCGAGCCACTCTTCGAGAAAGGCGAGTTCGGAGCTCTTCGTAGCCAGCTCCGGAAAATGAGATTGCTGAAAGAATTCCTGGATGGCGTCGCGTCCTTGCTCGATCTCGCGCATGGCGTCGCTGAACCGGCCTTCGCCGAGGAGGATCGAAGCTTTGGCGCGCGTGTTCATCATAAGAACGTAGGGCCGAAATTGCTGGAAGCTCCAGATCAACTCGTCCCGGTCGGCATGCTCGGCAACGAAAGCGAAAAGATCGAGGTTGCGCTGCGTGTCTCGAATGACGCCGGGGAAATCGTTGATCTGAAAAAGACTGAGGTAGCGGTGATAATATTGGATGCCCTCCTGCTGGAGTTCGTTGCATTGATCGGGCGTCAGCTCATAGTTGTCCCCGCGCGCTTCCGCCCGTTCGGCGCGGCGCTGATGATAAATTAGCAACGACTCGCAACTGTGTGGCCGTTGTCCGTCCGGCCTGCCCGTCATCTCCATCTGGAGAATCCCGAGATCGATCCGGAGCTGCAACTTTTCGTTGCCGTCCAAGCCGATAACCTTGCGCACTTTGATCGCACCGGATTCATGGGGCCAATCTTTAAGGAGCGAGTTGAGATCAAGACTCATTATGCAAACAACGTTGGAACTGCCGCTGGCTTTGTCAATCCTCCCTGTCCCTAATTCAATTTCCTGTTTCCCGCCTTCCTGATTCAATATCACCGTGGAACAGGAGATCGATTCGTTTATCCGTTTCCTGGCAACGGAGCGCGGGCTCTCGGATAACTACCAGCTCTCGACACGGCGCTCGCTCACCGAGTTCGCGGCCTGGTGTTCGAAGGCGAGGCAAATCACCCGCCCTGCGGACGTGACGCAGCCCTTGATCGGCGACTATCTCTCGTCGCGCAAGAAGGGCGGACTCTCCGCCTCGTCCATAAAGCTCATTGTTGTCGCGTTGAAAATTTTCTTTCGATTTTTAAACGGGAAGGGCGCGCTCAAACGGGACCCGACGGAAACACTCTCCTTGCCGCGCATCGAACGCTACCTCCCCGAGACACTGAATGAGCTTCAAGTCGAACGCCTGATTGAAAGCATCGATACCACGCAACCGCTCGGGTTGCGCGATCGAGGTATCGTAGAACTGCTCTACGCGAGCGGGCTGCGAATTTCAGAATTGGCCAATGCGCGCCTGGAAAACCTGAATTTCGAAGAGCGCATCTTGCGGGTGACCGGCAAGGGAAACAAGATGCGGCTCGTGCCGGTGGGAAGGAAAGCTTGTGAGGCGCTCAATTCCTACATTTCCAAGGAACGGCCGGAGCTGGTGAAGCGCCGCAGTGGGAGCGAGATTTTTCTGTCGCGCCGCGGGACGAAATTAACGACCTCTCGCATTTGGCAGATCGTGAAGGCCCGCGCCCGGCATTCGGGGTTGGAAACCAATATCTATCCGCACCTTCTCCGCCATAGCTTCGCCACCCACCTGCTTAGCAATGGCGCGGATCTGCGCATTATCCAGGAAATGCTCGGCCATGCCGATATTTCGACGACACAGGTTTACACGCACGTCGACCAACAACGCTTGAAAGCCGTGCATCGGAAGTTTCATCCTCGCGCTTGATCGGTCGGGTCAGCGCGCGGCGCCGTCCGCCCGCCTCTTCCCGGGAAAAATTCGCGGCAGCGGCAGACCGCGCTACAATGTCCGCCTATGAAACGATTTCAGCTGCTCGTCCTCCTGGCCGCCATTACGGCGGGCGCCATTTGGATGGGCTTTTATCGTTCCCGCCATACGTCGAGCGCCGCCGTCACGGCGCTTCTCCCTAAAGACACTCTCGCGCTCATCCACCTGCCCGATTTCAACCGGTCGCGCGCCGAACTGCATCAGACGGATCTCTACCAACTCTGGACCGAACCGGCCGTGCAGGATTTCCTTCAAAAACCGCGCGCGAAGATGCCTGCGGCCGGCGGTTTGGGGCCCACCCTACAGGAATGTGAATCTCTCCAGATGAAGGACGCCTTTGTTGCCGTGCTCAGCATCGAACACAGCGCGTGGAAAATCGTGGGCGGATTTCGTTTCAAAGGTGATCCAGGCAGCGCGGAACAGATCGTGATAAAATGGCAAGCCCATCTGCTCGGCCAGGCGCCAGAGCAGGAAACCGTGGATTACCAGGGACACAAGATTCAGGCCGCCACTTCGGGTATCGTCCGCCTCTCGACCGTCCGTAACGGTCAATGGTTCTTCTTTGCCAACGATCCCGAACAGCTAAAACCGCTCCTGGATCGTGTGGATGGCCGGGTTAAGGACCCCGCCACCATGCTGGCAACAGATGATGTCTTCGCCACGGCCTCCAAGCGCATGCCTTCGATCTATACCGGGTTGGCCTTTGTGCGATTCGATCGATTAGTCGAGAAATTGATGCCTTTCGCGGCAAACGAGCCGGAGGAATCAGCCGATCAATTAGCGGCCATCCGCCAAATCCGCAGCATTTGCGCCGCGACTTCTTTCGATGGCGGGAAAATTCGAGACACTATCTTCGTGGGCATGCCAAAATTGTTGGATGCGGGCGATCTGACACGCGCATCGCTGCCGATCGCGACGAAGGACACATTTCTTTATGCCGCCGGTTTCTTGAATTTGACGAAACCCGTTCCTCTCCCGAGTTCGCCAGGCGCCCTCGGCTGGCTCGGCGGCCTGCAGAAAATTACCAGCGCTCTTTCATCGAACGGCATAACCCTGGAGAGTTGGAACAGCGCATTCGGACCGGAATTCAGTTGGGTGGGGAGTTGGCCGGCGAATTCTCACTGGCCGACGCTTTTTGCCACTCTTCCCGTCAAGGATCAGGCCAAGGCGAACAAGATCCTGAGCATCATGACCACGGCGAGTGAGGACGCCACGGACTGGACGCACCAGGAAAAAGATGGCGTGCACTATTTTTCCACCCGTTCTGGCGGGGCGCTCTTTTCATTTTCACCCACCATCGGACTCTCCGACCGGATGCTGGTTGCGGGGGCGGACCCAGGTTCGGTGGAAACTGCCATGAAGCGAACCACGACTCGGGAAATTCCGACCTGGCCAGTTCAACAAACTTCAGGAATGCCGAGCGTGCGGTTCCGGCCGCCAAGCAGACCTTTACCTACATCGACCCCGCCCTCCTTTACACACGCGTGGATGCGACTTTTCGGCCAATGCTTCTCATGAGCGCGGCTTTCCTGCCGGGGATCGCCGAGACGGTCGATCTAAGCAAGTTGCCGGCGCCAGAAATCATCACGAAGCATCTCAGCCCGATTGTGATGTCGCAGAATTACGACGGGAGTGGGTACATCGCAGAGTCGGTCGGCCCGGTTACCGTCTACCAGACGATTATTGGCGTCGGCGGACTCGGCGCCGCCGCGGCTGTGCTCTACCAGCGCCAGACTCGGGGGCTGACGAATTCCACGGTGCCGCCCGCGGTCACTTCGCCGGCCTCTCCGTCGAGCCCGCCTTCTCCCAGTCCGGACGAGTCGCCCGAATAATCAGGGCACCCGGGAGGGCGAATCCGCCCTGAAAGCCGCCCTAAATACCTTGAAGAAAGGGGCTAAAGGGTTGAACGGGAGAAATCTGCTGCGTAATGGGCAAAATGTGATATAATTTGCGCCTTATGGCTATTCTCAAGAAAAACGCATTCTCGCGCCGAGTTCCTGATCTGGTGACCGAGGAATTGGTTGCGGTGCTTTCCCGGCGCGCATCGTTCGAGTTCAAACAGCTCTTCGATATCGTGCACGAAAATTTGCGCGCGCGAAATGCAGCCAGCGGTGGCGAGGAGATGCTTCGCCTGCGTGCGTATGAGAAGCTACAAAATCTCGTGGCGCGAGGCGCGGTGAGAAAGACCGGCAAGAAATACAAGGGCCTTCCGGCTGCTCTGGCCGCAGCTATCGCTCCGCAAAACGGACATATTCCGGCTGCTGCCGCCGCCGCCGCGAGCGCCAGGACGGCCGCCATTGCCCGGGCTGCCGCTGCCGCCGCGAAGTAAATCGGCGCGTCAGTCCGGCTGACGCCGGTTCCCGGAACGATTATGCTTCGCGATTACCTTCCGCTGCTCCTGCATATCGGGATCGCGATCGGCTTTGCGGTCTCCGCGCTGCTGGTCAGTGTGCTGCTGGGTATGGCGGGCCGGCGCACCCGGGTAAAAGATACCGCCTACGAGTGCGGAATGGTGCCGCAGGGGGAAACGCAGCCGCGCTTCAGCGTAAAGTTTTACCTGGTCGCGATGCTTTTCATCCTTTTCGATCTCGAGATCGTGTTCATGTATCCGTGGGCCGTCGTTTACCGAGAGATGATCGTCGAAAGCAAGCTGGTCCTCTGGAGCATGCTGAGCTTTATTACGATTCTGATGGTGGGATACGTCTACGCGCTGAAAAAGGGCGCTCTGGACTGGAAGAAGTAGTGGCCGGTTTCCGGCTTGCCTGCCAGCCGCTCCCCGCCTAAAGCTTAAGCCCCCATGGTCCACCACATCGTCCTATTCAAGCTGAAGCCCGAGGTCACTCTTGCTCGGATCGAAGAGATGATGATGAACACCCGCATGCAGCTCTTGAAGATCCCCGAGGTGCTGAGCATCAAATGCGGGAAACGGATCGATCCGGAATTGCCCTGGCCGTTTTTTATCGCGATCGATTTCGAATCGATGGATCGGTATGAGGTCTTCCGCGAGGACCCGATCCATGTGAAATTCATGGAGGAAGTGATCAAGCCGAACATAGCTGATTCCCTGGCTCTCGATTTCGAGATGGATCCGGGGAAAGACGTCCGGTTCTCTTGATTTCCGATTTCGGAGACCGGATTTCGGAACGAATACGATCGACGTGACTGTTTTCTTCTTTCCGGTTTCCGGTTTCCGGTTTCCGAAATTCTAAAAGTGCGCCTCGGTTACCTTTATTCGCGTTATCCCGTTCTCTCGCAGACTTTTTGCGACATGGAAATGCTTGCGCTGGAGCGGCAGGGGTTCGATCTCACGGTCGGCTCGATTCATCCGCCGCTGACCAGCATTCGGCACCCCCATGCCGGCCAGCTGCAGGCGCCGGTTCATTATGCGCCGCCGCAGCCGATCCTGCGGCTCTGGGAAGAAAAAGTCCGCCGGGAAAAGCGATGGCCGGAGGCTCTCATTGAATCGCACAATCGGAAATATGGCGCCGAAGTGAAGGCGTCGACTCGGGCGCGCAACGCCAGCTATTTCGCGGAGCTCTTCCAGCGCCGACAGGTCGAGCATTTTCATGTTCATTTCGCGAATCGGGCCGCGCACACCGCGCTTTTCTTGAAAGCGATGGCGAACATCCGATTCAGCGTCACCGCGCACGGCCAGGATTTCATGGCCGATCTCGGCAATGACGATCTGCTGCGCGAGATCTGTGACGAGGCGGAATTCGTCGCGGTGGAAACGGATTACAGCCGCGGTTTAATGATGGCGCGGTGTCCGAACGCGGCGAACAAGATTCACCGGGTCTACAACGGAATGGACCTGACGAATTTTCTCGATCCGAGCACGAGCGTTTCAAATGGCGCGGCCGGTGCAAATCCTGAGCGTCGGACGTTTAGTCGCATTCAAGGGCTTCGAATATTTGGTTGAAGCGTGCGAGCAGTTGCGTCAGCGCTGCATCCCGTTCCGGTGCGAGATCGTCGGCGACGGCCCATTGCGGCAAAGCCTGCAGCAGCCATATCGACGAATTGCGGCTGGGCTCCCTGGTCACGCTGGCTGGCGCCTTACCGCAAGATTGCGTGCTCGAGAAGCTCCAACGCTGCGACATTTTCGCGCTCGCTGCCACGACCGCGGACAACGGCGCCAGCGACATCTTTCCGACCGTGATCATGGAAGCCATGGCTTCGGCGCGGCCCGTGGTTTCCACAGAACTGGCCGGCATTCCGGAAGCGGTCGTCGATAAGGAAACGGGATTGCTCGTTCCTGCGGGCGAGAGCGGATTGTTCGCGGACGCCTTGGAAACGCTGGGCCGAAATCCGCGAGCTGCGAGCGCGCTACGGCGCCGCCGGTCGTGCCCGGGTGGAACAACATTTCCAAGTCGAAATAACCGTCCGCCCCCTCATCAGTCTTCTGGAAAAGGGAAAGCCGCAGCGATCCGATCAGCAAACCCGTGGATGATGAGACCTCACCCCGAATCGCCTATCTCATCGACCAGTGGCCGGACCAGGCGCTGCCTTGGCTCGAAACGGAGCTGTCTGAAGTTGCGAAACGAACCTCCGGCGTGCAGCCGTTCGTTTGCGATTTTGGGGCGGATCAGCGATTAAGCGGCGACGCGAAACGGCTCGCGCTTCAGTTCGAATTTCTCCCGGACGCCATGGCGATCGAGGCCGAATGGCAAGCCAACCGAGAGTTTGTCCTCGCGCTGGAAGACGATCGCGCCAATGAATCGCATCGCGCGCCGGTCGATCTCTTTTTGCGGCAGGCCCGTTTTGCGCTCACCTTGCGGCGCATGTTTGCCCAGCGAAAAATTTGCCACGTGCACGCGACCAGCTCGCGCGCGTTGATCTGCGGCGTGCTCCTAAAGAAAATGCTGGGCGTGAGTTTGAGCGCTTCGATTGAAGCGAAACCGGCAATGTCTCGTGAAGCGATCGAGAATGCGCTTCAGCATGCCGTGGGCGGTCGGATCGCGAATCGCAAGTTGAGCGAACAAATCGGTCGCTCCTTTCTTTTTCGATCGTGCCGCGTCGAACCAGCCGTTCGTGCGCGGCCTGCGCTGGTTGAAGCCGGTCAGCCGGATCGATTTGACGCGCCGGGCAAGTTTCTGGCAGGAATGGACCAATCGACTCGAACACTGGAGCGCGGGCGCCTGAGGCCCTTTTGCCATGAACAAGAAAGCAATTCTTCTCGCCGGGCGGCGCCGGCACCCGCCTCTATCCGCTGACCAAGATCGTCTGCAAGCAACTGCTGCCCGTTTACGACAAGCCGATGATTTGCTATCCGCTCGCCACTCTGATGCTCGGCGGGTTGCGCGAGGTGTTGATCATTTCCACGCCAAAAGATCTGCCGATGCTGCAGGATTATCTCGGCGACGGCTCGCGGCTCGGCATCCGGATCGAATACGCGGCCCAACCGAAGCCGGAAGGGATCGCGCAGGCGTTTCTCATCGGCGCCGATTTTCTCGGCGGCTCCGGCGCGTCGCTGATTCTGGGCGACAACATTTTCTACGGGAAACTCGATTTCTATCGCGACGGCGCTCGCGCTCGAACAGGGCGCCTGCATTTTCGGTTACCAGGTGCGCGATCCCGAGCGCTATGGCGTGGTCGAGTTCGGCCCGGATGGCCGGGCGATGAGCCTCGAGGAAAAACCGAAGCATCCAAAAAGCAATTTCGCGATCCCAGGACTTTATGTTTACGACGAGCGCGTCGTGGAATTTTGCCGACAGCTTCGCCCGTCAGCCCGCGGCGAACTTGAGATCACCGATCTCAATTCGGTTTATCTCAAGCAAAAGGAGCTGCACGTGAAGCTGCTGGGCCGCGGGATGGCGTGGCTCGACACGGGGACGCAAGCCAGCCTGCTCGAAGCCGGCAATTACATCGCGACGATCGAACATCGCCAGGGATTGAAAATCGCCTGCCTGGAGGAGGTTGCGTTTCGCATGGGGTTCATTACCGAGGCGGAACTGCAGCGGATCATCGATGGATTGCCGAAGGGCGAATATCGGGAATACCTGCGGCTCGTCTGCGCCGAGGGCGCGACCGCGTATCCGCCCGAGCCAGTGGCGTGATTCGGATTATTTCGGCTGTTCGCGAAACAGGTGATTCGCGTCGGCGAGCAGCTTCGTGACGGCGTCCGGCGCCATCGCGTCGTAATAACCGCGGATGGTTCCGCGGCGATCCACCAAGACGAACCGCGTGGTGTGGACCGGGCCACCATCTTCCTCTGCGCCATCCGACAGACCGAGCTTGAAGCCGTCTCGCGAGAGCGAATGAATCGCCTCACGCGGCCCGGTCAGAAAATCCCAACGTTGCGGCTGGGCGTGTAATCTTTTCCGCGTAAGCGCGCAAGACCTCGGGCGTATCTTTCTCCGGATCGACCGTGAAGGAGACGAGATGCACATCGGTTTTTTCGAGCGGCCGCTGCAATTCGCTCATCCGGGTGCTGATGATCGGACATGGACCCGGGCAAGTGGTGAAAATAAAATCCGCGATCCAGATCTTGCCGGCCAATTGGGCGGAGCCAAAGGGCTGGGCGTCCTGGTTAACGAGCTCGAAGGTTGGGACAGTTCCGAGGGAAGGGAGAGGTCGGTTCGAGAGCTGCTGCACCTGATGCTGCCGCAGCCAGAAAAGCAGGCCCGCGGTCACGAGTGGGATAAGAATCAGGGTCGCTTTCCACGCGGCCGAACTCTTCGGCGTCACGGGACTCAAGGGAACGCATCGCGGTTTCTGATTTCATGATTTTGTCAGGACAAGCGCGAGGAGCAGCAGCGGCAGGTAGATGATCGAGGTAAGAAAGAGCTTGCGGGCATCGGCCGCCGCTGGTGTGCGCAAGAATCGCATGGCCGTGAAAATGAACAACCCATTCAGGACCAGCTCCACGGCGAGATAGATCGAGTTCACGACACCGAGGAACGCCGGGATTCCGCTCACAATCAGGAGGAGCAATGCAAAACAAAACGCTCTGGCTCGCGCTCCGTGCCCCGGTGTCGTCGCCACTCGACGACCATTTGAAAGCCAGCCCGCGCATAATCTTCGCGGTACATCCAGGCGATGGCGAAGAAGTGAGGCAATTGCCAGAAGAAAAGGATGGCAAAGAGACTCCAGGCGCCGGGATCCAGCCGCCCGCTGGCGGCCGCCCAGCCGATCATCGGCGGCAACGCTCCTGGAATGGCGCCCACCAGGGTGTTGGCCGTGCTGATTCGTTTCAGCGGCGTGTAGGCAAAAATGTAGATGACGATCGTCGCGGCCGCGAGCGAGGCGCTTAGCCCGTTGCACGCGCAGCGCCAGATAGATGACGCCGGCGAAAGCGAGCACGCTGCCGACGATAGCGGCGTTTCGCGGCAGCATACGGCCGGCGGGAATGGGTCTTGTTCTTGTGCGCTGCATGAGCGCGTCGAGCCGCCGTTCCCACCATTGATTGAGGGCGGCCGCGCCCGCCGCGGCCAGCGCCGTGCCGAAGACGGCGTGGAAAAGCGCGACGTAATTGATGGGGCCGCGCGGCGCCCAAATAGAAACCGACCGCCGTGGTGAGCAGAACCAAAAGCGTCAAGCGCGCTTTGACCAGTTCCGCGAAATCCGAACCCATGCGCCGGCGGGTTTCGCCCTCAACTGCGGCCGGCTCAAGGTTTACCGAAGGAAGGGCCACCGTTTTCATGATGCGTGCAGCTTTTTCGGAAACGAGATAGCGCCCCGGTGTCAGCGCCTGCTGGCTCGTTGCGGAGAGCCGCAGGGAGAATGTGGAAATGGTGACGCCCAGGGCAAGCATCGTCGCGCCTACCGCGACATGGGCCGTCGCAATGTCTGCGGCCTTGTTGCTCCAGATGACCCAGGCGCCCAGCGTGATCTGACAGGCCAGGAGCAGAAACCAGACGTCGGCGAGGCGCGCGAGCGGCGTGGCGCGCAATTCCGCCGCGCGCGACCGAAACAGGCACGCGATCACGCCGGCAGCGATGACCAGGGCGAGAAAGCGGTGCGCCATTTGCAACCAGATTTGAAACGGCGTGACTTCGGACAAGGCGCGCGCATTCCGCCACTGCATTGATCTCGGCCAGCTTCGCGTCCGATAACGTCGGGAATGACCTGGCCGTAGGCAGCGGGAAAATCGAGGATGGCGAGGTCGCGATGTTGATGCCGCATCGTCGCGCCTAGAGCGAGCTGGAGGTAGATAACGCTCGTCGTGAGAATGGCGAGGCTGGCCAAAGACCGGCTGGCACCGGACCGAAAATTTTCAGCTGAAAGGCGCTGCCACAATCGCGAAGTCGCCAGCGTGATGAAGATGAGCAACCCAAAAAATAGTTGCGCCAGGCAGGCGTGAAAAATTCCGATCTCATCTTTCAACAGGGTCACGCGCAAGCCGCCGAGCACGCCCTGCAAAATCACCAGCGCGAGCGCGGCGAAACCGAGATTGCGCAGCCAGCGGCGATCTCCGACCCGCCACAGCCAGACCGCCAGGATGATCGTGAGAAAACCGACCGTGGAAGCGATCAGGCGATGGGTGTGCTCAAAGAAAATTCCGCCGACCCATTGCGAGACGGGAAAAAGAAACATGTTGTAGCCAAAAGTGGTCGGCCAATCGGGCACGGCGAGGCCGACGCCTTTGCTGGTGACCATTCCGCCGCTGCAAATGAGGAACAGCGTCGCGAATGCGGTGAACCAAGGCGAAGCGATGCAGCCAGCTGGTCTGTTTCATGACCGCCGCTGGTCTTCGAGGTTGGATTCAGCTCATGTCGAGCAGAAAGCATTCCGACGGTCACGAGACCGCCGCTACCGGAAGAAATTCAGGCGCAAACTCAATGTCCGCGAAGGACTTGCCGCGGGCGGCGGTTCGACCGCTTTGACCATCGGGCGCGCCGCTCGGGTCTGCAGTCTTCGGCGCGCCGGGCGGCGGCACGGTTCCCGGGCGTCGGGCCGACGGGCGGTTCGCCCGGCGGCCGATCGAGAGGCGCCGGCGCGGTCTGCGATGCCGGAGAGTTCGGCGCGCTCCTTCAGCCAGGCTTGATAATCCGCCGGAGTATCCACCACCAGCGTGCCTTTCATGCTGTAATGACCGAGGCCGCAGAGCTGGCCGCAGACCACTTCGTAGCTGCCGGTCTTGATCGGCTTGAACCACATCGGAATGATCTGGCCGGGGATCGCATCCTGCGCGATCCGCATGTGGGTGAAGGCGAAATTGTGAATCACATCCTTCGAGGAAAGCTCGATGATAACCGGCCGATCGACCGGCACGTGCAATTCTCCGAGGCGTCACGATGTCGTCCTTCGCCGCAGGATCGCTCGAGTCGAGCCCGAGCGGATTCGAGTTGGTCACGAGACCGATCGTCGCGTTTGCCAAATTGGCCGTCCGGCCCGGGCAGATGAAAATTCCAGTTAAACTGCTGGCCGATCGCGTGAACCAGGATCGCGTCCTTGGTCGTCGGGAAATTGATTCACGCGTTTCGCCCAGAGCGGAATGGCGAAACCGATGAGCAGGACGGCTTCGATCAGGACGACGGCAAATTCCAGATGAGTGGAAATGCCGCTCTTGACGCCCTCATGATCGGCGACCGGATGCCGGCCCTTGCGGAAGCGAATGAGGACATAAATAAAAAAGACCGACCAGCCGACAAAGAGCGCGGCCATGAACCAATGGCTGAACTCAATGATGTGATCGATCTGGAAGCCGTGCTCGGAAGCATTCGGCGGCAGGCCGATCAGTTCGTTGATCAGGGCGAGCCTAATCATATTGATCCAGATCTTCCTCCGTTAGTTCCTGATGCGGCTCGAGCGGCGTGTTGGCGTGCCGCCAGAGATGAAAACTGAAAGCGCCCACTCCGCCCAGCACCGACATGACGACGCCCATCAGAACCCAGATCGCGACGGCCATGTGCTCGGTCGATCTTGCCATCTCGGGCGCCGTAACAAACGGAGCAGGCCAGCGCCTGCCCGGCCTGCGAGCCGAGAAAAAGCACGAAGGCCAGAAGCAACTTCGCTTTCATGTGATGATCCGAAGCCGTTTCATTTTCCGATAAAACCACACCCCGTAAATCACCAGGGCGACGCGCCGCGACAAACGACGCCGATCGCCCCAGCCAGATAAACCGGCGCGCCTTCGACGAGAGTTGACCCAAAGGCACCAGGCGCCGACAGCCCAGCGCGAGCAGCGTCGAGAAGGTGATGAAGACGATATGGAAACCTTTGAGCGACATCCTAGCGAGCGATCGGGTCGTACCAGGCGAGATAGGTGAGCCAGAAAAGACCGAAGACAAAAAAGCCGGTAAAAATCAGGATGCGATAGATCATCCTTTTCTCCGCGGAGAGATGCATGAAAATCGCCGCGACCAGGCCGGCCTTGAACGTCGCCACCAGCATGGCGACCGCCACGTTGGCCTTCTGCGTTCCGAAATCGACGTAGGAGAGGGCGACGGTGATGGCGGTGAAGACGATCAGCGTCAGCCGACCATGAGATAGCCCGAATATGCTTGGCGACATCGTGGGCCGCGTGCTCATGCTCGTCGTGCGGAGCATCTCCGGCGGTGGCGGCGAGCTGTCTCGGCGATGAGCGGGTCGTGCGATTCGTTCATCGGTTAAAGCAGGTAAAAGAGCGGGAAAACAAAGATCCAGACCAGGTCGACAAAGTGCCAGAACAGACCGGCCACCTCAACCCGATTGGCGAGATGCTCGGGGTTGCGTTTGTAGAGCTTCGTTCCGACGGGCAGCCAGAGATAAATGAAGACGAGCACGCCGCCGAGCACGTGCAGTCCGTGCAGTCCGGTGATCGTAAAGTAGGTCGCGAAATAGGTGCTGAAGCTCGGGAGGAACATCCCGGCGAATTCCACGTCCTTCTTTTCGATCGTGCGCGATCTTGTCGGTGGCGTGGACCGGCCAGAAATGCGGCCGATCGGACTCGGGATTGGTCGGATCGGCGTTGACCTGGTCGAGCGCGATTTCGTATTCGTGGATGTTCGGATCGTGCAACGCTTCGTGGTTGTGCAGATGACCGGTGATCTCGATGCGGGGCTCGAGCCCCTTTTCCAGCAGATGCTGGTTGCCGAGGTACGGCTCGTATTTCTCCAGCGCCTCCGGTTTGATGCGGGCGCCGAAGTGGTTGAACTTTTCCGGCCACTCGTAGGCCAGTTTCACCGCGAGGAAGATGATGCCGCAGAGGATCGTGATCCCCATGTAAACCTTGTAGCGGGTCGAACTGCCGCATCTTGAGCGACGCCCAGGCCATCACCACCGTGACCGACGAAGCGATCAGGATCGCGGTGTTCATCGTGCCGACCGGCACGTTCAGCAAGCCGTGCGGCCAATGCCCCGGAGGCGCGTCGAGCCGCAGGAAAACGT
The DNA here is from genome assembly GCA_963850015.1 of uncultured Verrucomicrobiae bacterium. GTDB lineage: Bacteria > Verrucomicrobiota > Verrucomicrobiia > Chthoniobacterales > UBA10450 > AV80. The sequence continues at coordinate 609,030 of CAWKJF010000001.1, forward strand.
AGGCGGAGAAGAGCCCGCCGAAGAGCATGACTTCGGAGGCGAGGAAAAGCCAGATGCCGATCTTGGCGTTCCAAAGCCCGGTATCGGGCCGGGCGGTGACTGTGTAAGGAATTTCCATGGCGCGAGTCGTGGGGCTTAATGGTGAACGGCGGCCGCGGCTTCGTAGGCTTTGCGATCGCTCTCGCGCATCGGTTCGTTTTGCATCGTGAAATCCGTCTCGCGGCCCGGCAGGCTGTATTCGTAGGGGCCGCGATACACGATCGGCGTCGTGGCGAAATTCCGTGCGGCGGCGGGGAGGGCGCGGTCCATTCCAGGGTGGTGGCCTCCCACGGATTGTCGTTCACTTTCTCCCCGTGCTTGATGCTCCAGAAGAAATTGATGATGAACGGAATCTGCGCCAGGCCCATGACCCAGGCGGCAATCGAGATCGGCGTGTTCCATTCGAATCCGCTCAGGCCCCAGACCTTTTCGCTGGCCAGCGTCCAGCCCTGCCCGCCGTCATACCAGCGCCGGTGCATGCCGAGCATTCCCTGCAGGAACATCGGCAGAAAGATCACGTTCATGCAGATGAGCGACGGCCAGAAATGCACTTTGCCCCAGAACTCGTTCATCCTTCGCCCGGTCGCTTTCGGGAACCAAAAATAAATTCCGGCAAAGACGGCGAAGATCGTGCCGGGCGCGACGATGTAATGGAAATGCGCGATCACGTAATAGGTGTCGTGCAGATAAAGATCGGCCGAGTTAAAGGCCAGCGGGATTCCGGTCAGGCCGCCAATGCCGAACATCGGCAGAAAGGCCGTGGCGAAAAGCATCGGGACATTGAACCGGATCGAGCCGCCCCAGAGCGAAATGAAGAAGGCGCTCAGGATGATGACCGACGGGATGGAGATGATCATCGTCGTCGTTTGGAAAAATGCGCTCACGACCGAGCCCATTCCCGTCAGCCACATGTGGTGGGCCCAGACGATGAAGGAGAGGAATCCGAGAACGAGCGCCGCGAAGACGAGCGACTTGTAACCCCAGAGCGGCTTGCGGGTGTTGTTGGCGATGATTTCCGCGACGATGCCCATGCCGGGCAGGATCAGGACGTAAACTTCCGGATGCCCGAGGAACCAAAACAGATGCTGCCAGAGCAGCGGGCTGCCGCCGCCGCTGATCTGCACCGGCGCGCCGTTCACCACCAGCCCGGTCGGCATGAAAAAGCTGGTCCCGGCGATGCGGTCCATCAGCTGCATCACGACGGCGGCTTCGAGCGGCGGAAACGCGAGGAGGAGGAGAAACGCGGTGACGAATTGCGCCCAGACGAAAAACGGCAGACGCATCCAGGTCATCCCCTTGGCGCGGAGCTGGATGATGGTCGCGATGAAATTGACCGCGCCGAGAAGCGACGAGGTGATCAGGAGAATGAAGCCGATCAGCCAAAGGGTCTGGCCGTTCCAGAAGGGATCGATAGGTCGGGCCCTTGTCGGAGATGACCGCCAGCGGCGTGTAGGAGGTCCATCCGCCCTTGGCCGCGCCGCCCGGAACGAAAAAGCTGATGAGCATGACGACGCCGCCCAACAAAGAACGCCTGATAGCTGGCCATGTTGATCTTCGGGAAGGTCATGTCCGGCGCGCCGATCTGGAGCGGCACGACAAAATTCCCGAAGGCGGCGAAGGCGATCGGCACGATGCCGAGGAAGATCATGATCGTGCCGTGCATCGCGCCTAACGAATTGTAAAACTCGGGCGTCATCTTGCCGTCCGGCATGCTGCCCGGGCCGAAAAACTTGCCGAGCGCGTTGCCGATCACACGGCAGCGCCTGGCCCGGATAGGCCAGCTGCCAGCGCATCAGCATCATGAGCGAGAAGCCGAAGAAGAGAAAAATCAGGCCGGTGATGCCGTACTGGATCCCGATCACCTTGTGATCGGTCGAGATGATATACTTTCGCCAGAATCCAAGTTCGTGGTGATCGTGCCCGGCATCGTGATGATGCGGATCGTGTTCGGCGTGCGAATGAGGAGCGAGGCCAGAAGAAGCGTCCATATGCGGGAATCTGAAACTGAATATCAGGGCAAAGTTTTCAAGAGAAAAGCGCCTTTTTAGCCAGAATTCAGCATCGCCTTCGATCTAGATCGAGCGCGCCGCCCCCTCTTGCGTGGGGCGTTTTTAAGGGCCCGGAAGGCATCGCCGGGCACAATTCTCGCTAAGTTCTAAACGGGCTTCTCCTCCTTTTGTGAACAAAGAACTCATTGATGCTCTGTTTTCAGCGATGATCAGCAGCAGCGAAGGCATTTCCGACCTGCTCTTTGCTGTGGGCCGGCCGCCTATCATCGAAGAGCACGGCGTCCTGGAGGAATTTCCCGTGGAAACGGAGACGGGTGTCCTGGATGCGACTCAAATCGAACAAATCGCGGCCCATCTGATGGGGGACGACCAGCGGCTGAAAGACGAATTCGCGACCTACGGTTCGTGCGATTGCAGCTACGCCCTCGCGAATCTCGCCCGGTTTCGCGTCAATATTTTCAAGCAAAATGGCCGGCAAGCGATCGTGATGCGCAAGCTGCAAACGGATATTCCAACGCTCGAACAACTCGGCCTGCCTCCGATTTTCAAGGAAATGATCAAGGAGAAGAACGGCATCATTTTCGTCACGGGCGCCACCGGGCAGCGGAAAGACGACAACGCTCGCCGCGATGTTGAATGAGCTAAATCTGACGCAAAAGATCCATATTCTGACCCTGGAAGACCCGATCGAGTTTCTGCACCCGCACAAGCAGGCGCTCTTCAACCAGCGTCAGCTCGGCAAGGATTTCCCCGATTTCGCCAGCGGCCTGCGCGCCGCGCTCCGGCAGGCGCCGAAAGTCATTCTGGTCGGCGAAATTCGCGACCGGGCCACGATGGAAATCGCCATGACCGCTTCCGAGACCGGTCACATCGTCTTCACGACGATGCACACGATCAATGCGGGACAAACGATCAATCGCGTCCTCGGAATGTTCAGCAAAGACGAGGAGCAGCAGCTTCGGCAACGGCTCGCGGACACAGTTCGTTACGTGGTCAGCCAGCGGCTCGTCACCAAGGTCGGGGGCGGCCGCATGCTCGTTTCGGAAATCATGGGCAGCAGCCTGCGGACACGAGAAACGCTGCTCTACGGTGAGGGCGAGAATCGGACGTTCCAGGAGATCATCGAAGCCGGCGACACCATGGGCTGGCACACCTTCGATCAATCGCTCCTCAAGGCTTACAAAGCCGATCTCATCACCGACGAGACCGCCCTCATTTTCTGCGCGCACAAAAACAAAATGCGGCGCGACATCGATATGGTGAAGAAGCTGCGCAACCTCACTTTTGAAGAACCGTCCGGTCTGCGCATGGACGTTGAGGCCGAACCGAAGGCGTGGGCGGCCGCCTGACTTACAAACACTGGAAGCAAATGAACCAAACTAACGAAATCAAAACTCTCCCCCCCGAGTTTGAGAATGAGGGGAGCGCACTCCCGACTCGTTCGGACCGGACGAACGCGATGGAGCGCGAATTTCGCACGGAGCTAAGCCAGAAACTGCGCACACCGCTCAATGCGATCATCGGGTTTGCCGAGCTGATCGCGATGCGCCCCGGCACGACCACGAAGGACCCGGACATGCAACACATTCTCAAGGCCTCGCGCGACCTGCTCGAAATCATCAATCGCGAATTGGCGGATCCCAACACGCCGCCGCCGAAAATCGAACCCAGCCTGGTTCCGCCCATTTCGTGCGACGTGCTCTACATCGAGGACGATCTCGTGAATTTCACCTTGGTGGAGCGGATTTTGGAATTTCGGCCGACGCTGAAATTGCTCCATGCGTCCCGTGGCGAGACCGGCGTCGAGCTGGCGCAGATCCATCACCCGAAGTTGATCCTGCTGGATCTCAATCTGCCGGACATGCATGGCTCGGAAGTAATCCAGCGGCTGCAAAGCGATCCCTCGACTGCCCAGGTGCCGGTAGTGGTGTTGAGCGCCGATGCCACGCCAAGCCAGATCGAGCGATTGCTGGCGGCGGGGGCGCGGAATTATCTCACCAAGCCTTTCGATATCGATCCGTTTCTGGCCGTCGTCGATGAGATGGTGACTGCGCCCGTGCCGGCTGGCCGCAACTGACGCGGCGTCCAAGGAACAGGAGACGCGCGAGAGCACGTCCCTCCGTCTGCAACCTCGAGCCAAATCGTGTAAGTTGATCGGCGATGTTGGCTTCATCCGATCTCAGCAACTCCACCAAGCCGGAGCTTTATCGGGAACTGGCGACGCAATTGCGAGCTCTGACCGACGATGAGACCGATCCCGTCGCGAACATGGCAAACTGCGCGGCGTTGATTTTCAATTCGGTTCCGCGCCTGAACTGGGCGGGCTTTTACTTGTTGAAAGGCGGAGAGCTGGTCCTCGGCCCGTTCCAAGGGCAACCGGCCTGCGTCCGGATCGCCCTCGGGCGGGGCGTCTGCGGGACCGCGGCGGAAAGTCACTCAACCCTTCGCGTCGCGGACGTGACGAAGTTTCCAGGGCACATCGCGTGCGACAGCGCGTCGAGATCGGAAATCGTGGTGCCGCTGCTGACCGACGGATTCTCACTTGATCGGAGTGCTCGACGTGGACAGCCCGGAGCTGGATCGTTTCGACGCCGAAGACGAGGCGGGTCTCAATCGATTCTGGCGAAGATTATCGCGCGCAAGCTCTAGTCCGCGTCTCGCCGGCCTCTCGCGATCCACTTTTTTTCCTTTTTCGCCGGGAGACGCTTGGATACGTTTTCCGGCACTGTTTTTTCGTCGGCCAATTGCGCCTCGCGAAATCGCCGCAGCGAATGCGTCGCCAGACTCTCCTCGAAAAGATCGCGATTGATCGCCTGGGCCGCGGCCGCGCCCTGCCCGGCGGCGATGATCATCTGGCAATTCGCCGGCGTCACACAACCGGCGGCGTAGAGTCCCGGCACGCTCGTCCGCATGCACGGGTCGACTTTGATCTGGCCATCCGCGTCCAGTTTCGCGCCGAGCTTTTCGGCCAGGCCAGTGTGAAAAATATCGCCGCGCGTGGTGAAAATGTAATCGATCTTCACGCACGTCCCGCCCGCGAAATCGAGCGCGCGGATCTTCCGCTTGCGGTGTTCGACGTCGGTGATGCGTTTGCGCTCGACCGGAATTTCGTATTCCGCCAGCCAGCGCGCATGCCGCTTGCCCCAGCGGGGTTTCTTGCCATTCGTCGCCACGATCACGCAGGCGGAATAATGCAGCATCCCGAGCGCGTATTCGACCGCTTCATTGTTCGAGCCAATGATCGCGATCCGTTTTCCGCGCACCCGAAATCCGTCGCAGTCTTTGCAAAAAAACATGCTGTGCCCGAGGCACTCGCTTCACGCCGGGAATTTCCGGCGGAAGATGAAAAATCCCCGTGGCGAGGAGGAGCCGTTTCGTGCGGTAGGTCTTCTTTTTCCCCTTCAGGACAAAGCCCGATTTTTTCGATGAGACGGTCTTGATCTCATCGTGCGCGAAGCGCACCTGGTACCGCTTCGCCTGGCGGCATCCGTTTCGCAAAAGCTCTTCGCCTCCGACGCCGTTCGGGAAAGCCGAGATAGTTTTCCACGACCGGCTCCCATTTCGCCATCGAGTGTCCTGAATCGATGACCAGCGTGTCGCGTTGCGCGCGCCCGAGATAAATCGCGGCGGACAAGCCCGGCAATGCCACCGCCGACGACGATCGACTTCGCGCGTGTTGGGGATCGTCGAAGTCAGAGTGCTGAACCATGGTGGTCGCTGAAGAGGAATCGGCCTGACGATGCGCTTCGTGGAGATGCCTGCGACTATCTGGAGTCACGGCGATTCTGCCGCCGTGTAAATCGACGACCCGCCGCGCCGACTGAGCGGCGCAGCCTACAGCTTACTTGGGTGGCGCGGGCGCGCTCCGCCTGGTTTGGCGCCCGGCGCTTCGCCGCCCGGCAAGTCCGCGTCTTCCGGAACGGCTTGCAGGTCGGCTTCGATAAAGGAATCTGGATGGTTCGCCAGTTCTTTGCGCAAGCGCAGCGATCTGCCGCAGGTGAGACCGGCCCGCCTTTGTTTCCCCACTCCTGCCGGATGTAGGTGAGAACGTCGGCGATCTTCGCGTCGTTCAGTGTCTTGTCCCAGGGTTGCATCACGGCGGTGCCATACTGAACGCCTTTCACCGTGATCGGACCTTGCAGACCCTTCAGCACAATCATGCCCAGCGCGCTTCGGTCCCGCCATTGACCCATTCAGATCCGGCGAGCGGCGGATACCCTGCCCCGCGGCGCCCAGCCCGTTGGGTTGATGACAGACGGCGCAGTTCGCCGAGTAAATCTTCTTGCCACGGTCCGCCTGGAGAAAGTTCCTGCCGCGGGGCCCGCCATCCCGGGCCGGTCACGCCGGCCCTTCTTCGTGAGCGGAGCGCCGCCGAATGGATCAAGCCCATCGCCGCTGAAATTTCCGGAATAACGCCCGAGGTAAGCGCCGCCAAAAAAGATGGCCAGGCCGTAGATCGCGATCAACCAGAGCGAGAGCGGCTCGAGGCCGGCGAGCGGTTCTCGTTTTTCGCGCTGGATGGCGGCGTGAACCTGCTGGACATCCTCGGTTTCACCATAGTCCATCCCCTGGCGGACCCTGCGTTCTGGAGCGGGCGAGTTCTCGTTCATTTCGCCTCCTTTGCTGGTGCGGGCTGCTGCGGACGCCGCAGGGAAGGCGCCGGTGCGGTGAAGACGCCGCGGCGGTCGCTTTCACTTCTTTCAAGCGGATGTGATTGGTCGAGCGACATCAGATACGCGACGAGACATTTCGCGTCGTAGGTCGGCACCACTTCCCAGCCTTCCGGAAGCGTCATCCGTCTCGCCCAACTTCAGGGCATCGGCCGCCCGTTCGCCGCTGATGCGCCGCTTCTCATAGAGGAAATGGTAGGCCGGCATGTTGGAATCCAGGACAAGGCTGCGCGGGCTGTAGAGGTGGCGATGATGCCACGCGGCCGAGTAAGGCAGCCGGCGCGCCGTTGGCTGCGACCGTTGTGCATCGGCCGTCGTTGCGGCATTAGCCGGCGTGCTCGGAGACGCGGCCGCAGCTGCGGGCGCAGGAGCTGGGAGAAGTGTTCGCGGCCAGCCGTCGCCGGTGAGTCGGCCGGCGTGGATGCTGGAGCTGGCGAAGCGGCGGACGCTGGAGCTGGTTGCGGGCGATGCCTGCGCTGTCGCAGGGCCAGCCGGGGTTGGGCTCGCCGGCGGCCGGCTGCGTTTTCTTCTTCAACGGGCGCGCGTTTTCCGATGTTCGCCAGATCCGGACCCATTCTCATTTTGCCCAGCACCACGGGCCGCTCGAAAAGATAATCGCGCGGCGCGCTGCGGCGGTCGCCCCATTTGCGTTCGATGTCGGAACCGGCGTAATCGGCGCGCACTTGCTGGCTGTGGCAGTAGATGCAGCCATTCGCCGCATAGATCTGGCGGCCGCGGTCGGCCATGCCGGACTTCGGCGCCGGATAAGGATCATTGCCGTCTTCGTCCATTTGCGGATCGAGGTGTCCGATCTGGTAGTTCGGAATCAGGACCAGCCCCACCCAGGAAAAGGCGAAGGTGCCGAAGATCCCGAGAAAGAGTGGTGCAATCCCTTTCATAAGCGCGCCTCGAGGGCCTCCTCTTCCTGCGGGTTGAGAAAGGTCGGCACACTGGCGGTGCGGCCCAACCCAAAGAGCATCAGGCCGAAATGAAACGCGAAAACGAAATGCGCGACGGTCAGGAGCATGCCGGAAAGACTGCGGCCGCGCAGATACGGCAGGATCGATTGGGTGCTCTCGGTGAAAGCGCAAGCGCTGGATCATGCATGCTGGTTCCCTGCGCCAGACCGCCGACGAAGCAGCATCAGCACCATCAAGCCGACGCCATAAGTGGAGGACCAGAAATGGAGCTTGATCAGCGAGGCGTAACGCCATTCACGCCCGACCAGGCGCGGCACGATGTAATACATCGAGCCGAACATGATCATGGTGAAAAACGCGTACAGATCCCAGATGCGAATACGCGACGCTCGCTTCGGTGAAATGCACATAGCCGGCCACCGAACGGAGTGAGAGCAGCACGCCGACCAGACTGAAAACCGTGTAGGAAATCGCGCCGAAAACCGTGAAGCGCAGAGTCGGGCTATAGCGCAGCAGCCCAAAATACCCGCGCATCGTCATGTGATGATTCAGCCCGACGGTCGCCACCGGAATGATGGTCAGGATCGTGGCCGCGATGCTGGCGGTGATCATCCAGGCCGGGAACGGTCCATCGACCAGCCGTTGCATTCCGGTCCAGCTGGCGAAAAGCGCGTAGGTCCAGAATCCGATCGCCGCCAGATGATAGCTGTAAACCGGGCGGCCGATCACTTTCGGAATCATGTAATAGGCGGTGCCGAGCCCGATGGCGCCGAACCAGAGGAAGAGAAGATTATTCGCAAACCACCAGGTCACCGCCTCTTGCATCACGCCCTGCAACGGGCACGACGAAGAGCATGATTTGCGTCGCGCCGTAGACCCACGGGAACCAGAGAAAGGCGCCGAGCAAATACCATTGCGTGATGTAAATGTGGTCGCCGCGGCGGAAGCGGAACATGAGCATCGCCCAGGAAACGACGAGCGAGTAAGCGACAAAGAGAACGACGGCGGCGTAAGGCGGAAACTCGAGCCATTCATATCCCGTGCTGTCGCCGGCCAGAATTCCACCCACCCCGAGAAGAACGCCCAGATTCCAAAAGCCCGCGCCCGCCGACGAGCAGCAGCGGATGCCGCAAAGTCGTGCGGCACAGGCGCGCCATCAGCCAGATCGCGGTCCCGATGCCGGCCATCGACGCCCAGCCATAAACCATCACGTTCATGTGCGCGGGCCGGAGCCGGCCCCAGGTGAGGAAGCTGCACATTCGCAAGCAGATCGGGCGCGTGCAGTTTCCACGAAGTAAGTCCGGCGAGCAGCGTGCCGAGCAGAAGCCAGGCGATCGCGGAACCGTAAAAGAACAAAACCGGCAGGCGCGTGGACGCGTCGATCAAGGCGCGTTCGACGTGTTCGACATCGCGGATCGTCACGTCCGGCTCCGCTGTCGGTCGCAGCCGGAGCAGGCTCGTGGGCGGTCTAAATGGTATGTCACGCGGGATTCATCTGAGAAACAATTATGGTTGAAGAGCGCTCATGGCGTTTTCCCGCGGACGGGCAACGGCGTCCCAGGCGCGGAGGGTGCAGGCGAAGCGGAAGGTGCCACTGGCGCCTTGACCGCGGCGGAGGCGGCGACAGCGGCCGGAGTGGCGAGGGCCGGGCTGGGTCCCCGGGGGAGCCGGCGGCGGATTATTCGCTGCCGCCGGCTGGCTTCGATTCTCGGAATCAGGGCCGCTGACCGCAGTGGGCTTTGGGTGTGCCACTCGCGCTGACGGACGGCGAAGGGGCGGGAGAAGCGGCCGTTGGCGCGGCGCCTGCCGCCGAGGGACTCGCTTCCGCCAGCGCAATCGGATTTGCCGGCGCGGGCGATTTCTGGGCCAGCTCGGCCACGGTCAATTTCATCGCCTGCGTTGATCGGGATTCGCACCACTCCTTTGTTCTTATCGACCCAGGCATAGGTCGTGAGCGCCTTCGTGTCTTCCTCGTGCGCGGTCTTCAGTTTTTCGACGCGGCCTTGGCCCGTTTCTCCTCATAATTGTCGCCGCGCGGCGATGCGCCGATGACGACCAGCGCCAGCAACCCGAAGAAGGCAAAAAGCAGCACCACCCCGATCCAGGTCGAAAACATGGAGCGCGGCTGTGAATTTTTGAGATGGTTCGTCGGGCGTCACGGTTAATTAGTGGTGCGAAGAGATTCCAGCAGACGGGGATCGCGATTCGGAAAGAGCGACGTCGGGCGACAATGCGCAGGTAGAAAAAGCCAAGCGTCGCTCCCATGCCGACGAGCGGCAGAAAATCCCAGATGCTGATGTGCAGCCCCGCCGGATAGCAGCATCGGCAGAACGACGACATACATATCGACGAGCTGCATGAAGACGATCCAGCCCGCGATAAGGCAAAGCTTGCGCGCGCTCTTTTTCGGCGCGCGCAAAAGAAGCAGGGCGAACGGCACGAAGAAACGGCCGATCACCAGGAAGAGGGTCAGGGCGTTCCACGACTCCGTATTCCGCCGGATGAACCATTCCGTCTCTTCCGGGATGTTCGCGTACCAGATGAGCATGTACTGGCTGAAGCCGATGTAGGCCCAGAAAACCGTGAACGAGAGCATCCACTTACCCATGATGTGGTAATGCTCGATCGTGACGGTTTCCTTCAGATATCCGGCGTTGCGCAGCGCCGTGATCACCAGCACCAGCAGCGACATCGAACTGCCGGCGGCGCCCGCGAAAATGTAAACACCCCACATGGTGGAGAACCATTGGTAGTCCAGACCCAGAAGCCAATCGTAGGCGCCAAAAGTGAGAGACAGACCAAAAAGCGGCAGGGAAATGAATGCCGACCTTCCGCATCTTCAGGGTGGAGGCCGGATTGCCGTCGCGATCCTGCGCGGATCGAAAAGCGCCGAAAGAGCAGCGTCGCACAGGTGAAAAAGGCGAAATAGAAAAGCGAGCGGAAGAGGAAGAAGTGCCAGTTCAAATAGGCGCGCTTGGCGTCGAGCAGATGATCGAGTCCCGGCGCGATGGTCATCCATTCATAAAGCTGACGCCGGAAAATCAGGATCGGGATGAAGAACACCAGCATCACCGGCATGAGCAGGGCCAGATTTTCCAATTGCCGGCGGACGACGACCGACCATTCCGCATCGGACGACGTGATGGACGATGATCCAGAAAAAACAGCCGGCGATCAGGGTGAAGAAAAAGGCAAAGGCAAAAAGCCACGAGTAAGCTGAACTGCTCCCGGTTGACGAAAGCGCCCACGACGCAAAGCCCGAGGCCGATCAAACCGACCACCGCCAGCAGCAGCGACAACCCGGAAAACGGTTCGCTTCGAAATATTCGCCTTCGGGCACTGGGACCACGTCAGAACGCTCGCTCATTTCTTCGGCGCCTCCGGTTTCGGTTCGGGTTTGGTTTCCGCGGGTTTATCCAGTTCGGCCCGATGTTCCGGAGGCACGTCCGCTTCCGTGGCGTTTTGGCTCCGTTGCAACGCGCGGAGATAAGCGATAATGGCCCAGCGATCGGTGACGGTGACGTTCGGCCCGTAGGCCAGCATCGTGTTCTTGCCGTGGGTGATGGTGTTGAAGATTTCGCCGTCGGCCATCTTGCGAATCCGCTCGTCCTGCAAGGTGACGACGGTCGCAAGGCCGTATTGCTTCGTGATTCCATCCCCGGCCGCGGTCATCCCGTGGCAAACGGCGCAGTTGATGTTGAAGCGCTGTTTCCCGCGCTCCATCAAATCCCACGTCACCGTCATGGGCAGGCCGGTTCCCCAATTCGCTCCCATCTTGCCGGTGTTGTAATAATCCGTTCCTCCGCTGAACCCGAGATGCGGCTGCGCATTCATCTCGGCCGCGACCGGCGCCGCTCCCGGGGATCGGCTCGCTGGAAGCCTGCGGCATTTCGTAACCGATCGGAACTGTCCCGGCGACCGGGACGCGCGCGCCACGACCGTCGGCAAAAAATCCGAGCGGCGCCTGCGCGCGGACTTTCGGCTGGCGCACCATGTCGGGAAAAACTTCGATGGGCGAACCCGTGCTCTTCTGCCCGCGGAAGCCGAAGACGGCGACGATGGCGATGCCGGTCAGCAGGAAAATAAGAAAGAAGCCGCGGAGCATATTTAGTCTTCGTGAATAATGGTCACATGCTGGCCGCCGCTTTGTTCGAGAAGCTCGCGCGCCTCCAGTTCGGTAAAGCGCGGGTCGCGCGCTTCGATCACCAGGAAAAATCCATCGTTAGTCGCGCGGCTGAACCGTTGCCAATTGAAAATCGGATGATACCAGCGCGGCAGGCCGTTCATGAGGAGCATCGCGAAGAACGCGGTGAAGGCGGAGAAAAGAACCGTGAGCTCAAACATGATCGGGAAAAACGCGGGGACGCGTCGCCCAATTGGTCGGTTTTCCGTGGACCGACGAGCGGATAAATGATCCAGGACGGACCGAAGGTGAGGACCGACCGCGGTGAGCAAACCGGTAATCCCGCCACCCAGGACAGCCGCGCTGAGCCAGGATTTGCCGAGCCCCATCGCTTCATCCATTCCGTGAATCGGAAATGGCGAATGCACATCCCAGCGTTTGAAGCCGGCGTCGCGCACGCGTTTGGCGGCTTCGTAAAGCGCGGACGCGCTCGGGTATTCCGCGCCCATTCCGTAAACTTTGTTTCCGGAAGGCGTTCTCATGTGCGCTCCTTTCCGCCCGCCGCGACGGGGTGATGTTCACCGGGCGACGCGTGATGGTGCGGATCGGCTTCAGGCAGCACGATCTTCACTTCCGACATCGCGATCATCGGCAGGTAGCGAATGAAGAGGAGGAAAAGGGAGATGAAGATTCCGAACGTGCCGATGAACGTCCAGATGTCGACCCAGGTCGGGTAGAACATTCCCCAGGACGACGGGAGAAAGTCGCGGTGCAGTCCGCCGACGATGATGATGAAACGCTCGAACCACATGCCGGCGTTCACGCACATGCAGACGAAATAGACGACGTAGATGTTGAACCGGAACTTCTTGAACCAGAAGAGCTGCGGCGCAACCGTGTTGCAGAAGAGCATGCCGACCCACCAGTACCACCAGTAGGGCCCGAAGATGCGGTTATAGAACGCATACTTCTCGTAGTTGATTTCCGCTGTACCAGGCGACGAAGAATTCCATCGCGTAGGCGTAGCCGACGATCGAGCCGGTGAGCAAAATGATCTTCGCCATCTTGTCGACGTGCTGCGGCGTGATGATGTCGTGGAGTTTGTAAATGGCGCGCGCCGGGATGAGCAGCGTGAGCACCATGGCGAAGCCGCCGAAGATCGCGCCCGCCACGAAGTAAGGCGGGAAGATCGTGGTGTGCCACGTCGGAATAATGGAGGTGGCGAAGTCGAAGGAAACGACACTGTGCACCGAGAGAACGAGCGGCGTGGAAAGGCCGGCGAGCAACAGATAGGCCATTTCATAATGGCGCCAGTTGCGGTTCGAGCCGCGCCAGCCCAGGGCGAAAATTCCGTAGAGGAACTTCTTGATCTTCGTCGTGGCCCGATCGCGCAACGTCGCCAGATCCGGGACCAGGCCGGTGTACCAAAAGAGGACCGAGACCGAGAAATAGGTCGAGACCGCGAAGACGTCCCAGAGCAGCGGGCTGCGGAAGTTCGGCCAGATGCCGTAGTTGTTCGGCAACGGCGCCAGAAACCACGCCATCCAAACCCGGCCGACGTGCACGCCCGGGAAAATCGCCGCGCAAATAACCGCGAAGAGCGTCATCGCTTCCGCGGCGCGGTTGATCGACGTGCGCCATTTTTGCCGGAGCAAAAACAAGATCGCGGAGATGAGGGTGCCGGCGTGGCCGATACCGATCCAGAAAACGAAGTTGGTGATGTCCCAGGCCCAGCCGACCGGATGATTCAATCCCCAGGTGCCGACGCCCGTGGAGATCTGGTAACCGAGGCAGAAGAGACCGAACATCGCCACCATCGAGGTGATGGCGAACGCGACCCACCACCAGCGCGGCGCGTTGCCTTCGATCACGCCGGCGATCCGCTCGGTGATCCAGCTGAAGTTCCGCTTGTTCAGGACAAGCGGGACGCGCGCCAGCGGTTTCTCGACCGAAGCGGAGGCTTCGCCTTCGATCACGTCTGGAGCTGTGGTCGCGCCGTCCATCAGTGTTTCTCCTCCGTTTTCGCCGCGCCGTTCGTCGTGCCCGTGGAGCATCGTGTTTGGCTTTGGGATGCTCAGGCGCCGTCGTGGCCATGGTCGAGGCTGGCCACCGCGATTCTACCGGCATCGGGCATTTTCGGGTTCGGATTCCGGATCCGCGCCAGGTAACTGGTGCGGGTCTTCACATTAAGATATTTGAGCAGCTGGTAATTGCGGTCCTGCTTTTTCATCTTCGAGACGCGGCTCTCGGGATCCGAGACATCGCCAAAGACAATCGCTTCCGTCGGGCAAGCCTGCGCGCACGCGGTCGTGAAGGAATCGCGCGGAATGCGCGTATTGCTCGACGCGCCCGCACGGACGTGGGCCGCGATCTTGGCCTCCTCGATTCGCTGCACGCAGTAAGTGCACTTCTCCATCACGCCGCGCATGCGCACCGTGACGTTCGGATTCTTCTGCAGCTTGACCGTGTCGGGCGCGCCCTTTTTCGTCAGCGGTCCCGAGGTATTCCTGATACACGGTGACGCCCAGCGACCTTCTTCTTGCCGATCGGCCGCTGGTTGTAGTCGAAGTAATTAAACCGGCGCACCTTGAACGGGCAGTTGTTCGCGCAATACCGCGTGCCGATGCAGCGGTTGTAGGCCATCACATTCAAGCCATCCTCGCTGTGCACGGTCGCGTTGACCGGACAAACGGTTTCGCACGGCGCGTTCTCGCAGTGCTGGCACATCATCGGTTCGTGCACCATCTCGGGGTCTTCCGGATATTCGCCCCGGTCCTGGTTGAACGGCTTCGCGCTCGCGTAATAGCGATCGAGCCGCAGCCAATGCATCGCGCGGCCGTGGCTCACCTGAAGCTTGCCGACAACCGGAATATTATTTTCGCTCTGGCAGGCGACAATGCAGGCGCTGCAGCCGGTGCAGACATTCAGATCGACCGTCATCCCCCACTGCTGCGCGGCCGTGAGCGGCGGATGGCTGTAAAGCGACGGCAGCTTCTCCGGCAATTCGTCGTCCCCCGCGATCTTCTTCACGAATTCGTTGTCTTCGCGATAATGCTCGACCGTCGCTTCGCGCACGAGGCCGCGGCCTTCGATGCTCCAGTGATCCTGCGTGATCGAAAGCGCATACGTCCCCGCCACTTTCTTCACCTCAACTTTTTCGACCGTCTTGCCGTCGGCCGTAATGAAGTGCGGGATTCGAGCTGTTGCGCAGGAGATAGCCGTTGAACCCCGCCTCTTCGCCGACCGGTCCCGTCTTCTTCCGCCCGTAGCCGAGAGGAATGGTGATGGAATTGTCCGCATGACCGGGCGAGATCAGCGCCGCGATCACCAGCTCGCGCCTGATATTCTCCTCTTATCATCGGGGCCACCCTTCGACGCCAGGAGACCCTTCTCGGTGACGGCGATGCTGATGAGATCGCCCGTCTTAACGCCGAGATGTTTCGCGAGAACCGGACTCATGATCGCGGCGTTGTCCCACGTCAGCTTCGTGATCGGGTCGGGCAATTCCTGGAGCCAGCCGTTGTTAATGTAACGTCCGTCGTCCATCGCATAGCTGCGGACGAGGACGATCTCCGGAGAATCGAGCGTCGGCGTCGGGGGCGGCGCCCAAAGCGTGTGCGCGACTCCGCCCGCATTGTTGGCATTGAACGTCGGCGGCTTGTCTTTCAGCGTCACGTGCGAAGCAAAACCATCCCGCAAGAGCCGGGACCACGCGGTCGCGAAATCTCCCGGCGGCGCGGTGGCGCGAAATGTTTCCTGCACCAGCTCGGGTCCGTCCATTTTCGGAGCGCCCAGCACGGCGTTCATCAGCTCGATTTCCGAAAGACCGCCGAAGAGCGGAAGAATCATCGGTTGAATCGCCAGATATGCGCCTTCGGAAGTGAGCGCGTCCCCCCACGATTCCAAATAATGGGCCGCCGGAACGTGCCAGTTGCTCAGCGCCGAAGTCGCGTCCTCATAATGCCCGAGGCGCACGACGTCGGGCACTTTCTTCTGGAGCTCGGCCCAATCGATCGGCCCCTTCGTCTCCCGGTCCTGCGTAATCCCTCGGGGCGCATTGTAAACGGGATCGCCGCCCAAGATGAAGAGCTGCTTGATCCGGCCGGCGTTGATCTCCCCGGCCAATTGCAGAATGCTGTTCGTTTTCGCGTTTTGAGCGAACTCGCGAATGATCAGCGTGGCGCCGATATTTTTCAGGGCGGAATTGATGGCGTAGGCCAGGAATTGCACCACGACCGGTTGATGCGACCCGGCCAGCACCAGGCTCGCGCCGGGTTTCGAAAGGAGGTCGTTGGCAACTTCGGTGAGCCATTGTTCGTCGAATTTCTCGACCGCCCCTTCCGGTGCCTTGAGGGTGGCGATCGTCGTGAACAGACCGGCATCCTTGGTGGACGCCGCCATTTTTCCGGCCAGCGCGAAGGCGAACGCCGGGATCTGACTCGCCGGACAACGCAGGCGATGGTCCGCCATCGCGCCCGTCAGCGTGAAACGATTCTCGACCACGTAGAGGCGATTCATCGTGTCCTTCGCCGCGCTCACCCGGCGACGCGACGAGAAGGCACGGACGGCCGCGACATCGCCTTCGCCGCAATCAAGGAAATCACTGTCGAGCGCCAGAATCACATCAGCGCGATCGAGCCGGGGGATGAGCCGCGAATTTTCGCCGAAGCTCATGCGACTGGCGAAGCTCTGCGCTTCGGTCAGGAGCGGCTCATAGACGGCACCAGCGCATCTTCGGGTAGGCCTTTTCCAGCTCCCCGCGCAAACGTTCGCGCGTCGGCGAATGCACTTCCTCGACCAGAAACGCGAGGCCCGCTCCGCCATCGGCCGCAATCTTCGCGCGAAGTTGCGCGAGATATTTCTCGAAGGCCGCCCGATCCCGGGTCTCGAGGCTTTCGACTTTTTTGCCGCCTTTGTTCTTTTCCGCTCTTTCGACGAAGCGCTTCGAGCGCGCCGGATCGTAAAGATCGAGGATGGAAGCCTGCGCGAAGGCATCGGTCGCTCCGCCGCTGGCGGGATGGAGCGGGTTGCCGTCGATCTTGGTCGGCCGGCCGTCGTGCGTCGTGACGACAAGCGGAAGCGCGCCGGTCCGCCGCGGCATCGCCGTCGCATAGTAAAGAGACTTGCCCGGGAATGGCCCACTCGACGCTTTTCGTAAACGGCACCAGGTGCGCTTCCGGCCGGCGGCAGCTGGTCATGCCAAAGCCAGCCAGCGCCATCGAAGCGCCCATCAATTTCAAGAAACCGCGGCGCGACCATTCATCGCCTTCGAGCTGCGCCGCGCCCGCGGGAAATTCCCGCTCGAGCCAGCCGCGAAATTCCGGCGTGTCGCTCAGCTCGCCGAGGCTGCGCCAATAGCGCTTCCCGGTCAGCTGCTCCGGTGGATGCTCGAAAATGCGTTTCATCGGTGGCACCCCTGGCAATTTAGCGGCGGTTGGATGTTCCAACGCTCTTTCAGGGTCTGGCCGATCTCCTGTTGCGTCAGCTTCTCTTTCTTCGACCAATCATCCTTCGCGTCTTTCGGCTGGCCATACTTCGCCACGAATTCCGCCGGTTTCACCCACTCCGGTTTCCAATCCAGATTGTAAATCATGGTCTCGGGCCGGAGGAAATTTTCCGGATGCCGATGGCATTCGAGGCACCACGCCATGCTGTGGGGCTTGGCGTGATAGACGACCGGCATTTGATTGACCTGCCCGTGGCAGCTCGCGCAACTGATCCCGCGATTCACGTGCGCGGCGTGATTGTAATAAACGTAATCGGGCGTGCGATGGAGCTGCACCCACTCGACCGGCTGTCCGGATTTCCAACTCGCCCGCACCGGCTCCAGCTTCGGGATTATCCTTCTGCACCTGGGTGTGGCAGGCCATGCAGGTTTGCGTGTTCGGCAGATTCGAATGCGCGGCCACGTCGACAAAGCTGTGGCAATAGCGGCAATCCATTCCGAGCTGCGAGACGTGGAGGTCGTGCGGGAAAGGCACGGGCTGGATCGGCTCATAACCGACGCGGGTATACTTCGGGGTAATGTAATACCAGGTCCCCGCCGTTAACCCGCAAACGATGACCACGCCGCAGACCGCGATTTTCAGCGGCAGCCAATTTGACCAGCGTGGAAAAAAATTCGCCATAGCGCTTAGCGAACTGTGCTTCCCCAGAGGGCCAGCCGCCAAGATAAAAACGGCGCAAAGTTGCGGTTAGGATGTGCGGCGTTCAGAGGTCAGTGAAGTTAAGGTTAATCGCCGCGAGCCAGCGAGAGGCCACGACTCTATAAATCGGCTCTCGGTTGGCAAAAGAAAATTTGTTTACCATCTCATTTCTTCTCGGAACAAAACTCGCGCCTCTTATATCTTGATACGAAGAAGCGGCAGACAAGCAAAACCGTAAAAATAAATTTCTTTTGCCGGCAGAACGGCCCGAACAGCGCTCGACGATCACGCCGCGCCTGGCGAAGATCATCGGATGAAGGCTTCAAAAGCGGTCTGGTCTATGGTCGCGGTTTGCTGCGCGGTGTCCGGCACATTGCAGGGTGAACCGGCAGATACCGTTTTTTTCAATGGCAATATCCACACGGTAAACGACCGGCAGCCTCATGCGGAGGCGATCGCGGTCAAAGGCGGCCGAATTGTCTTCGTCGGCTCAGATGCCGAGGCCGCGAAATACAAGACCGACGGAGTCCGCATCGTGGATTTGCAGGGACGCACGGTGGTGCCGGGGATGACGGATGCGCATTGCCACATTTTCGGCATCGGGGCGCGCGAGATGAATCTGAATCTCGAAGGCACGTCCAGCCTCGATGATTTTCTTGCGAAGGTGAAGGAACGCGTTCAACAAACGCCGCCGGGCCAATGGGTCACGGGCCGGGGTTGGATCGAAACTTTTTGGAAGCCACAGGCCTTTCCGACGCGCCTGGACCTGGACAAAATATCCCCGGACAATCCGGTTTTTCTTAATCGCGCTGACGGTCATGGCGCGGTCGTCAACAGTGCAGCGCTGAAAATTGCCGGCATCGACAACGAGACACCGAATCCTTTTGGCGGCGAGATCCTTAAGGACAAGAAGAGCGGCGAACCGCTCGGCATGCTTCTGGATCACGCTGAGGAATTGGTCGGCAAACACATCCCGCCGCCGACGGCTGCCGAAAAGGAACGGGCTCTCTTGCTGGGAGTAAAACGCAGCCTCGAGCTCGGCTGGTGCGAAATTCAAAACGCCGGAGGCACTTTGGCGGAAGCCGATCTCATCCGCCGGCTCTGCGACGACGGAAAAATCAAATTGCGAATTTACAATGCGGTCTACGGACCGGGGGAGCCGGCCACGCGCCTTCTCGCCGACGGAGCCGTTGTCGATGCGTCCCACCATCATTTCACCAACCGCGCAATCAAGGTCGTGTTCGACGGCTCTCTCGGTTCGCGCGAGCGCGGCATTGCTCGATCGTTATGCCGACGCCGAGACCTCGGGCTTTCTGACCCAGAAGGAAGCGGCCCTTGTTGCCGATGTTTGAGGAGGCCCTGCGGCGCGGCGTTCAAGTGGAGACGCATGCAATCGGCGATCGGGCCAATCGAATTATCCTGGATCTGTATGAACGCGCGCTGAAGTCTGTGCCGCCAGAAAAACGAAAGATCCGCGATCCTCGGTGGCGCGTGGAGCATGCGCAGATTCTTGAGCGCCCGAGACATTCCGCGCTTCGCGAAACTCGGCGTGATCGCCTCGATGCAACCCTCTCACGCGATCAGCGATCTCTTTTTCGCGCCCAGCCGTCTCGGGAAAGAACGTCTCGCGGGAGCGTACGCCTGGCAGAGTTTGCTCAAGTCCGGCGCCATCATCGCCGGCGGATCGGATGCGCCCGTGGAACGGGGCGAACCGATGATCGAGTTCTACGCGGCGGTAGCGCGCAAGAGCGTGAAAGGACTTTCCGCCGACGGATGGCATCCCGAACAGGCCGTCTCGCGGGAGCAAGCGCTGAAAATGTTTACGGCCTGGCCCGCCTACGCCGCGTTCGAAGAGAAGGATAAAGGGTCGATCGAAGCCGGGAAGCTGGCGGACCTGACCGTTCTCTCGAAAGACATCATGAAAATTCCCGAGCCGGAAATTCTCACCACGACGTGCGCGATGACGGTGATCGGCGGCGAGATTGTGTTCGAGAGCAGCCTAAATCGCGCGGGCCGCCAAGTTTTGTCATCCCGAGCCGCGCAGACGGCGAGGGACCTCACACGTCCGGGCACTAAACTGGGGCGCTGCCGAACTTCGGCAGCGAGATCCTCGCCGTCTGCGCGGCTCGGGATGACACGAGCGCTACGCAGTACAAATACTCGTCGTGATATTCGCGCTGCGGGGCGAACTGCACGTTCTCGTCTCCGCCGGTTTCGGGATACTCGAAGATTTTTCCTTCGTAATTCCGGATCACGATCTTCTCGTTGTCGTGATACAGAACGTAGCCGGGATTGATCGGCACTTTGCCGCCACCGCCCGGAGCATCGATGACAAACTGCGGCACGCCATAACCCGTCGTGTGTCCGCGCAATCCTTCGATGATCTCGATTCCCTTCGCGACGGAAGCCCGCAAATGCGATGAACCGTTGATCAGGTCGCACTGGTAAACGTAGTACGGCCGAACCCGGCACATGAGCAGCTTCTGCACGAGCGTCTTCATGGTGTCGATGTTGTCGTTCACGCCGGCCAGCAGGACGCTCTGGTTGCCCAGCGGGATGCCCGTGATTCGCCAGACGCTCGAGCGCTTCCTTCACTTCCACGGTCAGCTCGCGCGGATGATTCGCATGCACGCTCATCCAGAGCGGATGATATTTTTGCAGCATGGCGCAAAGCTCGGGCGTGATGCGTTGCGGCAGGAAAATTGGAACTCGCGTCCCGATGCGAAGAAACTCGATGTGCGGGATCGCGCGCAGCCGGCTAAGAATGCGTTCGAGCTTGTCGTCGCTGAAAATCAGGGCGTCGCCGCCGGAGAGAAGCACGTCGCGCACTTCGGTGTGCTCTTCCAGATAACGGAAGGCCTCCTCGAAATCGGTGTGCAACTCCTGCTCGCCCACGCCGCTCACGACGCGGCTCCGCGTGCAATACCGGCAGTAACTCGCGCAACGATCCGTCACGAGAAACAGAACGCGATCCGGATATCGATGCACCAAACCCGGCACCGGCATGTGCGAATCCTCACCGCAGGGATCGGCCATATCGTAAGGCGACGTCCACGTCTCTTCGATCCGCGGGATGACCTGGCGGCGAATCGGGCAATCCGGATTGTCGCGCTCGATCAGGTTGAAAAAATGCGGCGTGATCGGCGAGGGCGAGCTTCGTGCCGGAAAGCAGAACGCCGCTGCGCTCTTCATTCGATAATTCCAGATGCTGCTCGAGTTGGGCGAGCGAAGTCACCCGGTTTTTGAGCTGCCATTTCCAATCGTTCCAGAGTTCCGCCGGAACGTCCGGCCAGTAGCCAGGCGCGTGCGTGACGAACTCTTTTCCATCCATTTTGCCAGGGGCAAGAGTGAGCATTTTTTTTGTGGACGAAAAGTTAATGGCCTTAACAATCGTGTCAATGCAGGCACCTTGAGGTGTGCGCGTGGGGCAGTTTCACGGCCCTATTATCTCCTGCTCCTGATCCTCGATTTTCCTCCAATTGGAGCAGCAGATGAGGAGCAAGAGCAGGATTGAGAGGAGCGATGCCTCGCATCTTGGCATTTGAACAGCTACCGTAGACTTCGTGTCCAAGTTCCCAGTCATGCGAAATGTCATCCAATTCCTCGCTCTCGTGCTGGCCGCCTCGTCCTTGCGCGGCCGCCGCCCCGCTCGCTCAACCGGAAACCGCCCCCACGGCCACCGTTCCCGCAGCCTCGGCCGAAGCCGGCAAGGATGTCGTCCATCAGCTAAACAGCGCTTTTACGAAAGTTTTCGAGATCGTTGCGCCGAGCGTCGTGATCATCGAAGTCACGAAGAAGAACGACCCGGGGGAAAACCCCACGCTCGAAGATCTCTTTTTCCAGGGGCCCCAGGATGAAAATGCGCCCCGGCGGAATCCCCGAAATTCTCAACCAGTCCAAAGCGAAGGCTCCGGATTCATCGTGCGGGCCGACGGCTACATCTATACGAACTATCATGTGCTGGAAGGGCGCCGACCGCATCGATGTGAAGCTCAAGGATGGCCGCGAGTTTCAGGCGAAAATCGTGGGCACCGATGAAAAAACGGATGTCGCGGTCATCAAGATTGAGGCGACGAATTTGCCGGTGGCCCAATTCGCGGACAGCGACGCGGTGCGCGTGGGGCAGTTTGCCTTCGCCATCGGCGCGCCGTTCAAGCTCGATTACACATTCACCTACGGCGTGATCAGCGGAAAAGGCCGGAGCAAACTGCTCGCGACGGGCGGCTACTCGATCTCGGATTACTTGCAGACCGATGCGTCGATCAACCCGGGCAATAGCGGCGGCCCGCTCTGCGATATCGACGGCAAGGTGGTGGGCATGAACACCCTCATCAACGGGTTGAACCGCGGCCTCGGTTTCGCGATTCCGAGCAATCTGGCCAACGAAATCGGACAGCAACTTATCGCCGGCCACAAGATCATCCGGCCCTGGCTGGGCATCCGGATCGAATCGCTCGGCGACGACCCGTCGATCCGCGATTTGTTCAAGGGCTCGGAGAAGGGTGTCGTCGTGCGAACGATCGAAGCCGACGCCCCGCCTACAAGAGCGACCTGCGCCCCTTCGATGTCATCACGCAGGTCGACAACTCGCGCCGGTGAGCAGCGACACACAGCTCCAGCGCGAGATTTTGAAAAAGAAAGTCGGCCAGAACGTGGAGCTGACGGTTTGGCGGAAAGGCCAGACGCTCAAGATTCCGGTGACGACCGGCGAGCTGCCCAACGACATCTCCCGCGCCTCGAACGAACTGACTCCGCCACCGCCGACGAAGCCGGAAGACTCGAACAAGTTCGGCTTGCAGGTGCAGGACCTGACCAAGGAAGTCGCGACCCGACTGAAACTCAGCGTGCACCAAGGCGTGATCGTGACCGACGTGGCGGAGAACAGCCTGGCCGCCGCCCAGGACATTCAGCGCGAGGACGTCATCACGGAAGTGGACGGAAAACGGGTGACTAACGTCGCCTCATTCCGCGAGGCGCTTAACAAAGCCGACCCGCGCAAAGGCATCTTGCTCTACCTCGATCGCAAAGGCAGCAAGACCTTCGCCGTCCTCAAAGCCGGCGGCTCAATAAGCCAGGACGCGGTTCTCCCGGGTTCGGCCGCCTAGACCGAGGATCGCTTGCCCGAAACGAGCAGAATAATTCCGCCCACGATGCAGACCCCGCCGACGATGGGCCCGATCGGGACCGGATGCTCTTCGTGCTTATTGATCTCGAGCGGGCCCAATTTCGCCACATTTTCTTTCGTCGTGAAACTGGTGTAACCGCCGTAGGCCAGCATGATAATGCCAACGACAACGAGAATGATCCCGAGAATCCCAGTGGGTTTCATAGAGCTTAACCGCGCTTAGAGCGTCGCGTCTGCCCGAGATCAGATTAACGATCAGAACGACGACCGCGATGACGAGCAGCAGATGGATGAGCTGGCCGCCGAAATGGCCGATGAAGCCGAGAAGCCAGAGAATCAGCAGAACAACAAAGATAGTCCAGAGCATAAGGTTTCCTTTGGGTTGAGTTTCTTCTGCTTCGTGTGCGGAGGCCCCGCTGCGCTTATGGATTTTTGCCGATTGGCCAGATTTTTTGGAAATCCTGCGGCTTTTACACAAATTCGAACAAATCTCTGGCGGCCAGAGACTGAAAAACACTACAAACGCTTCCCTGTCGCGTCCTTTCAAACCTCGTTACCTATGCGTTCCAAATCTTCTCGTTTCTTGCCTCGTGGCCATGCTGCTGGCCGGTCATGCCTTCGGTTGTGCCTTCGAAGGCACCATCGTCGAAAAATATTCGCGGCTGCGGCCAGACGCGAGCATGGTCGGCACCGAAGGCGTCCATTCCTTCGTCTTCCGCGGCCCGACCGGGACTTCGCGCCCGCCCATCGGGGTTCCAAACCCCCAATTCTGGACGGAGTCCAGCGGCTCGTACAAGTTTCTCCTGCGTGATCAGCAGGGACACGTGCATTCGCAAATGGTGACGCCGGAGGTTTTCGCTCGCTGCCGGGTTGGGGATTACTTCAACGATCGAGGACCTGCCTGCGCACCGTCCGATGCAAAGGATAGCAAGGCCACCGTGGCGGTCATTCAGCAGCGGCGACACCACCGGATGGCTCAATCGCGCCGATCACACCGCACTGTGGCTCAAGCGCGCCGATCGCATCGCAAGGTGGCGACGCAGCGCCGGCATCATTCCACTAAATCGCGCAAGACAATTGCGCTTCGCACCTCGCCAGCCGCCGTCCCTCGCGGTTGAGCTTTAGCTGAGCGCCGCGCGCAGATTCCATCCGTTTTTCTGCAGGCGCTCGCACGCCTCGGCATAGTCGCATTTCCCCAACTCCGCCACCAGCCGCGCGGCGCGATCGCGAAGCTTTTCGTTGGTGATCGTGAGATCGATCATCCGGTTTCCGCGGACCTTGCCGAGCGCCACCATTGCGCCCGTGCTGAGAATGTTGAGCGCAATTTTTGTGGCGGTGCCTGCCTTTAGCCGGGTCGAACCGGTCAGGATTTCGGGCCCGGTCGCGAGATCGATCGCGAGGTCGAACACTTCCCTTCCTGTCACGCGCCGGATTGCAGGTCAGCAAAATCGTTTGCGCGCCACGCTCTTGCGCCGCCGCCAGGGCGCCAAGCACGAAAGGAGTCCTTCCGCTCGCGCTAATTCCGCAGACGATATCCGCGCCGGTCACACCGCGTTCGTCGATCGCCAGCGCTCCACCACCCCGTTCGTCTTCCGCTCCCTCGACGCTGCGATGGAGCGCGCTCACTCCTCCGGCCACAATGCCTTGTACCAGTTCCGGCGAAGCGCCAAACGTCGGCGGAATTTCGCTCGCATCGAGCACACCCAGCCGCCCGCTGGTCCCGGCGCCGACGTAAAACAGGCGGCCACCCTTGCGCAACGCCCTTGTCACGATTTCGATTCCGCGCGCCAGAGCGCTGACCTCTTTGCGCAACGCTTCCTGAACGAATTTTTCTTCGTCGACAAAAAGCTCGACCAATTCCTGCGCGCTGAGGGTTTCCAGATTTTCCGAGCGCGGATTCCGTTGCTCGGTGAGCGCGTTCGCCAGAACTCTCCACTTCGGATTTGCGCGTCTCAAAGGAGACAGCCCCGCGCTCCTCGAATTCCGCGGCCAGCCAGGCCGCGCCGAGCTCGGGAGATTGGTCGCTCATCCCCACGCGCGCGTCCGAGAGATTCTTCTTCAGTCTTCGCTGAAACGCCGCCACGTAGAGCGAATCGCGCTGAAACACGCCGCCCAGGAGAATCACTTTGGGCGCGAGCAAACCAAGACGGGACGCGACCGCTCCCGTGAATTCGGCCAGCACCTCAGCGCCCTCTTCGATGATCTTAACGACGTTCGAATCGCCATTTCTCGCCGCTTCAAAAACGACCGGGCATAACATCGCGATCTCCATCTTGTCGGCCGTCTGGGCCCAGCGGACGAGTTCGTCGCGACTGTTCAACGACAAAGCGCGCGCAGAATACTGGCGGTGAATTGCGCTTCGCCGCGATGCAGATCGTATTCGCGATAAAATGAGACGGAGCGCCTGAAGCGAAAGGAAATAACCGCCGCCGGCATCCCCCAAAATGTGGCCCCAACCGCCCGCCTTTTCGATCCGGTCGCCGCGACGGCCGGTCACGGTCGCGCCCGTGCCGGCGTTCACCGCGATCCCATCACCATGGCCCAGGGCGGCCGCGAGACCAGAATCCCGATCGCTCCCTGCGACGATTCTCGCGCCCGGCCAGATTTCCGCACAGAGATTCTCGAGAGAGTGGCGATCGTCGGCACCGCAACCGGCGAGAAACATCCCGACGCGGTCCGTCTTCTGGGGCAGCTGCCGAAAAATGGAACGAAGCCGATCCGGCGGCGTCAGCCGAAAATTTGAAGGCGGGAGTCTTCCCTGATCGATCACGCGCAAATCATCCACGCCGCGCTCGACCAGGACCCACGCGGTTTTCGTTCCTCCGCCTTCGACACCGAGGATTCGCTCTAAGGCTGCCATCGCTGTTACAAAAGCTGTCTCGGCGGCCAGGACCGCCGAATCTCTTCTCAACAAACTGTCGCCAAGAGTGTCGATCCCAAGCGCCGGAGACAAGATATTCCTGAGCGTGATTGCGCGTCTGGAGGCCGCTCGTATGATGCCGCCATGGCGGAAACTGAAGCGACGGCACGAGATCGAATCGCCGAACTCCGGCGCTCGATCAAGGAGCACAACCGCCGTTACTACGACGAGGCCGCCCCCAGCATCAGCGATCGCGAATATGACCGCCTTTTCCGCGAGCTGAGCGATCTCGAAATCCAGTTCCCCAGCCTGGCCTCGCCCGATTCGCCCACCCAGCGCGTCGGCGGAAAACCGTTGAAAGCTTTTGGGCAAATTACCCATCGAGTGCCGATGCTCAGCCTCGACAACACCTATTCGGAAGAAGAGGTCACCGATTTCTACCGGCGGATGGAGCGCTTGTTGCCGAACGAAAAAATTCCGGTCGTCATCGAGCCGAAGGCGGATGGAGTTGCCGTCTCGCTTCTCTACGAAAAGGGGGAACTGCGTTACGCTGCCACCCGCGGCGACGGCAGGGTTGGGGACGACATTACCCAAAACATCCGGACGATTCGCACCGTGCCGAAAAGATTGGCGGGACGCGCCCCAGATCTCCTGGAGGTGCGCGGCGAGGCGTTTCTGGACAAGGGCGGCTTCGCGAAGCTGAACGAGGAGCGAGCCAAAGCTGGCCTGCCCGAATTCGCAAATCCACGGAATGCTGCTGCTGGCTCGTTGAAGCAGCTGGACCCGGCGATCGCCGCGCAGCGTCCGCTCGGCGTGGTTTTTTACGGGACCGGTGTGATCGAAGGCGCTACGCTGGAAAAGCATTCCGAGTTATTTCCATTGCTCAAGGAACTCGGCCTGCCTTGCAGCGAAGAGTGGCGGCTGGCGGACTCAGTCGCGGGAATACTGGACGCGATCCACGAGCTGGATCGGGTCCGGCATGATTTCGCTTATCAGACCGATGGCGCCGTCGTGAAAGTCGACGCCTTTGCGCAACGGGAGCGCATGGGATTTACGGCGAAGTCGCCGCGTTGGGCAATCGCGTTCAAGTATGAAGCGGAGCGGGTGGAAACACGCCTGCACGACATTTTGATTCAAGTCGGCCGGACCGGAACTTTGACGCCGGTGGCAGCGCTTGAGCCAGTGACCGTCGGTGGCAGCCGTGTAGCCAGAGCAACGCTCCACAACGAAGAGGAGATCGAACGAAAGGACATCCGGATCGGCGACGTTGTCCTGATCGAGAAGGCCGGCGAAGTGATTCCCGCCGTGATCAGCGTGCGGACCGACCTGCGCACCGGCGGTGAGAAAAAATTCCGCATGCCGAAGAAATGTCCACAATGCGGAAGCCTCGTCGTCAAGGACGAGGGACAGGTCGCGGTGCGGTGCGTGAACAGTCAATGTCCGGCGCAGCTGCGGCGGCGCATCGAACACTTCGCATCCCGCGGCGCGATGGATATCGAAGGACTCGGCGAGGCGATGGCCGCCCAGTTGGTCGAGGGGAAGATACTTCGGGACGTGAGCGACATCTACGAGTTGAAGACGGCCACCCTCGGCGAGCTCGAGCGCATGGGAGAAAAGAGCGTGAGCAATTTGCTGGAAGCGATCGAGCGCAGCAAATCGCGACCGCTCTGGCGCCTCCTCTTCGGGCTCGGAATTCTACATGTCGGCGTCAGCTCGTCCCGCGCGCTGGCCGATCATTTCCCAAATCTCGACGCGATCCTGAAAGCGTCGGTGGAAGAATTGGAGCGGATTCCTGACGTGGGCGAGGTGGTGGGGCGCAGTATTCACGATTTCTTCCGCGAGCCTGGAAATCTAGGTATGATCGAGAAACTGCGGGCGGCCGGTTTGCAATTCAACGCCGAAGAGAAAACGCTCGACCCAGCCGCATCAAAAATGAGGGGAACGACCTGGGTCATTACCGGCACGCTCAGCCGGTCGCGCGATGAAATCGCAGAGACGATTATCGCGCAAGGCGGAAAAGTAAGCGGAAGCGTGAGCAAGAAAACCAACTTTGTCCTCGCCGGGGAGGATGCCGGAAGCAAGTTGGAGAAAGCGAAGAAGCTCGGCGTCCGGGTCGTCGACGAAACGGAATTTCGGACGATGCTGTGAAAGTGCGTGAACATTGAACTTGTCATCCCCGAGCCTTGGTTAACCGCACGACGTGACTGAGACATCCCTCCTCGCGGGCGGCTTACCTCCTCCTCCCCCGCAACTGCCCGTGGAATCACCGACAAAACGGTGGCGGTGGTGGATCCATCTCGTGTTGATCGGAGGATACCCACTCCTGGGCATGACCATGCGATCCGTCCGGGGCGTCTCCGGATCGGCGTTGTCGGGCAACGCGCGCGGCTTGCTCATCGTTTGCGGTCTCGAGATTATTCTATTTTCGTTGATCTTCGGACTTGGGTGGCTGGCGTCGCGTGCCTCGAGTGAAGAACTATTCTTCCACTGGAGACCGGGATGGTGGGCTGTGCCGCTGGGCATCGCCTACTCGCTGGCGATTCGTATCGGGCTCGGAGTGTTGGCGATGGTCGTCATCGCCATTCTCGTGGCGACGCAGGTATCTACCCCGGAAGCGATCGGGAATTTTGCCAACGCCAATCGGCCCAACGTGGAAACGCTTGTTAGCATCCCTGCGCTGCAAAACAATCCCGCCTACTATTGGCTGAGTATCACGCTGGTCAGTTTTGTGGTCGCCGGGCTACGCGAGGAGGTTTGGCGCGCGGGCACACTTGCGGCCATGCGCGCCCTCTGGCCCCGAGCCTTTGCCTCCACGGGAGGACAATGCGCGGCAGTGCTGCTGATCGCCGTTCCTTTCGGCGCCATGCATTTGCCCATGGGGCCAATCGCTGCCGCTCTGGCCGGAGTGCTCGGATGCTTCCTGGGCCTGATCATCGTTCTGCACAGATCGATCTGGCCGGCCGTGATCGCCCATGGCCTGTTCGATGCGACCACGTTCGCGTTACTCCCGCTGGCAATGGAAAAGGTTCAGCAGTTACGCTGAGCCTAACGGTTCGGCTCCGGCTACGGCGTTCGGCCAGCCGAATCGAGCCGAAGGGGAATCGATTGATTCATCCCCGGGGCCGCGATCACAGGCGGATTCCGACTGGCCGGATGAAAATCGGCCTGGATATCGAACGTCAGCTTTTCGTCCCCCCGCAGAACGGTGATGGGAACAGTATCCCCGGCCGTGATGAAAAAGGAGGCATCAATCACGTCTTCGGGCTCGCGAATCTTAGTCTGGCCAACCTGAAGAAGGATGTCGCCCAGCTTGACGCCCGAACCGTAGGCCGGGGTATCTTTCATGATTTCCGTCATCTCCGCGCGAGAGCCTTCCTTGAATTTTTCCGCCTCGGCTACGTTGATGCCGATCCAGCCATGCCGCACTTCGCCGAAACGAACAAAGTCGTTCCGGATTTTTTCCGCGGCCTCAATCGGCAACGCGTGGCAGGCCGAACCGTTCTCGATGCTGCTGACCAATATGCCGATGACTTCGCCCTTGAAATTCAAGATCGGGGCGCCGGCTTCGCCGCGCTGCGTGGGAACGTTTACGCGCAGGTGCGTGGTCGAAAAATAACGCCCGAGAAATTTTCGATCGAATCCGGCGATCATCCCGAAATTGGGCGTTTCCGGAAGATCGAGCGGGAAACCGATCGTGATAATGGGCGTCGCTACTTCGATTTGCTCGGATTTGCCAATCGGCAGGGCCGGTGTCGCGACATCCGTTTTCAGGATCGCGATCCCGCTGCGCACATCGGCCAGGATGACACGAGCTGGATACTTCTTGCCATCGAAGTCAACCGTCAGGCTATCGGCATCCCCGCCCACCGAGTAGGCGGTATAAAGCGTGCCGGCTGGGTCGATGAAGAAACCGGTGCCAGCGAATTCGCCATGCTCATCGGTCCCGCGGACCTTGACGACGGCTTTAGCCGACTTGTCGAAAACGTCTTTGACTTCGCGGCTGATCGAGCTCGTTGACGGTTCCTCCGCGCGGGCCGGATTGGCGACAGCGAAAATCGCGACCGCGAAAAAGAACCGGGTTACCGCAGGCCGAAGAGACCGGAAAAACGATTCTGGCGGCAGATTAGAATCGAAAAGCGGCCTCATAACTCACTGGAGTACTATCGAGAACGTAGCGCGGAGGCGTCGCGGCCCGGTGAGTGCGGGAGCTGTAATTGGCAGTGCGCAGAAGCTTCGGTCCCAGATCACGCGTGGTAACGGGCGAAGAAAGGCTCCAGGCCGAATCTTGAATCGCCGTGGCAACCACTGGTGTCTGGTTATTCGCCACGACATTCTCAGTTCCCGGCCCCTGGTAAACCTTCAGCGAAATGACCGCCGCGCAAACCAGCAGAGCGGTGACCGCCGCAGGATAGGAAGTCAGCGCCGGCACATTCAGACGGAACATGAAGTCCTGGGCCCGCTGGAGACAAATGCGCCAGAGAGGCTGCCTCAACAATTCGTCGCGCTGGCGCCGATGAAACTCGTGCAGGAAATTATCGAAATAACCCGGCGGGGGCTGCTCGTGCCGTTTCAGGCGCAATAATTTGCCGATATCGTTCTCGTTAAACTCGTTCATGCAGCGTGGGCTTAGATTTGAGGAAAGGGGCTAGGAAACAGGATTCTTCCGGAACTCGTCCAGATAATTTTGCAGTTGTCGGTTCGCGTAAAAGAGCCGGGAACGTACCGTACCTTCCGAAACACGCAAGATTTTGCTGATCTCGGCATGGGGCATCCCTTGAATGTGAAACATCGTGACCACGGCTCTGTGTTCATCAGACAATTTCATCATGGCCTCGTTCAATCTTCGCTGGAGCTCGGAGAGGTCCGCTTCCCGCACCGGACTGCTCGTAGCGGTGAGCTCGAGGAACTCTTTGTCGTTCTGAACGCTCGCATCCATGTCGTCCAGGCTGAGATGAAAACGGCGCCCACGTTTCTTGAGGAAGTTGAGCGTCATGTTCACCGCGATGGAATGGATCCAGGTGTAAAAGGACGATTTGCCGCGAAAACCCGCGATGGATTTGTAGGCCTTTGAAAAAACGTCCTGGAGCAGGTCGTTCGTGTCCTCGTGGTTTGAGGTCATGTTGTAGACCAGGCCGTAGAGGCGCGGGGTGTATTTGACGACGAGCTCGTCAAACGCGGCGGCTTCGCCGGCTTGGGTGCGCGAGACCAGCTGTTTGTCTTCATCAGATCTGGGCTGTTCCATCGCGTCGCGCTTAGGCTTAACACGCGACCGGAGACCCGACGATAACAAATCGGAGAAACGACGCGGAGACGGCAGTGCGATGGCGGGATTCATCTTTTTCGGGTCGCCGGGAGGCATCAGCGGCGATCGCGCACCGACATGAGCCAGAGCAGGTTGCCCAGCGTGGCGATGAAAGCGGCCACATAGGTCAGCGCGGCTGCGTTCAAGACTTTGTTCACACCCATCACTTCCTCGCCCGGCTGGACGATGCCCATCTGTTGCAAAATGATCTTGGCCCGCCGCGAAGCGTCGAACTCCACCGGCAGGGTGATCAGCTGGAAGGCCAGCAGGATCAGGTAGCAATAAATGCCGAGCGTGATCAGACCGGTCATGTGGAAAATGAAACCGCCGATAATAATGAAGGGCAGCATCTGCGAAGCCACCTGGGTGATGGGGACGATGGCCATGCGCGCCTTGAGCGGCGCATAGGCTTTGGCATGCTGGATGGCGTGGCCGGTTTCGTGCGCGGCGATCCCGAGCGCGGCGACCGACGGTGTGTTGTAAACGTTCGTGGAGAGACACAAGCGTTTGCTGGCCGGATCGTAGTGGTCGCCGAGGTAATCGTTGATCTCGACCACCTCCACGTCGTTGATTTGCGCCGCCTGCAAAATCTCGCGGGCCGCTTCGGCCCCGGTAATGTTCGAGGTCGCGCGCACCTCGCCCCATTTCTTGAAGGCGTGGCTGACCCGCCACTGCGCCCACAGCCCGATAATCAACGGAACGCCGACCAGCAACAGCCAGTTGCTGGTGAACATTCCGCCGCCGTAAAAGTATGAAAGCATATTATGAAAAAATCTTGTCTTTGGTGATCCGAGTGCGACGAAGCGAAACGAAGTCGAAGATTCTCTCGCCTTGTGTAGAGATTCTTCGACTCCGTCGCACTTCGCTCAGCTTCACTGTCTGGGAATTAGACGCCTGAGCAGGCGGTTCGTTCAGATTTCCAGCCGCTTCTCGAACCGCGACAGCAGGCGCGTCCCGTTCTTCGTCAGAACGACGACATCCTCCAAGCGCACTCCGCCAATGCCCGGATAATAAAGACCCGGCTCCACCGTGAGCACTTGCCCCGGCTTGAAGACGGTCTTTTGGAACCGTGGAAACTCGTGGATCTCAAGACCGAGCCCGTGGCCGGTCCCGTGGAAGAACCCGACCTGCCGGCCATTCCGCACCTCCGTCGGATAACCGCGATCGGTGAAAAGCTGCTTCACTTCAGTGTGCAGTTTCAAGCCATCGACGCCGGGCTTCATTTTCTTCAGCGCCAGCGCCTGGCCTTCTCGCACCGTTTCCCAAAGCCGGCGTTGCTCCTCGCTGGCGCGGCCGCGCACCACCGTCCGCGTCATGTCGCCGAAATAGCCGCTCCTCGCGTCGCGCGGAAAAATGTCGAGGATGATGAGCGAATTTGCTTTGAGCGGCCCGAAACCGCGCTCATGCGGATCGCACGCCTGGTCGCCTCCGGCGACGATCGTGTTCGCCGGCAGACCGCCCGCGCGCAAGATCGCCGAATCGATTTCGGCGCGCAGAATTTCTGAGGTCAACGTGCGACCCGACCAGCTCAGCTTTTTCCCTGGGCCGGGTCTTGACGCGGCCAGCACTTCCATCGCGCGAGCCAGCCCTTTCTCGGTGATGGCCAGGGCGCGGCGCATCTGGCGCAGTTCTTCCTCCGATTTGGCTTCGCGCTCCGGCCAGAAAAGCCCGTTCGTGGCGCGCACCCGAATCTTGTGCGTCGCCAGCTCCTTCGCGTAGCCGAGCGGGAAATTCGCCGGCACCATCGCGGAACGGACGCCGCGCTTTCGCAAGAAATGCGACATCACCTTCTCAAAGGGCGGCGCTTTCTTCTGGTTCCCCTGCACCTCCCGCTCGATCTGGCTGAAGGAAACGATCTCGTCCGCTTGCGCCTGTTTCCGCGCGCGATCGATCTCCAGGTCGCTCAGAACGATGGTCCGCTTGCCGTTTTGCTCGAGAAAAATAAACGGGTCCGGCACGAAAAACTTCGTCGCGTAGAGCATGTCCGGATCGTGGTCGCTGGCCGCTACGATCAGGCGAGTTTCGTTTTTCGTTTTCTTGCGAGTGCTCATCTCACATTCCTAAACGCTAACCGCCTGCTTGTCATCAGGTGGGCCGGCGTGCGACGCCAACCCGGCGCACCTCGAGCTGTCGCCGCAGAATCCAATGGAGCAGACCGAGCAAGCGCGAGCGTCGATCCGATCAGCACGATCGTATTGAAGAGAAAGACATTTACCTTCATCCCGAGATACCGTTTCTCCTCGCCGAAGAAAACATTCAGCTTTCCGCCCCGCCGGTAATCGCTCTGCTCCATCTCCGCGTTCGAGATCAGATCGGAGACCTTCTGGTTAACATAAAGCTGCTCGGCCGTGACCGGCCCGACCGCGTCTTTGAAAAGCTCCCGATCGAACGGCCGCTTCCGATCCAAAACCTGATCGATCGTCTTCAGATAGCGATCGAGCTCGTCCGACGTCTTCGCCTCCAAACCGGAAAGGACCGCGAGCGTTTCCTTCAATTCATTCAACCTCTTCGTCGCGTCGGGGCTTTCTTCCCGTTTGGCGACGAGACGATCGATCTCGCTTTGCGTCCGCTCCTGGCGCCGCGTGAGGGGATTGAGCTTCGCCTGCGCGACCACCATCTCTTCATACGACCAGCGCATCGCGATAAACTGGCAGACGAATGGCACCTGCAACCTGCTGTTCATCTTCTTCCCCTGCTCGTCGTTCGGATGCTCGGAGAACCAGCGACTGAAGGTGTAAACCAGCGCGAGGTTGCGATTCATGTCCTCGTATTTGATGAGCGCTCCCCCCATGATGATCTGCGGAATCAGGACGAGCGGAACGATATTGGCCGCCGTCTTCGGATCGGCCACGAGCGACGAGATGACCAGGCCCAGGGCCACGCCGCCCATCGCCGTCATCAGCATGATGCCGAGATCGATCCAGAACATCCCCCGGATGGCGAGAATGTAATTCCCGATCAGGACAAAGAGGATGCACTGAAAGAGCGCGAAGAAACCCAGCGAGACGAATTTCGAGAAAACGTAATAGGGCAGCCGGACGTTCAGGTTTCGTTCGCGCTGGAGCACGGCGCGGTCGCGAATGATGTCGTCGGCGCTGTTCGTTAGGCCGAGGAACATCGCCACGATCAGGCTGAGGAAAAGAAACGTCGGAATATGATAGGCCGACGCGAAATCGTATTGGCCGCTGTCGGAATAGCGCAGAAGCGTGGAGATGAGCAGGGCCAGGACCGGCGCGACGCCGATCGTAATGACGAGGTTGGCGCGGTTGCGCAGCTTGCTCATGAAGGAACGGCGCAGCAGCGTGCGCAGCTGCGTCCATTCATCCCGCCAGCGGCCGAAAAAGCGCTTCTTGGTTGCCGGCGCCGTAGGCAATGCGGGCAGCGGACCCCGCCGCAACGACACTTGCTTCACGTCCTGGATCAGGCGGAACGCCTCATATTTGTCCCGCCAGAACTCCGGCGAATAACGGCGGGCCGCGATCAGTTGCCCGCGGCTGTTCTCCTCGTAAATAACGTCGCCGCTGATATCGCGCAGCGGCGTCTCCAGCACGTCGAAAATGAATTCCGGCCGCGTCGTTCCGCACGATGGGCAGGCGCCGAGCTCGGCGCCGAATTGATGCTGATGCTCGGCTTCGGCGAAATAGCGCAGCATGTCGGTGGGCGTGCCGAAAAAAACGAGCCGCCCGCCTTTATCGAACAGGATCGCCTTGTGAAACATCTGGAAAAGCTTCGAGCTCGGCTGGTGGATCGTGACGATGATGATCTTGTTGTGCGCGAGCGCGCGGATGATCTCGATGACGTGCTCGGAATCCTTCGAGGAGAGCCCGGAAGTCGGCTCGTCAAAAAGGTAAACGTCGGCCGACCCAATCATATCGAGACCGATGTTGAGCCGTTTCCGCTCGCCGCCGCTCAGCGTCTTCTTGACCGGGCTCCCGACAATGCTGTCGCGCCGCTCATTCAATCCGAGCTCGATCAGTTTGCCTTCCAACCGGCGGGTCAGATCGCGGCCCGAAAGGTGCGGCGCGCGAATCGCCGCCGCGAATTGCAGGTTCTCGCCGATCGTAAGATGCTCATCGAAAGCATCTTCCTGCGGGATGTAACTGATGTAGCCCTTTAGCAGGTCCAGGTTGCCATAGAGCGGCCGGTCGTTCAGGAGCACTTGTCCCTGCGTCGGCTGAAGCTGGCCGCCCAGGACTTTCATGAGCGTGCTCTTGCCCGAACCGCTCGCGCCCATCACGCAGACCAGTTCGCCGCGATTGACCGTGAAGGAAATTCCTTCCAGCGCGACTTCGGAATTGGTGAAGCGATGATTGACGTCCACCACTTCGAGCGACCGAATGATGTTGCGCTCTTCCTCGATGATCCGTTCGGAAAAATTGCAGCGCAGAGAATTGCCCGACATCGATGCGGATGGTGTCGCCGTCCTGGAGCGGCGCCGTGCCGCGGACCGGTGTCTCCCCGACCATGATCGGCCGATCGGCGTCGATCACTTCCAGCGTGCCGACGCGTTTGTCGTAATCGCACAAAATTTTCAGCAAGACATCGCCGCTCGTTCCCGGCGAAAGGAGGATGTCGTCTTCTTCGAGCAGGCTCGGATTGTTCGAGACCAGATATTCGGACTTGGAGGCCTTGAGCTGAAAGCGGCCGCCCATCGCGCGAGCGCGGCGGCGCAGATCGAGCAGGTCCATCTCGCTGTCGTTGTGGAAAACGATCTTGTCTTCGAGCGTCGCTTCCACCTGCGTCCCGGATTTCAGCTTGATGTTGTTCAGCACCGCGTCCACGTCGCGCAGACGCTTTGATCCGCACCTTCAAACCGAACGTCACTTCCAGGGCGCTTTCCCGTGAACGCGAGCGCTCGAGCTGCACTTCATCGGCATCCTTGTGCACGCGCACGAAAATCTGCGGCAGCGAAACGTTCTTCTTCGCGTTGAAATAGGCCGCCAGCTCCTGGTAGGTCAGAAACTGGTCGCCGACCAGAATCCGCTGTCCGGGATAAATGCGGCAAAAACCGCCGCGCAGGAGCGGGCGGCCGCGAACCGAGATGGTCTGGCCGGTGTAATTCTTGAGCAGGATCAAATCGTGATAACGAAAGGCGAGAAGCCGATCGCTTCCGCTCAGGCTTTTCAGGGTCACGTCCGCCGCGCTGTTGGTCCCGAAAGAAAGCGATTCGAGAGGCGACGCGCCGCGCTGGTAGATGGAAGCGTCGGAATCCTCCGAGGCGTTCAACTGATAAACGATGTCGATCGCCTGCGCCGCCATGCCGAGCTGCGACATGAACGAGTAAAAAGCGACGACCTGTTCCTGCTTCAGGCCCGCTTGCGAAATCAGATCGTAGAGCTGCACTCCGAGCATGATCTTGCGATCGGCGCCGAGCTGGGCCGACAGTTTCTGCGCCATCGCGGACAGGTCCTGCTGCTCGTAAAGCGCCTGCCGGAAGAGCTGGCGCAGCTCCGAGTAGACCGCTTCCGGGTAATCGTAGCGAAGGAACCCAAGGCTCGAATCGATTTCTTCCTCGAGCAAAACGCCGTCCGCCTTCGAAAAGCTCGCCAGCACCTGGATGAGAAGCGGCAGCAGATTCGGCCCCTCGGAAACGCTGCGCGGTTTGCGCAGAGCGCGACGCATCCAGCGCCGGCTTCGCCGCTGGATCCGGTAGGCAAACGGAGTCACGCGCTGCACTGCGCGGTCGATCTTGTCTGCGACTAGGTTAAGGGCGGTCATTTTCAGGAACTTGCGGATCAAAATTACCGCACGCGGGCCGCAACGCAATCGAGAGGCGATCTTTGAACGCCTCCCAACAGAGCGGAGTCTCTATGCCCGTATGTCATTGCCTCCCGGCCCGGCTCCTGCTCTTTGCATTGCCAGAGCCTTCATGTTAGCCTTTTTGCGCTCGCCACAAACGCGCTCCACGCCTTATGTCGCCACCTGATCGCAACTCTCAAAAGGAGAACAAACCTCGCGGAAACGAACCCAGTTTTAACTGGCGCGGCGTCGTCCTGATCGCCATCGCCTTCGCCCTGATCGGCCTGGCGGTGCTCTTCCGCGGCGGCGCCTACTCCAACATCGAGGACGTCCCCTACAATCGTTTCCTCGAACTGCTCGAGAACAAGCAAATCATCACCGACAAGAATTTCCCGCTGACTCTGCTGGTCGAAGAAGGCCGGCCAACCCAGACGTTGCATCGGCCACTACATCAAACAGGGCGTGGGCGGTCAGGCCAACCAGCCGGTGCAAGTTTCGCACCACCATCTTCTTGAATTACAACACCGACCTGCAGGATCGGTTCGCGAAGGCAAATATCCAGCCGGCGATCAGGATGGAGTCGAACCTGATGGCGCAAACGCTCGTCAGCTTTCTGCCGATCGCCCTTTTCCTGCTCGTTCTCTATTTCCTTTTCCGCCAGCAAATCCGCATGGCCGGCAAGGGCGCGCTGAACTTCGGCAAATCGAAGGCGCGCATGCTCGCGCGCGACAAGAACAAGATCACGTTCAAGGACGTCGCCGGCGTCGAGGAAGCCAAGGATGAAGTCCAGGAGCTCGTCGAATTCTTGCGCGACCCGAAAAAATTCCAGAAACTCGGCGGGCGCATTCCGAAAGGCGTCCTGCTGGTTGGACCTCCCGGCACGGGCAAAACGCTGCTCGCCCGCGCCATCGCCGGCGAAGCGGACGTGCCCTTCTTTTCGATCAGCGGCTCGGATTTCGTGGAAATGTTTGTCGGCGTCGGCGCGTCCCGCGTGCGCGACATGTTCGAGCAGGGCAAGAAATCCGCGCCCTGCATTATTTTCATCGACGAAATCGACGCGGTCGGCCGCCATCGCGGCCATGGCGTCGGCGGCGGCCACGATGAGCGCGAGCAAACGCTCAATGCGCTTCTCGTCGAGATGGACGGATTCGACACGCAGGAAGGCGTCATCATCATCGCGGCCACGAACCGGCCGGATGTGCTCGATCCCGCCTTGCTGCGCCCCGGTCGTTTCGATCGCCAGATCACGGTCAATTTGCCGGACGTGAAGGGCCGCGAAGAGATTCTGCGAGTGCATTCGAAGAAAGTGAAGCTGGCCGAAGGCGTCGATCTTCAGGTCGTGGCGCGCGGCACGCCGGGTTATTCCGGCGCGGAGCTGGCGAACGTGATCAACGAAGCCGCGCTGCTCGCGGCGCGCCGCGGATTAAAAGGAATCACGCTCCACGAACTCGAGGAGGCCCGCGACAAAGTGCGCTGGGGCAAGGAGCGCCGCAGCATGGCGCTGAGCGAAAAGGAAAAAACGAACACCGCTTATCACGAAGCGGGTCACGCTTTGCTGCTCGAATTGCTTCCGCACACCGAGCCGCTGCACAAAGTCACCATCATCCCGCGCGGTCCGTCCCTCGGCTCGACCATGTGGCTGCCGGAGGAAGACAAGTACACCAACCGGAAGAACGAATTGATCGCCGGCCTCGCCGTCGGCATGGGCGGACGAGTCGCGGAGGAAATTGTTTTTGGCGACGTCACCAACGGCGCCAGGGGCGACATCAAGACTGCCACCGCCATCGCGCGCCGCATGGTTTGCGAATGGGGCATGAGCGAAAAAATGGGCATGGTCGAATACGGCGAGCATGAGGATTACGTCTTTCTCGGCCGCGATATTTCCCGCGCCCGCGATTACAGCGAAGCCACCGCCGAGCAGATCGACGGCGAAGTTCGCAAGCTGATCGACGACGCCTACAAGACCGCGATGAACACGCTCACGGCGCATCGCCAAACGCTCGAAGTGATCGCAAAAGCCTTGCTCGAATACGAAACGCTCGACGGCGCGCAGATCAAAGAAATCATGGAGCACGGCCGGTTGCTCAATCCGCCTCCTGGCCCGACGCCTCCAGTTTCCGGCCAGAAGATGGCCGACAAACCGCCCAAGCAAGTGGTCGTGGCCCCCGAAGTGCCCCCGCTTCCCGGCGGCCTGAGCGGCGCACCGGCGTAGGCGGCCCGCGCGTGTCGCTCTAAGCGACATCTTGCTGCGCTTAACTTGCCCACAGGGAAACCGCGAACGCAGCACCTCCCCCTTCTCTCATTAACACCGGCCTTCAGGCCAGTGGCCGCAGGATACTCTGGCAGCCGTTTCAACGGCTTGCCTCGTGGTGCCGATACCACACGATCGACGAACTCGAATTCGCCCCTACTCGCCGCGCTGCTTTTCCACCAGATGCCGCAACTGGCGCTCCATCGTCTTGAACGCATCGTGGATCACTTTGGTCAGCGCGGCGTGCGCGCCGTTGTCCATCTGCTTTTCGTCGGCGACGAGTTCGTGACCCGGCGGGACCGTGACATCGATACGCACCCGGAATTGGTTTCCTTTCTGATGCGCATGATTCGGCTGCTCGACGGCCACGTCACACCGGTTGATGTGATCGCAGAATTTTTCGAGCCGCGCCGCTTTCTCCAGAATGAATTGGTCGATCTCTTCCGACTTATCGACCCCACGATAGGTTATGTTTACTGGCCGTTGCATAGTGAATCGGAACCGTTAAGCCATCCTGTTGCGCGACTGCTGAGAAAACCAAGTCGCAACTTTCAATTTCTACACCGGCTGCAGGGAACGAAAGTGCGCCGGCAATTTCGCCGGTTCGATTTTTACCAGGTCGGACTTTACGTGTTCCACAATCTTGTCGCGAACCGCCGACGGCAGCAGCTCCACCACGGCGGAATGAATCGAAGCCGGCGCGGCAAAAGACCAGCCCTCCCTGCCTTCGCGTTCGGCGATTTCGGTAATGCTGTCGGCGAGTTGTTTGAAAATGCGCCGGTCGTTCTCGGTCTCGATCCCGGTCCGTTCCGCCATGGAATTCCCCTGGCCGGGCGCCGCCCCGCTGGGAAAAGCGCCAGCCTGGTCCGTGAGCTTGTCCTGGTAACGCCCATGCGCGTCGGTGGTATCGAATGCCTGGACCAG
This sequence comes from uncultured Verrucomicrobiae bacterium, assembly GCA_963850015.1. GTDB lineage: Bacteria > Verrucomicrobiota > Verrucomicrobiia > Chthoniobacterales > UBA10450 > AV80. Next base: position 649,138 of record CAWKJF010000001.1, read on the forward strand.
TTGCAGATGGGGGCCGCGGGTTGGAGTCTCGCTCACTTTGTAGGCTTTGAGACTGCCGCGGTCGGTCACGATGATAAGAGAAGTCGGTGTCATAAAAACGGTCTCGCAGAGTCTGTCAGAACCTTGGATCGCAAGATAAGATTCGTTTGTCGCGATGCGATTGCGCTGAAGAACTCTAGCTGCCCTCTTGTTTTTCCTCAACCAAACAGCTCATCCGGCAAGCGGCGACTGATAATAATGATCCAGCAGGTCAGCGGGATCGCGAAAAATCGCGATGGCCCCGGCATCACGCAGATCGTCCTCCGGGAAACCGCCGCAAAGAAGCTGCGATGGTCGCCAGGTCTATCTTCTTCGCCGCTTCGATATCATAGGGCGTGTCCCCGATCGCGACGGCCTGGTCGGGCGCCAAATGGCCCAGCCGGCGCAACGCGGCGATGAAAACATCCGCCTTCGGCTTCGAATGCGCCACGTCATCCGCAGTGATCTGGCAATCGACCAACTCCTCGATCCCGGCCAGTTTTTGATAATGTTCGACCTCATCCGCTTTGCCGGAGGAAGCGAGGGCGATCTTTTTCCCCTCGCCGCGCACGCGCTCGAATAATTCCCGAACGCGCGGGAATGGGCGAACCTGCGCGAGATAATTTTTCTTGAAGATCTTGCCGCGAAACTCATCCACCTGTTTCCCGATCTCCCGCATCTCCTGTTCGCTCAGAAAAACCGGCAGATATTGGTCGCCGCCTTTGCCGACCTGGTCGCGGAGTTCCTCCACAGGGAATCTCCTTCCCGAAGTGCCGGAACGTTTCCTGCCACGCCTGCACGTGGAGCTCGTTGGAATCGACGAGCGTCCCGTCGAGATCGAAAATCGCGGCCTTGATCACTTTTCCTCGACTGGCGGCATCCGCATCCTTTTTCGATGCGGCCTTCGCGCGGCGCGGCGGTCTTAGCTCATGCGGCAATTGCACCTGGCGCTTCTTCCAGGATTCGTGGCGAGCCAGCGCTTGCGCGCCCGACGCCAGTTTGAGCAATTTCACTCCTCGTCCGATCACTTCCACGTCGTCGCCCGAGGCAAACTTCTTCGGTTCCGGCAGGAATCCATGTTCCTCCGCGGTATCGAGGATCAGCATCCATTCGAGGTGTTCCTGCCCCGGCAGCACGAAAACGATCGGCTCAAAATGCGCGTTGATCAGGAGCAGGAAAGTCTCGTCGCGGATCGGTTCGCCCTCGAAACTGAGCACGTCGATGGTATCGCCGCTCAGCAGCACCCCGATGCAGCGCACGAAGGGCGAGGCCCATTCTTCGTCGCTCATTTCATTGCCGCCCGGGTTGAACCACATCACATCCTTGATCTCCGAACCGCGGATTCGGCGGCCCTGGAAAAATTTCGGGCGCCGAAAAACCGGATGATCGCGCCGGAGTTGAATCAATTTCTTCGTGAAAGCCAGGAGCTGTTCCTGCTCTTCGTCGTGTTCCCAACTGAGCCAGTTCAATTCGTTGTCCTGGCAATAGGCGTTGTTATTCCCGTTCTGGGTCCGGGCCCATTCGTCGCCGGCATAGAGCATCGGCACGCCTTGGGAGAGGAACAGCGTGGTCAGGAAATTTCGCCGCTGCCGCGCGCGCAACGCTTTGATTTCCGGGTCGTCCGTCGGCCCTTCCACGCCGCAGTTCCAGGAATTGTTGTGGTTGTCGCCGTCGTTGTTGTCCTTCGCCGTTAGCTTCGTTGTGCTTGTCGTTGTAGCTGACCAGATCGTTCAGGGTGAATCCGTCGTGCGAGGTGACGAAGTTGATGCTCGCGTACGGGCGGCGTCCGCTGTGTTGATAAAGATCGGGGCTGCCCGTCAGGCGATAGGCGATCTCGCCGACGCGGCCTTCGTCGCCCTTCCAAAAACGCCGGACTTCATCGCGGTACTTGCCGTTCCATTCCGCCCATAACACCGGAAAATTTCCGACCTGATATCCGCCTTCGCCGACGTCCCAGGGTTCGGCGATCAGCTTCACCTGCGAAAGGACCGGGTCCTGGTGAATGATTTCGAAGAACGCGTGCAGCTTATTCACGCCCTTGTCGTCGCGCGCCAGGGTGGAGGCGAGATCGAACCGAAAACCGTCCACGTGCATGTCGTTCACCCAATAGCGCAGGCTGTCCATGACCAGCTGGAGCGTGCGCGGATGCAGCAGATTGAAGGTATTTCCCGTCCCGGTGAAGTCCAGGTAATGCCGCGGATCGTCCGGCATCAGCCGGTAGTAGGCCGGATTATCCACGCCGCGAAAACTGAGCGTCGGCCCGAGATGATTTCCTTCCGCGGTGTGATTATAAACAACGTCCAGGATCACTTCGATGCCGGCCGCGTGGAGGTTGCGCACCATACCCTTGAACTCCGAAACCTGCTGGCCCATCGCGCCGCTGCTCGCGTACTGCGCTTCCGGCGCAAAGAAGCCGATCGTGTTGTAGCCCCAGTAATTGCGCAGCCCGCGATCGATCAAAACCTTGTCGTCGATGTGCGCGTGCACCGGCAGGAGTTCGACCGCCGTCACGCCCAGCTCCTTCAGATATTTGATCGCCCCGGCGCTGCCCAACCCGGCATAGGTTCCGCGCAATTCCGCCGGCACCTCCGGGCAGAGCCGCGTGAAACCCTTCACGTGCATTTCGTAGATCACGGAACTGTGCAGCGGCGTGCCGGGCCGCTTGTCGTCGCCCCAATCAAACGCGTTATCGATCACGACCGCCTTCGGCATCCCCCAGGCGTCATCGCGAAAATCACGCGCGAGATCCTCGTGCGCGTCGCCGACGACATAGCCAAACATCTCGTCCGCCCAATTCACCTGGCCCGCGATCGCCTTCGCGTACGGATCGATCAGCAATTTCGAGCTGTTGAAGCGCATGCCGCGCTCTGGATCGTACGGTCCGTAAACGCGGAAGCCGTAGAGTTGCCCCGGCCGCACGTCCGGCAGAAACACGTGCCAGACCTGGTCCGTCTGCTCCGTCATCGGGATGCGAATATTTTCCTGCGGCGCGTCGAGGTTATCGAAGAGACAGAGGTCGACCGAAGTCGCCGCCTCGGAAAAGAGCGCGAAATTGACTCCGTTGCCGAGCCAGGTCGCTCCGAGCGGATAGGGATAACCCAACCAAATTTTTACCGGCGTCATAAAATCGAGCCGTTCCTATCCTCTACGGCTCTTGCGGTTGGCAACGGATTAAGAATTCCGCGTGCGCGCTCTTCCTCTCCCTCCTCTTCATCCCGGAAGCGGAGAGAAGTTTTACCGGAACTTCCCAACCAGCCGTAGGGAAACGCGTCGCCCGGGCAATCGGTCGACCAGCGCGGCGGATTTACTTCGCGATGCGGACGCACCATCAGGGAGCGCCCCTCGCTCTGTCCGCAACGCTCCCGCAAGATACCGAATCAGCTCGTCGCACGCTTCGAGTTGCGCCCGCGTCGGCTGGTCGCGATTGAAATCGCCCACCAGACAAATGCCGAGCCCGATGTTGTTCATGTAATCGCTGTGAACGTGGCCGCCGTTAATCTGGCGCCGCCAGCGATCGCCGATTTCGATCTGGCCGTTCCGCGACGAGGTTCCGTTTCCGATGACGAAATGGTAGGCCAGGCCATTCCGCATTCGCCGGATCTTCCGGTGATAATAGTCAAACGCGCGCGCGTTCCCCTGCCGCGTCCCGCTGTTGTGGACGATGACGAATTTCCAGCGCGCGCGCTGGACCGGCGCTCTTCGAATCGCGTCGATCGTCGCGCTGGTCAGGTAACGATAGTTGGCCGGCTGGCGCGAAAAGGGCCAGAAACCCCGACGTGGCGGCGGTGAGGGCGGGGGTTCGAGACCCTGCTCTTTTTCAAGGCCGGACTTTTCGACAGTGATATCAGAGGGCAACGCTGCCTGAGGCTGAGGAGGTGTCGAAACCGGACGCGGGCGCGCAAGGTTCCGGAGCGGGAGTTTGTGCTGGTTCAGGCGCGGTCTTGAGCGGTTTCTCTGTGGACGCAGGAGTCTTGGCCGGCTCAGCCTTTTCGATCCGTTTCGGGGAAGCCTCCGTTCCTTCTGTCTTTTTCGCGCTGGATTTTGGTGCCGGTGATTCCTCCGGTTCCGGTGTTGGGCTCTTCTTTACTCGAGATTTTTTTCCGGCACGGGAGTTTCCGTCGATCCGGCCTTTTTCTTCTGTTTCGGCTGTGGGGTCGCATCCTTCTCCGTCTTGCTGGATTTCTCTGTTCCCGTTTTCGCTTTGGGCTTCGACGCCGTGCGGTTCCGGGCGATTCTTCTCGACTCCAGCTTCGCCGTCGATCGCGTCTTCGGCTTTGGAGTCGCCTCGCTCTTCTTCCTCGCCAGATTTTTTTGTTCCGGCTTTCGTTTTGCTCTTCGGCGTCGGCGGATTCCTCCGGTTCCGGGGCTGGACTCTTCTTCGGGCGGGGCGTCGGGGTCGTTTTCGATTTGGCAGTTTCTTTGACTTGGCTTTGCGCTTCGCCGGCTTCGGTTTCGCCGTCGGCTCCGGCGTTTCCTCGGGTGCCGGGGAATCGACCGCGCGCATCTCCTCCCGCGCTTTGCTGCGGGCGTCGCGCTTCTTTCTTTCGTCGTCGGTCAACTGCGCGTTGACGAAGGTGGCGACGATCGCGCTCGAGGGCGAGGACCGTGCCAAGAAGAACGCGAAATCGGATCACGGCAGGCGAGCGTAACAGAGCCGAAGGTGCGATCAACCTCGAAGGCCTTTGGGATCCACTCGCGAAAGGTTTCGGAGTCAAGCGGGCTGCGGCGTTGCCGCCACAGCATCGGCCGCGCGCTCCCGTTCCCGGCGAAGAATCGCGTTTAGTTTCCCGCCCAGGAGCAAAAGCAAACAGGTCAGATACATCCAGGTCATCAGCACGATGATGGACGCAAGCGCGAGATACGTCGGGTTATAGCGATCGTACTTCGCGACATAAAACTGGAACAGTTTTGTGACGATGATCCAGCCGACCGAGAAGAAGATCGCACCAGGCAGGGCCTGCCGGATGGTCAGATAATTTTCCGGGGTCAAGAGATAGAGAGCGAGGGCCAGACCGACCAGCGCCAGCGCGGTCAGCGGCAAACTCAGGAAGGCGACCCATTCCTGGAGCGGGATCGTCAATTGGAAATTTACCTCGGCGATGCCGGCGAGCGTTTCGCCAAAGACCATGGCGTTGAAACAAAACAGGATCGTGATCCCAAACCAGAAGACGAGGAAAAACGAGATGATGTACTTGGACCACCAGTTTCGATCTTCCATCGACGCCATGGGTGCGGCTGAGGGCATGCGAGATGGTGGAAATGAAAAGCGTGCCGAGCCAGATGCCGAAGAAGATCCCGACGTTCAGCAACGTTCCGGTCGAACCGGTCACGACGATGTTCGCCACCAGCGAATCGATGATTTCCTGCACCTTCGGATCAGCCGGAAGGAAATTCTTCAAGAGGCCGAGCATCTGATGCAGCTTTGCGGGGTCGGTGCCGAAAAGGCCGAGCAAATACCAGAGAAAGAGCAGCCCGGGCGCGAGGGTAAAGAGGAATTGATACGCCATCTGGGCCGCCAGGCCCGTCGTGGTATCCATGGCGGTCTCATAAACCAAACGCCGGAAAATTCGCCCGGCGAACCTGAGGTATTTCATCTGCGCGCAGAGTTTACTTTGCCGGAAACAAATATCCATTAAACTCTCCGGGCAACTTCCGCCCAGGCCTTGCCGGCCTAACGAGTTTTGAAAAAAATCCTGATCCTGACCGCCGGGTTCGGCGAAGGCCATAACAGCGCCGCCCGCGGCATCCGCGATGGCCTGCGCAAGATCTCGCCCGAGGGCGTGCAGGTGGAACTGCACGATCTTTTCGCTGAGACCTACGGTTTCGGGAACGATTGGGCGCGCGTCCTCTACATGGGGATGATCAATCGCACTCCGCAGGATTTGGCGGGGGATTTACCGGTGGCTCGATCGGCAGGAGAAATTTGCCGGGGATTTTCGCGTCTTCTTCGCGTTGAAAAATGAGCTGCGCCGGATGCTCGGGCGTTTTCAGCCGGACGTGATCGTCTCGGTCTATCCGGCCTATCCCCACATGCTCGATGAGTTCTGGGTTGGGAAGGCGCGCCGCAGCACAAGCGCGTCGTCGTCATCACCGATTCGATCAGCGTCAACGCGATCTGGTATCGTTGCAGCGCCGATTACTTTCTCCTCCCGAACGAGCAAAGCGCGGCGGTCCTCCTCAGCGCCGGCATTCCTCCGGAGAAGATAAAGACGTTTGGTTTTCCGGTCAGCCCGGTCTTTGCGCAGCCGGGCGAAGTTCGTTTGCCTCCTTCGGACGAAGCCGGCCGGCGCGTCCTCTATATAATCAACGCGGCCAATTCGGCCGCGCCGCAGTTGGTCCGCCGGCTGGCCGGGCTGCCTGAAATCCAATTGACCGTCACGGTCGGCCGCAATGCCGGGCTTAAAAGTCTCCGTCGAAAAAATTCGCCGCACCGTCACCCAGGAATTCGAGACCGTGGACTGGAGCGATGAGCTGCCGCGTCTCCTGCGCGCCAATCATCTGGTCATCAGCAAGGCCGGCGGTGCGACCGTGCAGGAAGCGATGTCGGCCGCGTGCCCCATGATCATCAATCACATCATCCCGGGCCAGGAAGAGGGGAACGCCCGGTTCATCATGGAAACAAACTCAGGCACCGTCGCCACAACGCACGACCGCGTCATCGCGGCGGTGCAAGAAGCGTTTGCGAATGATGCCGCGCAATGGCGCGAGTGGTCGACGAATATCAGCCAGCTCGGCCGGCCGACCGCCTCGCTCGATATCGCGAAGTTTCTGCTGTCGCTCTGAATAGGTAGGGACGCCGCGCTAAGGCGTCCGCAGGTTATCGGCTTGCTGTTCAAACACTCGGACGCCGCAGCGCGGCGTCCCTACCAAGGAAAATCCGCTCACCCGCGACGAACGTCTGCACGACTTCCAAGTCCGGCGACAACACAACAAAATCCGCATCCGCGCCCGCTTCGAGTCGGCCTTTTGTCTTTGTTCCGAGCGCTCGCGCTGGGTTCGCGCTCGCCATCGCGACCGCTTCGTGCAGCGGAACTCCACATCGTGGCGGACCATCGTGCGGACAAGATCGATCATGCGGGACGCGCTCCCGGCCAGCGCGGAACGATCCGCCAGCCAGCACGCCCCCTCACTCACCACGCAATCGGCCCCGGCCAGGGTGAAGCGCGCACCCTCCGGCAGACCCGCGCCCGCCGTCGCGTCCGTCACCAGGCAAATGCCCTTCGCGCCTTTCGCGCGATAGAGCATTTTCATCAGGGTGTTGGAAACGTGACTGACCATCCGCGATCAGCTCGCACATGATCTCCGGTTCGCTGAGCGCAAATTCAAGCAGGCCCGCCTCCCGATACCCCATTCCGCCGATGCATCGATGACATGCAATTGAAGGTATGCGTGACATGCCGCATCCCGTGCTCGAACGCGTCGCGCGCCTCCTCGTCCCAGGCATCGCTGTGACCGCCACTGACGGCGATATCCTGCGCGCGCAGCGCGATCGATCGCTTTCAGCGCCCCCGGAAGCTCGGGAGCAAGCGTGACCCGCCGAACGACGCTCGCGTCCTTCGAGCAACTGCTGCACGATCTGCGGCTCCGGGTTCCTGATGAATTCCGAGCGTTGCGCGCCGGCCGCGCTTTGGCGAGATGAAAGGCCCCTCCACGTGCACGCCAGCAATTTGCTTGAGTTCATCGCGGCATGTCGTGACCGCACGCAGCACCTCCAGGATTTCCGGAATCGGCGCCGTCGCAGTCGTCAGCAGCAGCGAGGTCGTGCCGCCGGTGGCGTGATAATCGCAGATTGTCCGGAACGCTTCCGGCGACGCTTCCATCGTGTCGCGGCCGAGCGCTCCGTGAATGTGAAGATCGATGAATCCCGGCGCGAGATAGTTTCCACCCAGGTCGATCGCTTCGGCGTTTGATCGCGGGCGGACTTCAGCAATTTTCCTGTCTTCCACGACCACTTCGAGGCCGTCGCGGATTCCGCCGGGAGCACCAATCGGGCGTTTGAGAAAATCATGACACCGCGTCCCGGTTCTTCATCCGCAGCAGCGCCGCCGGACGCGTGGCAATCTCTTCGGAAAATCCGAGCGCGAGCTTGAATTGCCAGTCGCGCTCCAGCGAATTGGGGATGCTCTGGCAGCGCCGGAAAGTGGCGCGGTCGATCCAGCCTTGCAGCCACATCCGGTGCCCCAGCACCGGCACCGGGAAATCGCTCCCGTGCAAAATCCGGGGAGCGATTTCGTCGCGCAAACAATCGCGCAAATGTCCGCAGCGGTTCAACGAAATCATCGCGCTGATGTCGCCGTAGAGATTCGGGAATTCGCGCGAGCATCGCCACCCAGGCATCGAAGTAGTCGGGATCGAAAGCGCCGCTCTTGGTGGCGCAATGCGCCGCGATCACCGTCACTCCGCACTCGAGCGGAAACCGGAGCAGCCGCGGATCAGCCAGCGCCGCATTGATCACCGGCACGGTATGTTCGCCGCCGGTATGCGCGAGAAGCGGCAACCCCGCCTCCGCCATTCGCTCCCAAAACTGTCGAAAACGCCTGTCGGAAAAATCGATGTTCTGGCAATTCGGCAGACATTTCATGAGCACCGCGCCGCCCTCGAGGCAGCGCTCCAGCTCCTCGAGCGCATCGCGTCTGAGCGGGATGAATCGAAACGCCCGGGAGAAATTCCGGGAACTTTTTCGCCAGGCCGAGCACGACGTCGTTGGGGACGAACATCGAACCGAGATCTTCCCTGCGGAGTTCCATCCGGATCGTGCACCCGCTCATGGGCGAGAAGGACGACGGCATCCATCGACGATTCGCGGACGAGTTTTCCGAGATGCTCGGCGTAAATGGCTTCGAGATCGCCTTCGAGCGCGCTGGCGGGCATTCCGAGCTGGCGCAGCATGAAACCGGCGAGCCAGCGGTGCCATCCCGTCAAACGCAGCCAGCCGCCGGAGCCAGCCGACGCCATTCCCCACCATGTGGACATGCATGTCGATGCGGGGCGCCCGGGGTTCGGTGGAAAAAGTGGTCGTGCCCATTGCGACCAGATGCTACAGCCAGCTCTCCCGGATGGAAAACACACTCCGCAGTCGCTTCCATGCGGCAACGGTGTAACGCTGGAACGCTTCAATCTTTCCCATGGGCACTTCTCCTAACTGGCTCCGCGGCTTCGCCGTGCGCGGCGTTTTTTGGCGCCAGTATCTCGATTGGGCCACCGTCAACATGCCCTTCTTTCTCTATCCGGTGCTGCATTTTTTCATGACCTTGTTCTTTTTCTTTTTTGCCGCGCCGGCGCGCCGGATTGTTCTGGCCCACCTCGCGGTCATCCTGCCTGGTTCCTCGCGCGCGATGAATTATCTGCGCGTGTTTCGCACGTTCCATAACTACTCCTGGACCATTTCCGAGGCTGCGATTTACAAATTGATCAAAGAGGATTTCGCCTACGAAATAATCGGCGCCCAATGGCTCGACCAGCTCGGCGCCGCCCAGGGCGCGATCGTCCTGACTGCTCATATGGGGAACTACGATTTGGGCGCCGCTCTCTTTGCGGAGAAATTCAATCGCGAAATCCGTCTGGTCCGCGCACCTGAGCCGGACCAGCAGACGGCGCAACACCTCAGTGCTTCGCTCGAAAAGAGCGGGGAAGGCGCGGTGAAGGTTGATTACAACACCGCGGGCGCCTTGCTCTCGTTCGATCTTGCTCAACGCCCTCCGGTTGGGCGAAATTGTTTCGATTCAGGGTGATCGTGTCGAGGCCGGCCTGGCGGCAATCACCGCGCACCTTTTCGAGAGGGAAATTCGCCTGCCCAACGGCCCCTTCGTTCTCGCCCAAGTCTCAGGCGTGCCGATCTACCCGCTTTTCATCGCCCGGTCGGGTTATCGAAGCTATCAGATCATTGTTCGCGAACCGATCGCGGTTCCCCGGACCGGACGCGACCGCGAGATCGACCTCGCTCAAGCAGTCGAAAAGTGGTCCCGGGTCCTGGAACAAATGCTCGCGGAACGCTGGGAGCAATGGTTTGCGTTCGCTCCGGGCTTTCTTTCCAATGAACAAAAGCAATAAGAGACAGTTCTATTTTTCTTTGTTCCGCTTGCTCGTGCAGATTCGCGGCGGAGACGCACGGCGGGCCGAAAGCAACAGCTTCGAAGCGTGGCTGGTGGGTCTCATGGTATATGCGATCCACTATCTTTTTTTCGCGACCCTGTTCATCCCACCCCATCTCCGGCCATGGCTGGCCGCGTTGCTCTTAGTCGCCCTCGCTTTTTGGGTTTGGCTTTTCTGGCTGCTCCTTCTTTACCTCAATTCAGTGATCATCAAAGTTCTGCACCTGTGCGGCCTTTCCCGCGCGATCCCGACCCGCCACGCTCAAAGTATCCTGTGGGGAATTGCTACGACCGCGATGGCTTGCTCTTTACTTAGGGGCAGTCCTTGGGTGCACGAGGTCGGCGCCATCTGGCTGGTGGCGGTCGCGATGAACCTGGCGGCCGCGGTGGTTTTATCTTTTAGCGATGCAACTCGCAGTGCCCGGAGAATAATTCGCGCTGGGCGCGGCGCGCGCTCCTTGGGTTTGCATTCCTGGCGCCCGTCCTGGCGCTTATCCTAAGCCGACACGAATCTCGTCGTCGCGCTGGCGCCCATTTTCATTTCTCATGTGCTGCTCCTTTACGCCACGCTCGTTCCCAATTGCCAATGGTGGGGACCGGTGATCCGATCCTTCCACACCGCCGAACCGGAAGTCTGGCTCACGATCGACGACGGCCCCTCGCCCGCCCACACCGCCAAGATCCTGGATCTCCTCGACCGCTTTGATGCGCGCGCCACCTTCTTCGTCATCGGGAAGCGCGCGGAGGAATATCCCCATCTCATCACGGAAATCCTCAGTCGTGGTCACGAGATCGCCAATCATACCTACACGCACCCTAGCGGAACGTTTTGGGCCGCGGGTCCGGCGAGGGTCGGTGCTGAAATCGATCTCTGCGCGGAATGGCTCCGAAGCGCGCCGGATCGTCCGAGCGCGATTATTCCGGGCGCCGGCGGGTCAGAAGAATTTGTTTGTGCATCCCGAACTGGCGCGTCGCGGCCTGGCCTTGATCGGTTGGACTGTCCGGGGGCTGGATACGGTCCAGCGCGAGCCAGGCTTGGTGGCTGAGAGAGTGCTGCGGAAGGCCAGGGCCGGCGCCATCATCCTTTTGCATGAAGGGCAGCGCGTGGAGAAAGATCCGGAATTCAATCCACGCTGCCTGGAGTTGATTCTGAGCGGACTGGCCGAGCGGGGCTATCGGTGTGTAATTCCCCAGCCGGAACAGCTCCGCTGCGGAAACCCAAAATCCCAAGCCCCAAAGCCCAGATAAACGTCGGAATTCCAAATCCAAAACCAAAGAGAAACTATCTGCGTTAGCAGAGCCTCGATTGGCGCTGAGTTTCTTGCCTATTGGAGATTGGAGCCTTGGGTATTCCTTGCGATTTGGAACCTGGGATTTAGATTTTCGGTCCCCTCGCGGGTGCTACGGTGATCTTCTCCTGAAGATAAAAAGCTGATTATTGAACGGCGTGGCTCCCCAGAGCGGCCGGCTTTCGCTCACGAACTCATTCCCGCGGAACGATTCCGCGATCCGCTCGCGGGATGGGAAATGCAGCGAGGTGTTCAAGTTCCAGGAAACAGCTTGGGCAAATTTCTCCGCCGCCCAGGTCATCCAAAAACGCGGAGTGTTGTCGCGCGGACAATCGCGAATAACGAGCAGGCCTCCCGGCGCCACGCACTCCGCGAGATGCGATAACAGCGCCGTCTGCTTTGCGAGCGGCAGATAGTGCAGCACATCGAGGAGAACAACGTTGCCGGAAAAAACCGGAAGCGGTCCCCTTACATCCTGATGGCGCAGATCGATGTTCCGATAGGCAGCTGCCGCAACGACACTTCCCTGCCGGATTTTCCGCCCATCGACATCGAGCCCGAGGAGCGGTTGCCGGCAGCCGCGCTCCCGCAAATAAAACGCCAGCAGACCAAGCCCGCACCCGATATCGAGGATCGGTTGATCCGAGCCGCGCAAGAGTTCGTAGGCGGCGGAGATAAACAGGATCGCGCCGCAGTTTGCTCCCCACATAACCACGCAGCCAGCGCTGGGGAAAATGGGCGGCGACGCGGGCGCACGCCGGCTCATGTTCGCTGACTTCGTCTCGCCGGTTTTCCATTTGCTTCGAATTATCGCACTGCCAGACTGATCCATGGGCGACTTCTTCTCCGACTATCAGGTCGGAGATTTTTTCGACGAGATGTTCGCCGGTCCAGGCGTGGTGCGCCCTCATTACAGCAAGTTATTCGCGCGCTTCAAGGAAATGGAGCGCGAAGAATTCGAGCGCAAACGCGCGCTGGCCGCTTCCACCTTTCTCACGCAAGGCGTCACCTTCACGGTCTACAACGACGACCAGGGGACGGAGCGCATTTTTCCCTTCGACCTCGTGCCTCGCATCATTCCCGCGGAAGAATGGGATCTGGTCGAGCGCGGCCTCGTCCAGCGAATCACGGCGCTGAATTTGTTTCTGCACGACATTTATCACGACACAAAACATTCTGCGCGACGGCGTCATTCCCAAGCAGATCGTCTGGGAAGCGGCGCATTTCCGGCCCGAGTTCATGCACTTCGATGTGCCGCGCAATATTTACATCCACATTTGCGGGACCGATCTCATCCGCGACAAAGATGGCACTTATCTGGTGCTGGAAGATAACGCCCGCTGCCCTTCCGGGGTCTCCTACGTGATCGAGAACCGGCAGACGATGAAGCGCGCTTTCCCGAGCCTGCTCGGCCAGTATCGCGTCCGCGCGGTCGAGGATTACAGCCAGGAATTATTAAACGTGCTGCGACATATCGCGCCGGGCGGAAAGAGCGAGCCGACCGTGGTCCTCCTCACGCCGGGCGTTTACAACTCGGCTTACTTCGAGCACTCGTTCCTCGCCCGCTCGATGGGCATCGAGATCGTGGAAGGACGGGACCTCGTCGCACAAGGATGGCAAGGTTTTCATGCGCACCACCATGGGGCTCAAGCCGGTGGACGTTATCTACCGCCGGATCAACGACGATTTCCTCGATCCCCAGGTTTTCCGCAAAGACTCGGGCCTGGGCGTGCCTGGACTGGTGGAGGCGTACCGGGATGGAAATGTCAGTCTGGCAAATTCCATCGGGACCGGCATCGCCGACGACAAAGCCGTTTACCATTTCGTGCCCAAGATGATCCGCTATTACCTGGATCAGGATCCCATCCTCCCCAACGTCCAGACCTACCTCGCCACGGTGAAAGAAGATCTCTCTTACATTCTCGAGCACATCCCCGAGCTCGTGATCAAAGCCGTGAACGAGAGCGGCGGTTACGGAATGCTCATCGGTCCCCAGGCGACCAAGGCGGAATGCGAACGCTTTCGGGAAAAGGTGAAGAAGAATCCGCGCAATTACATCGCGCAGCCAGTTGTTCCTCTTTCGCGCGCGCCAGCCTTTTGCGACGACACCATGCAGGGCCGCCACCTCGACCTGCGTCCTTTCATTTTGTACGGAGAAAAGGTTACCATCATTCCCGGCGGCTTGACGCGCGTCGCTCTCCGGGCCGGTTCGCTCGTGGTGAACTCCTCCCAGGGCGGCGGGAGCAAGGACACCTGGGTCCTCGAAGCAGATGAAAACGCCGGCGCATAAGCGATGAAATGAACCTCGCTACCGAGCGTCACGATCCGTTCCCCCATGTTAAGCCGCGTCGCCGATTCGCTGTATTGGATGAGCCGCTACATCGAGCGGGCGGAAAACAACGCCCGGATCGCGGACGTTAATCTCCAGTTGCTCCTCGACCTGACGAATCCAACCGAGATGGATCTGCTCCAGCAATGGGATCCCATCATCAGTTCGCTCGAGGAAGACGAACTCTTCGCCTCGCTCTACGAAAAGCCCGACGGCAAGGCGGTCATCGATTTCGTCAGCCTCCAAAAGAAGAATCCCAATTCCATTTATTCCTGTTTGACGCACGCTCGCGAAAACGCCCGGACCACGAGCGAACAGATCTCGAGCGAGATGTGGGAGCAGATCAACCGCCTCTATCTCTTCGTGAAAAGCGAGACGGCGAAAAAATTGGTGCGCACGAGCCCATACGAATTCTTCAAGCGCATCATCGCCGGATCGCACCTCTTCCAGGGAATTACCGATGCCACCATGACCCACGGCGAAGGCTGGGATTTCATCCGGATCGGCAAATTGCTCGAACGCGCCGACTGCACCTCGCGCATCCTCGACGTGAAATATCACATCCTGCTGCCCTCGGGCGAAAAGGTGGGCGGCAACGTCGACACGATTCAATGGATGTCGGTCCTCAAGTCGTGCAGCGCGCTCGAAGCCTATCGCAAAATTTATGTCGGCCAGGTGGCTCCGTGGCGGGTGGCGGAATTTATCATCACGCATTCCGCCTTTCCGCGCTCGATCCGATTCAGCGTCGATCACTTTGACGCCGCCCTGCATCACATCTCCGGTTCGCCCGAGACGAAGTACGCCAACGAAGCGGAACGCTTATCGGGGCGGCTCCGCTCGGATCTCGATTACGTGACGATCGGCGACATTTTCAAGTTCGGACTGCACGAGTATCTGGAACAGATTCAGGAGCGGCTGGTCGAGATCAGCAATGCGATGCACGCGACCTACTGCGCGAGCAGCACCCTCGAGATTCTCCCTACGGATTGAGCAGGCCCAGATACCAGCGCACGAGCGATTCGCCGAAGAACATCCAAAGCAATCCGCCGCAGGCGAGGTAAGGCCCGAACGGCAACTTGGCCGACCAGACACGCTCGGCCGACGAGCAGCGTCGCCAGGCCGACGAGCGACCCGAGCAGCGAACCCGCAAAAACGCTGAACAACACCGCGCGCCATCCCAGAAATGCGCCGATGGCCGCGAGGAATTTCAAATCGCCGCGGCCCATCGCTTCGCGCGGAATCTGAAGTTCGCGCACGATGCCGGAAATTTGCTCCAGGTCGTCGAGGGAAATTTCTTCGCCGTCGATCTGGACCCGGTTGTAATGAAATCGGAGATCCGTTTTTCCGAAGGTGCGACCGTCCATCACCACGTCGTCGCAATGCAGAATAAGAAGATCGTTTTCGCGCGAAAAGTAATCGCTCCACAAACTTTTCTCTTCGCCTACGCCGAAATCGGCATCGTCTCCTTGTCGCGTCCAGGTAAACGGCGTGGGCGCATCCAGCTGGATCCTCTTTTTCCCGAAGACCTTTTTGCCAGCTTCGAGGACGATCCAGAGAATCGCATAGCCGAGCGCGGCCGAAAGCGCGGAGGTCACGAGCGCCGTCCATCTTCTTTCCGTCGCCATCAGCGCGGGCACCAGAAAGCTTGCAAGAAGGCCGGCGACGGTTCCGCCGATCGTGACTTCGTCCGGAATGATGAAGTGCTCGAAGTCGATAAAAGTTCCAACGATGAGCAGCGAAACGAAGACCCAATACGCCAGCGCAATCTGCCAGGAAAATTGCAACCCGGCGACGTGGATCCAGACGGCAAGGAAAAGGAGAGCGGTCAGGAGTTCCACCGCGAAATAGCGGAAGGCAATACGGCTTCCACAATTCGCGCAGCGACCTCGCAGAAAGAGCCAGCTCAGGAGCGGGATATTCTGATGCCACTTGAGTTGCTTCTTGCACGCCGGGCAAAACGAACGGCGCGGCTTGTTTACCGAAAGGTCGAGCGGCATCCGGTAAATGCAGACGTTCAGGAACGAACCGACCACCGCGCCGAGAACGAACGCGAAAGTCGCGAAAAAATAATGATAAGCGGCGAGCGAATTATCCATGCCTTCAGTCGCGCAAAGCCTTCAGCGCTTTTCGTTGCATCAGCCACGCAATCCAGATGCAACTTTCGTAGAGCAAGCACATCGGCAGACTCATCGCGATCAGCGTCAAAACGTCCGGCGTCGGTGTGATGATCGTGGCCAGAATGAAAATCAGGACGATGGCATACGGCCGGGTCCGCGCCATGAATGGATAAGTGACGAGCCCGAAGCGCACGAGCGCCAGCACCACCACGGGCAGCTCGAACGCGAGGCCGAAGCCGATCGTGAAGCGCGTCACGAAGGAATAATATTCCTGGACCGTCCACGCGGCCGTCCAGCCGAGCGACTCCGTGTCGTGAAAAAAGAAGAGGATGGTCTTTGGCAAGAGCCAGTAGTAGCAGGCGAGCACTCCGGTTAGAAACAGAGCGAAGCTGACGAAGATTGCAGGCAGAACGAACCGTTTTTCCATTGCCGTCAGCGCCGGCAGAACGAATTCGGCAAGGAAATAAAGAAGAAGCGGAAACGACAGCACGATGCCGGCATAGAAGGCGAGCCGGAACGAAATCGTCAGCGAATCGGTCACGCCCATGGCCCGCAATGCGCCGATCTTGGGCTCAAGCTCGTGGAGCGGCCGCTGCATGATCTGGACGAGCGACGATCGAAACGCAAAGCAGACCACCATGGCGATCAGGAGCGCGATCGCCATCTTCACGATCGTCCAGCGAAGGTCTTCGAGATGTTCCAGGAACGGCTTCGATGTTTCGCTCTCCGGCAGCTCGCGGAATTTAAAGAGATTGCGTAAGGACATGACGAACAGCGTTGAGCTACGGCTACCGGCTACAGAGCGTCAAATGGGTCGGGGAAGCGGCATTCGATCAAATCCCAGGTCCCAAGTTCCAAAACCCAAACAAACCTCAAGAAGCCAAATTCCAAGAACGATCACTTTTGTAATTTCCGATAGTGGAGTTTGACGTTTGCTTGGGATGTGGACCTTGGGATTTGGGCTTTCGATTCGCGAAACTTACGTGAATGCGAGGAGCCCGCGCGCCGCCAGCCGCGCGAAAATGCCCAGCGTATTTGCGTCGCGGATTTCGTTGGTGTCGATCATGCGGCCCAATTCCTGGGCGCTGAACGCCTGGCAATCGAGAATCGATTCCGACTCATCGCGGGCCGGGCCCTCCGCACTCATCCGAACCGGCCGGGCCAGAAAAAAATATCCACGCTCGTCGGTAAAGCCCGGTGAGGTGAAATAGTCTCCGAGCGAAATCAGTTCACCGCCCTCGGCGAGCTCAAACCCGGTTTCCTCGCGCAGCTCGCGCAGGGCGACCGCCTCGAGCGCGCTTCTGTCCTGTTCTTCGGCCTCGTCGATCTGTCCGGCAGGCATTTCCCAAATCGCGGCCCGGACTGGGAGGCGTTCCTGGCGGATCAAGATGATCTTCCCCTCCGGCGTCATCGGCGCAATCACCACCGCCTTCTTCCGGTGCACCACCGTCCATTTCTGAGGCGTGGAGCGGGCTGGCGTCCGGATTTCCTCCGTCGCCACCTCGAGATGATCGTTTCGAAAATGGATGTCACGCGAAACGGTTTCCCAACCGTCACTCTCCGAAACGTTGTCTCCGCTCTTCACGCCGGAAGATTATGAGGAGCGACACGAAAAGCGAACCGTCTTTCTAGTGCTTGTAGCGGCGGTCTATGACCGCCGGAAAGTTTGAACAAGGAGGGGCGCTTTCCAAACCGCCCTTCTTCACCGGCGTCTGGAAACCGCCGCTCCTTGGGTGGCCGGCCGGCGGTCATAGACCGCCGCTACAAAAAGATGCTCTACGTCGTGGAGCGTTCCCTTGTCACCGTCACCGACACATACTTCACGTCCGGCAAAATGAACTTGCGCAGCTCGATCGTGATTCTTTGTATCTCAAAGGCCTGGAGCAAGTGATTCGCTAGCGCATCAGCCAGAGTTTCGATCAATCGATCGGAACGGTTGCCCACAAACTGTTTCGTCTCGACGGACACTTTGGCGTAGTCAACGGCTCGGCTGATATCGTCGCCCAACTCAGGGGCGTGCCTCGTCGGCCAAAGGGTAATGCTAATCGTCAGCCGTTGCGGCTGCGCGCGTTCGTCATCAGGCACCCCGATATGCGCGAAAACTTCGAGCTGCTCGATGTGGATCAGGTCTCCGGATGTGTCCTTTGGGTCCATTTGGTCGGTTCGCCAGGCTACAAACTTGCCGCCAGTTGGCCGCGTAACGGCAGCTTCCAAGGATGATTCGCGAAGTCAATTCACGGAACGGCAGACGCCGAAGGAGCGAACTCGCGGGGTACAGGCCCAAAACACTCGGGAACTTCCCCACCAAGTCTTCGTAGATCTTGCTGACGATTCGATCCTTATGAAAACAAAAATCCGCCCCCTCAGAACATGGTCATGTTGATGGAAGAAGCGGCGGGACCGCATTTTCCCACGACAAAGCCCACGCGCACACCGTCCCTGAACGAAGAGGTTCAGTTCATCGAGGACCTGGTTTCCAAGGGTGGACCAAGCCCGGAGGATTATCCCGCTCTGGGCGATTGGTTTCAACGCGCAAACAATCGTGCGGCGAGTGAGGGATTCAC
This sequence comes from uncultured Verrucomicrobiae bacterium, assembly GCA_963850015.1. Lineage (GTDB taxonomy): Bacteria > Verrucomicrobiota > Verrucomicrobiia > Chthoniobacterales > UBA10450 > AV80. Next base: position 667,546 of record CAWKJF010000001.1, read on the forward strand.
TCCGGCGGACCGGCTGCGGTTGTTGCAGGCATTCGGCGAGGCGATGTCGCCCGCAACATTGCAGGGGTTTGGTTGTCATCGGCCACACGGCTACGCGGGTGACTTCGAGGTCATCGACAAGATTTATGTGAGGCATCACTCTCCGAATCCCCGGCTGATTCGTTGGGATGCTTATTTTCACTCGCAACATCCCTCCCGGGCAGTTCGCAACCGCAAGACCTACTTTCACAACCTTCTCGACCGGCACTACGCTCGCGGGCGTCCGCTGCGTGTGCTCAAGCTCGCCAGCGGTTCAGGGCGGGGCATGTTTGAGTGGCTTTCCGTTCACCCCAACGCCGATGTCTCTTTCTCCTGCGTCGAGCTTGATCCCGATGCGATCATGTACGCGGCCGCGCTCAACCAGGAGTTTGCCTCCAAGGTCAGGTTTGAGCAGAAGAACGTCATTCGCTATCGCCCGCCAATGCAATTCGATCTGATCTGGTCGGCCGGGCTCTTCGATTACTTTAGCGACAAAGTTTTCCAAGCCGTCGTCCGGCGCCTCCTTCCGGCCGTGGCCGATGGCGGCGAACTGGTCATTGGAAATTTCGCTCCACGCGGCCGTCACCCCTACATGGAGTTTGGCGGTTGGGCTTTGCACTATCGCTCGGCGCAGGAGTTGGTTTCGCTGGCCCAGGGCTGTGGTGTGGCGGCAGACGCGATCCACATCGGCTCCGAGCCGGAAGAAGTTAATTTATTTCTTCATATTAAGAGCCAATAAATGCGTTAGGCCTGGACGAATCGTCCGCCAATCAGTGGGTCTAGCGTGAGGGGCCTCCTGGACTGAATTCCAGGAAAATCTCCAGAATAATCAGGCGGGGGCGGTTCGGAGAGAACTTCGCCTCTCCATTTCCGTAAGGGAATAGGGCCGTGTTGAGGTCAGAAACGACCTAACGACGCCACAAAGAAGGGATCTGTCCGTCAACGAAGGTTTAGGCTTGTCTTACATGAACGGGAAAACCATCATCCGCGCTCGTGAACCCCGTTGTAGCCCCGGAAGGAGGTGGAGAAGCTCGCAATTTCGCGACTACACGCTGGAGCCTTATCGTCACCTCGGCCGATCTCGGAGGCGACGAGCAGAAGGCGCAACAGGCCCTGGCGGAACTTTGCCGGCTCTATTGGCGACCCATCTTTTCGTTCGTCTGCCGGCGCGGTCATTCCGCCCAGGACGCGCAGGATCTTACCCAGGATTTTTTTCTTATGATGCTGGAAGGTAATTGGCTCCGGCATGCCGACCCCAATCGCGGCCGGTTCCGTAATCTCCTGCTCAAGTCGCTCCAGAACTTCTTGAACGATGCCGCCGAAAAACGGCACGCGCGGAAGCGCGGCGGCGATGTCCAATTCGTCTCGTGGGATGATTGGATGGCCGAAGCGCCGTCGCAGCTGACCGTCTCATCGCAAGCGCTGGAATCCTGGCCGGCCGAGCGCCTTTTTGATCTGCGCTGGGCGGCGACTGTCGTCGAACAAGCGCTGCGACGCTTGCGCGAGGAATGCGAAAGCCAGGGGAAACTGCGCGCTTTTGAAGCGTTGCGTTCGTGCCTGGGAGCGGAGCGGGAAGACGTTTCGTATCCGACGTTATCGCAGACGCTCGGCGTACCCGAAGCGACCGTGAAACGTCTGGTTCATCGCCTCCGTCAGCGCTACCGCAGCCTTCTTCGCGATGAGGTCGCCGAAACCGTCGCGGACCCGGCGGAAGTGGATGATGAAATCCGCCACCTGTGCGCGGTCCTGGCCGCCAATACCGGCGAAGCACCATGAAAAGTTTCTCCCCGGGACTCTCCGACTCGATCGCAAGCGTCGATCGCCAACCCGGCGCAATGTCCCCATTGCGATTCTTCATCGCAGATCGTGGGCGGACTGTGCGTCGGTTGTCTGCTCCAGTCCGGCCTGGATTCGGACGACGAGTGCGCGCCGGAAATGCTCGTGAGCGCACTGGCTGAAATTACGTTGCCCGACAAGAACTGGCGTCTCGGTAACTACGAGATTCTCGAGGAAATCGGGCGGGGAGGAATGGGCGTGATCTATCGCGCCCGCCAGCGCCATTCCCGCCGGATCGTCGCCGTAAAGCGGGTCTTGGGTTATCACGCCGACTCCCGCGAAACGCTCGCCCGCTTCCGCCGCGAGGCGCAGGCCGCCGCGAGCCTCGATCATCCCAATATTCTGCCCATCTACGAAGTGAGCGAGAGCGAAGACGGCCTTCCCTTCTTCAGCATGAAGTTCGCGCCCGGCGGAAGCTTGCAGCAAGTCGGCCCGGCTCTGAAAAATGACCCCCGCCAATGCGTCGCGCTTGTCGCCAAGATCGCACGCGCCGTCCAACACGCGCACGGCAAAGGCATTCTCCATCGCGATCTCAAGCCGGGGAACATCCTGCTCGACGCCCACGGCGAGCCGCTCGTCAGCGACTTCGGCCTGGCCAAATGGCTCGACACCACCAGCGACCTCACCCGCACCCTCACGATCTTCGGCACCCCCGGCTACATCGCCCCCGAACAGGCCAGCGGCTCCGCCGAGCAACTAAGACCCGCCGCCGATGTTTACAGCCTCGGCGCCATTCTTTTCGATCTCCTCGCCGGCCGGCCACCGTTCCTCGGCGCCCACGCTCTCTCCGTCATCCATCAAGCCTCCGAGTCCCCTGCCCCCAAACTCCGCACCCTCTCCAAACTTGCCGATCGCGACCTCGAAACCATCTGTGCCCGGTGTCTCGAACGTGAGCCTTTGGCACGCTATCGCTCTGCACACAATCTCGCCGAAGACCTCGAGCGTTGGCTTGAAGGCCGTCCCATTGTCGCACGGCGTGTGTTACCTCCCGTCCGCCTATGGCGCTGGTCCAAGCGCAATCCGCTGTTAACCAGCATTATCATCGTCTGTATGCTGATCGCAGCGACCGCTCTTGTACGACAGGTACAAAGCTGGCAACTCGAAAGGACAGTGACAGCGCTGGCCGCTGAACAACATTCGATTGAGGTAATTCCCTTTCTTGATCTGGACAGCGCCCAACTGTCCGAGGCGTGGACGAGGACTATGGCTGCGGAATTAGCCGACACGTTGAAACCGCTCGGACCAGCTACGGTTAAGATTGGCAACACCGTCCTCGCGCCATCGGTTCTCTTCCACGAGCACCAGCAAAGCGGTTACTCCCGCGCGCACACTTCTTTCCGGAACCGTGAGGAACATCAATGGAAAGCTCCGCATTTCTCTGCACTTGCTTGATTCCAACACGCGCAAGCTCCTCCTCCACCGGATGATTGCACCCGCCGATGTCTCCTCCCAGAAATTCGTAGCTCGAGCAATTGCTCACGACGCGTATTCGCTTCTCTCAAACGCGGATCTAACAAGCGTAGGTCACTCCGTTTCGGATCCAGGACTGCTTGACACCGATGCACGCAATTTTATCAATGCCGGGGTTGAACTTTCGAATCGTCGCGGTGGCCTCGATTTGGATCGAAGCATTGCGTGCTTAAACCACGCCATCGAATTGCAACCCGCTTCCTCAGCAGCGCACGCGGCCCTCGCGAAGGCCCTAACCTTCAAAGCGGCCTACCAATCTAATCGAGAACCGCTAGCGAGGGCGTTGGAGATCGCACGACGAGCCGTCGATCTCGACAATTCCAATGGAGAAGCTCATCTGGCTCTCGCGGCCGTTTTTCACCATTCAGGAAAGGTAAAGGAAGCTCTCGCTGAAAACCTTACTGCCCTTGAGTATTCACCCAGCTCCCGTCGCGCCAGCAGTCTTCTCGCAAACACCTATAAAGCCGTCGGACGTCCGGATGTAGCGTTGCGCTGGTATGCAATCGGCAAGGCAAGCGAACGAATTCCGGGGGAAAATGACGCTGCCATCGGCGATTGCTATTCGTATCTCTTACAGGACGAGCAGGCCGAAGCTTCGTATCAACGTTATTTCAAATTGCATCCAGAGCAGCCAGACGGTTGGATGGGCATTTGTCGCCTGCGCCTGCTCAGTGGAAAAACCGAGGAAGCACGCGCAATCTATCAGCAAGAGACAAAGAGTTATGCGGATTTCGCCTATTCCGCTCAAATGGCCGCTCAGGTGGAGTTTTTCGCGCGGAACCTCGGGCAAGCAGAGAAACTCTATCAGGAATTGGCCAATAAAGATCCGCACGGAGGCGGAGCGTTTTATGGAGCGGTCAGCTATCAATCCGCGATAGGATATCTACTGATCGTTCGCGGCGATAAGGAGCGCGGAAGGCGCGTTCTCACAGAAACACTAGGTAAGGAGCTACAGTCGTTGCCATACGTATCAGAAGATCCGGATATCTTTTACCGAGCTGCGGCAATCTACTCGTCACTGGGCGAAGTCGAAAAGGCGTTATCTAACCTTCGCGAAGCCTTTTCCAAAGGATGCCTCGATTATCGTTCTATGGACCTCGATCCTCGCTTTGATGAAATTCGGAAGACGAAACTCTATCAGAAGACTTATAACGATATGAAGGAGCGCGTCAGCTCACTTAGTCTGCGGCGCGCCGAGAGCTAACAAACAAAGAAAGGTAAAATATGCCAGTAACAATGAAAACGTGGGGCAGTGAAACTGATCGTATTCGAGGAAAAGACGAGTTCGAAAAACATATCCAGCGCGACCATCGAGAACTGGATCTTTGCAAAAAGGACTCCGCCTACGCACGAAGGAAGTTTGCGGAATGGGGACAATTTTATGTTGAAGGTGAAGTCCCCGATCCCGCGTTGGGTTTTCCAGCCTATAATCCGACGGGAGATAGGGTGCCTATTCCAATGACCACGCAATTTCATATCTGGTCCACGGACCCGAAAGACGTAGTGGAAAGAAATGACCACGTAATCCTGATTGTCAATCTGGGAAACGGAAAGGAGGACCTTGGGGAGCATGCTCAAGTTTGGCGGTGCACCTATTCGCCATACGGAAGTCGCAAGACCAGACCGGTTCCAAAAGCTGCGAGCGTTAAGACGGGTGGCCAAAAAAAGGAAGCCGCTAAAAAGCACTCGAAGAAACCTGAAACTGGCGCATAGCCTATTCACCGAGCTGAAACGCGATCCGGAGGCTTTTAGAAGCGTGATCGTGTTCCTTGTCTGTGAGGGGTCTGCGGGGAGAAACGCCTTGACCGTAAAGGATCGGGATGTCGGCCCGCGAGAGCTGGTTTACCTCCTTTCGCACCACAGTTGTACTGTTACGGACCACCTTCGAGCCGTTGGCGGAGAATTGGACGGATTCCGACAGAGGATCGTAAGTAAATCGCACTTAGGGCCTCATCGAGCACGTGATTATAAACAACGGTAGGTCGATAAATATAGCGCGTCGGCACCTTGAGCATCCCATCAGTCGCATCCCGAACTCGGGCATTATTATGACAGCACCGCCAAAGTTTGTGCATTTCGTGAAAGCCAGTCAGGATCTCCCGAAAATCCGCTTGGTCCGGACACACGCGAATCAGTCGACGCACGACGGGGCGCTGATGTGAGAAATCAACCAAAGGATGCGCATTTCCACCTTTGACCGCCGAGATCATCCCGGTTCGGAAAAGGCTGTGCTCATCTATGTGTGCTGACAACGCCATCTCGGTTTCCGGATGAAAGAGTGTTTCGCAGTCGATGAGGACCGGATGCTCACCATGAACCACGAAGTTCGCCGCATGAAGATCGACGGCACGGAAAATATTGGCGAGATACAGTATCGCTCCGATTCGTCTATAAAATCGGTGTTGTTCTTCGATCGTTCGACATCCTCGTCGTTTCACTTCGCGGATCCAGTGATGGTTTCGACCAAGGAAAATCTGCGGAATCGCAAATCGGGGGAAAAATCCCAAATCATTCAGCATCCGGAGAAGCCTGAACCACGCGACATCGCGCCTGCCGGTTCGGGGCTTATCAGTACCAAGTGCCGGCCTCGGAAAATCGCACCGAAACAACAGAACGCCCCCCGTCGTGGAGGTCGGAGAGTCCGCATCTTAGATGGACGATCGCGTGTCTGCCCTGCTTGAGCGCATGTTCCTGGAGAAAGGTTGTGGCATGCCGAGCAAACGCCAGGACGAATTGTTCCCATCCGCGCAGTTGCGTCTTCCAAATCCGCTCCAAACCAGGATATTCGTGGATTATCTTGGGCAACATCCCTGCCGCGGATATTCGGGTTTCGCCGCTAAGCCTAGGGAAGGCGCGCTGATCAATAACCGAATAGGCGGTCCGCCTAAGCTGTGACTCCAACGCGCTACGGAACTCCCTTCGCATCGCGTCAGTTCGCAGAAGAGCGCAACAGACAGAATTCGATTTAGATAAGTGACGCCATGCGCTTTCAGCAAGGGCGCTAGCGCAATATCCAAGGCTATCCAGGGCGTCGCCCTCATGAAATCGGCGGCTTCTGATCCCAGCCAAGACATCATTCACAGTTGAGCAGTCTTTCGCGCGACGCCTCAATCCCGCACGCGAATCTAAGGCGGGACCAAGCCGACAACGACGGCGACGTCCCGTAGCGTTCTTATAGGCTTTTCACCGCCGTTGAAATCCCACGGACATGGCTCCCATGATCGTCCGTGCACATTTAGATAGGATTTTTTGTTTGCCCATAAGGCACCCTCGATTACCTCGCCGACTATACAGCTTCCCACGGGTCCGAGCCGCAGCCCTTTCCCACTGGTCTCTGCTTCAAGCAGGACATAGTACCACAGCGGAATTTCTTCCTCTAGGTCGCAACGTTTGACGTCCGCGTATGGGTCGTAATTTATTCCCTGAAGCTGAATTGACCCGCCGAATAGCTCGGCATGCACGGATTGTCCCGATGGTAGTCGAGCCATTGCGCCTCGCTGCAAAGTTGCGTGGGGTAATACCAACCCGTTATGACCACAGGGAGAAACATTCGTATTTGTGCTGCCGGGTAGCGGCGAAGTTTTGAAAAGATTGGTAGAAGAGTGAGGAACATCGAATAGAGGCGACTCTATGCTTGTATCGATAAACATGCTTCTCTCATGCTCGGAGTCGAAGAAGCGTATCCAAGGCACGGCGTGTTTACTCAGAATCGCTCCCGCCGAATTCTTCCCTCCGAATAGGGAGCAAAGAGAAACGTGGACGTTGCCCGGCCCCAGCCCGTAGCCACTTCTAACCATGCTGTGCCCGAAGCGAAAGGCAGCTCGGGAGAACTCAACGGGGATTGAAAATTGTCCCTGCCAATCAAACAATGGTTCTACTATGATACGGTCGTAGATTGTTGAGTCGGAAATTTCTTTGAGGAAATGCTCTCGCACCAACCATTGGTATTGATGAGTAACGCGAAGACGTGCCTCCGAAAAGGATGCAGATCTATCTGTTATGGCTTTGTTGTGGAGCCTTAAGAACATCGCATGCAGCTGTCGCACGATGACGTTTTCTACGTTGCGTGGATCTGCAGCCAGTGGATGGCCCGTTGAAGCGTCTAAAGGAAGATCGAAAGCAACTTTGCCCCCGACCACTACTTCCGGAACATTAAAAGAGGCGCCATCAGCAGTGTAAATCCCCTCGGCCACTGTGCCAGGTCCATCGCCATAAAGAGAATCGAGGTTCAACCAATTTTGACGAAGGTTCGGAATCTCGAATGGCTCTTGCGGAGAGCCATCTTTGTCTACGGAAGGGCCTTCATACGTCATGTCGTGGTCAACGAACTGTCCGAAGTACGTGTATGCCGCTGGCAGGAGCAAACGCGGGGGCGCCTGTTCGGGCACATATTTGTCGCACATCAACCATGCCAAGCGTTCGAGATGCGAATCCGTAGGCGCGATCGCAGAACTGGCTGGCCGAAACAACCTGCTGTAGCGATCCGGCTTCGAAAACTCGAAGGGCCTTTTTTTGTCTGGGGGCGTCATTCTCATATTGGCTGCGATTAGCGCACAAAAAGACGCCCGTAATCAATATGAAAAAATATTTGAAAGCTTCGGTTTAAGGTCTTCTTGATTCTGACTCTGCTTTCGCCTTTCCATACCAACTGCAAAATCCGCGAATGCCTCATGCGGTTGGCGGCCGGGGTCGTATAGTTCGAGTCACATTATGAACACTGTTCCGCGCGTATTCGCTTATCTGCGCCGCTATCCTTGGATGGCGGCGGGGACGCTGGCTTGTGCGATTTTGGGGACGCTGATGGTGATTGTGTTTCCGGCGGTGACCAAGTTGGTAATCGACGAACTTCTCTATCAACGCCGGCCGGAGCGGGTAACCCAGCTGGTCCTGATCGCGGCGCTGGCGTTCCTGCTCCAAAACGGACTCAACTCGCTCCGGATCATTCTCAACAACACCTTCGAGCAGAAGGTGATTTTCGATCTGCGGAGCGATCTCTACTCGCACATTCAAATGTTACCGCTGCGCTGGTTCGATAATCGGGCGACGGGGGACTTGATGACGCGCATTCTCGAGGACGTGAACTCGGTCGAGCGAATGCTGATCGATGGAATCGAGCAGGGAGTCGTGGCGGTGCTCCAGCTAGTGATTGTCCTGGGCATGATGTTTTACTTCAGCGTTTCGTTGACGCTGGTCGGGCTGGCGCCTTTGCCGTTTCTGGCCGGCGGCGCGCTTTGGTACACGCTGACGGCGCATCGGCGGTATCGGCTGCAACGGCGCGCCTCTTCCGCGATGAATTCACTCCTACATGACAACCTGGCGGGCATCCGCCAGATCAAGAGTTTCGTGCGGGAGCGCGAAGAGCACACCCGGTTCAATTCGGTCAGCGACCAGCTCAGGCACGCCACCCTCGTGGTGATGAAGGTGTGGGCGCTGTATCACCCGTCCATGTATCTTATCGGCCAGCTCGGAATCGTCCTCACCGTCTGGTTCGGCGGCCGAGCTGTGCTGGCTGGAACGATGCAAGTTGCCGATTTGATCGCATTCCTGATGCTCACGGGATTCCTCTACGAACCGATTAACAAGCTGCATCAGCTCAATCAACTGGTGCAGGCCGGACGGGCTGCCGGTGAGCGGGTCTTCGAGATTATCGACGAACCGATCGAGCCGGGCTGGGACGTAGCGAAGGAGACCGTGCGCGTGAGCGGCGATGTCCTTTTCACGGATGTTGGCTTCAACTACGGCAAAGACGGGACGCCGGCGCTTCAGCAGATCAGCTTTCATGCCCACCCCGGCGAAACCATCGCGCTGGTCGGGACGACGGGCGCGGGCAAATCGACTCTGGTGAATTTACTGACGCGGTTCTACGAATACGAGACAGGCGAAATCCTCATCGACGGCACGCCGATTCGCGAATTCGGCACACGCCGGCTGCGGGAGATGATCGCGGTCGTGACCCAGGAAAGTTTCCTGTTCAACGGAACGATCCGGGAAAACCTCCTCATGGGGAAACCAACGGCGACGGATGCCGAGGTGCTGGTAGCGGCGGAAGCGGCGAACGCGCGTCCGTTTATCGATCTATTGCCAAAGGGATTGAGCAGCGTCGTGGGCGAGCGCGGGGTGAAGCTAAGCGTCGGAGAGAAACAACGACTCTCCATCGCACGCGCGCTCCTGAAAGACCCGCCGATTCTGATTCTCGATGAAGCGACTGCCAGCGTGGATAACGCCACGGAACGGTTGATTCAGGAAGCGCTCGAACATCTGATGTCGCATCGCACCTGTTTCGTGATCGCCCACCGGCTTTCGACCATCTTGCGGGCCGATCAAATTCTGGTGCTGGAACGAGGTCGCATTATCGAGCGAGGCACACATGCCTCGCTGCTGGAGCTGGGAGGAAAATACGCGCGGCTTTGGGAGCACAGTTTCCTGGAGAAGCCGGCGGAGGATCCCGAAGAGAGCGGAAACGTCCAAGCCGCCGACGCCCAAGTGGCTGCGGCGATCAGGCTTCCAGCGCCCGAGGAAGCACCAGACGCCGACCCGTTACCGACTGGCCGTTAATACGCGTCTAGCGCGCCGCGTCTCTTGAAAATAGCCCAGCGTTTCAACGCTGGGAAAATCGGTCTATGAAACACCTAGTCCCTTCAGGGACGAAAGAAGCGCCATCGAGCAAACAAAAATTCTGCCGTCCCATAGGGGACTTCGGATCTTACGCAATCGACACCCAGAGTTAAAACGCTGGGCTATTCTCGGGTAAAGCGACGCTCCGCTAGGCCAGGTCGCTGAGCGGGCGACCGGTGGCGCCGGCCTGGATAAATTTGCCCCAGCTCAAGTTGTCCTGGCCGGGCTTATGTTCGCGGGCTTTGCGGATCGCCATGTCGGACACGGCCTCGACAACCCATTCGAAGTTTGCCTGACCAACCGACGCCGCCTCCGCGTCCGGTGCGGGATTGCAAAAGTCGATCGCCTGGGGCACGCCATCGCGGATGGCAAACTCGACGGTGTTCAAGTCGTAGCCGAGATACTGATTCAACGTCAGGACGCCTTCCTCGACTTTTTCCAGGATGTCCTTGGGCGCGTTCCACTCGGTTTGATAACGCAGGTGATACGGATTCCGCGGCTCGTACGGCATGATCCGGACGTTGCGCTGATCGATCGAGTAGCAGCGGAAGTACATGTCGAACATGACTTCCTCCTGAAGCATCATGACCAGCTGTCCGGTCTCGCTGTAGGCGCGGAAAAATTCCTCTGGATTATTCAGTTTGTAGACGTTCTTCCAGCCGCCACCGGCGAACGGCTTGAAATAGGCCGGCCAGCCGACATAGGAGAACATTCCCTCCCAATCGAGCGGGTAAGCGAGGTTGCGAAACGAGTTATCGTTGGTATCGGTCGGAACCTGGTGGGATGGGAGCAGCACCGTCTTCGGAACGGCGACCCCGATTTTCGTGGCGAGCGCGTTGTTGAAGAATTTTTCGTCGGCGCTCCACCAAAAGGGGTTGTTAACCACGGCGGTCCCGGTCAACGCCGCATTCTTGAGGAAGCCGCGATAGAACGGCACGTCCTGCGAAATCCGGTCGATGATGACATCGTAACCGCACGGCTCGCCCTGGACCACTTTGTCGAGGCGGACGAACTCAGCCTTGATGTCTTTGCCCCCGGTTTTCTGGTTCACGCGTTCGACGAAGGCGGGTGGGAAACTGCCTTCCTGTCCAAAGAGAATTCCGATTTTTTTCATAAGAGTAGGGTGCTAGATGAGTGACAAATAATACGGCAGCATGTCGCGCCAGTAATTCCAATCGTGACCGGACCAGCGGCGGTCGTCCAGCATGTGCTGAATCCCCTTGAGTTCAAGATATGGGAGAGCCGCATGGATTCATGCCGCGTGTTATCCCACTCGCCGGTGCCGAGGATGATGCCCATGTGATTGAATTTCCACGGGTCATCGATGTTCGGCAGGTAATCGTACGGGCTGTTGAAATAAATATTCTCGTCGTAATAGCCATCGAAAAACGAGCTGATATCGAAGGCGCCACTGAGCGAAATGAGGTGGCTGACGGCATCGGGATGGCGAAACGCGATATTGGCCGCGTGATAGGCGCCGAGACTCGCGCCGCAAACCGCCACGCGAGAGACCGAACATTCCCGCCGCGCCAGATCGAAGACATCGTGCGTGATCACGCGCTCGTAGGCGTTGTGGGTCCGCATGCGGTCGGCGGGATGAATTTCCTTGTTGTAAAAACTGTCGAGATCAATCGAGTCCGGGCAATAAATCGTGACCTTGCCGGCATCGACATATCCCGCAATGGCGCCGGTCAATCCGAAATCCTTGTTTTGAGTGTGACGGCCGAAAGAAGTGGGGAAAAGCACCAGCGGGATTCCGCCACCATCGCCGAAAGCCAGCATCTCAAAATCGCGGCTTAAATGCGGCGTCCACCAGCGAATGTAACGTTCGTTCATCTTAGTAGGGACCATTCGCCTGGGCGATCGAGGTCGATCGCCGTAACTACCCGGTGTCGCAAGCCCTGCCAAGTCCGAAACATCAACTCGTAGGGACGGCGCGCTGCGCCGTCCGGGATATCCGAGAGAGTTTCGGCTTGGTAGATGATCTTAGTGGACGGCGCAGCGCGCTGTCCCTACCCGGCCGAAACATCCGCGGGCTCTGGACAACACGTATCTCTTCGACCATACCTCTTCTTCGAAATGCCACATACTCCGACCTTAAATATCCAACGCCACCCCGCTTTTCCCTCGAAAATCCTGGGGAATCGGCGCGATGTCCTTGTTTATCTGCCCAAAGGGTACCGGCGCTCGCGCACGCGTCGCTACCCGGTTCTTTATCTGCACGACGGACAAAATGTCTTCGACGCAGCGACCTCTTTCGCGGGCGTCGAATGGGGCGCCGATGAAACCGCGCAGCGTTTGACCGTGGCGAAGCTGATCGAGCCACTCATCATCGTCGCCGTGGCCAACACCGGCGAGGATCGCATTCACGAATATGCGCCCACGGCGGCCCGCGTCGACCCGGTCAAACAAGTGAAAAGCAAGGGCTCGCTCCGGATTTACGGACGTTTCTTGATCGAGGAGCTGAAGCCTTTCATCGATCGGAAATATCGCACCAAGCGGGAAGCAGAATTTACCGGACTCGGCGGCTCGTCCCTCGGCGGGCTGGCCACTCTGGTGCTGGGCCTTTGGTTTCCAAATTACTTCACTCGACTCGCTGTCATGTCGCCCTCCGTCTGGTGGGACGATTGCGCCGTCTACAAAATCGTGGACGCGATCGACGAAACTGCGAAACCGCCGCTGAAAATCTGGCTCGATACCGGGACCCGCGAGGAAGGCTGGGAGCGGACCCGGGAATTGCGCGATCGCCTCGTTGAGAAAGGCTGGCGCTTGCATGACGACCTGTATTACCTGGAAGCCGACGGCTCCGATCACAGCGAAGGCGCGTGGGCGGCGCGGGTGGATCCGATGCTGCGCTTTCTCTTTCCGCCGCCGCCGCCAGAGAACGAAACGCCGCGCCGTCCTGGATTGACCGCCGCCCGCGAGGCATTTCGTTCGATGTTGAATGGCGCCAGGCGCGCGGCGTTGAAGCGTTAATGTAGAGGCGCTTGTGCCAAGCGCTTGTTGTTGGCTAGGCGCTTGGCACAAGCGCCTCTACATCTCCGCCTTCGGTGTATTTGCCGAGCTTCCGGAATTTTTCGTAGCGCTGCTGCATCAATTCCTCGAGCGGCTTTGCGGCAATCCGCTCCAAGTTCTGGCGCAACGCCGTCTCGAGATTAGCCGCAGCCAGATCGTGGTCCCGATGCGCCCCACCTTCCGGTTCCGGCACGACTTCATCGACAACGCCGAGTCCGATCAAATCCTGCGCGGTGAGTTTCAATGCCTCAGCCGCCTCCGCGGCATGCCGCCGATCTTTCCATAAAATCGCCGAGCACGCTTCCGGACTGATGACTGAGTAGTAGGCGTTCTCGAGAATCAAGACGCGATCCGCCACGCCAATCCCGAGCGCGCCACCGGAACCGCCTTCACCGATAACCACCGCGATGGTCGGCACGCGAAGATTCATCATTTCACGCAGATTGACCGCGATCGCTTCCGAGATATGGCGCTCTTCCGAGCCAATCCCCGGGAATGCTCCCGGCGTATCGATCAACGAAATAACCGGCAGCCCAAATTTTTCCGCGAGGCGCATCAGGCGAAGGGCCTTGCGGTAGCCCTCTGGGTGGGCGCAGCCGAAATTCCGCTTCACATTTTCTTTCGTGTCGCGGCCTTTCTGGTGAGTGACGACGACACAGCGATGCCGCCCGAGCTTCGCCAGACCGCTCGGCATCGCTTTGTCATCGCCGAAGACACGGTCGCCGTGGAGTTCGATCCAATCGGAGAAGCAACGCTCGATATAATCCAGCGCGAATGGCCGGCGAATGTGCCGGGCCAGTTGCACGCGTTGCCACGCGGTCAGGTTGTCGTAAATGGCGCGACGCGTTTCGCGGATCTTGTTTTCCATCGCCTCGACTTCGGAATCGAAATCGAGCTCGTGTTCGTCGGAATGGTTTTTCAGGTCCTGGAGTCGCCTTTGCAACTCGAGGATCGGTTTTTCAAAATCCAGGGGATGAGATTCCATGGTGAAGGCGTTGGAGCGTTGAACAGTTAAAGCGTTGAAGCGTTGAAGCGCGCGGCCGGGAGCATCATCGTCGCAAATCGTGCCCGCTTCAACGCTTCAACGCTTCAACTCAAATCAGTCCGTAATTGTGACAGGGGTCTTGGTGCTGACAAGGCTGCTCAACTCCGCCACGTCGGACGCAGCCAGGCCGAGCCCGGGGGGCGGCGGCTGTCCAGACTCATCCCGATGGGTGGCGTCCGGCTCGGAATAGATGAAATACCCGGGCTGATTCAACCGAATCCAGCGGGTGCTGCCGACGTATTCCTTGGTGCCAAACCCGACGCGTTTGCCGCCCTTAAACGCCAGGACTTCCGCCACCTTGGTGTTGATTCTCGGAGGTTGCTTCGTCGACACCCTGACCGTCTTAACATGGTAGCGTTTGAAAAATTGCCCATGGTCGAGGAGCACCGCGATCTGGGCTTTGCGCTGGATAAAAACGGAAAAATCCGGGTGCGAAATGAGCAAATGCTGACCGACGTGGAGCATCGTGTTGGACAAATTATTCGTGCGCATGATCAGCTCAGGCGTCGTCTTGGTCTTAGCCGCAATTTTTGCCAGGACGTCGCCACTGCGCACGACGTATTCCTGCTTTTCCGGCGAACGATAACCGGAGAGCAGAATCTCGGTGTTCACGTCGCCGAGGAGATCTTTCGCTTCCTCGAGATGGAGGCCGCTAGGGTATTTCTGAAGGAAGAGGACGAGGGCGTCCCGGGCTTCCGCCAGCTGGTTTTCCTGCCGCAATTTGGCCGCCGCCTGAAATTCCGGCAGGCTGATATCCGGGAGTGGCTCAACTGGAATTTCGCCGCTCTTTTCGGCGATTATCTTCCGGTCGGGCTTAACGAAGAGATCGTAACTAAAAAATGCGGCCCCGCCAAAAACCACGACCGCGAGCAAGAGAACGAAAAGCCATTTCATGGTCCGTGATTAAATTCGATCGTGTCGCGCCATTGGCCGCGCGTCCTGCATGGCGCATCGCGGCGACGCCGAGGCTTGCACCGCGGCAACGGACGATGGCGGTCTAGGAAAAAGTCTCCCAGGCGGCGGGTCGGGGCAGCGGGTCGCCGTCTTTCCCCCACGTGAAGTGGCAATCCTGGCAGTAAAATTCTTTCGGGAAAATTTTCAGGGCGAAGAGAATGCTGGCGAGCCATGGAGTCATGAACTTCCGCGTCAATTGGGGATATTCGATCCGCGGCGACTTGCATTGCGGACAGCGGATGGCGGTCCCGATTTCCGGATCGCTCGCTTCCCATTCCACCATCAATTTGTTGGCGGCCTCGAAATCTTCCTCGGTCACCAGAACCTTCGCATTCGCCTGCGGCTCGGACATGAAGACGGCCTTTTGCAGCCGCCCTTCATTATGGACATCCGCCTTCACGCCGGCTTCCTGCAGGCGGGTTTTAAGATGCTTCGCCTGGGAGGGCTCGTTGAATGTTGCGATCGTCACCATAATTTCGTCTGGCCCGGCGGGCTTGGCAGTGCCTCATCAAACATCAACTACTGACCGAGTGCAAGATTCGACGGCGGGAACCATTGATAGACCATGAAATAAACAAGCACACCGGTGACCGAGACGTAAAGCCAGATCGGCATCGTCCAGCGCGCGATGCGGGTATGGCGTTCCCAGCGCCGCCGGAAGGCCGGAATAAGCGTCAGGATGACGAGCGGAAGGGTGACGAAAGCGAGCAGGATGTGCGAAATGAGCATCGTGAAATAGAAATATCGCACCGCGCCCTGCGCCGTGAACTGGGTGGAACGTTCGCCGACGTGCGCATGATAAATCACGTAGCCGATCAGAAAGAGCGTGGACGACAAGACTGCCGTGATCATGCACGCAATATGCCGACGCCAATGCCCCCGCCGGATCAGATACCAGCCCGTGGCGATAAAGATCGTGCTGATGGAATTGAGCGATGCGTTGACCGCGGGAAGATCGGAAATGGAGATCACGTTGAAGCGTTGAAGTGTTACACCGTTGAAGCGACTTCTATAATACCGCTAAACGCTTCAACGCTTCAACGCTTCAACGCTTCAACCTGCAATGCCTTCGCTTCTCGAGCCCACCCCGCCTTCCCTGGCGCGCCAGTTTTACCGGCGCCGCTCGAAGGCCCATGGCTCGCGGCGCGCGGTTCCTGCGCTTTTTTCTCGTCGTGGCCATCTGCGCGCTGGCCTGGAGCGGATGGTATCTGGCGAAGCGCGGATTCGGCCGGCAATGGCGCGACCGCGTCGTCGAAGAACTTCACAAACGGGGCGTCGAAGCCTCGGTTCGCCGGCTAACCCTCGATCCGGTCCGCGGCTTGATCGCCCAGGACGTTCGGATTTTCGATTTCAAGAATCGCGAGAACCACTCTCGCGGTCATCAGCGAAATCGCGCTGGACATCAATTACGCCGCGCTCCTTCATCATCAGCCATTCCTGAATGCGCTCGACGTCCGCGGCGCCGAGCTAACGATTCCGACCGGCCTACCAGGAACGACCACGCCGAACCCGCGGATCACCCAATTCCGCGCGCACGTCTATTTCCCGCCGGAGCAAATCTATGTCAGCCAGGCCGAAGGAATGTTCTGCGGCGTGCGGATTTCGGCGACCGGACAACTGATCAAGCGCAGCGACTACAAGCCTTCCAAGGAGGTTTCCGAGGAAGAATGGGAGCAGCGGATGATGCTGATTCAACGCGTCGCGGACGAGCTGCGCCGGTTCAATTTTCCCGGCGAAGCGCCGGCGCTCCAGGTAAAATTTTCGGGCGACCTCTCCCAATTCGAGACGGCCCGCGCAGAAGCGACGTTGCACGGCCGATCGACTGCAGCGCGGGCAGCTACGAAATGAAGAATCTGGCGGTCGCGGCGGAGTGGACCAATCAAACCCTCAACATCACCCGCTGCGAATGGACGGATAATGCGGGAAGTTTTTCCGGCCGGACGAGCTGGAGCCGGGAAACGAAAGCGGCCGACTTTCAAGCGCGCAGCACCCTGGACGCAAAGCAATTCCTCGAGGCGTTCGGTTTCGGAGCAACTGTTGACCGATCTCGCCCTCACCTCTCCGCCCCTGCTCGAGCTTTCCGGCTCGGGCAATTTCGCCGGGCCGACGCCGCACGTCAGCGTGATCGGCCGCGCCGCCGTCGAAAATTTTGCCTACAAAAGCAGTGCCGTTCCTGAAGCTGACCGGAGATTTTTCCTGGGACGGCGAGCGCGGGATGCTCCGCGGAATTCGCCTGCGCCATGAATCCGGCGAGCTCACCGCCGATCTGCTCGACGCGCCGGGTGATTTTCGTTTCAACCTCGAAAGCGGCCTCGAACCCACGGTGCTGCGCGCGATCGCCTCGCCCGAGCTGAGCCGGTTCCTCGGTGAGTGGGAATGGCGCCGCCCACCCACGGTAAAATTTACGCTTCGCGGCGAGAGCCGTGCGCCCGCGACGTGGACGGGCGAAGGCACCGTCGCTCTCCAGCGCACGCGGTTCCGCGGCGTCTGGATGAACAGCGCCAATGCGAATGTGCGTCTCGAGAAAAGGCGCGCTCACCTTCGACAATTTTCGCGTCACCCGCGACGAAGGCATTGGCGACCGGATCGTTCACCTACGATTTCGCGAAACGGGAGGTGCGCCTCAAGGACGTCAAGAGCACCCTGCGACCGACGGAGGCGAATTCTCTGGATCGAGCCGAAGCTCTATCAAGGAAGTCGCGCCCTACAAATTTCGCCAGCCGCCTACAATCGTGGCGAACGGCGTCGTTCATTTTGGCGCGCCGGGCGACCATCTCGAGCTGGCGGTCGATGCGCCCACCGGGATGGATTACGTCTTTCTCGGCAAGACGCTTCCGGTCGATCGGATTTCCGGGCGCCTTCTTTTTACGGACAATCGGCTCCAGCTGAGCGAAGTCGCCGGCAAACTTTTCAACGGCGACGTTCGAGGCACCGCCGACATTTCGCTCGCGAAAGGCGATCCGCATTACCAGGCGAACCTCGCGCTCGAAGGAGTCGATTTCCCGCGCGTGGCCGATCTCTATTTCAAATATGAAACGCCGCGGGGCCACTTGAGCGGGACCTACGATTGGACCGGCTCTGGGCGAGCGACGCCCGCACCATGCGGGGCAAGGGAAGCGCGCAAAGTGACCGATGGCGATGTCTTTGCCATTCCGGTTTTCGGGCCGCTCTCCGGCATGGTCTCCGCGATTATTCCCGGCGCGGGCTACAGCCTGGCGCACAAAGCGAACGCCAGTTTCACGGTCGAGGATGGCGTCATCCACACCGACGATTTCAAAGTCTCGGGCAAACTCTTCGGCATGGTCGGACACGGCGACGTGCGCTTTCTCGAGGACAAGTTGGACTTCGATATTCGAATCGACGCAGCCGGTCCCGGGATCTTGCTGACGCCGGTTTACAAACTCTTCGAATACAAAGGCGAAGGCAGCATCTCGAAGCCAAACTGGCACCCGAAGACGATTTTAGATTTCCGATTTACGATTTGCGATTGAAACCGCGATTCGCCTTCCCATGCCTAAGCGACCAGTGATGATTTCGGTTCGTCCGAAACAGAAAAAAACAGATTCCCCTTTGCGGACTCCAAGGGGCCAATCGCAATTCGCAAATCGCAAATCGCAAATTCTCCTCGGCGCTCACATGTCGATCGGCGGCGGCGTGCATCGCGCCATCGAGCGGTCTCGTTCGATCGAATGCACGGCGATGCAGATTTTCGTGAAGAACAATATGCAATGGTTCGCCCGGCCCTTGGAGCGCGGGGAAATCTCGGCGTTCCTCGATCACGCCCAGCGGGGCGAACTCCAGTCCGCTTTCGCGCACGCGAATTACCTGATCAATCTCGCCGCGACCAATCCGCAGTTCCACGCCAACTCGCTTCGCGCCCTTTCCGAAGAGCTGGTGCGGGCGGATCAGCTCGAATTGCCGTTCCTGGTCTTGCATCCGGGTGCGCACCTGGGCGCCGGGGAAGAGGCCGGCCTCGCCAAGATTGTCGAATCGATCGATCGCGTCTTCGCCGGGTTGCCGAAAAAAACGAAGACCCGCCTCGCCCTCGAAACGACAGCCGGCCAGGGCTCATGCCTGGGCCATCGATTCGAACACCTGGCCCATATCATCGCAAACGTCCGCGAGCCCGAGCGGCTCTGCGTTTGCCTCGATACCGCGCACGTTTTCGCCGCCGGCTACGAACTCGCGACCGAGAAATCGACGAAGCGAATGTTCGCCGAATTCGATCGCATTGTCGGGCTGGAGCGCCTGGTCGCGCTGCATTTGAACGATTCGAAAACAGCACGCGGCTCCCGGGTCGATCGGCACGAACACATCGGGAAAGGCCAGATCGGTTTGGAAGCGTTTCGTTTCATCATGCGCGACCGCCGCTTTCGAAAAATTCCGAAGGTGCTCGAAACGCCGAAAGGCAAAGAGCTGAAGGAAGACGTGGAGAATATGCAGACTCTGCGAACGCTCGCCGGGTAGGGACGCATCTCCAGGGCCTTCGTGCTCGTGCTCGTGATCGACGTTTTCGCTCTCTCGTAACAGTCGAGCACGAGCAGGAGCACGAGCACGATTACGAAAGAGAATTTTTTACTCTTTCACTCGCTCGATATGCGCGCCGAGCTCGCTCAGCTTCTCATCGAGATGTTCGTAGCCGCGATCGATATGATAAACGCGGCTGACTTCGGTGCGCCCTTCGGCTTTTAATCCGGCCAGCACCAGCGCCGCGGAAGCGCGCAGATCGCTCGCCATAACCGGCGCGCCAAATAATCGCTCCACGCCCTGGATGACGGCGGTGGCTCCCTCGAACTGCATGTGCGCGCCCATCCGCTTCAGCTCCGCCACGTGCATGTAGCGTTGCGGGAAAATGTTTTCCGTGATCACGCTGATGCCCTCGGTCGTGGAAAGGAGCGCGCACATTTGCGCCTGCATGTCGGTGGGAAAACCGGGATACGGTTCCGTGGCGAGCTCGATGCGGTTGGGCCGTGCCGTTAGGCGAACCGTGATGGAGTTTTCCCCCAATTCAATTTGGTAACCGCAAGCAATGAGCGCGTCCGTGACCGCGCTGAGTGGTCGCGCACCACCCGCTTGATCGTCACGCCTTTGCCGGCGATCGCGCCCGCCACCAGAAAGGTGCCCGCTTCGATCCGGTCGGGAATGACGTCGTGCTCGGCGCCGTGCAGTTCCTTCACGCCTTCGATGATCAACCGCCGCGTGCCGGCGCCCTCGATTTTCGCGCCCATCTTGTTCAGGAAATTCGCGAGATCGTCGACCTCAGGCTCCGTGGCCGCGCCTTCGATCACCGTGATGCCCTCGGCGAGCACCGCTGCCATCATGACGTTGTCAGTTCCCAGAACCGTCGGGCCGAATTTGCCCGTGAGATTCACGATCGCGCCGGTCAATTTCGGCGCGAACACCTTCACGTTGCCGCCTTCCACCCGAACTGCCGCGCCCAGCGCCTCGAAACCTTTCAGATGCAAATCGATCGGCCGATCGCCGATGACGCAGCCGCCTGGCAGCGAGACGGTCGCCTCTTTGCAGCGGCCAAGGAGCGGACCGAGCACGCAGACCGAAGCGCGCATTTTTCGCACGACTTCGTAGGGCGCGATCGAATCGATCTTCTCGGCATTAACGGTCACGGTGCCGCTGGCGCGTTCCACTTGCGCGCCGAGATGCATCAGGATTTGCAACATGTAGTGCGTGTCGCTCAGGTCCGGGACACGGTGCAGGATGCAGGGCTCCCGCGTCAGCAGCGTCGCGGCCAGGATCGGCAGCGCGGAATTCTTCGATCCGCTGATCTTGATCGAGCCGGAGAGCGGACGACCGCCGTGAATCAGAATCTTATCCATACCTGCCAAAGAGGAATCGCGTCACTCCGCAATAATCCTGTATCGCAGCAATGTCGTGATAATTTTTTGCCGCCAGGAACGCGGCCAGATCGTCGGCCTGCCCGAGCCCGATTTCGAGCGCGAGCATCCCGCCCGGACGAAGGCGAGGCGCGCGCCGCGCCGATCAGCTTTCGGACCAATTCATCTCCCCGCTCACCGCCGAAAACAGCCACGGCGGGATCATGCAGCACTTCGCGCGAAAGTGTCGGCCGTTCACCGGTTGCGACGTAGGGCAGGTTGGCCACGATCAGGTCGAACGAACCTTCGACGCCCGTGAGCAGATCGCCCTGGGCAAAACGAACCCGGCCCTGCAAATCAAGCCGCGCGGCATTTTCCTGCGCGAGCGCAAGTGCCTCCTCGGAAATATCCACAGCCTGCACTTCGGCTTCCGGAAATTGCGCGGCCAGCGTGAGCGCGATGACGCCGCTGCCGGTCCCGACATCGAGAATTTCGGATTTCGGATTTCGCCCGCCTGCAACGCTATGCGAAGCATTGCGGGCAGGGATTTCGGATTTGAGTAGCTCCACGAGCTGCTCTGTTTCAGGGCGCGGAACCAGGGCCCGCTTGTCGCAGAGAAAAATGCGGCCGGCGAATTCCACCGTCCCGAGCAGATGCTGAAGCGGTTCGCCCTGGCCGCGGCGCCGGACCAATTCGCGCAGAGGCGCCAATTCCGTTTCCGCAAGGGACCGCTCGAACTCCAGATAAAGCTCGATCCGTTTGCGTTGAAGCGCGTGCGCCAGCAAATGCTCGGCGTTCAAACGCGGGCTCTCGATGTCGCGCTTCTTGAAATAAGCGGTGGTCGATTGCAGGACTTCGAGCACGGTCATCGATTGCTGCTCCAGTCGGGATGCAAGTGCGTTTGCCGCGGCGAGCGCGGTCGCATTACGCGGTGAGCGATGATTCTTGCAGCCGCTCCTGCAAATCCGCGGCTTGGAGCGCCTTGATCATCTCGTCCACGTCGCCTTCCATGAACCGATCCAGATTGTAGAGGGTCAGCCCGATGCGGTGATCGGTGACCCGGTTTTGCGCGAAATTGTAGGTGCGGATTTTTTCTTCGCGTCCGCCCGAGCCGATCTGGTTTTGCGGTGGGCGGAATATTTCGCTTCTTCTTCGCGCTGCTTTTCTTCGAGCAAGCGCGCGCGCATGATCTTGAGCGCTTTTTCCTTGTTCTTCTGCTGGCTGCGGCCGTCCTGGCAACGCACGATCCGGCCGGTCGGGATGTGCAGAATCTGCACGGCGGAATCGGTCGTGTTCACACCCTGGCCGCCGGGACCGCCCGAGCGGCAGACTTCAATCCGCAGATCTTCCGGTTTCAGTTCGAGATCGATTTCCTCGGCCTCGGGCAGGACGGCGACGGTCGCAGTGGAAGTATGGATGCGGCCTTGGGCTTCCGTGGCCGGGACCCGTTGCACGCGATGGACCCCGCTTTCAAAACGAAGCTGGCGAAACACGTTTTCGCCCGAGACCTTGAAAATGGATTCCTTCAATCCGCCCAGTTCGGACGGACTCGACTCCAAATCCTCGATCTTGAGCCCGGCCGCTTCCGCGTAGCGGTTGTACATCCGGTAAAGATCGGCGGCGAAAATCGCTGCTTCGCTTCCACCCGTTCCCGCGCGGATTTCGACGATCGCGTCGCGATTCTCGTTTTCGTCCGGCGGCAACAGCGCAATCTGAAAATCGCGCTCGAGTTCCGTGACGCGTTTCTCCAAGTCGGGAATTTCATCGTCGGCCATGGCGGCGATTTCGACGTCGCTCGACGCCGCCAGCTCCCGGTTGTCGTCCAGCTGCTGGCGCGCCGTCTCCAGCTCGGTCCAGCGCGCGAGCAACTGCTTCACGCTGGAATGCTCCCGCATGATGTCGCTGGCGCGTTTCCGGTTCTCGAACAGGGCCGGATCGGCGATCTCGCGTTCGAGCTGCTCAAAACGCTCCCGCTTGCGCTCGATTAATAAATTGAAGTCCATAAAAGGGTGTAGCCGCGGTCGCTGACCGCGGACGGGCCAGGGTCGCGACCCCAGCTACAGAAACTCAGCTAGGCTTTGGGGGCTGCGCCGGCCCGAGTGGCCTTGGTGCTGCCGTAGCGCCGCGTGAACTTCTCCACGCGACCCGCAGTGTCGACGAACTTCTGTTCGCCAGTGAAAAACGGATGGCATGCCGCACAGATGCCGATTTTAATGTCCCGCTTAGTCGAGCGTGTGTGGTAGACAGCACCGCACGCACAGGCGATGTCGGTCTCGTAATACTCAGGATGAATGTCCGCTTTCATGTTTGGAAACGAGTGGCGAACTTAGGCGCGCTCCGGGACGGCGCGCAAGGGATGAAATTCGGACGACGCCCTGCTCGCCGCATGGGAGAAAACCGTCGCCCGCAAGGGAGACGCGGCAGCGATCTTCGACACGCGCGGAGAGGTGCTGCGAACGTTTAACGATATCGAAAGCCAGGCCCGCCGCCTTGAGTCCGAGATCGATGCGTCCAATCCGGGCCAGGTTAAGGCCATCGAGATCGGCAACCACCCGATTGGCCCTCCCTTTTCCTCGCCTGCCTCCGCCGCCAGGTGGTTGCGCTGCCCCTCGACGAGTCACTCACGCGCGCGATCAGCGCGAGGCAGCCCTGGCAAATCTGTGCTGCCCGGGGCACTGGCGACTGGGGCGGGCGGCCGCCTGTTTTATTGAAACTGACCTCTGGCACGACGGCCGCGCCCCGCGCCATCCGTTTTCGCAGCGAGCAACTACTCGCTGATTGTGACCAGATTTGCGAAACGATGGGCATCACCGACCGGGACCTCAATTTCGCCGTCATTCCACTCTCGCATTCCTATGGCTTTAGCAATCTGCTCACGCCGCTGCTGGTTCACGGAGTCCCAATGGTCCTGAGCCGGGATCGCATGCCTCGCGCGGTCCTGGACGATCTTGCTCGCACCAACGCGACGGTCTTCCCCGGGATGCCGGTTTTTTATCAGGCATTTTCCGAGATGGCGGACGTGCCAGCGCTTCCGGGGCTGCGGCTTTGCATTTCCGCGGGCGCCCCGCTGCCATTGGAGGTGGCGAGAAAATTCCGCGAGAAGTTCAAGCAGCCGATTCATTCCTTTTATGGTTCGTCCGAATGCGGCGGGCATTTGTTACGATCGCGAGGCGCTCTTGCTCGAGCCAGGTTTCGTGGGCCAGCCAATGAACGGAGTCGACTCTCGATTTGCTCGAGCCGCAGGCGTGCCGCAACCCGAGTGCGAGTTCGTACCGCCGCCGCCGGGGACGGCTATTTTCCCGAGCCCGATGAAGAAAAATTGGGGCACGGCAGGTTTGTTCCGGACGATTTACTAAGCGTCGCCGGGGATGGGTTCCGAATTGTCGGACGAATCTCCGATGTCATCAATGTCGCGGGGAAAAAGGTGAACCCGGCTGAAGTGGAAGCGGAACTCCTGCTTTTGCCGGGCGTGCGCGCGGCAGTCGTGTTCGGACGCGAATCCATTCTGCGCAACGAAGAAGTGGCGGCCTGCGTCGTGGCGGAGGAGCGAGTGCGGGAGTTCGAGCTGCTCGAATATTGCCGGGCGCGCCTCAGCGGCTGGCAGGTCCCAAAGCGGATTTTCTTTGTCGAAGAAATCCCGGCGAACGAGCGTGGCAAAGTGAATCGCCGCGAGCTGGCCGCCCGATTTGCTTCCTGAGACTAGGCCGTGAGGCGATTGGCACGCGGTGCTCAATATCGTGCGACACACCCCGAAGGGCTTCCATTCCGAAGTACTGGGTAAATAAAGGAACCACATGCGATCAATACTTCTCTCGGCCATTGGCGCCGTTCTTATCCTGGCGGCATTTAGCAGTTGCACCACCACGCTGACGAGCTCCAAGCGGGCGCACCACAACGGTCAGCACAAAAACCCAGCGTTAGCTCCTTCGGGAAGCAGGCTGCCAGCTAGCAGTTGTCGGAGCGCGCGGGGCCACGCATCCCGCGAAAAATGCTTTTCATTTGTGCGGAAGCAGGCATGTCTAGTTAGGGCACGGCCCGCGGCTCGAACGAGTTGCCAAGCCTCGGCTCTTTTAACTGCTGAACGACATGACCCCGACGCATCCTCAAGATTCTTTCGACCAAGGCGGGCGCATTCTAGTGCTCGAACCAGAAGAGAACCTCGCCGCGAAAATCCTCGCGGCCCTCCGGGAGGCCGCGCCTTCCGCCCAGGTCGATTTGGCCCGCAATCTCGAGGAGGCCCAATGCCTCGTCATGAACGATCGGCCGGACCTCTTCGTTCTCGACGTGGACGCCGTTCCCGATCTGGGCCAGGATTTTCTCTACGACCTGCGCACGAGCCATCCAAACGCGCGCGCCATCGTCCTGACGGACGTTCACCTGGCCGCGCATCGCGAACGGGCGGCCGGCCTGGGCGCCATTCACTTTCTGGAAAAACCATTCCCGCACGCCGACTTCGTCGATCTCGTCCAGGCGCTCCTTTCCCCCTCCGGCGAGCCGGACAGCGAAAAATTTCAAGGAACCCTCAGCGATCTGCATCTGGCGGATATCATTCAGCTGAAGTGCATGAGCGGATCCTCCGCGGCCTTGCAGTTCACCGGCCCGCAAGGGGAAAAGGCGCGCGTCTATTTCGAAAGCGGACAGGTGCGGCACGCAACTGCCCCGGGGAAAGAGGGCGTCGCCGCCTTCAATGAAATTGTAAATTGGAAGGGCGGCCAGATTTCCGAGGTCTCCGGCGCCGCTCAAAGCCCGCGGACGTATCGACCTCGATTGGCAGATTCTCCTCATGGAGGCTGTGCGCGAGATTGACGAAACGCGTGACACCCAGTCTACCGCCGCAGCCAGTGCCGCGGGCGCGACGAGCGGGCGAAAAATCCTCGTGATCGACGACAGCCTGATGCTGCTCAGTTTTGTAAAAGAGATTTTGGCGGAATCGAATTATCAGGTCGTGACGGCGGCGACCGCGGAGGAAGGGCTCGTTGCCGCGGCGACGCGATGTTCCCGACCTTGTCCTGCTCGATTATGTTCTGCCGGACATGAAAGGGGATGAAGTCTCCCGGCATTTGTCGCAGAAACCCGCGACGGCGAAGGTGCGGGTCGTCTATATGTCGGGCTTCGGCGCCGACCTGAAGCCGGATCAAGTCAACAACGCCAATGTCATTGGGTCGTTGAATAAACCGTTCACTTCTGATCTGTTACTGAAGACCGTGGAAAAATATATGCCCAAGGAACCGAGCCAGCCCGAGTCGAAGGCGGTGGAAACCGAAGAACCTTCGAAAGCGACCGAAACCGCCTGGCCAGAACCCGAACCTTCCGCGCCGGAGCCTTCCTTCCAGGCGCCTGAACCGCGCGTGGTGGAACCGACGTGGCCCGCGCCGGCCGAGTTTGCTGCCAGCGACGAACCCGCCTGGAAAAAGACGAACGAATCCGCGCCGGAACCGGCAGAAACCGCGGAAACCGCCGAGGCCGCCGAAACTGCTGGAATCGCCGCAAGCGCCGGCGCCAGCGGTGATGCGTGGTGGAGCGCGCCCGTCTCGCCATCCGGTGCCTGGCCCGAAGCGCAACCAGCGGCTTCCACTTCCACCTCCGCTTTCGAATCCCCCTCCGTCCCTCAGTTCACCGAGACGCCGGCCGAGGCTCCGCTCCCGGTCAACGGCGCATTCTTTTCCGGGGACACGAGCTTCTTCTCCCTCAATGGCGCTCTGCACACGATCGGCAAAGAGAAGCTGACCGGCACCCTGCGGGCTCTCTGGAACAAGGAATCGATCGAGCTTCTCGCGCGAAACGGAGAGGTCGTTCTGGTCACAACGAAGGACCCACAACTTTACTGTCCGGAAGCCCCGATCACCCTCGTCAACGTGGATGCCGAAAAAATCGAGCAGGCGCGCGCGCAACAACGCGAGACTGCCTGCCCAGTTTTCCTGACTCTCGCGCGCGAGGAATTGATCCTGAACGAGCCGGCCCTGCAATTGGTGCAGCATTACGGACAAAAACTCTTCGCCCAGCTCTGGACTGCGACCCGCGTTCGTTTTGTCTTCGATCAAAGCGAGGCCTTGCCGGATTATTGCCGGGACCTCCCCGGTGAGGCCGACATCGATCACTGGATCCTGACCACCCTGCGCTGCATCCAGTTCCAGGAATTGGGGCAGACGCCCGATTTGGAATCGGGCTCCGTCCCGGCTTATACCCGCGATGGTTTCCAGCGGGTCCAGGAGCTTCGCCTCACCGTCGCCGAGGCCCAATTCGCCTCGCAATTCAACGGCGTCCGCTCGATCGCTCAAATCGCGAAGAACCTTCGCCTGGACTTCAAGTTTGCGCGCCTCACCCTCTTTCGCTTCCTCGCGCTCGAAATCGTGGAATGCTGGCCGCCGGCCGCAGTCGCGAAACCGGAAAAGCGCGGGTTTTTCAAAGCAATCGGATTCGGCGATTAGTCAGCCCGGGATTGTGAGCGATGAGTCCGAGATCGGAACCCTCGACGCCGGAAGAACCGTCGAACATCGTCACGCTGCCAGACTCGTCTGAGGAGACCTCGGCCTCCCGTTTTTCCACGCCGGAAAATTTCATTAATCGCGAGCTAAGCTGGCTCGAATTTAACCGGCGCGTCCTCGAAGAAGCGCAGGATCCGACGCAACCGCTCATCGAGCGGGTCAAGTTCCTCACGATTTTCAGCTCTAACCTGGACGAGTTTTTCGAGATCCGGGTCGCCGGGATCAAACAGCAAATCGAGAGCGAAACGAGCGACGTGGGCGCCGATGGCCTGAGCCCGACCGAGACGTTCAACGCCATCCAGCGGACAGCGCATGAGATGGTCGCGACCGAATATGCGCTTTGGAAGGATGACATCGCCCCGGCCCTCGCGAAGAACGGCATCCGGGTGCATGACGTGGCCAATCTGAATGCAAAACGGACCGCGTGGGCGCAGCGCTATTTCCGCGAGGAAGTCTTCCCGATGCTCACGCCACTCGCGGTCGACGCCAGTCATCCTTTTCCCCAGCTCCTGAACAAGAGCCACAACCTGCTCGTGCGTGCCCGGAGCCAGCGTGGCGGCGAACTGCTCCACGCGATCGTGCAGGTCCCGCGGGTCTTGCCCCGCTTGATTCTCATGCCGCGCGGAAAAGGTGAAGACGAACCGTGGGACTACATCTACCTCTCGTCTCTCATCAAACATCATATCGCCGATCTCTTCCCCGGCTTGCTCCTCGATGGCGCACACGCTTTTCGCGTCACCCGGAACAGCGATCTCTATATCGATGAGGAAGAGGCCGATAATCTCCTCCGTAGCATCGAGCAGGAATTGCGGCGTTCGAGCCGCGGGGACGCGGTCCGCCTCGAAGTTGCGGCGGATTGCCCGAAAGATTTCCGCGAATTGCTCCTCGAGTTTTTCGATCTCGGAGAAATGGATTTGTACCGGCTGGACGGCCCGCTCTCGATGACGCATCTCGTGCCGCTCGTGGCCAACGACGCCTTCGCGAAGCTGAAGGACCGCGTCTTCCAGCCCGCGCGTGATCCTTTGTTGCCGCCGCACGCAAAGATCTTCGAAGTGATGCGCAAACAGGACGTGCTCCTGCATCATCCCTACGAAAGCTTCGATCCGGTCGTCGAATTCATCGAAAACGCTGCGCAAGATCCGCAGGTCCTGGCCATCAAGATCACCCTGTATCGCACCAGCGGCGATTCCGCGGTGGTGGAGGCGCTCATGAGTGCGGCCACGGCAGGCAAGCAGGTCACCGCTCTGGTCGAATTGCGCGCGCGCTTTGATGAAGCCGCCAATATCCAATGGGCGCGTCGACTGGAG
Organism: uncultured Verrucomicrobiae bacterium; assembly: GCA_963850015.1. Classification (GTDB taxonomy): domain Bacteria; phylum Verrucomicrobiota; class Verrucomicrobiia; order Chthoniobacterales; family UBA10450; genus AV80. The sequence goes on from CAWKJF010000001.1 coordinate 696,122, forward strand.
GAAGCAGGCGCGCACGTCGTCTATGGCGTTGTCGGCTTGAAGACGCATTGCAAGGCGCTCCTCATCGTCCGGCGCGATGCCGATAAACTCCGGCAGTATGTCCACCTCGGCACCGGCAATTATCATCCGCGGACCGCGCGCATCTACACGGACTTCAGCCTCTTTACGACCAACCCGAAAATCACCGAGGAAGTCGCGATCGTCTTCAATACCCTCACCGGCCTGGCCAGTTACCCGGGCCTCGAGAAGTTGCTGGTCGCGCCTTTCGACCTGAAGAAGCGCATCATCGGAATGATCGAACGCGAACGCGATCACGCCGCCTCCGGAAAAACCGGCCGCATCATCGTGAAGCTCAACTCGCTCGTGGACCAGGAAATCATCGAGAAACTCTACGAGGCCTCCTGCGCCGGCGTGAAAATCGATCTGATCGTGCGCGGCATCTGTTGCCTGCGCCCGCGCATCCCGAACCTGAGCGAAAACATTCGAGTCATCAGCATCGTCGGCCGGTTCCTCGAACACAGCCGGATTTACTATTTCGAGAACGCGGGCAGCCCGGAAGCTTTTCTGGCCAGCGCCGATTGGATGCCGCGAAACTTCATCCGGCGGGTGGAGATTGCCTTTCCGATCGAAGACGCCACCCTCCGCGACGAGATTGTTAACGAAGTTCTCCCGCGTTTCCTGAACGACCACATCAAAGCGCGGGAACTGCAACCGGATGGCACCTACATCCGCCTCAAGCCGGAGGAAGGCGCACCGCGCTCGCAAGCCCAGCTCCATTTCCGGGAGCGATCGCGCGGCCAGGCCCGTAAACTCGAGGAATCGCAGACGGCGGCGATGATCAAGCTGACGCCTATTACCGTCGCGCGGAAAGAGAGCCCATGAAGAAAAAAGTCCTGGTCATCGATGTCGGCGGCACGCACGTGAAACTGATGATTTCCCGGCAGGACCGGCGTAAGTTCGACTCCGGCCCAGGGCTTTCGCCCAGGCGATTGATTGCTGGAATCAAGAAAGCCGCGGAAGGCTGGAGTTACGACGTAATCTCGCTCGGTTTCCCCGCGCCGGTGCAGAAGGGTCGCATCGCAAGCAACCCGAAGCACCTGGCGAAAGGATGGATCGGTTGGAATTTTAGTAAGTCGTTAGGTAAACCGACCCGGGTCATGAACGACGCCGCCATGCAGGCGCTCGGCAGCTATCGCGGGGGTCGCATGCTCTTTCTCGGCCTGGGCACAGGTCTCGGTTCGACGCTGGTCTGGGAGAAGAATGTGTTGCCGCTCGAGCTCGGCGATCTGCCCTACGAAGGCGGCATCATTGAAGAGGTGCTGGGCAAACCCGGTTTGGCGCTGCTGGGGAAAAAGGTCTGGGAACGCGAAGTTCTCTTCTGCATCGAGCAGCTCAAACTTTCCTTCATCGCCGATTACGTCATGCTCGGCGGCGGGAACGCGAAAATCCTGGATGAATTGCCGGACGGCACCGAACTGGGCCATAATCGCAACGCCTACCTCGGCGGCGTCCGGATGTGGGAAACCGATCCCCGCACCAGGAAACCCAAGTGGAACATCATCTAACGTCGTCCTCCTGCTTCTGCTCGCGCTCGTGCTCGTGATCCCGATCAGTAATTCGCCCCCGCACCAGGAAACCTCAGTGGAATTTGATCTAGCCCTCCTCGCCCCTGCCTCTTGTGCTCCTTCTCGTGATCGCCTCCGCCTATCAAATTCGGAATGTGAATCTCGAACTTCAAAACAAGCTCGAATCACCGAATAAGGAACACGCCGAGCTGGGTTGCCGGCGGGTAGATGGTCAAATGCGCGACCGGTAGCGCACGAGCGAAGGGCCTTCGCGAGTCAATAACCAAAACGAGACCTCGCTCCGCTCCGTTTTCCGGAATTTTCCCCTTTGAACATCGGAATTTGTTTCGTTTTTCGTGTTTCGAGATTCGAATTTCTCCCACATCGGTTGCAGCCCGCTTCGTCTCCACTCACCGCGAGCGCTGTTCCGGCGAGCTCGAGCGGCATTCCGGTTCCGCCAAGTTGCTATCCGGTTCCGATTCGCCTCCGTCTAATTCCATAGAGTTGCCGCCTGATTCCACTTAGCTGCTGGTTTATTCCGTTCAGTTGCCGTCTGGTTCCATAAAGTTGCCGCCCGATTCCGCTTCGCTGTCGGCGTATTCCGCTTCACTGTCGGCGTATTCCGTTAACTTGCCGTGCGACTCCGTGAAGCTGTTATTGCGTTCCGCGCAGATGCCGTCGTATTCCGTCGAGTTGTTGTCGCATTCCGGCCAGCGCGCACTGCGCCGCAGCGAGATCGCTCCGCGCTGCGGTCTTGCCTCGGAAAGGCTCGTCGAGATAGCCTAAACCCATGTCAGACCCTCAGACTCCCACGCCACAGGCCTCTGCCGCCATCCCTCTCAACACGATCCTGAACGTAATCAGCAGCCCCGCGCTGGCGCATCCTGAGCGAGGTAGCTAGCGGGGATTAGCTCATGATCAGCGAAATAGCAGAGCGCACCCGGCAATCAAAGGACGTTACGTCCAAGCATATCGGTATCGGCTTGTCCAGTGGGGCCGCTGGGGATAGTGTCGGGGGCATGTTCCCCATCCTGCAAATCCGTCCCGATAATTGCAACCGGATTAGACGCCTACGGGGGCGTCTTTAAAGACGCCCTGAAGGCGTCTACATCTCGTTAGATCCAGACACCATGTCCATTGTTGATACCGCCAAAGACATTTACGGGCTCGCGGCAAAGGGCCTTACCATTGACCTGCAAGAGAAGCTCATGCAGTTGCGCGAGCAAGCGCTGGCGCTGCAGGAAGAGAATCTTACCCTCCGAAGTGAATTGCTAGCGCTTCGTCAGCAAATGGATCAGAAACGCGAGCTAGAGTTCGACGGCACAGTCTATAAAGATGCGAGTGGTCACTATTGTCCAACCTGTCAGGATAAAGATAACAAGCTCATTCGCCTGCAAAGAAACGAAAATCCTGACGTCCGCGCTCGTTGGTTTTGCCACGGCTGCGACACGTTCTTTTAGGAGCGGGATCTTACCATGTGATAGAGCGAACGACGGACCGCTGTGCGCTCACATTTAAATGACTTCCAAACATTCCCCCCGACCGACGCGCGCGATCGCCCGCCGTCGCTCATCTTGTTCTCGTTAGACCTATGACGCGGATTACCAAAAAGAGGCGATTAATCACGTTTAGTGCAATAATCGGGGCGACATGCGTTGCTGCACTCGCGGGCTTTTTCTGGGGTCTATCGCCCTTTGGTTTCACCTCTTACATGAGCAATCACGTCCCGACGGAGCTCGAGATGATCGACTATTTCTGCCCCCATCGCATCGTTCAGCCAGGCTGGTTCGCCAACACGCCTGACGGCACGCTGAGGTGGACCGTCAGCGAAGTCGCTGCTCGGCTCGCAATTATCGGCGCATGTTGGCTCAGCTTCGGCGTGTGGATGTTCCGGCCTCATTGGAGACAGCTACGATGCCAATAGGTCTAACCGATCGCTGCAGGCAACCGCTGGTCGCTGTGGTGTCACCATTTACATTATGAAAGTACATCCATTACAAGCCACGCCCGCTTTGATTCACTCGCGCGACTCCTTCAGCCTTCGGCCTGGGGTCCATGTCGCGGTTTGCCAGTCCGCTCCATTCACCAGCGGTAGCTGAGTTCGTTCTCGTTAGACCCATGAATAGACGCCGACCTCTCTTTGTTTTTGTCTTCGTCATCCTGCTTTGCAGTCAATCGTTGACAGGGGCGGCACAGGTCCGAGACGGCTCCAACTTCGAACGAGCGATTCTCGTGGAGGGAGACTACAAGCACAGCGTCGATTGGGAGTGGAACTACCTGCACAAATTCTTTCGCGGGCGCGGTCTGCCCAGAGAACATGCGCTGACTCGACGCAATGGCCGAAAATACGACAAGTTCTTCTTTACCGACGGCAAAGTCGTTATCTTCGACGTCACGCGGTTTGCTGGGGAGATCTTTAAAAAGCGCGATATCGATCTGCCAAAACTAATGAGAGAGATGGGAATTGAGCCCGAAAAGCCCAAATAGGTCTCCTATCCTCGGAGCTGGCTGGTTGAGCGGACAGTTGTTCAACTTCGGTCTCGACAGGAAAGCTGAACTTTACTAAACGAAAATTACTTATGCCAAAAATCCCTCTCCCTCCGCGAAACGCTGACGGCAGCTACACCACACCCCCCGCAGGCATGGCCATCGATGCCGACGGGGCCAACGGCCAAACCGGCGGCGTGCCTGTCTACGCTCCCTCAGGCTACACCCCCGCGCCCCTCGACTTTCTCGCCAATGCCGGCGGACCAGGAGACTGGTATGGCGTCGTCACGGACAACAATGAGTCGGACGGAAAACCGGTCAAGCAGGGGGCGAGCGGCCCCGCTCCGGGCGCCTACGTGAGCGCGACGAGCTATCGCTGGCCCACGCTGGCACGAATCGACCCGCTGGCTTATGTGGACGCGGCGAGCGTGCCCTACATTGTGCTGCCTTCGCACTGGCGGGCGGAGGCCGTTGGCGTTGTCCTCGGCTGCAAGGCCACCGTTGAGGACACCCAGACGGGCAAGATCCTGGAAGCCGCTGGAGTCCTGGACTTCGGCCCAAAGGCGAAGCTCGGCGAGGCATCCATCGCCTGCGCGAAGTTCTTCGGCATTCCGTCCAGCCCGAAGGATGGGGGCACGGACAAAAAGCGATTCATCTACACGTTTTTTCCGGGCGTCCCCGCAGTGATCAAGCGCGTGACGTATCAACTCCAGCCAGCGGGGAGTTGAGAAGAGGCTCGGGAAGAGCGGCTCGGCGCCCCCAACGAGCCGGCCAGACCGACCTGCCTGGCCCAGGCGATGTCGCCTAACTCCTGTTAAGGGAGTCAGGCGGGAGGGGACGGGGTCTGAGTTGGTCCTGAAGCACCGCTTTCGTCGGACGGATCGCTCTATTCCTTTCGACAAAAGAGTGGAAACAAAATCAGGGCCGATTAGTTTTGCCGCTCCCGGTCCAGGGGGCTTGTAAAATGCGACGCTATCTTCCCTTTGCGATCATCGTTGCCGTCTTTGCTATCGCGATCGGAAGCGGTCTGATGCTCTGGCGCTGGAAGCAACCCACCAGCGCTCCGACCGCTCCCATCCCGCCGGTTGTTCCTGCCGCTTCACCGATTGCTCCGGCCGCTTCGGCTGCGGTTCCGGCTCCGCCGACCACTCCGGATGCCCGGGAGGAGGCGCCGGCCAGGCCAGAGACTGGGACGCTCCACTTTCGGGGCGGCGCGAACGCGCGCGTGACGCTGGAGGAATTCGGCGATTTCCAATGCATTCCTTGCGCCCAATTTTTCCCTACGCTGACACAGGTGGAAAAGGATTACGGCGAACAGATTCGCGTGGTCTTTCGCCACAAACCGCTGCGCAAACACGAGCACGCGGTGCTGGCGGCTCGCGCCGCGGAAGCGGCCGGATTGCAGGGGCGATTTTGGGAAATGCACGACCTGCTCTTTGAGAACTCGTTGCGCTGGACCAAAGGGGTGGACACGGTTGGGCCAGAGGCGACTCCTTCGCGAAGACTCCAGTCGAAGGTCCTGGCGATGGAGATCGAAGTGCGGGACGTCCTCTCCAGTTATGCCGCGAGGTTGGAACTCGATCTCGAACGATTTAAAACAGACTTGGACAGTGACGACGTCAAAGCGCGGGTTGAGGCGGACCGCCTCCATGGTGATGCGCTGGGCATCGACCGGACACCGACCATCTACCTGAATGGCCGCCTGCTCGCCGTGGCTGACCGAACCGTGGAGGCTTTGCATGCCGCGATCGACGCGGAACTCAACGCAACACCAAAAAAGGTAGCACCTTCGAGCGCCCAGACGGCAATGCCCGAACCGCCAAAATGAACAAGACCCAGCCTGAACCGGAACATCCCCGCCCCCGGATGTATGGTCTGGCCGCACTGTTGTCGTTAGGCGGGCTGGCCGACTCCGTTTATCTCACCGTTACGCACCTGACCGGCGAGAATGTTACCTGCGTCGCCTCCTCCGGTTGCTCAGAGGTGCTCTCGAGCGCATATGCCAGCGTCGGGAAAATTCCGCTCGGAGCGTTCGGCGCTCTTGGATACTTTGTGGCGTTCAGCCTGGCCACGCTGGCTGCATTCGGTTACGCGCGGGCCCGGGCCTTTCTGGGTATTGTCGTAGCCGGCATGCTGGCGACGACGCTCTGGCTGCTTTACGTGCAGGCATTTGTCCTTCACGCTTTTTGTGATTTCTGTCTCTTGTCCGCGGGATTAACCCTGGCCCTCACCGGCATCGTGGTGGCAGGCTATTGCACCAGAAGAAAACATCGAACCGCGGTCGAACTGGCACCCTAACCCGAATCCTAACTATCAGAATATGCGACGCTATCTACCTTTTGCTCTTGTTGGCGGAATCTTCTTACTCACCGTTGGCGGCGGGTTCCTTCTTTTTCGCTCAAATACGACCGCGCCCCTTAAGATTTCGGAAGGCAAACCTGGAGCGGAACCATCACATATTCGCGGTGCCGCGAACGCGCGAATCACCCTGGAAGAATTCGGCGATTATCAATGCCCTCCCTGTGGCTTTCTGGCCGCAACGCTGCTGAAAGTGGAACACGACTATGCGGATCGTGTGCGCATTGTCTTTCGCCAATTTCCGCTCCCCATGCACCCGCACGCGATGACCGCCGCGTCCGCCGCGGAAGCGGCGGGGGTGCAGGGAAAATTTTGGGAAATGCATGATTTATTGTTTGAGAATTCCAAGACCTGGAGCAAAGAACCGGCGCGTCCGTTTATTCAGGTCACCAGTCCAGACGGCTCGCCGCAAGAGGCCGCGATGGGTGTGCGGGCCATCTTTTCCGATTATGCCACCAAGCTTGGACTGGACGTCCAGCGCTTCAATAAGGATATCAGCAGTGAAGAGGTTAAGACTCGGATCAAATTGGATCAGGAGCGCGCCGCTTCCGTCGGAGTCGATCGGACCCCGATTTTGTTTATCGATGGCGTCCAAATTCCGTTTACGTCTCTCGAAGAAAAGGAATTGCGCGGGGTGATAGATGCCGCCCTCAGCGGAAAGCCCCTGGTCTTTTCCTCGCCCACTCCAACGCCTCCTCCGCCGAAGTAGAACGGCGCGATGCGCGGGTTCTCTGAGGCGTGATCTTTTGCCCGGGTATTGCCTCTCTCGATCGAAAACACCACATTACGCCATGAAGCTCTACCTGCTTCGCCACGGAAAAGCGGATTGGCCTAACTGGAACAAACCGGACAACGAACGTCCGCTGACGAAAGAAGGCAAGGAGGAAGTCGCTGCCGTGGCCAGACTTCTGTCCCGGCTGGAGATCGCGCCCGTTATCCTGACCAGTCCCCTGCCCCGCGCGAGCCAGACCGCCGAGATTGCCGGCAAACATTTGAAGGCAAAAGTCCACATCGAACCGCTCCTTCGTCCCGGCTTCGACGCCACGCGTCTGCGCAAGATCCTTAAGAAATTTCCCGACAAGAGCGTCATGGTCGTCGGGCACGAGCCCGATTTTACTCACACGATTTTTCAACTCACGGGAGGAAACACCAAGATGTCCAAGGCCGGTGTGGCTCTTATCGAACTCGAAACCAGCCCCATGAAAGGCGCGTTGCGCTGGCTCCTCCCGCCAAAATTCGCGAATCAGTAGTGCCGACCAGCCTGAGAGTACGGTCCGCTCCGGTGCGCTGTGTTTCTTTCCCTCATTGGGCGTTGGACGTTGAGCGTTGGACGTTTCCCTTTTCTTCCATGGAATCAAGATCTTCTCTCTTGCTCACGTCACTGATTGCACTCGTCGCCTGCTTCCTGTCTGCACCCGCTCTCTGTGAACCGGCCTCCCCTCCAAACAACCGCCATGTTGTCCTCGTAGTCTGGGACGGCATGCGTCCCGATTTCGTCAGCGAGCGCAATACCCCCACGCTCTGGAAGCTCGCGCGAGAAGGCGTCACCTTCCGTCGCCATCATTCGGTCTATCCCACCGCGACCAACGTCAATGGCGCGGCAATCGCCACCGGCGTCTATCCAAACCGCAACGACTTGCTCGCGAACCGTGAATACCGCCCGCGGATCGATCCGCAACGAGCCTACGAAAACGCCGGCCTCGAAGTAATAAGGAAAGGCGACGAAACCAGCGGCGGAAAATATCTCGCCGCGCCGACCGTCGCGGAAATCGTGCGCGGCGCCGGCCGGCGCACCGCCCTCGCCGGCACCAAATCGGTCGCCTTTCTCCATGATCGTCACGCGGAATGGACCACGGCGGTCGGAGAAGATTCCTTAACCAAGTTTGCCGCCGCGCCGATGCCCGCGACTGTGCGCGAGGAAATGCTGCGCCTCCTTGGCCCCTTTCTCACAAAGCCAGCCGATACGGGCGACCAGCAAAACGCCTATGCCACGCGCGCTCTCACCGAAATCCTGTGGCGCGACGGTCTGCCCGCGTTTTCGCTGCTTTGGATGAGCGAACCCGATCTTACACAGCACGAAAATTCACCCGGCGCCGAGGTTTCGATGACGGCCATCCGGAGCTCGGACCGCCATCTCTCCGTCGTGCTCGAGGCGCTCGCAAAGAAGCGGGTGCGCGAAACAACCGACGTCCTGGTGGTTTCCGACCACGGCTTCTCCACGATTGAGCGCGGCATCGATTTTCCCGGCGAGTTACGCAAAGCCGGCTTCGATGCCGTGACTGCCTTCGCACAAGCGCCAAAAGCGGGACAGATCATGGTGGTGGGAAACGCCGGCACGGTTTTGTTTTATATCATCGAGCACGATCGCGCGGTCGCTTCCCGCCTGGTCGAATGGCTCCAGCGTTCCGATTTTGCCGGAGTGATCTTTGCGCGAGAAAAATTCGAAGGCGCCTTCCCGTTGGAATCCGTCCATGCGAATATCGCCGACGCGCCGGATGTCATGGTCGCCTTGCGCTGGAATTCGAAGCCGAATCGCTTCGGTATCCCCGGTCAAATCATAACCGACGCGGCTCGCGGCGCTGGGAAAGGCAGCCACGTTACCCTAAGCGAATTTGATGTGCATAACACTTTGATCGCAGCTGGCCCCGGCTTTCGGCGCGGGACGGTGAACGATCTTCCGAGCGCTAACCTCGATCTCGCTCCCACCATCCTGAAGCTTCTCGGCTTGGAGCCGCCGCAGAAATTCGACGGCCGCATTTTGGCCGAAGCAATGACAGGCGATTCTGCTCGTCCGCGAGTCGTGACCGACACATTGGAGGCCACCCGCAAATTCTCGCCCGGTCAATGGCGCCAGCACCTGCGCATTTCACGGGTCGGCGAGGCCACTTACATCGATGAAGGCAACGGCGCCTTCGAAGCGACTCCCACTTCCTCTAGCTCTCCCTGACGGGAAGAGAAAACAGCGGCAGATGTAGAGGAAGCGGAAGATTGATGATGGGCTCTTCCCATGCCGACGAGTAAACGATTACCCTGCTCACTTGCCACATCGACGCCGCCAGCGCAGCAGGGACCGGGACCTCCACTTACGGCATGGAGAATTCGTCCATGTGGCCGGCGTCCCGGTCGCGTTCGCCGCGGAAACTGACCGGGTCCCGGCCAACATCGATCATTTCTGGATCACCGTTGGAATGGGCAGCGGTGAACCCATCCGCCTCGCGTTGAGCACCCATTCGAGACAGAATGCCGCGGCCGGCTTCGATCCGCGCGTCCGCGTCGGCATCTTGGCTTCCGCGTGGAAAGAATTGCCGAAGGCCGGAATGACTGGCTGTCGCGGTCTGCACTACCAGGAGATCGAAGCAACCGGCGCAATCACCTACATCGAGCACGAACGCCCCGATCTGGAAACTCTGCTCGCCCAGAAAACCGAGCGCTGCATCTTCCTCGAAGCGTGGGGCGAGCTTTACGTCCGGAACCATCTCGGCATCCACCAGCTGCATAGCCGCCGCGCCAGTTGCAGCGTGCTGCAAGACTACAAAGGACGCGATGGCGCCATTCGCTTTTATTATGGAGACAACGCCACCGCCGAGATGTTGCTCTTCAAGTACTGCGGCCAACCTTGAGGTCCAAGGAGCAGCGATTTTCCAACCGCCGTCCTCGCGGAGAAGTACCAGGGAGGGGACTCGAACCCCTAAGGATTGCTCCACCAGATCCTAAGTCTGGCGCGTCTGCCAATTTCGCCACCCTGGCGCGAGCGGTATTTCGTACCGAACTGCAGGATTGTACTAGGATTTGTGCTAGAAAGCCAACCCTTGAGGGCGCCCCGTTATGCTTTCAGGAAAGTTAGCAGATCGGCGTTGATGGCTTCTGCCTCAGTGGTGGGCATTCCGTGCGGAAAGCCTTGGTAGGTTTTTAGCGTGCTGTTCTTTAACAATTGTGCCGAGAGCGGCGCCGAATCGGCATAAGGCACGATTTGGTCGTCATCCCCGTGCATCACCAGGACCGGCACCGTGATCTTCTTCAGGTCTTCGGTGAAGTCCGTCTGGGAAAAGGCGACGATGCCGTCAAAATGCGCCTTCGCACCTCCCATCATGCCCTGACGCCACCAATTCCAGATGTTGCCTGGATTGGGTTTCGTACCAGGGCGGTTGTAACCATAGAACGGTCCCGCCGGCACATCGTAATAGAACTGGGCGCGGTTGGCGGCGAGTTGCGCCTGCATGCCGTCAAACACGTCTTTGGGCAGTCCGCCCGGATTTTTCTCCGTCTTCACCATCAGCGGGGGCACCGCGCTGATGATCACCGCTTTGGCCACCCGGCTTTCGCCGTGGCGCGCCAGGTAGTGCACCACTTCCCCGCCGCCGGTGGAATGGCCAATATGCACCGCTTCCTTGAGGTCAAGATGTTCGGTCAACGCCGCCAAGTCGTCGGCGTAATGATCCATGTCATGACCGTCGCTAGTTTGGGTCGAGCGCCCGTGACCTCGGCGGTCGTGCGCTATGACGCGATAGCCTTGCTTAAGGAAGAACATCATCTGCGCGTCCCAATCATCGGCCGACAATGGCCAACCATGACTGAAGACGATGGACTGACCCTTTCCCCAGTCCTTGAAGTAAATCTCTGTTCCGTCCTTGGTGGTGATCGTGCTCATATTATTCTTGTGGTTGTTGTTTGGCTTTCAAAATGAAGCGGAGCCCTTCGCGCCACGAGTTAGCCATTCGTCACTCAGGAGAGGCCCTCCAGCGATGCGATCTTGTCGCCTTCGAGCGTAAAGACGAATTCAAGCTCGATCGGGCTGCCAGGGAAATTCCCGGTGAGTCGGTTGGTGACCATGTGTTTGCCTATTCCCCTTTTCGGGCATCTCGCTCGCCGCGAAATCCAAGGAGTTTGTGCCGCTTGATCATGCGCGCCACTGACGGAGGAACCATTTTTTCCCAACCAGCCTGGCCCGCCCGGAGTTTCGCCAAAACGTCTCGCGAGAAAATAGGCAGATACTCTTCCTGGTATCCGCGAATGCTTTCGATGCTGCGATTCCTTAACAAGTAGGAATAAAGATCCTTGAGATGCGGCGCGACTTGGAGATTTTCCGCGGTGACCAACGGTTGATCACGACTGGGACGCAACGGATAGACATAAAGCTTTAAGTCGTTTTTGAAGAGGCGGCCGAAGGATTCCAGAATGCCGCCGTCCAGGTCCGAGTAATATTTCTCGTCGAAGATTTGCCTGAGACTAGGCACACCCATGACAAGGGCGACTCTCCTCTTGCTGTAACGAAACAGATAACCAGCCAGGCGATGGTAGGTGCCGTAGTTGGAGATAAGAACCGTCTTACCCAGGGTGCGGAGCATATCCACCCGGTCGAGAAAATCTCGGTGAGCGATCTCGCCATGGTCGGTGAGATTGTTGAGAGTCATTTCCATTAGGACGACGAGCTCTTCGCCATTGACCTCGCGCTCTTGCACAAACTGGGACTGAGCGCACTCCAGCATGTCGATGGTCACGTTGGTGATCGGGTGGAAGCTGCCGCGTTCGACCAGGATCGGCTTCTTGTAGAGGACTTCCGAGACTTCCTCTACTTCTCCATTAGCCGAGAACATGGCGGCCCCGGCCAAATTGTGCTGCACCAGTTGCAAGCTCATCAATCGGTTGTCCACGTCCCGAAAGGCCGGGCCGGAAAACTCGATCGTGTTGACGCGCAGCCGTTCGGTCGTCAGACCGTCGAGCAACGAGGCGATTAGTCCCTTTGGTTGCTTATGCCGGTACATCGCACCGTGCACCAGGTTGACGCCAAGAATGCCCAGCGCTTCCTGCTGCTGGAGATTCTCCCGGTCGTTCAACCGGGCATGAAGGATGATCTCGGACGGTTTCGCCCGAGGCTCATGTTGAAACCGAATCCCCAGCCAACCATGTGAATTCTCCGGGTGGACATAACTGCGCGCCGCCACGGTGTCGGCAAAAACAAAGAATTTAACGCTGGCGCCCCGCTTCCTGCTCAGCCGTTTCAGCAGCAGTTGATACTCGTGGTCCAACATGCTTTGCAGGCGTTTTCGACTTACGTAACGATCGGATCGCCCGTAGATCGCATCGCTCACCGTCATGTCGTAGGCCGAGATCGTCTTGGCGATTGTGCCCGCCGCGCCGCCGACCCGGAAAAACCAGCGCGCGACTTCCTGCCCGGCCCCGATCTCGGCAAAGACGCCGTATTTGCTCGGATCGAGATTCACCTCGAGTGCCTTCTGGTGGGTATTCGGGGCTTCGCTCTTTGGCGGCACCGGAATCGGACGAGGTTTCGAAGGAGAATCCCCGCCTCTATTTCTCTTCATGATATTGAAATCGCACCCAGAATTTATTCGTTCACCGCACCGGAGATGGTGAGGACAACGCGGAATCGGACCTTGCCGCTGAGCATCTGTTCGTAGGCTTCCGCTACACGGCTGAGCGGATATTTCTCGATCATCGGATGGACACCGGTTAACGCACTGAATTCCAAGGTGTCCTGCGAATCTTTCGCGGTGCCGGAATACCAGCCCGATATGGATCGCCTTCCCATGATCAACGGCATCACGTTCACGGTCAGCGGATCGTTGGGCGCGGCCGGCACCAGCAGGTTGCCGTCCGGCGCCAATCCATCCACCAGCGCGGAAATCGCCGCTGCGTTCGGCGCCGTTCCCAAGATAACGCGCGCGCCCCCGAGCTTTTGCAGTTCCGCCGCCGCATCGCCGCTGCCGGAATCGATGTAATGATGCGCGCCGAGTTTTTTGGCCAACGCTTCCTTGTTCTTCCCCCGGCCCACCGCCGCGGTCCTGAATCCCATCTGGCGCGCGTACTGCACGCCGAGATGTCCCAGTCCGCCGATGCCGTGCACCGCCACCAGATCGCCAGCGCGCGCTCCCGAATGGCGGAGCGCGTTGAAGACCGTGACGCCCGCGCACATGAACGGCCCAGCTTCTTCCGCGGGCAATTCATCGGGAATTAGGGCGAGCGCCGCCGCTGGTGCGATCAGGTACTCGGCATATCCGCCATCGAAATCGATCCCGGTGATCTTGCGATTAACGCACATCGCGAAATCGCCGCGCCGGCACGGCTCGCAGACGAAACAATGTCCTCCATGCCAGCCCACCCCGACGCGCTGACCCTTGTTCCATCCCGTCACGTTCGCACCGACGGCATCGACACGTCCCGCGATCTCATGACCTGGCACGCGAGGAAATTGAAGTCCGGGCCAGAGCCCTCTTTCACGAGCGCGTCGCTATGGCAAATGCCGCACGCCTCCACTTTCACGCGCACCTGGCCGGCGCCTGGCTCGGGGATCTCGCGTTCCACCAATTCCCAATCCCCGCCCGCCTTGCTGATCTGCGCCGCTTTCATTTTCTTATTCATAATCGAATTCTTAGCCATCGAACCAGCCTAACGATTTCCTCCCGAGACCACGAGCGTTTGGCCCGTCACCCAACCCGCATCCGCGGAAGCGAGGAATACTGCGACAGAGGCAATGTCCGACGGCTGCCCGATACGTCCCAGCGGCGTTTGCGCCTCGACCTGTTTGCGGAAATCGCTCTCGGCAATTCCCGCGGCATGAAAACCTTCTGTCTCCACCATTCCAGCGTTGAGAGAGTTGATGCGGATCTTGCGCGACCCAAGTTCCTTCGCCAGCGACTTGGTCACGGCATCCACCGCGGCCTTGGTCGCGCTGTAGACCGAACCCATCGGAGGCGCAGAGCTACTCGCCAGGGAACTGATATTAACGATGCTGCCGCCAGCGGGACCGAACTGCTTGACGGCTTCTTGCGTCGCGAGGATGAGACCGAGAACATTTACATTGAACTGTCTGTGGAAGTGCTCTTCGGTGACGTCTTCCAGAGGGACAAATTCATAGACGCCCGCGTTGTTGACGAGAATATCGAGCGCGCCGAACGCCTTCTTCGACTCCGCGAACAAGCGATCAACCTCCGCCTTCTTTGCCACATTGGCTTGGACCGCCACGGCTTTTCCGCCCTTGTCGATAATCTCGGCTACAACCTTGTCAGCGTCTGTTTTGCTGGAGGCGTAGTTGACGATCACCGCGGCGCCTTCAGCCGCGAGATGTTTGGCGATGGAAGCGCCGATTCCTTTCGATGCGCCGGTCACGACCGCGACTTTCCCGTTCAGTTTTCCGTCTTTCATTTTGCAACCTTCATCTTTTGGTTTCTGGAGATTCGTCATTCTAGAGGAGCCCAGCCAGTGGACATAGGACGGATTTATTCCCACTGCATCAGGACGAGCACCGTCTCGTTCGAAAGAACGAGAGAACCAGGCCACTGATCGCGGCGGCTTAATTGCGATCAGCCGCCGCGGCGAGGGCGATTTGGACGCCGGCGATGGCCATGCCGCCTTCGCCCACAGCGGCGGCGCAACGTTTTACCGACCCGGACCGGACATCGCCCGCGGCAAAAATACACGGAAGGCTGGTCTCGAGCGGGCCTGGGCTGGCGTTTGTTCTTTTTCCAGGCGGGCGAATCCGCCACGATCGGAGCCCGTCTTGATAAATCCTTTTTCGTCCCGCTCGATTTCGCCGCGGCAGCCATTCGGTGCAGGGATCGGCGCCAATCATGGAAAAAATGGCGGGCGTTCGGACCACGCGCCGTTCGCCGGTCTTGGTGTTTTCCAGCTCGGCTTCTTCCAGCTATTTTCCCGCCAGACAATTTGCGAATCTCGGTGTGAAAGAGAATCTCGATGTTCTCTTTCGCTTCCACCCGTCGCGAAAGATAGGTCGACATCTCTGGAGAGATCGCCGCCGCGGATAACCAGGAGCGACTTTGGCGGCGCCATCGGAAAGGAACATCGCGGCCTGGCCCGCCGAATTGCCGCTGCCGGCGACGATGACAGTTTCCCCGCGACAAATCTGACCTTCGAGCGCGGTCGCGGCATAATAAACGCCCATGCCTTCAAATTGTTCGCAGCCCTCCGCCTCCAAGTCGGCGGTAATTCGCGCCGGTCGCGATCAGGACACTTTTCGCTCGCAGCACGGCCCCGCAACCATCGACTTGCAGACAGGCGGCGTATTCATCGGCCGCCGTCGTAATGAAGGGAAAGCGCTCGCGCCGGCGTGGAAAACTTCGCCCCGAATCGATAGGCCTGAAGCTGGGCGAGCCAGGTCAGATCGCCACCGCTGATCCCGGTCGGGAATCCAAAAAAGTTTTCGATCAACGAGGAGGAACCGGCCTGGCCGCCCGGCGCATAACTTTCCAACACGACTGTTCTTCAGTCCTTCGGAGGCGGCATAAACGGCCGCGGCCAGTCCGGCCGGACCCGGCGCCGACGATCGCCAGGTCCGCCGTAATTTCGGTTTCGTCCTCGAAGCGCGAGCGGGCGAAGCAAACCCGCCACTTGCGCGACCTCGCGCAAGGAAGGCTGGCGCAAAGGAGCGCCGGCCGGAGTAATCAGCGCGGGCAAATCGCGACTGGTCAGGTGAAGGCGTTTGCCCAGCGCCTGTCCCTGTTCGCTCTCAAATTCGATCAGCCGATGCGGGATGCGATTCTTGTCGAGGAAATCATCGAGCTGATGTCCATCGCGCGCATCGCGACTTGCCAAAACACGCATTCCCGCAAATTCGCGATCGCGGCGAAGCCGTCGCCGCCGCATGATCAAGGCATCGACAATGGTCTTGCTCACGCCGGGAATTTCCGCGAGCGCGCGCCGGAGTTCGGCGGCCGGAATATGGAGTATCTCAGCTTCATCCGAGGTGACTCTGCTCGAACCGAGGATCGATGTGCCCTGAAGCATCGAGACGTCGCCCATGAAATCGCGTTCACGCGCGGTCGCGAGATTATATTCGGTGCCATCGCGCGTCTCGAAGGCCTCGAGTTCGCCGCGCAAAACAATGGCCAATCCGACATCGCGCTGCCCGGCTTTAAAAAGCACGTCGCCGCGTTTCATCACCCGGCGTTCGCCCAAAGGTTCGAGGAGTGAAAGCTGGTGATCGTTCAGTTTCGGAAACGCGATACTTTCCGTGTCGCGATAGAACTGTTCGTCTTGCTGTTCTTCAGTCGTCATTTGCCAGACTTTACGCGCCTGAACGCGTGGTCAAAACGCGGTGCGAACTAGACGGCAGGTTCCGCTCCCATCGGTGGCGCGGACTGGGTTGGTGCGGGTGCGGACATTTTGCTTCGGCGCTCTTTGAACCACATGATGACGACGTAGAACACGGGCGTGAGGAAGAGGCCGAAGCCGGTGACTCCGAGCATGCCGAAGAAGACGGCGGTGCCGAGGGCCTGGCGCATTTCGGCGCCGGCGCCGCTGCTGATGACGAGCGGAAGCACGCCGAAAATGAAGGCAAAGGAAGTCATCAGGATCGGGCGCAGGCGGAGGCGGCAGGCTTCGACCGCGGCGGTGAAGCGATCTTTGCCGTCGCGGTCCTGGATCTGTTTGGCGAACTCGACGATGAGGATGGCGTTCTTGCAGGCGAGCCCGACGAGCACGACGAAGCCGATCTGGGTGAAGATGTTGTTTTCCATCGAGCGCAGCCACACGCCGCCGATCGCGCTGAAGCAGACACATCGGCACAATGAGAATGATCGCGAGCGGCAGCGACCAGCTCTCGTAAAGCGCCGCCAGCAGCAGGAAGACGAACAGAACGCAGAGCGGGAAAATGTAGATCGCGCTGTTGCCGGCGAGCTTTTGCTGGAGCGCAATCTCCGTCCATTCGGTGGTGAAGCTCGTCGGCAGATTTTCCTTCGCGAGCCGTTCGATCGCGGCCAAGGCGTCGCCCGTGCTGGCGCCCGGGCGCCGGCTGGCCGCTCAGGTCGGCGGCTGGGAACATGTTGTAGCGGGTAATTTTGTCCGCGCCGCTGACTTCCTGCACGGTGGAAACGGATCCGAGCGGCACGATCCCGCCGGCTGGTGTTGCGCGTCTTGAGCAGACGGATGTCTTCGGGCTTGAGGCGGAATTCCGCGTCGGCCTGAGCGGTCACGCGATAGGTGCGCCCGAACAGCGTCAGGTCGTTCACGTAAGCCGAACCGAGATAGGTCTGGAGCGTGCCGAAGATATTGCTCAGCGGGACGTTCATGCTCTTCGCTTTCACGCGGTCCACGTCGAGCCAGAGCTGCGGCACGTTCGCGCGAAAGGTCGTGAGGTTGTTCGCCAGGCCCGGCGTTTGATTTGCTTTCATCGTCAGGGCGAAAGCCTGGGTTTGCAGTTCTTCAAGGCCGGCATTGCCGCGGTCCTGAATGAAAAGGCGATAACCGCCGGCGTTGCCGATGCCAGCCACGGGCGGCGGAGGAAAGACCGCCACCAAGGCCTCGGGAATCTCGGCCCGAACGCGCGCGTTCAGCTTCGCGACGATCGCAGGCATGCTCGTCTCGGCCGTGTGACGTTCGGCGAAATTCTTGAAAGGGAGAAAGACGGCGGCGGTGTTGGGCTGGTTGCCGCCGAAGAGGTTGAAGCCGGCAATTTCAATCGTGTCGAGAATGCCGGGAGTTTCGCGCGCGATCTTCGCGATCTTGTCGACCACGGCCTGCGTGCGATCGAGTGATGACGGCGTCCGGCAGTTGCGCGTAAGCGACCGCGTAGCCGCGATCCTGAGTGGGCAGGAAGCCGCCGGGCACCACTTTGAAACCGAGCGCGGTCAGGCCCAGCAAACCGGCGTAAACGAGCAGCACGATGGCGGCGAGCCGGGTGAGCCGCCCGACGGTGTTGCCATAGGCGTTCGAGCTCCAGGCAAAGGCTTTGTTGAAGCCCCGGAAGAACCAGCCGAGCAGGCCGTCGATCACGCTGTTGAAACCAATCCTTCTTCGCGCCCTGCGGCCGGAGGAGGAGGGCGGCGAGCGCCGGGGAAAGCGTGAGCGAATTGAACGCGGAGATGGCCGTCGAGATCGCAATGGTCAGCGCAAACTGGCGGAAAAACTGACCCGTGATCCCGCTCATGAACGCCGTAGGGATGAAGACCGCGCCCAGCACGAGCGCGATGGCGACGAGGGCGCCACTGACTTCATCCATCGCCTTGCGCGCCGCGTCGCGCGGGCTCAAGCCGTTCTCGATGTGATGCTCGATGGCTTCCACCACTACGATGGCGTCATCGACCACGATGCCGATCGCGAGCACGATGCCGAAGAGCGAGATGTTGTTAATTGAAAAACCAAAAGCCGTCATGGCCGCGAAAGTGCCGATGAGCGAGACGGGAATCGCAATCAGCGGGATGATCGCCGCGCGCCAGCTTTGGAGAAAGACGAGGACGACGAGCACGACGAGGGCGATCGCTTCGAAGAGCGTCTTCTGCACTTCGTGAATCGACTCGCGCACCGAGGTCGTCGGGTCGTACTGGATTTTGTAATCGAGCCCGACGGGAAAGCGCTGCTTGAGCTCGGCCATCTTCGCGCGCACCGCATCGGAGGTGGCGAGCGCGTTTGAACCGGGACGCTGGAAGATGCCGATGGCGGTGGCCGGCTTTGCCGCCGAGCTGGCTGTTGACCGTGTAGTCGCGCGCCGCCAGCTCGCACCCGCGCCACGTCGCGCACGCGGGTGACTTGACCGTCCGCGCCGGTCTTGATGACGATTTCGCCAAACTCCTTTTCATCCGCCAGCCGGCCCTGAGTGCTGACCGTATATTGAAAGGCGGTCGCGCCTTTCGGCACCGGTTGCGCGCCAATGATGCCCGCGGCGACCTGCACATTCTGCTCCTGGATCGCCTGGACAACATCCTGCGCCGTCAGTCCGCGCGCGGAAACCTTGTGCGGATCGAGCCAGATGCGCATCGAATACTCGCGCGCCCCAAAGACATTGATGTCGCCGACGCCATCGATGCGCGCGAGCTCATCGCGAACCTGAAGGAGCGCGTAATTGCTGGTGAAGATCGAATCGAGCGACCCATCGGGCGAGACCAGGTGCACGACCATGGTGATGTCGGGCGATTGCTTTTTCGTCGTGACGCCGATGCGCTGCACTTCGGCCGGCAGCGTGGGAATGGCGATGGCCACGCGATTTTGCACGAGCACCTGCGCCGTATCGAGATTGGTGCCGAGCTTGAAGGTGATGTTCAGCGATCATGTTGCCGTCGCTCGTGCTCTGCGAAGACATGTAGAGCATGTTCTCGACGCCATTGACCTGCTGCTCGATCGGCGTGGCGACCGTTTCCGCGACCACCTTGGCGTTCCCGCCGGGATAATTCGCCGTGACCTGAATCGTCGGCGGCGCGATCTCGGGATATTGCGCGATGGGCAGGGTGAAGAGCGCAATCGCCCCGACGAGCGTGATGACGATACTGATCACCCCGGCGAAAATGGGCCGGTCGATGAAGAAGTGAGGAAAGTTCATGAAGTCGGAAGCCGGAAGTTGGAAGCGGGAGGTGAGAACGAACCGGAGTCGCGCTTTAAGTTCGCTTCCGACTTCCGACGTCCCACTTCCGACTTCCTCTTCGCGGTGTTGATGGATGCGACGATGATGGCAACCAGTTCATCAGCCTCCTTCTTGAGCGCTGAGAGTCGTTTCGTCGGGACGATTCCGGACTCTTCAAGCAGCTCGAGCCAGAATAACGTTTCATCGGCCTCTTCTTCGACATCGCCAAGCTTCGAGAGAAAGTGCGCAGGAGATTTTGCGCGACGAGCAGCGCGATAGTTCGCAGCCACCGAGGTACCCGAGCGAACGAGTTGCGCCGCGAGCGCGCGCCCCGAGGTCGTTTTCGGCATAGCGTCCACAAGCTTCAGGATTCGCAGCGCAAACGCCTTCGTGCGTTTCTTTAGATCCGTATCACTCATCGCTTCTTTCACTCCGCATTCCGCACTTACTTCCCCTGCTCCTCGACCGGCTTAACCGTCATGCCCGGCTGGATCAATTGCAGCCGTGTGGAGACAACCTGCTCGCCATCCTTTAGCCCGCTTTTTACGATCCGTTTGCCCTCGAACATCGTTCCCGTCGTCGATATTGCGACGCTCAAGAGTGTTATCGGGCTTCACCACGAAGACATAGCTCACGCCTTGCTGCGAGCTGATCACCTTGTCGGCAATGAGAGCAGCGCGATACGGTGCCGCCCCAAGCAATTCGCACCCGCACGAAAAGGCCCGGGGTGATGAAATTAGGATTCCAGTTTTTTAGGATGATGCGCGCTCGCACCGTGCCGGTGCCGGAGTCGAGTCGATTATCCACGAAATCGAGGGTGCCTTCATGGGGGAAGCCGGTTTCGTTTCCAAGTTCGACCCAGGCCGCGATCTTCTGTGTCCGCGCGCTAACCCGTTTTCCCTCTTCACTCAGCTTCACATATTTTAAGACAGCGTTTTCGTCGGCATCCACTCTGGCGTAAATTGGATCGACCGAGACCACGGTGGTCAGCACGCTCTCCGGCCCTGCGCCGGGCTGAACGAGGTTGCCCAGCGTAATTCGCGCGTCGCTCACGCGGCCGTCAATGGGCGATTTGATTTGAGTGAACTCCAGATTCAGCGCGGCGGAATTTTTCGCCGCCTCGGCCGAACGCGCCGCGGCAGAAGAACCCTGATAGGTGGCAGCTTTCTGGTCGAACTCGCTCGCCGAAATAGTGTTCTTGGTCCGCAGATCTTTCGCCCGATCGAGCTCGATCTGCGCCAATTTCAGCTGCGCCTGCATGCGCTCGAACTCGGCGGCAGCTCGGTCGAAGTCCGCCTGGTAAGGACGCGGGTCGATCACGTAAAGCAGATCGCCTTTCTTGATGATCGCCCCGGCTTCGAAATGGATCTCGGTGATATAGCCGGACACACGCGGGCGAATATCGACCGATTCGACGGCCTCCAGGCGTCCCGTGAATTCGTCCCATTCGTTTACCTCTTTCTCGATCACAGTAACGACATTGACCGGGAGCGGCCCCGGCTGCGGTGCAGCGCTTTTTTTGCATCCCGTTGCCGTCAAGAAGACGGACAGGATGACAACACCAGGTAGAAAGTTTTTCATTGCTTCGGGTTCTGAACTAGCTGTTTAAAATTCTGGAGATATTCCTCTGCGCTCTGGCCGGAAGTCGAAGGATCGAAGCGGAACGCAACTTCAGGATGATTTCAGTGGCATCGTCGGAGACACGCGCAGAAACATCCAGGTCGCGAACTTCCCGGATCACTCCGACACCATTCAATTCGTCACGGACCGCGGTCTTGCGAGTCGACGAACGGCTAGGGACGGTTCGTGTGCGCACAACAGACGCTTTGGGTCTCCTGGCCTTTGTCTTCACCCGTAACCATTGCAAACGCTGAGCCTACCGCAGCACAATCAAAATCTTCGCCCCTTTCGCGAGTTTCCTGGCAAGACTGCGGACGAAAGGCTCGACGCGCGTTTGTTGCCGCGTCACACCGTTTCATAAGACCCAAATAGTGGAAGAGCAGGGAATGCAAACCCTGCTCTTCCGTTCGAGCCTCGAGCGCGAATTACATGTAGTTCAGCGAGCCGCAGCGCCAGCACGTGAACCAGTTCCAGTGGCCGTGGACGCGGTTGGCCGCTCCGTCATGCCAGCAGGTGTAGAGCAACTTGTGATGATGATGTCTGTGACGGCCACCGGCTTCGGCGCTTTCGGTTTCAGCGCTTTCGGTTTCAGCGCTTTCGGCCCCGGTGTCTTCTACGCCGGCACCACCTTCCTGGTCCGGCTTTTTACCCGTTTTTTCGTCAGCCATAACTGCTGTCCTTTCGTTTGTGGTCCAGTCTTGCAACGCCCCCACATCACTCGGTGTGGCGGCGGACTTTCTTTATGTCAATTCAAGTCCGCGGAGGCAAGCGCTGCGTTACGGTGCGTCGCGCGATGCAGGATTTACCTGGCTCCGATCGCTCTTTGAGACTTCCTCAGCGAGACGGCGAACATGATTCATTACGCGCAGATGCACGGCGCGTGTCATGTCCCGTGTCCAGAGATCGAAATACCAGAGCGGACGAACGTGCAAAGTGTACCAGCTCGATCCGAACAACGTGGTGGTTCCGTTTCCGTTATCGCGCAATACGAACTGCCCCCGGTGCAACGTGATGTGTCCGTAGGCCTCGGGATGAGTCGGTTGTTCGACAATATCAAAGGTGAGCTTTTCGCCCGGGACAAACTCGGCGACCCGTTCCTTGATCACAATCCCATCGCTGAATCTGCATTGCCGATCGGCTCCGACGAAGTTGCCGCCGTTGGTTGTTTCGGTCGGATAAGGAAGTCCCAGCCGGAAAATCCAGTAATCAGGCTGATCCTGGATGTCAGAGAAGGCCAGGATATGCGGCCAGACCTGGTCGGGGGTGGCGCGGATGAGAATCTCGTCCGTGACCACCTCGCGCTCGGTCGCGGCGGAAAAAGCGTCGGTCACGACAAGCAGTACGACGAGAGGGAGAACACTCAATTGAAGCTTGCTGTAGTCCGGTCGAAACCAAATCCGGCCGACAAGCAATCCGGTCAGAATGAGCAGATAGAGCGCTGGGAAAACGATGATCAGGCAAACAACACCCTCTCGAAGAACGATCGCGGCGGCGCCGACCCCAACGAGCGAGACCCACAGCGCGTCGAGAAATGTGATCCCGAGACCGCGATTGAGTCGCCGATAGAACCAGGCCGCGACCAATCCGACCAGCAACGGAAGCAGAAAAAAACTTGGAAATATGTACCATCCCTCGCTTGGCCCTTTGTAGACCTCGCTCAGCTTGGTGACGCCGAAACAGAGGGCGCCTCCGACGAGATTCGCAACGGCCATGCCGATAAGCAAAGTCGGCCACCGACTTTGCGGGGGAAACGGCGGTGGTTCGTTCATCGCAATAAGCTCAAGGATCGTGTCGATTGCGAACTAAGCCGCCTGATGACGATCCTGTGTCACTGCCAATCTGGCCCTCGCGGATTCTTATCTAGTTTGTCCGCCTTACGGTCCGCGGTCGTATATTTCGACTATGCCGATACCAGTGCCGTTGTTCAGTCCGGCCAGCAGCGCCGTATAAAGATCGGGCGGCAGGGCCGCTGCGATGGCCGATTCAAGATTATTTGTCGGCGCCAGGCCCGCCGCGGTGAGCTCAGCGGCTTGATCCGCGTTATCCTGCCAGTCGTTATTGGTCAGGACGAGCGAGCCATTACTATTGCGAAGCTCCAAAGTGGGATTCGCCAGCAAAGGAGACAAACCGAAGCCACTCAGGCTCGGGCCGAGCCCACGCACGATGACTCTGTCACTGCCGTTGCCTTCGCTCAGGAAGAAGCCCGCAATGACGATGTCGTTACCGGTGCTGACAAAGGCGCGAGTGCTAAGATTAGCCAGTCTTGAAGTCGCATCCTGATTGAGGTCGTAGATTTCAATCAAAGCCACACCTGACGTGTTATTCTTTCCTTTAACCACGGCCGTATACGCCCCCGGAACCAGCGTAGCATCGATGGCTGATTCGAAATCGTTCGTGGGCGGGAGGCCGGTGGCCGCAATCAGACCTTCCTGCGTGTCCCGCCAGTTATCGTTCGTGATCGTGGCAAAGGCGCCCGGACCGTGCAACTCGAGCACCGGATCAGCCAGGACATCGGCAATGCCATAGCGCGTCAAGGAAGGGCCTATTGCCCGGAGGATTAAGTGTTTTGGGCCGGTCCCTGTGACGATGAATCCGCCAATGCCAACGTTACCCCCGGTCTGGACTCGCATCCGAGTCGAGAGGTTAATGGCATGCGTCGTCGGAGTTGGAGTTGGCGTCGCTGTCGGAGTTAAGGTTGGTGTCGATGTGGGAGTTGGCGTTGGCGTCGATGTGGGGGTTAACGTTGGCGTTGGCACCGGAGTCAGGGTCGCCGTAGGTGTTGGAGTAGGTGTCGCCGGGGTAGGCGTGGGAGTAGGCGGCGTAGGAGTGGGCGTCGGTGGCGTGGGGGTTGGCGTCGGCGTAAGAGTAGGCGTCGGCGTCGCCGTAGGAGTAGGTGTAGGTGTCGCCGCGATGTTAATGAGCGAGAAGTTCGCTGATGTCGCGATGCCGGTTACGGTCGCAGCCACATCATAACTGCCGGCGAGGCCATTGGCCGTAAAGGTTGGCGCAGTCGCCACTCCGGTCGCGTTTGTTGTTGCGATCGCGGGATTGC
The DNA here is from genome assembly GCA_963850015.1 of uncultured Verrucomicrobiae bacterium. Classification (GTDB taxonomy): domain Bacteria; phylum Verrucomicrobiota; class Verrucomicrobiia; order Chthoniobacterales; family UBA10450; genus AV80. The sequence continues at coordinate 720,510 of CAWKJF010000001.1, forward strand.
CCCCCGCGAACGTGCCGCTGGGTCCGCTGGCTGGGGGAGTAAATGTCACCGGGATACCGGCCACGGGACCGCCCGTCTCCGTCAGAGTGGCTTGCAGGTTGGTCGCAAAGGCGGTGTTAACTATTGTGCTTTGGGGAGTGCCCCCGGTGGCGGTAAGGGTGTAGTTGGTTTCGACTGCGCCCATGTCAAGGCGCGGCCCGGCCACGCGCGCGAAACCGCGTTGGTCAGCGTCAGGCGGCGACGCAAAGGCTGGGTCCCCGGCGTCAATGGCCGTGCTGCCGGGCAGAGGACGATGCGTCTGGGTGGGGCCGCCATTGTTTGCCAAAGGCCCAAGTTGCGGGTTGCCGTTAAGGTTGCCCGTGCCGCCGTTGATGGTCGCTCCTGCCGGGTTGCCGATAAAGGTGTAGTTGGCGGTAAAGGTGCCGCTCAAATCGGGGCCGGTGGCCGTGGCAGTGTTGAGTGCAACGATACTGTTGGTGATCTGCACAACGCCACTGCTGTTATTCGCAATGCCGCCTCCGTTGGCAATGGCCGTGTTACCGGTCAAAGTGCTGTAAGCGACGTTAACTGGTCCGCCGCCGTTGTTGAAGATGGCGCCGCCACTCCCGAAAGTTCCACCCTCGACGCTGTCATTATTCGTGGCGTTAGCGCTAAGAGTGCTGTTGGTGAGGTTCACGGTCCCGCTGCCGTTGTTGTAAATGCCACCGCCGCCGCCGAAGTGGGAAATGTTATTGTTGAGAGTGCTATCGGTCATCTCGACCGTTCCCGAGCTGCTGTTAAAAATGCCGCCGCCAAAGTCGGCCGCGTTATTATTGAGCGTGCAGTCGGCGACGTTAAGCGTCGCGGGCCCGTTGCTACTGATGCCACCTCCGGCGCTGGACGGAAATGTTCCCTCAGCCTGACCGTTGGCGATGGTTAAACCAGAGATGGTCGCAATAATTGAAAAACCTTCCCCCGTTGGAACCGTCACGCTAAAGATGCGGAACGCCGGCGCCTTTGGACCTGTCGTGCGCTGAACCGTGAGAACGTTCGCACCCGGGCCGCTGATTGTCAGATTCTTATCGATAACCAACTGCCCGCTCGTCAAGGTGATCGGGCTAACGACCTGACTCATATCGAACGAGATGGTGCTGCCGGGGCAGGCATCGAGAATAGCCCGCCGCAACGAGCCTGGGCCGCTGTCCGCGTTAGTCGTCACCACCGGATCGGTTAGGCAAGTCACGACCACGACGGAGACGGTTGAGCTATTGTTCTTGTCATTGGGATCGAACGTACTCGTGCTGACCGAGGCCGTGTTGGTATAGGTCGTTCCCGCCGGTGTCGCCCCGTCAACGTGGCCAATCAGGGTGAAGACCACGCCTGCCGTCGGCGCCAGGTTTGGATTCGAGCAGGAGACCGTGCCACCCGCGCCCGGGGCGGGGCTCGAGCAGGTCCAACCGGCCGGCGCGGCGAGCGAGACAAAAGTCATGTCTCCCGGCAGCGTATCGTTCAAAGCAGCGTTAGCAGCGTTAGTAGGACCGCCGTTGAACACTTGAATGCTGTAGGTCACGTTCGATCCAGCGAGGACCTCTTCAGCATTCGCCAGCTTGATGACTCCCAAATCGGCGCTCGGCCCAGTCACAGTGTTCGACGCGCTGGCGCTATTGTTTTCCTTATTGGGATCAAACGTCTCCGTCGTGACCAACGCCACGTTGGTGTAATTTGTTCCAGCCGGCGTGCCAGCGGGAACGTGGCCAACCAGGGTAAAGACGTTGTCGGAAGCGGCCACCAGGCCCGGTCTCGTGCAATGAATCAGGCCGCCCGTCCCCACTCCCGGAGTCGAGCAGGTCCAGCCGGAAGGCGAGGAGAGTGAGACGAAGGTCATTGTTCCGGGCAGCGTGTCGTCCAACACGACGTTAACGGCGACATCCGGTCCGCCGTTGGTGACCGTGATAGTGTAAGTAACGTCAGCGTTGGCGGCCACCGGATCGGGGGTCCCAACCTTCGTTACCGCGAGGTCGGCCTCTTCAGGAGGCGGGCCGTCAATTCTGGCCTGGGTGTTTAAGGCGAAGACGCTCAGGAAAAGTGCGCCCGCGGCCAAGGCTGTCGCAGACGCTGCTCGGAGAGAATTTTGGGAGATCATATGAGGGTCTTCTTTCGGCTGTTGGGGTTCTTTCCAGCGAACGCCAGAGATTCACCCGTGTCAATGTCCTGCGCGGGAAGACGATGGGATTAGCCGTCGCGATCTTGACCCTTTCGGAGTGATGCCTCACGCGCTACATATTGCGCCGTGCCCGGCGCGCCAGCGAAGCGCCCTGCCAAAAATCCTTTCATGAAGCTCAATCTCACCAGACTGCTCCTTCTCGTGTTTGCTTTTGGCTCCGTTTGTTTGAAGGCGGACGCTGAAGAGAACAAGGAGGAGGCGCAATTCCTCTCCAACGTCAGACAACTCATTTTCGAGGGGCGGCGGAGCGGCGAAGGTTATTTCTCGCCCGATGGAAAGGCGCTCATCTTTCAAAGCGAGCGCGAGGCGGACAATCCGTTCTACCAAATCTACACGCTGGATCTCACCTCCGGAGACATTCATCGCGTCTCGCCGGGAATGGGCAAGACGACCTGCGCGTTTTTTCGCCCGGGGAAAGATGAAGTGCTTTTTGCTTCCACGCATCTGGATCCGAAGTCGCGGGAAAAACAGAAGGCGGAACTGGACTTTCGCGCGACCGGGAAAGAGCGCCGCTACTCGTGGGATTACGACGAGGCCATGGATATTTTCGCGGCCCGTCGTGATGGATCGAATCCGCGCCAGCTGACCAAATCCAACGGATACGACGCGGAAGGAAGTTATTCGCCGGACGGCAGCAAGATCGTGTTCTGTTCGCTCCGCGGCGCGTATCCGCTCGAGAAACTTTCCGCGGAGGATCGCAAGCGTTACGAAACGGATCCCGCTTACTTCGGCGACATCTACATGATGGACGCGGATGGGGCGAACCAGCGCCGGCTCACTTCCACGCCGGGTTACGATGGCGGACCATTCTTCTCGCCGGACGGCCAACGCATCATCTGGCGGCGCTTCGATAAGAGCGGCGCGATCGCGGACGTCTACACGATGAAGCTGGACGGCTCGGACGAACGCCGGCTGACCGATTTTAAGGCGATGTCGTGGGCGCCGTTGTTCCATCCTTCGGGCCAGTACGTGATCTTCACGTCCAACAAGCTCGGCTTTTCGAATTTCGAGCTCTACCTCGTCGATGCCGCGGGCCAGCACGAACCGGTGCGCGTCACCCATACCGACGGCTTCGATGGGCTCCCGGTCTTCTCGCCTGACGGCAAACAGCTTTGCTGGACGACCGGACGCACCGCCGATGGCAAGTCGCAACTCTTCCTGGCGAATTGGAACAATGAGGCCGCCCTAAAGGCGATCGCGGACTCGCCGCGCGCCGGCCAAAGCGCCACTCCATCCGCCTCGGTCGTGGCGACGCCAGCGGAAGCGCCGCCGGGTTCGCCGTCAACACCTCGTGGGACCGCCGAAATTACGGCCGCCGATCTCCGGGCTGAGGTTGGTTTCCTTGCTTCGGAGGAACGGCAGGGCCGGATGACGGGGAGCGCCGGCGCCAGGCAGGCCGCGGATTACATCGCGGGGCGTTTACAGGATGCGCAACTGAAGCCGGCCGGTGACAACAACACTTTTTTCCAAAAATTTGAATTCAATTCAGGCGTGAAGGTGCTGAAGGAAAAAAACGAACTCGTCCTAAGCGGGACTACGACAAGCAAACCGCTCCGGTTCGAGGTCGAAAAAGACTTCGCGCCGCTTTCGTTCACGGAGAACCAGACGCTAGACGCCGAAGTTGTGTTCGTGGGCTACGGCTTGTCGGTGCCGGGCAAAGGAGCCGAGGGCTACGATTCGTATGGCGGAGTGGATGTGAAAGACAAGATCGCTCTCGCCCTGCGTTACGTGCCGGAGGAGGTCGATCCGAAGCGGCGGCAGGAGCTGAACCGCTACGCCGGGCTGCGTTACAAGGCGATGCTGGCGCGCGAGCATGGCGCGAAAGCGGTCTTGTTCGTCACCGGACCGAACTCACCCAACAAAGGCGAGCTGGTCGCCGCCTCGTTCGATGCCAGCATGGGTAATTCCGGAATCGTGGCCGCAAGCATCTCGAGCGACGTGGCGGACGCCCTCTTTCAGCGCGCGGGCAAAGATCTGAAATCGCTCCAGTCTGCGCTCGACCAGGAGAATCCACATGCGGAAAGCGGCTTCACCCTGGCGAACGCCACGGTCCACCTCACGACCGCGGTAGAGCACATCAGGAAGGACGACCGCAACATTATCGCCGTGCTCCCGCCTTCCGGTCCGCCGGAGCGGGCAGAATACGTCATAATCGGCGCGCATTACGATCATCTCGGTTTCGGCGAGAACCGGCGCGATGCTCCGGAAAGGCGAGGAAGGAAAAGTGCATCCGGGCGCCGACGACAACGCGTCCGGAACGGCCGCGATCCTGGAATTGGCGGCTTCGCTCGCGGAGGAGCGAAAGGCTAGACCGGAGGAGTTTCAGCGCGGGATTGTCTTCGCGTTTTGGTCGGGAGAGGAAATCGGCATGATCGGTTCTGCCTACTTTGTCGAGCATCCGGTCATCCCTCTCTCGAATGTCGCCGCCTACGTGAATTTCGACATGGTCGGCCGGTTGCGAGAGAATAAACTCAGCCTGCAGGGCATCGGGTCATCGAAGGCCTGGCGGCGTTTGGTTGAGAAGCGCAATGTGGCCGCCGGTTTCAATCTATCGCTCCAGGAGGATCCCTATTTGCCCACGGATGTTACGGCGTTTTATCCGAAGAACGTGCCGGTCCTGAACTTTTTTACCGGCGGCCACGATGACTATCACCGGCCGACCGACACAGCCGACAAAGTCGATTACGACGGCCTGGAGCGGATCACGAAATTCGCGCGCACTTTGATCGTCGATCTCGCGAAAGGCGGTGAGCGTCCCGACTACGTCAAGGTGCAACACAGCGAAGGTGCCGGGGGTCGCGAAACTTTGCGCGTCTTTCTGGGCACCATCCCCGATTACGCCACCGAAGTCGCAGGCGTGAAACTCGCCGGAATCCGCAGCGACAGCCCGGCCGAAAAAGCGGGCTTAAAGGGCGGCGACATTATCGTCGAATTCGGCAGCCAGAAGGTCTCGAACATCTACGACTACACCTACGCCCTCGACGCGGCCAAGATCGGCCAGCCCGTGGACATCGTGGTGATGCGTGACGGTCAGCGTGTGAAGGTCGCCGTCACGCCGGAGGCCAGGAAGTAGGGGCCGCGCCATCACCTCGCTGAAGCCTGCGGGATAAACTCCTGCCTCCCCAACGAATTTCATCCGAAAGCTGTAGCCACGGCGCTCTGTCGCCGGGCCGTCACGAAGGTGGATCGCCGTACCAGCAGAACGCCTCAACATAGCGAGCGAGTACCGCGCTTTGCCGGCGCCGCCTTACCCTATGATGGTCGGGTTGTCGATGCCGAGGGCGTCCGCCAAATCCGTAAAGTGTTCCTGTTCCTGGGCGATGATCTTGCGCAGCACTTCACTGATGCCGAACTCACCCATCGCTTCCGCCTGCCGGATCCGTTCGCGGTAATTGACAATCGTCTCCTGCTCATTCGCGAGATCGAATCGCAGCATATCTTCCGCCTTATCCGATGTCTTGACCTTCTTGGGAACGGTTACGGGCGAACCGTTCAGGTAGTCGATTTGCTTGGCAATCAGGATGGCGTGACTCAGTTCCTCGCCAGCATGGACCTCCAATTCCTTGGCAATCGAGTTGAACTTCGCACCCTTGATTGTCTGGCTGTAGATCACGTAGGCGATGATGGCTTGATACTCCCGGGCCAGATCCTCGTTCAGGAGTTCAATGAAGCGCTCGCGGCTGACGGCTATGTCTTTGGGCATGCTTAATATTCGGCTCCTTTTGTGAGGGATGTCAATTTGCCAGCACCATCAGCCCGGACGCATGGCACAAAGAGCTGACCCACGGTTTCGCCTCTGATTACCGGAATTGCTCGTGCTCGCGAATTGATTGCTCAAACGAGCCGTGTTGATGGGCCTGGAGTTCACCAGGAAATTTGGCACCGGAGCGATTCCACTTTTCCAGCCAATCGGGCGTGAGCAGCTCATGTCGGCAGGATGACGGTGCGCGACACGCCGCGGGTGTGAGCGCGATCGTGGTCTCCAGTTTTTCTCCTGCGTTGCGTCCTCGGGCGACGTAAAAGCCGGCGGCGAGGAGCGCGGCGCGGTTCGCGGTGGAGCAGGTGTAGGTGAACAGTTCGGCGGCGCGTCCGGCGCAAGCTTCGAAGAGCTTGCCAAAAGCACTGAGCGTCCATTGATCGCCGGAGGTCTTGGTCGAAAACATGTCGTAAAAGATGAGGTCGGGCGGAGTGGGAGCGATGGACATGGTTTCGAGGAAATCGCCCGGCAGGAGCAGCCAGCTCAAGCCCGGATATTGCCGGGATCGCCACTGGCCGTTTTTGAGAATTCCGGCTGGGCCGCTGTGCCGCAGGTAAGGAAAATCGCGGCTGTGCCGGAAGGCGAGCCGGAGGGAGTCGAGATCGTTTTCGAAACTGATGATTTGAAGCGGACGCACGGGACCGTTGGCCGCCTGTTCTTCATAGCAGAGGATCGCGGCCATCGCGTTCGCCGCGGCGCCGAGTCCGACATCCCAGACGACCAAAGGCGGGGCGCTCGCCGGATTTTCATCCGCGGAAAGACGGACGCGCTCGGCCAGGTTTGATTGCTCGACGTAAAGTCTGCGCGCTTCTTCCATCGGTGGCGTGCGCGAATGCATGATCTCGCCGGACGAAATCTGGCGAATGCTGGCGAAGCCTTCCCACGCCATGTGCACTTCGTAGTTCCCCAGCGTGCGCAGTTTGGTCCGCTTTGGCTTTTGCGCCCGAATCGGGTTGTCGAGATCGGATTCGTGGAGGAAGGCGCGTTTCTCACGGTAGAGATCGAGGAAGCTGTCGGCCAAAACGCTCTCGCGAATCTCGCGCATCAGCTGGTGGTAGAAATGGATGTTGTGCTTGCCAAGCAACTGCCAGCCCAGCGTCTCGCTCGTCTTGGTCAGGTGATGCAAATAGGCACGCGAGTAGCGCGCACAGGTTGGACAGGCGCAGGTCGGGTCGAGTTTCTCCTCGGAGAATTTGTAAACGCCGCGGCGCATCTGCAAAAATCCGCGCGAGGTGAAGACGGCGCCGCGCTGCGCAAGCTGAGTCGGCATGATGCAATCGAACATGTCCACGCCGCGATGGACGGCTTCGAGAATATCGAGCGGCGTGCCGACGCCCATGAGATACCGCGGCTTGTCCTCCGGCAGAAGCTGCGCCGTAAATTCACAAACGTCCTCGCGCTCGCTCTTCCCCTCACCCACGGCCAGTCCGCCGATGGCGAATCCGTCGAATGGCATCTCGCTCAGACAAGCCACGCTTTCGCGCCGCAACTCCTGGTAAAGCGCGCCTTGCACGATCCCGAACATCGATTGCGGCGAATCTCCGCGCGCCGCCAGGCTCCGCGCCGCCCAGCGATGGGTAATGCCAATCGCGTCTCGCGCCGTCGCTTCGTCCGCGGTCGAGGCGATGCAATGATCGAGCGCCATCATGATGTCGCCACCAATGGCCTTCTGCGTTTCGATGCTCACCTCGGGACTTAGCAGGATCGTTTTTCCGTCCAGATAACTCTGAAAAACCGCACCCTCTTCGCTCATCGCGCGCGAATGCGGCAGCGAAAAAATCTGAAATCCACCGGAGTCCGTCAGAACGGAGCGGGTCCAACTCATGAATCCGTGGATGCCTCCGGTGCGACGGAAAACTTCGGGACCGGGTCGCAAGAGCAAGTGATAGGTATTCGCGAGCAAGATCTGCGTACCCGCGTCCTCGAGCGTTTGGGGAAGCTGTGCCTTCACGGTGGCCTGCGTTCCCACCGGCATGAAAAGCGGCGTCTGCACTTCGTTGTGCAACGTGTGGAACGTCGCGGCCCGTGCGCGCGAGCCGGTGGCCTGCGCCCCGAGCCGGAAGTTTAGCCGGGATGTCATCAGCCGATGACTTGCCGATAGACCGCTTCGTACTGAGGAACAATATTGGCGGCGGTAAAATACTTTTCGGCGCGCGACGCGACCACGTTCCCCCAGTTGCCGCGCGGCTTCCGGTGAATCGACGAGCGCGTCGAGCGAGGAAGCCATCGCAGCGACGTCGCCGAACTCATGCAGATAAGCGGCGTCGGCTACGACCTCTGGAATTCCGCCGATGCGAAAGGCGACGACGGGTTTGCCGAAAAATAAGGTCTCGAGAATGCTCAGGCCGAAACTCTCGTTCTCCGAGGTGTAGAGCCCGGCGTCGGCTGCGGGCAGGTAATTCTCCACCGCCGCGGCATCTTCCCGGACGATGACGTGATTGCGTAATCCGAGTTCGTCCAGAAGCGGCTCGTAGGGAGCGAAGGAGTCGCCGGCCAGGATCAGCAGCCGAATTCGATCCCGCTTCGATGTGCTGGCGATTACCCGCAAAAGAAGATCGATCCGCTTGACCGGCCGGAGATTGGACATGTGCACCACGAGGAACTCGTCGGAAATGCCAAGCTCGCGACGAACTTCATCGCGGCTCTTTGTCGGCGCCGCCGGCGTGAAGAAATTCGGAATGACCTGGATCGGTTCACGAAGCCGAAAAGTTTCCTCCGTTTGTTGCCGGAGCCATTCCGAAACCGTCGTGACGGCGTCGGAATGAATCAGCGCGTGCTCGATCGCCGCGCGGTATTGGGGATTTGGACCAAGCAAGGTGGTATCGGTTCCGTGCAGCGTCGTCACAATCTTCGGTGCGGAAGCGCCGATCATTTCCTTGGCCAGGAAGGCCGCGGTCGCGTGCGGCACCGCGTAGTGCACATGGAAAACATCCAGCTCATCTTGTTGCCCGATCTCGGCCATCTTGACCGCGAGCGGCAGCGTGTAATCGGGACAAGGGAAGACACTGCTTTGGCCGACCGCGACTTGGTGGAAATAAATGCGCGGCGCCGAAAGATCGAGCCGGACGGGTTTGGCGTAGCTGAAGAAATGAACGGTATGACCGCGGGCCGCGAGCTCAGTGCCGAGCGCGGTGGCAAGAATTCCGCTTCCGCCGATCAGCGGAAAGCAGGTAATCCCAATTTTGAGCGGCCGTGAACTCATTCGAGCCCAATATACGCGTGATTCGCATCAGCGATCTCTTCGCGCTGGACGAAAGTCACGCCGGGCGCGTCGGCTTCGTTGAGGTATTGGCGCTCACCCGCCCCGGCCACGTAATGCGTGCAGCCGATGACCGATTGCATCCAACGCAGCCGCGTATCCCGGGTCGGACTGATCTGCGCCGCGTCGTATCGCTGGGACGGAAGCTCCACATACCGATCCGCGCCCTTGTGCAGGAGCAGCTTCCCGTCGCGTTAACGCGCGCGAACAATCTCGCCTTCCCAGGGAACGTCGACGAAATAATCGTCAACGCGGAATGGCGCGCTTCCGCAACTCGGGATCACTCGATCGCTCGATCCGAATTCCCACCAGTAATCCCATCCGCTCATACATGTCGCGGCAAAACTCAGCCACACTCGAAGTGTCGACCGCTTTAAAGTGCTCGACTAGCTCGGGTCCAACATAGTTCGGAAGCTGGCGCGCTATCTTCGTCTGCCATTCCGGCAGAACGCGCTTTGCGGACAATGGTGAAAACTGTTTCTGGATTTTGTTCGCGAACTGGAAGTTCAAGGCGTCCTCCCGGCCGGTGTGCCGTTCCCGCAAAAGGGTGACCGTCTCGCGGGCATCATGATCGCTGTCGTGAAAAAAGAAGACGATCTCGCCGCCAATCTCCTTTTGCAGCCGGCGCGCGGTCACGATCTTGGCATAGAGAAATCGCTTCGGAAAAAAGCCGCACGGCTGTTGGCCGAAACAGATGATTGGCTCGCTCATGAGGGTAGGGACGGCGCGCCGCCGCGGGGGGTGTTTAGCGCCAAGGGCGCGTTCTCATGCCAGCCTGGGGCATCGCCCAGGATTCTGATCCAACGACGAACCAGCGCTGAAAGCGCAATTCAACGCAGCGGTCCACCGCCAGTCCCACGCAGATTATTGCCTGAATGAATCGCGCTTTCAGCGCTCGCGGTTCGGCGTTGCCCAAATGCCTGGAACGTTGCCCCAGGCTACTTATGAACGCCGCACCTTTGGTGCTAAGCCGATAACACCGCAGCGCGGCGTCCCTGCCAGTTTTTCTAATGCGATGCACTACGGAATGGTGGTGGGCTGAACGTTCCGGAAAACGGTTTGCTGCAACAACCAGGCGAACAGCACAACGGCGCCGCAGCCGATCAAGTTGTACCAAAGATAACCAATGTTCGAGGTGAAGAAGAGGACCAGCACCATCGCCTGCGCGATCACCGCGGCGAAGAAGACGGCCGAGCCACGCACCTGGCGCAGGAAAAACGCGACCAGGAACAAGCCGAGAATGCTGCCGTAAAAAACCGAGCCGAGGATGTTGCCGGCCTCGATGAGATTCTCGACCAGGCTGCGAATGAGGCGACGGCGATGGTGACCAGCCCCCAGGCCCGCCGTCAGCCACCTGGTCGCGACGACGTAATGATGGTCGCTGTCATTGGGTCGGAAAAGCGGCTCGATAGAAATCCACGGCGGTCGTCGAGCCGAGCGCGTTCAGGACGGCGGAGGTGGCGGACATCGTCGCGCAGAAGATCACAGCGACAAGCAAGCCGACAACGCCATGCGGCAGATGCTGAAGCACGAAGGTAATGAAGACGTAATCGGAGTCTTTGCTCTTCGGATTCGCGCCGGCTTGCACGAGAATCTTTTTCGTTTCGTCGCGGATGGCGCGGGCTTGCGCATCGAGTTCGTTGGACTTGCGCGGTCAGCGCCGGATTCCGCCGCCGAAGCGGCGGACATTGCCTGTCAGCGCATCGCGCTTCCGCGTAAAGACATCATCGAACTGCGGTCTCCAAGGCGGTAAGCTGCGGGCCGTAGCCGCGCTCGATCGCGCGCTGGTAGGTGGGCTGATTGAAAAACAGCGGCGGCTTCTCGAATTGATAGAAGAGAAAGACCATCACGCCGAGGAGCAGGATAAGAAATTGCATCGGCACTTTCACGAGGGCGTTGAAGAGCAAGCCCGATTCGGCTGGCCCGCAGTCGAACCGCCGGCGAGATAACGCTGCACCTGCGATTGATCGGCGCCGAAGTAGGAGAGCGAGAGGAAAAAGCCGCCCAGGATGCCGGACCAGAAGGTGTAGCGCTGTTGACGGATCGATCGAGAAATCGACCGCCTGGAGTTTTCCCATGTTCCCGGCGATCGAAAGCGCGTCGGTGAATGACAAGTCCGGCGGCAGGCGATAGACGGCGATGCCAGAAGGCGAGCGCCATTCCGAGCCAGGATGACCAGGATCTGGTAGCGCTGGGTCAGGCTGACGATTTTCGTCCCGCCGGCCACCGTGTAGGCAATGACGAAACCGCCGGCGAGCCAGATGGTGAGATTCAGGTCCCAACCCAGGACGCGCGGAAAGAATGATGGCCGGCGCGTAGATGGTGATTCCGCCGGCGATTCCGCGCTGGATCAGAAACAGAAATGCGCCAAGCAGACGGGTCTTTTGATCGAAGCGTTGGCCGAGATACTCGTAGGCGGTGAAAACTTTCAGCCGTTGATAGATCGGAACGAAAATGCGCGCAGACGACGATGAGCGCGAACGGTTGCCCGAAATAATTTTGGATGAATCCGATGCCGCTTTCGTAGGCCTGCCCGGGCATGGAAAGAAACGTGATCGGGCCGGCCTGCGTGGCCATGACCGAAAGGCCGATGGTTCCCCAGCGAATCGTTTTGATCGCCTTTAAGGTAATGCGCGAAGATTCGGATGACCGTAGGTGCGCCAAAGCCCGTAGAGCGGGATCGCGAGGATCGTCGCGAAGAGGACGATGTAATCGAGCCGGTTCACGAAAACCGCAGAGTGAACGCGTAGAGCAACGCGACCTCGATCGCGAACAAGCCAAGCGCGAACCGTATGCCTTGCGCCAGGTGCCAAAGAACGGCGGATGATCGTGTTCGTTCATTTCGGCGCCGTTTCCCGCAGCGTGGTGGATCGCGCGCTCCGTCGCGCGATGTTTCGACTTCGCGGCTTCGCCGCGCCAATTGTCATCGAGCGCGGAGCGCTCGATTCACCCTCGTCCGCATGGATCATCGATATCATTTTACTTCGCGCAGGGAAACCATGTTGGCGAAGAGTCGATACGCTCCGGGAACTCCTGCCGGCAACTGCCGGAACCACGCATAGACCGGTGTAGATGAAATAGCCGCTGCCGGATTTCGCCACGAGCAATCCGCCATCGAGCGGTTTCTCGCCCGGATCGTTGCAGGAGAGAATCGGCGTCCAGGCGGGGTCCCATTTGTTCGGGAAATAAAGCCCGCGCTCCTGCACCCATCCTTTGAAATCTTCCGCGGTGATCTTGTTAGGCGAATTCATCAACGGATGATCCGGCGCGAGAATCCGCACCTCCGCGCATTTCGTCGGTCACGCGGTCGCGAGAAATCTCCAGCGGGAATGGGCCGATCTCTTTCGTCTTCAGATCGGCCGTCGTGTTGTATTGCGCGACGACCACGCCGCCCGCTTTCACATAAGCGAGCAATTCCGGCTGCCAGTTCGCGATCCATTCGTGCGTGTTATAGGCGCGAATACCGAGCACGACGGCGTCGAAGCGTTTCAGGTTGTCCGCGGTGATTTCGGAGACATCCAACATCTTCACGTTGTACCCGATTTGCTGGAGGCTTTGCGGAATTTCGTCGCCCGCGCCTGGAATATATCCGATCAGTTCGCCTTTCTTCCGAATATCGGCCCGGACGATCTTGGCTTCCGCCGGAGGCATCAGGAGGTGAGCGCCAATGTGCGGGATAGGCAATGCGTTCGCGCGCGAATGAGTAATCGCGTCCATCGACCGTCACCACCGCGCGCAGCGTTCCTTCACCCGCGCTGCGGGGGCGGATGAATGGTAAAGGTGGCAGAACGTTTCGGCGTTTGCGTCTTTCAAATCGATCGGGAACGGACGCCGGCTCGAACCGCCATCCCTTCGGGGCTTCGAGCCGGAGTTGGCCGCGCACCGCGCCGGTCGAAGCGGTCACGCGCACCTGGACCGGACTTCGGTTTGTCGTCACCGAAAACGAAAGCCGCGTTCGGTAAATTCGCGAAGACCGGCGGCGCGATGACCAGGTCCTGCCGCACCTCACCGATGATCGGATCGACCGTGCGGTACTTCGTATCGACGATGTAATGGAGATCCTGATCGCCGACGCGCAACGCCACTTCCACCGGAAACGGCGGCGGGTTCTCCGCCAAGCCGATCAAGGTTTGATCTTCGACCGTGAAAGTTCCAAGCGCCGCCGGCTTGCGGAGCCAGTAGGGTTGCGACCAGGTGACATCTTTCGGCAGGGTCGGCGCGAGGTCCTTCGCGACAAACTGGTCGGTCGGCAGCGGCCAAATCCAATTTGACGGTTTCGCCTGAGACGGGCGTCCGCACCTCGAGCAATTGCACCGGCACTTTCGAGCGATTGATGGCCTCGAATTTTATCGGCAACGGCTGAGCGGCTGAAACCGCGGCGATGGTGGTCGAGCTTTCGATGTTGAGCCCGAGACAGGCGGCGATGATGGAATCGACTTCGGCCCGTTTCTGCGCAGCCCCAGCTCCTTGTCGTCTGAATTGGGTGAGCGCCTTCGGCGAAGTTCCAGCGAGCTTCGGAGACAGGACGCGGCGGGATCTGCCGGGACGAAGGCCGCGACAATTGCTTTACCTTTTCGGCGATCGCCTCCGATTTCGGCACGCGGGCCCAAGTCGTATCCACGCCATCGAACAAACCGCTCGTGATCGGCGCGCCCTCCAGCACCTTGAAATATTCCTTCCGCGCGCCGCGTTGGGGCGGACGGCCGACGCCCTGGCTCTTGTGCATGCTCACGCTGGCAGCGGCGATCTCGGTAAACGCCTTGCCGAGAAGCGGACTGAACCCGCCAGCTTCGATTGTCGCCAGACCAGTTGGATCGAAAGGAATGTTGCGGTTCGAGAAAAAGAACGGCGACGTATTCCAGACCAGCCGCGTCGGCTTCCAGACTTCAACGAACGCCAACTGTTCCGGAAAGCGCTTCGGATCGCCCGCTGCCTGAAAAGCTTCGCGCGCGAGGATGGCCGAGGCGGTGTGATGCCCGTGGGTCTTGTCATCGTCCGGACTGAAACGCGTCACGATCACGTCCGGGCGAAAGCGGCGGATGACCCAGACGATGTCCGCCAGAATCTTGTCGCGATCCCAAATGCGCAGCGTCTCCGCGGCATTTTTCGAGAAACCGAAATCGACCGCGCGGGTGAAGAATTGCCGGCCATGATCGAGCCGGCGGGCAGCGAGAAGCTCCTGGGTGCGGATGACGCCGAGCTTTTCTCCCAGTTCCGGTCCGATCAAATTCTGGCCGCCGTCTCCGCGCGTGACGCGAGAGATAAGCCGCATCGTAAAGCGAACCGTTCGCCCACAACGCCATCAGGTTCGTGTTCTCGTCGTCCGGATGCGCGGCGACGTAGAGCACGCGTCCGAGCACATTCAGTTTCTGGAGCGCGAGCTCGATCTCCGCCGCGTTCATCGGCCGGCGGAAAGGCCGGTGGTGGTGGATCCAGCGGCCCGAGCCGGACTCATGGCAACGCTAGTCAGCAGAAGCATCGCCACCGTTTTCCAGACTATCCGGCTCACAAAAAAGACATCACAGGGTAATCGCGCAGGCGGCCGGGTCGGCACGGTTGCCGCATTCTCAAGAGCGATTCGCGGATTATTTGTTGATGTCTTGTTTCGCCTGCAGCCGATCGATCAGCACTTTGATATTATTTTTTTGCTGATCGGAAGCGGCGGCGGCTTGCGCCTTCTTCGCGTCCTCCGCCGCCCCGGCAAAATCGCCGGCCGCGGATTTGATTCGCGCATTCGCCAGATGTCCCTGAACGGTTCCGGGATAACGTTTCGCCACGTCCTTGAGGATCTCCATCCCTTCGGCGTCCTTCTTTTCCGACTGCAGCCGGCGCCCGTAGGAATAGAGCTGCGGCGCCGTGGTCTTCGCGAGGGCCTGCGTCCCAGGTCTTCTTGGCGTCATCTGGCTTGTTCATCGCCTTGAGCAGATCGGCCTTGGTCGTCAGGTTTTCGAAACGTTCCTCGTTTTGGATCGAGAGCGTCCGCCCATTTCAACGCCTCCTCCAGGTTGATCTTCTTGTTCAGGCAGAATTGCGCGGCCTGATTCAGCGATTCCCATTCGTATTGAGCGCGTCCGCGCATTTGGTTACGGATGTTGGCCATGGTCGCCTCGGCATCATTGATCGAGACCTTGAACGGCACCGCGAGCTTCTCCCACTTCATCGTCACCGTGGCGGAATCCGACTTCAGGTCTTCGAACTCGAATTCGAGCGCTTCCTCCATCTCGGTCTGGCGCGGCTTCACCTCGACCCGGAGCGCATCTTCCTCCTTTTTGTAGGTGTAGCTGCCCCACGCGCTCGCCATTTTTGAAAAAATCACCGTCCACGAATCCGCGGTCGGGATCATGTGCAATCCGTAAATTCCTTTGGCGAGCGGCTTGCCTTCCACCGAAACAGGATCGCTGAATTCGATGGTGGTATTTTGGTTCGCGCCCGCGCGCCAGACCTCCCCAAGCGGAACAATGCCGCCCCAAATCTTTCGTCCGTTCACGAGCGGGCGATGATAGGTAATCGTGATGTCGGTCAATCCGACCCGCTGTTTGTTGACCGCGAGCTGACTCACGTCAGGCAGCTCGAGATCGGCCTGGGAGGTGGTGATCGTTACGATTCCAATGAGGGCGGCGCCGAAGGGTGATAATGCGTTTCATAGAATGAACTGGGTTAAACAGTTCGACCGCAACGGAAGGTCAGACAAGAACAGATTCGCAGAATATTTTGGCCTAACGGGCGCATTGCCGTCACTTCAGCGCGCGTCTTATCGGTTATCGCGCGAGACGTTTCGCAGGCCCTGAATTCGTCCCACATTCGGAACAGGAGATTCCCGCGCGCGAAACAAATCCGATTCTGCTCCGGTGAGGCTCACGCTCATAAGTATCTACGAATTAAAGACTTAAAACTCACTCCGCATCCATGGCACGGGCTTTGCATAAGGGAGCGTCATCAACCTAATGAAACATATGAAACAGAATACTCTTTCCGCCGAAGGCTTCGAATCGACCTACGCGTTGCTCGTTCGTTCTGAAGAGAAGGAACGCAGCATGTTTGAAGGCGCTGCTTATCTCGTCTTCGTTCTCAGCGTGATGTTTTCGATCTGGCACCTCGCGCATCAGCCGGTCGTGTTGCCCAAGGGCGATGTGATCCACACGCACGTCGGCGCAATCCATCGAGACGCAGCATCGGGCTTAATCGACGACGCAGTTCGGGAGAACTCCGTTGCGATTACTCGCCATCATATTTCTTGCTTCCGCCGCGCTTAGTCCCGGCGGCGGAGAACGCTGCCGGCCGCTGGGAAGGTTCGGCGCAAATTCCTGGCCTCGACCTGAAGCTCGTCGTCGACCTGTCAGAGGAAGCCGGAAAAGGCTGGATCGGCTCTATCATCGTCCCCGGCTTCGGAGTGAAAGGCGCGCAGCTTACAGACCTCCGGGTCACAGGGTCCGACGTAGCTTTTGCAATCAAAGGCGCTCTCGGCAACGAACGTGCCGGCAAAGCCCAACTCAAAGCGCATCTGACCGCGGACGGCCATCTCGCCGGAGACTTCCTCCAGGGTGGAAACAGCGCGCCGTTCGTTTTGGAAAAAACCGGACCGCCGCAGGTGGACCTGCCACCGCGAAACACCGTGGTCAGCCAGGAACTCATAGGCGAGTGGAAGGGCGACTACGAAATGATGGGATACGCGCGCCACGCCAAGATCAAATTCGCCAATCGCGGCGCGGAGGGGGCAGCGGTCGAGTTCGTTGTTGTCGGCAAGAAAGTAAACAACGTTCCAGTCAGTCTGGTGACGCAGAACGGTAATTTTGTCACCATTAAGTCCGACGACTTCGGGATCACGTTCGAAGGCCGATTCGTTAAGGAGACCGGTGAAATCAAGGGCACTCTCAGCCAGGGATCGATGGAAGCACCGCTGCTTTTGCGACGCACGCCATGAAACGAATTGTCGTTGCGCTAGGCGCTCTTGTTCTGGTCGCCTCCGGCTCTGCGCAATCGATGTTCCGCGGTGACCCGGCGCATTCCGGAACCTCGGCCGCTCAAGCCCCGCGCCAGTTCCATCGTGTAAAATGGAAATTCCCGACGGGCGATCGCATCATCTCGTCCCCGGTCTGGGAAAATAAGGTTCTGTATTTCGGCGGGGACGACGGGAACATTTACGCCGTCGACTCGGAAACTGGGCGCCAGCTTTGGAAGACACCCACCGGCGGTCCGGCGCCGTGCACACCGGCTGTGGCCAACGGTACCGTTTACGCGGTGAGCTACGACGGAAAATTTTACGCGCTCAATGCGCAGACGGGCGCGACCAAATGGAAGTTTGCGACGGAAGGAGAGCGGCGCTTCGAAGCGAAAGGCATTCATGGACTTCAGCCGAAGAGCCAGACGATCGCCGACCAGTTCGATGTTTTCCTCTCCAGTCCCGTCGTGGTGCAGGGCGCGGTCTACTTCGGCAGCGGCGACGGTCATCTCTATGCCCTCGACGCGACGACCGGCGAGTTGAAATGGAAATTCAAAACCGGCGAAGTGGTTCACGCTTCGCCGGCCTACGCGGACGGCGTTCTTTTTGTCGGAAGCTGGGACAGCTATTTCTATGCGGTCGATGCGACGACGGGAAAAGAGAAGTGGCGTTTCCACGGAGGCGAAGATCCGCTCATTCATAACCAGGTTGGCTTCCAATCCTCGGCCGCTGTCGCCGACGGCGTCGTCTACGTCGGCTGTCGTGATTCGAATCTGTACGCGCTCGACGCAGCAACCGGTAAAGAGAAATGGCGGTTCAACAACGAAATGAGCTGGGTGATTGTTTCACCCGCGGTCAAAGACGGCAAAGTCGTTTTCGCCACCTCGGATTCGAGCCTCTTTCACGTCATCGACGCCGGAACGGGCAAGAGCGTTCTGAAGCAAACGGACAAGGCTTACATGTTCTCCTCCCCCGTCATCGCGGGCGACGTCGTCTTGATCGGCGTCTTGAATGGCACGTTGCAGGCGCGCGACTTCAAAACCGGCGAGCCACTCTGGGATTTCCAGACCGAGACATCGAAGCAAAACAAGGGCTGGGTCTTGACCGCCGACCGCAAATTCAATGAACCGATGTTCTTCTCCTCGAGCTGGCGCGAAGCGCCGATCGTGGGGATAGAGCGCCAGTTCAATATCGGCGCGATCTTCTCGACGCCGCTGGTGATGAACGGCGTCGTCTACTTCGGGAGCACCGATGGGAATTTGTATGCACTCGAATAGCCTCCTGGTCAGACAAATGGCCGGACCGGCGGCGTTGTTCTCTCGTGAAGGACCGGTTCGCGCGATTCGCCTCCAATTTCTTGAATCCAGACCGGCCCCAGGGCGCATCTCACTTTTGAGCCAACTTCTGCCTGAATCCTAAACCTGACTCCTGCTTATGATCCTCGATGCCTTTCGCCAGGATATCCGCGTCGGTCTACGCATCCTCTTCAAGGAAAAATCGTTTTGTGTCCTCGCCGTGCTCGTCCTCGCTCTCGGCATTGGCGGCGCGATGACGCAGTTCGCAGTGGTCAACGCGATCGTTCTGCGCGGGTTTTCATTTCCGCACCCCGAGGAGCTTGTCAGCGTCGGGCTTATCGATCCGAAGGCGACCGACCAAAATAACAATTTCGGCAACGGCAACATTCCCGCGGCCCAGGATTACGAGGATATCAAAGCGGCGCAGAAATCGTTCGCGCTGATGGCCGGCTACCTGGCCGGCTCGACCATTAACGTAACCTACAACCAAAATCCGCAGCGTTATACCGGCGCCTACATCACCGACGACCTGTTCAAGATTATCGGCGTTTCGCCCGTGCTCGGCCGCGATTTCACGGCCGAGGACAACAAGAACGGCGCACCAAAGACCGCGATCCTCGGTGACAAAATCTGGCGCCGCGATTTCAATGCCGATCCGAACATCGTTGGGCAGGGCGTCATCATTAACGGCAAAGCCGCGACGATCATCGGCGTGATGCCGCCGGGATTTGAGTTCCCGTTCTCGGAGGAACTCTGGACGCCGTTGTATAATGAATGGCCACCGACGCCACGCGGCGAGCTGTTCCTCGGCGCAAACAGCCGTGCCCCGGCGGTGATGGGCCGCCTGAAACCAGGAGTCACGCTCGATCAGGCTAATGCGGAGATGATCGCGATCGCGCGCAACATCGCGAAGGACAATCCGAAGACGAACCAGAATTTCACCTCCGCGAGCGTGGTGCCGCTGATCAACGCGTTCACGGGGGTGCAGCTGCGCCAGATCGTGTGGGCCATGCTCGGCGCGGTTATCGTCGTCCTGCTTATCGCCTGCGTGAATGTAATGAACATGCAATTCGGCCGCGCCGCGCTGCGCGCGAAAGAGCTGGCCATTCGCGGCGCCCTCGGGGCCACGCGCTGGCGGCTCGTCAGACAAATGCTTACCGAAAGCCTGGTTGTCGCGCTCCTCGGTGCGATCGCCGGCACACTCCTTGCCTTCTGGGGCACGGACATGTTCGGCAAAGTGGTGCAGGCAGCGCCCTTCCCGCCACCGTATTGGTGGCACTTCACCATCGACGGGCGCGTGCTCACCTTCACGCTCGCGATCACGATCGTCGCAACGCTCGTGTCCGGCTTGCTCCCGGCCTTCCTGAGCTCGCGGGGTAACCCCGCCGAGGTGATGAAAGAAGGCGGCCGGGGCAACAGCAGCCGTCTGGTCAACGTGATCACGCGCGTGCTCGTCGTTGGACAAATCGCGCTCACCGCGGCGCTGCTCATTGCCGCGATGTTGCAGATCAAATCGGTCCGAAATCAAACGAAGCTCGACTACGGCTACGACGAGAACAGCCTCTACGCCGCGCGTCTCGCCTTGATGGAAGCGGCCTATCCGAGCGAAGAATCGCGCCGCGATTTCTTTACCCGCGCGGTCCGGGCGTTGCGCAATAATCCACAATTCGAAGCCGCCTCCATGACCGACCGCTTCCGCATGACTTTCGGAGCAAACGGCCAATATGAAGTCGACGGGCAAAATTATCTGACCGATCGCGATCGGCCGCAGGGCAATTTCGAATCGGTCTCCGACGGCTACTTCACCACGCTCGGTCTCAAGCTTCGCGAAGGCCGTGACTTCACGATCGAGGACAGCGATGCGAAGCAGCCCGTCGCGATCGTGAACGCGAGCTTCGCGCGCAAACATTGGAGCAATCAGAGCGCGATCGGGCACCAGGTGCGCATCTTCAATCCCGGCAAAGAACAGCCGTGGCGGACCATCGTCGGCGTCGTGCCCGACACGTTGATGCAGGGCCCGTTCGATCAGCAGACGGACGCCGCCGGCTTTTACATGCCGCTCCTGGGCGCCTCGCCGGCCACGCAGTTCGCCACGGTGCTCGTTAGGCCGCGCGCCGGTGTCCGCGCCGACACCCTCGGCCCCATTTTGGGCAAAGCCGTCGCCGACCTTGACTCAAACCTGCCGACTTACTTCCCCGGCACGCCCGCGCAATTCCACAACGACATCCTCTCCGGCAATCGCGTCATCGCCTCGCTCTTCGGCGCCTTCGGCGTTGTCGCCTTCATCCTCTCCGGGGTCGGCCTCTACGGGGTCATGAGCTTTTCCGTGAATCAACGGACGCAAGAATTCGGCATTCGCATGGCGCTCGGGGCCGATGCAATGCGCATCTTGCGCATGGTCATGACTCAAGGTGCGTGGCAGCTCGCGATCGGTCTCGTGCTGGGCGCGGGCGGGATCGCGCTGCTCCTCGGCGTCGTGGCCGCCGCCGCGCTCAAGAACATTTTATTCAAGGTCGATGCGCTCGATCCTACGATCTACCTCCTGGTCTCGGGTCTGCTCACCCTGGTTGCCGCCGCGTCGTGTTTCGTTCCAGCTCGCCGCGCTACGCGCGTGAACCCAATGGTAGCGCTGCGAACCGAGTAAAACGGTCAATCCAATTCGATCCATCGCGCATCTCAATTCTCGAAACGCCTTCGTCTTCCCTGACTCCAACCCAACCTGATTATGATTCTCGATTCCTTTCGCCAAGACGTTCGTGTCGGTCTCCGTGTCCTCATCAAGGAGAAAACCTTCTGCATCCTGGCCGCCATCGTCCTCGCGCTCGGCATTGGCGGCGTCACCACCCAATTCACCGTGGTGAACGCGTTCGTGCTCCGCGGGTTTTCCTTTCCGCACCCTGAGGAACTGATGACGGTCGGGCTGGTCGATCCCCTGGCCAATGCCAACCAGAATAACAACGGCGCCGGCTTTATCCCCTCCTCGCAGGATTACGAAGACCTTCGCGCAGCCCAGCAATCCTTCGCGCTCATGTCCGCCTACATCAATGGCTCGACCATCAACGTGACCTACAAGAACAATCCGCAGCGCTACACCGGCGGTTACGTTACGGACGAGTTCTTCAAAATCCTGGGCGTCTCACCAATCATGGGTCGCGATTTCACGGCCGACGACAATAAACCAGGCGCGGAGAAGACGACGCTTCTCGGTTACGAAATCTGGCAGCGCGATTTCGGTTCCGATCCCAGTATCGTCGGGCAAAATGTGCGCATCAATGGGCGCGCCGCCACCATCATCGGGGTAATGCCGCAGGGCTTTAAGTTCCCAGTGTCCGAGCAACTCTGGGTGCCGCTCTACAACGAATTTCCGGTGAAGCCGCGCGAAGACCCCACCGGGCTCGGACCGCAGGTCGTCGGCCGGCTCAAGCCAGGCGTAAGCGTCGACCAGGTGAACGCTGAATTTGTCGGCCACGCCAAACGCCTGGCGAAGGATTATCCCAAGACGAACGGCCAGTTCGTGACCGCCAGTGTGCAGCCGATGATCAACAGTTTCGTGGGTCCGCAGTTGCGTCAGACGGTTTACGCGATGCTCGGCGCCACCGTGATGGTGCTGCTGATCGCCTGCGTCAACGTGATGAACATGCAATTTGGACGTGCCGCCCTGCGCGCCAAGGAGCTCGCCATTCGTGGCGCCCTCGGCGCCACCCGCTGGCGGATCATGCGCCAGATGCTGACGGAAAGTCTCCTCGTAGCGACATTGGGTGGAGTCTTTGGGGTGGCTCTCGCCTATTACGCGGTCAGTCTGCTCGTGGGCGCAATCGGAAACCTTCCCTTCCCGCTGCCCTATTGGGTCAGGTTCGACATCGATGGGACCGTGCTCACGGCGACACTCGCGATAACGTTGCTGGCCACGATTTTCTCCGGCCTCATTCCAGCCTGGCTCAGCGCACGGGCCAATCCCGCTGAGGTCATGAAAGAAGGAGGCCGCGGAAACAGCAGCCGCCTCGTCAATGCGATCACCCGAATTCTGGTGGTCTGTCAGATTGCTTTCACCGCCGCCCTCCTCATCGGAGCCTCGCTCCAGGTGAAATCCATCCGGAACCAAACCACGATCGACTACGGTTACGACGAGAACGGAGTTTACAGCGCCCGGATGGGTCTGTTCGAGGGCGACTATCCGACCACGGAAGCGCGGCAGCAATTCTTCGCGAAGGCGGTGCGCGCTCTGCGCACCAACCCAGCTTTCGAAGGCGCCGCGATGAGCGATCGCTTCCGGATGACCTTCGCGAACTTCGGCCAATTCGAGGTCGACGGCCAAACCTACGCAACGGATCGGGATCGGCCACGCGGCAATACCGAGTCCGTCTCCGACGGATACTTTTCCACCATGGGACTAAAAATCCTTGAAGGCCGCGACTTCACCCTCGACGACAGCGATGCCAGGCAGCCGGTCGCGATCGTTAACGCCAGTTTCGCCAAGAAATGGTTCGGCAAAGAAAGCCCGGTCGGGCGGCGCGTTCGCATCTTCAATGCGGCTCAGCCCCAACCGTGGCGCTCCATCATTGGTGTTGTCCCCGATACCCGCATGCAAGGGCCGTTCAATCAGCAAACTGACAGCGCCGGTTTTTATCTTCCGCTGCTCGGTGTCCCGCCCGCGCCGCAGTTCGTCACGATCGTCGTTCGTCCGCATCAGGGACAGCGCGCCGACACCCTGGCACCCGCGCTCGGCACTGCCATCAGCGCGCTTGATTCCAATCTGCCGACTTACTTCGGTGGCACGCCCGCCCGGTTGCACGACGAAATTCTCGGCGTCAATCGCATCACCGCGACGCTCTTCACCATCTTTGGCGTGGTGGCGGTGGTCCTCTCATCCGTTGGTCTTTACGGTGTCATGAGCTTTGCGGTGAGTCAGCGTACCCAGGAATTCGGTATTCGCATGGCGCTGGGCGCGAACGCGGCGCGAATTCTTCGTATGGTTATGACTCAAGGCGCCTGGCAACTTGGCATTGGCCTTGTCATCGGCGCGGGCTCCATCGGAATGCTCCTCAAAGCGGCGGGCAGCACCAACCTCCAAAACTTCCTCTTCCAGGTAGATGCGCTCGATCCATTCATTTACACCTCCGTAGCCGCGTTGCTGGCGACGGTCGCTGCCGCTTCCTGTTTCGTGCCCGCGCTCCGTGCCACCCGTGTTAATCCAATGGAGGCGCTGCGGACGGAGTAGGTTCGGATCGTCACAACACCCGCTTTCAAAGCTGTCGTGTGTTTAGGAAGTAGGCCGTACGTTCCGCGAGCGCGCCCATGGACAAACTGGCAGCCGGTTGAGACAGGGGTAACTTTACCGCCATGAGTGCCACAGATGTAATCGTGCGCGGCGACGCCTCGGGATTCGCCCAGGAGATTGTCGTTGGGCCGCATCGGTTGACCGCGGACGAACCAATCGAGGTCGGTGGGAAGGATACCGGACCGGGGCCGTACGATCTGCTTCTCGCAGCGCTCGGTTCCTGTACGTCGATGACGATTTCGCTCTACGCCCGGGCGAAGAAGTGGCCGCTCGAAAGTGTGACGGTGAATCTGCGTCATTCGAAGATTCACGCGGCGGATTGCCGGGACTGCGAGACGAAGGAAGGCAAGATCGACCGGATTGAGCGCGAGATTCACCTCGTGGGAAAGCTCGACCCGGAACAACATAAAAGGTTGCTCGAGATTGCGGACAAGTGCCCCGTTCACCGCACGCTCGAATCCGAGATTGAGATTCAGACGAGAGCAGTCTGACCAGTCCGCCGCAGGGGAAGATACGGCGGGACCGGACAGCCGTGCTAGATTGTCGGTCGGATGTTTGAGATCAAGGCGAAGGATAAGATGGTCGAGCGCGCACTCCTCGTTGGCGCATATCTCGACGCGGATAAAAAAGCGGACGCGCAGAGTTTGCTCGCGGAGCTGGAGGAACTGGTCAACACGCTCGGGATCCCTGTGGTCGAGCGGATGCTGGTGCATCATCGCGAGCAACACCCGCGCTATCTGATCGGTTCGGGAAAGGCGCAGGAGATTGTCGATCTGGCGAAAAAGCTCGAGTGTGATGTGCTCGTTTTCGACAATGAGCTGAGTCCCTCGCAGCAGCGCAATTGGGAGGAACTCGCCGGGATGACCGTCGCGGATCGACACGAAATCATTCTCGATATTTTCGGCGCGCGCGCCCAAACACGCGAAGCGCGCATCCAGGTGGATCTCGCGCGAATGGAATATTCGTTGCCGCGATTGACGCGAGCTTGGAGCCACCTCGGGCAGCAGGGAGGCGGAATCGGCGCGAAGGGTGAAGGTGAAAGCCAGCTCGAGCAGGACAAGCGGAAAATCCGGCTGCAGATCAATCGGCTCAAACGTGAGCTGGAAACGGTCCGCCGCGCTCGGGCCACGCAGCGCAAGGATCGAAAACGCGCCCCCGTTCCGAACGCGGCCATCGTCGGCTACACCAACGTCGGGAAGTCGTCGCTCCTGCGCCGGCTCACGGGTGCGGACGTTTTCATCGAGAACAAGCTCTTCGCCACGCTCGACACCACTACGCGAAAAATCGCGCTCCCGAACAAACAACCCCTCTTACTCACCGACACCGTCGGCTTTGTTCGCAAGCTTCCGCACCAGCTGGTGGAGGCATTCAACGCCACGCTCGAGGAAGCCGCGCTCTCCGATTTTTTGATCCATGTGCTCGATGCTTCCCAGCCGGAAGTCATGGAATTCTACAATACCACCATGAGCGTCCTGACTGATCTCGGCGCCGACACCAAGCAAATGCTGGTGGTTTTTAACAAGGTCGACAAGGTGAGCGAGCCTTCCGCGCTCTTTGCTTTGCGCCGGCATTTTCCGGACGCTGTTTCCGTCTCGGCGCTCACAGGAGATAGAATGGACGAACTGGTGGAGCGCATTTCCGAATTCGTCGCGCGCGGGACGATGACGGTGGAGCTGCATCTGCCGAATGCGCGCGCGGATCTCCTCGCCCGGCTGCATCGCGAAGGAACCGTCCGCGAGATTCACTACGGCAACGATTTCACAGATATCGTCGCCACCATCCCGACTCGGGCCCTGGAGGTGTTTACGGAATTCCTGGCGCTTCCCGCCGGCGATCCTAAGGCCGTGCCCGCCCTTCCCTCTCGCGACGCGTAAGCCTTGTTGTTAGGGCACCCGATCGTAAACCTCAACCAGGCCGACGCCTGAGCTGTTGTTCATTCCCGAGAGCAACGCGGTATAAATCCCCGGCGGCAGGGAAGCGGCTATGGCAGATTCGAGGCTGTTGGTCGGGGCCAGACCGGAGGCGGTCAGTTCGGCTGCTTGAACTGAATCATCCTGCCAGTTGTTATCCGCGACCAAGAGCGCTCCATTGCCGTCGCGCAGCTCCAGCATGGGATCTCCCAGCGCGTTAGCCACTCCCGCCAACCCGAGGCTCGGGCCGAGACCGCGAACCACGATCTTGGCATTGCCGCTCTGATTGCCCAGGGTGAAGCCGGCGATCACAATGTTGTCGCCGGTGCTGACAAAGGCCCGGGTGCTAATGTTCGCCAGCTTCGCCGCCACGGCCTGGCTGAGGTCGTAGATTTCGATCAACGCGACGCCAACGGTGTTGTTCTTTCCTCGAAGGACGGCGGTGTACGTTCCGGGATTCAAAGTCGTATCGATCGCCGATTCGAGATTGTTAATCGGCGGGATGCCAGTGGCCACGATGGCGGACTCCTGCGCAGGGTCGTCTCTCCAGTTATCGTTAATGATGGTTACAAAGCCCCCGGGGCCGTGCAATTCGAGGACCGGATCGGCGAGCGCATTGGCGACGCCCAATGGCGTCAAGGAAGGCCCAATGCCCCGGAGGAGCAGATGTTTGGGGGCGGTGCCCGTGATGATGAAACCGCCGATGCCGACATTATCTCCGGCCTGAACTCGCATCCGCGTTGAAAGGTTGAGGGCTTGGGATCCCGGAACCGGGGTAGGAGTGGGGACTGGTGTTGGCGTGGGGGTTAGCGTCGGGCTGGGAGTTGGTGTTGGCGATGGGGTTGGGGTCGCCGGAGTGGGAGTGGGGGTTGAAGGCGGGGTCGCGGTAGCACTGGGTGTCGCGGTAGCGCTGGGCGACGCGGTCGGCGTCGGCGTCGGCGTTGTGGCTCCGCCCGGGGCCGGGCCCTGGATCGCAACGGTGGTGGGCGTCCCCGTCTTGAAGTAGCCAATCGTCGCGTTCACGTCCTGAGGTGGGCTGTTGGAATCGAAACGGAAGTTATAGAGAGTCCCCCAACGCAGGGCGTTTGCGTTCGGATTTTGTGCCAGCGTTTCCGAGCTCCAGGTTAGAGCGCTGGCGGTCTGGGCGGGAGTCCAGGCGGCGTTGCTATACCCCGCATTTCCCGAGGTTCCATCATCGGTAATCCCAGGATGGTTCGGCGGGGCATGAAACCCGATATTGCTTATCGTGGCTCCGGCCCCCAGGGGCACACTGAAGGACTGGATCCCGCGATCAAGATTCTGGTTGTTGATTGCGTATTCATAATGCCAAACGCCCGCGGAAGGATTTGTCACTTTGAAAGCGACAAATCCTCGGCCATCGGTTCCCGGCACGGGTTCGATTGTCTTGATGGTCGCTCCCGGCCAGGCATTGATGGCAGGGGTGGTTCGGACGGTGCCTGGTAATCCACTGGTCGAAAAGCTAAAGCTCGTGGTGCCGCTGACATTAAATCGGCGGTAGGACACGTTGTTGTACATGTTGCACTGCCCCGCGTGGGCCTGGCACCAGGCGTATTCATGCGGAGTGACGTATTGCGCTTCGGCGTAATAGGTCGCGCCCGGATTCAACGTGGTGTTGAGGTCGCTGGCATTTACCAGGACTCGGTGCGTTGTGCCGTTATGACTATGGTTCGAATGGTTGGCCGAGGTGGACGGATAAGCCCCGGTAAAGGGATTCACCCAGGAACGGGAACCCAGGCCATCCGCGGTGCTGCTGCCTCCTTGATCCGCATTCAGACTCGCGCTGTAAGGGTCGGAGCATCCCGTGCCGAGGTGAGTGCCCCCCACTCCATTGCAGCCAAAATTGCAGGCATTCTGGGTCAGGGCCGTGAACGCATGCTTTAGCCAGGATTGCCCAATTTGCTCAAAGCGCTCGTCGTTAGTCGCTCCACCGCTCATGCGATAGAGATTTTGCGGAATGACAGGATGATCAACAGAGGTTAGCGCAAACCAATTCAGATTCTGGTCTCCGTTGTTGCAGGAAGTCGTAGCCACGGCCAGGCCCACCTGGCTTCCGCTGCTGCCAAATTGCCCCATCGAAGGCAGATCTCCCACGATGACATCAGGTCCAGGCACCGGAGAAAAACCAGGGGAAGCCGGGGCCGCGCCCGATCGCGCGGGCAGGACCGACGATTGAACCGCACCGTTGACGACGTTGGTAATCTCGATCGGATACATCGTGGTCGAGATTGAAATCTTGCCGACGCTAGCTCCCGCTTCCGCAGAACGCCCGAGGCTGTTCGCAAACTCCTCGGACAGCAGAAGCCTTCCGTCCTTGATGGCGAGTAGATGCGTCCCGGCCTTGTACTCGTAGAGATGGCCCTCGATGTTGAAGAAAACAAAACCGGTTTTCCCGTCGCGTACGGCCAGGTCAAACGGTGCCTCCGAGGAAAGCTTTTCGATGACCAGTTGGTTCAAGGCCGTCTGCAACGGCCCGGGAAGAGTCGCGGTGTTCTCCGGCACGAGCCCGATCGAGCCCATTTCTGGACCGCGAAAGGCGTCGTTAAAGACAAGAGCGGTGAAAAAAGAATTGGGGCCGATCTGAAATCGCAATGTCTCCGGCTTGGAATCCTTCGCGGTTCCGTTAAGCCGATTCAAATCGAGATCCATCGCAACGCTGCCTTGCGCCACGATCATTTTTTCCAGAAGGCCGTTCTGGGCATCCGCGCTTTTCGGCGGGACTTGTGGGGTTGAATTGCCCGAGCTGCTGCTCAAAAGCAAAAGCAGCGGGAGCGCGGAATAACTCAGAATCTTGCTCAACATGGTCCTAATCCTCCAATTGATAGCCGCCAAACTAGGTAACGATGAAGCCCTCTGAATCGAGACGTGCGTTACGCGCGGGTCGCGGGCCTTCGGGTGAAGGTTGGATATATACCTCCTGCGCAAAAGTAGTCCACTTCTAAATATGGCGGACAGGCATCTTGAGCTGGGCGGAATTCGCGGAGGCCAGAACCGTCGTCGCCTGCGGCGCGGACAACTTCCTCGCAACCCGGTGTAGTGGCGTGCGTGTCACCCGCAGCGCAAACAAAAGTGCGGCCTAGCGTCCCACCGTAACCGGCATCTGTGCGCTTCCGCCCATACTGCTTCTGATGGTGATCAGGCCGGGGTCGCTCGACCATGGGAGGTTGCCGCCATAGCTGCCATCAAGGTTGCCCACCAGCGTCCCGATCAGTTGGTCCGTGGAGGTTACATGAGCGCGCAACGTCGGCGCATTGCGAACGGTCGATTTGACCGAACTGGTGGCGCGAACTTTGAGCATGTGACCGCTGTGGCTGTAAACAGCGCTGTCAACCGAAACGGTATCGGTCCCACAAGTAGTCGGAGATGGGGCCTGGATCGCTACCGTGATGGGCGTCCCGTTCTTGAAGAACCCAATCGTCGCATTCGCAGCCTGCGGCGGGCGGTTTGAATCGAAACGGAAATTATACAACGTCCCCCAGCGAATCGCGTTCGCGTTCTGGTTCTGCGCAAACGTTTCCGAATTCCAGCTCAAAGCGCTCGCACTTTGATTCGAAGTCCAGGCGGCATTGCTATAGCCCGCGCTGTTGAGCGTTCCATCGTTGGCAATTCCCGGATGATTCGGTGGAGCATGGAAGCCCACATTGGTCAGCGTGACTCCGCATCCCAACGGCACGCTGAAAGATTGGATCGAGCGATCCAGGTTCTGGTTATTGATCGCGTATTCATAATGCCAGACCCCGGCCGATGGGTTCGTCACCTTATAGGCAATGAAGGCCCGGCCATCCACGCCCGGCTCAGGTTCGATCGTATTGATTGTCGCGCCCGGCCAGACCGTGATGGCGGGAACCATGCGGACGGTGTTGCCAACCGCGGAAAAGGTGAAACTCGTCGTGCCGCTAACATTGAACCGGCGATAAGACGCATTGTTGTACATGTTGCATTGCCCGGGATGGGTCTGGCACCAGGCGTACTCATGTGGGGTGACGTATTGCGCTTCGGCGTAATAGGTCGCGCCCGGATTCAGCGTCGTATTCAGGTCGTTCATTTCCACCAGCGCCCGGTGCGTGGCGGCTGAACTCGAGTCACTGTGGGCGGTGTGACTGTTTGCGGTCGTTGGGTAAACCCCCGTGAAAGGATTCACCCAAGCGCGTGAACCAAGGCCGCTCTGGCCTGCGTTCAAGCTCGCCCCGTACGGATCGGAGCATCCCACGCCCAGGTGTGATCCTCCCACTCCGTTGCACCCCAGGCCGCAGGCGTTTCCGGTCAAAGCCGTGAACGCATGCTTCAGCCAGGATTGGCCGATCTGTTCAAAGCGCTCGTCGTTCGTAGCGCCCCCGCTCATCCGATAAAAGTTTTGCGGGATAACGGGATGGTCCGTGTTGGGCATCGCAAACCAATTCAGGTCGACGTCTCCGTTATTGCAGGAGGTCGTTCCCACGGCCAGGCCGACCTGGGTTCCAGTGGTGCCAAATTGCGACATGGAGGGCAAATCTCCCACGATGACGTCAGGTCCCGGGACAAAGTTGGGAACCTCCGGAGCCCCACCACGTCGGGGTGGCAGGATGGTCGATTGGGCGGCGCCGTTGACCATCGTGGTGACTTCGATCGCAGAGACCGTGGCCTCAAGTGAGATTTTTCCCACCGACACCCCAGCGTCCGCTGGGCGCCCAAGCCGGTTCGCAAAATCCTCTGCAATCAGGACCCTGCCGTCCTTGATGCGGAGCGCGCGCGCCGCGGCGTTGTATTCGTAGAGGTGCCCTTCAATGTTGAAAAAGACAAATCCGGTTTTCCCGTCGCGGACCACCATGTCAAAAGATTGATCCGACGCGACTTTTTCGACGACCAACTGGTTCGCGGACGCGTTCAACACCTCGGGAAGCGTCACGGAATTACCCCAGATCAATTCCATCGAACCTGGTTCGGGACCGCGCAAAACATTGTCAAAAACCAGGACCGTAAAGAAGGAATTGGGGTTCACTTCGAAACGCAGCGGATCCAGCTTCGCCCCTGCACCGGAGCTGGCGCCATTGAGGCGATTCAAATCGAGATCGATCACGACGTTTCCGCGCGTGACGACCATTTTTTCCAGAGTTCCGGTCTGGCCTTCCAGGTTTTTCTCCTTCGCGCCGGAAGTTTTCCAGCTGATGCCGATGAGCAAAAGCAGCGGGAGCGTGAAATAAATCAATACTTTCCTAAACATAATCCTGATCCTCCGATTGATAGCCGCCAAAAACGTTGCTGAATGAAGCCCTCTGAAGCGAGACGTGCGTTACGCTGCGGTCGTGGGCCTACCGAAGGCCGGTTGTATACCTCCCGCGCAGAGTAGTCCACCCAAATATTATCGAAAATTAATGCAATCTCGCGGGACCATAGGACTGCTTCAGCCTCCCTGTTCGCGAGAGATTTCCGACACCTACGCCAAGCGGGCTTTGCGGTAACAACCGCCTAGCGTCCCACCGTAACCGGCATCTGAGCACTTCCGCCCATACTGCTTCTGATGGTGATCATGCCAGGGTTGCTCGACCATGGCAGGTTGCCGCCATAGCTGCCGTCAAGGTTGCCCACCAGCGTTCCGATCAGTTGGTCCGTGGAGGTTACATGAGCGCGCAAGGTCGGCGCATTGCGAACGGTTGATTTGACCGAACTGGTGGCGCGAACTTTGAGCATCTGGCCGCTGTGACTGTAAACAGCGCTGTCAACCGAAACGGTATCAGCCCCACAGGTAGCCGGGGATGGGGCCTGGATCGCTACCGTGATGGGCGTCCCGTTCTTGAAGAACCCAATCGTCGCATTCGCAGCCTGCGGCGGACGGTTTGAATCGAAACGGAAATTATACAACGTCCCCCAGCGAATCGCGTTCGCGTTCTGGTTCTGCGCAAACGTTTCCGAACTCCAGCTCAAAGCGCTCGCACTTTGATTCGAAGTCCAGGCGGCATTGCTATAGCCCGCGCTGTTGAGGGTTCCATCATTGGCAATTCCAGGATGATTCGGCGGAGCATGGAAGCCCACATTGGTCAGCGTGACTCCGCATCCCAACGGCACACTGAAAGATTGGATCGAGCGATCCAGATTCTGGTTATTGATCGCGTATTCATAATGCCAGACTCCGGCCGACGGATTGGTCACTTTATAGGCAATGAAAGCCCGGCCATCCACGCCCGGCTCAGGTTCGATCGTATTGATCGTCGCGCCCGGCCAGGCATTGATGGCAGGGATCATTCGCACCGTAGAACCAACCGGGGAGAAGGTGAAGCTCGTCGTCCCGCTGACGCTGAATTGCCGGTAGGACGTATTGTTGTACATGTTGCATTGTCCGGGATGGGTCTGGCACCAGGCGTACTCATGCGGAGTCACGTACTGAGCTTCGGCAAAATAAATCGCGCCCGGATTCAGCGCCATATTCAGGTCGTTCATTTCCACCAGCGCCCGGTGCGTGGCGGCTGAACTCGAGTCACTGTGGGCACTGTGGTCCCGGGCCGTCGATGGATAGACGCCAGTAAAGGGGTTCACCCAGGCGCGCGACCCAAGGCCGCTCTGGCTCGCATTCAAGCTCGCGCCGTACGGATCGGAGCATCCGGGGCGAAGACCACTCCCACTGCCACCACAGCCAAAGCCGCAGGCATTGCCATTCACGGCGGCGAAGGCATGCTTCAGCCAGGATTGGCCAATCTGTTCGAAGCGCTCGTCATTGGTTGTGCCCCCGCTCATTCGATAAACATTTTGGGGGATAACGGGATGGTCGGTGTTGGGCATCGCGATCCAATTCAGGGCGACGTCTCCGTTATTACAGGAGGTCGTTCCGACCGCCAGGCCGACCTGGGTTCCAGTGGTGCCAAATTGCTGCATGGAAGGCAGATCTCCCACGATCACGTCAGGTCCCGCGACCAAAGTGGGGACCTCCGGAGCCACGCTGCGCCGGGGCGGCAGCATCGACGATTGGGCGGCGCCGTTAACCACTGTTGTGACTTCGATCGCAGACATCGTGGCCTCGATCGAGATTTTTCCCACCGACACCCCAGCGTCCGCCGGGCGCCCAAGCCGATTCGCAAAATCCTCTGCAATCAGAACCCTGCCGTCTTTGATGCGGAGCGAACGCGCCGCGGCATCGTATTCATAGAGGTTTCCCTCAATATTGAAAAAGACGAATCCGGTTTTCCCGTCGCGGACCACCATGTCAAAAGACTGATCCGGCGCGACTTTTTCGACGACCAACTGGTTCGCGGAGGCGTTCAACACCTCAGGAAGCGCCACGGAGTTACCCCAGATCAGCTCTATCAAACCTGGTTCGGGACCCCGCAAGACGTTGTCAAAAACCAGGACCGCAAAGAAGGAATTGGGGTTCACTTCGAAACGCAGCGGGTCCGCCTTCGCCCCTGCACCGGAGCTGGCGCCATTGAGGCGATTCAAATCGAGATCCATCACGACGTTTCCGCGCGTAACGATCATTTTTTCCAGAGTCCCGCTCTGGCCTTCCAGGTTTTTCTCCCGGGCGCCGGAAGTTTTCCAACTGAGGCCGACCAGCAAAAGCAGCGGGAGCGTGAAATAAATCAGTGTTTTCCTAATCATAATCCTAATCCTCCAATTTGAATGCCGTTCAAAGAGACACCGCCCGCTTGACGTTGGGGGAATCGTCCCAATTTCGGTGTGTAACTGACGCAAAAGCGTAACGGAACCAGACCGCGTGTCGAGCTTCGATTGCTGAGGCACCTCACTTTCTCCGCGCATGGGATCTCGCAGGCGCCCGATGAGGTTTTACCTATATTTCCCGGAACAATAGATTAGTTTTCCAATGCCTCTTGAGGCATCTCGACCACCCTGAGGCTGCGGTTAAGTCCCTTTGCGCTCTGCGCAAACAAAAGAAAACATGAAGAGCGGCTGTGAAGATCAGAGTGCGATAAGACAGGGCTTGATCCCGCCTCCTGGTCGCAAGACTTTTCCGGCGACGCCAGGAGTCATCCGCGCGTCAAAAACGAGCCGGTGGCGCGCCGCCGCGCTCCTATTGCTCAATCTGCTGATGGTAGCGCACATCATCCAATGGTGGATCATGGGCCGGACGATTTCACCAATTGAACCCTCCGAGACAATGCACACGCTCCAGCGCGGAGCGATCAACGCGGGCTTTATCTTTTTTTCCCTGGCGATTCTGGCCACGATGCTCTTCGGCCGGTTTGTCTGTGGCTGGGGCTGTCACATTCTGGCCCTCCAGGATTTCTGCGCCTGGCTCCTGAAGAAAATGGGGCTTACTCCCAAGCCGTTTCGTTCGAGGCTGTTGGTCTACGTCCCGCTCATCGCCGCTTTGTACATGTTTGTCTGGCCCACCGCTTACAAGTTTTTTGTCAGGTCGGAATCCGAGCCACTCATCCCGCAATTCACCAACCATCTCGTCACCACTAATTTTTGGGAAACTTTTCCTTCCGTGGCCGTGGCCATCCCTTTTCTCTTCATCTGTGGATTCGTCACCGTTTATTTTCTCGGACAAAAGGGCTTCTGCACCTACGCCTGTCCTTATGGAGGATTTTTTGGGCTCGCCGACAAGTTGGCGCCCGGGAAAATCCGCGTAACGGACGCCTGCAATCAATGCGGGCACTGCACCGCCACCTGCACCTCGAATGTTCTCGTTCATCAGGAAGTGCGGGACTTCAAAATGGTGGTGGATCCGGGCTGCATGAAGTGCATGGATTGCATCAGCGTCTGCCCAAACGACGCCCTCTATTTTGGATTTGGGAAACCGACGATCGCGGTTTCCAAATCGTTGAGTAAGACTCCGCCGAAGTATTCCTTAACCTGGCCCGAAGAACTTCTCGGGTCCGCCGTGTTTCTGGGAAGTTTCCTGTCTGTTCGAGGCGTTTATGCCCTCGTCCCATTCTTGATGGCGCTGGGGTGCGCGGCGCGTCACGACGTTCCTTTTCCTGAAAACATGGAGATTGCTCAGGGCAAACGAAGTCTTCTTCCACCGCTTCAACTTGAAGCATTTGGGGAAACTTGAAAAAACCGGCTGGGCCTTCCTGACTGTTCTCGATTCTTTGGCTTGGCCTGGCCGCCCATAGCGGTTGGATTCGCTATCACGAATATGCTGGCAACCAGGCGTTTCAGAAAATCCAAATCCCGGACGAGCTGGCCCTGGCGCAGGCGAACCCCGATCCGTGGCTGAGTCCGGCCGATCGGGCCACGCTGCGGGATGGGAAAAAACATTTTCAAACGGCGGCGAACTCCGGGCTTTTCGTAAACAGCGAAGCGCTGCCGAAACGGGCTTGGTTTGAGTATCTTTCGGGGAACGCGGAGCAATCGGTCGAGCTGCTCAGCCAGGCCGCCGCCCACCAAAAGGGACAGGCCAAAGCTTTGAGCCTCTACTACCGCGGCACGATCCTAAACCGCCTGGGCCGCTACGATCAGGCACAGATCAATCTCGATGAGGCGCTGGTCGAGCGCGACGATCTGATTCTCGCTCGCCAGGAAAAAGGCGAGTCTCTCTGGCAGCTGGGGCGCAAGGAAGAAGCTATCGCGGTTTGGACGGACGCGGTCCGACGCAATGCCAGGCTGGCTTTGACCAGCAATCAGCTCGCCGGCGCCAACCGATCGTTAGGCAGATTCGAAGAAGCAGCCGCTCACGAAAAACAAGCGGACCAATTTACTCCGGACGATGCGCTTTACCATTGGATGATGGCCCTCCGGCTGAAAAACCTCGGGATGACCGAGTTGGCTCAAAAACATTTCCAACGAGCGATGCAACTCAATCCCAGGTCGCAATTGCAACCACAGTAGGTACCACCTCGAACAACCAAGGCTGCCGTTTTTCGGGTCAGTGGATATGGTAAGCCTCGACCAGTCCGATTCCGGTGGTATTCGCCTTGCCCGCGACAATGGCGGTGTAAGCTCCGGGAGCGAGTGACGCGAAAAGCGCCGATTCCCGATCATCCCTCGGCGCCAGGCCCGCCGCCTCGATCTCGGGCTGGAGGGCTTCCCGCCAATTGTCATTGCTGGCAATCACGTTGCCGTTGCTGTCATGGAGCGTCAGCGTGGGATCTGGGAGCGCGTTGGCCAGGCCGAGCCCGCTGAGCGAGGGACCGAGCGCCCGCACTATCATTCGGGTTCGCTCGGGCCCATTCCCCCCAACAATGAAGCCGCCAATCATCACGTTGTCGCCTGTATCGATAAACCCACGCGTGCTGATGTTCCCCAGCTTTGAACCAGCTATCAACCCCAGGTCGTACACTTCCACCAGGCCGATTCCGGATGCGCCATTCTTTCCCCGCACCACGGCTGTATAAGAGCTATTCCCACTCAGCGTCGTCAAAATAGCCGACTCCAGCGCATCATTCGGTGCCACCCCGGTGTTTTGGATTTCCGGTTGTTGCGAGTCTTTCCAGTCATCGTTGCTGGCGATCAGTTGCCCGCTCGAATCATACAACTCAAGAGTCGTGTCGCTGAGCGCTCCCGACATGCCACTGGCGCCCAGCGAGGGCCCAAGCGCTCTAATTAAGACCCCTTTGGAGTCGCTTCCGGTGAGAATAAAGCCGCCAATGAGCGCGTTATCGCCGCCCTGCACGCGCAGTCTGGTCGAAATATTGAGCGGCTGCGCCGGCGCTGATCCCGGGGTTGCACTTGGCGTGGCGGTCGGCTCCGGCTCCGGGCTGGGTGATGGGGTGACGCCCGGAGTATTGGTCGGCCCTGGAGTTGGCGTTGGAGTCGCTCCCGGAGGAGGTGTGGGCGTTGGGGTTGGGCTTGGTCCCACGTTCAATAAATTGCGCGCGACCACCACGACCCCATCTTCGCGCCCATACGCGAAAAGGTTGCCATCGGGCGAAAACTGGGCGGAGAAAACGACCGTCGATGTCTGTTGAGTGTAAGCACGCAGAAGGGCTCCATCCGAGACGCGCCAGAAAAGAATCGTCCCGTGACCAGCTCCGTAGTCCTGACCAGCTGCAATCACCGTTTCTCCATCAGGGGAAAACCCAACCGATTTCACGAAACCGGAAGGCCCGTTGAGATTGAATAGCGGCAAGCCGGTCACGACCTGCCATAAGCTGGCTGATTGGTCGTCACTCGCTGTCGCCAGAACCTGGCTATTGGGTGAAAACGCAACGAAGTTCACCGACCCGTTGTGACCAAGCCAATCGACATTCCAAGTTTCGACGTTCCTTAGCGTTGCGACACTGTTAGCCTTGCCTGTCGCCAGAAACTGTCCGTCGGGAGAGTAAGCGACTGAGTTCGTTGCGCCCAGCATGTCATGAGTGATGGAGATATTCTCGCCATCCGACAGGCGCCAGACTTTGATTTCATTCGTGGAATAACCGCCACCGGACGTTATCTGGGTGTCGTCTGGCGAGAAGCAAACGCCCAGAATAAATTCGCTGCTGCCCATCGACCGGATCAGCGTTCGATCCGAAACGCGCCAGAGCTTGATGCTCCGGTCGATGCTTCCCGAGGTCAGCATTTCCCCGTTGTGCGAGAAGGCCAGCGAAGTGACTTGCTTGAAGTGGCCGGTGAGTGTGTCGAGCAACTCGCCGTCCGAGACTCGCCACAACTTGACCGTCCCATCGTCGCTGGCTGAAGCGAGCAACTGGCCATCAGGTGAAAATGCGACCGCGTTCACCTGGTCCTCGTGTCCTGTTCCTGTCCACAAGATGCTCGGCGAGCCCAGAGTTGCTTCGCTCCCCTGGAAGACTGTGAAGGTTTGTCCGACAATCGAAATGGTTCCGGTGCGAGGACTTCCGCTGCCGTTTGGTGCGACGGAGTAATAGATGGTGCCCCAACCTGAGCCGCTTCCACCTGAGGTAATGGTTATCCAGCTATCATTGCTGCTGGCAGTCCAACCACAGGCCTCCGCCGCCGCCATGTTGACGTAGGCATCGCCCCCGTCACTCGTGAACCAACGGCTGGCGGGCGAGATATCGTAGCCACACGTGATCCCCTCCTGAGTGATAGTAATGACCTGGCCGGCGGCCGTAATAGTGCCGGTCCGTGTCGCAGTTGTTTCGTTCCCATTTACCCAATAGGTCACCGTGGTGCTGCCGCTGCCGCTTCCGTTCCCAACTCCCAAGGTAATCCAGCTCGAATCGGTCGTAACAGTCCATGGACAGCCGCTCAAAGTTGTTATGCTTATGTTTCCAGGTCCCCCGGTACTGCCGAAAGACTGGCTGGCGGGAGTGACGGAGTAGGAACAGGAATCCGTCACCTGCTCGATCGTGACTGTCTGACCTGCAACGGTCAGGGTCCCGGTCCGGGAAGAACCGCTATTGGGCGCGACGGAATAGGTTAATCCGCCACTGCCGCTGTCGTTCTTGATTTTCGTAATGGTAATCCAGCTATCATTGCTGGCGGCTGACCAACCACAGCCACTGAGAGCTTGGACACCCACCCCACCCGTTCCTCCAAACGACGACCAGGTCGCAGTCGTCGGGGAGACAGCGTAGGAACAGGGGTCGGATCCCAAATGGATCGGAAAGGCCTGCTCGGCGATGATCAGGGAACCAGTGATCTCAGAGCCGCCGCTCGCCGAATAAGTCACGGTCCCATTGCCCGTGCCGCTGGTGTTTCCCGTGAGAGTAATCCAATCGACCCGACTGGTGGCGGACCAGCTGCAGCCCGGAGGCGCGATCACATTTACCGAACCGCTTCCGCCGCTCTCGGGAAGATTTGCGCTCGTAGGAGAAATGGAAAAGGCGCAGAAGCTGTCCGGAATGCGCGCCACTACCACGGTCGAATCGTGGGAGTAGCTGAACAGATGTCCGTCAGCAGAAACGGCCACAGCGTTCGCCGACGTGCCCGTATTCTGGTCGTATGTCTTTAGAAGAGCGCCATCTGAAACGCGCCAAAATCTTATCGTGCCGGTGGCGGGGAGAAAACCATTCACCGGGTCTTCATTCGAATCCGACGAGCCGGCAATCATGGTCTGGCCATCCGGCGTGAAGACGATGGAGGTTACAGTCCCAGTGGCCGTGAAAGTGCGGACGAGCGCGCCGTCCGAAACGCGGTAGATCTTTATCGTCTGGTCGTAACGATAGGAACCGCCCGCGCCGCCATTGGTAGCCAGGAACTGGCCGTCGCGCGAAAAGGCCAGAACATTCCCGCGCGGTCCGACGATATTGCGAACAAGCGAGCCATCGGAGGCCTGGAAGATATCGATTCCCTGAAACCCGATCGAAGCGACCAATTGTCCGTCAGCCGAAAATGAAGTCGCTCCGCCGCCGGCACTCGGCTTGGTCCAAACCTGAGAGCCATCTGATGCCCGGAACGAGGTGATAGTGCGAGTCTGCGAGGGATAACTCGAAGTGGTCACCGAAGAGGCAATGTTTTGAAAGTCGGGGGAGAACGCCACCGTTCCGCCAATCCCCAACGTGCGGATAAGCGTTCCATCCGAGACACGCCAAAACTTGAGCCCGGACGTTGCCAGTTGTTGACTGTCGGGAGAATAGATTCCGAGAGTAGGTCCGTTACAGCTGAGCCCGCTGCAAGGGGTAATGGTGCGGAGCAACGTTCCGTCCGAGGTCTGCCAAAGTTTGTTCTTCTTGTCGTCACCGCCCGAGGCAAGTTGTTGTCCATCGGGTGAAAAAGCCGTGTATCTGACAAACCCTGTATGCGTGCCCTGCCAGACGATGTCGGGATTACCCTGGGCCGACATCGCACGAGCGGAAGCGATCAAAAACATGATGCCTAATCTTGCCGCGAAGTTCTGGTAGCTCTTTCTCATTTCCGTTGGTCTCCTTTTTCCCACTTACATTTCCTTTCGAACTCATGATGACTGATTCGTTGGACGGTAGGAAAGCGAGCGCCTTTCGCGCTCTTCTCGCAAGGAGAGCTTCGTAACAGTTTTGTTACGCGAGCGCCTAGAACCGCAGGGTGAATTGCGCGGCTAAAGTATGACGAAGATCTCGTGAGTCCGAGTTCGCGTCCTGAAAGCTGTATTGCAGCTTCAACTGGGTGTGCGCCGTGAAGCGATAGCCAACTGAACTGTCCACTCGCCAAAGATCGTTCCCCCAGCGCACGCTTCCGCCAGCGCCATCAGGCACAGTGCTGAAGAGCTGTTGATTCCAGCGCATCGCCCCGAAGAGCTGCGGGGTAAATTTGTACTTTCCCTCGAGAAAATAGGCGAAAGTATCGGCATCGCCCACTCGCGGAACCTGAAAACGCACCTCATAAAACTCGGCCCACAACTGAAGGTGATGCAAGGCATAGCTGATATCCTGGCCCAGAAGGATTTCATGGTAGTCTCCGATGCTCCGCCCTGCAGGCAACGTCGCGGCCGATTCCGGACGGAGATAGGAACCGTCGCTCGCGGAGACGCCGATATTCCATGATTCGTTAGGTCGAAAGCCGATGCGGCCGCTCACGGTGGGATGCTCGAAGCCAATCTGGGTGGCATCCCAGGATTTCGGCCGGGAAGCGAGGGCGGAATTCTTGACCTCCAGGGCATAGTTGAATTTCCTAATCTTCCCCGCCACGGATGCGCCAGTCGCGTAGCTTGGACCCCAGATGAGGGGATTGTTCTGGTCCTCGTCGAAAACGAATCCCGAGATGAAAGCGAGCGCGTTGGCCGGCGCCTCCGAGTCCGAGACCGCAGTCAGGTTCTCATAAGGCAGTGGCGCGTTGACGAAAGGATTTTCCCACGACAAATGCCGCTGAACAAAGTTGCCGACGACTGTCGCGAATTTCCCGACCTGCAGGTCGAAACAATCGGTCTCCCAGGGATTGAGGCGAAGCGCGTACTCGTCCAGCCGCCCGCGCACCTCTGCGTCGTGCGGATCGAAATCGCGGTCCGCGCGTCCTTGGACGAAAAAGTAAACGTGGGTGCCAATTTGCGTGTCGAGGAAGAGCGAGAGGCGCGGGTTGGCCAGAAAATGATGGTTGGCGTCGATTAATCCGGGGGCTGGCAGATCGATCCGATAAAGCTCCAGATCGAAGAGTCCGCTCAGCCGCGCGCGAACGTTGCCTTCGAAGGCGTTGATCGTGAGCGCATCTTCGGCTTGGTCGAGAAAGTCCTGCGCTACGAGTGGGAAGGCGGGCAGCG
The DNA here is from genome assembly GCA_963850015.1 of uncultured Verrucomicrobiae bacterium. GTDB lineage: Bacteria > Verrucomicrobiota > Verrucomicrobiia > Chthoniobacterales > UBA10450 > AV80. The sequence goes on from CAWKJF010000001.1 coordinate 761,176, forward strand.
CAACCAGGAAGCTGATAACTCGGAGGATCTTCATGAAACTCCAGCGACGGTGCCGGCCGTTTGTCGAGCCAGGCGAAAGCGCACTTCAAATTCCGTCCAGTCCTCTTCCGACGAGAGCAACCGTAAATCGCCGCCGTGGAGACGAGCCAGTTCCCGCGCGAGATTCAAGCCGAGACCGTGGCCCTTAATCTCTTCGCCCATGGAACCGCGATGGAACCGCTCGAAAATATGCTCCCGCGCTGAAGCGGGAATGGAGCGCCCGGTGTTGCCGATGGCGAGGATCGCCCATTCACCCTCTTCCCGACAAGAGATGCGAATACGACCGGCCGGGCGATTATATTTTCGCGCGTTCTCGAGCAGGTTTTGCAAAATGAGCGCAACGTAATGCTTCTCCCCGGCAACATGAATGTCGCCACAATCGTTTTCGACTTCGACATCCGCGACGTCCGGCAGCGCGCTCAGATCATCCATTTGCGCTTCGAGAAGATGCGAGAGATCGACGGAGGTGAAGGCGATTTGGAGCCGGCCAGCGTCCATCTGGGAAAGGAGCAGCAAATCTTCGATGATGCTGGTGATGCGAAACGTCTGATGAATAAGCGCCGCGATTTCTTCGCGGCCCTCGGGGGTCAGGTTCTCATGCTCGCGCAGCTCCTCGAGCCCGGCGCGCAGGACAGTCACGGGTGTCTTGAGCTGATGGGAGGTGTTAGCGGAAAAGCGGGCGGACCTTTGCAGCTCCTTGCTCGTTTTTTCGAGCGCCGCTTCGGCCCGCTCCCGCTCGGCCCGATCTTCCGCCGAGTCGCGCGCAAGTTGCGTCACGGGAACCGACAACCGGGCGGAGGCGAAGTGGCTGACCGCAAATGCGGCCAGCAGGAGAAGCGTCCCCGCACCAATGATCTGCCAGCGCAGTTCACGCTGCCGGGCGATCAAGTCGTTCAGAGGATAAATGCAAACTTCGTAGGCGGGCGGGAAGAGCGAATTCGGATTGAGCCATTTGTAAGAAAGAAGATTCGGCACGCCATTCACGGCGACGCGGAAACTCTTCTCATTCCGGTCCAGGGCTATCGCCCGGGTCAGCTCCTGATCCAGAAGCGCCGCTTGCGAAAAATCCGCCGGGGAAGACAAATGGAGGCGGCCGTTCAGCCAAATGCCGCTTTTGATGTTCGCCGCCAGGCGATGGCGGCCCGAGCTCAACGGCTTTGACTCCGACGACGATCGCCGCAATCGGCTCGGCGGTTTCGCTGGAAATGATTGGCATCGCGATCACTTCGTCGATTGGCGCAACGCCATCATTCACCGCCCGCAACAGGTATCCGATCTGCTGCTCTCGCGGCACGGCCTTGAGGTTGAGTTGGAATTCTTCTCTTGGATTGAGTTCACCCAAGTCCTGAGGGTTCGGCGGAGTGATCACGGCCCCGTCCCTATCCAGGAAACGATAGAAGGTCGCGTGAAGCGTAGGCATGCCTGGCTCGCCGGAGTCTTCCCGTTTCCACTCCATCAGGTCGCGGAGCTCGTCCTTGGCATTGGGATACAAGAGATCGAGCGCGTTGTCTTCGAGCGCGGCGTGGATGCGCGGCTTTTGCGCGAGCAGGCGGCAGCGTTTCTCGAGCGCTGCCTGATGCATTTCCTGCACATTGTGCAGCGAGGCTAGTTCGGCCTGAAATTCTCGTTCCAGCTCCTGCTCTGCGTTTGCCGCCAGTTGCCGTTGCGCCAGATAAAGGCCCAGAGCCGTGATGGCTGAGACCATCAGCATCATCGCGACGAGCAATTTGATCCGAAAACTAAGAAGACCAGCTCGGTTCGGCTCGCGTTTCGCGCTCACGGGAAGTTCACGCGGAGACTGGATCCACCCGCCACCTCAACCGAGCGCTCCAAAGTTGTCTTACTACTCAACCAGGCCTTGAGCGTGTAACGGCCGGACGGAACGCCGCTCAACCGGAATCGGCCTTCGGCATCGCTTAGGACAAAGTGGGGCGTATCGAGGACGAGGATGAGCGCGCGCATGTGCTCGTGAATGTCGCAACGAACGGTGACGAGCCCCGGCACATCAAAGAGGACGGATGGAATCGGCCTTTCGTCCGGCCGGTAACGTCCGAGATCGAAACGCTTCGCGGGCGAGAAGGAAAAGATATTGTGATAAGTGTCATCGAGGTTCGGGAAGGCGACTCTGGTTCCGGTTTGCACGGGCAGGAGCGCCGGCACAAAACTCAGGTCCTTCTGGACCATTTTCGTCTCCACGGTGGAGTTTCGTTTTGGAAATGAGCCCTCGAGATAGACCACCGCGAGCGGCGGCTTCGTCGTTAGAACACCGCCTTTCGTCACGATTTCGTAGCGCTTGATCATCACCGGCGCAGCGGATGTCTTCGGCAATTCCACCCGGCCCTCGATCGTCCCCTGGCTGAAGGCGGATTCCGGAGCCAATGTAATCAGGGCGGCGAGGGCGAGCGAACAGCGGAGCCTCATCCGACGCAGGCTAACGATTTGCCGGAGGGAGGTCGAGGGCTCCGAGCAACCGCCGCCAATCACGTCTGCTACCGTATTCAAGGGACCGGACGAATGGTGTAGCCGGCAAAGCGCAGGGTGTGGATAAGCGGAGGGACGGGCCCGGCATCCACCTTTTTGCGTAAGCGAGTGATGAAAATCTCCACCGTGCGCGTGTCATACTCGTGATCGCGATGCCAGATTCGCTCGCAGAGTTCCGTGCGGGAAAAAATGCGGCCGGGCTCCTGCATGAGCACCTGAAGGACATCGAACTCGCGCGGCGAAAGCGCGATGTTCTTCCCGGCCCGGGTCACGTGCCGGTGCTGAACATCCATCTGCAAGTCTGCCACCTTAAGGAGGTCGGCGGCCGTTGGAGTAGCCCCGCGCCGTCCGATGGCTTCAACGCGAGCGACTAGTTCGTCCATCGAAAAGGGCTTCGACAAATAGTCATCGGCGCCCGCCTTCAAACCTTTCACGCGATCTCCCACCTGGCCACGCGCCGTCAGGATGAGCACTCGAGCAGGGCATTGCGCCTCCCGGAGTTTGGCAAGCACGGAGAAGCCGTCCAGGCTGGGAAGATTCAGGTCCAGCACAATCAGGTCGGGCGGTTCCCGGAGCGCGGCCTGCAAACCTTCCGCTCCGTCGAAGCATGCGCTCGGCTCATGATTATGTCGCTTCAGCGCTTTGGTAATGTGCTGGGCGAGCTGAGTCTCGTCTTCGATTATCAAGACACGCATCTTTTTTCTGCTCGCAGGATCCTCAACTATTGTGGAGCGATTGGAAACGCTCTGGCGCCATGTCTTCATCGTGCGCCTTCACTGATCAACCTCCGATACAGTAGAATCGTTTCAGCTTCTTTTCTGGATGACGCTGCGAAAAGCGTAACAGAACTGTTACGTCAGCGATCCAACTGCGGAGATAGATGCGGTTTCAAGTACAACCCAACCACGGCGCGCAGGCTTCGGGAACGAGGGACGAACAACTTTGCTTTTCCGGTTTCCGCAATCCGAAATTCCCAGCTACGGCCCGCGGTCGTAGACTTCAACCAGGCCAATGCCCGCGCCATTGTTCACGCCCGCGAGCAAAGCCGTGTAAGCACCCGGCGGCAGCGTTGCCGCGATGGCCGACTCCGACGGGTTGGACGGCGGAAGTCCCGCACTGATCAGCTCCGCCACTTGCGCAGGATTATCCTGCCAGTCGTTATTCGCCATCTAGCAGCGCTCCATTGCCGTCGCGTAGCTCCAGCGTCGGATCGGCCAGCGACATTCGATATTCCCGTCGCCGCCAGGCTCGGGCCGAGACCACGCATCACGATCTGGTCTTCCGCCATTGTTTCCGCCCAGGGTAAAGCCCGCGATGACGATGTTGTCACCGGTGCCAACAAGAGCCCGCGTGCTGATATTGGCCAGCTTCGCCGCTACCGCCGGGCTGAGGTCGTAGATTTCAACCAACCCCACCCCCGAGGTGTTGTTCTTACCTCGCACCACTGCGGTGTACGCTCCCGGATTTAACGTCGCATCAATCGCTGATTCGAGATTATTGGTCGGCGTAATGCCGGTGGCCAGGATGGCGGCTGCCTGCGCGGGATCGTCTCTCCAGTTATCGTTCGTGATCGTGGGAAAGTCCGGCCGTGTAGCTCCAGAACTGGGTCAGCCAGCGCGTTGGGGACTCCGGATTGAGTCAGCGAAGGTCCGATGGCCCGGAGGAGCACATGCTTAGGCGCCGTGCCGGTGATGATAAACCCGCCAATGCCGACGTTATCACCAGTCTGAACGCGCATCCGCGTGGATAGATTGTTGGGCTGCGCCCGGCGCTGGACTTCGGCGTTGGTGTCGCTATTGGAGTAACCGTCGGTGTGGCCGGCGGCGTTACTGTTGGAGTTGGAGTCGGGCTCGCCGGCGGTGGCGAGATCGTGGCCGTTGGGCTCGGCGTCGGCGTCGGCGAGATCGTAGCGGTCGGTGACGGTGTTACCCCTGGGGTTACGGTCGGGGTTGGTGACGGACAAGCAGCCGTTGGTCGTGGTGAGGGTCAACGACCATCCTCCGGCAATGCTGCCCACATTAGCGCCGGTGTCGTCCACTACATAAAGCGACCACGTTCCGCCGACTAAGGTCCAATTAAAGACCGAGAGCGCCGAGCCGCCGGAAGGCGCTGGCGCAGGCCAGGCCAGGTGTCTCCCGCTCCGATGATTAGTTGGCTTGAATGTCCCGGAAGTCAGCTGAGTTCCCGGCAAGCTATTGGCCGCATCATCGTCCAGCGTGAGGGTTACTCCCGTGACTGCGTTGCTGCCGCCTACATCCGACATAATGATGGCGTTCTGTCCGCCCGGGCCCACCAGAAGCACATCGACGTCTGCCGGAGAGGAATGGCTGAAGTTGTTTAGCTTAACCGTTACCTTCGTGGCGAAGCTCGTGGGGAAGACGAATATGCTCGAAGGATAGGGCGCGGCCGCGCCCACATCAGGGATTGTAATCGTTGTCGTGTTTGAGAGGGGGCTACCCGTGCCGCATGCACCTGGGGTCGGCGTGGGGCTTGGCGACGCCGCCGGCGTCGGGGACGTGCTCGGGGTGGGCGTCGCGGTTGGTGGTGGTGTCGGCGTCGCGGTCGGTGCTGGCGTCACCGTCACGCCTGGGATTGGCGTCGGGGTCGCATTACATGCATTCGGAGCCTGAATCACCACGTTACTGGGCGCTCCATTCTTGAAGTAGCCGATCGTCGCATTCGTAAACATCGGCGGCCGGTCGGAATCAAAACGAAAGTTATACAAAGTCCCCCAGCGAATGGCGTTTGCGTTTTGGTTCTGCGCAAAGGTCTCCGTGCTCCAGGTCATGGCGTCCGCGGTTTGATTCGGCATCCAGGCCGCGTTGCTGTAGCCCGCGTTTCCTTGAGTTCCGTCATTGGCAATTCCAGGATGCTTAGGCGGAGCGTGAAATCCCACATTGGTCAGGGTGATCCCGCATCCAAGCGGCACACTGAAAGACTGGATCGCGCGATCCAGATTCTGATTGTTGATCGCGTATTCATAATGCCAAATGCCGGCCACGGGGCCCGTTACTTTCCAGGCAATAAACGCGCGCCCATCGACTCCCGGGGCGGGTTCGATTGGGCGAATAGTTGCACCGGTCCACGCATTGATGGCGGGGTCATCGCACCGTGGGCCCAAGGGTTTTAAACGTGAAACTGGTCTCGCCGGTGACGGCGAATTGGCGATAAGAGACGTTGTTATACATGTTGCACTCGCCCGGGTGTGTCTGGCACCAGGCGTACTCATGCGGGGTGACGTATTGAGCTTCGGCATAATAGGTCGCGCCCGGAAAGTGGTGTTCAGGTCGCTCATGTTGACCAGCATACGGTGCGTCGGGGCGGAGCCGGAGTCGTTATGCCCCGTGTGATCTTTTGCCGTTGAGGGAAAGACTCCGCTGAAAGGGTTCACCCAAGCGCGGGAACCGAGCCCGCTCTGGCTCGCGTTCGCTTGCGAGCCGTAGGCGTCGGAGCATCCCACGCCCAGACCAGACCCTGATAGGGTACAGCCGAAGCCGCATTCGTTCGCTGCCAAGATACTGGTGGCATGCTTCAGCCACGACTGACCAATTTGCTCAAACCGGTCCGTTTCGACCGTTCCACCGCTCATTCGATACAGGTTCTGGGGAATGACCGGGTGATCGGTGTTCGGCATCGCAAACCAATTTATCGGAACGCTTCCGTTATTGCAGGAGGTCGTTCCCACCGCGACGCCTACCTGGGTCGCGCTGCTCCCAAATTGTTGGAGGGAGAACACATCTCCGACGATGACATCTGGTCCCGGGGCAGAGTTCGGAACCTCGGACGTTCCGCGACGCGGAGCGGGAGGAAGCACGAACGATTGCGGCTCGCCATCCCCAAACGTGGTGGACCCGATCACGGATACGCTCGCGACAAGGGAAACGCCCCCGGCCACCGACCCGGCTTCCGCGCTTCGTCCAAGGCTCTGGGCGAACTCTTCGGAGATCAGCAGCCTTCCTTCCTTGATGGTCAGCCGCTGCGCCGCTCGCTCGTACTCGTAGAGGTTTCCGGCAATGTTGAAGAAAACAAAACCCGTCCTGCCGTCTCGAACCGCGAGATCAAACGATGACTCGCGAGGCAGCTTTTCAAGGACGAGGTGGCCTAACGACGCCTCCAATAACGCCGGGAGAGCAGCGATATTTTGCGGGATGAGTTCCATCGTCCCGGTCTCCGGACCGTCGCGGAAAACATCGTTGAAAACAAAGACCGTGAAAAAAGAACTCGGTCCGATCTGGAACTCCAACTTGTCCCGCTTCGCGTCGTTTACGCCGGCGTCAGTGCCATTCAGTCGGTTCAATTCAAGATCCATCACGACGTGTCCGTTCGTGACGATCATCGTCTCGAGTGCTCCGGTCTCTCCGTCTCGATTTTTTCCCGCGGTTGCTGCGGAATCTCCCGAGCTACCCAGAAGAAAAAGCAGCGGAAACACCAAATAACTGCACAGCTTTCTTCGCATGGTTCTATTCTTCCAACTCCCGGTGTGCATCTTGCCGTGCCCTCCGAGAAATGACCAGACTAAATACGGCACCTACATAATACATTTCGAGTTAACCCAAGCCTGCTGTCTGTTCTGTCGACGCGGATTCGCCTACGCCGAGGCTACATCGCGACAGATGGCATGAATGAGACAAGACCCAAACTCGAAATCCGAATATCGAAATCTGAAACGAGCTCGAATCACCAAATGGAGGAATGATCCAAACGGGAGTGGTTTCGAATTTTCCTCCTCGTTTAGATATTCAGTGATTGTTTCGAGCTTCGATATTCGGATTTCCGAGCGTCGGGCTCGCCCCTACGGTCCGCGATCGTAAACTTCGACCAGGCCGATCCCGGCGCCGTTGTTCAATCCTGCCAGGAGCGCAGTGTATAGCCCAGGCGGCAGCGTTGCAGCTATCCCGGCCTCGAGCGCGTTGCTCGGCGCCAATCCAGCCGTCGTCAGTTCGGCCGCTTGGACCGGATTATCCTGCCAGTCGTTGTTCGCAATCAGGAGCGATCCATTCGCATCGCGCAACTCCAACGTCGGATTGGCTAGAACCGCGCTCGTCGGGAAGAAGGCCGGAGCCAGACTCGGCCCAATCCCCCTCAACACGACTCTATCGCTCCCTCCGTTGTCGCTCAGGAGGAAGCCCGCGATCACAATGTCGGCCCCCGTGCTGACAAACGCGCGCGTACTCAGGTTGGCCAGTTTTGAGGCCGCTCCCTGGTTCAGATCGTAAACCTCAATCAAGCCAACACCCGAGGTGTTGCTCTTGCCTTTGATGACTCCCGTATAGGCCCCGGGATTCAGCGTCGCCAGGATGGCTGATTCCAAGTTGTCCGTTGGCGGGATACCAGTAGCCTGAATGTCGTCCTCCTGGGTGTCTCTCCAGTTGTCGTTGATGATCGTGGCAAACGCGCCCGGTCCGTGCAGCTCGAGCACCGGATCAGCCAGCACGTCGGGCACACCGAAGTGGGTCAAGGAAGGTCCAATGGCGCGCAGCAACACCTTCTTGGGAGCGCTGCCGCTGATGATGAATCCGCCGATGCCAACCTTTTCCGCGACCTGAACGCGCATCCGTGTCGAGAGATTGATCGCCTGGGTCAACAGCGGAGTGGCCGACGGCGAGGCCGTCGCACTCGGAGTCGCCGAAGGTGCGATCGTTGGCGTGGCGGAAGGTGTCGCGGATGGTGTGGCCGTAGGCGCTATCGTCGGTGTCGCTGATGGTGTGGCAGAAGGTGTCGCACTCGGCGTTGGCGTCGCCGGCGTTACGGTTGGGGTCGGCGTCGACGGAGTAACTGTCGAAGTAGGCGTAGGTGTCGGAGTTGCCGGAGTCACTGTCGGTGTCGGCGTCGACGGAGTTACAGTCGCGCTCGGGGTAGGCGTTGGGCACGTCCCCGTGGTGAGAAAGACCTCCGTCGAGTTGACCGGTGTTCCCGGAGCGGCTCCGGTATAACCTCCCGCGATCCAGATTCGAGTTCCTTGGGTATCGGCGGCGAAGTTCCGCCGTGGGGTAACAAACGGCAGCCCTATGCTCCAGGTACCTGCAACTGGGTCGTAAATATCCACCTCGTTCGACGGATTAGGAGCGGTGCGGCCGCCGCCCAGAACCCACATCTTCCCGTCCAAGTTGACCGCGCGCGTCTCGCCGGTCGCTCTCGGGATGTTGACGATGGGACTGATCGAGTCACCCACCGGGTTGTAGACAAACGAGTTGGTGCTATCGGTCAGGACACCGGCAGCGACGGTCGCGCCGCCTCCGGTAAAGATGAGACTGCCGATAGTAGTCGTGGGGAGATAAGCCATCGCCACGGGCAGGACCGCGCTCTTGAGCACCCACTTGGAGCCAACCCCAAGGGTCGGATCGAACTGGTAGATGGTGTTGAGTCCGGCGCCGCCAATGGTGAAGCCACCCAGGATGTAGAGCTTGTTTTGGAAAACGGTGAAGCCGCCTGGCAGATTGGTTCCTACAGCGTTGCCCGGCCAGTTGTCACCTGCCGCCAGAGTCGTGAAGGTATCGGTCACGGGATTGTAACTGAAGACACGCGCCGTGGCGGTGGTGGCCGCCGCGGCCGAACCGCCTACGCAGTAGATCTGCTGGGTCCCGCTGACCGTGAGCGCACCGCAAGCCATGTTGTTCACCTGGTTGTCGGGGTAGGTGGCAACCTTGGCCGCCCAGGTGTTGGTCCCCGGGTTATACTCGAACGCGGTGGTCAAGTCGCTGCCGGCCAGGTCCGTGACGCGGCCACCCATGGAATAGAAGCGCGCGTTGGTTGAGAAGTAGACGCCAGTCGAACGAACCACGTTACTTGGAAAATTGCCACCGACCGCCCAAGTGGTTGTGCAGCTTGGCGTCGGTGACGCCGTCGGTGTGACCGTAGCTGTCGGCGTTGGTGTCGCAGTAGGCGTTACAGTTGGGGTAGGTGTCGGTGTTGGTGTTGGTGAAGCGGTCGGTGTGGCAGTGGCAGTCGGTGTGACCGTAGCTGTGGGTGTAGCACTTGGCGTGACCGTAGCGGTCGGTGTGGCCGAAGGCGTCACTGTAGGTGTCGGTGTTACTGCCGGCGTCGGCGTTACAGTCGGTGTTGGTGTCGGTGTCGCCAGAGCTGGCGCCATTTTTGCAATATTACCTCCGTTACCAACAACCCAGCCAACTGGACAACCACCTTCTATGACAAAATCAATATCCTGGAATAGGGCACCAGCTTGTGTATGAACAATTGTCCAGGCAGTAGCACCTTGATTTGTAGATTTATAAACATTTGCATCACTTCTTAGAGCCCACCAATCAGTTCCATTTCCTTCAAGCCCATCTATGTTTCCGGTAGTTCCCGGTGCGCCGGTTGCTGTATAAGATGTTCCCCCGTCTATTGATTTAACCATTGCAGCACCACCTGCTAATCCTAATCCTGAAACACCGGTGCCATTGAAATGAAGTGCAAAAGTATTAAGCACTCCAGTTGTAGCAGCAGATGACCATGTAGCTCCTAAATTAGGTGAATGGTAAACTCTTGTATTACTTGTTCCGAACCATATATCCGTTCCTATGATCAAGAATGAATTATTCCACCCGGCTTCTGTTGCAACCTGAGCTGGTTCTGTTGCCATTCTTGCCCATGTATTTCCACCATCTATAGTTTTTAATATTGTCCATGTACCACCAACAGGATCTCCTTCAGCGTATCCTTCTGTTGCGGAGATCATTTGAATCGCGTTAATAAATCCACCTGCTTGGGTAAATACTTGTGTCCATGTAGTTCCACCGTTTATTGTTTTGTAAATAAATGTAGCAGCAGGAGAAGTCGTACAAAATGCAGTATTACCATCCACTGCATAGATATTAAAAACGTCACCGGTAATCCCTGTTCCGGTTGCATTTGTCCAGTTTGCTCCTCCATCTATGGTCCTTCTAACTGTTGGTCCGACACCCGCTGCCCAGGCAATCTGACCAGATACAGCCGATACCGTTGAAAGCTGATTTGTAGTTCCGGAAGTTTGTTCTGCCCAGGCAGTCGTGCAGCCCGGTGTAGGCGTTGGGGTTGGAGTGGCAGTCGGCGTGACCGTAGCGGTCGGTGTTGCCGAAGGAGTCACCGTTGGAGTTGGTGTCACTGACGGAGTAGGCGTAGGTGTTGGTGTCAGAGTAGGCGTAGGTGTGGCCGTTGGCGTTGGCGTCGCCGTTGGGGTTACTGTTGGAGTGGGTGTCGGGGTCAGCGTCGGAGTTGGTGTTGGGGTGGCCGGAGTTGGCGTTGGGGTCGGCGTTATCGTGGGTGTAGGTGTCGGAGTCGCCGGTGTCGGCGTTGGGGTCGGTGTCGGTGTCGGTGTCGGTGTTGGCGTCGGAGTTGGAGTGGGCGTTGGCGCGATCACCACCACCGTGAACTGCCGGGTGAAGGTGTCGTCCCCGCCGTTGGCGGTAAGGCCATTGTCCATGACGGTGACCGTAATCTGGGCCGAGCCGGACTGGCCCGCCACAGGCGTGTAGCTCAACAATCCCGTGGCGTTAGGACTGGTGTAGGTCACGGTCGGGTTCGGAATCAGTCCAATGTTGTTCGACACCGCTGTCACGGCGAGCGTTTGCCCAACCTCATTCGCCGGCCCCACGGTGATACCCGAGAGATTGACCGTTTGCAGCCCGGAACTCTGCGGGATCGGGGCCGGATCGGGGATGGCGTTGAGTGTCGGCTCATCGTTCACAGCATTAACCGTGATCGTGAATGATATGGGCGCGCTCTGGTTCACGTTGGGCGCAGTGCCGCTTCCACTGTCCGTGGCGACGGCGTTAAAAGTTGCGGTGCCGTTCGCGTTAGCTGCCGACGTGTAAGTAAGCGCGCCGGCCGTATCAATCGCCGGTGCTGCACTGAACGTCAGGGTGCCGCCGGTTTGCGTCACGGTGTAGCCGACCAAAGTCTGAATCGTTTCATCGGTGGCCGTGGCAGGGCCAGGCTGAAAGTTGCTGGCAAAGGTGTTGACGGTCTGCGCTCCCGCATCCTCGTTCACCGCGGCCGGATTACCCGCCAGCGTGAAAGTCGGCGCGTCGTTCACCGCATTGACTGTGATGGTAAAGGTTTGCGCGGCACTGGTGTTCGCGTTAGGCGGCACGTTGCTGCCGCTATCACTCAAGGTCACGCTAATGTTCGCCGTGCCGTTGGTGTTTGGCGAAGTGGTGTAGGTCAAATTGCCGGTCGTCGAATTGATGGCCGGGGCGCTGGTGAACGCCAGGTTGCCGGTCGTGCCGGTAACACTCACGTTGAAGGTCAACGGGGTCTGCCCCGTCTCTCCACCCGGGCCTTGTGAAATGCCGGTGGCAAAGCCGCTGACTGTCTGCGCGCCCGCATCCTCGTTCGCTGCCGCCGGGTTGCCGGCAATCGTAAACGACGGCGGATCGTTCACGGCTGTGACGTTGACGGTAAAGGTGCGAACGATGTTATTTACGCCGCCACTCGCCGTGCCGCCACTGTCGGTGATCGTAACGGTGATAAGGGCGGAGCCGTTGGCATTGGCGACCGGCGTGTAGCTTAACGATCCGGGTACTGTCACCTTCGTTGAAGCTGACGGTCGGATTGGGAATCAGCCCGGGGGTGTTCGACGTCGCGACGACAGTCAGGGTTTGGCTGCTCTCGTTGACCGGACCCTCTGAAATTCCGCTCAGGTTGACGGTCTGAAGGCCCGCATCCTCGAGAATCGCGGCCGGATTGGAAATCGTGTTGAGCGTCGGCGCGTCGTTAACCGGGTTGACGGTAATGCCTATTGGATCGCTGTCTTCCTCAGTCGTGGCGGTACCCGTCAAACCCGGATCGGTTCCAGTATGCCCTTGATCGTTCGTTTTGAATGTCAGCGTGTCCGGACCGAAGTAGTCCTGCGTTCCCCGATAAACGATATTGGCCGGTGCCGACAGGGTCGTATTTATCTGGCTCGCAAAACCCGTCAGCGTGACCGTTGCCGTGCCCGAACCCGGAACCGCAGCTCCACCAGCGGGTAAGACCGTCAGGGTTCCGTTGGCAACAGAGAGTGTGGTCGTCAGCTGCTGGCCTGCCGGATCGGCATCGATATCGCTTGTCGAGAGTCCGGTGATCGAGAGATTAGTATCCTCATTCACAGTCTGGGCCGCTGGGACGACGTTGACCGGTGCGTCATTTATGCCTACGACATTGATGTTGACTGTCGAAACGTCAGAGTGCGTCAATCCGTCAAAGACCGTGATGGAAAGTGTTCGGGTTTGATTGTTGCCGTAATTGGTCGGATTATCGCCGGCATTCGTAAAGCGGACCGAGTTCAGCGCGGTTTGATAGGCGGCTAAGGTCGCCAATCCGCTAAAGCTGAGGACGCCCGTCGTGCTGTTGTAGCTCACGGAGAGTCCCGTCCCGCTCAGGGTGTCCCCAGCAAACAAGCCGTTGGTTATCGCCACAGTCGCGCCGTAGATCATCGTCTGATCGGGATCGGTGATCGTGGCGTTGGTGAACGGCGTGATCGGCGTGCCCGCGGGCGAGCCGGGACCGTTCGTGGATTCGGTATAGGTCGCATTGGACGTCGTCACCGCGAGATTGGGATCATAGTCGATGTCCATGCCTTGCGGCGCTCCCAACGCAGTAGGCTCGTACTCGCGCGCGAAACGCGAATTGGGTTCAACCGGAATAGCGACACCGATCGGGAACATGTGGATCGAAGCGTCATGCTCGTTAGTCGCGTTGCCGTCATTTTCATGGTCGGTCGACGGATTCGTGGTGACGAAGAACCGGTTTCCGATCTCGTCCACCTCGATGTTGGTGAAGTTCGACGTCGGGAAGGGCTTCAGCGTGTTGTAGGTCGCGGGCGTCGGCTGGTTCCACAGCTCCTGGAGGTCGTCGGTAGCCGGGTTGTAACTGAAGAGGCCGCCGCTGTTGTTCGCGGTGATCGGCTGGGTAAAGAAATAGATGATGCCAGTATTCTTATCGACATCGAGCCCGATGATCTGACCCTCGGTCCCAATCAGGCGGCCAGGCTTGTAACCGCCTTGGCCATTCTCGCTCCGAGGATCCGCCAGATCCAATATAAGCGTATTAATAGCTCCCGTGGCTAGATTGATACGGATGATATGGTTTCCATCGACGGTGGCATTCCCATTGCCGTCGACCATCCCCCATGAGCTTGCCGCATACGCGAAGCCGCGTGGAAGGTCGAGGCTCCAATCGCCCATCCCGGCGAAGAGCCCCAGCCCACCGAAATCGTTTATGGTGTAATTCGCGACAAGGGTGACACCGGTGCCATCGTAATTGGCCCGGCGAAGCCTGAAACCCTGCGGGACGCCGGGCTGGGCATCGAGGGCAGTGCCATCCCACCAATAGATCTTGTTGTTGACCTTATCGATCTCGATGCCGGTGATTATTTCCCCGAAGTTGGGGGTTCTCGACGATGCGGGTCCACGAGGGAGTGTTAGTACCGCTTACCAGATCGGCGATATTGCCGCGGATAATGCCATTCTGGTCATTGCCGTTCGTATCGAGTATGAAATAAAAGCCGTCGTCGAAATCGAATTTCACCTCTTGGGGGCGACGGAGCAGCGCCGTGTCGCGGAACAATCGAGCGGCATTAGCGGCGGTGCCGGCATTATTCTCTTCGCCAATTCTCAGCAGGCCGAGCGATTGGCCGCCGCCAGCCCAGCCGGAGACGATCACAGCGTCACTAGGGTCGAAAAACGGTGTCTGCACCACCGTGTCGATCACCTCGGTGAAATTCGGCGTCCCGGGATTGTCGTCGAGGTTGAGGCCGTACCAGCTAGTGTTATTGCTGATCGCCAGGATCTGGGTCTGGGCAATGCCGGTCTGAGAGCCGGTGAAAACCGCATTCTGGAGTCCGAAAGCAACCGCATTTGTCCCCGCAACAAGCCCAGTCCCGTTAAGGGCCGCGGCGGGAAACGTATTATTCCCATCCGCAACATCGATTGCGAAGAGAAATCTGGTGGGCGTATTCGCATCCGTCCCCTGATATGCATAGATCGTCTCGCCGGTATTGGAGAGCGTGATGCCGCCAGCCGTCAACTGGCCGCTCGATACGGTGGTCACCGTCCCGACCGCGAGGTCGCTGGCCGCCGTGAACGTGAACGTGCCTTCGCCCGCGGAAGGAGCGGCAAATGCGGTACCCGTCCAGTTCCTGTCGCTAAAAAAGATGACCGTTCCCGATCCTAGCGGTTTTAATGCAACGAAGCGCAGAGAGTCCGGGCTCCCGCCTGCCAACAGGGTTACGTCCGTCTCGTACGAAACGATCGCGACATCGCCGGCCCTAAGCGTCGAAGGCACCGCGGACGCAAGTTGCGCACTTGCCATGAGCAACGCCAGGACGAGGACGGCGTTGCGGACAAACGAAATGGCGGTACGTAGGTACTCTTGGAGTGGGATGAGATCTCATAGGCGTGGGATGGACAGCAATTCGGGGACCTTCCAGCAGGGGTTTTTAGAGAAAACGCGGAAACGTGTCGAGGTTGATTTTGAGGATGACGCCTATTTGTAACCTGCGTGGTTTCTTGCACGATACGGCGCACACCAATTTCTTGAACTGGAACATCAGGAAATGCGAATATCGAAATCCGAAACAAATTCGAATTACCGAAAAGTGAAAATGCTCAAACGTGAGCAGTTTCGAATTTCGTGCTTCACATTTCGAATTTCCGCGGCCCCGCCGCGGCTACGGTCCGCGATCGTAAACTTCGACCAGGCCGATGCCGGTGCCGTTGTTCAATCCTGCCAGGAGCGCCGTGTATAGCCCAGGCGGCAGCGTCGCCGCTATCCCGGATTCCAAAGCGTTGCTCGGCGCTAGTCCAGCCGCCGTCAGTTCGGCCGCTTGCGCTAGGTTATCCTGCCAGTCGTTGTTCGCGATCAGGAGCGATCCATTCGCATCGCGCAACTCCAACGTCGGATTGGCCAACACCGCGCTCGTCGGGAAGAAGGCTGGAGCCAGACTCGGCCCAATCCCGCGTAATATGACTCGGTCGCTCGCCCCGCTGTCGCTCAGGAGGAAGCCCGCGATTACGATGTCCCCGCCCGTGCTGACAAACGCGCGCGTGCTCAGGTTAGCTAGTTTCGAGGCCGCTCCCTGATTCAGGTCGTACACTTCGATCAAGCCAACTCCTGAGGTGCTATTTTTGCCTTTGATGATTCCCGTATAGGCCCCGGGATTCAGCGTCGCCAGGATGGCTGATTCCAAGTTGTCCGTTGGCGGGATGCCGGTGGCCTGAATGTCGTCCTCCTGGGTGTCTCTCCAGTTGTCGTTGATGATCGTGGCAAACGCGCCCGGTCCATGCAGCTCGAGCACCGGATCCAGCAGCACGTCGGACACACCAAAGTGGGTCAAGGAAGGTCCAATGGCGCGCAGCAGCACTTTCTTTGGAGCGCTGCCGCTGATGATGAAGCCACCGATGCCAACTCTTTCAGCGACCTGAACTCTCAACCGCGTCGAGAGGTTGATCGCCTGCGCCACCAGTGGTGTTGGCGAGGGCGTTGCCGTAGGCGCTATCGTCGGTGTGGCTGAAGGTGTAATCGTCGCCGTAGGTGTCGGGGTCGCTGGAGTCACTGTCGGCGTTGGAGTTGGCGTCAACGGAGTGACACTTGGCGTTGGAGTCAGTGTGGCAGTCGCTGTCGGTGTCGCGCTCGGTGTGGCACTGGGCGTAACCGTGGCTGTCGGTGTGGCACTGGGCGTGACTGTCGCTGTCGGTGTGGCCGTTGGTGTTATGGTAGCTGTGGGAGTCGGCGTTGGAGTCGCTGTCGGTGTTGGCGTTGGGCACCCTCCTACCGGAACTATGGCAAAGGCATGGACGGCACCGTTGAACACACCGGTCCCTACGATAACGCCGTTGTCGCTGATCCCCATTGCGGACGACGAGGTATTCGTCGCGAGATCCCAGCCTGAACCGGCAGGGATCAGATCCTGCAGCCGACTGGTTGTCGTGCCGTCCCACAGGAACGGAATGGCGAACGCGCTGGAAGCGGTCCCGACAACTGCTCCAGCCGAATTGACGGCACGGCCCGAGCCCTGGGTTGTTCCTGCCGGCAGCGGAATTGCTACGATTCCGCCCCCTTGGGACCACCTAAACGGCAGGCCCGAGCCTTGATTCAGCATGCTCGAACCGGTAACAAAACCACTGTTGCCGATGCCAAAGGCGATCGCTCCATTCGCACCGGGCAACGCACCGACAGTAGTCGCGGAGCCGGCGCCAATGTCATAGACCATTCCTACGTTGACCGCCGCATTGTTCGGATCGATACCGATGCCGACGATCCGGCCCGAATCGTTAATGCCAAACGCCGTGGTAAAGAAGCTGCCATTGGCCGTGGTCTGCGAAATGACAGTCCCGGTGTTGGTGCCGATGTTGTAAATCGCCCCGCGTTGGGTGCTGCCGCTGTTTACCGAGCCAACGGCAATGTTCGCCGCATTCACGTCATTGGCATCGCCAAGCGTCTCGCCGGCGGGCAAAGGCAGTTGTGAGGCAACACCGCCTTGCCACACGACTGGAAGCCGCGCCGTGCCGAACAACGAGTTCGCGGCCGTGCCGACAACGGTGCCGCCGTTGTTTGCGGCATTAGAAACGGCAAAGGTCCTCCCGCTCAACAGCGGCAAGCCGACGAGACCGCCGCCTTGCGTCCAGGTAAATGCCTGGCTTGCGCTCGTCCTGACGGAGCGTCCAACAGCCATGCCGTTGGTCGAAACTCCAAAGCCCTGCGATGCCGTATCGGTCACTTGGATCACGCCGATATCAAAGATCTGATATTGAGGCGCGCAGCTTGGGGTAGGGCTGGGCGACGGAGGAATCGTCGGGCTCACTGTTGCTGTTGGCGTTGCCGTAGGCGTGACGGTTGGGCTTGCTGTCGGCGTCACAGTTGGTGAGGGCGACGGGGTTGGAGTCGGTGTTGCCGGCGTAGGTGTCGGCGTTGGAGTGCCGCCGCCAATGATCTCGTCCGCGCCGATATCAGGCGTGGCATCGCGCGGATGGCCGTCAATGTCGACGGTGATCCCAGCCATGGTAACGCCCGCGTTGACCGCTGGGCTGCCCACTTGTAAATGCAGATCGCTCGCGCTGATGAAGAGCGGATCGGCTGAGATCGAGGCTGCATCCTGGCCAGAGGCGTTTTGCCAAATCGCCAGGGTAGGCGAACCTGGAAGGGTTCCAACCTGGCCGACAATTGCCTGCGGATTGGCAGCCGGAACGTACAGGTCGTTGTTGTTGGAGCCACCGGTGCCCCAGGCAAAGAAGTCCGGAATCTTGATCGAGCCATGTTTCAACGTCGCCGTGTTGGACGTCATATCCGTGAACACAATGTTGTTCCTCAGGATCAGGTTCACGACCGTCGTCACCGTAATCTGAATGCCGAACGACGAAGTGCTAGCGCTCGCGGAAGCACCCGGGTCGAGATCGCCCGCGGCATAAATGCTATTAAACGCCACCGTGTCGCCCCTTCCTGATGCGATTCCGATGCTAACGCTGTTATCACCCGAGGTACCGTTAGCGCGGACATTCCAAACGAAGTTATTGACGGTAGAATTTAGCGTATCATTCGTGCCGTTCCCTCCCGCCATGAAAATACCGATCGCTGAGAAGGTGTTCTCCTCGACAATGTCGTGAACTTTGTTGCGAGCGATTAAGCTGTTGGAGACCCCCAAATCACTGCCGGACGTGTTGGACCAGCCGTCGACGGCGTGGGAGATGCCGAATTTGTCATAGCTGCCTCCGCTGGAAGACTGCGCGTCCAATACCCCGACAAACCGAACTTCATTACCCGTCACCGTCGCGCCGTTTGCATGATTGAAGATGATACCCCCGCGTCCGATCTGGTCGGGTCCGAAGGCCGCTGGACCAATTATGTTATCGGCGATGATTGTTCCCTGCACTGGGTTGGCGGCGCTTTCACCCGATGAATAAATGCCAATATTTACTTTGGTAATTGCGTTGTTGATAAATGCGTTGTTGTCGTTGTCAGCTCCGCCGACTCCGAGGGAGAGACCGCTGTGCGATATACCCAGCGTCGCACTTGTGCTCGTCGATTGATCCGCCCCGCAGGAGAGGTTGGTGTTCTTGACCGTATTGTTGGTGGCTCCTGCGCCCACCCCAAGGCTGTTAATGTGGATGGCCGCGGTCAGCGTTGCGGAACTCGTGTTTGTAATCGTCAGGCTGCGATCGGTGCCACCGGAGACTGAGCCATCAATGGTCACGTTATCCGCGCCATTGAGTCTGATCAGACCGCCAGTGGCCACGGCGCCCGTCACGGTCCGGATCCCGCCAGTTGGCTTAATCGTAAGGGATGTCCACGAACCAACCGAAGGCTGATTCAACACCGCGGCCGTCGCACCCTCGTTCGTATCACACGAGATAGTGACGGTGATATTATTGCCGGTCTGCGTTCCATTGGCGTTGAGCGCATCGAAAGCGCCCTTCAGCGAAGAATAGGAGCCATTCGCCCCGGTCGAACCCGCTACGGTCACGCATGCTCCCGGCGTAGGTGTCGTAGTGGGGGAAGCGGTAGGGGTTGGGGTTGGGGTTGGGGTTGGGGTTGGGGTTGGGGTTGGGGTTGGGGTTGGGGTTGGGGTTGGGGTTGGGGTTGGGGTTGGGGTTGGGGTTGGGGTTGGGGTTGGGGTTGGGGTTGGGGTTGGGGTTGGGGTTGGGGTTGGGGTTGGGGTTGGGGTTGGGGTTGCCGGAACCAGATAGGCGCATGCGGTTGGCAACGTGAACCCGGCGGGCGAGCCATCCGACTTGACCCAATTCGCCGGATTATTTAGCGCCGCTCGGGCAGCCGCGACGGTGCTGATGTCAGCCGAATTGCAGGTAAACCGGGCGTTATCAAATTCACTTCCTTGAACGCCCTGTGTCCCGACCCAAATGGCATTTACGCCAGTGGTCAGGCCTGGAGGCAATTTACTCCAACTGCCATTTCCAGTCGTGCCAGTACCGGTAGGAGGAACATCGGCGCAGTTGGGATCCCATGCTGCGGCGGTGGTATCAGCACAATCGAGCGAGCCAACGACCGAATACACATTCATGTGGATCGCACTGATCATGGTGGGAGAACCAACCGGGCCCTGGTAAGCAATAATTTGGTCGCCGGAGGTAATTAAGAGCAAGGCTGTCCCAGTAACTGTTCCGGGCGTGCCCGGTCCGGACGCGAGCGAGGCCGTCAGATCGGAGATTCGTATCTCCTGTCCCGCGGACAGCGCCGAAGTAGCGGTCCACGTAATCGTTGTTTCCCCTGCAAAGAAAACACCAGAGGCAAGCCAGCCATTATCCGTAAAATTGATAACTGTTCCCACGCCGACGTTCTTCAACAAGACAAAGGAAAATTCATCAACGGCAGGGCCCGAGATATAGCCCGAGAAGGCAATGTCGCCGGCAACGAGTGTGGTCGGATTGGGCGTTGGGGTGGGCGTCGGCGTTGGAGTCGTCGTTGGTGTAGGAGTCGGAGTGGGAGTTGGGGTTGGCGTGGGGGTCGGAGTCGGGACTGGGACTCCAGTTAAATAGGTGCAAGCTGTGGGCAGCGTGAATCCGGCAGGCGAGCCATTCGACTTGAGCCAATTGGCCGGATTATTTAACGATATGCGCGCAGCGGCGACAGTGCTGATGTCCGCTGAACCACAGATAAAGCGGGCGTTATCAAATTCACTTGCTTGAACGCCCTGTGTCCCAACCCAGATCGCATTGATCCCGGTGGTCAGGCCAGGAGGCAATTTACTCCAACTGCTATTTCCAGTCGTGCCATTGCCCGCAGGGGGAACATCAGCGCAGTTCGGATCCCATGCGGCTGCGGTGGTATCAGCACAATCGAGGGAACCAGCGACCGAATATACTTTCATATGGATCGCGCTAATCATGGCGGGAGAACCGACCGGTCCCTGGTAAGCAATGATCTGATCGCCGGAAGTAATTAAGCTCAAAGGTGTGCCGGTAACGGTTCCGGGCGATTCCACTCCAATGGCAAGCGAAGCCGTCAGGCCGGAGATTCGTATCTCTTTTCCCGCGGCCAGGGCCGAAGTAGCGGTCCACGTAATCGTTGTTTCGCCTCCAAAGAAAACACCAGAGGCAAGCCAGCCATTATCCGTAAAGTTGATCGCCGTTCCCACGCCGACGTTTTTTAACAGGACAAAGGAAAACTCATCCGGCGCATTCACAGAGATATAGCCCGAAAAGGCGATGTCCCCGGCAACAAGTGTGGTCGGATTAGGCGTTGGGGATGGCGTCGGTGTTGGCGTCGTGGATGGTGTAGGAGTTGGCGTGGGCGTTGGGGTGGGAGTAGGCGTAGGTGTCGGCGTCGGGGTTGCCGGCGTCCCAGTCAGATAGGCGCAGCCTGTGGGCAACGTGAATCCGGGCGCGCCATTCGGCGTCTTGATCCAATTGGCCGGATTGTTTAGTGCCACCCGGGCAGCGGCCGCAGTGGTGATATCAGCCCCCGAAGCGCAGTTAAAGCGGGCGCTATCAACTTCACTTGTTTGAACGCCCTGTGTCCCAACCCAAATGGCGTTTGTGCCCGTGATCATGCCCGTGGGCAATTTACTGAAACTGCCATTTCCACCGGTGCCACCGCTCCCGTCAACGCAGTTTGGATCCCATACCGCGGCGGTGGTATCAGCACAATCGAGGGAACCAGCGACCGAATATACATTCATATGGATCGCGCTGATGAAGGTGGGAGAAGTATCCAAACCCTGGTAAGCAAGTATCTGGTCGCCCGAAGTAATTAAGCTCAGTTCTGTCCCCGTAACTGTCCCGGGCGTCCCGGGTCCGGACGCGAGGGTAGCCGTCGTACCTGCGATACGGATCTCCTGGCCCGCGATTAGGTCCGAAGTGGCGGTCCACGTAATCGTCGTCTCCATGCCGAAGAAGACATTGGAGCTAAGCCAGCCCTTATCCGTAAAATTGATTACCGTTCCCGAGCCGATGTTTCTCAACAGGACAAAGGAAAACTCATCCGGCGTATTCGTAGAGATATAGCCCGAGAAAGCAATGTCCCCGGCAACGAGTGTCGTCGGCACAGCAGAAGCCGTTCGCGCCGATAGAAACGACAACGCGATTGCGACGATGGAAAGGTACTTAGCCCCGTAAAAGGCGACCGATTTTTGGTTGTTTAGCATAATCGATATCTCCGACGGGGGATTTCGGGCTATGTCGCATCGCAATTCCTGCGACGAAACGAGAGCCAAGTTGCCGCACTCCTACCTGTTGGAGCGGGAGGATGTCCAGCCATTTCGACCTAACGGTTCGCACTCAAAGGCCGAGCGCAATGCGGGGATCCCGGGCAAACTTGAATCCACTCAACGGAACGCCGGGAGCGACGTCTTTGGTCAGCGCGAGAAACTGGAAGGTCGTGCCGAGAAATTCCGGATGAAGCAGCGTTTGCAGGGCCCGACGAGTCTTCGCCTCGGCGGTGGGGCCAAACTGTTCCGGCACCAGCGCGGTTGCGATTCCGGTCACGAGGTGATGTTGATCGGTGAGTCCCGCTACAGACAAACCATGCGCTTCGGCCCGCTCGGCCAGGCTGGTCCAATCCACGTGCGCAGTGACATCGACGTTGCCAATGTTGATGAGCGGAGAAAGAACGGCGCGGTGGTCTGAATAGCACTGGAGTGTGCCGGTGCTTCTCTCAGGCGAATAATATTTATCGCGCGGATAACCGTAATCGACCGCCAGGACATATCCTCGCGTCAGTCTTGACGCGAGTTGCTCCATCCATTGCAACGCCGCGAGATTCACTTCGGTTTCGTACGAGCCGCCGAGATGTCGCGGAATTTTCTCGAGACGCTTGAGTAGCTCCGCATCCGTGACCGGGGCCGATACGAAACCGAACCCGTTGCCCAATTCGGCGACGCGGCGTTCCTGCCAGTCAGCGTCCGGTATCGCGCTGATCAAATGCACAGGCATCGCGTCGAGGAGCTCATTTGAGAAATGAACGCCACAGAACGGCTCAAGATCGTCGAGCGATTCTACCCAGTCGAGCTTCTCCCTGAACTCGCGCAGCTTTTCTTCCTGCCGTTCCCGCAAGATTGGAAATGGCTCGATGATCCAATATTGAAGCGCGGAGAAAAAATCCGGGGCCCGCTCGCGCACGGCCTCGAGAACGTCGCAGGCGAAATCACCGTGGTGCGCTCCCTGTTCGACGATGACAAAATCCTCGGGCCGGCCCAGGGACTCCCACATCTCGGCGAATTGCGCCGCCAGCAGCCGGCCAAAAAGCGGGCCGACGCTGACGTTCGTGAAGTAATCGCCGCGCCGCCCGATCGCACAGCGCCCGGAACTGTAATATCCGAGCTCCGGGTGGTAGAGCGCCTGCTCCATGAACCAGGCGAAGGAGACAGGGCCGGTTTGACGGATTGTCCGGCGAATGAAGTCGGTCAGAGCTTGATCGCCGGTGAGCATCGAGTTTGTTACAAAAGTGAAAAGGTTACATGGTTACAAGGGGAAGACGTTGCCAGCCATTTTGACGTTGTAACTTTTGTAACCTCTTTAACGCTCACCGTCCCGCATGCCCGTTTCCCATTTCACGCCGCCTTCGGTCGACGACTATTTCGATCGTCGCCGCTGGTTTACCAAACCGAAATTCTACATCCCGATCGGCGGCGCTCTCCTGGCCCTGATCGTTTTCGGCATTTACTTTTGGTCCGTCGCTTCCACCCTCAGCGAGGAAGCCAAGACGTTCGACCTCTCGAAGCTCGAACAGATGGAATCCGCCAGCGTCATCCTGGACCGGAACGACAAAATCTTCGGCCAGATCTATGTCGAAAATCGGGAGACGATTCCGTACGATCAGCTGCCGCGCGATCTCGTTAACGCCGTTGTCTCGATGGAGGACAACAAGTTTTATCAGCACGGCGGTTATGATCTCACCGGCATCATTCGCGCGGCCCTGAAGAATTTCACGGCGGGCCACGTCCGGCAGGGCGCCAGCACGATCACTCAGCAACTGGCGCGGAATAGTTTTGCACTCAAGGAAAGAACCTTCCGGCGCAAACTGCTCGAAATTTTTCTCTCCAAGCGAATCGAAGAGCGCTTCGGGAAACAGAAAATCATGGAGCTGTATCTCAACCGCATCTATTTCGGCGGCGGGTTGTACGGGGCCGAGGCGGCCTCGCGCGGTTATTTTGGCAAACCGGCCCGCGACATGACGCTGGCGGAATGCGCCACCCTGGCCGGGTTGATCAAGAGCCCGAATAAACTTTCGCCCTGGGGCGACAAAGCCGCTTCGCGCGACGCACGCAACGTGACGCTCGGCCGTATGCGCGACCTCGGGTTTATCACGCGCGGGCAATGCGAGACCGCGCAGGCGGAAGAGATGGCCGTCGGCAGCCGGCAAAGCGCGCAGGGACAGACCTACGCGGTCGATTACATCCGCCAGCAGGTCATTGCCGCGGTCGGCTGGGACCGGGCCATGAATGAAGGCTACCGGATTCACACGACAATCGACGCCGAGTTGCAAAAGGTCGCGGAGGAATCGTTGAAAGCGCACCTCGCCCAGGTGGAGGAGCAGACCGATTACGGCCACCCGACGTATAAATCTTTCGCGGCTCGTTATAAGAACGCGAAGCAACTCTCCGTGCCGAACCTGGCGGTGGCGCCGGATTATTTGCAGGGCGCCGTTATCGCGCTCGACAATCAAACCGCCGGCATGCTCATCCTCGTCGGCGGCCGCGATTTTGAGCACAACCAGTTTGACCGGGCCTTGCAGGCGAAACGGCCCGCCGGCACAGCGATGAAGCCGCTCGTGTATGCCGCCGCATTCGAGAACGGACTTTTCCCTGGCTCGCTCGTGGAAGATTCGGCGCTCGATAACCGCGCGGTCATGATCGGCGGCACCACGGGAATCCTGGGCGAATGGGGACCTGAATCCGCGGACAATCGTTATGAAGGACCCATGACGGCGCGCCAGGCGCTGGTGAAGTCGAAGAACGGCGCCACGGTCCGGATCGGGATGACGGTCGGGGTCGATCCCGTCATTCAACTTTGCCGCGCCGCCGGCATTCGTTCGCCCCTGCGCCCCTTCCCCGCGACCTTCCTCGGCAGCAGCGAGATCACGCTCTCGGAACTCGCGCTCGCCTACACCATTTTCCCCAATGGCGGATGGCGTCCGAACACGCCCCACATCCTCGATCGCATCGAGGAAAAGGACGGAACCGTCGTCTGGGTCTCCCCTGAGGAAAGAGCGCGGCACAAAGTCGTCAAAGCCGAGACCGCGTATGAAGTGCACTCCTGTCTGGTGGACGCGCTCGAATCGGGCACGGGCCGCGCTGCCCGGGAAAAATTTGGACTCAAGAAATTTCCGGCGGCCGGCAAAACCGGCACGGCCTACGATTTCACCGATGCCCTTTTTGCCGGGTACGATGACTCGATCACTTGTGCGGTCTGGGCTGGATTCGATAAGCCGCAGAAGATTTATCGTGGAGCCTTTGGCGGCGAAATCGCCCTGCCCATCTGGGTCGATATCATGAATGCGGCGAGCGAGCGCTATCCGCCAAAGCAGATTCCGCAGCCTCCCGGACTGCAAAAGGCCGAGATTTGTTCGAGGTCCGGATTACTCGCCACGGACAAATGCTACGACTCCGTGAAATCGGCGGACGGGGAGACCGTCCGGCGTCGCACAACGTATATGGAGATCGCGACTGCGGCTCAAATGCCCACCGAGACCTGCAATGTGCATGGCGAAGCCAGAGCGCGCCTGGTGCGCGACCTGCCCGCGTCCGGATTTCCGCGCGCTGCGCTGGCGGTCGATCCGACGCAGGTCTCACCTGTTGCGGTGAAAGGGCCGGTCCTTCTCGCGGAGAACGATCCCTACAGCGCGGTGAATTCGACCATCAAACCGAAGCCACCGGCCAACGCCAACGCAGAGGAAGACATGCCTGATCCGACGAAGCCGATCTTGAAAGCGCAGCCGGCCGAAGTGGATCCCAATAAACCGATCCTGAAAACGCCGCCCGCCGACCTCGATCCGAACAAGCCGATTCTGAAAGCGGAACCGGTCGAGCCGGATTCGACCAAGCCTATTTTGAAGGCGGTGCCGGTCGATCCGACGCCGGAACCAAAGGAGATTCGCCGCGCCAAACCCGTTTACCCCGCCGATCAAGTTCCCAGCGAAGAGATTTTGAGAACCTTCGCCGCCGCCGCCCGCGGATTTCGACGAATAGGTAAGGTCTCGCTTGTAAGACAACGAGCGGTTCGCGGGGTCCCGCTTGATCTGATATTGTCCGGCTTCAATGGCGCAGAATACCCCTCCCTTTCGTTTGACCGTTCTCAATCCGGGTGGCCGCGATCCGGAACAGCATTTCCCCGACGGCGCGGGTGAATCAGCTCAACCACATCCACCGACGAATTTCCACGCCTATGCCGCCTGCACGCAGGGGAATTTTCACCGTGACACCAAACGCGCCATCGCTGAAGCAACTCCGGTTCTGCTCTTGCTCCGCGGTGACTTCGGCGCGGCGGAACGCGCGCTGGCGGCCCTGCAAAAGGAAGGACGCGCTATTGCGGTTTCGTTAAAGGAAACAGGATTGCATCAAATCGCGGACCAGTTGCGCGACCCGGCGAGTCTCGCGCGTTTCCTGCGGATCGTGAATCAGGCCGGCGCCTGCCTCGCGCCCACGCCTGAAGCCGCGGATTTCTATCGCGCGATCCGCGGCAGTCCGGACCGGGTTGCTTTCATCCCGACCCCTTATCCCATCGACGACCGGCGTTGGGACTTTTCTCGGTCGATCGGCGAACGATCGGGGATCTTCATCGGGACGCGCGAGTGGAAGGTGCTCTCACGTAATCATCTAGGCGCGCTCCTGGTCGCGCGGCGCTTGAGCGAGCAGAGCGGCGAACGAGTCACGGTTTTTAATTTCGATGGCCGTAAAGGCGCGCGTTTGCTCGCCGGCATCGGAATCGCTTCCGACAAGCTGCGCGTGCTCGAGCGAAAGCTTTCTTACCCTAATTACCTTCGGGAAGTCGCCCGGCACAAAATCGTCCTTCAGCTCGATACCAGTTTTGTTCCGGGTCAGGTCGCGGGCGACGCCATGCTCTGCCGCGTTCCGTGCGTCGGTGGAAACGGCGCCATCGATCGTCTTGCGTTTCCCGGAATGCTGCGGCTTCGCGCGTTCCATCGAGGATCTCGGACAGATTGCACTGAGATTGCTGACTGATCGAACGCATTATCAGGAAAGCGGTGCCCGCATGACGACCACCGCGTCCGAACGCCTGTCGTTCAGCGTCGCAGCAAGACAGCTCGAGGATTTCTTCCACAGGTAGGGACGGCTCTCCGAGCCGTCCGACTTTGTCTGGCGCCAGGATCTGAGAAAAAGAAGTCGGACGTTTCGGAGAAACGTCCCTACCTGAGAGAGCCCATCGCCTCGAAATAATAATCCTCGAGTTTCCGTGTTTGCCCGGTCTGCTCGAATTTCTGCCGGACTGTTTCGGCGCCCTCTCGCGCGATTGCGCTCAACACCTCCGGATTCGCGGCGGCATCCAGCAACGCGCGAGCGAGGGCTTCGTCGTCACCTTCCTTGACCAGGATGCCACTCTTTCCGTGTTCGATCGCCTCCGGAATCCCGCCGTGCTCGGTCGCGAACACCGGGAGCCCGCTTGCCATCGCCTCCAGCATTGAATTAGGAACACCTTCCTGATTTCCGTCAGATCCTCGCTCGCTTGGATGAAGGAAAATGTGCGAGCCATAATACAGTTCGCGCAGGTCCCGCTGCGAAACGAAGCCCGGGAATGAAACTTTGTCGCCGATCTTGAGCTCACGCGCGCGTTCTTCCAATTCGGTGCGGAGCGGCCCTTCGCCGGCAATTGTGAAAGTGGATTGCGGATAGCGCTTCGAAAATTTTGCGAACGACTGAAGGCTGGTCTTGAGGCCTTTCTTCTCGATTAGGCGGCACGCCTGCACAAATCTCCACGCTCCGTCATCCGGCCAGGGGCGCAGCCGAAACGGGATCTCATTAACCGGGATGCCGGTGCGCTGGGTTCGGATTTTTTCCGCCGCACAACCTATCTCGATGAGAGCGCGACCGAGCGATTCCGAGCGCACCAAGACAAGCCGGACCGCGTCGAGCATCTTCTTCGTCGCGGCGCGATAGGCCGGCTTTTCCAGGTCGACCATTACGTCGGCGCCGTGAAACGAAACGACGGACGGTTTATCCCAGGCGCGGATCAACGGCAAGAGGTGGACGGCGATGTGCCCAAAGTAGATGTGCAGGAGCTGCGCTTGCGACTGGTCTAGAACACGGATCAACGCCTCGACTTCGCTCTTGGAAATTCGCCAGGGCGCCGCGCGAACTTCCTTGAACCAAAACCTTCTCGCGAAATGCAACGCCGGCTTGCCGATGACCGTAACATTGTCGAACGGAAAGCGCTCGGGCTCCTCCCGTTTTTGCGCAATCACGAACGGCACCACGCGCGTGAGCGAAGTGATCTGCCGGTAGATGTGCAGCATCTCCGGCTTTAGAAATGTCGCGCAATAGCAGGCGACCACCGGCCGGGCGGCTCCCCCGGCCACGTCTGTTCCTTCCGGCCCCACCATGATTCACCATCGAGCGGTCCCGCAAGGGCGGGACTCGATCCACCCGATTTCTCTAAAAGTTGAAGACGAAAAACTTAATGCCCTTCCACTTCCCGGCATCGGTCTGAGCGTTCGCCGCCACGCGCTGGTTCATGGGCTCGGGGTCGAAACAAACCGCGTCCTGCGAAGTGCCGTATTTGCGCGGCGCGCGCGGGTTGAGCATTTGGATCGGGTTGCCGCCGCGAAACGCACGCGGGATCACCCCGTCCACGTCCCTCTTTGAAATCGGCGGGGCCGGCCGCTCGTGCTGCTTCTTGGGCGTCGCCGGAGCGACAAAGGTGTTCGTTTCCGCGACAACCGAGGTAACGGCGGCGGCGACCAGCAAAGTGGCAATCAGGCAGGTTTTCATGGTGTAGCGGCGAATGTGAGGTGGTTCGAAATTACGTCAGCCCGTCATTGAAGAGCAGGTTTTCGCTCCCGGCTCAATCATAGAATCGATAAATCGTTAAATGATTCATCAATTCTTGCCGGGCCGGGTGCCCGGGCGCACAATCACAGGCGATGGACTATCTGGAAAAGGCGAGACGCGTGCTCGACGTGGAGATTTTTGAGCTTCAGCGATTGCGTGAGCGCCTAGACGACAATTTCTCCAAGGCCGTCGACCTGATCAAGGCCTGCGTCGAGGCACGCGGCAAAGTCGTCGTGCTCGGCGTAGGGAAATCCGGTCATATCGGAAACAAGATCGCCTCCACTCTCACCAGCACCGGCTCACCCGCGGTGGTGCTCGATTCCCTGAATGCGTTGCACGGCGACCTCGGCATGGTGGCCGATGGCGACGTCGTCCTCGCCTTGAGCGCCAGCGGCGAGACCGAGGAAATGCTGCGGATCCTGCCGGCGATCGCGCGGTTTCAGGTCAAGATCATCGCCGTTTGCGGCGACGCGAACTCGAGCCTGGCGCAAAATTCCCACGTTTTCCTCGACGTAAACATCGAGCAGGAAGCCTGTCCGCTTAATCTCGCGCCGACTTCCAGCACCACCGTCATGCTCGCCCTCGGTGACGCGCTCGCGATGGTCCTGCTCGAGGCGCGCGGATTTCAGAAAGAGGATTTCGCGCGCTTTCATCCCGCGGGGATGATCGGTCGCAGCCTCCTTCTGCGGGTCCATCAGATCATGCGGCCGCGGAGCGCGCTTGCTCTCGTCGCGCCCGATGCGGCCATTCACTCCGTTCTGAAAACGATGACCCAAGTCCGCGCCGGCGCCGCCGTTGTCTCCGATGAAAATGGGCAATTGCTCGGCATCTTCACCCACGGCGACTTCGTCCGTCACTTCCAGTCCGACACCAAAATCGCGGATCGTCTCGTCGGCGATCTCATGACGCTCAATCCCGTCACCGTCCATCAGGACAAGCTCGCCGTGGAAGTCCTGAACCTCCTCGAACAACACCGGATCGACGACCTCATCGTCGTGAACGATCAGCAAGCCCCCGTCGGCATGGTCGATTCGCAGGATCTGACGAAATTGAAGCTGCTATAATTGGCAGGGCGATCGAAGTTGAGAAATTAGCGGTTACGCGCCATCGTCCTCTCCGCTCAACCACTCAACTCTCAACTTTCAACTCTCAACTTTGTTATGGCAGCCGCGAACGATCTCCGAAAAGGAATGGCGATAAAATACAATGGCAACACCGCCATTGTCCTCGAAGTAAACCACCGCACGCCCGGAAATCTGCGCGCGTTTGTCCAGGCGATCATCCGCTACATTTCCACCGGGAAAAGCGCCGACGTCCGTTTTGGTTCGACCGATAAGGTCGAACTGGTGGACATAAACCGGAGCACGCTGGAGTTCAGCTACAAGGACAACAGCGGATACCACTTCATGGATCCAAGCACCTACGAGACGGTGACCCTGAACGAGGATCTGCTCACGGACGCGAAGGAATATCTCGTTGAGAATCTGCCGGTCGAAGTTCTCTCGACCGGGGGACGCGCCGTCCAAGTCGAACTGCCCTCGTCGGTGAAGCTCAAAGTGGTGGAAGCGCCGGAAGGTCTTCGGGGCGATACGGCGTCAAATGTAACGAAGCCCGCGATTCTCGAGACGGGTAAGACGGTGAACGTCCCGCTCTTCATTCAGGAAGGCGAGACGATCAAGATCGATACGCGCACGGGCAACTACATGGGCCGAGCGTAGGGCTCGGCACGTCGGGTAACGTGCTGTGGCGCAGATCGCGCCCGCGTCTTGCTCCTGATCCTGATCGTAATCCTGATCCTCTTCCGAGCCGAAAGATCAGGAGCAGGATCATGATCAAGAGCAGGAGTTGTAGAGGCGCTTGTGCCAAGCGCCTGTTGTTTAGCCAGGCGCTCGCCGCAGCGAGCGCCTCTCCACACCGGCTACAATTCGAATGAGCCGATATCGATGCGCCCGCCGAGAACCCGCGGATAACCGGGGCCGCGCTGATCATGCGACGGCGGCGAAGTGAAATTTGGGTCCCCGGCATTAATGGCTGGGCTGCCGCTCAGTAGCTCGTGTGTAAAAGTCGGGCCGCCGTTGTTCTGGAGCGGACCGAGCATGGGATCGGTGTTGATCTGATCGCCAGCGGCGTTCAGGAAGCCTCCGCCATTATCGCTGCTGAGGTTGTAGCCATGCGAGATCACCACGCCTGAGATGTTAACGAGGTTGGCGCCCAGCAACCCCGCTTTCAGAACGGTATTCCCGAGGTGGAGCGTCCCGTTGCCAAGATTGATGCCACCGCCGCTGCCGTCGGCGCCATTGCCGCTGAAAGTGCTGTGCGTGATCGTTACGGTCGCGCTGAAGTCGCTGAAGATGCCGCCGCCACGGCCAGATTGGTTAGAACTCGCCGTGTTTCCGGTGATCGTGCTGTTAGTAATAGTCAGCGTCGCGCTGTTCTTGATACCACCGCCGGTGCCATTCGAAGTGTTGCCCTCAACCGTGCTATTTGTGATCGTTGCCGACCCACCGCAGGCGATACCGCCACCCTCTGCGCCGCCATTATTGCCGCTGATCGTGCTGCTGGTGATTGTCAGCATCCCGTTGCTGAAGATTCCGCCAGCTCGTCCCCCCGTCGCGTAATTGCCACTGACAGTGCTATTGGTGATCGTCAGGCCGCCGGTGCTATTAATGCCGCCGCCTTCCGCCGGGCCCCCGCTGACTGAGTTATTGTTTACGCTGCTGTTGATGATCGTGAGGGTTGCGCCGCTTCCGACACTGAAGATGCCGCCGCCATAACCGCCGAAGCTGGTGTTCTCCTCCACCGCGCAATACCTCAGGGTCAATGTTGCATTTTCATTTAACACGCCGCCCCCTGGGGAGAATTCCGGGAAGCCGCCTCGAATGGTCAGGCCTTCTATCGTGACAGTGCAACCCGGCATGATATGGAAGATGCGGCTGTGCACGCCCTGGCCGGGTTGTACGGTCACGTTATTGAACAAGAAGCCGCTGATCGTGACGCTTTTGTCGATCACCAGCTCGCTGGTCAGATTGATCGCCTGATCCTGAAGCGCAGTGTCAAACTGAATGGTGTCGCCCTCGCTGGCTCCGGCGATCGCATCACGGAGCGAGCCCGGTCCGCTATCTGCCGTGGTCGTAACGCGTGGCTGGACGTTATATATTTCCACCAGGGCGATTCCAACATCGCCATTCTTTCCGGCCAGGATCGCAGTGAACGCCCCGGGCGCCAGGCTGACAAAAATCCCCGATTCGACGGGGTCGCTCGGCTGCAAGCCGTACGCGATTAACTGCGCGGCTGAGGCCGGATCGTCCTGCCAGTCATCATTTGCGATCAGGAGGGAGCCGTTGGCATCACGGAGCTCCAGAGTTGGATCAGCTATGACGTCCATTAACATGAATCGGCTGAGCGAAGGCCCGATGCCCCGGATGATCACGTTGGCGCTACCGCTGCCGTGGCCCAGAATGAAGCCCCCGATCATCACATTGTCCCCCGTCCGCACGAAACCGCGGGTACTGATGTTGGCCAATCGCGAAGCCGAGGTTGGGTCAGCATCATAGATTTCCACCAGCCCGATTCCGCTCGTCTCGTTCTTCCCGGCCACCAGCACGGTGTAGTCCCCGGGCGGAAGGGTAGCTACGATCCCTGACTCCTTGGTATTCTGAAGCGCGAGACCAAGGGCAGTGAGTTGGGCGGCTTGCGCGGGGTCGTCCTGCCAATCGTCGTTTTGGAATAGCGCGCCATCAGAGTCATACAACGCCAAAGTGGGATCGGCCAAAACATCGCTCAAACCGGAATTCGCGAGGGATGGCCCGATGCCGCGGAGCGCGACCTTCTTGGACACGTTGCCGGTGATGATGAATCCGCCAATTATCACCCGGTCTCCGGTTTCAACCCGGAGCCGCGTCGAGATATTCAACGGCTGCGCTGGTGGAAGCGCTGGAGTTGGACTCGGTGTTGGTGTTGCCGTCGGCGCAACGGTCGCCGAAAAACTTGGCGTCGGCGGAACGATCGGGGTGGTGGATGGCGTCGGTGTCGCGCTCGGAGGGGCGGTTGGCGTGACGGTGGGAGACGGCGTGGGAGTCGAGCATCCGAAAGTGTTGGTAAGAGTTATGTTATCCACGGCGTAGCTGGAACTGCCGGTCGTGGATCCGACATATTCGAACAAAATGTCGTGCGAGCCTCCGTCGGCGACCGCGGTCAGGTCAATTGTGCGCAAACTGTACAGCTAGCTCGGGACTCGCCGGCTCCGGATAACTCTGCACAATCGTGCCGTCCACCCTCACATTCAGCACGTCCGTCAGCGGAAAGGACATCGCCCCGATCCGCATCTCGAAGCTGAGCATGGCCTGGCCGCCAGCCAGGATCGACACGGTTTGCCCGAGCGCTGCGGCTTCACCCGCGGCGCCACCGAACCAGGCCCAATGGGTCCCAGCATAAGGCGGAGTAGTTCCGCCCGTTCCGCAAACCGCGGTGTCGCACAGGGGCGTGCCAAAGGTGGTCGATGTCTGGACCGTCCACGCTGGCCAGGGCGTTCCCGCCTCAAAGGCGGAATCCGCGATCAGGTTCGGGCTGCCGTCGCACGGCGTCGGAATCGGCGTTGGGGTCGGTGTGGGCGACGGCGGAGGTGACGGCGTTGGCGACGCCCCCTCGGTAATCCGGACGGAAAATGAATCGATTCGCCAGCCTGGAGAAGCGCCGCTGTTGTCTGAGGCCAATCGAAACCGCAATTTCGCCTGAGCTGGAATGGTGGGGCCGAAATTCACACTCGTGAGGGTGTAACCACCCGAGTTACCGCTCCAGGCCATTCGCCCGGCAATAGGGCTCTGAAAGCCGGAGCTAATCAGGGTGTTGTAGCCGGGACTGACCGTAGCGTGGACCGCCGGATCGGTGATATCGGTGAAGGCGCCTCCATTAATGTCGGGCGAGGAAATTTCCAGGACCGCGCCATCACGGCCGACTTCCAAGTCATAGCTATGCGAGAACCGTAAGCCAAAGGAGGCGCCGGTAATGGGGAGCACCGGAGTGTCGAGCCGGTTATCCAGAATGTTATCCGGGGCAGTCGAGAAGGCGTCGTTTGCCGCTGTGTGCGGTGCAACGACCGAGGTGACCCAGAGCGGAGCTCCCGTCACATTCAATCCCTGTGACGCCACCCAGCCCGACGGCAACACCGGCGCCCTCACTCCGTCGAAGTTCTCCGTGTAGATTGCGCCCAACCCCCCGGCGGAAACAGGGAGGGCAAAGAGCGCGAATAAGACGGCGTCGAAACCGATCCGAGTGATTTTTGTTCTCATGGGGTTGGTGTGGGGATCTGGATCAGGAGACTTCGCTCGATACTTTTTACTCAGACGAAGAGTCTGGGTCGATCACGGAGAAGCGAAAATCGACATTTCCTTACGGGCTACCGCTCGAATGAGCCGATGTCGATGCGTCCACCAACGACCCGCGGATAACCAGGTCCGCGCTGATCATATAGGGGCGGCGAAATGAAATTCGGATCGCCTGTATTTATGGCCGGGCTGCCTGTCAGCAGCGCATGAGTGAAAGTCGGGCCGCCATTGTTCTGGAGCGGGCCGAGCATGGGATTGGTGTTGATCTGATCACCGGT
This sequence comes from uncultured Verrucomicrobiae bacterium, assembly GCA_963850015.1. GTDB lineage: Bacteria > Verrucomicrobiota > Verrucomicrobiia > Chthoniobacterales > UBA10450 > AV80. The sequence goes on from CAWKJF010000001.1 coordinate 795,210, forward strand.
GGCAGTCAAAAAGCCGCCGCCGTCATCGCTGCTAAGATTGTAGCCGTGTGAAGTAACTGTGCCTGATTCGTTGTGAATGCTCCCACCCATCCCGCTGGCATTCAGGATGGTGTCTTGGAGCTGGACCGTCCCGCCTACAATAAAGATAGCACTGCCTCGGCCGAAGGACCCGGCAACCGTGTTGCCGCTAAAAGTGCTGTTGGTGATCGAGAGCGACGTGCCCTCGCTATCGATGCCGCCGCCATTGCCGAGCCCCTTAAAATTCGCCGTATTGCTGCTGATTGTGCTATTGGCAATAGTTAACGGCCCCCGGCTGTAGATGCCGCCGCCGACGCCGATTACCGTGTTATGGTCAATTGTGCTGTCGGCGATCGAGAGCGACCCCCGGTTCTCAATACCACCACCATCCTGGCCCCCGGTATTGTGGTCGATTGTGCAATTGGTGACTTCCGCCGTGCCGTCGTTGAAGATTCCTCCACACCTTCCCACAAACTGCGGTGGGTTCATGAATTGGACCCTGACGCCGTTGCCGCTGACCACGCTGTCGCGGATCCTGAGCGTCCCGCCGGGTGTGTTATAGACGCCGCCGCAAAGCGCGACGGCGAAGTTGCCGCTGATGGAGCTGTCGTTGATCTCCAGCGTCCCGTTATCATTATAGACGCCCCCGCCTATCCCCTGCATGCCAGAAAAACTGTTCCCGACCGCGGAGTTGACCACCGCACAATTGTTGAGGGTGAGCGCTGACTGATCATTCCGGACGCCGCCGCCAGCGTCTGTCTCGAATAGATTTCCGCCGCTGATCCTGAGGCCTGCGATCAGGACGACATGACCGGGCAGAACATGGAAGATGCGGAACTTGGGAGTGCCGGTCGCCGTGCTGCGCTCCACGGTCAACTGGTTCGGCCCCGGCCCACTGATGATGACGTTCTTATCGATCACAAGCTCGGCGCTGCTCACGCCAATGGTCTGCCCATTGAGCGCCGGAGCGAACTGAATCGTGTCCCCGGCGCCCGCATCCGCGAGGGCCTGGCGCAGCGATCCCGGTCCGCTATCAGCCGTGCTCGTCACGGTGAGTCTATTCGCAGTCAGCCCACCATAAATTTCGACCAGGCCAATTCCGACGCCGCCGTTTTTTCCTGCCAGGATGGCAGTGAAGGCCCCGGGCGATAGTGCCGCGAAGAGCCCCGACTCCAAAGAGTTGGACGGCGCGAGACCGTGCGCGGTCAACTGCGCCGCGGAAACAGGATCGTCCTGCCAGTTGTCGTTGGCGACGAGCACGGCGCCGTTGCTATCGCGCAATTCCAAAGTTGGATCAGCCAGCACATTGCCCAAACCCGATTGGCTGAGAGAAGGCCCAATGCCGCGCACCGCCACAGTGGCGCTGCCGCTGCCATTTCCAAAAATGAAGCCTCCGATCATTACATTGTCGCCAGTCTGGACAAAGCCGCGCGTGCTGATGTTGGCCAATTGCGAGGCGGCCGCCGCATCGGCATCATAGATTTCCACCAGCCCGATGCCACTCGTTTGATTCTTGCCGGCCATCAGTGCGGTGTAGTTCCCGGGGGGAAGCGTGACTACTAATCCCGACTCATTGGGATTCTGAAGCGCGAGACCCAGGACCATGAGTTGCGCCGCTTGCGCGGGGTCGTCCTGCCAATTGTCGTCTTGCGCGAGCAATGCGCCGTCGGAACCGCGCAGTTCCAAAGTTGGATCGGCCAGCAGATCACTGAGGCCAAAATTGCTTAACGATGGTCCAAGGCCACGGATCGCAACCTTCTTCGGCGCGGTGCCGGTGACGATGAATCCGCCAATCATTATTCTCTCCCCGGTTTCTACTCGCAACCGGGTCGAGATATTCATGGCCTGAGCTGGGACAGGCAAAGGTGTAGTCGTTGGACTTGGTGTTGGTGTGGGCGGTGGTGTCGCGGTCGCAGTTGCAGAGGGTGTCGCGGTAGGGGTCGGAGTTGGTGCAGGAGTCGACGGGGGGGACGGGGTTGGGCTCGGGCATGCGGGCCCGAATGTTAGAAAAACGTTATCCACGAGATAGGTGCTCGTCTCGGTCGTTGGTGCGACATACTCGAACAAAATGAGATGCGAACCTCCGTCGGCGAAGGCGCTCAGGTCGATGGTGCGCAAACTGTAAGCGTATTCGATTTGCCCTTCCGGATAACTCTGCACGAGCGTGCCATCCACCCTCACGTTCAGCACGTCGGTCACCGGTGGAAAATCCAAATCACGGATTTTCATTACGAAGCTGAGCGTGGCCGTGCCGCCCGCAGGGAACGTAACGTTTTGCCCGAGCGTGGCGGTTTCCGGCACGCTAGCACCGCCGAACCAAGCCCAATTATCTCCGGCGTAGGGCGAACCGCCGTCGGTTCCGCAAACAGCTCTGTTGCAAACCGGCGTGCCAAAGTTGGTCGATGTCTGGACCGTCCAATTTGACCACGGCATGCCGGCCTCAAAGGTGGAATCCGCGATCACGTTCGGGGTGCCGCAAGGCGAGGCGATCGGTGTGGCTGTTGGGGTGGGCGAACTGGGCGAAGGAGAAGGTGGCGGAGGGCACTCGAAACTCGGAACCGAAAACGTATCGATCCGCCAGCCCGCGGAGGCCCCGCTGTTGTCTGTGACAAGGCGAAACCGCACTTTGCAATGACCGAGGGGCGAAGCGGCGTTCCCCAGATTCACGACAGTTTGTAGGTAACCACCTGAGTTTCCGGTCCAAGCCATTCGTCCGGCAATCGGACTCGATGCGGAAGTGATGAGGGCGTTATAGGGAGGAAAGACCGAACCGCCAACCGCCGGGTCGGTGATGTCGGTGAAGGCGCCGCCATTGATATCGGGATGGGAAACCTCGAGGACGGCGCCATCAGCGCCGCTTTCGAGGTTGTAATTACTCTGAAAACGCACCTGAAAGGAGAAAGGGCCAGTGGGAAGGACCGATGTGTCGAGCCGGTTATCCAGGATGTTATCCGGGGCGGTCGAGAAAGCGTCGTTAGGCGCCGTGTCAGGCGTGACCCGTGACGTGACCCACAATGGAGCACCGATCACACTCACCCCCTGTGAAGCCACCCAGCCCGTCGGCAGCAAAGGCGCTCGCATTTCATCGAAGTTCTTGACAAGATACGGAGGACACTGCGCCAGCATCGACGAAGTCGAGGCAATAACGGACATTAGGAGAACCGCAAGTAGTGCGACTTTAGAACATATTCGAGTGACTTTCGTTCTCACGAATGGGGTTGTCTGTCGCATGGGATATAGATGAAAGGCGCCCTCGCTAAGGGCTTTACTAAAACCGCGAACTTGTGTCGGCTCTCTTGCAGCGCTCTACCCGCCGTCATCACGGCTGCAACTCGAATGAGCCGACATCGATGCGCCCGCCGACGACCCGCGGAAAACCAGGGCCACGCTGATCATACAAGTGCGGCGACGCGAAATTCGGGTCGCCCGCATTAATGGCCGGGCTACCGCTCAGCAGCGCATGAGTGAAAGTCGGACCGCCGTTATTCTGGAGCGGGCCGAGCAGAGGATCGGTGTTGATCTGGTCACCGGTCGCAGTCAGGAAGCCGCTACCATTATCGCTGCTCAGATTGTAGCCCAGTGACGTGACCGTGCTTGCGCCTCCTTGACTAAAGATGTTCCCGCCACCCGTCGAGTTGGCTTTCAGGAGGGTATTTCCGATATGAGTGGCCCCGTTATTAAAAATACCACCGCCGTCGCCGTCAGCGGAATTTTCGGAAAATGTGGTGCGAATGATCGTTATCGTCCCGCCGAATTTATTGTAGATCCCGCCCCCTTCAGCCAGCAGATTACCCGCCGAGTTGCCAGAGAAGGTGCTGTTATCGATCGCCAGCGTCCCCTCGTTGAAAACTCCGCCGCCGCCATAGATGGCCAGATTAAAGTTAACCGTGCTATTGGTAATCTCGAGCATCCCCCGGTTGAGAATGCCCCCAGCCAAGTGGTTCGCGTGGTTGCCGCTGACCGAACTGTTGCTGATCGTTACCGCGCCGCCCGAGCTATAGATACCGGCTCCGTCTCCACTAAAAGTGGGAGTAATGTTGAGACCGATTCGGTTGTTGCTGACCGTGCTATGGTCGATTGCCAGCGTTCCGTTGCTACAAATGCCGGCGCCGAAACCCCCGCCCAAGAAAACGTTTTCGACCTCCATGAAGTTGCCGGTGACGGTGCTGTGGGCGACCGTCAGAATCGCGCTGCTGCCGGAGTTATAGATGCCCCCGCCCGAACCGACGGCACTATAATTGTTCTCCACGGCGCAATAACTAAGGGTCAAGATGGAGTGGTCATTAAAAACGCCACCCCCCGAGGGATTATTCATATTGGCGAAGCCGTTGCTGACCGTGAGGCCATGCATCGTAACAGTATGGCTTGGCGTGAGATGGAAAATACGGAAAGCCGGGGTGCCGTCCGCCGTGCTGCGGTGCACGATCATCGGACCGCGGATCGTGAGGCTCTTATCGATTAACAGCTCGCTGCTGGTCAGGGTGATGGTCTGTCCATTGAGAGCAGGAGCGAACTGAATCGTGTCCCCGTCGTTCGCAACCGCGAGCGCCTGGCGGAGCGAGCCCACTCCGCTATCCGCCGTGCTTGTCACGGTGAGCGTGGCGGCATCAAGTCCCCCATATATTTCCACCAATCCGAGTCCAACACCGCCGTTCTTTCCAGCCAGGATGGCGGTGAAGGCGCCGGGCGGAAGCGACACGAAAATTCCGGACTCGAGAGGATTGGGCAACGCGAAACCGCGCGCGGCTAATTGTGCCGCGGAAGTTGGATTGTCCTGCCAATTATCATTTGCGATCAGGAGCGCGCCGTTGCTATCGCGCAGTTCCAGGGTTGGATCAGCCAGGACATTATTCAAACCGGCCTGGCTGAGTGATGGTCCGATACCGCGCACCACCACATTGGCGCTGCCACTGCTCTGTCCAAGAATGAAGCCACCGATCATTACATTGTCGCCCGTCTGGACAAAGCCGCGTGTGCTTATATTGGCCAATTGCGAAGCCGAGGCTGGATCGACGTCGTAGATTTCGACCAACCCGATACCACTCGTTTGATTCTTCCCGGCCATGAGCGCGGTATAAGCTCCGGGCTTGGCCGTGGCTACCATCCCTGACTCGGCAGGGTTCTGAAGCGCGAGGCCAAAGGCAGTAAGTTGCCCCGCTTGCTCGGGATCGTCCTGCCAATTGTCGTTTTGCGCGAGCAATGCGCCATCGGAGCCACGCAGCTCCAAAGTTGGGTCGGACAGGAGATCGCTCAGGCCAAGATTGCCGAGCGATGGTCCGACTCCACGGATCGCGACCTTCTTCGGTGCGCTGCCTGTGATGATAAAACCGCCGATCATGACTCGTTCTCCGGCTTCAACCCGCAACCGGGTTGAGATATTCAACGGCTGAGCCGCAGGGGGCGAAGGTGTAGCTGTAGGACTCGGCGTCGGCGGCACCGTCGCGGTAGCGGTAGAGGTGGCCGTTGGCGTCACGGAGGGAGACGGGGTCGGGCTCCCGCCGTGATCGCTCGGCGTCGGCGTGGCCGTAGGAAAGATGGTCGCTGTTGGGGTGACTGTCGCAGTAGGAGTCGGAGTAGGGCTCGGGGTCGGGCTCGAGCACGCGGGTCCGAATGTTAAGAAGACGTTATCCACCAGATAGCTGCTCGTGTCGGTGGTTGGTGCGACATACTCGAACAAAATGAGGTGCGAGCCTCCGTCGGCGAATGCGCTCAGGTCGATGGTGCGCATACTATAAGAAGACTCAGATCCCTCGGGATAACTCTGCACGATCGTGCCATCCACTCTCACATTGAGGACGTCGATCGGTGGTCCACCCGTATTCCATTTCGACATCACGAAGCTCAGCGTGGCCGGGCCGCCCGCCATGATCGTAACGTTTTGCCCGAGGGTGGCGGTTTCGGGCACGTTAGCGCCGCCGAACCAGGCCCAATTATCCCCGGCGTAGGGCGGAGCCCTTCCGCCGCCGGTTCCGCAAACAGCTCTGTTGCACAGTGGTGTGCCAAAGTTCGTCGATGTCTGAACCGACCAGTTTGACCACGGCGTCCCAGCCTCAAAGGTGGAGTCTGCGATCACGTTCGGGCTGCCACAAGGAGAGGCGATTGGTGTGGCTGTTGGAGCAGCCGAAGGAGTTGGTGTCGCAAAGCACTCGAAAGGCGAGGTAGCAACATTATCGATTCGCCAGCCCGCGGAAGCCCCGCTGTTGTCTGAGACAAGGCGAAACCGCACTTTGCAGCCACCACTAGGTGGGAAAGCATTGCCCAGAGCGGCCACAGTGCTTATGTAACCACCCGAATTTCCAGTCCAGGCCATCCGCCCGGCGATCGGACTCGACGCGGAGGTGATGAGGGCGTTGTACCCGGGAGTAACCGAGCCGCCTACGGCCGGGTCGGTGATATCGGTAAAGGCGCCGCCATTGATAGTGGGATGGGAAACTTCCAGGACGGCGCCATCAGCGCCGCTTTCAAGATTGTAGTTACTCTCAAAAAATAGCCTGACGAAGAAGGGGGGGCCACCGCCCAGCACCGGCGTGTCAAGCCGGTTATCCAGGATGTTATCCGGAGCGGTCGAGAACGCGTCGTTAGGCGCCGTGGCAGGCGTGACCCGTGTGGTGACCCACAGTGGAGCACCGGTCACATTCACCCCCTGTGAGGCCACCCAGTCCGTTGGCAGCAAGGGCGCCCGCATTGCATCGAAATCCGAGACAATCTGTGGGCACGGTCCCGCCAGCGCAGACGCCGCCCCCGCAATGACGGACATTACCAGCAGCGCTCTTTTTAGACCCTGGTGATGGATCTTGATTTTCATCGCAAAATGATAGCGCTGGAAGGCGGAGGGATCGTGGCCGCTCAGAGGAGATTCTGCTGGGATTAGCTCTTCGCGGTCAAGTTACCGTTTCGTAATGTAACTTCGCTTCGGCGAAGCGCGCCGGCCTGGCCAGGCTACGCGGTTTTCCTCTCCTCATCTGCGTCAATCTGCGTAATCTGCGGATAACTTGGGGGCGAAGAAGCGAAGATCGCAGCGAACGCCGCAGCCGGGGGTCTCGGCGCTACGGCTGCACTTCGAATGCACCCACGTCGATACGTCCACTCACAACTCGGTCGAATCCGGGACCGCGCTGATCATACAAAGGCGGCGGGACAAAGCTCGGATCGCCCGCGTTTATGGCGGGACTGCCCGTCAGCAGCGCGTGAGTGAAAGTCGGCCCACCGTTATTCTGGAGCGGGCCGAGCAGAGGATCGGTGTTGATCTGGTCACCGGTCGCAGTCAGGAAGCCGCTGCCATTATCGCTGCTGAGATTGAAACCCTGCGAGGTAACCGTACCTGAGCTGGCGTTGATATTTGCGCCTTTCGACCCAGCCTGCAGGATCGTATTCGCGATCTGGAGCGTTCCGCCCCTAAGCTCGATCCCGCCGCCGGCGCCGTCAGCCGAGTTGCCCCTCAGAGTGCTGTTGGTGATCGTAAGCGTCGCGTCGCTTCCGCTGAAGATGCCGCCGCCGAAGCCCCCATTCTTATGACTCGCCACGTTTCCGCTGATGGTGCTGTTGGTAATCGTTAGCTGTCCACCCTGGGAGATGCCGCCACCGAAGCCAATCGACGTGTTCCCGGAAAGAGCACTGTTTGCGATCGTCGCTGGTCCGGCGCAGACGACGCCGCCGCCACTAATGCCGCCTGTGTTGCCGCTGATGGTGCTGTTCGTGATTTCCAGCGGCCCAGTACCTGACGATTCCTCCGCCGATGCCTCCGGTGATGTTGGGGGGAGGAGGTTGCGAGTTGACGAAGTTGCCGCTAACGCTGCTATTTGTAATCGTCAGCGCCCCTTGACTTTCTATGCCGCCACCTCTCCCGCCACTTCCAAAGTCAATCCCGCTGTTCAGGTTGCCGTCGACGGTGCTGTTGAGGATCGTTAATACTGCGCTCACGCCAAAACTATTGATACCTCCGCCCCCACTGCCACCACTGTAGTTACCCTCCACCGCGCAGCGATCGAGGGTCAACGTCGCTTGGTCATTGAACACACCGCCACCAGACTCATGGGAGAAGCCGCCGGTGATCTTAAGACCCTGTAGCCTGACCGTTAAGCCGAACAGAACATGGAAAATGCGGAAAGCGGGGGTGCCGGTCGCTGTGCTCCGCCGGATGGTTAACTGGTCCGCCCCGGGGCCGGCAATCGTGATGCTTGCATCGATGACAAGCTCACCGCTGGTCAGGGCAATGATCTGCCCATTGAGTGCGGCATCGAACTGAATGGTGTCCCCATCGCTGGCTGCGGCGATCGCATCCCTCAGAGAACCCGCTCCGTTGTCGGCTGTGCTCGTGACAATAAAGGGACCCGCCGTTGGGGTCGGGGTTGGGGTTGCCGTCGCTGTTACCGTCGCAGTCGGCGATGGTGTTCCCCCTGGAGTCGATGTTGGGTTGGATGTCGCTGTTGCCGTGGGACTCGGCGAAGGTGTTCCTCCTGGAGTCGGCGTCGGCACCGCGGTAACAGAAGTGTTGTAGACTTCTATCAGGCCGATTCCCATTCCACCGTTCTTTCCGGCCAGAATCGAGGTGGACGCCCCTGGCGGCAGGCTGGCAAAAATTCCAGACTCGAGAGCATTGGTTGGCGCAAGCCCCCGTGCGATCAAATGCCCGGCTGAGACAGGATCATCCTGCCAGTTGTCGTTCGCGACCAGGAGCGCGCCATTGCTGTCGCGCAGTTCCAGGGTTGGATCAGCCAGGACATTACTTAGGCCGGCCTGGCTCAATGATGGTCCGATGCCTCGCAGAACAACCTCGGCGTTTCCGCTGCCGTGGCCGAGAATGAAGCCGCCGATCATGACATTGTCGCCAGTCTGGACAAAGCCGCGCGTGCTGATGTTGGCTAATTGCGAAGTCGCCGCCGTGTCGGCATCATAGATTTCCACCAGTCCGATGCCGCTCGTCTGATTCTTCCCGGCCATAAGTGCGGTGTAGGCTCCGGGCGGAAGCGTGGCTACTATCCCCGACTCATCAGGATTCGGAAGCGCGAGGCCAAAGGCCGTAAGTTGCCCCGCTTGCTCGGGATCGTCCTGCCAATTGTCGTTTTGCGCGAGCAATGCGCCAGCGGAGCCACGCAGTTCCAGCGTTGGATCGGCCAGGACATCGCTCAGACCGGAATTGGCGAGCGATGGCCCGATGCCACGGATGGCCACCGTCTTAGGCGCGTTGCCTGAGATGATGAATCCGCCAATCATCACCCTGTCTCCGGTTTCAACGCGCAGCCGGGTCGAGATATTCATGGCCTGAGCTGGGACAGGTGGAGGCGAAGGCGTCGCCGTAGGACTCGGCGTCGGCGGCACTGTCGGGGTGGCGGTAGGGGTAGCTGTTGGCGTTACGGTGGGAGACGGGGTCGGGCTTGCGCATCCGCCGGGGCAATCGCTCGGCGACGGCGTCGCGGTAGGAGGGATGGTTGCGCTCGGCGTAGGGGTGGCAGTTGCGGTCGGTGTCGGTGTCGGTGTTGGGGTCGGGCTCGAGCACGCGGGCCCGAAGGTTAGAAAGACGTTATCCACGAGATAGCTGCCCAGGCTCGTGGACGGTCCGATATACTCGAACAAAATGAGATGCGAACCTCCGTCGGCGAACGCGCTCAGATCAATGGTGCGCAAACTATAATCGGCTTCGGATTGCCCTCCCTCCGCATAACTCTGCACGATCGTGCCATCCACTCTCACATTCAGCACGTCGTTAAAAGGTGGAGAAATATTATGTTTCGACATCACGAAGCTGAGCGTGGCCATGCCGCCCGCCATAATCGGGACAGTTTGCCCGAGGGTGGCGGTTTCCGGCACATTAGCACCGCCGAACCAGGCCCAATTATTTCCGCTGTAGGGCGAACCGCCGACGGTTCCGCAAGCAGCTGTGTCGCACAACGGCGTGCCAAAGTTGGTCGATGTCTGAACCGTCCAGTTCGACCACGGCCTGCTCTCTTCAAAGGTGGAGTCCGCCATTACGTTCGGGCTGCCACAAGGCGAGGCTATCGGCGTAGGTGTGGGGGTGATTGGCGGGAACGTAGGCGAAGGCGTCGGCGAAGGACACTCATTACTCAACCGCACAAAGGAATCGATTCGCCAGCCTTCGGAGGCTCCGTTGTTGTCCGAGACCAGGCGAAAGCGCAGTCGGACTTGAGCCGGCTGGATCGCATGTATGCCCAACAAGACTCTGGTAAGGACGTAACCGCCCGAATTTCCGCTCCAGGCCATTCGCCCGCCAATCGGACTCTGAAACGCCGAGCTAATGACGGTGTTATAGCCGCCAGATTGAAACGAGCCGCCTACCGCCGGGTCCGTGATATCGGTGAACGCGCCCCCATTGACAAGGGGTGAAGAAATTTCCAGGACGGCGCCATCACGGCCGCTTTCCAGATTGTAGTTATTCCGAAAGGTTACGATGTAACCAAAGGGGTCCGCGGAAAACACAGGCGTATCGAGCCGGTTATCCAGAAGGTTATCCGGAGCGGTCGAGAAGGCGTCGTTAGGCGCCGTGTCTGGCGTAACGGCCGAAGTGACCCAGAGTGGAGCGCCGGTTACATTCACTCCCTGCGAGGCCACCCAACCCGTCGGCAGCAAGGGCGACCTCATTGCATCGAACTCCTCCCTGCTTCTGTCGGGACACGCCAGCGCGGACGCGGCGACGAGAAAAGATGCGAAAAGCGCCGTCAGGGCGCCTTTGAGAATTCGCTGAGGGTTTTTGTTTCTCATGGTGGGACCATGCGGGAGTAAGGGGGAGGGATCGTTGCCGCTCAGAGAAGATTCTGCGGGGATCAGCTCTTCGGGGTCAAGTTACCGTTTGGTAATGTAGCTCCCGCCTCCGCCTCTCCGCCTGATCAGGCAGCACGGATTTCTTCTCCTCATCTGCGTCAATCTGAGTAATCTGCGGACAACTTGGCTGCGAAGAAGCGACGATCGAAGTTACATCACGGACGCAGACGGCCCCCTCGTCGCAAGATGGCGGCCTACGCTCCGCCCGCAACGCGCCGGCATTTCGCCGCCGAGCCGTGGATGATCCCCACCCGCTGGGTGAAGTTCGTCGTCGCGATTTTTCTCCTGCCGCTCTGCGCGGTCCTGAGCCAGACGTTCTTCACCGTTTTCGCCCGCGCGACCGTGACGGAACGGCTCTGGGCCGGTGAGGAATTCTGGTTCTTTTCGTTAGGCGCGATCTTGTGGTTGATCGCGTTTTTCGGCCTGCCCCGCCCGATGCTCGTTTATGTTTTCGGCCACGAGCTGACCCACGCCGTTTGGGTTCTGCTCATGGGCGGACGCGTCAGCCGGTTCCGGGTTGGCCGTGACGGAGGTCACATCGTGACCGATCGGAACAACTTCTGGATCGCGCTCGCGCCTTATTTTTTTCCGCTCTACAGCATTATCGTCATCGGCGTTTACGGGGCGCTGAGTTTGTTTTTCAACGTGCAGCCATACGGCCGGCTCCTCTACGGCCTGATCGGCGCGACCTGGGCGTTCCACTTCACTTTCACCTGCTGGATGATCCCGAAGAAACAAACAGACCTCACGGATCAGGGCACGTTCTTTTCCCTCGTCGTGATTTACCTGCTGAACCTGCTCCTTCTGAGCGTCATGCTCGTCCTGGCCTCAGCGCAGATCACCTTCGTTGATCTTGGGAAAGACTTCGTCGAAAACGCCGACAAATTTGCGCGCTGGGTGAGTTCCTTCTGACGGCGGTTGAAGAGGAGCCTCAAGGAGCCGCGGTTCATCCCGCGCCTGCGGGACCGTTTTTCTGGGTCGGCGATTTGGAAATCGCCACTCCTTGGTTTGCATAAACCGCGAAAGGAAGAACCGACATTGCCTCGGTTAATATCAGCGTTCCATTATCCGCCTGGAGTTCACGGCCCGTAAACAATTCCCGCGCACCTTCGCGCGACAGTGACTCCGGCAACTCCACCATCGTATCTTTCCATTTCTCGCCGATCGGCGGAAAACCGACGCGTGAGGAAAGACGCGGGACGAGAACCGCAATCCATTCGCCCTCATGCTCCCGGAGAAACGCGACACAGCAATCGGCGAAAGTACCGCTGACCGTGAGCGGTACATGTTTTCCCTGTTCGAACAACGCGGTGTGATCGCGGCGAAAACGCAGCAACCGCTGCGTCAGGAATAATTTGATCCGTCCATCGGGCCATCCTTGGAGCAACTCTTCGGGCGCCACGCCATCGAGCGAATTGAGCATCTCCCGGCGCCGTTGATAGTCGACCGGGCGCCGGTTGTCCGGATCGACCAGGCTGAAATCCCAAACTTCGTTCCCTTGATATATGTCCGGCACGCCCGGAACGGTCAGCTTCAAGGCGACCTGGGCAAGCGAGTTGATCGCTCCAAGCCGCGCGATTTCCTCGGCGACTGGAAGGAAGCTGGGCAGGAACTTGTTCTTGGGCGAAGAATCGAGAACCCGGCCGACAAAGTCATGCATGGCCGCGTCCCACGGCTCGTTAGGCTGGATCCAGCTCGTGTTCATCTTCGCCTCTTTCAGCGCCTTCGCCATGTAAGCCTGGAGGCGGCCGATGTATTCCGGGCTGGCCGTCGTCTCCGCCCGGCCCGCGGCATCCACGGGCCAGGTGCCGAGGAGTGTCTGGTAAAAAAGATACTCCTCGTTCGCATCCGGCGCGGCGGTGTCATCGAGGTCCCGTTTCGAGCGCCGGTTAATTACGCGCCAGCGCTGGAGGCTGCCGCGCCAGAGTTGGGGGACCTCTGATATGGCGATCATTCGGGCGCGCACATCCTCGCTTCGCTTGGTGTCGTGGGTCGATGTGGCCAGCAACGTTGCCGGCCAGTCGCGTTGGCGTTCCAGATTGCGCTGGTGAAAATCCTCGACGCTAAAGCCGAAATGTTGCGGTTCGCCCCCGACTTCGTTCAGCGCCGCCAGCCGGTTGTAAATATAGAACGCGGTGTCCTCCAGCCCCTTTGCCATAATCGGTCCAGTGCTCTGCTGGAATTTCAAAACAAAGTGCACGTGCGCCTCTCGCGCTTCGTCGTCGAGGTTCTCCGGAAAGCGAAAGAGCAGAATGTCCCGCAGAAAATTAAAGACCGATTCCTCGAGCGCCGGATTTCGGCGTTTCGCCGCGTTCACGGCACGCTCGATGACCGCGCGATCTTCTTCGCTGACCGGCTCTCCGGGAGTGACGTATGTGCGGTAGACCGGGAAGCAGGCAATCGTCTCCCGCACCGCACGCGCCAGAGCCTCCAGGGTGAAATCGCGGAACCAGCGGTTTTGCTCGGAAAGCCGGTCCAGCATGTCGCCCAGAACGTTCACGTCGTTCGCGAGCGACAAGCGCATGATTAGGCGTTTTTTCGCGTAAACCAGATGCCCGAAGTGCATCGAATGACCAAGAAATCGCTGGAAGGTTTTCGTGATTGCCTGCTCCGAAGATCCGTCGACTAAAAGTCCCGCGACTAGTTTCCCGAATTCGTAACCAGTGGTGCCGTGGATCGGCCAGTCCTTCCGAAGCGTTTCATTGCCTGAGAGGATCTTTTCGACCGGGAGGTAAATAGCGCGCCCATCCTGCGGGAGGGGAAAGCCGAGCGCTTCCGCGCAACGGCGCTGCAATTTTTCGAAATACTCTTTCGGTAAATAGAGTCCGTCCGGATGATCCACCCGCACGCCCGTGACGGCACCCGCCCGAACAAGCTCGAGCAGCAACCGATGCGTCGCATCGAAGACCTCGGGCAATTCCATCCGGAGTGCCGCGAGATCGTTCACGTCGAAGAAACGCCGGTAATTGATTTCCTCCGCGGCCACGCGCCAGAAGGCCAGGCGATAGGCCTGGTCGTTCAGGAGGAGATCGAGCGCATCGAAACTTCTCGGCTCGCCCACCTTACCGTTAATTTGCTTCACGGCCTGGACCACCGCGGCCCCTACTTGCGGTGCTTCGTGACAGCGCCGCTCGAGCCTGCGTTTGATGATTTCCTTCTCGCGGACCCGTTCCGAGATGCGTTCAGGATCGATCTCCGTGCGAAGCGGGAGGTATTCCAACGCGGTTATGATGCTCTGGAATTCCGCGTAAAAGTCTTCGTCCTTGAAAGGGGCCAGCTTTTCGAGCGCGATCTCGAGGACGTGCCGATAGGTGCGGGGCGCGAGCGGGAATTCGTGATCGTAATAGCGGAGAAAAAAGGCGCCCGCCTCGAAGTGCACCTGCAATTCGGCGCGCTCCAGCACGCGCCCGTACTGATCGCCCAGGATCGGAAGCAGAACTTTGTCCTGAAGATCGGATTTGAGCGGCTTCCATTGGATATCGAAATAGGGCGCGTAAAGAGAGCTGGGGCCGTTCTCTAGAACATCCATCCACCATTGATTAAGCGGTTCGCCGATGCCCATGTGGTTCGGGACGAAATCGACGATCTGCCCCAGGCCGTGCGCCTGCAGCTCGGCGATCCAGGCATCGTAGTCCGCGCGCGAACCGATCGCGGCATTCAGCTTGTTGTGATCGGTAATGTCATACCCGTGGAGGCTTTCCGCCCGCGCCTGGAAGTAGGGCGACGCATAGCAATCGCTGATCCCGAGCGAATCCAGATACGGCACAATTTCGCGCGCCTGCGCAAAGGTGAACTGCCGGTTGAATTGCAACCGGTAGGTCGAGGCGGGAATCCGCGGGTGTTTCATTCGCTCCTGCTCATGCTCCTAATCTTGATCTTAATCCAAAACGGATCAGGAGCATGATCAAGATCATGAGCAGGAGTTCGCACTACATCTTCTCGGGAACCTTGATTCCCAGCAGCTCGAGACCTTTCGCCAACACGCGCGCAGTTAATTCGCAGAGAGCGAGACGCGAGCTGCGCGCTGGCTCGTCCGATTTTAGGACTGGGCACGCTTCGTAAAACGCGTGGAAGCTATTGGCCAGCTCGAAGAGATAATTCGCCAGGACGTTGGGCCGAAAATCGTTCAAAACCGTTGGGACGACCTCAGCGAACTGACACAGCCTGGTCGACAGATTTTTTTCCTCCGGCGCGGCCAGGACAAGCTCCTTCGCTGGGGCGAATTCTTCCCCGGCCTTCCGAAAGATCGAGCGAATCCGGACGTAAGCATTCTGCAAATACGGAGCCGTATTCCCCTGGAACGACAGCATCCGCTCCCAGGAAAAAATGTAATCGGTCATCCGGATACTGCGAGAGATCGTAGTATTTCACTGCCCCGATCCCGACCATTTGCGCGATGTCGATCTTCTCCGACTCGCTCAAATCAGGGTTTTTCTCTTCGATGATCTTGCGGGCTCGTTGGACCGCCTCATCGAGCAAATCACGGAGCGGCACGTTCTCGCCCGAGCGCGTTTTCATCAGCTTGCGGTCCTCACCGAGAATGCTGCCGAAGGTTACGTGGCGAAAGTCGGCTGTGTACCCTTCGCGCCGCGCAATCGCGATGATTTGTTTGAAGTGCAGGATTTGCGGCGCGCCGACGACCAGCCAAACCGTATCCGCTTTCAAATCCTGGATTCGATAATCCACCGTCGCGACATCGGTGGTGGCATAATTGAAGCCGCCATCGCTCTTGCGAATAATGGCAGGCCTTTCCGCCAGCTCCGGAATGTCGGGGAAGAAAACGCAGACCGCGCCTTCGCTGACCTCGAGCGATTCCCGATTTCAGCAACCGCTCGACCACCGCGGCCAGGCGATCGTTGTAGAAACTTTCGCCCCGCTGGATGTCGTAATGAATGTCCAGAACCTGATAAGCGCGCTCGAATTCCTTCAGGGAAAGGTCGACCGTCTCCTTCCAAATCGAGAAATTCTCCGGGTCGCCCGCCTGAAGCTTGACCAATTCCTCCCGGACGGCTTCGCGCACCTTGGGGTCGGTGGCCGCGCGTTCGTTGGTCTCTTTATAGATGCGAACCAGCTCGGCAATCGGATCCCGCTCCAGCGCCGCGCGATCGAGCAGATTTTTCCATCCGTAAATCACCATCCCGAACTGCGTGCCCCAGTCGCCGATATGATTGTCGCGGATGACGTCGTGACCAAGGAAGGAGGCGATCCGTGCGAGCGCGTCACCCAGGACGGTGCTGCGAATGTGTCCGACGTGCATCGGCTTCGCCACATTCGGCGAACCGAAATCGACCACGATGCGTTTGGGCGCGGCCGCCTTCTGGACGCCGAGCCGTTCGTCCCCCAACAGATCCGCGGTCCGGGTAGCGATGATTTCGGGCCGAAGGGTGAAGTTGATGAAGCCAGCGCCGGCGATCGTTGGAGGCTCGGATAAGTCCCATTGGTCGTATGCGTCCAATATTTTCTGGGCCAGCGCGCGCGGGTTCTCTCCGAGCTGCTTGGCCAGGACGAGCGCCGCATTGGTTTGATAGTCGCCGAAACGGGCATCGGTCGCCGGCGTGACCGCCCCAGCCTGCGGCAAGGCGGCCGCAGCCAAGGCTTCCGCCAGCTTCTGCGTGAGAAGCGCCTGGAACGTTTCCATCCGCCGTTATTTTTGCGAGCGGTCGCGAAAGATCGCCAGGATTTCTTCGGCCGACTGAGCGGTGGCGAGGCTTTCGCGAACGCTTCGGTCGTTCAAAAACTTTGCGATCGAAGCGAGAGTGCGCAGGTGGGTTTGAAATTGATTCTTCGGGACGATAAAGAGCACGACGAATTTCACCGGCGCATTATCGAGCGCGTCGAACTCAATCCCTTGCGAGGAACGGCCAAAGGACGCGACCACTTCCTCGATTCGATCGGAGGAAGCGTGCGGAATGGCGATGCCAAAACCGATGCCGGTGCTCATCGTTTCCTCGCGCTGTTTCAACGACGCCAGGATGCTCTCGCGATCCTCTGCCTTGATCTTCCCGAGGCCGACGAGCAGATCGATCAGCTCGACGATTGCCGACCAACGCTCCGTAGCTTTCATCTCAGGGATGATTTGCTCGGCGGAAAGTAAACTGGCCAGAGACATGCGCGGTTCCCGATTGGGAGCGAAAGCTTATCTTGAGAGCTTCGGATGACAAGCGTCATTTGGTCGCTCCCGACCTCCTTCCCGCCCCTGCTCTTGATCGTAATCTTGATCTTGGTATGGAACGGGCTGTCGAGCCAGAGATCAGGATCATGAGCACGAGGAAATTCTCAGTCATGTTGGCGACATTACTCCTGGCGATTTCCGCGCAAGCCGAGCCCGCCATGTGGGTGATCCGGGACAAGGATTCGACCATTTATCTCATCGGCACCCTGCACCTGCTTCGACATGAGACGGAATGGAATGCGGCCAAGGTGACAAAGACCGTGAGCGAAAGCAGTGAGCTTTGGCTGGAGGCGGCCGACGTCGATGATCAGGCGAGTCTCATGCCGATTATGGCGCAATACGGCGTTGATCGCGAAAAGACGCTCTCGAGCAAGTTAAACGCTGCCCAGAAAGAGAAGTTGTCGAAGCTGGCGGACATCTACGGCGTTCCCATGGCGATGCTCGAACCGATGCGGCCGTGGATGGCCGCTCTCATGTTCGCCGTCATTCCGCTGCAAAAAGCCGGTTACGATCCGAACGCCGGAGTGGACCGGCTCCTCAAGGCGCAGGCGGAGAAGGAGGGCGACAAAATCCAGGGATTCGAAACCGCGGAGGAGCAGGTTCGATTCTTCGCCGACCTGCCGGAACCCGAACAAATCGCTTTCCTCGAAGAGATCCTCGGCGACGCCGAGAAGGGAATGGCCCAGCTCGAAAAACTCGCCAAGGCCTGGCTGGAGGGGGATAACGAAACGCTCGGCAACATCCTCGCAAACGAGTTCAAGAAGGAAGCGCCCGCTATCTACGAAAAATTTCTGGTCCGGCGCAATATCGCCTGGAGCGAAAAAATCGCCGCGATCCTAAAAGGCTCGGGCGTCCAGCAAATCGCGGTCGGCGCCGCCCACCTGGCCGGCCCGGACAGCCTGCAGGTGCAACTCGCCAAGCGCGGGATCAAAGTCGAGCGGTGACTAGCGTCAGGTAGGGACGCCTCTCCGAGGTGTCCGACTAATGATGATCCAGCGCCCAGGGAAGAAAAGTCGGACGTTTCGGAGAAACGTCCCTACCTGATTTTGTAATTCAGCCGGCGGGAGAGCAGCCAGCGCACGCCGAACATATCGACGGTGGCGCGAACGGCGCGATTGCCGAGGCCATATTTGCTCAGGCCAAATTTTCGCGGGCGATGATTCACTGGAATCTCGACCAGCCGATACCCCGCCCCTTTGACGAGCGCGGGAATAAACCGGTGCATTCCCTTGAACGGCAGGAGCGTGCCAATGCATTCGCGGCGCATCGCCTTCAGGGTGCATCCCGTATCGCGCACGCCGTCCTTGGTGAATCGGCTGCGGACAAAATTAGCGATGCGACTCGTGGTCCGCTTTACCAGCGTGTCTTTCCGTTGGGCGCGATAACCGCAGACGAGATCGGCGCCGCGCTCGATTTCCGCCAGCAACCGGGGAATATCGGCGGGATCGTTCTGCAAGTCGCCATCGATCAGCACCACCGTCGCTCCGCGGGCGCTGCCTAAACCGGCATACATCGCCGCGCTCTGACCGGCGTTTTTTTCGAATCGGAGCACCCGAATTCCCGGCCCCGATGCGATCCGCTCCACGGTGCGATCGCTGGATCCGTCGTCCACGAAGATGATTTCGTAATCGAGCCCGCTCAGGGCCGCGGTCAGCTCGGATTGCAGAATGGGCACATTCTCCTCCTCGTTGAATAACGGCACGACGACCGAAACGGCCGGCGAACTGGTTCCGTCACTCATAGCGGCAACGTCCGATACTTCCGGCAAAGGAAAACCCGCCATTCGCGCACTGGCGCGCCAAAACGGCGGACCTCGATGGTGGCAACTTTTTCTGCCGACTGAAACGCCGCGCGAATATTATGGGGAAGCTCGTCGTTCTTCGAGCTCTGGACATAGAGGGCGCTGCGTCCCTCGAATGGATTGATCCCGCTCTCCTCCGTGTAAACCTCGCCGTCCGGTGGCGGGACATTCGGCGGCGCTTCGACAAATTCGTCGTAGCGAGGCCAAAAGGAAAACTGGTTCAAAATGTCCTGCGACTCGACGATGTAAGCCGGCGGATGTCCGGGACCCTCCGCCCGTTTATCGCGCAGATAAAATGACAACTCCGAAGCACGATCGCGCTGGTCGGCGATGAGGAAAAGCCGTTCTCCTAATTTCGGCTCGAGTTCGGCGCGCAGTTTTTCCACAGCCAGGGTCGCCGATTTCCACCCGCGCACCCGATCCGCGGGATCGCGTCGCGGGATCGGGACGTTCAGGCTCCGCAGGATGTCGGTATCGAGCGCGAGCAGGCTCATGACGAGTCCGACCAGGACAGCGACAACGAACGATCGCCTTATTGCTCCACTGGCGATCAGGCGCTCGTGCCAAAAAGCGGCCGCCAGCACGCCCCAGCTCACAAATGCGAGCACGTCCCAGTTCGGCGCCGCCTGTTTGTTGATCGACATGAGGAAGTAAAATGCGAAGACGGGAAGCCCGAACCAAACGAGATAAAGCACCTTGAATTGCTGGCGCGCGCGGCGCCAGTTCGCGATGACCGCCCAGGCGAGCCCCAGAAAGAGGAACGGCGAAAAAAAGAAAAAATGGGCGGCGAGAAATCCGAGTAATTCGCCCGGATGAAATCCGACGGAGTGCTCCAGGCTTCCGCGCGAACGCAAATGCGTAAAGGTGATCCAGGCGTGCTGCGCATTCCAAACGATCGCCGGCACCGTGCAGAGCGCGAAGACGGCGAGGAGCAGGTAGAGACCGGGGCGTTTGAATTCCCGGCGCAAGCGCGGGACCAGCGCCAGGACAGCCACCATGGAGACGAGCTCGAAAGCATTCGTGTATTTGCAAAGAAACCCCAGCCCGACGAGCAGACCGGTCAGCGGCCAATGCCAGGAAAAATTCGGGCTCCGCTCCAGGGCCAGCCAGAAGGTGAACATCGCCGCCGTCCAAAAAAGGATCGAGAGCGGATCGATCGTCATGAGCGCATTGCCGACGTGGAAAAGCGGGATCGCGTTGATCGCCAGAACGGCCCAGAAACCCGCCGTCGCGTTGAAGAGGCGGCGGGTGAAGTAATAAAGCAGCAGGCTGGTGGCCGCGCCTAGGATCGGGCTCCAGAAGCGGACCCCGAACTCGGTGTCGCCGAAAATCGCGGTGCTGGCCCGAATGGCGAAGGCGACTCCAGGCCCTTTGCTGAAGTAGGAGGGCGCCAGACGCTCCGACCACATCCAGTAGTGCGCTTCGTCAAAGGTAAGGTCGTTCGGGCCGAGAAGCGTCAGGCGGATCGCGGTCAGGCCGAGGATGAAGAACCAAACCGCTCTCGTGTTACTCATGAAGTCGCGCGAGTTCCATTTTCGCCGCGCAAACCGGGATGGCGCGCGAAGAGCCGGGGTGCCCAGCGCGGCGCGCAGCGTCGCCAAAGAAGTTCCAGCAGCGCCACCATGAGCAGCGCCAGGCCCAGCGCCATGAACCCGGTCGCGATCACATCACTCGGCCAATGGGCGCCGAGGTAGATTCGCGAATAACCGATCGCCGCCGCGAAGAAGAAATAAAGCCAGCCCCACCGGCGGAAAAAGAGCGTGCAGATCGTCGCGATGATCACGTTGTCCGTCACGTGGCCGGAAGGAAACGAGGGTCCTGACTTGTTCGCGGTCGGTTTCGTCGGAAAAGCGAATGGTGGGCTTCTGGAAGAGCGTCATGAACTCCCAAGGCGTTCGTTCCAGCTGGACCATTCGAACCGTCTGGACCTGTTTCGGACGCCGGCGATCGACGGCGCTCTTCAGCGTGCGCACGAGAAATTGGTCCGCAAATGTGAGGGTGATCGCCAGACAAAAAACGAAGGCGCGACCCTTGAATCCCATGAAAACCAGCGCATAAAGCCCCAGCGCGATGATGACCGGCTTCCAGATTTCGACGTTGCTGATCGCGGCCATGAACAAGTCGAGGGCGGGGCTCGTCCATCGTTCGTTGATGAGATAAAAGAGTGTTTGATCCATGGCCGAGCCGCCAGCAGACGTAAGTCTTAATCGCTGCCGGCCAATAATGAAATGCGGTAAATGACGAAGCACCAATGACGAATGACGAAACTTATGTCGCCTAAGCCCCGCCTTTCATTCCTCATTCGTCATTCGTCACTCGTCATTTTTCTGTCGTTTGCGCCCCTCTCGCTCGCCGCGGAGCCCCTGCCATCCGCCAAAGAGATCCTCACCTCCGTGCGCCTGGCGCAGGCGTCAGCAGCAAATCGATCTGCAAGGCCAACTGCGCGAGGGCGAGAAAGTGATTCCATTTCATCTCACGCAGACGGGGCCGTTGATTCGTTACGCGTTTTCAAATCCCGACGAGAGCGCTGCAATTGCGCCTGGGGGAAAACGATTCGCGGCTCGAGGAGGTGACGAGCGACGGGGTGGAGAAGATCGCCCCGGCGCAGTTCGATCGCAAAGTCCGGGGGACGAGCGTGACCTACGAGGATCTCGCGCTGAAATTTCTCTACTGGCAGAACGGGCGCGTGGCCGGGGAGAGCCTCATTCGCACGCGCAAGTGCTGGAAGCTGGAATTGAAGACGCCGTCGCGCCAGTCGCAATACTCGAATGTGTTTCTCTGGGTGGACAAGGAAGGCGGCGCGCTGATGCGGATGGAGGGCTACGATTGGGACGGGAAACTGGCCAAACGTTTCGAAGTGGTTTCCGCGCAGAAGATCGAAGGCCGCTGGTTCTTGAAACAAATGCGGATCGAGGAAATCCAGCCCGGCACCGGAAAGGTGCAGGCGCGGACTTATCTCGAGATCAAGAAATAGATCAATGTGGGAGGGGCCCTTGGTGCCCCGACGAATGTTCGTGAATAGTCGGGGCACAAAGGCCCCTCCCACATTGTTCACTGGCGCGTTCTAACCGGATGGAGTAAAAACGGTTCCTCATGAATCGGACCCATCTTGTCATTGCTGCCACTCTCCTGGCCGGCGCGCTCACCGCCAGCGCGCAAAATACACCTCCGGTCGTGACGAATCCGATCGCGGACGTCACCGTCTACGCCGGCGCTCAGCGGCCCGTCGATGTCGCGACGGCGTTCGCCGATACGGATGTGAGCGCGGCCATCCGCCTGACCACCGTCGCTCGGTGCGATTGATCTCGCCCTCTTCGGCCAACAGAAACCAATCACCGTCGCCAATTTTTTGAACTACGTGAACCAGGGACGGTACTTCAAGGTCGATCCAACAAACGGCCAACTGGCGTCCAGTTTCGTGCATCGATCCGTGCCAGGTTTTGTTATCCAGGGCGGTGGTTTTCTCGGCACCGTCAATCCCGCCACTCCGGCGAATGCCCAGCCCACCCAGGTCCTTCCATTTTCCCCCGATTCAAAATGAGCCGGGGATCTCAAACACGCGCGGGACAATCGCGATGGCGCAAATCGGGCAGTGATGCCAATAGCGCGACGAGCGAATGGTTTATCAATCTCGCGGACAACGGTGGCCCGCCCGAACAATCTCGATATTCGAAACAACAACGCCGGCCCCTATACCGTTTTTGGCAAGGTCGTTAACAACGGCATGACAGTCGTCGATGCGATCGCCGCCCTGCCGCGGTTTAACTTTGGCGCACCTTTTGGACGAACTGCCGTTGCGCAACTACGTCGCCCCCAATCCGATCACGGTGCCGAACCTCGTTTCGATTCCCACGATCTCTCCGATTTCGACCCTGACCTTTTCTGTCACGAGTAACAATCCCGCGGTCGCAGATGCCACCGTCAGTGGGACCAAGGTGCTCGTCGCCGGCCACCAGGCCGGCAGCGCGACGCTTACCGTGACCGCGACGGACTTCGACGGCGGCACTGTTTCGCAAAACTTCACCGCCAACGTCACCGCCGCTCCCGGCCGTCTCGTTCAACTTTCCACCCGCATGCAGGTCGGCACTGGAGACAATGTGCTCATCGGGGGATTCATCATGCGAGGCCCGTCGGCCAAGCGGCTCGTGATTCGCGGGATCGGGCCGTCCAGTGGATTGACCGGCGCGCTTGCCGATCCGGTCCTGGAATTGCACGATAGCACCGGCGCCACCATCGCCAGCAACGACAACTGGGGCAACGCGGCAAACAGCCAGGAAATCACCGACACCGGCCTCGCGCCCGTCTCCCCTAACGAATCGGCGATTCTCACCACACTGCCATCCGATGCGAACTCAATCGCCTACACAGCCATTGTGAAGGGCGCGAATAACACTACCGGCATTGGCTTGGTCGAGGTTTACGATCTCGATAGCGGGCCGGGCTCAACTCTCCTGAACATCGCGACCCGCGGGCAGGTTAACGTCGATCCGAACGCTTTGATCGGCGGTTTCATCCTCGGAGGGACGGAATCGAAACGGGTGCTGATTCGAGCGATCGGGCCTTCGCTGGTGCCTTTCGGGATTCCGAATGCCCTGACGGATCCGATCCTCGAGCTTCGCAATTCCAGCGGCACGCTGTTGGATTCAAACGACGACTGGGGTTTGAGTCCGAACCAGGCTGAAATTCAGGCGAGCGGCGCCGCCCCGACGAACCCGAAGGAGTCGGCCGTGATTCGGCTCCTTTCCGCTGGTCAGTTCACCGCCATCGTGCGCGGCGTGAACGGGACGTCGGGCATCGGCTCGGTGGAAGTTTATCAGCTGCCGTAACTGTTCCGTCTGTAGCGGCGGTCTGTGACCGCCGTCTTCGAACGGTGATTTCGCAATGCGGTCCCCGTGACCAGCGCGGACGGTCGACGGTCATAGACCGCCGCTACAGAAGAGACTTATTCTTCCCGCGCGTCCTGGACGATCTGGGCGAAGCTGCGCGGATCGAGGCTAGCGCCGCCGACGAGCGCACCGTCGATGTCCGGCTGACTCATGAGCGAGCGCGCATTGTCGGGTTTGACGCTCCCGCCATACTGAATTCGGATTTTGTCGGCGGTCGTTTCATCGGAAATCTCTCGCAAGGTTTGCCGGATGAAGGCGTGCGCGGCCTGCGCCTGCTCCGCCGTCGCGGTGCGACCAGTGCCGATCGCCCAGACCGGCTCGTAAGCGACGACCGTATCTCCCAATTCCTTGGTCTCGAGACCGGAGAGGCTGCCGCGCAGTTGGCGGGATAGGACTTCTTCAACGTTCCCCTGGTCGCGCTCCTCCAGCGTCTCGCCGACACAAACGATCGGGCGCAACATCGCTTCGTGCGCGGCCCGCACCTTCCGATTCACAATCTCATCGGTCTCGCCAAACAACGTTCGCCGCTCGCTGTGCCCGAGCACGACGAAGCGGACAAACAGATCGCGCAACATGGCGGAGCTGATTTCCCCCGTGAACGCGCCGTTGCGTTCCCAATGCATGTTCTGCGCGCCGACCTTGATGTTTTGCGCGGCGCCCAGCGCCTCCGTCACTTTGGCGATCGCGGTGAACGGCGGAACGAGCACGATCTCCACCTCGGTGGATTCGCCGATCTCCAGGAGAAAGGTCGCGACGAAGTCGGTCGCCTCGCTCTGGGTCATGTTCATCTTCCAATTCGCGGCGATGATTTTCTTGCGCATGGCTGGGATGGGTTAGTTCAGAACTGAAAATAAATAAACGGCGTGTAGCGAGCCGGAATAAATAAGAGCACCAGCACCGCGACGCAACCGTATCCGGCGGCGAAAAGTGGAATGGGGAGGCGGCGCCACCACTCCGAAAACCAGCCGAGCGAGTTTAGCCAATGGACCAGGCCGAGGGCGGCCACGAGCCAGAGCATCCACGCGCCGAGATCCTGCGTGCCGGGACTTTGAAAAAGGACAAAGCTCTGCAAGGCCGGAAACGCGTGCTGCAAATCGACTGCGCGGAAGAATATCCATGCTACGCAGACCCAATAGACGGTCAGCGGCCAGGCGATCCAGCGCAGGATGGCTTTCGCCGAGGGCCGATGCTCGGTCAGGCGCTGCCATTCCCGGTGGACGACCAGCGCCAAGCCATGCAGCCCACCCCAGATCACAAACGTCCAGGCGCCGCCGTGCCACAGACCGCCCAGGAGCATCGTGATCATGATGTTGCGATGCACAAACCAGCGCGGCCCGCGATTTCCGCCCAGCGGAATGTAGAGATAATCGCGCAGCCAGCTCGAAAGGCTGATGTGCCAGCGATGCCAGAAATCGGAGATGTTTCGCGCGAAATACGGAAAGCGAAAATTGACCGGGAGCTCGTAACCGAGCAGCCCGGCGCAGGCGATCGCCATATCAGTATAACCGGAGAAATCGCAGTAGATCTGGATCGCGTAAAAGAGCACGGCGACCCAGGCGCTCGCCGCGGTAAATTCCCAGGGTGCGGCAAAGTAGCGATCGACAAAGGGCGCCACCGCATCGGCGATACACGCTTTCTTGATGAACCCGGTCAGAAAGAGAACAAGCGCGGCGCGCACGTCGACGTCCGAGAATTTTCGGAGCGATTGGAGCTGCGGGAGGAAGGCAAAGGCGCGCACGATAGGGCCGGCCACCATTTGCGGAAAGAACCCGATGAAAGCGGCGACATCGAGCAGGCTCGTCACGGCGCGCATCTTTCCGCGATAGACGTCGATCGTGTAGCTCATCGAATGAAACGTGTAAAAGCTCACGCCCACCGGAATGATGATGTTCAGCGTGTGCAGGCTCGCCGGCACCCCGAGCCAGGCGAGAAGCTCGGCGGCCGAAGTGACGAAGAAGTTGTAATACTTGAAGAACGCGATCGTGCCGAGATTCGCGCACAGGCTGAGGATCAACCAGGTGCGCCGCCGGCCGGGCGTCCTGCTTCGCGTCAACGCCAGGCCGACGAAGTAGTCGAGCAGGGTCGAGGCCATGAGGAGGAAGACAAACTTCCAATTCCAGGCCGCGTAAAAGATGTAGCTGCAAATCAGCAGCCAGATTTTTCGTGAATCGTTCCGGCGCAGCGACCAGTAGACCGCGAAGACCGCGAGGAAAAACCAGAAGAAGCGAAACTCAACAAAAAGCATGCGCTCTCAGGGTTGGTGGATCTGCCGGACGAACTCCCGCGCGAACAGGCGGGTAAATTCCTCAGCGCCTTCCGGCGTCAGATGCGCATCGTCGATTCGAACGCGGGTGTCGAATAACGCGGGGTATCCCTGGAGTCGTTGAAGGCGAGCAACGGAGCCGGCGGCGATTCCCGAAAGCTGACTCGGGATTGCAAGATAATCGGAGTGACGACAAAGATCGGGTTGGCGTGGACTTTACGGATTCGCGTCGCGTAATCACGAAAGGCTTCGTCCGTGGCGGGAGCGATAAACTTAGGCCGCGCTTCGGAAACTTCCTGCGCCAGCATTTTTTGGAACTTCTCGGCGCGCTCGGCTGACATCGCGTCCCCGCCGGGCCGGTAGCCGTCCCGTTTCGGACCGATTTCTAATTGTTCCCGCCAAGCGTGGTCCTCTCCCCATGAGGAAAGAAGATCGGCGCCACGACCGATATTGACGAACTGCCTGGCGAAAAGCGTGATGTTCGTCGCGAGTGGGCGCCGCGCCAGCCAAAGTCGCGCAATCTTCCTGTCCCAAGTGGCATCGCCTCGCGGATCGAGCGTTTTCTGGAGCGTCAGCACGGTGCGAGGCCAGTCGTGCCAGTAAAGGATGCGTTGCGCGCCGATCTCCTGCTCCTTCCACTTGTATTGGATTTCCTCCATTTCGAGGACGACCCATTTTAGATTTCGCGGCTTCGTCTTGAGGGCTTGTTCGAGAACATAAAAAGTTTCCGGCGGAAACATCCCATTGATGCCGAGATTGAATGTCCGCGTTCGCACCCCGCTCTCACCCGTGGTCCGATCGAAAAGCTCCGGTGAGATCGCGTAGTAAATGCGACTCGAACCGAGAATGAGTGTGTCGAACTCGTCTTTGTGTTCGGCGAAGAACTTCAGTTTTGCCTCGACCTCTTCCGGAATGGCCGGTGGCAGAAGCACCTGCAAAAGCCAGCTCGTCGCGACAAAGGAGAACACCGCGAGGGCGACGCAACCCAGCCCGCGCCAAAACGGCGTCGCTACCATGCAGCCTGGCGGATCGCACGCTCCCCCGCCCCATGTTTATTTTTGCCCCGAACGCGTTCGGGGGCATTTCTCGCCATCGTGCGACTATTCATGCACACGCGAGCAGGCGTCACAAGTCGGGCGCTGCGTGGCGCTCTTGCGATTCCTCTGCTCCAGGTTATCAGAATCGGAAATATTCTTCAGGTAGGGACGCTTCTCCGAAGCGTCCGACTTATCAGGCACGGGCCCACGCACGAACAAGTCGGACGCTTCGGAGAGCGTCCCTACCTGATGGGTTTAGAACTGGAAGTAGATAAACGGCGTGTAGTGCGGTGGAATGAACAGGAGCACGGTCGCGGCGGCGCAACCATAAGCGGCGGCGAATACCGGATCCGGGCCGCGCCGCCACCAGGTCGCAAACGTCCCGCGGGAGTTCAGCCAGTGCAAAATTCCCAGGGCGACGACAACCCCTAACATCCAGGCACCCAGATCTTGCGCCCCGTCGCTGCTAAACAAGACGAAGCTCCGCACGGCTACGAACGCGTCCCGCAAGTTCAAACAGCGGAAAACCATCAACGCGAGGCAGAACCAATACATGGTCAGCGCCCAGCCAAGCCAGCCGGTCCCGGCGTCGGCCTCCTTCCCGCGACCGGTCCAGTGCTGCCATTCGCGCTCCACGACCAGCGCCAGGCCGAGCAGGCCGCCCCAGATTACCGTCGTCCAGGCCGCGCCATGCCATAAGCCACCGAGGAGCATCGTGATCATGATGTTGCGATAGACGAACCAGCGCGGCCCCCGGCTTCCGCCGAGTGGAATGAAAAGATAATCGCGCAGCCAGCTCGAGAGGCTGATGTGCCAGCGATGCCAGAAATCCGACATGCTCCGGGCGAAAAACGGGAAACGAAAATTTACCGGCAGCTCGTAGCCAAGCAGCCGCGCCGAAGCGAGCGCCATGTCGGTATATCCGGAAAAGTCGCAATAGACCTGGATGGAATAAAAAGTGATGGCGACCCATGCGCTGCCGGCGGTGAAATCTCCGGGTGCGGCAAAATAGCGATCCACGGACGGCGCGAGGGCATCCGCGATGCACGCTTTCTTGATGAAACCCGTCAGAAACAGAACGAGTGCGCCGCGGACATCGACCTCCGAGAATTTCCGAAGCGTTTTGAGTTGGGGCAAAAACGCGGATGCGCGGACGATGGGGCCCGCGACCATTTGCGGAAAGAATCCGATGAAAGCGGCGACATCGAGGAGACTCGAGACGGCGCGCATCTTCCCGCGATAGACGTCGATCGTGTAACTCATCGAATGAAACGTGTAAAAGCTGATGCCGACCGGCAGGATGATGTTCAGCGTATGAATGCTCGCCGGGCAGACCGAGCCACGCGAGCAACTCCGCGGCGGATGAGATGAAGAAGTTGAAGTATTTGAAGAACGCGAGCGTGCCGAGATTCGCGCCCAGACTCAGCAGCAGCCAGCCACCGGCGCGCGCGCGGATTTTCGGTTCGGGCCAGCATTCTCCCGACGAAGTAATCGAGCAGCGCTCGAGCCCATGAGCAGGAAGAGGAATTTCCAATTCCAGGCGGCGTAAAAGACGTAGCTGCAGATGAGCAGCCAAATCTTGCGCGACCGGTTTTCGCGCAGCGACCAGTAAACGCAGAAGACCGCGAGAAAGAACCAAAAGAAGCGAAACTCGACGAAAAGCATACGAGGTCAGGGCCGGCGGGCGTGACGGACGAACTCGAGCGCGAGCAGGCGGGTGAATTCCGCCGCTCCTTCGTTCGTGAGATGCTGGTCATCCACCCGAACTTTCGGGTCGAATAACTGCGGATAGGTCCTGGCGTCGTTGAAGATGAGGATCGGGGCGGGCGGCGATTCCCGGAAGCGCAGGGGCGCCTGAAAGATGCTCGGCGGCACCACGAAAATCGGGGCCGCGCCCAGCTTCCGAATCCGGGCGGCGCAATCGCGATAAGCGCTTTCCGCGTAGGGATCGATGAATTCGGGGCCGGGGCGGGAAACCTCGTCTGCGAGCTTGCGCCGGAACTGTTCGGCGCGCTCCGGGGTCATCGCCGCTCCCGCCAGCCGGTAACCGTTGCCTTTCGGTCCGAGCAGGAAGTCCGATTTGAGACCGCGCCCTTCCGTCCAGGCGGAGAAGAAATCCGCCGCGCGCCCGACGTTGGTAAACTGTTTCTCGAAAAGACCCAGATGCAGGATCAGCTCGCGCCGCGCGGTCCAAAGCCGGTTGAGCCGTTGATACCACTTCGTGTCGGGGCGTGGGTTGATCGCCTTTTTCAGGGTTACCGCCGTGCGTGGCCAATCGTGCCAGTAGAGGAGGCGTTGCGTTCCGAGAATCTTGAGGTGCGACTTGGTTTCGATGTTGTCCATCTCGACGAAGATCCACTTCAGGCTGCGCGGTTCCGTCTTGAGGATTTGGTCGAGGACATAGAAATTTTCCGGCGGATTCATCCCGTCGATCCCGAAATTGAAGGTCCGGGTCGGGACGCCATTTTCGCGCGTGATGTTATCGAAAGCTTCCGGCGAAACCGCGTAGTAAAAACGGCTCGATCCAAGAAAAATGGTATCGAACTCGTCCTTGTGCTTCGCGAAAAATTCCAGCTTTTCCGCGACGCCTTCGGGAAGGGAAGGCGGCAGGAGCGCGTGATAAACGAAGCTCGTCGTCAACAGGGCGCCGAACCCAAGGGCGACGCAAATGAGTCTGTAAGAAAAAGGTTTCGTCAAGATGGTGGGTTGTGCGCTCCGCACATGAATCTGTTTAGCGTTCCCTTTTCCTGGCCATAGCCCAGCGTTTTAACGCTGGGACCGCAACGACAGAAAAAGCCAGTCCCATTAGGGACGGAAGAAACATGCGCTGTTCGCCGGATGCAATCGGTTGCTCTTTCGTCCCTTGGGCGGGACTTTGCCTGGCGTGGATTCCATGACCCAGCGGTGAAACGCTGGGCTATTCTCAGGGCTAAAGAGCTAACGCGAGCACGATCACGAGCACGATCACGAGCACGATTTAACTAACGGTCGCTTAGCGCGGCGATGCCGGGAAGTTCTTTCCCCTCGATTAGCTCAAGCGACGCGCCGCCGCCGGTGGAGATGAAGGTCATCTTGTCGGCCAGCCCGGCCTGCTTGACCGCGGTGACGGAATCGCCGCCACCGATGATGGTCGTCGCCTTCGAGCGCGCCAGAGCCTCGGCGATCGCGATCGTGCCTTCGGCGAAAGCAGGAATTTCGAATATCCCGACCGGGCCGTTCCAGAGAATGGTTTTCGCGGTGGCGATTTCGTCTTCGTAAAGACTGACTGTGGCATGGCCGATATCGACGGCTTGCCAGCCGTCCGTGATGCCATGGGTCGGTGTGACCCGGCTGGTGTTCCGCGCCGTGGCGCCGGGTTCGATCTTGTCCGCTTCGAGCGCATCCACCGGCAACAGGAAGCGCACGCCTTTTTCTTTCGCCAGCTCCAGGAGCTCGCGCGCGAGATCGAGTTTGTCCGCTTCGACCCGGCTGCTCCCGATCGGAACGCCCTGCGCCTTCCAAAATGTGTTCGCCATCGCGCCGCCGATCAAAATGGCATCGGCCTTTTCCATGAGCGCCTTGATGACGCCGATCTTATCCGAGACTTTCGAACCGCCGAGGATGACCACGAACGGCTTCGCCGGCTGGTCCAGCTCGTGGGAAAGATATTGGATCTCCTTCTCCATCAGAAAGCCCATGGCGGATTGCTGGACGAACTTCGTGATGCCGGCGGTGCTGGCGTGCGCGCGATGGGCCGCGCCGAACGCGTCGTTCACGTAGAGATCGCCGAGTTTCGCCAGGGCCTCGGCGAAAGCGGGATCGTTTGCTTCTTCGCCCGGATGGAACCGGACGTTCTCGAGCAGCGTTACATCGCCCTCTTTCATGTGACTGATGATCTCTTCGGGAATTTTCCCGATCGTGTCATGACTGAAAGCGACCGGATGATCGATCAGCGTGTGCAAATAATCGGCCACGGGCCGCAGCGAATATTTTTCGACCGGCTTTCCCTTCGGCCGGCCGAAATGCGCCATCAGGATCGTCTTCGCGCCGTTTTCGCGAAGATGATTGATCGTCGGAAGGCTTTCGCGGATGCGGGTGTCATCGGTGATTGCAATCTGACCGTCGCGCTCTTCCGTCGGCACATTGAAATCGACCCGGACCAGGACGCGTTTCCCGCTCACGTCGAGATCGCGCAGGGATGAGTTTGTTCACGGCTCTTTCCCTTCGTTCTCGTGCTCGTGCTCGTTCTCGTGCTCGATTCCGTATTCGCCTTCATCTTCCCTCAAAAACTCGCTCCGCTCCGAAAAGCGCCGCAGCATTCCCATCAACATCTGCACGATCCGCGCGAGATTCTCCTTCGCGCTCTCGATCTGTTCCAGCGTCGCCAACTTCCGCGCCACCAAAACATCAAGGCACGCGGCACACTCCAGCGCCGAACCGCGAGCGATCTCCAAAAACCGCGCCCGATCCCTTCCGGAAAACTTTCCGTTCCCTTCGGCAATGTTGAGCGGAATGCTCGTCGAAGCGCGATCAAGCTGATCTTTCGCGGCTGCTTTCGCGGAGATCGCGTTCAAGAGTTCGCCTGCCCAGGCGCAGAAAGCGATCGCTTCGCGGTAAACATCCAGTTTTTCGTGATCGAAATAAATCTTCATACTTCTAAGGGGGAATCGATCATGAGCAGGATCATGATCAAGAGCAGGAGTAAATTACTTCCCCAGCAACTCCAGCATTTGGACGCAGCGGTTGCTGTAGCCCCATTCGTTGTCGTACCAGCCGACGATCTTCACGAATTTGCCGCCGTGCGTCATCGTCAGCTGGCTGTCGAAAATGCAGGAGTGCGGATTGCCCACGATGTCGATCGAGACCAGCGGCTCATCGGTGTATTCCAGAATGTTTTTGAAGCCCTTGCTCGCCGCGGCCTCTTTGAAGGCGCTGTTGATCGAATCGACCGTCGCATCCTTTTCCAGAATCGCGGTGAAATCGGTCACGGAACCGTCCGGGGTCGGGACGCGGAACGAGCCGCCGTTTAGCTTGCCCTTCAAAGCCGGAATCACCTCGCCGATCGCTTTCGCCGCGCCGGTGCTCGAGGGAATGATGCTGAGCGCGCCCGCGCGCGCCCGGCGCAAATCTTCATGCGGCAGGTCGAGAATGCGCTGGTCGTTCGTGTAGCTGTGGATCGTGCTCATGAAGCCGTTCACGATCCCGAAATTGTCGTGCAACACCTTCGCCATCGAGGCGAGGCAGTTCGTGGTGCAGCTCGCGTTGGAAATGATGAAATGCTTTTCCGCATCGTAGGCTTCGTCGTTCACACCGAGGCAAAGCGTTACGTCAGGATTTTTTGCCGGAGCGCTGATCAGGACGCGTTTGGCGCCGCCCTTGGTCAGATGCAGTTCAGCTTTGTCGCGGCTGGTGAAAAAGCCGGTCGATTCGAGCACCACCTCCGCGCCGAGGTCCTTCCAGGGGAGATTGCCCGGGTCGCGTTCCTTCAGGACCCTGATCTTGTGGCCGCGGACGATGATGTTCTCGGGATCGTGTCCGATCTCGCCATCGAATTTCCCGTGGACCGAATCCCATTTCAGGAGGTGCGCCAGGGTGAGAGTGTCGGTGAGATCGTTGATGGCCACGATGCGTTTGACGTCGCTTTGGTCCATCGCGCGCAAGACGTTGCGTCCGATTCGGCCGAAGCCGTTAATGCCGTAATTTGCCATAGGAAAAGTTGAGAGTGGATGGTTGAGAGTTGAGACGCGCGCTCCTTGCAGAGCGGGTAAGTTACTAATTGCGGCGAATCTGGAACGCAACTGCGAAACGTCGTCCACTCAGCGCCCGGAGGGCGCGGCGGAATACAGCCCGGAGCGAACATGGCGAGCTCCGGGGTATTGAGATTTGTCCGTTCAAGCCCCGGAAGGGCGACGGAACGCGGCGCCTCGGCCACTATGACATAGTCGCCAGTGCGAACGATGTCCGTCACCCCTGTTCAGGGGTTTGGGGCCTTTTTCCATTTCCCGGAGTTCCACTACGCTCCACTCCGGGCTTTATTCCTTCGCACCTCCGGCGCTTTTCGGGCCTCAAAACTCGCGCGCAATTCATTTGAACGGATACGCCCCCGATGTCGTCCAAGATTTCCGTGAAGATCAGGTCGTTAGTAATGAACAGCCTTCTCGCCGCATCCCTCAGTTCCATTCCACTTCAATCCACCCACGCCGCGAAACGCGATAATCCCAAAATGATCACCATCCTGGCCCTGGGCGACAGTTTGACCGACGGCTACGGCCTCTCGCGCAAGGAAGCTTATCCGGCGCTGATCGCCGAAAAGATGCGGAGCGCGAATTATCAATTCGAGGTCGTCAACGCGGGATCGAGCGGCGACACCACGGCAGGCGGACTTCGCCGTTTGCCCACTCTCCTTCGAGGAAAACGAATCGATGTCCTCATTCTCGCGCTGGGGATTAACGATGCCTTTCGCGGGGTGCCGATCGAGCAAATGCGCTCGAACTCTCCAGGCGATCATCGATCAAACGCGGGCGCGCCATCCGAATGTCTCGATCATCATCGCCGGAATGCAGCTCCCGCTGGAGTCGAGCGATGGATATGTGAGGTCGTTTGGAGAAATGTATGGCGCGCTGGCCGAAAAGAATCACGCAGGGCTGATTCCGTATCTGCTGGAGGGCGTCGGCGGCGATCCCGAGCTGAACCTGCCGGACCGCATCCATCCGAATGCGGCGGGCCAGCGCATCCTGGCCGAAAATGTCTGGCGTGTCCTGGAGCCGATCTTACGGAAGACGAGGACCGCGCCCCGCCCACAGGGCGGAGACTAGTCCAGCGGGCTCTTCACTCCCAGCCCCGGTCTATTGAGGACATGGGTGTAAATCATCGTCGTAGACACATCCTTGTGCCCCAATAATTCCTGCACCGTGCGGATATCATATCCGTTTTCGAGCACGTGAGTCGCGAACGAA
The DNA here is from genome assembly GCA_963850015.1 of uncultured Verrucomicrobiae bacterium. Classification (GTDB taxonomy): domain Bacteria; phylum Verrucomicrobiota; class Verrucomicrobiia; order Chthoniobacterales; family UBA10450; genus AV80. The sequence continues at coordinate 829,098 of CAWKJF010000001.1, forward strand.
TGCCGGAGCGAATGACACGTGGCCGGTTTGGAAATCCCAGCGGCGCGGACTGCCCTCTTCATCGCCATTTGCAATGAACTCTCTTCCACATGGTGGCGTCGCCGCTCCTGCGAGCGCGGATCCAACGATATTCGAGATGAGGGAAAGATATATTGCCAGCTCCATTCCTTCGGAGCGTTGGGATACTTTTTCTGTAGCGCCGTGGGCAGATAGACAGATCCAAGTCCCGCTTCCAGGTCTTCCTCATGTTGCGCTTTCACCTTCTGCAAATGCCGCTCCAGTGTCTGCGCCAGATTGACCGGCAACATTGTCACCCGGTCTTTGCCGCCTTTGCCGTCTCGCACGACAACATGGGTATAGCCAAAATCGACATCTTTTACCCGCAGCCGCACGCATTCCATAAGACGCAAGCCGCTGCCATAAAGCAGTCCGGCCATGAGGCGATGTGTTCCGTGTAACTGGGCGAAAATATTTTTCACTTCATCCCTTGTCAGCACGGCGGGTAGGCGAGCTGGCCGTTTCGCCCGCTCTATCCCGTCCAGCCAACCAATTTCCTCCTTGAGCACTTCCTTATAAAGAAACAGCAGGGCACTGAGCGCCTGGTTCTGGGTCGAGGCAGCTACATTTCCGTCGCGAGCCAGGGATGTGAGGAATTCCGTGACCTCCGTGTCTGCCATTTCGCTCGGGTGCCTCTTACGGTGGAAAAGAATAAACCGCCGAATCCAGCCGATATAGGTTTGTTCGGTCCGAAAACTATAATGTTTTCGCCGGATGACGTCGCGGACTTGGTCGAGGAGTTTCGGCTTGCCCGGGAGAACCCCGGGCAATATGGTGGGGGCCATGCTCGGTATCCTCCCTACCGCTGCCCCAAAAGGCAAGCGGATTACTAGGCCGAATTATTCCCCTTTTGCCAGCAATTGCCGAATTATTCGGCCCAATTCTCGTTAGGCGTTTTGATGCGCAATATTCCATTCCCGCTCAAACTGTATGCGGCGCTTGCGTTTCTCGCCGCAGCGGGCGCACTTTGGCGCGGTGTCGCACTAGTTCTTGACCACGGGAGCATCACGAGCATCGCCTGGGAGCTGCTCTGGGCTGCGTTCGAGATTGGGCTCGGTATCGGCATCATGCAGCTGCGGCCCGCAGCCCGAGTAGCCGCCATCATTTGCTGCTGGTTCGTGTTCACCCTTTTTGTCATCGTGTTGGCGTGTTGGTGCATCTGGCCCCACAGCATCTCAGTTGCCGTTGTTGCGGTCATCGGTGCAGCGACAGCACTCAACCTTTATTTCTACATGGTGTTCCGTCGAACAGAGATTCGAGCGATGTTTCATTAGCTTCATCACGTCCTCTGTAGCCATGCGAACGCCTAACCATGCAGTGGAGCGAACGGCCACCCGCCGCGGGTTCACGTCTTGCGCGCCTCGTGCAGTTTTTCCGTCGGCCATGCGCGCTTCCCGTGGCCGTCGCTCACTTATTCTCGTTAGATGTTATGCCTGCGTCCGATGATCAGCTGACGAAGTGGGCGGAGAGCTGCCTTCACGCAAATCACCTGAACACGCTTGTTCAACGCGAGATCGCTGCGGGAAATCTCGAGCGGGCGCGAGAGCTTTCAGAGCGTGCACGTAACCGAGCATCGACGCTTTTTAATGAGATGATCGCGGCTGGGGGCAAAAAGCCTGAAGGCTATGCCGAACCAGACGAAGATTAGTCACGTCCTAAGATGGTTGCCACGCGTACATCTAACCAATCACTGGAGCGAACCGCTGGCCGCCCTGTGCGTCGCTTTGATCTTATGAGAAACTTCCAATGCATGCCAAGCTCGCTCTCGCCAACGGTCGCTCAGTTCATTCTCGTTAGATGGTGAGCCCCTCTACGTGAAAGCGCCTCGGAAACTGAGCCTGGTCCGATTTGATATTGAGGCGGTGCCGAGAGGGCTCCGCCGCCAGTATCCGTTCCGCGCGGGACGCGTATACGTCTTCGTAGGCTCGATTCCAAACATGCCGGGACACTGTATTGTTGCCGAGAAGGATTCGGGGAGGATTTACGCGGGTTATCACACTGAGCATTTTGTTGAGCTGACCAAGGAGGAGACATGAGCAGGCCACGCCGACCATCTAACCAGGCGATGGAGCGAACGGCCACCCGCCGTGCGCTCCCGTCGCACATGACGAGTGGGCCTTCACTTCGATCCACGCGCGCTCTCGGTGGCCGTCGCTCATCTTATTCTCGTTAGATGACTGCACCACTTCGACGAGGAACGCGTTTGTGGCTGCTGCTGCTCGCGCCCTTCACGGCACTCACTGTTTTCATGTTCCTTCGGTTCCTGCCGAACCTCTTGCGCTTCGATCCTTTGCATTTCCATAAAGGCGTTCTGGCAGCCGCGATTGTCGCCGCTGCCATCACTGCCTGTTACGGCATCATCGAGACGTTGCTCGGTTTGATCTCGCGGCGCAGTCTTCTTCCGAGCGGCCTACCCGCCGTTTTTGTCCTGGTGGGCACTGTCGTCTCGGCCTTCTTATGGGCGAGTTCGCCCAAGCCTGCTAGCACGAGGTTTATTCCCGAGCTTGCGCTCCCCGGCGATCCGCGTCTCGCGAGTCCGCAACCGACACGTCCGTGAACGCAAAGTCATCTAACCAAACGATGCAGCGAACGTCTGGCAGGCTCGGTGCCTCACTTCCATGAAATTCCACCCTCAACTTGCAGCGATGCGCCATCCCGCCAGCCGTCGCTGATCGTATTCTCGTTAGGTCTATGCGGACGCGCATCCAGAGAGCGAGGCTTACCTTGAATATCGCGATAGCCATTCTCTTGGCTGGCTACATCTTCGCCGGATTTATCCTGCCACATCTACCTCTGGGCCTCGGCTTCGAAGGGGTGCTCACGCTGACCGGCGCGGTCGGCGTGATCAGCTTTGTGGTCGGCTCAGTGCTCGCGCTACGCGCAGCGATCACCGCAGGCTTAGCTTTGCGTGATTCCGCTGCAGACAGGACGATGAGCGGGTATCTCACATTTCTCTTCTCTAGCTGCATCGGGTTGGGAGTTGCCGTTGTTCTCGTTGTCGGTGTCGTTCACACATGAAAGACCTAACCATGCGATGGAGCGAACGGCGGACCGCTCCGCGTTCAGATTTTGAGATGACTTCCACCCATTCACTCCGAGCAACGCGCGCCCTCGTCCGCCGTCGCTCATCTTGTTCTCGTTAGATGCGATGACCCGCTTCACCCTGACAATATTGTTCCTGACGGCCGTGGCGGCTTCGGCACAGGAGCTCACCGTGATGCAGTTGCTCCAGAGTCCGCGACAGTTCGAGGGACGGCGCGTCACCGTCAGTGGCTACTATTTCAGCGACTGGGAGGGACATGAAGTGTATGCGGATCTCGATGCGGCCAAGCGCCGCGATTGGTCGCGAAGCATCTGGATTTCGTCGGCCCACGCAAATATCGAAAGCCCTTTACGCAAGGCGCAAATCAGCGGGGTGTTTTTCTATTCTAAGCACTATCGACCAAAGAGTCTTTTTTCGGGTTACGGAGTTTTTGGCGGATTCCCTGCAGCGCTCGTCAACTCCACGGTCCGCCTTTCAAAATGACTCGCGACGCATCTAACCATGCAGTGGAGCGAACGGTCACCCGCTCCGCGTTCACGTTTTGTGCGGTTCGTCCGCTTACATTTGGCGCCATGCGCGGTCTCGGTGGCCGTCGCTCACTTTGTTCTCGTTAGATGTATGCGCCTGTTCGTTAGCGCTGTTGCTGCCGCGATTGTGGCCGCGGCATTTGTCAGCTTTGCATTACAGCCTATTCGCGACACCGTTTGTTTCCCGTTCCTATCCGCCGATGAAAAGAAAGTCATCGGCGAGTGGTGGCGGGTTCAAATGATTGGTGGAGTTAATGTCATGACGATCCACGCCGATCATACATGGACTTCTGCTGGCGGGAGCTGCTTCGCAGACGACGTGCGTGCCATTGTCGGCGGCTGGAGCATCGATGGTTCCGACGTGGTGTTTCAGGCCGATCAAGACCAGTTCCGTCTGGCGATCCAGGAGTTGATAGACACAGACCGAGAAGTCCGCAGCCGAGCGTCGAAAGACAAGTGATGTTATCATGGTAACATCTAACCATGCGATGGATCGAACAGCGGACCGCTTCGCGTTCACATTTGAGATGAATTCCACACCATCACCGCGAGCGACACGCGCTCTCGTCCGCCGTCGCTCATCTTGTTCTCGTTAGATCGTGAAGAAGATTGCTCTGTTTTCGGCTCTGCTCGGCGTCGCTGTTGCAGGCTTGGAGATTGTTCTGGCCATTACCGACTCACTCCGGGGCATGTCAGCCTGGATTGACGCCGTGCTTTTTTTCGCCTGGCCGAGTCAGCTATTCCTGGCAGGCCACCCTATGGACGGCGGACTACAGCTTGGTAATATTTTTATACGTTTCCTCGTTTCGATCAGCGCCAATGCGCTTTTATATCTCTGCGCCGGCTGCACGGGCGCTGCAATTTATCGTCTGGTGCGGAGACTATGTGTGCAGCCACCCGCAACGATCTAACCAAACGATTCAGCGAACGGCTACCCGCTGTGCGACCACGCTTTCAATGACTAAAACACTTCCACTTCGATTGGCGCTCGCTCTCGGTAGCCGTCGCTGATCTTATTCTCGTTAGATGATAATCCCGCCCGCGACGTTTTTCTGGCTCGGCGGTCTGCCAGCGTTTCTCGTGATCGCCCGAGAGTGGCATCGCTACTACAGGGCAGCGCTCAACGTGCGAGGCGTTGCGCAGGCCGAAGGCGGAGATTGGCCATTCACGCGCGACCCCAAGTACATGGCGCTATTCACCTACGCGCCCAAAGCGCTTCTCGAGTCCAACGATACGGAACCGTTGCGCGCTGCGAAGCAAGAGCTCCTCACTTTGCGTAGTCGGATGTGGCGCGTCGTCGCCATCGCGATTTCATTTGAGATTGCCGGAGTGGTTCTCGCGGTCGCCTGGAGTATTGCTTCGGGCATCATATATGAACGATGATCTGTCATCCACGCCAACCATCTAACCAATCACTGGAGCGAACCGCTGGCCGCTCTGTCGAATTGTTTTGATCCCATGAAAGAGCTTTCCATGTTTGCCACGCTCGCTCCCGCCAGCGGTGGCTGAGCTCGTTCTCGTTAGGCCTTATGAAACTGATTGTTGTTTTGTGTCTTCTCCTGGTGGGGTCGCAGTGGGTCTTTGCCGATCAGGAATTCTACCAGGTCGATAAAACAATTTATCAGAATGCGACTCCGGCGACGCCATCCTCGTCGCCGGGCCTCGTCGGATTGCCGAAAGGGACATTTATACGTTTGAGGGCGGGGGACCTTGGTTCGGTCGCTCTACGTATCACCGCAACGGAAATCCAAATTCTGCTGAATGAGATGACGGAGACACTTGTGACGGACAAACGAGAGCATTTTCTGGCCGGCGGTATTGTTACTCTTCTCTCGGGTCGCCGAATTCAGTACTTCAGGTCGGCGGGCGGCAAAGAGCCAAACCACCTCGTGACATACTCGCCAAGCGGGGAGCTCGGGGGCGATCGTTGGTCTTCTCGAAAAAAAGCCCTAACCAATCGCTGCAGCTAACCGCTGTCCGCTCTAATGCCCCGCACAAGATTATGAAAACGCCTCCATTTCAATCCACGCTCGCCCCCGCCAGCGGTAGCTGAGCTCATTCTCGTTAGACCTCACCCTACCCGTGACAATTCGAGATCACCTCAACCGGCACTTGCGACGCGCCACGCTGTTCGCGAGGACAGGCGTGCTACCTGTCCTCGTCATCATCTTCCCGTCGGCGCCACCGAGCGTTCGAGTTGTGGCACTTCTCGCGGGGGGCATTCTTTACGTGTTTGCACTTTACCATACGTTCAGCGGCCGGTGTCCTCGCTGCAGGACCGGCATTCTTTTCGCGCTGGGCAGTTTCGGCATCCATCGTGCGCTGCCACGCTGGTTCAACTCGTGCCCATCTTGCGGGCTTTCATTCGAGACAGAACGTCATGAGTTGCAGCCGGTCTAACCAGGCGATGGAGCGAACCGCCGCCCGCTCAGTGTTTATACTGTGGGTCGTCAAAACCTCTTTCCCGCGATCACCGCGCGCTCTCGGCGGCTGTCGCTCATCTTCTTCTCGTTAGATGATAACGTCACGTCGCCAGTGGATCACGCTCTTTGCCTTGGTGATCATTTGCGCCGCTGGGCTTGCTGTTGCGTGGCTTACGCTCTGTCCAGTGTGCCACCTCGGCTTCGTTCGAGCACCTAAGGCGGTCGCCGCGCGCGGAGATGTCGAACCGAGCAAGAATCTATCGATCTGGAACGGGAGCTATCACGGCGCAGATTACGAAGACTACTCGAAGATTTGCACTCGCTGCTGGATGGCTTACTACGACTACTGGCGCCGCTGGGAGCGCGCCAGCGAGGTTCCTGACGCATTTCACCGGCAATTAAGGCCCTCGATTCGGAGCGTCCCCCTTCCGGCCGCAGAACATGTTCACAACCGCGTTGTTTACACCCAGTATTGGAGTCGGGGGAAGATCAGGGAGACGGTTGCCTTCTGGTGCGACGATCTACCGGAAGTCATCGAGCCGCTGCGTGCTTACGCGACCGCACATAACCTCTTTTTCGGCATCGATGATCCGCCACGTCTAGAAGGCGAGCAGTTCGTTCGTATTGAGAACCGATCCACCAACCATCTAACCAATCGCTGCAGCTAACCGCTGGCCGCTCTGACGCCTCGCACAAGATTATGAATACACGTCCATTTCAATCCACTCCCGCTCCCGCCAGCAGCTGAGCTCCGTCTCGTTAGACGGAACGGACTGTGGACGCGATTAAGCTCATCTGGCTCGCACGCCCCAGCTCGGCTGTTGTATATCTCGCAGTCGTCATCTTCGGTGTGGTGTGGTTCCGTCTTAGCGCCGCACGTCGGCTTCGCGCTGTGCGGCCTGTTTGCCACCGTGTTTTGCTCGCAGCCTACTTGGCACTCGTTTTCACTCCGAGCATTATCACCGACTTCTGGTTGTTCAGCTTTCCTGGCCCGGCGTTCCTCGGATTTCTATTTCTTATTCCGGGCACACTGTCTAACATTTCCGATTCGAGTTTTGTTACGTCCGTCCTGCACGCCACAGCGATTTATCATCTGCTTCCGCTTCTGGGTGGCTTCGCCGTCGCGTATTTGATCTTATGGGCATGCAGTCGATTACGCTCCATACCAGCGACCCAGTCCGTCTAACCCGGCGATGGAGCGAACGCCTGGCAGCTTTGTTTCCTCACTCGTCATGAAATCCCACCCTCAACCCGCAGCCACGCGCTCTCCTGCCAGCCGTCGCTCATCTTGTTCTCGTTAGATGGTGAAACCGCAACCCCGATGCTGACGCCAGAAACACTCGCAGCTCATTGGAAACTCGTTGCGATCCTCTGCGCTATCTCCGTCTCGATCAGCTTGTGCCTGATCGCCAACCTCTGGATCAGGCGACGGTCCGATTCGCTCGGTCGCAAACTCTCGTGGTCCATCATACTGCTGGTTCCCGTGATTGGATGGTTGTTCTACGCTGCATTCTACCATCCGCCGGAAGCGTCCGGGGTGCCCGCGTCGACAGAGCACTCGGCGCACATCAGTTAGCCCGATGAGAGCGAGTGGCGCGCAACCATCTAACCAGGCGATGCAGCTGACGGCGGTAAGCTTCGCGATTAACGTCTGAGATGGCTACAACACCTCCACTTCGGACCATGCGCTCCCTCACCGCCGCAGCTGATCTTGTGTCTCGTTAGATGAATGAGCGCGACCAAGACCTCCTGACCGTGTTGCGCTCATACGAGGAGAAAGATGATTACCTGCGAGTCTTCTTTCGGGATGGCGAGGGCTACGATTTGAACATTGTCTCTACGATGCACGCCGAGGAAGGCGGCGATATTGTGGCCGGCGTCATTCGCGTGATTCACACGGAAAATCCGGAATTTCGTTGGAATGAGGCCGCTATGAATTTCGTCTTGTCTGAAGTCGTGAAAGTAGAATCCGGCGACAAATGTCTCTTCACCGAATCCATCTAACCAATCGCTGCAGCTAACCGCCGGCCGCTCCGGGGCTTCACTTTCGATCATGAAACAGCCTGCATTTCAATCTACGCTCGCTCCCGCCGCCGGCAGCTGAGCTCTTTCTCGTTAGGCGTATGGAAACGCGCATCATGTATATCGAGTGCAAGATAGGCTCACATGCCGGCTCCGCTCGGATCGGGCGCGTCACATTTAATCGCACCGGAAGGACGCTGCGTTATCGAGAACAGACATTCCGCCGCATCGTCGGTGGCGGCGCGAAGTCGAACTACACAGAGGAGGGCACCGGAGCAGAGTATTGGATTTCAGGCTGCAAGCGTCGTGGCGGTGATCGTTTGCACGGCTCCCACGCTCCGATCGACATCGACGAGGATGTGCGCACTGATTACTGGCGCGACATCAGAAAGGTTCCAGAGCATGCCACGCAATACGCCTAACCGGACGGTGGAGCGAACGCCGACCCACCTTGTCTCCACGTAAAGGGCAGTTACAATGTCTTTCATGTTCTCCTCGCTCTCGGTGGCCGTCGCTCATCTTGTTCTCGTTAGATTCCGTGAGCGCACCGATCTTTCTTAGCATCGTAGCACTCGTAGTTCTTAGCGCTTGCGCTTCCGACCGATTGTATGTTACTCGCCCGAATACTCCTCCGGTCATGGGGTCCGATTTCACGCTCTCCAGACTCTCGCAGGCGGACTACGATTCCCTTGTTGCCGTCGCGCGAAATCATCTTAAGCGTGTCGCGCCAGATTGGGTTCACATAACCAGGATTTCCGTGGTCAGCCCGACCGAGGCACTAGCGAGCTTCGAGACGCCAACGCCCTATTACATTGTCATGGAGAAGGTTCGAGGGACATGGCGCGCTGTGCGAGTTAGACCACTGGACCCCCGCAATATCATTATTTGAAATGAATCTAACCATCCGATCGAGCGAACCGCGGACCGCGGTGCGCTCCACATTTGAGACGACTCCGGCACATTCACTTCGAGCGACATGCGCTCTCGTCCGCCGTCGCTGATCTTGTTCTCGTTAGACCGTCACTGCCTTTTCGTTCGTCGCCCGCGCTCTGAAGGTGGAAGTGTCAGAGTGCCTCCTTGTCGATGACACACCGCTGAATGTCGATCGAGCGCAAGCGGCCGGCTGGCGCGGCCTGCTCTTTACGGACGCGGCCCGCCTACAGAATGACCTTGCAACAAACGCCCTCGGGTATTATGGCGCAAAGGCCTAATTGAACGTTAAGGCAACTGAGGAAATTCTAAATGCGCTATCTAATTTTGAGTTTTGCCATCGTCATGGCATGCCCCTTCGTCCACGCAGAGGAAGCAGCCGTTCTCTCCTATCCCTTATCAGAGCACGGCACTTTCCGACTCAGGGTGCCCGAATCCTGGAAAGATTCTGTGGCTCAACCCGAGGGCGGGTTGCCACCTACAATCACATTTGCCCCGCAAACCGGGGCCCCATTCAAGATTCTCGTCACCCCGCTCTGGCTACCGAAGCAGAATCTCAACCCACCGACGGCGGATGAACTCAAGACCAAGGTCCAGCTATCTGCCGACGGAATGACACAGTTGTCTGTAGAAAAAACTATCGAAGCAAAGCTGCTCAGAGGATCGACCCATATCGGCTACTACTTCACCGCAACTGATCGCGCGCCCAAGGCGGGCGGGTTCAAGTTCCTCAACCAGGGAATGGTGATTGTTGAAGATGTTCTCGTCGCCTTCACCATTCTCACCAATGACGGTCAAGACGCAGTCGTAACAGCAGCGCTATCCATGATGTCCGCGGCGGAAAAACGCTAGCCCAGACAGGAGGCGATATGCCTACGACTTACAAACATTGTCAGAGTTGTAGGATGCCGCTCAAGAAGTTTCCCGGTTTCCTGGCCGGCCTTTTCACGAAAGGAATCCCCGGCCTCGAACGGTGGAAAGGCAGATGACATCAAGGAGCGGCTTCGCTTTAGACCGTGAAAGCACCCAAGGTCACTTCCCAAACCTCTGCCAGTGCAGAACACCAGCTGAAGGGCTTCATCGCCAAGTTCGAGCCGGCGCACCAGACGTTGATTCGGGCGGTCCGCCGGACACTACGCAGGCGGTTTCCCACTGCTTACGAGCTGGTCTACGATAACTACAATTTCTTTGTGATCGGCTATGGGCCGACAGAGCGTCCGTCGGATTGCATTGTTTCGCTCGTGGCGGGAGCGAATGGAGTGGGATTGTGCTTCATCCACGGCGCCAGCCTTCCCGATCCCAGGAAAATTCTCCGTGGCTCGGGTAGTCAGACTCGCTCCATTCACCTGGATTCGGCGGATGTGTTGGCCCGCCCGGAAGTTGAGGCCCTCATTTCCGTCGCGATCGACCAAGCGGAGACTCCCTTTCGAGGCGACATGCGCGGGAAGCTCATCATCCGGTCCGTCTCAGCCAAGCAGCGGCCGCGCCGATCGCAGATTTAAGTATCAAGGAGCGGCGGTTTACAAACCGCCGTTTGGTTTGATCGGCGATTGCAAATCGCCGCTCCTTGACGCGCGGTTCCCGTTCACACCGCCGGCTGTTGTTGCGTCAGGCAGTGAAACGCGCCGAGGCCCCAGATTAATTCCGTGCAGTCGATCGGCGCAATACGGCGTGTCGGGAAGAGCTTTGCGAGCGTCGATTCGGCGACGACATCGTTCGGATCGTTGAACGTCGGGAGCAGGATGCATTCGTTCGCGATGTAGAAATTCGCGTAGCTGGCGGGCAAGCCGCAGATCTTCGCGATCGATTCGGGCGGGCATCGGAAGCGTGATTACTTCAAACGGCGCGCCGTTCCATTTCATCGCGCGTAAACGCGCCAGATTTTCCTGGAGCGGTTCGTAATTCGGGTCGGCCCGATTTTCCTCCACGACCGTGACCACTTTTCGCTCGCTCACGAAACGCGCCAGATCATCGACGTGGCCATCGGTGTCGTCGCCTTCGATCCCGTCGCCCAGCCAGAGAATTTCTGTCACTCCAAGATAATCGCGCAACCGTTGCTCGATTTCGACACGGTCTAGCGTCGGATTTCGATTCGGATTCAAGAGGCAACCTTCCGAAGTGAGCAGCGCGCCCGCGCCATTCACATCGATTGAGCCGCCCTCCAAAATCATGCGCGGATAAAAGACCGGAGTGCCGAGAATCTCGCCCACCCGGGTCGGAACGACTTCATCGAGATCGCAGGGTGGATACTTGCCGCCCCAGGCGTTGTAATCCCAATCGACAATCGCCAACCGCGGCTCCTCCTCACGGGTCAGGAAGATCGGGCCGTGGTCCCGGCACCAGGGTTCGTTGGTCGGGATGCGATAAAAATTGAGCCGCTCGCCCGGCAAACCCTCCAGCACCTGGCGCGCTTCCGCTTCATGCGCGCCGTTGCAGACGTTGATGCAGACGGGCTCCGAGCTCAGGAGCGCTTCGACCATTCGCCGCAGCGTCGGCAACACCCGATCGAAAGCTCCCGGGAAACTGATGCCTTCCCGCCGCGGCCACGAAAGCCACGTTGCCGCGTGTGGTTCCCATTCCGCCGGCATCCGATAGCCCAGCGCCGCAGGTGATTCCGTCTGTTCCGACATCCTCGAATGATGGCACTTTCGACGGCCATGCGACAGGAAGCTTCTCGACAAAATGAGGCGAAATGTTCACCCTGTCCCGACGCTTAATCCCTACGCCATATGAAAACCAAAAACGCTTTCCTCGCTTTGGCAGTCCTTTTTTTCGGCAGCGCTGCCTGGTTGCAAGCCGCGTCGATTACCCAGACGATTACGAGCATCAACGCCGACGCCCAAAAGCCGGGCGGTCCAGAGCGCGCGTTGAAATCGATCTCCGCCAGCACGCATGTTCCGGTCGCGACCTTGGCGAAGGAAAAGGCGAGCACAGGTCTGACTTACGGCGACCTCTACATCGCCCACGCGATTGCCAGCGCTTCCGGAAAAAGCTTCGATCAAATCGCCAAGCTCAAGACTAAAGGTCAAGGATGGGACAAGATCGCGGACAGCAACAATGTGAGTCTCGACGGTAAGACGAAGAAGAAAAAGGACCAAGTCGCGAACGCAAAGTCGACGCCTGCGCCAAAGGTTCAGGTGCCTCAGACCCCGGACATGAGCGGTTACAGGTCGATGCCCTGAATGGCCGTCGCGCGAGCGGCCCACCAGAGGATTTAGGCTGGAAGCAAACGCGGCCGGGATCGTTGCGAAGCGAGCAACGGAGGAAACTCTACTGCGGCGGGAGAGGTCGTGCTGCCGATGAAATGGGCCGCGGCCTCTTGCAACGCACGCCAACGATCCCACTCGAGCGGAGGCGCGCCAACAATGTGCCGGAGGAGGCTGCGCCATTCCATGAGGGCGCGCTCAATATCGCCGTGCCGGAGCGATTCGTTCGTCATCCGATAACGAGTCGACGGGGAGTTGACCAGTTCGCGAATGACTTCCGATGCGCCCGACCCGTAGTGGACGGGCACGCCCATTTCCAGATAACCGGGATGATCGGCCCGGCCATAAATTCGCTGGCAAAGAATTCCGAGCCGGCCCCCGAGAGGCGCGTCCTCCCCGGCAAAGCGGGGGCCCGCCCGGATGTTGGCCAGATCGAAAACGAGATCGCCGATGGGATACGTTTCGTCTTCGAGCGCGGCAGCGATGGCCAGACCTTCACCGGCCTGGAAGAAGGAGAAAACGGTGCCGCGCCGGGTCGGGCGTTCCGTTTTCCGTGACGAGACCAAGCTGACGCCACGCGTAGGCGGGCGAAGGCGTGATCACGGCGGTGAGATCGTGCTGCAATTCCGAGCACGCGCGACAGACGAGCGGGAGAGCTTCGCGCTCGGGTGGATCGAGGAGCGCGCAGCCGCGCGAATCGACGACGGCCGACATTTGCGCCACGGAAAAATCAAGGCGGGCGTAGATGGTGTTGCCGCGGGTGACGATCCCGGCGATTTCCGCGCCGGTGAGTTCGGGCAGCACGGGAACGACCAGCTCATCGAAGAGGGCCTCAGTCAGCGGCTGTAGCGGCGGTCTATGACCGCCGGACTCGCCGGAACTGGATACGCTTCGGCGGTCACAGACCGCCGCTACAGAAGAGAGTTTCTTTTTCAGCCATTTCACCGGCATAATTCCGTCATCCGCCACAACTGTCGCGAGCGGAATTTCCCGGCCATAGATGCCTTTGTCGCGCAGTTTGCAGAGGTTGCCGAAACCGCGGCCGTCCAGCATTCGAGGCAAAGTTAGCGCGGGAATCCACGAATCGTTCTGGCGAACGAAGAGGCGGCCTAACGAGACGTTCTCCGGATGCGGCGGCTTTGGTTCCCACTCATTCGCCGAGTTGAGCATTTCCGTGATCGGCCGCCGGACGAAGCGGGCGCGCTCCGCATCTACCCAAAGGCCGCATGGTTTTTCCCCGGTGGAAAGGGAATGCTCGGCGCCGATCGGAACCTGCTGGGTGCTGTAGAGCGAGTGACTCAATTCAACCGCGGCGGCAAAGGGCGTGTTGCTGTGGCCGGGGTCAGCGACCCCAGCTCCAACATGGCGCATGACGCTGATGAGGCTCGGCCAGTCGACTTGCGTGGCGCGTTTTAACTGGCGCGCCCGGGCGTCGCCCAACCGCGGAACATCCGGCAGCATCAAGACGTAGCCGATCTCATCCAGACCGCGGCGGCCGGCGCGGCCAAACATTTGCAAAAGCTCATCCGGCTGGACGTGGCGCTCGAAGTTTCCCGCTTTGTAGCGGGTGTCGGTGATGAGGACGGAACGCATGGAGAAATTGATCCCGGCGGCGAGGCCCATCGTGGCGACGACGACATTGAGCTGGCCGGCTTTCGCGAGCGGCTCGATCAAGCCGGCCCGCACGGCGTAGCTGAGTCCGCTATGATGATAGGCCACGCGGCTCCGCAAGAGTTTCGCGAGCCGTTTGCCGGCGAGCGCTTCCTGTTCCGGCGAAAGCGAGAACGGATCGCGCAGTGAGAGCGCGGAAGCGATGGCTTGCGCCATTTCTTCGCTGGCATTTGCGGCGGGGAGCGAAAACCAGCACGGGCGCGAGATCCGCGCGCAACGCCTTGCCGATCATGCGCGGCCAGAAACTTTTCGCCTGGACGAATTGCGATTCCGGCAGCACCCGCAGATCGATTTCTTCGAGCGGAACCGGCCGCTCGTGGTGCGAAATGAGGACCGGGTCGCGACCGATGCGCTGGAACCACGCGACGACGTCCTGCGGATTTTGCACGCTGCCGCTCAGAAGCAGGAGTTGCGTTTCAGGCGGCGCCAGCGCGAGGGCCAATTCGTAATGCACGCCTCGAACCGGGATCGGCGATCATCTGATATTCGTCGACCACCAAAAGCCGCGGCCCATCCCGGCGCAGGAAGCGGGCACGCTGCGTTTCCAAGGTCGCGACCAGAACCTTGGCGCCAAGATTCAACGCGAGATCGCCCGTCGCGATCCCCACATCCCAACCGCGGGCGCGCCATTCCGCGAGCTTGTCATTCGCGAGAGCGCGCGTCGGCACGGTAAAAATCGCCTGCCCTTTCAACGACGGGTAAAGCAGCTCGAAGATGAAGGTCTTGCCGGAACCGGTCGGCGCCTGGACCACGACATCCTTCCCATCTCGGAGGGCACGGACCGCTTCCTGTTGCCAGAGATCAGGGACGACGAGACTGATTTCGAATCCCTGCGGCATCTGGCAAAGTAGCACAGGCGTCTTGCCGGTGGGGCGAACGGGCGACCGCCGAAAGAAACCCCAAATCCCAAGCTCCAAACCCCAGGGAAAACCCAAACCCAAAGAGGAACGAACCAGGCTTCCGCGTTCACGACATCTTTCGTGGATTGGAGATTGCCTGGGATTTTGGCGTTTGGGATTTCGACCGCGAACTCGCGTTACCGGTTTCCCAGTAACATCTGCTTGAAGGAGCCGCGCGCATCGGCGTGGACATCGGCCGCGGCCACTTGCGGCGGCGCATGATACGCGTGGCAGGTGATGCATTCGGAAACGACTTTCCCCTGCGGACTGTGGCAGGTCACACAATCCGCTTTGGCCGGCATCAGCACATCCGAGGTCTCGCGACTGACCAACGCTCGATGACACCTGTTGCAATCCATTTTTCCGCCGCTGATCGGATCGATTTGATGTTTCGCATGATTGAATTTCGCCTGCGGCATCCAGCGATCGACCAGGACCGGTTTCGTAATGGCTGGAGCCGTGTTGCGATCCACGCTCACGTCATGACACACCGCGCAGCCCGAGTAGTTGGCCCGGGTCGCAGGGGCCTCCTGACGCTGCGGTTTGTAAGGATCTTTTTCGAAAAACACCGCCCGCTCCAATTCCTCGCTACTCCTAAATTGCTCCAGCAATTTCCTGACCTGGAGCGCGACGAAGGTTTGCACTTCGCCGGCGCTGGTTTTCCCTTGTTTCAGCCGCGCGTAGTCGCCGTATTGGGCCGGTAACGTGCGCAGGAAATTCCGCACCAGATTCACCTCACCGTGAGGGATGTGGAATTGCGGATTGTTCTTGTCGAAAAGCAAGGCATGACAGGCCTGGCAGTTCGCCTCGAAGGTGACCCGCTGATAGAAACGGCCCTCGGGATCGGTCTTGTGACAGTAGTTGCAGTCGAGCTTCCGTCCCCTTTCCACGGGTGGAATGTCCGCCGCATAATGGCGTTGATGATTGAAGCGAAGCTCATCGGGATCGCGCGCTTTTTCGCGCACGAGCTGGAACTCCGGATGATCGCCGGCGAAGGAGGAGAGAACCTGGGTATAACCGCGCGGGGGCCGTGGCAATTCCAGGACGACCTGTTGGGGCGGATGGGGCCGGAGGCGAAACGCGGCCGGCGGAAGTTTTTCTCCCTTTTGCGCGGACGCTTGCATGATCCCGCTGCTGTTGTGACAGGAAGCGCAGTGTGAATCCGCGACCGCTTTCATCGGTCCTGGCCCGAGGTGTTCCTGATGGCAAACGGAACAGGAACGGTTCTCAACGACGTTGGGCTCGTGGAAATCATATCTTCTTCACGATGCCCACTGGCGGATGCTTCTCGTGGCACGCCTGGCATTTGCGATCGATCGCGGTGAAATCGAGACCGCGATGAAAGCGATCACTCACGACGGCCTTGAACTTGGAAAACGAATGGTCGCCCGCGAGGACCGCGCCCTTGTCGTGACAACTGGCGCAATCCTGGGTAAAGGCCGCGTGGCCGCTCGAAATCGTCCCCGTGCTGAAGAAATCTTCGCTGACGCGTTTTTGCGCCAGGAGCCTTTGGTAAACGATGATGCCCGCGATGCCACCAGCGACGGCGAGGAGGTTGGCGCACCAGCGCGCCACGCGCCAGGGATGCTTCTTTTTGTAATAACCGAGATTGCCTTTGTAGCGCTCGGCGATCTGTTTTTGGGTTCGTCCGGGCGTAGCCATGATCCGTTGCTAATTCGTAATCGTGCTCATGCTTCTGTGCTCGTGCTCGAAAATTGGTGAAGAAGGGATCGATCACGAGCATGAGCACGATTACGAAGAGAGACATGGGCGGTCAGTAATAAAAGAGGGTCACGAAGGCGTGCCAGATCGTGAGCATGAGGAGCAAAAACGAAAAGGGCACATGAATGAAAAGCCAGGCGTGGAGCCAATGATGAAGGCGGGTCTGCACATCGAGCATGCGCCGCTCGTCGCACCAGGCCTGGATTTCCTCGACCCGGCTGCGGTAATTTTCCGCCACGCGTAGCTTAACGAAGCGGAACGTGTCGTCCGAGAAACGGGCCTGGCCGAAGCGAAACCGTTCGCCGCGCCTCGCCCGAAGATAGGGGAGAATCTGGCGGTCAATGAATTCGACCAGCGCCGCTTCCGATTCCGGGTCGGGTGGGGCCGCGGGTTTCGCCGGTGCCGCGGCAGGCTTTGCGGCGGGTTTTGCAGCGACGGGAACCGCCGGTTTTGTTGCCGTCGGAGCCGCAGGCTTTGCGACCAAGGGAGCCTCGGCCTTTGGATCTGGGGCTTCGGCCGGTTTTGGCGCCGGTGTTGGCGGCGCCGGCGAAGCCGCGGCGGATTTCTCCGGAGCGGCGGGCGCGGGCGCGCTCGGGACTACGGGGGGATCCGGCGCAGCTTCGTCGCCCGGCGGAACCGACGCGCGCGGAACGGAAACGCCGGGCGGTTCGCTCTGCACTCGCGCGGTGGGAGTGCCGATCGTTTCCGCAGGTTTTGCGGGCGCTGCGGGCGCCGCGGCGTTTGCCACGGAACCGCTCACCACCTCAGGAGAAACCTCCACGGCTTTGACCAGCGCCGCGGCGGTGCTCGCCGCCGCCGTCACCGCCACGGGCTCCGCCGTTACGGTCGAGCCGGTGACTGATTTGGCGCGAGCGACCGGCGTGCTGAGCTCGCCTTTCGTGGAAGCCATGACCGCAGCACCGGCCGCCACTGTTTTCGCCGGACTGGGTGCGGGCGCGCCGGAGGCCGGCGTTTTCGGCGGAGCGGGCTTGAACGAGTCGCGCATCTTTTCCGCCGCAACGCAAAGCTGGGCGCAAATATGCGGAATCTGCTCGAAGACCGTCTCGGCGGGCAGCCGTTCCTTCATCAAACGCGGCATGATATGCTGCAGGGCGAGCCCATAGATCCCGCTCACCATGACGAGGGCGTAAAGGACCATGAGTAGCGTCGTCATGGGGCCACCAAAGCGAAAGCCACTGTGCAGGAGAATGAGCGGAATCGTGAGAAAGGTGAGCCAGATATGGGCTCGCAGCCAAAGTTGCACGGTCCCGATTCTCCAAAGCGGGACTTTTTTTCGGAGATTAAGCAGCGCGGCGAAAACAAAAATTCCCAGCGAGATGGCGCCAAAGATCAAGCCGAGCGGCGTGCCGCCCACGGTCTGGTGCTCGGTCGGCGTCTGAACCAGCGAAGCGGGCAACCGAATCCCGGCCGGCATCCAATCCGGATGAAAATTGCCGGCGTAAAGAAGCCAGGCCGCGACCGTCGCGACGCAAACAAAGACAAACCAGGGGAAATGCTTCCAGTTATAGATCCGCATGGCTCGAAATGTTCAAAACCCCAATTTTCAAAACCCAAATCCCAGGGAAAATGCCAAGGCCTAAACCCCGAAAAACACAGATCTTGCGTGAGTCGCTCAATTTTTTTGGGCTTTGGAGCCTGGGATTTGAGATTTCCACTTCAGTGGAGTTAGTGTGTCGTCCGTGACTGGAAGCGCCGCTCCTGCTTCCAACTCCCTTTCAAAATCTCCGCCTGCGCCTCCAGGGCATCGCCGAAAAATCGCTGCGGATCGACCCGTTTCGCGGCGTCATGCGGACAGGCGTAAACGCAGCTCGGCACCGATAACTGGGTGCAGAGATCGCAGGTGTTCGCCTTGTAGGCGGTCGTCTTTTTCTTCTCGATCTTCACCTTGGGCGGCACGCCCGGAGTCGTTGATTTGATCTCGGTTTTCACCTCCTTGATCACCTCGATCGGGTGCATGTTGATGTTGCCGTACGGGCAAAGCTCGGCGCATTTCCCGCAGCCGATGCACCAATCTTCGATGATGATCTCGAGGTTCTCCTTCCGGCGAATGGAGCCGACCGGGCACTGCGTCATGCAGAGCGGATCGCGACAGGAGCGGCAGGCCGTCGCGACCAGAAAATGGTCGTAGCGCAAACCGTCGCGCAACAAACGCGAGACGCCATCGTGCGCCTTGGCGCAGGCCTGCACGCAGGCATCGCAACGCGTGCAATTATCCAGATCGATGAGCAGGAGATTCTGCGCTTCGAATAATCCCTGGTTGAGATAATCATCGAGGCCGAGCCCGGGCGGAGCGGCGCGCGCATTCGTCACCGCCATGCGCGCATCGGCCACCGGCTCGAGCTGCGCCCGCACCCCGGGAAATTTCTCGAGCATGAGGTTGAACTCGTTCCCCGGAATTTTCACCACGTCGGCCGCATCGAGCGCGGTGCAGGTCGCGATCCGATTGATCGACCGGAGCAACCCGATCTCTCCGAAGAAATCTCCACGGCTCAAATAAGTGCGGACCATTTCGCCGCCCGGCATATTTTGAGAGACGCGCACCATCCCGGACCGGATCAGATAAAACGCATCCGCCTCCTCGCCTTCCTTGCAGATGACCTGGTCCTGATTGTAGGAGACCAGCTCAACCTTCTCCTTGAGATAGGCGATGAACTCGTCCCCGACGCTCGCAAAAAGCGGGACACTGCGCAGATGAGTCTCGAGCGAACGCTCGCGATATTTTTTCTCCATCTCCACTTTGAAGGAGGTCCCCTTGAACGTCGGAGCTTTCACCTTGGAGGTGGCCTTGGAGGCATCGGAAACCTGGCGATTGCCGACCAGCATGTCGAGGATGACGCGCAGCATTTCCACCATGACGCACGGCTCTCGCGTGATGACCGTGGCCGAGCGGGGCTGAAAGGTTCGGCAGGTCATTTCGCCAAAAAGCTCCCCGGTCCCGAGCTGCGCGATGGGTCTACTCATGGGCAGATCGATGTTCGCGTCGATTCCGATGAACTTCCGCTCGTGGGCTTCCGCGCGTTTGTCGTGGCCATCGTCGGTCAGAAAACTCTTCATGCGCGCGACGCTTCGGCCGAAGAAACCCCGGCCGGGCCGGGTGCGCAGATGCGCCATCGGATTGTTAATAGAAATGTCGACCGTGCCTGACACGATGTAGTAGGCGGTCGAGCCGAACTCGCCTTCGGTGCAGACTGTTTCGCCCTGGCGATAACGATGGAGGACGGCCGCGCCTTTCGCCCAGTTGTCGAGCTGCCCCCGCGCGACTTCCTTCAACGCCGGTAAGAACTCGATCAACTGATCGACGCTGAGCGGCTCGCCCGCGGTTAACTTCCCGGTTGTTTCATCCATCGCGCTGCCGGGGATGATACTCACCGCGGCCTTTCCGGTGGAAGCCTTTTAACGTTCTGTTAGTGCAGGCTTGCTCCGGCTCCGGCCAATCTGTACAAAATCAACTCGGCAAGAGAATTTGTCGCACCACTATGGACCCCGAACCAGGTCACCAATCAGAAACGCAAGGGAATGCCGAGACGCGCAACGGGGCGTTGGACGAGACCGGCAAAGTCGACCGGATTCGAGACATTCTCTTCGGTTCGCAGATGCGGGATTACGATGGCCGTTTTCAACACCTGGACGAACGGCTGACCCGGGAAGCGTCGGAGGCTCGCGCCGATACCCAGAAGCGTCTCGAGGCCCTGGAGGCCTTTATCAAGGGGGCCCTGGAATCACTCACGAACCGGTTGAACACAGAGCAATTCGCCCGTGGGACCGCGGTTGAAAAACTGGCGCACGATCTCGGTGAAACCGCCAAGGCGTTGGAGCTCGCCACCAAGAACCTCGGCGAACATACGGATCGTGAGATTCACGGCCTGCGCGAACAGCTGCTCGCGCAATCAAAAGCTCTGAGCGAAGAAATCCGCGAGAAGCACGGCCAGGTGAAGGCGGATCTGGAACGCGAGGCGGAGCACATCCGGGGGGCGATGACGGGCCGCGAATCGCTGGCCGAGATGTTGAGCGAAGTGGCGCTCCGCCTGAAGAACGAGTTTAAGGTGCCGGGAGCATAATCGCGCGACGCTCATGCAACGAGCCGCGCGCGATCCAGCTCAGGAGTTCGAAGAACTTCGCCGCCTCCTCCTGAGCCGGGAGCGCGAGCAACTAAGCGAACTGAGCGACCGGGTCTCGGACAAGGAACGCCGGTCGCGAGATATCGCGAGCGTGCTGCCCGAGGCCGTTAAGATGAGCCGGGAACGGGGCGACCAGCTGACGCGCGCGTTGCAGCCGGCCGTAGAGAGTTCGATCAAGGAATCGGTCGAGCGGCGCCCCCAGATTTTTGTTGATGCCCTGCATCCACTCATCGGGTCGATCGTGCGCAAGTCGGTCGCCGAGACGCTCCGACGTCTGCTCCAGTCGTTCAACCAGACACTCGAGCACACGTTCTCCTGGCGCGGCTTGAAATGGCGCTGGGAGTCCCTGCGGACGGGCCGGAGTTTCGCGGAAGTGGTGATGCTGCGAAGCCTGGTCTATCGCGTGCAGCAGCTATTTCTCATTCACCGCGAGACGAGTCTTTCGCTGCTCCACGTCACGGCGGATCCGGCGATCAGTAAGGATTCCGACATGGTGGCGGGAATGCTGAGCGCCATCCAGGACTTTGCCCGGGACTCATTCGCGACTGAGAAGGATTCGGTCCTGGAGGAATTTCGAATGGGCGATTTGCAGGTCTGGATGTTGCCCGGTCACTATGCCTATCTGGCCGCCGTCATTCAGGGAAATCCTTCCCTGGAGTTGCGCCCGGCACTTCAAGAAACAATCGAGACGGTCCACGTGCTGAAGGGTTCCGCCCTGGCGGAATTCGCGGGCGATGCTTCTGCTTTCGAGTCGCTCCGGCCGGAGCTGGAATCGTGTCTTCGCGCCCAGTACGCCACGACCAAGAAGGACGGCAAGTCGACCCGCGCCTGGATTGTCTTCGTGGTGCTGGCAGCATTGCTCAGCGCTGGAATAATTGTCGCCGCGAACCACAGATCGAAATGGAGGGACTTTCTCGGCCGACTCAACGAACAACCTGGCCTTGTCGTGACCGACGCACGTCAGAAATGGTTTTCACCCTCACAAGTGAGCGGATTGCGCGACGTCTCATCGACCGATCCCGCAACGCTCGCGCGCGAAGCAGGGCTTGATCCAGGGCGCATCCGGTTTGATTGGAAGGAGCATCTCGCGCTCGATTCCGTGAGTGTCCGGAGACGGGTTGAGCAACGATTCGTTGTTCCCGACCAAGCCCGCATTGCGGTCAATGACGGCGTGCTTGAGATCGCCGGTAGCGTTCCGTATGAGTGGCTCGATTCGGTCCGCCATGAAGCTACCCTTATTCCCGGCGTAAAGTCGGTGGTCGACGGCGAGGCGAACATCACTTACGACCCCGCTCTCGCGCGCAAACGTTTCGAACAGCAGTTCCGGTTGCCGGATACCGTGAATGCCGCCGTCGTCAACGGTGTCCTCATCCTCTCGGGTGAAGCATCGCATCGGTGGCTGATGCGAGCGCGCGCCGCGGCGGTCACATTGCCCGGAATCAAATCACTGGACGACCATGCCCTGATCGACCTCGACCAGCGCGGCTTCGATCAATCCAAGTCGATCATCGAAGCGGCCTTCATTTATTTCCTGACCGACAAGGATGACATCGCGACCGAAGGTTTCGCCGCGTTGTCGCGGCTGCCGGATGAGCTTCGCCGTTGTGAAAAGACAGCCCAACAGCTGGGCACGGATATGACGCTCCAGATCCAGGGCTACGCCGATGCCGTCGGCACGGAAACCAGGAATTCCGATTTGCGGCAACGGCGCGCGAACAAGGTCCGCGACTTTCTGATTTCGTGCGGCTTCCCGCCGGAACGATTGAAGGCGATCAGTGTGGAACAGCCATTCAAACCGGCGCCCGGGGACAAGGCGCTGCCAGAACAATCCCAGCGTCGGGTCGCCCTGAAGGTTCTGACTCAGGTGTCGAACTCCTCTCCATGATTCAGAAAAAAATCTGCATGATCGGAGCGTCGGGCGTGGGCAAGACAAGCCTCATCGCCAAGTTCGTGCACAGTATGTTTTCGGACAAATACCTGACCACGGTGGGCGTGAAAATCGACAAGAAAACCGTCTCCGTGGATGGAGCGGAAGTGATGCTGATGATCTGGGATTTGGAGGGAGATGACGATTATCAACGGCTGAACATGTCCTACCTGCGCGGCACCAGCGGCTACTTGCTCGTCGCGGACGGAACGCGCCAGATTACGCTCGACCAGGCGATTGAGCTTCAGGGGCGGATCGCGAAAGCGATCGGTCCGGTGCCATTTCTGGTGGCGTTGAACAAGGTCGACCTCGCTCCGCAATGGGAAATCGATCAGTCGCGAATGGATGATCTGGCGACGCGTGGGTGGAAGCCGTTCAAGACGAGCGCGAGGGAAGGCGCCGGCGTGGAGGAGGCCTTTGTTCAACTGGGGCGGCAGATGATTCAACCTCGCTGAGCTATGCCGATCCCCCATCGCGATTCCTGGTCCGGAGCGGTGCTCGAATCCCTCGGAATCGCTGTGTTTGTTCACGCTTACGGCGCTATCCGCATCCAGGGGAACCCTCCGGACTGGCTGCGATCGATCTGGCCCACCATGACGGCGCCCGACGCGACTCTGCCGGACAGTTCACCCTTTCTCGAAAACTTTCTCGTCGACGCCCGGGCTTGTTGGACGGCGGGCGGAGATGCGCGTGTCCGCTCGGGCCCTTGGGTCGAACAAACCGCGGATGGATCCGAACTTTCGCTGGAAGCCACCGCTCTCACCACCGGGGGCCAGGCGATTCTGTTACTCGAACGGCTCGGCGAAGTTTTCGAGGCGAAAAAGTCGATGCTGCAAAAAGCGCGCGAAACGGTCATCGCTTATCAACGCTTGAATTCCGAAATGCAGAAAAAGGAAATCCTGCTGCATTGCATTTCCGATGAGATGAACGCCGCGCTCGCGAACGTGATCACCTCGCTGCGGCTGATCGAGCTGGAAAAAGATCCTACCCGGATCGCGCGACTGTTGAATCTCGCCTCGCGCGCGACCGAAGAGCAACAAACGCTCATCAACAAAGTGTTGAATGTTTTCGCCGCTGAATTGGAAGGACTTCGCGGGCGCGACGGCGAGGCGCTGGCCGAAACAAAATTGGGAGATTCCATCCGCGCCGCGGAAGAGAATCTCACCGCTCAATTCGCCGAAAAGGGCGTGCGCTTGAGACTGGCTGGCAGCGGACTGGATGAAATCCGGGTCGCCATGGATTCCGCGCATCTCACCCGCGTCTTATCCACCCTGCTCGAGAATGGCCTGCAAAGCGCGCCCGTTGGCGACGAAGTTCAGCTCAATTTTAATGAGGAATCCGGGTCGGTTCTCATCCGAATTTCGGACAATGGTCCTTCTTTTCCCCAGGATATTTGTGCGAACCTTTTTTCCCGATCGGGGACGGCGGCGCCCGGACAAGCTGCGCGGTTGCCTCTCCAGTTTTGCCGAATCGCGGTTGAAAATTGTGGAGGCGAAATCGGTTACGAATCCCGGAGGGACGGCGGCAACTCCTTTTGGATCATGCTCCCGGCGGCGGCGAAATGAAAACGCTCGTTCTGATCGACAGCGATGCGTTGACTCGCGCGCTTATTGCCCAGTGCCTCGCCGGACAGGAGTGGCGGGTCTTCGAAGCCGCCGACGGCCAGGCCGGGCTGGATCTCATCCTGCAACACAAACCCGCGGCCGTGATCTGCGATCTGCGCACACCGAAACGCAACGGCTTCCAGGTTTGTCGCTGGATTCGGGAACAACCCACCCTCCAACCAACGCGGGTGATTCTGATAACGGTCAGCCGTTTCGCGAACGACCGGGAAACCGCATTGGCGGCCGGCGCGGATGATTATCTGGTCAAGCCGATTGCACCACCCGATCTCATTCGCACGATGGCGGCTTGCCGGGACGACGGGGAAGTAGCCGCCGTGGAGCCGGCGGCGGAGAGCGTAGTCTCCGGGCCGACCCTGGTCCGGTTCTGGGGCGTCCGTGGTTCCATTCCCACGCCAGGCCCGGACACTTCCATCTACGGCGGAAACACATCGTGCGTCGAAATCCGCGTTGGCAGTCAGATCATCATCATGGACGCAGGCTCGGGCATTCGCCGGCTGGGCCAGGCGCTGATGAAAGAGGTCTCGACCGCGGGACTGAACGTCCTGATTCTCGTCAGCCACACCCACTGGGACCACATCCAGGGATTTCCCTTTTTTGTCCCGGCCTATCATCCAAAGGTCAACGTTCGCATTCTCGGTTACGAAGGCGCCGTTCATGGATTGCGCGGGGCGCTCTTCGAGCAAATGCAGACCGCTTTTTTTCCCGTCGGTCTCAACCAGATGGCGACGCACCTCACCTTTGAGGAACTGACCGACATGCAATTCAATCTCGGCGTCGTCAAAGTGCGGACCATGTTCGCCAACCATCCCGGCATCTGTCTCGGCTATCGCCTTTCCACACCGGGCGGCGACGTCGTTTACATGCCCGACCACGAGGCCTACGAACGTTGCGAAGTCGAGCGCCAGAAAGCCGAGCGCCAGGCGTCGCCGGATGGATTGGCCTACGCCAAGATCCAGGATGAAAAGGTGGTCGAATTTCTTCGCGGCGCCGATCTCATCATCGCCGATTCACAATACGACGCGATCGAATATCCCTCCCGCCGCGGCTGGGGCCACACCTGCGCCGACGATACCGTCCAACTCGCCATGCGCGCGGGCGCCAAGCGATTAGCTCTCTTCCATCACGATCCAGATCACACCGACGAAAAAATCGCCGCCATGGTCGAGCGCGCGCAAAATGAGGTGGCGCAGGCCGGCGGGAAATTGGTCGTGACTGCCGCCCGAGAGGGTGAGGAGATTAGCCTCTAGTCATGAGCGCGAGCGCGCGGAGCTCTATATGTTCCAAAGCGCCATGATCAGCAGATCCATGGCGAGGATCCAGACCAGGATCACCTGCCAGAGCCGCAGATTACGGGCGCCGTAATGGTCGCCCGTCACTTCCGGGTCGCGATCGAAGAGGCGTTTCCGAATCCGTAAAATGTAAAGGCCCGCGAAGAATACAATCGCCAGGCAGATGCTGAACACTATTCGAAGCACAACGACCGAATCTGCGTGCTCACGGGCGGCGGCGAGAAGACTCATCTCATCATTTCTCGCACGTCCGATGCGTCTTGACCAAAAACTAGTGTCGCAAGATTTGGTGTTTTTTAGCTCTCTTCCTCCTGACAATAGCCCGGCGTTTTAACGCTGGGTCTGGAGTCCAGATGAAGAAATCAAGTCCCTTCAGGGACGGAAGAAACGCATTTCCTTTTCGTCGATGGAACAACCGATCTCTTCTTTCGTCCCGAGACGGGACTCCGTCCGCCGGGAATGGCGATGACCCCAGCGTTGAAACGCTGGGCTATTTTCATCAGGCGATTCCGCCGCCCCGGCTGGGGCCAGCGGTCTTGTTTCTGACGAACCAGCGGCCCAACCGGCTAGAGCAGTTGATACGGATCGACGTCAACGGACGCTGAGACATCTTCCGGCAGCGGAAGCTTATCCAGCGTCTCCCGCACAATCCGGCTCAGACGCATGATCGCTTCGCCGCGCATCAGAATGTGGAAGCGAAACTGGCCCTGCAATTTTTCGAGCGGCGCGGGCGACGGCGCACTCAGGATGAACTCGGCCGGCAACGCTTCCTTCAAGCGGCGCGCGATGGTTTCCGCGGAAAATTGGGAGCGGGCTTCGTGGGCCGAGCGCACCGTGATCAAAACCGCGTGCTTGAACGGCGGGAAATCGCAGCGCTCGCGGAATTCCAGCTCCTGCTGGAAGTAGCCGGCGAAATCGTGGTGCCGGGCGAACTGAATAGATGGACTGAACGGCGTGTAGGTTTGCACGAAAACCTCGCCCGGCGTTTCGCCCCGGCCGGCGCGGCCGGAAACCTGGGTGAGCAGCTGGAACGTCCGTTCGCCCGCGCGGAAATCCGGCAGGTGCAGCGAGAGATCGGCATTGATGATTCCGACGAGCGTGACGTTCGGAAAATGCAGGCCCTTCGCGATCATTTGGGTGCCGACGAGAATGTCGATCTTGCCCGCGCGAAACGCGCGCAGGGTTTCGCGGTAGGCGTCCTTTCGTGTCATCGAATCGGCATCCATCCGGCGCACGACGGCCGTCGGAAAAAGATGCGCGACGTTCGACTCCACCTTTTCGGTCCCAAACCCGGAATAAATCAACGCGTCCTGCGAGCAGGCGGGACATTTCTTGGGCACGGCCGCGGTGTGCCCGCAGAGATGGCAGCTCAAGCGTGCCGCGCCGCGATGGAAGGTGAGCGCCACGCTGCAATTTGGACAACTCCGCGCTTCACCGCAGGCGCTGCAAAGGAGCGAGGTCGAGAACCCGCGGCGATTGAGAAAGAGGATGGTCTGCTCGTGTTTTTCGAGCCGGCGGGTGATAGCGGTGCGCAGTTGTTCGGAAAGGATGGCCGCCGTCTTTTCTTTTCGTCGCGCGAGCCGCAGATCGACGATCCGCATCAGCGGCATCTGGCAATCGTCCACCCGCTGGGTCAGATTCAGCAGGCGATATTTCTCCTGCACGGCGTTGTGATAACTCTCGAGCGACGGTGTCGCGGTCCCGAGCAGAACGACGCATTGCTCCATCTTCGCGCGCACGACCGCGACGTCGCGCGCATGATAACGCGGCGCTTCCTCCTGCTTGTAGGAGGTTTCATGCTCTTCATCCACCACGATCAACCCGAGATTCTCGAGCGGCGCGAACACAGCACTGCGCGCTCCGACCACGATCCGCGCGCGGCCGGATTGGATTTTGTGCCATTCGTCATGCCGCTCGCCTTCGGACAAATGGCTGTGCAAGACCGCGACCATCTCCTGTGTTTCGGCGAAGCGGCTCTTGAATCGCTCGACGGTCTGCGGCGTGAGTGAGATTTCCGGGACAAGTACAATGGCCGTCTTTCCCCGAAGCAGGGTAGAACGGATAGCCTGAAGATAAATCTCCGTTTTGCCGCTTCCCGTCACGCCGTGGAGCAAAATTGGTTTCGCCTTTTCCGGCGCGACCAGGGCTTCCTCGACCGCGCTCAAGGCGGCCGCTTGCTCCGGATTCAGAATCAGGTTCGTTGACGCGACGAACTGTTCATCGGCGTGGGGATCGCGCGCCACCGCCTCTTCGCGGAGAACGACAAATCCGCGCTTCTCCAGCGCGCGCAGCGTCTGATTGTCGAGCGACGTCTGGCGGAGCAGCTCGGCTGCTGGAATTGGAGCGCTGAGCCTGGAAACGGCCTCGAGCAATTCAGCCTGGCGGGGAGCGCGCCGCCGCAATTTCTCAATATCGTCCGCGGAGATTTCTTTCGGCGTCACGAACAATTGCTTTTTCCACCCTACCTCGGCGCGGCGAATCACCTGCGGCAGAAGACTGCGCATGACCGCCTCAATCGGGCAGCAATAATACGCGCTCATCCATCTCGCGAGTTCGACCAGCTTTTCGCTTAGCGCCGGCCGGTCGCCCACGAGCGCTTCGATCGGCCGAATGCCTTCCGCCGAGCTTTCCGTCAACAGTGCCACCACCGTCGCGAGCGCCGATCTTTCGCGAAACGGCACCCGCACACGCGAGCCGATGCCGACTCGGTCCTGGAACGTCTCCGGGATCAGATAATCGAGCTCGCGATGGATCGATCGATCGATAATGACGCGCGCGTAGGAAGCGTTCACAGGTTTCAGATGAGGAGGAAAATTCGTTGATCGATGAATCGATGCGTGGGTTGCTGTCGAGGTGAGTTTCTCCGCGTCCAGTCAGTTATCCAGTTTTTCACGTCTCCCTTGCCGGCGGCGGGAAACCGCGCCGCGCACCTCCCGCAAGAATTCATGAGCCGGTTCCTGTTCAAAGTAATCATCTGCGTGCTGCTCGCGACGGGCGCGAGCGTGGCCTACCTCGCCTCGAAATCAGGGGATCCGGTCTACACGCTGCAGGAGTGGATCAGTCCCGCGCGTTTCCAGCAGCACGATGCGCTGATTCGCTCCATCGCGGCGGAACACCATCTCGACCCGATGCTGGTGAAGGCGGTCGTTTGGCGCGAAAGCCGTTTCGATGCCCAAAAATTCGGCAGCGCCGGGGAACGCGGCTTGATGCAGGTGAGTGAAAGGGCCGCGCAGGAATGGGCCCAGGAGAAGCGTCAGGAAAATTTTCGCGTGGAGGAATTGTTCGACCCGAAAATTAATCTGGAAGCGGGCACGTGGTATCTGCGGCGGGCGGTGCAGCATTGGGAAAATCAGGCGGACCCAATTCCCTTCGCGCTAGCCGAATACAATGCTGGCGCCAGCCGGGCACAGCGTTGGGCCGGAGGCGATGACGTCATCATTCCACCGGACACTTTCCGGGCGAACATCGATTTCCCCGGGACGCGCAAGTATGTCGATTCGATTATCGCGCGGTTCGAGTTCTACAAGCGGCGCGGGCGAATGTAGGGAGGGTCGAATTCGGCCTCACACCAAGTCCACAAAGGATCACTAAGGCCGTTGTGTCCTTGGTGTCCTTTGTGTGATGCGCTCCGAAATCGACGCGGCCGGATTTTCCGGCTAAGAATGAAGCGATGGACAAGGCCACGATCGCGGACACGCTCGATAAGATCGCGACGTTGCTCGAACTGAAGGGTGAAAATCCTTTCAAGATTCGAGCTTATACAAACGCGGCCCGCTCGATTGAGACATTCGGCGGCAATCTCGCCGACCTCAAAGACGAAGAGGCGCTGGAAAAAATTCCGGGCGTCGGCAAGGCGATCGCGGCCAAGATCAAGGAGCTGGCCGAAACCGGCTCTTTGCGCTTCTTCGAGGACCTGCGCTCCGAATTTCCGGCTGAGATTCTTGAGCTCTTCACCCTTCCCGGCCTGGGCGCCAAAAAAATCAAAGCACTGTATGAGCAAGTGGGGGTGAGCTCGATTGCCCAACTCCAGGCGGCGTGCGAAGCGGGCCGGGTCGCAGAGCTGCCCGGTTTCGGAAAAACGACCCAGGAAAAACTTTGCCGGGCGATCGCTGAACGAACAAAGCACGCGGGATCGTTTCGGCTCGGGAGCATCGCGGCCGAAGCGGAGACGCTGCAGGACGATTTGCGCGCTCATCCGGACGCGCTCCATGTCTGCATTGCCGGGAGTTATCGGCGGAAAAAGGAGATTGTTCGGGACCTGGATTTCATCGTGGCCACTTCCGCGCCCGCGGAAATCACAGCCATTTTCGTTCAACACCCGCTGGTCGAATCGGTCATCGCGCAGGGGCCGACGAAGTCGAGTGTGCGGTTGCGTTCCGGCATTCAATGCGATCTGCGAGTCGTCAGCGGGACGGAATATCCTTTCGCGCTCAATTATTTTACCGGGAGCAAAGAGCACAACATCGTCGTGCGAAATCGCGCCCTCCAGCGCGGGTGGACGCTGAATGAGTATCGAATCGCGCCCGCACCGCCCAACCCCGAGGCAAAGAAAAAAAAGGGCGCGGCCAGGATTCCGGAAGTGCGCGAAGAGGCGGACTTGTATCGGGCGCTCGATCTCGATTACATCCCGCCGGAGCTGCGTGAGAATTGCGGCGAGTTTGAAGCCGCCGCAGCGAAGACTCTGCCGCGCCTGGTCGAAGCCGAAAATCTGCGCGGGACCTTCCATTGCCATACCACCGCGAGCGACGGACATAATTCGCTCGAGGAAATGGCCGCCGCGGCGCAGGAACTTGGCTTGCAATATCTCGGTATCGCCGACCACAGCCGCAGCTCGATCCAGGCCCGCGGGCTCGATGCTGCGCGGTTGCGAACGCAAGTGGCGGCAATCCGAAAGCTCAACCGCGAATTCGAAAACTTCCGGCTCTTCGCCGGAGTCGAGTGCGATATTCTCCGCGATGGCGCGCTCGATTTCGAGGACGAGGTTCTCGCCGAACTCGATTACGTCGTCGCCTCCATTCACTCTGTCTTCACTCTCTCGGAAGCGGAGATGACGCGGCGAATTATTCGCGCGATGAGCAATCCGTTCGTGACCATGTTGGCCCACCCAACCGGAAGGCTCCTCCTAACGCGCGATCCTTACGCGGTCGACATTCCGGCGATTATCGACGCCGCCGCCGAAACTGGTACGTGGATCGAGATCAACGCCGCCCCGAAGCGTCTCGATCTCGACTGGCGCTGGTGGCCGCTCGCGAAGGAGAAGGGAGTAAAGTGCGTGATCAACCCGGATGCCCACCGGACCGAGCGGCTGCAGGAGCTGTGGTTTGGAATCGGCGTCGCGCGCAAAGGGTGGCTCACGAAAGCCGACGTGATGAATTGTCTGCCACTGGGGAAGATTGAAGCAGAGCTAGGGAGGAAGCGGGGGGCGGGTTGATGGAGTAATGGGTGTTGGAGTAATGGGTTTCCGCGCCATTTCCCATTACTCCACTTCTCCATCACTCCATTCTTCTAGACCTTTTCCCTCTGCGGCATGAACATCGTCAGGCATTTGCAGGCGCCGCCGGCTTTGAGGAATTCGCTCATCGGGAGCGGATGGCAGGTGTAGCCGCGATCCCGCAGGGCCGCGACCAGCTTCGGAGCGCCTTCGGGCAGAACAATGTCGCGGTCGAGCACGACGGCGTTGCAGGAAAAATGGGCGGCTTCCTCGGGCGCCACGTCGATCAAATTCTGGAGGTGATCCCGGATGGCGCGCTGTCCGTATTCGTCGAACGCCTCGGGAAACCAAAAGCCGCCCCCGTCCGGCAGCGGACAAAAGCAGGTATCGATGTGATAAAAGCGCGGATCGACCAGCTCGACGGAGATGACAAGGCAGCCCAAAATATCAGCGACAGCCCGGTGCGAATTGATGTCGGTCCGAAACTTGTACCCGCAGAAAAGCACGTCGCCCCCGAAGAGCGCGTCCCCTTCTCCTTCGAAATACAAATCCTTCGGCAACCAAACACTTTCGTAGCCGTGTTCTTCCATCCAACGGGCGAAATGCAGTGCTTCGTCGGCACGTTCTTTGTGGCGGAAATTACTTGGAATAAAACGCCGTCCGACCGTGAGCCCGGCGTTCGCGGTGAAAACCATGTCAGGAAGTTTCGGTTGCGGCGGGACGAGCTCGACCTTGCATTCGAGCCCGGAAAGCGTGTCGAAAAGACCTTTCCACTGCGCCTGGACCAGCGGTTTGTCGGCGCCGCGCGCGCGGCTCATCCACGGATTGATCTCGTACTCGATGCCGTAATGATCCGGCGGGCAGAGAAGTAACTGGCGCATAAGTTCGAAGGTTACTTCTCGCGGCCGGCGTCGTCCGGCTGCGCAATGCATTCGGCCAGCTCGCGCAGAAACGGCTCCACGTCCGTGACCAGGCCGATCGACTGGAGCGGCTGGTGTTCGACCGCCCTTTCCACCGACGCTGAATCAATATCGACGCAAACCGTTTTCACCGTCGGCGCCAGCATGCTCGCCACGGCCATCGAGTGTTGCACTGTGGAGAGCAACAGCACGTGGGTCACGTCGGCGAGCTTCTCGCGCATGATCTTCTGCGCTTCGACGACATCTGTCGTGACGCCGGGAATCGGGCCCTCGTCGCGAATTGAGCCGGTCAGGACAATATCGACCTTGTGCTTCACGCACGCGTGCATGACGCCGCTGGTGAGGATCTTCTTCTGCACGGCCGCGGCGATTCCGCCGCAGGCGCGAATGATGTTAATGGCGCGCAAGTGGTTCTCATGGCCACCGGCGGCAAACGCGCGGTCGGCATTCTTGCCGAGCGACGTCCCGAAGAGCGCGCGTTCCACATCGTAAACCGCGAAGGCGTTGCCGGCAAAAAGCCGATCGACATATCCCAGCCCGATCAAGCGCTCAAGGTGCTCGCCCGCGCCGGTCCGCACGACGGCGGGTCCGCCCACCACGGCGATTCTACCCTTCGCTTCACGCGCCCGTCGCAATTCCTGGCCCAGCTCACGAATGACGGCCGCCTTCGGCTCGTCCGCGTCGACCATCGTGTTAATGAATTGAAAAATATCGGTGTGCGCGGTCGATCTCTGAACGGGGACAACCCGGACGCCCTGGTGGCCCACCACAATCTCGTCCCCTTGGTTGACATCGAAAAACTTCACGGCCCGGGCGGTGCGCTTTTTTGAATCGACCGCGACCGCGCTGTCCATCATGGCGGGCCGTACTTCGATCTCTTTGCCGTCGAGCCTGATAAACGTCTGCTGGTTTGTCGTGACGTAGAAATCGTGGGGGAAAACGCCGTCGTCGGGCGTCTTGGCCAGTTGGACGTTCTCGCGTTTCACGGTCTCGGCGCCGTGTTGCCGCAGGCGAAGGACCAATTCATCGAGCTCTTCGCTCGTCTCCGCGGTGACCTCAATACGCGCGAAACTCTGGTCCGCTCGTTTTTGCCCGATCTTTATCTCAGTGATCTTGAAGCCGGCGCCCCGGGTCAAAATCTGGTCCAGCACCTTGGGCAGGATCAGCGAATCGATGATATGACCGCGTAGCTCGATCGTTTCCGATAACATCCGCAGACTTTACCCTATGAAACTGCCCGCGCCAGTCGGAGGAGGAGGCCATCACACAACGCCTACCACGGGCACAAAGGTATTGGGCGGGATGTGGGTGCGTTAATGACTTCGTGACCTTTGGGTCCGTTGTGCGAGATGAAGACCG
This sequence comes from uncultured Verrucomicrobiae bacterium, assembly GCA_963850015.1. GTDB lineage: Bacteria > Verrucomicrobiota > Verrucomicrobiia > Chthoniobacterales > UBA10450 > AV80. The sequence continues at coordinate 862,288 of CAWKJF010000001.1, forward strand.
TAGACGAGCGAACAAACCGCATGATTCACGAGCAATTACCGGCGGTAATCACAAAAATCGCGCGCATGCTCGCGGTGAAACCGGAATACTTTGTCACCCACCCGTCCGAACTGAAGATCGTCCAGGCCCTTTCAGATTCCGAATTGCGCGATCTCGTGCTGGAGCACGGCTGGCGTTTCGTGCGTCGCGTGGGTGGCCGGCAAGTCGAGTTCTACAACGACGCCGGCGCCGCTTATCGGCCGCTGTAATTTCGGGAATATGGGAGGGACCTCAGTGTCCCGATTGCCGGAACCTGTCGCGGCGCTAAGGCCCCTCCCACGTTCTAATTACCTTCGCCCGAAAAAAACCCAGTGAGCGGGCTCGTGCCCGACGCACTCGATCTCCTTTCGGCCAGCCCAATTTCGCGCGCTTCGCGGCCGGCCTCGACCGCTTTCCGAAACGCGTGCGCCATCCGGCTCGGATCGGAGGCGATCGCGATCGCTGTGTTGACCAGGACCGCGTCAGCACCCATCTCCATCGCCTCGGCGGCCTGGCTCGGCGCGCCCAGGCCGGCATCCACCACCACCGGAACCGTGGCCTGTTCGATGATGATTTCGATTTGCGCTCGCGTTTCGATCCCTCGATTGCTTCCGATTGGCGAACCGAGCGGCATGACCGTGGCGGTGCCCACATCTTGCAGACGTTTCGCGAGAACCGGGTCCGCGTTGATGTAGGGCAAGACGACAAATCCCTCTTTCACGAGGATTTCGGCCGCAGCCAGGGTTTCGACGGGATCGGGCAACAGATAACGTGGGTCAGGGTGAATCTCGAGCTTCACCCACTTTGGCAACCCGGCCGCGGCAGCCAACCGGGCCAGACGCACAGCCTCGGCGGCGTTGCGGGCGCCGCTCGTGTTCGGCAAAACGAGAAACCGCTTCGGATCGATAAAATCGAGAATGTTGGCGAAGGGATCGCCGCGCCCGGAAATATCAGCGCGGCGAAGAGCGACCGTGACGATCTCCGTTCCGCTCGCCACGAGCGCGTCCCTCATCAATTCGTTCGAGCCGAATTTGCCCGTGCCGACCAGCAACCGCGACGTGAATTCACGATCGGCGATCTTCAGTTTGAATGGCTTGTCGGACATTGATGCAACTTATCACAAGGTTGGCGCGCTCGAAATCGCGGAACGCGGTATCATCCCGAGCCGCGCGCAACGTCGCTTTCCTCTAAGATATTGCTTCTTGTACAAGATGCCGTTTCGGACCAGTTTGAGCCATGACCGCCTTCGACTTGCATCACGGCGATTGTCTCGAGGGAATGCGACGCCTCACTGATGAATCGATCGATCTCGTCGTCACCTCACCACCCTACAATTTAGGAATCGCTTACGGTCGCTACTCAGATCGGCAGGAGCGCGCGGGTTATCTTGATTGGTGCCACGAATGGGCGGCGCAGGTCCGGCGGGTTTTGCAGCCCGCAGGTTCGTTTTTTCTCAATCTGGGCGCCTCACCGTCGAATCCCTTGCTGCCGCACGAGCTCGTATTGCGGTTGCGCGACGCCTTCGTTTTGCAGAACACAATCCACTGGATCAAGGCGATCACGATCGAAAACGAGGAGGGCGAGCTTGTTTCCCGCGGACACTTCAAACCGATTAGCTCGCCGCGGTATCTGAACGACTGTCACGAATATATTTTCCATCTCACTCCGGAGGGCCGCACCCCGATCGATCGCCTTGCCCTTGGCGTCCCCTACGCGGACAAAAGCAATATCCGGCGCTGGAGCCACACCCGGGGCAGCGATCTGCGCTGCCGCGGCAACACCTGGTTCATTCCCTATGAAACAATTCAGCGTCGGGCCAGGGAACGACCGCATCCGGCCACGTTTCCGGTCCAGTTAGCGGAATGGTGCATCAAGCTTCAGGGCGTCACGTCCGCCGATACGATGCTCGATCCGTTTCTCGGCATTGGAAACTCCGCCGTCGCGGCCCAAGGTTGCGGCGTGAAAAACTTCATCGGTTTCGAGATCGATGAGGAATATCTCGCCGAAGCGAAACGAAGGCTTGGTGGATCGCGCGCTCCGTCGCGCGATGCTTAATCGACGCGGCTTTGCCGCCATTTGTCGCCATCGAGCGGCGGAGCGCTCGATCCACTTAGAGCAATCGGCCGGTTTCGGGTCCCGCTTTTGGAATCGGCGGCGGGACGTTTGCGGTCGGTGTCCGAAATTTCTCGAGCGGCTTCACGAGATTTCCCGGCAGAGGCCTCACGCGATCGTAAATCCGATCGGCGATTGGTATGGCCACCAGGTAACCGGCGGCGAACATTTCCAATCGCGCGTCGAGATTGTCGATATAACTCAGCGCCATCGCTTCCGGAGTCTTCGGGCTGACGGGCGAGCCGAATTGCGGTTCGCCGTGATGCGAACCGATCAGATGCAGCAAGTGCATTCGCACATCCTCCGAGGCGGGAATCAGCGCATTCCACGCACGGGCGTTTTCTTCGGTCAGCATTTTTCGCCAAAGCGAATTGACCAGCTCAAGCCCAATGGAGATGTGGCCGATCAACTCGCCCCGCTCGTCGTAACCCATCGTGAAACCAGCCTCCGGCAGATGATTTTCCCAGAGCTTCCCGCAATCGTGGAACAAGACTCCCGCGATAAGCAGATCAAGATTCAACTCCGGATAGAGCGGCACGATTTGCGTGACGACGCGCATCATCTGCGCTGTGTGCTCCACCAGGCCGCCCCGCCGCGCATGATGATACGAACGCGCACCGGCGGTGCGGCGGAAACGTTCGCCGTGCTCGGTCAGGAACGCTTCGCCAAGGGTCCGCAAACGCGGATCGCCGAGCGCACGAGTTCGTTCGCGGATGTAATCCCAATCCGCTGATTGCTTCGCGCGTAACTCCGGCGGGCCTTGCAGAAGCTCCGAGCGCTCGGGCGCGGTGAGATGGCGCACCTTCCATTTTCTCGCATCGAGTCCGAATTGCTGATGTTGCTGAAATTCCCCGCTCAGCTCGATGAAATCGGAGACCTTCAGCGAATCGCACGCTTTGAATTCCGGATGATCGCTCCAGACCCGCAACGTCATCCGGTCGGCGGCGTCCGCCAGAATCAGCTCACAATACGGCTTCTGCTCCCGGGTGACTTTCGCCGCGACGGCCTCGATTTGAATGTGCACGCGCGCTTCCACCACCGCGCCATTCTGCGCGGCGCGGCGGACTTCGGTAAGCGTCAGCAACTCCATCTTAAGATCCAGCTGCTCCGCTGCCGGTCAGGAAATTGGGGTTTATTTTCCCGCCTCGATCACCCCGCACGCAATGCGCGCGCCGGAGTTGCCGGAGGGATCCGTCTTCAGGTCGTCTTCCTTCTCGTGCACGACCAGCGATTTGCCGATGATCGAATCGGCGCCGCTCAGGCTCATTTTGCCTTTCCAATTGATGAGCGCCTTCCCGGAGGCATCCGCCTCGATATTCCCCAGATCGCCCTCGTGATGTTCGGCCGTCACCGGGCCGCCGTGTTTATGTTGACCCGGGTTAAAGTGCGCGCCGGCGGAAGCGGCATCGGCGGCGGAACAATCGCCCTTTTCATGGATGTGAATCCCGTGTTTGCCCGGCTTTAAGTCGATGATGTTCCCGACGACCTGCACGTCATCACCAGTCTTGATAAACGTCACCATGCCGGTGACCTTACTGCCCGATTTCGACTCCAGCTTGCACGTCGCCTTTGCATCCTGACCATGCGCGCCTAGCGCGAGAGCGCACAGCATTCCCACCGAAATGATCATCGTTTTCATGAGGCAAAGATACGCCCGCACGACGCATTATGTAAACAGCGGCTGTAGCCGCGCGTCGAAAACGACATCCCCGACAGAGCGGGGCGGCTACAGCGTCAATCGATCAGACGCTGATCGATTCCGGCGTAGGCGTCGATCCGCCGGTCGCGCAGAAACGGCCAATGCGTCCGATGTTCGTTCACGCGGGCCCAATCGATCTCCGCAGTCACGATTTCTTCCTGATCCGTGGAGCCTTTGGCGATGATCGCCCCATCGGGACCGCAGATGAAACTCTGACCCCAGAATTCGATGCCGTGGCCGCCGGCCGGCGTTTCGTGACCGACACGATTGGCGGCCGCGACATAACAACCGTTGGCCACAGCATGACTGCGTTGAATCAATTCCCAGGAGGAATGCTGCGCTTCGCCGAATTCCTCTTTTTCCCCCGGATGCCAGCCGATAGCCGTGGGATAAAAAATTATCTCCGCCCCGCGCAACGCCGTTAGCCGCGCCGCTTCCGGATACCATTGATCCCAGCAGACGCAGACCCCGATGGATCCGCGCTGAGTTTTCCAGGCCTGAAATCCGAGATCTCCCGGGGTGAAATAAAACTTCTCGTGATAAAGCGGATCGTCCGGGATGTGCATCTTCCGGTACTTGCCCAGGTATTGCCCGTCAGAGTCGATGATGGCGGCCGTGTTATGATAAACACCCGCAGTTCTCTTCTCGAAAAGAGACGCGACCAGCACGACGCCGGTTTCGCGTGCGACTTCGGCCAGCTCCGTCGTCGAGGGTCCCGGAATCTTTTCGGCGAGCGCAAAATTCGCGTGGTCTTCCGTCTGGCAAAAATATTGCGAGCGGAACAATTCCGGCAGGCAAACGATCTGGGCCCTCTGTTTCGCCGCGTCACGAATCCACGCGATCGCCCTGGCCATGTTTGCAGCGGGGTCGGTCCCGCACTGCATCTGGATTAGGGCGACCCTTGTCTTCTCAGGCGGTGTCATTGGTCACATGGGACCCATGAGTCGTGTGCGACCAATTTCCTGGATGCGACCGGCTGCTATTTCACCGAGTCGGCCGGGACGATCTTAATGCTCTCGACGTTCATCCGCTTTTCCGGCCGATCGTTGGGCCCGGTCTTCGTCGTGGCGATCTTTTCCAGGACGTCTTCACCTTTGATCAGCTTGCCAAAGGCAGTGTATTGGCCATCGAGAAATCTGGGTTCGCCATGGCAGATGAAAAACTGGCTGCCCGCTGAATTGGGATCCTGCGAACGCGCCATCGAGAGGACGCCCTTTTCGTGCGCCTTCTTGTTAAACTCCGCCTGGATTTTGTAACCGGGATCGCCCGTGCCCCACGACCCCTGCTTGCTCTCATCCTTGGTCAGCGGATCGCCGCCTTGAATCATGAATCCCCGGATGACGCGATGAAACGCCGTGCCGTCGTAGAACCCGGACTTCGCCAGCTTCTTGAAATTCTCAACCGTCTTCGGCGCGACATCGGACCAGAACTCGGCCACCATTTCGCCTTCGCTCGTCTTAATCACCGCTACTTCTTTTTTGTTCGATTCAGTCATAGGAGTCGTCATTGGAGTCGTTTCTTTTTTTTCTTGGCCGCGGGTTTCCGCGACGCCGATCGCCAAACTCGCCAGGGTGCAAAGCCAGATCAGTTTCATGTTTGACCAGTGACACGAAGGAGCGGGCGTGTCACGCGGCAAGTGCTCGGTTATTTCTGGTGATATTCCTGGAGCGTTTTCACCTGGAGGCTGCTGCGCTGCAGGGAACGAATCCCATTCGCGCTCGCCTGCGCCGCCCGAATCGTCGTCATGATCGGGATTTTCTTCGCGAGAGAAGCGTTGCGCATCGTGATCTCGTGCTCCCGGGGAATCTTTCCGCTGGGCGTGTTAATAATGAAGTGGACTTCGCCGTTCTTGATCCGGTCGAGGATGTTGGGGCGGGCCTCCTGCAGTTTGCGCACTTTTGTCACCGGAACTCCCGCGGAGTTCAGCGTGCCCCAGGTGCCGCTGGTCGCGATGACTTCGAAACCGAGGTCCACGAACTCGCGCGCCAACGGAATGATGCTCTCCTTGTCGTTGTCTTTCACACTGATGAAAATCGTGCCGCCTTTGGGCAAAGCCGGCGGCGCGGCCATCTGCGATTTCGCGTAGGCCAGGCCAAGATCGGCGTCGATGCCCATGACTTCACCGGTCGATTTCATCTCCGGCCCCAGCGAAATGTCCCGGCCTTGGTAACGCAAGAACGGGAAGACCGCTTCCTTCACCGAAAAATGTCTGGGAATGATTTCCCTGGTGAAGCCAAGCTCAGCCAGAGTTTTCCCGGTCATAATCTTCGCCGCCAGTTTGGCCAGCGGCACGCCGATCGCCTTGCTCACAAACGGCACCGTCCGCGAGGCGCGCGGATTCACTTCCAGCACGTAAACGTCCTCGTCCTTGACCGCGAATTGGACGTTCATGAGTCCGCGCACCTTTAATTCACGCGCCATCGCTTTGGTGGCCGTCGCGATCTCTTTCAGGACCGCTTCCGAAAGCGAGAAGGTGGGAATAACGCACGCGCTGTCGCCGCTGTGAATGCCAGCCTGCTCGATATGCTCCATGATGGCGCCGATCACGCTGGTCTCGCCATCCGCGATGCAATCGACGTCCACCTCGATCGCATCCTCGAGAAATCGATCCACCAGGACCGGCCGATCCGGGCTTACTTCGATCGCGTTCTGCATGTAACGCCGGAGATCTTCGACGTTGTAAACGAGCTCCATGGCGCGGCCGCCGAGGACGAAGGAGGGACGCACCAACACGGGAAAACCGATCCGTTCCGCAATCGAAATCGCTTCCTCGGCGCTCACGGCTGAGCCGCTCGGTGTCTGGCGCAGGCCGAGTTTATCGAGCATCGCGGCAAACAATTTTCGGTCCTCCGCCATCTCGATGCTTTCCGGCTGGGTGCCGATAATGGGCACGCCGGCGGCTTCCAATCCTTCCGCCAGATTCAGCGGGGTCTGCCCTCCGAACTGCACGATGACGCCTTCCGGAAGTTCCTGGTCGTAGATATTGAGCACATCCTCGAGCGTGAGCGGCTCGAAGTAGAGTTTGTCGCTCGTGTCGTAATCGGTCGAAACCGTTTCCGGGTTCGAATTGACCATGATCGTTTCGAAGCCGAGCTCGCGGAGCGCGAAGGCCGCGTGGACGCAGCAATAATCGAACTCAATCCCCTGCCCGACGCGGTTCGGGCCGCCGCCGAGGATCATGATCTTGCGCTTGTCGCTGCGGCGCATCTCGTTCTCAGTGCCGTAAGTGGAATAGTAGTACGGCGTGAACGCTTCGAATTCCGCGGCGCAGGTGTCGACCAGCCGGTAGGTGGGGATGACGCCGGCGGCTTTGCGTTCCGCGCGAATGTCGGATTCGGAAACGCCGCGGGCGACGGCGAGTTGGCGATCGGAAAAACCGTGTTTCTTGGCCCGGCGCAGGTCTGCTTGTCCCAACTCCCGCTGCTCTTCGACGATTTGCCTCACGTTGTGCAGAAACCAGCGGTCGATCTTGGTCAGCTCGAAGACTTCCTCGATCGACATGCCGTCCTGGAATGCTTGCGCGAGATGAAAGATCCGCTCCGCGTTCGGGATCGCGAGCTTCAAGCGCAAGGTTTCCGCATCGACATGTTTCTCATTCCCATCGCCGCATAACCCGAAGCGCTTGGTCTCGAGCGAGCGCAGGGCTTTCTGGAGCGCTTCCTTGAACGTGCGCCCGATCGCCATCGCCTCACCGACGCTTTTCATCTGGGTCGTCAGGGTGGCGTCGGCCTGCGGGAATTTCTCGAAGGTGAAACGCGGGATCTTGACGACGCAATAATCGATCGTCGGCTCAAAACTGGCGGGCGTTTCGCGTGTGATGTCATTGCGGATTTCGTCGAGCGTGTAGCCGACGGCCAGCTTCGCGGCGATCTTCGCGATCGGGAACCCGGTCGCCTTCGAGGCCAGCGCGGAGGAACGCGAGACGCGCGGATTCATCTCGATCACGACCATGCGCCCGTTCATCGGATTCACGGCAAACTGGATATTCGAGCCGCCGGTTTCGACGCCGATCTCGCGGATGACCGCGAAAGAGGCGTCCCGCATCAACTGAAATTCCCGGTCCGAAAGAGTTTGGACGGGCGCCACCGTGATCGAATCGCCGGTGTGCACGCCCATCGGATCGAAATTTTCGATCGAGCAGATGACCACGCAGTTGTCGGCGCAATCCCGCATCACCTCCATCTCAAACTCCTTCCAGCCGACGAGCGATTCCTCAATCAGGACTTCGGTGACAGGCGAAAGAGCGAGGCCGCGCTCCGCGATCTCGTCGAGCTCGTCGCGATTGTAAGCGATGCCGCCGCCGGAGCCGCCGAGAGTGAACGCTGGCCGAATAATGAGCGGAAATTTGCCGATGGTGTCGGCGATTCGGTTGGCGTCAGCGATGGAATGCGCGATCCCGGAGCGGGGGACGTCGAGGCCGATTCTCTGCATCGCTTCCTTGAAGAGCTGGCGATCCTCTCCTTTCGCGATGGCCTGGGCGTTTGCGCCGATCAAACGGACGTTATGCCGCGCCAGGGCGCCGTTGCGGTTCAACTCCATGGCCGCGTTCAGCGCGGTCTGGCCGCCCATGGTGGGCAGAATGGCGTCGGGCTTCTCACGCTCGAGAATCGCTTCGATTACTTCGGGCGTAATCGGTTCGATGTAGGTCCGATCCGCGAACTCCGGATCGGTCATGATCGTGGCCGGATTCGAATTCACGAGCACGACTTCGTAACCCTCCTCGCGCAGCGCCTTGCAGGCTTGCACGCCGGAATAATCGAACTCGCAGCCCTGCCCGATGACAATCGGACCGGACCCAATCAGCAGAATTTTTTTGAGCTCGTTGTTCCGCGGCATTGGAGCGAGCGGACGATAGACGAAATCAGGCGAAGATCACGAGCTAAACGCGCTCCTCGGTTTCCGCGGCGCCGTTCAGCAGGGAGCCCGGTCAACTGGCCTGTAAGGCCAGGGCCGCGGTCCGCTTATTCGCCGCGACACGCCATTCTTCCAGGCGAGAGCTGACAACCAGAAGCGCGGCGGGTTTGCCGCGGTACTTCTTCGCTATCTTTGTCACCATACCGTCGTGGACCAGGTTTTGGAGCTTTTCGTAGGCACGCAAGCGAAGCATCTCGTCACCCCCACTCGCGGCATTCCGAGCATGGAGGTTGGCGTAAACCAGCTCATAGAGCGGCTTGAATTCGAAAGAAATCTTCTGCGACAGAATTGCGCAAAGCTCCTCCGTCATGATGTCTGGAGTGCGACGGGTAAAACCTGTGTTGTTGTTCATAAATTAGGCGGCCTTTTTCTCAGAAGGGGCGCCGCCGGGGAAATTGACGATCGGCGTAAAAGAGTTGTCGGGCTTTACCCCAGGCGCCAGCTCATAGCTCAGTTTCCGTGCGATTACCTCGCTCAAGGCGATGTCGCAGTAGCCCATCCCGGGGGGCGTCTCGACCAAAGGCCTGTGTCCTCGAATCAATTGCCGCACACGCTGCCGGACGACATTAATCAGAAGCTGGGATTCAGGAATGACGACCGAGGCACTCTTAAGAAGGGTGGGATGCATAATGTTAAACGGACTTCGTCGGGTAGACTCTTCTCCTTATTGGCAGCCGAACGGCTTCGAGGTTGAGCGAAGAAGCGGAGAGACGACTGCCGGACTATCGTCGTTTTCCCCTCGGAAGCAACCGGTAGTCTCGAAACAGCCTGAGCTACGCGACCGCCGCCATGCGCTGGCGGTCGAGGTAAACTTTGCAGATGCCTTTGATCCGCGTCAGCACGTAGTAGATCGTCTGGCTGCGCACGCGGATCAGCTCCGCGCCGACGATGCGCGTGACAAAGTCACTCTCCAACTCGAGGACTTCCTGCGGCGTCCGGCCGTCGAGTCCTTTGCACAGAATCGCGGTCATCGCCCGTGTGAGCGTTTGCACCTCGGGGCCCAGCGTCATCCGGAAATGCGCTTTGCCTTCGTCATCCACCTGTAGATAAACCCCCACTGTATCGGCGCACTCCTCGTCCTTGCGGACATCCTCCAGCGCGAATTTTTCGCCGGGACGCGGCTCCTGCTTCTTCGCGTTATCCGCATACGAAACGAGCGTTTCGCGCCGTTCAATTTCCGGCAGCGATTCAAACAGATTGATGATCGCTTCTAGTTTCGGTGGATACATTTTTCCGTTCCTGCTCTTGCTCCTGATCCTGCTCATGATCCTCATCGTTGCTCCAAAAGATCAGGAGCAAGATCAGGAGCAGGAGTGAAAACTAGCTCTTCTCGATCGGGGCGCCGACCTTGTTGCCCCATTCCGTCCACGATCCGTCGTAATTCCGCACGTTCTCGAGGCCGAGCAGATAGGTGAGGACGAACCAGGTGTGGCTGGAGCGTTCGCCGATGCGGCAATACACCACTGTGTCAGTGCCCGGCTTGAGCCCGCATTGGTCGAAATAAATCTTGGCCAGCTCGGCGGCCGGTTTGAAGGTGCTGTCGTCGTTTGCGGCTGTCTTCCACGGCATGCTTTTCGCGCCGGGAATATGGCCGCCGCGCAAAACCCCCTCCTGCGGATACTCCGCCATGTGAGTGATCTCGCCTTTGAACTCGCCCGGCGAACGCACATCGATCAACGGTTTGCCGGCCTTGCTTTGGGCCAGCGCTTCGTCGGCAAATGCCCGGATTTCCTTGTCGTAACGTTTCTGCGGCGCCGGATAGTTCGTTTGCGGATACTTCGGGACCTCGCGCGTCATCTCTCGTCCTTCCGCTTTCCACTTGTCGCGGCCGCCATTGAGAATTTTCACCCTTTCATGGCCGAACAACCGAAATGCCCAAAGCGCGTAGCAAGCCCACCAGTTCGCTTTGTCACCGTAGAAAATACAGGTCGTCTGGGGCGTGATGCCATTGCGGCTGCAGAGCTCCGCAAATTTGTCGGGCGCAATATAATCGCGGATTAGCGGGTCTTGCAGATCCGACCGCCAATCGATGTGGACCGCGCCGGGAATGTGGCCCGTGTCGTAGAGCAGGATGTCTTCGTTCGACTCAATGATGCGAACGTCGTTGTCCTTCTGATGTTTCTCGATCCACTCCGCATCCACCAGCGCTTCGGGATGCGCGTATTGCGTTGGGGAAGTTGTCATAATTCTGAAGCATCCTCCGCAACCGGCTGCCCGCAACCGATTTGAAGAACGAGCAACATGGGAGGGGCCGTGTTGCCGCGAGCCTCTCTCAATAGTCGCTTCCTAAAACCCGCCCAGCTCCCGGAACCAGCGCAGCGCGAGCCGAACTTCGGATCGCTTCAGCCAGTGCTGCCCCATGAAGTGTTCCAAGCGCACCCGCTTGAATCCGGTGCGCTGGAGCGACGCTCGCACTTGTCCTTGCAGTGAAGGCCTTGCGATCGGGTCGTCCATGCCGCCGCTGATCCAGATCGGCACGTTGAGGAGACTCGCACCGGGCTGGTAAGCCTTATAGGAGGGACTCAACCGGTCCTCATTGATTCCGGCGAGAAAAAAGCCACAGATGTTGAGCGATCGTGTCTTGGCCAGCATCGCTCCGAGCAGACAGCTCCGCTTCGCCCCGCCGGAGAAGCCCCCGAAAGCGACCGGCCAATTTCCGATCTGAGGCCATTCTTTTCGGACCGCTTCCAAGGCCGCGCTCAACATCGCCAGCCGCCACGGGGTTGAGTCGTGGAGTGGTTTGATCGTCGCGTCCGAGGCCAAAATCACCCAGCCTTCGGCATCCGCGGCCGGGCGATACCATTCGGCATCCATCGGACTGGTGCGATTGAAATCCGTGGTGGACGTTACGATGAGGATGGGCCAGCGCCGCGCCGGATCGAAGCCGGGCGGAAAGGTCAGGACGGCTCGCCCTGTCTCGACGCGCGGGTTCCCCCCCTGCGCCGCGATGTCCTGGAAATACTTCGAAACCGGGAAGCGAATCTCCACCATCTTCCCACCTGCCACTTGCTGCCCCGCTAGAGTGGCGCCTTCCATCCCCGCCGCCGGCCAACCGAACCAAATCAGCGCAAGCAGGGTGAGCCTTTGGGATTTTTTCACAGCACAATGGAATCGAATCCCACGACGATTGTCCAACGTGGAAAGTTACGGTCCGCCGAATGTGCTCTTCAACCACTCGCCGAACAGGCGGAAGACCAGCCCGAGAAAGTCTCCCGGCGATTCCTTCAACGCCTCGATGATGCGCGGACTGAGATCCTGCTCCGGCTGTTCGATCGTTCCCGACAAATGCACCGTCGTCCAGAGATAGCCGCCGCTCTCCTTCGCGAAGATTTCCTCCGCCCGCGGCAGCCATTCGAGGTATTCACGCGCCACCCCGAGCCGGATCGCGCCGCCCAACGTCTTCTCCCGCACCGAAACCAGCCCGTCGAGACGAAACTTCCCTTCGTCCTCGATCGCGATTTTCCTGATCTCCAGCGTGGGGCTTTCCCAATGAACCTCGGCGGAGCATTCATTCAGCTCCAGTTGCTCAATCGATTTCTTCCCGGTGATTGACGCCAGCTTTTGCAGAAATGGCAGGCTGCGAACGCGTCCCTCCTGCACGCGCAGCGAACCCTGCACCGACGCCGTCTCCAGTTTGGGGTTCTTCCCGCGCCAATGGACATCCCCAGCGGCCGCCCCGGCGACATGATTTTTCCAGCCTGCCGGCAGCCACTCGCGAATCGGCAGGCTGTCGAAACGCATCTTAAAATCGACGCTCTTGTCGTCGCCCGTCCCGGCCGTTCCTTCGCCGTGAATAGTGCCTTCGCCCTCCGGACCGGCGGCGAGATCGAGGGTATGGACGGTCAGGAGCTTTTTCGTGATGAGCAGGTGGGTGTGCCGCAAGGGCAAGTCGGGAATGAGCGCCAGTTTCATCTTGCCGCCGTTCGCCTGGTAATTGAAATCCCGTCCGTGCGGGGTGATGAGCAAACGGGTCCCGAAGAAACCGCCTTTGTCATTTCGAAAACGCCAGGTCACATCGGCTGGCTCCGACCAGATGCGCTGGAGGTGAACGCGGTTCGGCAGAAAAATGTGATACCACGGCTTGGAGGGCGACGGCTCCGGTTTCGGCTCGTAGGTCTGAATGCCCACTTCGCCTCCGTCGAGGTGAACCCCATCCAGTTGCCATCGCCGCAGAAACACCCCCAGTGGATTGAATGTGGCCGTGATCCCGTCCGCATCCATCGACGTCATGGCTTTGCGGCCATCTTGCGCCCGGAACCCGTCGCTCGACGCCGTCAGGAAACCCGTTCGCCGGATCGGCGCGAACTTTCCACTCGGGAAATGCAATCCCCTGGCCGTTTGCTTCTCCAACTCCGCCCGAAACGCATCGCTCTCCACGTAGCGAGTGAGCCGCGGATTAAGGAATGCGATGGCGAGAGCGCCTCCGAGTAAAACAATCCCGGCTATGCCGGCACAAATCAGCCATCGCTTGCGCCACCGAACTGCCATCGACCGCCATCATCATCGTGCTACCGGATTTCGCGAGCAAATGTGTGGGAGAAAGGATGAACGGGGTACTCCCGCACCCACTTGCCACTTGCCACTGCTTCCGATTCTGTGCATCGGTAGAGAACTGCATATGAAGATTCTTTTCGCGCTTGCCGCTTCGGTCTTCGGGCTCCTGCTGGGTGGTTGCGCCGAGCAGCCGTTGATGTCGGATGAAGAATATAACGCCCGTCATCCTCCCGCGCCGCACTCACCGGATTACTCAGGGGTCCTGCCTCAGCCCGCCGCCCGACCCGGGTGGGATTAAGGCGCCATTTCACTTCGGCGAACGTAGGACCGCCGCCGCTGCCGCCACCGTGATGGCGCGGCGCGGCGAACGACGAAGCGGTTCCAGATGGCCTATTTGGTCAGGTTGATTCCCTCCGGCATTTCCGGTGGTGGGGTGTTAATTCGGCTGTGGCGCTTGCCGTAGCCAAAGTAAAACACGAACCCGATCAGGAGCCAGACGAGCAATCGCATCCAGTTGGTCCACCCGAGGCCGTAGATCATGGCGCCACAGACGACAATCCCGAGGATCGCGACAACCGGCAACGCTGGGACGCGGAATCCGCGGTCGAGATCGGGACGTCTAACCCTCAAAATCCAGACACCAGCGCAAACCAGCATGAAGGCGAAGAGCGTTCCGATGCTGGTCATCTCACCAACGATATCCTCCGGAATGAAGGCCGCGAAAATGCCCGTAAAGACAAAGAAGAGCAGATTTGATTTATAAGGTGTTTTGAAGCGCGGGTGCAGATCCGAGAAAACCCTCGGCACGAGGCCATCCTTGCTCATGGAATAAAAGACGCGCGACTGACCGAGCAGCATCACGAGGATGACCGACGAGAAGCCGGCCAGAATTGCGACCGTGACTGACTTCGAAAGCCATTCGTAGCCGTGCATATATTTGGTGATAGCGAACGCCACCGACGCTTCACGGCCTTGAGAGCGAAAATCTTCCACGGTCGCTACCCCGCTCAGGACGTAGGAGAACAGCACGTAGAGCACAGTGCAAAGGACCAGCGACCCGAGGATGCCAATTGGCATGTCGCGCTTCGGATTCCTCGCCTCCTGCGCTGCGGTCGATACAGCATCAAAGCCGATATAGGCGAAGAAGACTACCCCCGCGGCGCCGAGAATACCCAGGATTCCGCCGTAGGCGTGCTTGATGCCTTGCGGCGTCGTATAGCTGGTCGCTTCTGGAATCAGCGGCGTGTGGTTAGCCGCACTCATGAACCCCCACCCGATTCCAATGACGAGCAGGACGATGCTCACCTTCAGGACCACGATGAAACCATTCACAAAGGCCGATTCCTTGGTGCCGCGGATAAGCAGAAGCGAGAGGAGCAGCAGAATAAAGACGGCCGGGATATTCATGATCCCGTGCTCGCCAGTTCCCATGGCCGTTTCGAACGGGGAGTGCGACCACGCGTATGGGATTCGCCAGCCGAACCAGTCGAGCACACGATTGAAATATGCGCTCCAGGCGATCGCCACCGTAGCGGCGCCGACCGCATATTCGAGGACCAAATCCCAGCCGATGATCCACGCGACCAGCTCACCCATCGTCGCGTAAGAATAGGTGTAAGCGCTGCCGGCGACCGGAATCAGCGAAGCGAATTCCGCGTAACAGAGTCCGGCAAAGGCGCAGCCGATGCCGGCGACGATGAAAGCCAGCACCACCGATGGACCCGCCCGATCCGCAATCGCCGCGGCAGTGCGCACAAATAGACCGGCGCCGATGATGGCGCCGATGCCGAGCGCCACGAGGTTCACCGGGCCGAGCGAGCGCTTCAGGCAGTGATCGCCAACCTCCTCCGATTCTTTTATCAGCTTATCGAGAGGTTTTCTTGCGAATAAATTAGCCATGGGTTCGCTTTCCTTTTTTGAGGTTGATATGTGCGAAATGCTTCGATTTCGCTAAGACTCCTGGTCGCCTGACGAGCGCCCCAGCACTTGATTTCCGCCAGAGAAAATAAACCGGCACGCCGGTGAGAACGATGAGCAGGCCGGGCCAGGTCGTCGCCGTCTGATAGATAAACAGGACAACGAGAATCACGGACGCGCCGATGATATAGAGAGCGGGGATGATTGGGTAGCCGAACGCTTTGTAGGGCCGCTCCGCGTCGGGTCGTTTCCGGCGGAGCGCGAAAATTCCGATGATGGTCAGGATGTAAAAGATGAGCGCGGCCGAAATGACGTAGTCGAGCAGGTTGCCGTAGAGATTGCCATAACCCGTTACGTTGCCGGCCGCGTCTGTCTTGACGGTGCGCGGCAGAACGAGGACGCCGGCCCAGATGCCCTGGATGATGAGGCCCCAAGACGGGACATGCTGCTTGTTCAATTCGCCCACGCGGCGGAAAAAGAGACCGTCGCGCGCCATCGCGTAGTAAGCACGGGCGCCGGCCAGAATCAGTCCGTTGTTGCAGCCGAACGTCGAAACCATGATCGCGATCGCCATGATGGTCGCACCGGCGCCGGGGAAAATAACGTTGGCGGTTTCTGAGGCAACGCGGTCGCTGGGCGCATTCTGAATCGCGGTGAAGGGGAGCGCCGCCAGATAGGCGACGTTGGCGAGCATGATAGAGACCAATGACGAGGATTGTCCCGAAGCGCGAGCGAGAGTGGAACGTTGCGGCGCGGATTAATGACCTCTCCGGCGGTAAAGGTGATATTGTTCCATGCATCGGCGGAAAAGAGTGAATTCGTCTGCGCCACGCAGATGCCGACGAAGAGGCCGAACGCGGTCGCCGCGGTCAGCCCGGCCCCGACATCCGCCAAATCGCCGCGCAGGGTCCACATGTCGCTGAAGTTTCGCCGCGCCGGCTCCCGATTTCCAACCGACGATGATGCCGAGCAGGATGAGCGCGATGAGCGCGCCCGTCTTTGCGGTCGTGAAAACGTTCTGGATGAGCTTGCCCAGTCTCAATCCGCGCGTGTTCATGAACGTCAGGAGAGCGATCATGGCCAGGCCCACGAACTGCGCCGTCGAGAGCGAGAGCGCGTAGCCGCCGAACCGGATGGGCGCGATCAGATAGTTCGACTCCGAGACCCAGGGAATGAGCACCCCCGTGTAGCGGGCGAAACCCACCGCGACTGCCGCGATGGTGCCGGTTTGAATGACGAGAAAAAGCGTCCAGCCGTACAGGAAACCCCAGAGAGGCGAGAAGGCTTCGCGCAGATAAACATATTGGCCGCCGGCCTTCGGCATCATTGCCGCCAGCTCGCCGTAGGAGAGCGCCGCCATCAGCGTCAAGAGGCCGGTGACGAGCCAGACAACGAGCAGCCAGCCGGGCGCGCCGACCTGGCGCGCGATGATTGACGAGACGATGAAGATGCCCGAGCCGATCATCGAGCCGGCAACGAGCATCGTTGAGTCGAGCAATCCGAGGCCGCGAATGAATTTGCCGTTAGTGGGTTCGGATGATTGTGACATGCGTGGTGGCCGGAGTGGTCGAGCCGCGCAGAGTTAACCATCAGCCGGCCTCGCGGCGCAACGCCAAAGACTCAGGGGAAAATTTCTCCGCCCCGAAACCCGGCCACCGGCAAAGGAGG
Source organism: uncultured Verrucomicrobiae bacterium (assembly GCA_963850015.1). Classification (GTDB taxonomy): domain Bacteria; phylum Verrucomicrobiota; class Verrucomicrobiia; order Chthoniobacterales; family UBA10450; genus AV80. Next base: position 879,110 of record CAWKJF010000001.1, read on the forward strand.
AATCAAGCGTTTTCGCCCTGGCCATGCACACGTGCTATCCTCCGGCCCGTGTTTACCGGCCTACCCCTTTTCTTCTCCCGCAAGAATCTCGCTGCGCTGCTCCTCGCGCTCGTCGCCGGTCTTCCCGCCCTCGCCCTGCGCCAAGCCTCCGGCTCGAGCGGAAGCGCCGCAATATGAAGCGCTCCCCCTCGAGCGCTCGTCGCAAAATCACCTCCTGGTGCGCGCGGAGATTAACGGCAAGCCCGCCGTCCTCCTGGTGGATACCGGCGCTCCCTTGAGCGCGGTGGCGATTGATCGCGCCGCCCATTTTGGGATGAGCCCGGTGAGCGCCAAGTCGAAAATCCCTTCGCGGCTCAACATCAATGGCGCCTTTAACGCGATGTCGATTGCGCGCAGCCTCCGGCTTGGCGCGCTCAACCTGGTCGACGAAGCGATGGTGCTGATCGATTTCTCTTATCTTCGCCAATCCCCCAATGCGCAGAATAACAAACGCGAAAGCGACGGGATCCTCGGCACCGATATCCTGTCCCCGCTCATGGCCGTGCTCGACTACGATCGAATGTTGCTCGTCCTAAAAATCGACCCGCGGGTGTCCGGTCCGATTCCCGGTCTTAATTTCCGCGGCTACCGCCGCGTCCGCATGCACGAGAGCGAAGGGTACAACCTTTATGTCGATGGCTCGGTCAACGGCACAAAAGCCAGGCTGATGGTGGACACCGGCGCCTTCGCGACGCTGCTTCATTCCCGATTCGTCATCCGGATGAAGATTCCGCTGCGCCAGACGCAGTTCAGATCGGTCGGGGTGAATTTGGCGCAGAGCCGCGTGCGACTCGCTAACATTAGCCGCATTTCCGTTGGCTCGATGGATATGCAAAGCCACAGCGTGGGCGTGATCAATCTCGAGCGATTGATTCATGGCGGGTTACTCGACGCGTCGCCGCCCGTGGCCGGTTTGCTCGGGTCGGAGATGCTGGCGCGTTATCACGCCATCATCGATTTCGGCACGAACTCGCTCTACTTGAAAAACTGATCGGTTTTTCTGTCTGTAGCGGCGGTCTATAACCGCCGATGAGTCCTGACTTTCAATGGGGCGGCGGTCATAGACCGCCGCTACGGAAAACATCCTATTCGAAGTCGATTTCGCGCACCTTCTTCTGCACGCGAATTATTTCGACCTGGTCCCGCAGTAGGTCGGGCAGTCCGACGGATTTTGGAATCGCTTCAAGTAAAAGAACCGGGGACGAATGATCCGAAGTGTTGATCACAATGTTTTCCACGCCCAGCATGCGATAGATAAATGGCTGCCGCACTTCCAGGTCTTTCACGCGATAGAGCTCGAGCGTCTCGGTAATTTTGCTGAAAATGCCCTCGGTGACTTTCAATCGCTCTTTCGTGAGCTCGAAGACTCTGTTTTTCGTTTGAAGATAACGGGTCAGCCCGATGAAGATGGGAACGATGAGCCAGCAAAACAGCACGCACAAAATGAAGAGGCCCAGGTTTTTCAGTTGCGAGGAGGTGCCGCGCCAGATTGTTTCGTCAGCCATGGCTCCAGTTTCATCCGAGTGGCGGCTTAGCACAAGCATGGGTAGGGCGGTCTGCGCTGCGCGCATGATCACTCAGGCCTTTGTTCTCGGGGCGGGGTTGGGCACCCGGCTGCGGCCGTTAACAGATGATCTGCCCAAGCCGCTCATCCCGATTTTTCAAAAGCCCTTGATCACTTTCGTGCTCGATCATCTCATCCAGGCCGGCGTGGAATCGTTCGTCATCAACACCCATCATCGCGCCCCGGCCTTCCAGGAATTGTTCGCGAAAGGGAGTTACCGCGAGCATCCCGTTCAACTCGTGCACGAACCGGAAATTCTGGGGACCGGCGGCGGGATCAAGAATGTCGAGCGGTTACTGAAGCCGGGGCCTTTTATCTCTTATAGCGGCGATTTGCTGACGGACTTCGATATCACGGCGTTGATCGACGAACATCTCCGCGCGGGAAACGACGTTACCCTGGCGTTGCGCGAAACGAAGCACAGCACGGACGTCGCGCTGGAAGGCAATCGCGTCGTGGACATGGTAAATCGATACGGCCGCGGGGGACGCTACGATTTCGCGGGAGTTTCCGTGTGGGAGCCGGGGATTTTTGAGCGGATTCCGCCCGGGCATGTTTCCTACATTCCCGTTCTGGCGGAATGGATCGGCCAAGGCGGCCGGATCGGCGGAGTGGTGCTACAGGAGGGCAATTGGTTCAACATCGGCTCGCGCGCTGAGTACCTCGAGGTCCATCGCATCATTAAGGAGGAGCGGTGGAAGCCGGCTTACGTCACCGCATCCGAATGGCCGGTGGAGATCGCAGCGGACGCGGTCGTGGATCCCAGCGCTCGTCTGTCTGGGTTCTGTTCGGTGGGCGACGGTTGCCACGTCGGTGCGGACGCCATCCTGGAAAACACAATTCTTTGGCCGGGCGCACAAATCGCTTCGCGCAGTCATCTCCGCAATTGTATTATCCGCTCCCATCGAAAAGCAGAGGGCGAACAGAGTGACATCGACATCTAAGTCCGCGAAGACGGATCTTCTCCTGCACAAAACGCGGATACATTTTCCGCGGCTGGACGAAGCCACGGTCGAAATCACCCCGATCGAGAAGGGCGGCTCCGACCGGAAGTTCTACCGTGTTCGCTGTTCGCCCGAGCAGACCATCATCCTGGTCAAATATGGCTTCGAGCGCGAAGAGAACCGGCATTACGTTCGGATCGCGGAATTTCTGGCCGAGCACAAAATCCGCGCGCCCAGAATATTTTTTCACGACGCGGAGGAGGGTTTGATCTGGATCGAGGATCTCGGGAAGGCCGATCTGTGGAGCTATCGCGAGGAAAGCTGGCTCGTCCGCCGGGCGTTCTACGATTCCGCGCTCGATGAAATCGTGAAGATGCATCGCCTGTCGGACGAGGCGTGTCGCGAGATCGAGCAAGATCTTCCGGCGCCGTTTGATGCTGCGCTTTATCGCTGGGAGCAAAGCTACTTCTTCAAGAATTGCCTCGGCGGTTATCTTGGGGTGGATGAAGAAAAGCTGGCGAAGCTGGCCGCGCTGCCGGCCCTGGACGAGATGGCGGAGCGTCTCGGAAATCTCCCGCGCGTCATAGTGCACCGTGATTTCCAATCGCAGAACATCATCATTCGCAGCGCCCAGGCGCATTTGATCGACTTTCAAGGAATGCGGCCGGGACTGGCGGAGTACGATCTGGCTTCTCTGCTTTTCGATCCATACGTGGCTTTCTCGCCCCCGGAGCGTGAGGAGCTGCTGACGGCCTATGAAGAAAAGCGGCAAGGAGCGCTTCTGCCGGTGTCACCCCAGTATCGCGAAATCTTTCGCTTGTGCGGCGTTCAGCGGCTGATGCAGGCGCTCGGCTTCTACGGTTTTGCCGCGACGGTTAAGGGAAATCGGACTTTCCTCGGTCATGTCCCGGCGGCCCTGACTTCATTGCGTTCGCTTGTGGGCGAAATCGACGAGTTGGAAGAGTTGCACGCGGCCTTGGACGAGCTGCCGAGCGAGGCCGCGCCTACCGCACAAACGGATTAGTCTGCCGCTCGGCGCCAATCGTCGTGGGCGGGCCGTGACCGGGAAGCACGGTCACATTGTCTCCAAGCGGAAATAATTTCGTTTTGATCCCCTGGAAGAGCAGCTCGCCATCTCCATGCGGCAAATCCCATCGGCCCACGCCGCCGGCGAACAAGACATCGCCGCCGACCAACAGCTCGTCCTTCCGCAAAAGAAAACACAAACTGCCCGGACAATGCCCCGGCACTTCCAGAACTTCCATTTCCAGGCCCAGAAAATCGCGCGCGGGCGTTGCCTCGATCAGGAAATCGGGTTGAACAGGCTCGATCTCCAGCTCGTAACCAAAGCTCCGGAAGAAATCCCGGTCCGAAATCATCGGCGCGGTTTCGGGGTGACACCCGATCTGGCAGTTGAAGCGTTTCTTTATCTTGGCCACATCCGGGACGTGGTCGAAATGGCCATGGGTAAGCAAGAGCAGCTTCGGACTCGTGCCCGTCGAGATCAACCAGTCGTAACTGCCATCGGGCGCATCGAATAGGATCGAACCTCCCGGCGCCTCGAACAGGTAACAGTTGGTTTCAAAAATCCCGCCGCAGAAAGTTTCGTAGGTGAGCACGCACGCCACTGTAGCCGGGGTCGCCGACCCCGGCCAGCGGTTGTAGCCGGGGTCGCTGACCCCGGTGGGCGGTTGCAAGAAAAGGCGGCAGGGTACGTGACGAATCCCGTGGTCAGCGACCGCGGCTACACTGTGCCTCTGAGGGGAATGAAAGCTGCATCAAGGGCGGCGATCTCGAACGTTCTTTGAATGTTCGGGCGCGCCCGGTGTCTTATTCACAACAACTTGATTCTCCACTCCCGCTTACCTTGCGTTCAGCCCGAACTCTGCGACTTTTCGAAACCTCTTTTTCCAAAATGAAGCCCACTTTCCGCTCTCTCGCGCTCTTCGCAGTCACTGCTCGCCTTCGCGGTGGACCCGATCTGCGCAAAGTCCGACGCCGAACAGGTGTCGGTCTCGGTCGGACGGCTCCTGGAGGAAGGCCACTACACGCATCAGCCGCTGAATGACGAAGTCTCGCGGAAGTTCCTTAAGACCTACCTCGAGCTGCTCGACTTCAGCCATCTGTTTTTCACCCAACAGGATGTCGATAGACTCAGCGCCAAATACGCGACCGCGCTGGACGACGATGTCTTGCTGGGAAACCTGAAACCAGCCTACGAAATTTACGATCTCTACACCAAGCACGTTGACGACCGCGTGGCGAAGATCAAGGCCATGCTCAAGGAGCCGGTCGATTTCAAGAACGACGGGACGATTGAGATAAGCCGACAAAAGGCGCCCTGGCCGAAAGACGAAGGGGAGGCCGATGCAATTTGGCGGGGACGGATCGCGAGTGAGCTGCTCCAGGAACACCTGAGCGAACACCCGATCGAACCGGGACCGCAACTGATCGCGCGCCGTTACGATCGCCTCGCGCGCAACGTCCACGAGCAGGACAAGGAAGAACAGGTGAAGCTCTTTCTTGACGCGCTTTCCCAGGCTTACGACCCGCATTCCGAATATCTGAGCAAGGCTGACCTGAAGAATTTCAGCATCAACATGGGCCTCTCGCTCGTCGGCATCGGCGCGATGCTCAGAACCGAAGATGGTTACGCCAAGATCGAGAGCCTCGTCCCCGGCGGGCCCGCCCAAACGGACGGCCGCTTGAAAGTCGGAGATCGCATCAGCGCGGTGGCGCAGGGCAACGGGGAATTTAATGACGTGCGGGACATGCGTCTTGATAAGGTCGTCGAGCAAATCCGGGGCAAGAAGGGCACGAAAGTCCGGCTCCTGATTATTCCAACGGACGCGCCCGATCCCTCGAAACGCAAGACGATCGAGCTGGTGCGCGACGAGATTAAACTGAAGGACCAGGAAGCGCGCGCCGACATCATTATTAAGAAGGACGAAAACGGCGAGCCGGTGAAACTGGGCTGGATCACCCTGCCCTCCTTTTACGCCGACATGGACAAGCACCAGAAGAGCACGACCAAGGACGTGCTCATGCTGCTGAAGCGATTGAAGAAGGAGAACATCGCCGGGCTCATCGTCGATCTGCGCCGGAATGGCGGCGGCTCGCTCGAAGAAGCGATCGCGCTGACCGGGCTCTTTTTGAAATCGGGGCCGATCGTGCAAACGAAAGGCTCGAACGGCAACATCGTGGTCTCGAGCGATCCCGATCCGGGCATCGCGTACGCCGGTCCGCTCGTCGTGCTCACCAGCCGGCAGAGCGCCTCCGCGAGCGAGATTTTTGCCGCCGCGCTCCAGGATTACGGGCGGGCCCTGATCGTGGGAGACAAGAACACTTTCGGCAAGGGCACCGTGCAAACGATTCTGGAGATTGGCCGGTTCACTTCCCTGCTCGGCAGCCGTTCGCAGGAAGATGGCGCGTTGAAGTTGACCATTCAGAAATTCTACCGCGTGGCGGGCGGCTCGACCCAGCTTCATGGCGTCGCGTCCGATATCGTTCTGCCATCGTTGAGCGATCTGCCTGAATACGGTGAGGGCGCGCTGAAGAATTGCCTGCCCTACGACGAAGTGCCGAAGGCCCGCTTCACCAAATGGTCCGATAGCAGCCATCAACTCTTTGTCGATGAGTTGAAACGCCGCTCCGAAACTCGCGTCGAGGCGAACCCGGAATTTCGTTACGTCATGGAAGACATGGAGCGGCTCCGCAAGCGACTGGACGAAAACCACATTTCGCTGAACGAGGATGTCCGCCGCAGCGAGATGAGCGAGGACAAGCTCCGCAAGGAAACGCGCTCGAAAGAACGGCTCGCGCGCGCACCGGAAGATGTGCACATCTATCGCCTTACACTCGACACCGTCGATAAGCCGAACCTGCAGCTCATCATGTTCCCCGGAAAAACCGCTTCGAAAAAGAAGGTTTCCCCGGAGGCTGCCGACGATTCCGACTCGGATTTGACCGGTGCCGATGACGGCAGCAAAGAGCCGGCCATCGATCCAGAGCGGGACGAGAGCTTGAACATTCTGAAGGATCTTGTCGATCTGAGCCGCGGCCCGACCACCGCCAGCACAACGGCAACGGCTAAACCGGTCCCCTAAGCGCTCCGCGCTCTCCGCAGCCTGCCCCCCCGTGGCGGGCGCGATGCCAATTCTCTTACGCCGACAGCCGGCCTTTGATCCACTTGATCTGGCCGTTGTGATTCGATTCGTGTTCGCACACGTGGAACCACTTGCAGTAATTGTTCGTCGGTCCCCACATCCAATCGGGATCGACCTGCATTAGCCACGCATCATCGCGCTTTCTTAGCTCTGCCAGCGTGTGCTCCCTCACATCCTTCAGTTTATCGAGATAGTAGGTGAGGTTGTTTCCCTTGATGCTCTTTCGCGCTCCTGCTCCCAAGAGGGCCGGCGCGTCCCATTCCTTTTTCGTCTTGTCGTCCAAGTCACCCCACTTCTTGCCCTCGAAGGTGTGAACCTGGTAAAGCCGTTCCACGGCGGCGAGATGGAGCAGCATCGCGCCAATGGTATTGGCTTTCGCATCGTGAAGGTAATCGAGTTGCGCCACGGTGAGTCCCCGCACCGGCTCCAAAATCCCGCCTCGCATCCAGTTCAACATCGAAACCAGAGTTCCGATGTGCGGCGAATACGGCTCGCGCGGTCCGAGGATATTGGGTCCTTGCTCGGTCGGCGTCGCCTCAGCGCCAGCGACGGCGTGAGGCAGGAAGGCCGCCGCTCCGGTTAGCCCGCAGGCAAACACGCTGGAGGCTTTCAGGAAACTTCGGCGAAATATCGGTAATTTCGTTCTCATCAGCTCCGATCATGCATTCTTCCGCACCGGGTGGAACGACCGAAATTTGCGATTGCCAAACCGCTATCGCGAGCCTCGCGACAACGAAGCCGTTGGTGGATCGAGCGCTCCGCGCTCGATGGTTATTTGGCGGCTTTGCCGCGACTTCCCTGCCATCGTGCGACGGAGCGCACGATCCACCCAGCCGAAACACGGGATCAGTTTCTCCCTCGACACTTGCCGTCTACTAGCTTCACCCAGGAAAGCTTCTCCTCCGGAAAAACATCTCGATTCGGGGGAAAATGCTCCGGCTCATCCAGACTGCCGGTGGTGATATCGATTTCGTTCGGGCGCTCGTCATTCTCGTAGGTCAGCGTTGTGCCGCACGAGTCGCAAAAGGTGCGATGGGCGCCAGTGACCGTCTGGTAACGCTTCGGCTCTCCCTTCTTGAACGCGAACTCCGACCGCTTCACGGTGATCCACGCCACCGCCTGCGCCCCGGCGGCTCGGCGGCAATTCGTGCAATGGCAATTCGCTTGATATAGCGGCGGCCCGCTTGCCCGGTAGCAGACCTTTCCGCAGTAACAACCGCCGGTGATGGGAGACTCTTTCATGCAACGAAAACGAAATCAGCGGGGTTAGGCGGGGCGACGCGGCCGACGCTGCTTGGCCGATACCGAACGAATGACCACCGGCCCGCGACCGGTGCGCGGGAACGGAACGCGACTGCGAGCGATGGCCTCGTCGATCAAGCGCGCGACCTCCGGACGAGCGAGTGTGGACGCTCCCTCCAGGTGAATCCAACGCGTCTGTTTGCCGGACCCCTGCAACAATTTCTCCGGATCCGGCAATCCTTTACCGCGGTTGAAATACAGCCTCACACCGTTCGCGCTCGCTCGGATTGCAAGAACGCCCTCGTATCCGCGCTCGTCCGGTGAATAGCTGATGACGAAGCAGTCGCGATATTCATACACCACCTCATGGGCAGTGGGCAGACGCTTTCGCAGCCACCGTCGAACTGCGCCGATGAGCCGTTGGTGCGCGGGCGCGAACTTGGCGATAGGCCTGCGCACCTCGGCTTCTGCCGATCGTCGCGCCACCGCAGACTGGGTGCTCAGCTGTGAAGTGTTCATGACTGGAAGATCCAACTAACGAGCATTAGACGAAAAGGTTTCGTCTAACTCGGAATTGGGGTAACGGCGAGGCGGGAAATGTTTCAGAAGCCGACACCCACGACGGCGGTGTTGTTGTTTTCGTTGAGCTCCGTCATCACTCCGCCGAAATCAACCTTCAAGATCAAATGGGGAATTGGCCGCCAGGTTTCCATTAAACGGTGGCAGTGAAAGTTCCGCTCCTGGATGCTTTGGGAGCGAGATTTGGTAAAGGGGAGGTTCCGACAATTGTGCCGCCCGCAGGAATATCACCGGCATTGCCGAAGATGGTGTCCTTGGAAAGGAATGCCTGCACACTCACGTTGTCCGCAGTGACTTGGCGTGGGCCCATTAAGATTGGCGGAGCCGATGCCGACATTGGTGATGGTCCAGGAATACTGAATCTTGTTGGGAGCGATAAACTTTGCGCTCAATGAGGAAATGACCAGGTCCGGTATCTGGACCTGTGCTTTGATCCCGGAACAGGCGCACAACGCCAGGGCGAGCACGATTAACTTCAACGCGAATCCTCCGTTGGATTTCATAACTATGGATTTTCCATTCATCTAATTTCTCCTTTGTTTAGGTTTGGGTTGGCCGGTCAAAAAACGGGATTCAGGGAAGGATTGTGGATCAGCGGGGCAGTTCCGTCGCAATCTGGGGTGAGGCAGGGCGGATAGAAATCAGATCAAATCCGGCTAGCGGGAGCGAGCCTTTTTTGAACGAGCGAAGTCCGTCACCCTCTTGTAGGAATTCAGGGATTCTGCGTCGATTCCCGGAGTTCCGCTGTGCTTCACTCCGGGCAAAACTCCTTTGCCCCAGTCTCCGGCAAAACCGCAAGCCGAAGGTGGGCGCGACTAGACCGCGATCGGCGCCTTGATCGCGGGGTGCGGGTCGTAATCGGTCAGAGTGAAGTCCTCGAACTGGAAGTCGTGGATGTTTTTCACCGCGGGATTGAGCTGCATGCGCGGAAGCTGTCGGAAATCGCGGCTGAGTTGCTCGCGGGCCTGATCGAGATGGTTTTGGTAAAGGTGCAAATCGCCGAAGGTGTGGACGAATTCGCCGGGCCGCAGACCTGAGACCTGCGCGACCATCATGGTGAGCAGAGCGTAGGAGGCGATGTTGAACGGCACGCCGAGAAACAGATCGGCGCTGCGCTGGTAAAGCTGGCAGCTTAGCTCGCCGTTCTGGACGTAGAATTGGAACAGGACGTGGCACGGCGGCAACGCCATCTTCCCGATCTCGGCGACGGATTCCACGCGCTCACGATCAATCGCCGGCTTTCCGGATTTTTTCGGAGCTGCGCGAGAACATCATCGATTTGATTGACGTGCGAACCGTCGGCGCCCTGCCAATCGCACCATTGCGCGCCGTAAACGCGGCCAAGATCGCCCGTTTCCGTCCGCCCACTCGTCCCAAATCGTGACGCCGTGTTCGTTCAGGTAGCGAACGTTCGTGTCGCCGCGCAGAAACCAGAGCAGCTCGTAAATGATCGATTTGAGATGGAGCTTCTTCGTGGTGAGCAGCGGAAATCGATCGCGCAAATCGAACCGGGCCTGCGCGCCAAAAACGGAGAGCGTCCCCGTGCCGGTGCGATCCATCCGCGGCTTTCCCTCTTCGAGCACCAGCCGAAGGAGATCGTGATATTGGCGCATGCTGTTTTCAGATAACCGCGACAACGAGGCGGATTCAATTCCTCATTTTTCCACTCCTGCTCCTGATCTTGGTCATGATCCTGATCTTTCCCTTTTGGTCACGCTGCTCGGGGTAGGATCAGGAGCAGGAGTGGAAATCAACCCTGCGGCATCGCGGTTTCGCATTCGTCGTGAAGCTCCGCCTGTTGGACCTTCCGGAAGATCATCCAAACGCCGGCCAGAACGAGCGCGCCACCGGCGAGTGACCAGCGCGGAAATGTTTCGCCGCCGAGCAGCCAACCGAACATCACCGCGCCCGGCGGCGTGATGAGCGAGATCGTTTGCAGATTCGTGACTGACATTCGGGGCAGCAGCCAATAGAGCAGCAGAAACGTGACCGCGGACCCCGGCACCGCGAGGTAAAGGAGGCAGAACACGGCCGTTTTCGTCCAGTGAAAGTCCATCGGATTTCCATCGACGATCAATCCGGTCACGAGCAACGGCACCAGGCCGAAGATCATCTGCCAGGCGGCGATCATGGCTGGAGCAAGTTGCACCGCTCGCGCTTTCATTATCACATTGGAAAAAGCCGCGCTCGCGGCACCGAATACAACGGCAACGCCGCCCCAGAAGGCCAACAATCCGCCGAAATCCAGGAGGCGCGAGCAGATGACCGCGACGCCTCCGACCGCGAGCGCCGCTCCCGCCACCCGCTGCGATCGCAACGGTTCGCCCGGCAGAAGGAAATGGGCGAAGACCATTCCGAAGATTGGAATCATCGCCTGCAAGACCGCGGACAACCCGGACGATACATACAGTTCCGCCCAGAAAAGGAGCGCGTAGTTTACGCCGAACATGAGCACGCCCGTGTAAGCCAGGAGTTTGAGATCGGCGCGCCGAACCGGCAACAATCGCACCCGGCCGACGGAGATCGCCAAAAGGACCGCAACGGCGATGGCAAACCGGAGGCCCACGAATGAAATCGGCGGGAGGTCTTCCAACCCGATCTTGATTGCGAGCCAGGTCGAACTCCAGATCACGCAGAGCGCGATGTAGGCCGCCGCGATCGCAAATTTCTTCTGCTCCGGCATCGCATAGGAGCGCATCAGGTCATTCGCGTTGCAACTGCTTTTGCGGCGAACTCTTCCTCCTGCTCCTGATCCTGATCTTACTCTTGATCCCCCGGGAAACATCAGGAGCAGGAGCAGGAATTAAGCGAAGCCAAGCCGTCGATCGGCGTTTCACAGAAACGCCCTACAAATCCTCTCCACGCGAATTAGATTCTGTAATGCCGCGCATCTCCGTTCTCGACCTTTCGCCGATCATGGAAGGCGGCGACGCGGCGCTCGCCTTCCGAAATACCGTAGATCTTGCACAGCACGCGGAAGAGTGGGGCTATCATCGCTATTGGCTCGCCGAGCATCACAACCTTCCGGGGATCGCGAGCGCGGCCACTTCAGTCGTCATCGGGCACGTGGCCGGAAAGACGAAGAGCATCCGGGTCGGCGCCGGGGGGATCATGCTGCCGAACCACGCACCGCTCGTCATCGCCGAACAATTCGGCACGCTCGAATCGCTCTATCCCGGCCGGATCGATCTCGGTCTCGGCCGCGCGCCGGGCAGCGATCAACTCACGGCCCGTGCCTTGCGGCGCAATCTCGGCAGCAGCGGCGACACTTTCCCGCAGGATGTGCTCGAACTGCAATCCTACTTCCAGCCGGCCACGCCTGGTCAGGCGGTGGTGGCGGTCCCGGGGGCCGGCTTGAGCGTCCCGCTTTACCTTCTTGGCTCGAGCGATTTCAGTGCTCGTCTGGCCGCGGAGCTCGGACTGCCTTTCGCCTTCGCCTCGCATTTCGCGCCCGACTACCTTCAGGTCGCGCTCGAGCTTTACCGGCGGGAATTCACACCATCTGGTGCGCTCGTTAGGCCGCATGTCATGATCGGGGTCGGGATCTTTGCCGCTGAAACCGACGCCGAGGCCCGCCGGCTTTTTACTTCGGCGCAGCTGATGTTCCTTAATCTCATTCGGGGTCATCCCGGAAAACTTCCACCGCCAGTCGACAGCATGGAGGGCCGCTGGAGCCCGGCGGAGCGGGCCGCGATCGAACATCGGACTCGATGCTCCGCCGTCGGCTCGCCCGAAACGGTCCGGCGCCGATTGGAAGAATTGCTCGAGGAAACCGGCGCCGATGAAGTGATCGCCACCGCGCAAATCTTCGATCACGCCGCACGCCTACGGTCGTTCGAGATCGCGGCGGAAGTTTTTCGGGAGATCAAATGAGGCTGCGGTGAAGCTCGCGACTTAGAGGACGACTGGAAGAGAGCGGTGTCACCCCGAGCCGCGCAGACGGCGAGGGACCTCGCAACTGAAATATCCGTTCCTCGCGAAAAGGAGACGTCGCCTATGATAAAGGGCGTTGCGAGACGCAAGCTGGTGCGCACCGCGACTGTGAGGTCCTTCGCCGTCTCCGCGGCTCAGGATGACAGTCAAAGAGGTCGGCTAACGTGCGCGTCTTTTACTCGACCTGCGTCGTCACCACCAGCTTGTCGCCCTCGAGCGACATTTTTTTCACATGGTCCCAGAACTCGGCCCCGTGACCGTTGTCCCTCACGTCATTCCAGAAGCTGCGGTTCATGCTCTCGTTAAAGGAAGAAAGAGAGCTGTCACTGAGGAGGATATCGGGCAGCTGATGACCGTTGGCCTCCGCGGATTTGATGTCGAAGCTGAATGTTCCGGCTTCGTAGGTGAAACTGAGACGCGCCGTGCCGTTGAACCAGCGGTTCTTTAGCCTGGGCAACGGAATGGGATGCAACGGCGCGCTCACGGCGATCGTCATGGTCGAGTCCGCGATCTCGATCCGGATCTTGCCGCGCCAGTCCGAAAAAGCCGGGTCGCGGGCGACCAATGCGTTCAGGTCAGCGGCGGTGAATTCGACCGTCGTCTCTTTGTTGTCGGCCACCGCCGTTCGCAGGCGTTCCATGGAACTCTCCGCGGCTTGAAATTGGCTCTCGCTCGGTGGCGCGACCTGGACGTCAGTCGACGCGGGAGAGGTCAGATTGTTGACCATTTTGACGTAGAGATAACAACTGGTGCCAATCCCGGCGACAATCAGAAGAAAGCCGATGACCAAAACGGTCAGACAGCCTTTGGCGAAACAACCCATGCCCTGGCGTGCTGGATAATGCGGGGGCTGCGCTGAAATAGGTGGTGGCTGGCCGTTCACGCAGCGAGACTTACAGCATCGGTTCGCGCGCTTCAAGCTTTCGCTTTGGAAGAACGTCGATTGCCCGCTCCGTTCGGATCTGCCATGGTGTTACATTCGATGGCGGATAAATCGCCCTCGGTTCTTTGCTCGAGATCTATGAAACTACGTTTTGCCATCCTTCTCGTGCCGGCGTCGCTGCTTGCGCCCGCGCTCAATGCCCAGGAACTGAAGCCGCTCACGGTTGACGCCCTGGTGGCGAAGAATATCGAAGCCAAGGGAGGCATCAATGCTCTGCGCGCCGTGAAGTCGATTCGCTTCACGGGCAAGATGCTGGTGAACCAGGGTCAGCTCGAGCTGGCCTACTCCCAGACCAAGGAACGGCCCGGCCGGGTCCGGACCGAAATGACTCTCCAGGGCATGACGCTGGTGCAGGCCTACGACGGAACCGAAGGGTGGAAGATCTCTCCATTCGGTGGCCGGAAAGACCCCGAGAAAATGTCCGCGGACGAGGCGAAGTCACTCGTCGAGGATGCCGAGATCGATGGGCCGCTCGTCGATTGGGAGGCGAAAGGGAGCACGGTGGAGTATCTCGGCCCGGAAGATGTGGACGGCACTCTCGCTCATAAGCTCAAGGTCGTCCGGAAGAACGGCGACGTGAACTACGTCTATCTCGATCCCGATTACTTCCTGGAGATTCGCATTCTGACCCAGCGCACCGAACAGGGCGCGCTGGTGGAAGTCGAAACCGATCTCGGCGATTACGAAAAGATCGCCGGCGTGATTTTTCCCATTCTCGATCGAAGCCGGGTCCAAGGGATCGTCGGACAAACAAAAGATCATCATCGAAAAAGCCGAGGCGAACGTCCCGGCGGATGAGGCTGCGTTTAAATTTCCCGGTCACTTCCAAATAATCGTTATGCGTTTTCCCAACCTCATTCTTTTCGCCGCGCTTTCTTTGGCGGGCGCCGCGATCGGCGCCGAGCAGGCGCCCTACAACTCCGCCACCATCTCCGGTCTCGGCGCGCGCAACATCGGCTCCGCGACCATGAGCGGCCGCATCTCGGCTCTGGCCGCGCTCCGGGAGCCATCCGGAAAAATCACACTCTACGTCGGCGCGGCCAGCGGCGGCGTTTGGAAATCCGAGGATGGCGGGACACGATACAAGCCGGTCTTCGACGAGCAGCCGGTGCAATCGATCGGCGCCGTCGCGCTCGATCCGAAGAACTCGAAGAACGTCTGGGTCGGAACGGGCGAATCGTGGACGCGGAACAGCGTTTCGATCGGCAACGGAATCTACAAATCCGCCGATGGCGGCGAGACCTGGACCCATCTCGGCTTGCCCAATTCGGAACGGATCGCAAAAATCGTCGTGCAGCCCCACCAGCAGCGACACGGTTTTCGCGGCGGTGCCGGGAGCGCTTTGGAGCGATTCACCGGACCGCGGTCTCTACAAGACGACCGATGGCGGCAAGACCTGGAACATCGTGTTGAAGGGCGCAAACCTTTCCACCGGCGCGTCCGATATCGCGCTCGATCCGGCCGATCCGAACAAGATGTTTGCCGCCATGTGGGATTTTCGTCGCAAAGGCTGGACCTTCCGTTCCGGCGGCGATGGCCCGGAAGCGCCCTCCGGCAGCGGCTTGTTTCGCACGGCCGACGGCGGCGCGACCTGGACGGAAATTACACCCGAGAACAGCAAGGGTTTTCCGAAGAAGCCCTACGGCCGCATCGCGGTCGCGATTGCGCCGTCGAGCGCAAAACGCGTTTACGCCTTTGTCGAATCCACCAACAGCGCGCTCTTTGTTTCCGATGATGGCGGTGCGACGTGGGACAAGCGCGACAAGAGCAACTGGATGGTCTGGCGTCCGTTTTACTTCGCGAAACTGATCGTCGATCCAAAGAATCCGGATCGCGTCTTCAAATGCGACGGACCCTTGATCCTGAGCGAAGACGCCGGCAAAAGCTTCACCGTCGTCGGCGGTTTCCAGGGCGCGCACGGCGATATGCACGATCTCTGGATCGATCCGACCAATCCCCAAACAGTCGCCGCGGGGGACGACGGCGGCATGTGGTATTCGTATAATGGCGGCAGCAAATGGTGGAAGGGCGACAACCTGCCCGTGTCGCAGTTCTATCACGTCAGCGTCGACGACAACGATCCTTTCCAGGTTTACGGCGGTTTGCAGGACAACAGCTCCTGGGTCGGCCAATCGCAATATCCCGGCGGCATTACTAACGCGCAGTGGGAGAACATGTATGGCGGCGACGGGTTCTGGATGTTCTCCGATCCCTCGGACCCCGATTACCTTTACGCGGAAGCGCAGGGTGGATTCATCGGCCGCGTCAATCGCCACACCCACGAGGCGCGCGACATTCAGCCCAAGCCAAACTACAAGGAAAAGCTGCGCTGGAATTGGAACACGCCGATCGCACTTTCGCCGAATGAGAAAGGCACCATCTACATCGGGTCCCAATTTCTTTTCCGCTCGCGCAATCAAGGGCAGACCTGGGACCGCATCTCCCCCGACCTGAGCACGAACGATCCCGAGAAGCAGAAGCAGGAGCAATCGGGCGGCGTCACCGTCGACAATTCCGCGGCGGAAATGCACACGACGATCTATTCCATCAGCGAATCGCCGAAAGATAAGCTGGTCATCTGGGTCGGCACCGATGACGGCAACGTGCAGGTCACGCGGGACGGAGCCAAGACCTGGACCAACGTCGTCGCCAACGTCCAGGGCTTGCCCAAGAATTCCTGGGTCAGCTGGGTACAGGCCGGCAATTTCGACGCGGGCACCGCTTACGCTGCCTTCGATCGCCACACCTTTGGCGATCACGCGCCTTACGTTTTCCGCACGGCGGACTACGGCAAAACGTGGACGCCGCTCGTGACGGCGCAGGATATCAAGTCGGTGCGCGGCTATGCGCACGTGATCAAGGAAGATCTCCTCCAGCCGAATCTGTTATTCCTCGGGACCGAGTTCGGCCTCTTTGTCTCCATCGATGGCGGCAAAGCCTGGGCGCAATTCAAAGGAAACCGTTTTCCCGCAGTGGCCGTGCGCGATCTGGCCATCCATCCGCGCGAGAATGATCTCGTGCTCGGGACGCACGGCCGCGGGATCTGGATCATCGACGACATCACGCCGCTGCGCGCACTCACCGCCGATTTGTTAAAGCAGGAAGCGAGTTTTGTTTCCGCAAAGCCGGTGCAACAGCGCATCGAAGCGAACGGCGGATGGGCCAATGGCGCCGCCGTCTTTGTGGGCGACAACCCGCCTCAGGCAGCCGTGATCACTTACTACCAGCGTTCCCGTCATCTCTTCGGGAAACTGAAGATCGAAGTGTTGGACGCTACGGGCCGGGTGGTGGATGAGATTCCGGCGAGCAAACGTCCCGGGCTCAACCGCGTCATCTGGAGCATGCACGAAAAACCGCCCCGTGTTCCGCCGGCGGCGCAACTTGCCAATGCCGGCACGCGCGGCCCGCGGTTGCTGCCGGGCGTTTACACCGTGCGCATGACGAAGGCCGGCAAGGCGACCGAGACGAAGCTCACCGTCGGGTTGGATCGCCGCGTCAAATTCAACGAAGCCGACCGCAAAGCGCAGTTCGACGCGGCCATGAAAGTGCACACCTTGTTCGGCGACGAGAGCGCGATCATGGATCGGATTCTCATGCTCCGCGGCAATTTGGCGAAGGGCGGCGGCGCATTACCGGAAGGTGATTCGCTCCGTAAAACAATCGAGGACTTCGATAAGAAAGTGGACGCGGTGCGGAAACAGATTGTCGCGACGACCGAGGGTGGCGCGATTACGGGCGAAGAACGCCTACGCGAACACACCGACCAGCTTTATGGCGCGATTCTCAGTTACGAGGGCAAGCCGGGTGACTACCAAATCGCCCGCATCGACGCGCTCCGTCGCGAACTGGGTGACGTCACGAAGGAATTCGAGCAGCTCATTACCAAGGACCTTCCGGCGCTGAATGAAGCGCTGAAAGCGAAAGGCCAGCCCGCGATTCCTCCGCCACCCGCAAAAGTGGCCGTGAACGATCAGCTATTGGGTTCCGGTCGAGCCGCGTTGCCGGCCAACTTCCGTCCTTGGTAGAACGCCGCGCTGCGGCGGGATCTGTTTAGCACCAAGGGCGCGATATCTCTTACCAGCGCCTTTAGCGCTAAACGGGTACCTGAGCCGCCTAACGCGAAGGCGGTTGGACAGTGACAATTTCGCGGGAAGGCAACTCAAACATCCATTTCCCGTCGGGCGTCTCGCCCACGAATCGTCCGCGGACCGATCCCCGGGGCAACCGTCCATCTGGTGGTGGTTCGAATTCACGCCCAGGCAGCAGGTAAGTTTTTTCGTTCGCCGGCCGTTTTGGTTTTGCGGGCTGCTCAGTTTTCGCGGCGGGCAACGTTGGTGGAACCTCCGGTTTCGAATCGGTTCGCTTCAGGACGAGAGACGTTGTCCCCCTTGCCTCCACCTGGGCGTCGCGGCTCGGCTCCGTTTTCGCTTGCTGCCGGGAAGAAGGCGTTCGACCGGGTTCCACTTCAGCGGGGTCTTCGTCCGAAGGAACAAGTTCCGCCCGCCGCACCTCCGGCTCGTCTTCCACCGGCTCGGCACGTCGCACTTCAGGCATCTTGATTTCTTTCGGCGGGGCCTGCAAGACGACTGCGCTGACCTCAGCATCCCGTGATATTACCGGTGCCGGGACAATCCCCACTTGAGCAGCGGCGGCGGCTTCGGACGAAACCATCGCGGCCGGCCGATCACTGGCGTTAATTGTCACGACAGGCTTTGTTTCCTGAGGCGGCGGACTTGCCTGAGGGTCCGATGTTGTCGGCAAGGGGGCCGTAGTGATCTGTCTTGTGGAAGGGCTCTCCACAGAGTTGGTCGTCACCGATTGCGTGTTCACGTCGACCACGGCAGCAGTTGGCAGTGGGACAATCGACACCGTCGTATTGGTCGGGTTCGTCCCGGCCGGCGTCACGGACGTACCAGCGTTGGTGACACCAATGGGAACTCCGATCGGTTCTTCGGCGCGGACGACCCGGCGGTGCCGGAGATATTCCCGCAAGATGAAAGCCGTAAGTGCGGCCATCGCCAGGAGGACGGCTGCGCGCGCGAGCGCTTTCAGGGGATTACGCCGCCGCTTCGGCGCGACGATCGCGGTAGTGGCCGCGACGGGAACTTTAGGCATGCGGGCTATTGTTTCCCGCCGTTCCACCTGATTCAGGCCATCCCGGAGTTGCAGGTAGAAGGCGAGCGGATCTCGCGGGCGCGCGTCTGGATTTTCCGACAACATTTCAGCAAGCAAACGCCTGATCTTCGCCGGCAACGCGGCCATCTTGTCCGCGGCGGGACCGTTTGTCATCGATTGGAGGGCCGTCGGTCCATTCGCCGTGGTGGGCGGCGGCCCGCCGGTCAAAAGGAACCACATCGTGCAGCCGAGCGAATAAATCTCCGAGCGAAAATCGACGATGCCTTCTTGCAGCTGTTCCGGACTCGCGTAATGCGAGGACTTATCGAACGTGGCGACGGCTCCATCGCTCCCGGGGAATTTGTCGCTGCCGCCGACGAAATGGAGCACTTTTATGAGGGGCCATTCGCCTTCCGCCGTTTGACCAGGAGCCAGGACCAAATTCCCCGGATTAATAGCGCGGTGAACGAGCGAATGGAACGCCGCCGCTCCCAACGCGCTCACGACCTGCGAGACGATGCGCAAGACGGGACCCACCGGCAACGGCCCGTTCGCTTTGACCCATTCTTCCGCCAGGGTCCCCTCGAAATCTTCGGTGATGTAAACATGGTGATCTTTTTGAACTCCGAAATCGTAGAGAGCGGGGATGTTAATGTGATCGAGCTTCTTCGCGGCCAGCGCCTTCGCTTCGAGTTGCTCGCGCACCTCCTTCTTCAACGACCCGACGGGAACCACCTCCACAATCACTTTCTTTCCTGAAGCGATCTCTTCCCCTTCGTAGGCCAGCGGGCTGTCGGCGATTTCTCCGACTGCTTCCACTTCCTCCGCGTCGACGCGGTATTTGCCGAGAAAGATTTTGCTGTCCATGTATCGAGACGGAGCCCGGCGAATTCTCGCTTACGGAAAGCAGTTCAGGCAAGATCGTATCGCAAATGAGACATCTTGCGGCGTGGCCCCCAATTATGGAGACGATCGCCGCGATGGCACGACGACGATTTTCCCTGAGGGCAACTCGAGAATCGACCAGCCTTCGGGCGTCACACCCAGGAATCGCGCGCCCCGCTCTCCCGCCGGAGATTCAGAGAGACGCTCCCGTCGATAGACTTTCCTTTCGGCTTGCCTCTTTGACTTCGTCGTCCGTTCGGTTTTCCTGGCGGGCGATTTTTCCGCAACTCTGGGTTCTGAATCGGACGTTGTTGTTTTTGGCGCGGCGCTTTCCAGGCCTTCGTCAGGAGGAGCCGGCTCCGCGCGTCGCACTTCGTGCATGGTCGTTGTTTTCGGGGCCGTTTGTTGCGCGACTGCGCCAGCCTCCGCGTCAGGCGATTCCATCGGCGTTGGCTCTGGCTGTTTCGTCAACGCAACTTCCCGCGAGTCGCTGAGGGCGGGCTGAGTGGTAGCGTTATTCGCCAGGACCGTTGCGGGCTCCGGGGAGGGCAGACTTTTCGGAGAGCCGGATGCCGCTGATGGTGCGGGCGCTGCAGCAACTTCCCTGGTCGCCACGCTCTCCGCGGATTCGGCCGCAGTGGGCAACGGTTTAACTTTATCCGCGTCCGTCGCCTTTATTGGTTCAGATTGCGGATTGTTCGACTCAACTATCGCCGTAGTGGATGGCGCGGTGTTCGACGCGATCGCATTTGCGTTCGCGGTGACGGGAGTCACGGATGCGGATGCTTCCGGGACACCGATCGGCTTTCCGATCGGTTCTTCCGCGCGAACAATGCGTTCGTGCCGAAGGTATCTCGACACCACCAAACCGGCGACCGCCGCGATGGCCAGGAACAGGGCCGCGAGCGCGAACGCTTTGACTGGAACATGCCGGCGTCGCCTGATGCCGTCGGGTGAGAACGAAGGAATTCCGAACCTGAGGGCCATTGTCTCTCGCCGTTCCACCTGATGCAGGCAGTCCTGAAGCGTCCGATCGAACGCGAGGTGATCGCCCGGCCGGTCCTCCGGATTTATCGCCAACATCTGGGCCAGCAAACGCCTGACTCTTTTCGGCAGGGCAGCCATCTTTTCCGCGGCAACTCCGTTCGTGGCCGAAGGGGCGGCCTCGGATCCTGCGGACGCAACGAGTGGTGGAGCGCCCGTCAAAAGAAACCCCATCGTGGCTCCGAGCGAATAAAGCTCGGAGCGAAAATCGACCGTGCCTTTTTCGATTTGTTCCGGACTCGCGTAGTGCAGAGATTTGTCGAAAGCGGCAACGGCAACATCGGTCCCCGGGAGTTTCGGCGCGACCCCCACGAAGTGGAGCACTTTCACGAGAGGCCATTCGCCTTCCGCCGTCTGACCCGGAACCAGCATGAGGTTGCTGGGATTGATGGCGTAGTGGTTGATCCGATGAACTGCGGCGGCAGCCAACGCACTCACCACCTGCGACGCAATGCGCAAAACCGCGCCGACCGGCATTGGTCCGTGCGCGTTCACCCACTCTTCCGCCGTGGCCCCCTCGAGATCCTCCCTGACGTAAATGAGGTGGTTGTCCTCGACCCCGAAATCATCCAGGGCGGGGATGTTGACATGGTTCAGCTTCCTGGCCGAAATCGCCTGGGCTTCAAGCCGTTCGCGCACCGCCGCTTTCAGGCCCGCCGCAGGAACCACGTTCACCACGACTTTCTTCCCCGAATCGATCGCTTCCGCCTTGTAAGCCAGAGGGTTGTCGGCGATTTCTCCGACGGGTTCCACTTCCTCCGCGGCGACGCGGTACTTTCCCAGAAAGATCTTGCTGTCCATGTGTCAAGCAGGCCCCCAAACAAGCCCTACCATTAGATCGAATCGTGTGGCCGCGGCGGGTGTCGGGTTTCCGTTAAACTAGACGCTGCCAGCGAGAAAAAGATTCACCCAAAATTGGGCTTACCTTCCAGCGCTTTCGAGCTCGTAGCGTAACAGGGGGAACTCGCGTCTTTGGCCCTCGATCTCCGTGATCGCTTCACCCACGCGGCGCGCTCCCATGCGCTCATAAAAACCTTCCGCGTTCGGGTCGGCTTCGATCATGAGTGTCCGGTGGCACAGCCTTCGCGCTTCTTCCACGGCATGATCGAACAAGGCGCGTCCGATCCCGCGTCCCATGGCGTGCGGCGCGATCCAGAGATGATCAAGGTGGATCCCATCGGCTTCAGTCGTCAGAAGATAGAATCCAACCGCGCGATCACTCTCCATCGCGGAATAGGACACATTCGCCGCGATAAATTCGGGCCGCATCGTCAGGATATCCCGCCAGCTTTCGATCCACCGTTCCGGATAGCCCCAGTGACGCTTGGCGGCGTGCGCGATCTCGGTTAGAGCGTCGGCGTCTTCAGGTTGGGCGCGGACAATTTGCATGGTGGATCGAGCGCTCCGCCGCTCGATGCCAAAGAATGCCGGCGAAGCCGGGAAAATCAAAACATCGCGCGGCGGAGCGCACGATCCACCTTACGCGGCCACGCCCGCATCACGACTCGCCCGCCGCGGTGTTGCGAGCGAACGGATTGAAATTCGTGTCCCGATCGAAAACATCCACGCCTTCCGCCCGTTTCAATTTGTTCACCACGAGATAAGTGACGGGCGTGGCGAGCGCTTCGTAGAGAACTTTGCCGACATAGCCGGAGACAATCAGGTTCAACATCGTCCCCCACGATTCGCGTCCGCCGAAAGCGATCAGGATCAGCACGGTTGTGTCGACCAATTGCCCAGCCACGGTCGATCCCACCGTGCGCGTCCAGAGCCATTTGCCGTCGGTCCAGAGCTTCATCTTCGCGAGCGTGTAGGAGTTCGTGAATTCGCCGAGCCAGAAGGCGACGAGACTCGCGAGAATGAAGCGAGGCACGGTATAGAAAACTGCTTCGAAGGCTGCCTGGTTCGGCCAATCCGGCGCGGCGGGAATCGCAACAATGACCAGGCCAAAGAGCGCCAGGACAGCGCAGGCGAAAAATCCCAGCCAGATCGCCCGGCGCGATGCGCCATAACCGTAAACTTCCGTGAAGATATCGCCGAAGATGTAGGTGATCGGGAAGAGCAGTTGCGCGCCGGAAATTTTCGCGGTGATGAGCTCGCCGTGGAAATTGAAGAGCGGGACCGCGCAGATCTTTTGCCCGACCAGATTCGAGATCAGGAGAACAACGACGAAAACGTGAACGAGCAGATCGTAAAACCGAAAGCTGCTCAGTCGCGCATCGCGCGCGGTTAATCGGCGGATCATCGTCGCGGCCATCGGAAATTAGTTAACCGCGGATTGCTCGGATGACACGGATGTTTTTTGTCTTCAGCGCCAAGGGCGCTACTCAAATTAGCCTGGGACAACGCCTCAGGATTCGTTGGCAACACCAAGCCCCAGCGCTGAAAGCGCGATTCATTCCGGGAGAGCCTGGGTGGGATCCATTGGTAAGTCGGTGGGTTGAAGCGCGCTTTCAGCGCTGGCCTCAATTCGTTCGTAGCCCTGGGCGATGCCCCAGGCTTTGATGAGGTCGCGCCCTTGGCGCTCAAGATATCGACCGTTTCAAATTACGCCGAAGACACGGATGTTCTGATCCTCATTCGCGCCCAACCCTCGGCGCTGTAGCCGCGTCGCTCTGTCGGCGCGTGCGCGGAACGGCGATCCCGCAGGCGCGGGACCGTTGCTACAGGGCGGATGTCGCGGGCGACACGAATATCTCTCCCCATCCGCGATCTCCGTGTAATCCGCGGTTAGAAAGTCTCCAAACGCGCTGACATTTCTTTTACAATCTTCGCACCGCGCTCTGACACAGCATTTCGCGAGTCGTGTCTAACTGAGAGTATGAAAAAACTACTGTTAGTCAGTCTCGCGGCAGCGCTCGCGCAAGCAGCCTCCGCTTCACCCGCGTCCGATGTGACCCTGCGTGTCACGCCGGAACGCGATTACGTTTACCGGCTCGGCCCGCGCGAAGTCATCGTGCAGGTCGAGGTTGAAGCCCGCAAAAGCGATGATGCCCGGCGCGCACCGATGAATCTCGCGATCGTCCTGGACCGCAGCGGTTCCATGGAAGGCGCGAAGCTCGAGAAAGCGCGGCAGGCCGCCGCCATGGCGGTCGATAAACTGGGCGACGACGATTTCTTCTCGCTCGTCACCTACGATGACCAAACCGATCTGCTCATCACGCCCGAGCGCGTCGGCGGCCGGGATCATCGCGAAGAATTAAAGGCGCGGATCCATCGCATTCAGGCCGGCGGCAGCACCGCTCTCCACGCGGGCGTGGTGCTGGGCGCGAAGCAAGTGCGGCGTTTCTTCGAAAAGGAGCGGGTCAATCGCGTCATCCTGCTTTCGGACGGCATCGCCAATGTCGGACCGAGCAGCACCTCGGCCCTCTCAGGCCTTGGCCGCGAACTGCGCGGTGACGGCATCACGGTCAGCACCATCGGCCTCGGTGACGATTACAACGAGGACCTCATGACCGCTCTGGCTGAAGCGAGCAACGCCAACTATTACTATGTGAAGGACTCCGAGAAATTGCCCGGCATTTTCGCGGAGGAACTGGGTGCGGCGCGCTCCCTCCTCGCCCGCAACATCGTTATTCGCATCCAGGCGCCGGATGGCGTGCGCCTGAAGGAAATCGTGGGTCGGCCCGACATCGAATGCCACGACCGGTTGGTGGAGATCAAGATGCCGGAGATGTTCGGCTCGGAGAAACGGCGGTTCCTGGTTCGTGCTGTTGCCGATGAGAAAACCAAGGATGCGATTGAAGCGGCCGCGGTGGAATTGAATTACGCCACCATCTCCGGCGGCGCCGCACCGGCGCAACGGCTCGCGGCGAAGGTTTCCTTCACCGACGATCAGAAAAAAGCGGACTCGAGCATCAAGGACGAAGTCGCCCGCGAAAACAGCGTTGTGCAGAACCGGCTCGCCAAGGAAAAGGCGGTAAAGCTGGCCGATGAAGGCAAGACGAAGGACGCGGTGGCGGTACTCCGTTCGCAAACCATCATGAACGCAGCCGCACCCGCGGCGCGGCAGGTGCCGGGAATGCGGGAAGAGAATCAAAAACTCGAACAGGCGGCCAAGGAGATTGATTCGCGAGGGCGGCTTGAGAAATCGAGCCGGAAGTCGATGCAGTACGAAAACTACGCCGACAAATATCAGAAGAGCCGCTGACTGCTGTCGCCGCGGCGCTGTGGGCCGCGTGAGGGTTTTCGAGGCTCTTCCCTCGCGCGCAGCCCGCAGGCCGCGGTAAGCAGACTTGCCGCCGGTATGGACGCCGCGCTGCGGCGTCCGTTAAGCAGGGATGCCCAAGAAACGTGATTCGCCTTAACCAATCCCTGCTGCGGACGCCGTAGCGCGCCATCTCTACCAGTTCGCTACGCAACGTTCGATGAAAGCAAATGCCTTCCTCAACAAAGCTCTTCGCGCGTTGCGTGCGTTCAGCGGACGCTGTCTGAAAATAGCCCAGCGTTTCAACGCTGGGTTTCGATCAGAACAATCACGCAAGTCCCTTCAGGGACGGCAGACCTTCGTTGTTCGTTGGCGCTTCTTTCGTCCCTGAAGGGACTTCTGCATTTGGCTCACATGATTTTCCCACCGTTAAAACACTGGGCTATTTTCGGGAGCACAGAAGAACGGGAACGTGATACCCTGCGCCTCGCCTCGTGAAACGAAGCATCTGGATATTCCTTCTCGCCATCGTCCTGCCGAGCATCGGTCTGGGCTGGCTGGCCCTGCGGAGCGCGAACGAGCAGCAGTTCGTGCTCGAACGCCGCACCGCGGAGCTTTACCAAAAGGAAACGGACGCCGCGGCGAGCGCGGCGCGAAGCTTGATCGATGAGGAACGGCGCGCGTTTGCCGAACGGGTGCGTCAATTGCTCGCGAGTTCCTCAGCGCCCGAACTCGCGCGTGATTTTGCCGCGAAGCTTTCGCGCGCCTGGCCGCGCCCGGCGATCGGGTTCGCCTTGAATGCGGAGGGCAATCTCATTTCGCCTTCCGCGGAGGAAGCGAGCTCCGATGCCGGACGGCAGAAATTTCTCCTCGATAACAGCGCGTTTCTCTCCGGGAACACGCCCGCGACGGTTTATCCGGTTCCCGCCGAGGAGTTGAACCGTCCACAACAACGGCTCAAGGCGAAGACCGAATCCGAAGACAAGACCGCGCCCGATGCAGCGGCGGCGAAATCGGTCACCAGCCGCAAGCAAGCGGCGGCCCCTCCCGCGGCGGTGGCGCCCGCACCCGCGGCGAAGGAGAAGGATGACGGCAGGCAGGAACAGCAAATGCGAAACGTCGCCCCGCAGCGCGTGCTAAAGGAAAATGTGCCCGCGGTTTCGCAGCTCGTGCCGGCGACGGCGGACTTTAAGGCCCTTACTTCCGATCACCCGGAAGGCGTGGTCACGCGTTTCATGCAGGATCGCCTCGAAATTGTCTTCTGGGTGAAGCCGCCCGCGGCGGCGGGCATGATTTTCGGTTGTCTCGTCAGCGTGGAGGCGCTGACCGATCTCTGGCGTGATGCTCTTCCAGACAGCGCCTCGCCGGAGTACGTGCTCGCCCTGTTGAACGACAAAGGACGGCCGGTCGTGACCCAGCCACCAAGCGAAACAGGGCGCGACTGGAGACGGCCGTTTGTCGCTTCGGAAATTGGGGAAGCGCTACCGCATTGGGAGGCGGCGCTCTATCTCATGCGCCCACAACAATTGCAGGAAATGGCCGGCAACGTCCGCCGCACCCTCGTTTATTTGATCGCGGCCGCTTTGGCGGCGATCGCCTTTGGCGGCTGGGCGGTTTTCGCGGACGCGCGCCGCCAGATGGCGCTCGCGCAAAAGAAAACGGATTTTGTTTCCAACGTTTCGCACGAGCTCAAGACACCGCTCACTTCGATCCGAATGTTCGCCGAGATGATGCAAAGCGGGAGCGCGACCGAAGAGAAACGTCCCCAATATCTGCGGATCATCGTCGCGGAAGCGGAGCGGCTCACCCGCCTGATCAACAACGTGCTCGATTTCGCGCGGCTCGAACGGAAGCAGAAGCGTTACGACTTTCATCCGCTCGACTTGCATGAAGTCATCGCGCGAACCTGGGAAGGCCACGAACTGCATTTGCACGAGCAGGGATTCACTACTCGCTGGCAGGCGGCGCCGCCGCCCTACCCCGTGCGCGGGAACGACGACGCGCTCGCGCAGATTCTCGTGAACCTTTTGTCCAACGCTGAGAAATACAGCGTCGAAAGGAAAGAGGTCGAGATCCACAGTTACCTCACGGAAGATTCGGTCAACGTCAGTGTGCTCGACCGCGGCTCCGGCGTTCCTCCGGGCGAAGAGGCAAAAATCTTCGAGGCGTTTTATCGCGCCCATGATTCGCTCGCGAGCGGGATCCAGGGCTCCGGGCTCGGGCTCACGCTCGCGCAACGACTGGCCAAGGAACACGGCGGCGAGATCACTTATCAGGCGCGCGAGGGCGGCGGGAGTAATGTTACTTTGCGGCTGCCTTTGACGCTTACTGCCGGAGATCGATCACGAGCATGAGCACGAGCACGATTACGAAGGGGAAGAGCCACTGAGATGAAGAAGAGGCTGCTGGTGGTCGAAGACGATGCGCATATTCGGCTCGGATTGTGCGACGCCCTGCGCGCGGAAGGCTACGACGTGACGGAGTGCCGCGATGGCGCGCAGGCCGGACCGCTCGTCAAACAGCACAAACCCGATCTCGTCATCCTCGACATCATGTTGCCCGGGAAAAGCGGATTCGATTTGTGCCGCGAACTCCGCGCCGCGAAAAACCGCGTCCCGATCCTGATGCTCTCGGCCAAAGGCCAGGAGATCGACAAGGTGGTTGGCCTGGAGTTGGGCGCGGACGATTATGTGACCAAGCCTTTCAGTCTGCGCGAGCTGCTCGCGCGCGTGCAGGCGCTCCTGCGACGCGCGGCAGCCGGCGGCGCGGCGAGCGATCTGCCGATGGAGATCGCCTTCGGCAAAGTGCGCGTCGATTGCAAAGCCTTGCGTGGAAAGCGGGCCAAAGAAGCGATCGAGCTTACCCCGCGCGAGATGAAAGTGCTGGCCGTGCTATTTCGCGAACGCGGCAACGCCGTTTCACGCGAAGCGCTTCTGAACGAAGTCTGGGGCGTCGATTACTACGGCACCACCCGCACCCTCGATCAATTGATCGTGAAGCTCCGCCAAAAGATCGAAGACGTTCCCGCCGAACCCCGGCACCTGCTCACTGTGCACACGCTCGGGTATCGACTCGAAGTTTAGCGCGACCCCTAAACGCTCTTCAATTGGTAGGGCGAGACTCTGTCGAGCCGCAGGTTCGGTGGCACGTTTAGGCTCGACAGAGTCTCGCCCTACCGGGAATGAGCCAGCCCAGCCTCCGTTGAAATCGAGGCGCAAAGGCAACTCGCGACGACTCATTTGGCTTCTATCTCAACGGGAGGAGTTACGAATATCGATATTACATTTGACGATCATCGATAATGGTGTTATCGATTATCAATATATGACTGCAACAATTCACCCGATATCCCGATCATCCTCGGCCGCGCTGCCTATCGCTCATGTCGTGCTGCGGATCCTCATCATCGTAAACTGGCTTGGCGGCGCCGCAATCCTCGCCCTGCTGGTTGCCATGCCAAACCAGCAATGGATCATGAGCGCATTCAAGCTCACTCCGTCGCCCGAAGCGGAGCGGGTGATCGCGGGCTTACGCGCAATCGCCGTGCTCGGCCTCGTCGCGATCCCCCTGAACTACATCGTCCTCAAGCGGCTGCTCGCGATCGTTGGGACGGTTCGCGCGGGCTCTCCATTTGTCCCTGCGAACGCCTCCCGTTTGCAGAACATCGCCTGGACGTTGCTCGCCTTGCAGCTTCTCGGCCTCGTGATCGGCGCGATCGCCAAAGTCGTTTCCACCCCGGCGCACCCGCTCCATATCGACGCCGGCTTTTCGGTCAACGGCTGGCTGGCCGTTCTCCTCACCTTTGTGCTGGCTCGGGTGTTCGCAGAAGGCGCACTCATGCGCGAAGACCTGGAAGGGACGGTTTGACCATGGCAATTCACGTTAAGCTGGATGACCTGCTCCACGATCGGCGGATGACGCTGACCGAGCTCGCGGAACGGGCTGGCATTACGATCGTGAATCTTTCAATTCTGAAGACGGGAAAGGCCCGCGCGATCCGCTTCTCGACCCTCGAGGCCGTCTGCTCAGCGCTCACGTGCCAGCCCGGCGACATTCTGGAGTTCCAACCCGACACCGGGAAGGGCAAGCAAGCGACGGCGAGCGAGGGGCTCAAGTAAAAAGGATGAATGCAGAAGGAGGAAGTTGACGCTCCCTATTCTTGATTCTTCCTTCATCCTACTACCTTTTCGACGTTCCGGCCGAGCCGCGGCATCTGCACGGTGCACACGCTCGGGTATCGGTTGGAAGTTTGATCGGCCGCGCCGAAACTGCCAGTCACTCTTGTCAAACAACCGCGCGCGAAAGGTGGTGCGGAGCTTCGAGAGGT
Source organism: uncultured Verrucomicrobiae bacterium (assembly GCA_963850015.1). Classification (GTDB taxonomy): domain Bacteria; phylum Verrucomicrobiota; class Verrucomicrobiia; order Chthoniobacterales; family UBA10450; genus AV80. Next base: position 908,038 of record CAWKJF010000001.1, read on the forward strand.
GCTTCACGTGTAACGACAGGGCAGTGCGCTAAATCTGAGCACGATGACGAAGATTGCTTTTGACGAGACGGGAAATTCTGGCGGTGATCTGACGAATTCAGTCCAGCCCGTTTTCTGCCTTGGTCTGTGAAGCTCTAGTCCGACCAACTAAGCGAGGTGGCGGAATCGCTACGTTTGGTGAAGGCGCCGGAATGGAAGTTTGCGAAGGTAAAAAAGACTCCTGCGCAGTTACGGGCGCTGACCGAATTACTGAAACGGCCGTGGATCACAAATCACGTGGTGAAGGTTTTCCCAATTCACAAGCGGTTCATGATCGTAACAAAATTTGTCGACTTGATCCATGAGCCCATTGCCAGAGAACATGGGCTGGATCTGTACCAGCAAGGAGGGGCCTTAGCGACGGCAAACTTGTTAGCAACAACGCTTCCAGTCTTTCTTGGGGAAGCGCGATTTGCGCGGTTTCTTCAGCGCTTCGTTGACTGTGTCCGAACCGGTGGCGATGCCGAATTGCGCCGTTTTGAATCGGAGGCGGAAAAAATTCACGAATTTCTCCAAAGGAAGCATCCGGGACCGGTCGCTGATTCATTCGCTCCCGTGCTCCTCACTTGCCGGCGCAGGGACCTATCGTTGGATTTTCGAAATCCCGATGAACTCGATCCATTGGTTCCAGCGTATTTCGTCCTAGTTCTAAAATGGAGCAACGCTCTCAAAGGAAGTTTTACGGTACTCGCGGATGAAGCGAAGGCACTAGCACGCCAGCGTGAGCATTTGATGAAGATGGCGGACCCGTCGATTGAACCGCGGATGATCCCGATCACGGGCGGTGAGTATGCCTCCTATCCTCTCAAAGTGACAGAGATCGTTACTACGTGCTCCAAGGATTCTAAAGAAGTGCAATTTGCCGATCTCGTGTGTGGAGCAGCGAATCATGTCTTGCTTCCAATGGTTGCGCGCGCGCCGCTCGACGAAATTCAGCGTCGGCTTCGGGGCGTGTTCTTTGAGAAGCCACTCTTTGTTGGCTCAATGTGGCCGTCACGAGATGTTACTCCGGAAGGCGTCGAGGCGGAACACGTAGTTGGAGAGACGGCCGTGGATTTCGCGGTTCGGGTCTTCAGCCGCAACAGCTGACCTCGCGCGACTTATCGCATCTGGACGCCTATCTAGATGAGCTTGAGCATCGGTTTAACAATCGGCACAACAGATTCCTGTTCCGCGATACGCTCATGAAGTTGGTGAAGGCTGAGAAGTTGCCATACGCGGAATTAAGAAAGGCGGCTTAATCAGGTCGCAGATGCTGGCTTAGGTATTCCAAATAGGCGATCAAGTCTCTAACAGCATTTGTATCCGTGAATGTTCCCCGCTTTGCGGTCGCTTTTTTTTCCAACTCGATTGACCCTGCGTATGCATCTGGGTCAATTCTATTCTGTAGGGCAGAACCGAGCGCGCTTGCTTCGGCTGAAAGAGTCCCAGTGGCATTGAATCCATCGCCGGTGAATAGCCTCTGGTATTTGTCACGGAGTTGACCTCGTCTCTTGGCTATATGTTTGTTAACCGACAAAGACCGGTCCAGGGGGGACATATCAGGCGTTTTCCCTATTCCCTCCTCTTCGTCGCGCACAATGGCTCGGTACTCGTCGCCGCGAAATTCCTGATCAAATTCGCGCAATCTCTTGTTAAAACGCTGCGTTGCCTCCTTTAACTCAGCGCTGGTCATAGAGGAGTAGGTTGGCGGCGTCGGTGATGGCGGCACAACTCGCGGACCTGCATCTGAATTTGTAACTGGCGGGATTTTAGGTGGAACAACTCTTGGCCCTGCGTCTGGAACTGGCGTAGGCAACACTTTCGATCCTTGCGATGGACTAGGGGAGGTATTTGGTAACTGCTCTACCGTAGCCTCAATTAGGACAATTGTGTTTTCATGCACTCCGCTTATTACACCGTGCACTCGGAAACGAATTGGTGACTTGATACGTCCTAAGTATTCATTCCCCTTTAGCGGCATTTGCGTGCAAATGACTGTTGGAGGAAACCCGTCCTCAGGCCCAAAATTAACTTGAATTGCAGGATCTCCGCGGGACCCGTGAACTGAACTGAATAGTAGCGTCCAATCAACAACTCCGTTAACGAAGCTTTCTCCTACTTCTTTAAGTTCAAATGGACCAGTTCGCGCCATTTCATTGTGAATTTCACGGGGCGTGAATGTGTTGATATGTCTCGGCGTTGGGGTCGGAGTTGGTGTTGGCATTGGACTAGAGACGTTGCCCAACGGCCCTGCCTGCAAAACTGGGCTTTCTTTGGTGCTTAGTGTTTTGTCTGTCTCTGTGCCGATTTTTGGGGGAGCCGTTGTTGTCGGGTGAGTCACAACAAACAGAATCCAGAGCGCGAATCCGACAATTGCCCCGCCGAGAATAAATGCAGTTAGTGTCATCTTTTTGTTAGCGCCCAGCAGATAGTAACGAGCCCTCATCTCTGGATGCGCAAGCCCTAAAACAGCAAGCGCGATAACAGGAACAGCCAGAAAAGCGAAAACAACATCTCTCGGGCACTCGTTTAGATAGCCCCCCTGTAGGGCCAGATTCACGCCGATGCTCCATATGAATGCGATGACGATCAAGGAGATGGCCACCCAATGCCGCCTCGTAAATGATGCCAATTCCTTGGAAATATCGGACATACCGTTACCCCGCTCCTTTCAAGGACGGCTTCTCCGCGCAATTCCCTGTCGAAATAGGGGGGTATTTACCATTCGCGCAGATGAGAAGCCTCGCAAGACTGCGGGTTGTATCAAGGGAGAATCGTGGCGCCAATGTGGTTTCGAAAATGGGACAGTGAAATCCCGACGACGGGACGGTTATCCCGAGAATCGAGGAAAGCGTTTTTCGTAACTCGTTCCGGTCCAGTGATAAACGAAACGTTTTTGGCCGTGGCATAGACCATGCAAAGGCTTGCCCTGCTAGCTCTATCATTCTGTGAAAATGAAACGCCATTCGCTCCAAATTTTCACGCAACCAAGGCCCTGAACTCATGATCACCCGCACCCTTTTTCTGCTCCTCGCCGCCACGGCTACGGCTTCCGCGTTATCGGAAGACAATGTTCACCAAACACTCGACGCTGCGCCCGGCGGCCGGATCATCGTCGATGTTGATTTCGGCACGATCGAGGTCTCGGCCGGTGCTGATGACAAGGTCGTCATCGAGGCGCATCGCAAGATCGATTCGAGCGATGAAGCGCGGGAAAAGGAATATATGACCGCGGCCCCGGTGATCGTGAGCAAGGAGGGCAATACGGTGACGATCCGCGCCCGCCGCTCGCAAAAGGATCGCAATATGAACTGGTCCGGGCGCTGCAACATGGACGCGCGTTACACGGTGCGGGTGCCGAAGAATTTCAACTCCGAGCTGCGGACGGCCGGCGGATCGATCATCGGGGCCGAGCTAACCGGGACGATGAGCGCGGACACCAGCGGCGGAAAACTGAAGTTCACCCATCTCAAAGGCCCGACCGGCGCAACGACCAGCGGCGGAAGCATCGAACTGAACGGCTGTGAAGGCGCGGTGAAGGTCGATACGAGCGGCGGCCGGATTGAATCAATCGACGGGAGCGGCTCGCTCGAGGCGCGCACGTCCGGCGGATCGATCGTGGTGCGGAACTTCGGCGGCGACACCAAGGTGGAGACCAGCGGAGGCCGGCTCGCCTTCGAGAACGTTAACGGCAAAATAACTGGCCGGACTTCCGGCGGATCGATCACGGCGCGTTTGAAATCCCCGGTGCCTGGCGATGTGGACCTGGAGACTTCCGCCGGCAGTATCGAGGTGATGGTTCCTCCCGACGCGGGACTGAATGTCGAAGCGGAGACGAGTTCCGGACGAGTAACGAGCGATCTGCCTTTCGTCGGGACCCGGACGGACCGCGATTCCATGAAGGGCCAAATCAATGGCGGAGGGAAGTCGCTCCTTCTCCGATCCGGAGCCGGCAGCATTTCGATCAAACCCGCCGGAGCCGAAGTGGCCGCGAAATAGAATTGGAGGCTGACGCATGAACGACCTGCGCTACGCCCTGCGGCAGCTTCGCAAATCTCCCGGATTCACTCTCATCGCCGTCCTCACGCTCGCGCTCGGGATTGGCGCGAACACGGCGATCTTCAGCGTCATTTACGCGGTCCTGCTTCAGCCGCTTCCTTATCCTGAAGGGAGACCGGTTGATGATTGTCACGGAAACGGACTCGAACCAGCCGCAGATTTCCGTTTCGTTTCCCGATTATGTCGATTGGAAACGCGACAACACCGTTTTCGAACACCTCGCCATTTCACGCCGGGAATCGTTCAACCTGAGCGGCCTCGACAATCGGGCGCCGGAACAAATCAGCGGCGCGATCGTCACGGCAAACTTCTTCAAGGTGGTCGGACTCAATCCGCAACATGGCCGCGTCTTCACGGAAGAGGAAGATCGCGTGGGCGGACCGCTCGTCGCGGTCATCAGCGACCGGTTATGGCAGCGGCTCTTTTCGCGCGACCCGAATGTGCTCGGGCGCATCATGAACTTCGGCAATCAGCCTTACACGATCCTTGGGGTGATGCCGCCGCAGATGTTCTCGCCGCGGACGGTGGATGTTTGGTTTCCGGTGATGCGGCGGACCGATGATAAGGCCTGGCAGACGCGCGACAATCATCCCGGTTTGTTCGGCTGGGGCCGTTTGAAACCGGGCGTGACGGTTGAAAAAGCGCTGGCGGAGATGAAGGAGATCGCGGCGCGGCTGGCGAAACAATATCCGGATTCCAACGCGAGTGTGAGCGTCACCGTCACTCCGTTGCTGGAGAATCAAATAGGCGATTACCGCAACAGTCTGAAATTGTTGCTCGGCGCGGTTGGCCTTGTGCTCCTGATCGCCTGCGCCAATCTGGCGAATCTCCTCGCGGCCCGGGGCGCGGCGCGCGCACAGGAATTTGCGGTGCGGGCGGCGGTCGGCGCCTCGCGCTGGCAGATCATTCGTCAGCTTTTGATTGAGAGCTTTGTCCTCGCGCTCGTGGGCGGTGGTCTCGGGATTTGTCTGGCCGCCTGGGGCCGCGATATTCTCGTCGCTCTTGCGCCCCCGGGCGTTCCGCGTTTTCAAAATCTGTCGCTGAACGGCTGGGTTCTGTTGTTTAGCCTGGGACTTTCGTTGGTGACCAGCGTTCTCTTCGGTCTCTGGCCAGCGTGGCACACGTCGCGCGCCGATATTCAGCTCGCTCTCAAATCGGGTGGGCGCGGCAGCTCGGATTCCGTGGGCGCACGGCGCTCGCGCGATCTGCTCGTGGTCGCGGAAGTAGCGCTGACCCTCATCCTGCTCAGCACGGCCGGTCTTGTGATGAAAAGCTTTGCCAACGCTCGCGGGCTCGGGCTCGGCTTCGATCCGCTTCTTCTGCTCTCCGCGCGCGTCGATCTCCCGGAACCGAGTTATTCTGACCCGACGAAGCTCGCGAGTTTTTCCAACGCCCTGCTTGAAAAATTATCGGCGCTTCCAGGCGTGAAGAATGCGGCGCTCGCTTCCAATCCACCGCTCATGACGGGATGGCAGACCTCGTTTGTCCCGGAAGGCGCGCCGGAACCGCCGCCAGGCAAGTCGCCCTCCGTCGAGATGAATGTGGTGACGGCCGATTATTTTCAAACGATCCACACGCCGTTGCTCCGCGGCCGGTCTTTCCAGGCGCGGGACACGAAGGACCAGCCGCCGGCTCTTATCGTGGATCAACTGCTGGCGGAGCGCTATTTCCCCGGGGAGGAAGCTGTCGGCAAGCGCATTAAGATGCACACCGGCCACGAGGGTGCGGTCGAATTTCGGACCATCGTTGGTGTTGTGCCGCACCTGAAAGTTTACGGCTTCGATGAAACAACGGTGCTGCCCCAGGCGTATCTCCCGATAACGCAGCAGCCCCAGACCGGCCTGGTGGTTTTGCTCCGGACCACGCTCTCGCCGAAGTCGCTCGAGAAACCGGTGAGGGACATCGTCGCTTCGCTCGATCCCGCGCAGCCGGCGTTCGAATTCAAGACGATGCAGGAACGCGTCGAGGAAACGTGGGCCACGCCGCGGCTAATGAGTTTCCTGCTCGTTTGCTTCGCGGTCCTGGCGTTGACGCTCGCCGTGGTCGGGCTCTACGGGGTGATGGCCTTCAATGGCTTGCGCCGCATGCGTGAAATCGGGGTGCGTCTCGCGCTCGGCGCGATGCCGGCCCAGATCCGAATGATGATGTTGAAGCAGGGCATGCGATTGCTCGGCGCTGGTTTGGTCTTGGGCTTCGCCGGAGCCGTCGCGTCTTCGCGTATTGTGCGCAGTCTGCTTTTCGGCGTGAGCGCGAACGACCCGCTCATTTATTGCACGGTCACTTTGGTCCTGGCCGCCGCTGCCCTCTTTGCCTGCTGGATTCCCGCGCGTCGCGCCTCACGAGTTAATCCGATGATCACGCTGCGCGCCGAATGAAGAGAAATCCCAAATCCCAAGCTCCAGGCCCGAAGGAAATCCGAAGGTCCAATTTCCAAATGAGGCACGGAGCTTGTTGGTGCTTGTGGTTTGAAACTTCTTTGGGATTTGGAGCTTGGGATTTGGGATTTCGTTTATGAACAACCTCCGCTACGCCGTTCGCCAACTGCGCAAATCGCCGGGGTTCACTTTCGTTGCGGTCCTCATCCTCGCGCTCGGCATCGGCGCGAACACGGCAATCTTCACCGTCGTCCACGCGGTCCTGCTCGCGCCCCTGCCCTACCCGGACTCGGATCGCCTCTTCATGGTGCAATCGCAAAACTTCCAGGAGAATCTGAAAGGCCTCGGCTTTGCCCCCGCCGGTTTCCGCGACGTTGAGAAACAGGTCACCTCCTTCGAAGCCATCGCGGCGGGCCGTTACAACTACGACAACCTCACCGGCATCGAGAAACCGACCTCCCTGACGAGCAGCCTCGTCACGCAGGATTACTTCGAGGTTCTGGGCGAACAGCCATTCCTGGGCCGCACTTTCCTGCGGGAAGACGCGGCCGCCGGCGCGAAAGCGAGCGTCATCCTGAGCTACGATCTTTGGCAGAAACAATTCGGCGGCCGTCGCGAGATCATCGGTGAATCGGTCATGATCGACGACGCGCCCCACGAAGTCATCGGCGTGATGCCGCGGACTTTCAAAGATCCATTCAACATCTCGTCGCTCTGGCGGATTTTCCCGAACGAAGGCGGCGAGAACATGGTGGCGAACTCGCGCTTCTGGTCGGTCATCGCCCGGCTCAAACCTGGCCTCCCGGCCGCGACGGTGCAGGCGGAGCTTTCCACGATCGCGGCCCGGCTCGTCCAGGCCGACCAGAAATTCTACAAGGGTTGGGACTTCACGATGCTTCCGCTGCGCGACCAGGTCGTGGGCAATTATCGTGACGGTTTGTTACTGGTTGTAGGCGCTGCGGTGGTCGTCCTGCTGATCACGTGCGCCAACGTGGCCGGGCTCCAATTCGTTCGCGCTTCCACCAGGCAGCGTGAAGTGGCTATCCGGCTCGCCCTCGGAGCGAGTCGCGCGGCCATCGCGCGCAGTCATTTGGTCGAATCGTTTCTCCTCGTTGGCCTCGGCGGAATCGGCGGGCGTGTTGATCGGGAGCTGGGGATTGGATCTGCTCCTGGCGAGTTTCTCCGACGGTTGGATTCCGCGCAGTGACGAGATCGGGCTCAACATGACGGTCCTGGCGGTGACCGGGGTGACCGCGCTCGTCACCGGAATTGTTTTCGGCCTGTTTCCCGCATGGCATGCCACCCGGGTCGAGGCGATCGATTCATTGCGCGACGGCAGTAAAGGCTCGGCCGGTTTGCAATCGGTCCGGCTGCGCGGCGCGCTCGTCATCGCGCAGATCGCGCTCACCATGGTGCTGCTGGTTTGCGCCGGGCTGGTCTGGAAAAGCTTCGCCGCGATCACGCGGGTGAATCCCGGCATCCAGATCGAGAACACGCTGAGCATGGTGATTTCGCTTTCTCCGACGCGCTACGATACCGGACCAAAGCGGACCGATTATTATCGGCAGCTCCTCGATCGGATCGCGCCGTGCCTGCCGTGGAATCGGTGGCATTCACCCAGACAATGCCGTTCACGTGGGGAATTCCCGCGACGTTTTCGATTTACGGTTTGCCCGACGACGCCGCGAAGCTGCCGCCGGCTTTCTACGATTCCGTCAGCGTCTCGTATTTCTCCACGATGCATATTCCGTTGCTGTCCGGGCGGAGTTTCGCCGAGACCGACAACGAGCAAGGCGCCCAAAGTGGTCGTGCTGAGTCAGTCCGCGGCGAAGAAGTTTTTCCCGACCGAGGATCCGATCGGCAAACGCCTCACTCTGCCGCCCAACCGCCAGCAAACGACGCCAACGGTCCTGGAAGTTGTCGGCGTGGTCGGTGATGTTCCGCGCAACGGGCTCAACGCCGAGCTGCCCTATCAGGTTTACATCAGCTTGAATCAGCGCGGCCCGGCGTTCGCCAGCCTCCTGGTTCGCTCGCCGCTGCCGGTCGAAACGCTTTCGCAAACCATCCAGCGCGCGGTCTGGGAGTTCAATCCCGAACAAACCATCTCGGACGTGAGTCCCGTGCGAGCACTGGTGAAACAGAGTCTGACGCAGCCGCAACTTTACCTCACGCTCTTCAGCATGTTTGCGCTGCTGGCGCTGCTCCTCGCCGGCATCGGCCTCTACGGCCTCATTGCTTACAGCGTGGCGCAACGGACGCGCGAATTCGGCATTCGTTACGCGCTCGGAGCGCAGGTCCGCGATGTCCTTCGCCTCGTCCTCGGGCAAGGGTCAGCGTTGACCGCTTTCGGGCTCGTCCTCGGCCTCTTGGCTGCCGCCGGAGTCGCGCGTCTTATGGAAACGTTTCTTTTCCGGACAACCGCCTACGATCCAATTGTCTTCGGCGGGGTTGTCTTCGTCCTCGCCCTGATCGCCTTGCTCGCTGCGTTGTTGCCGGCGTTGCGTGCGACCAAGGCAGATCCAGTCGCAGCATTGCGAGCCGAATGAAAACCAGATCTCACGGAGGGACGGGCTTCTGCACGTCCCATTCTTTTACGAAGGGCGCGTCAACTTCCTTCAAAGTGGGACGTGCGGAAGCACATCCCTCCGTTTTGCGTATCAACCTTTCCATGAACAATCTTCGCTACGCCTTTCGCCAATTCCGCAAATGCTCCGGCTTTCACAGTCACGGCGCTCGCCACGGTCGCGATCTGTCTCGGCGCGAATCTCGCCATCTTCGCGGTGATCAATTCTATCCTGCTTCGGCCACTGCCCTTTCCGGACGCGGATCGGCTCGTCACAATTTACAACACCTATCCGAAAGCCGGCGTCGAGAACGACGGCTCCTCGGTCACAAATTATTTTGAGCGGCGCGGCAACATCCCGGCGCTCTCGAGCCTTTCCATCTTCCTCAACCGGAGCGAGGCCGTGGGCGAACCCGGCTCGACCGAGCAGGAAGAAATCATGCGCGTGTCGTCTGAGTTTTTCACGACGCTTGGCGTGGGGATGGCCATGGGTCGTCCCTTCGACGGAGGCGGACATGGCGAATGATGCGGCAGTCGTCATCCTCACCGACGGCTTCTGGCGCCAGCGCCTCAATTCGGATCCAAACGTCCTCGGCCGCGATCTTCGCGTGAACGGCATCCCGCGAAAGATTATCGGCGTGTTGCCTCCTGATTTTCGATTTCTCTCCTCAGAAGCCCGCCTTTACGTGGCGTTCAAATCGGGACCAGAGCAACGCGGTCCGCAGGCGCGCCATTCCGGCGGTGGCGCCACTTCAAATGATTGCGCGCTTGAAACCCGGCGCCACGATCGCCGAAGCGCAATCGCAGATCGACGCGCACAATATCGAGGTCGAGAAAGACAACCCACAGGCGAAAATGATGGCCGAAGCTGGCTTTCCGCTCGCCGGTCGTTTCTCTTCACGCGATTTCACGTCCGCTCCATCCGACCGACCCTACTGGCTGATGCAGGCCGGCGTCTTCTTTCTCCTGCTCATCGGCGCGGTTAATTTGATCAACCTCCTCCTGATTCGGGCGAGCAGCCGCACCAAAGAAATGGCGATCCGTCAATCGATGGGCGCGAGCCGGCGGCATGTCGTGCAGCAGGTGATGGTTGAAACCATTCTGCTCACCGCTTTCGGCGGATTGCTTGGCGTTGTCGCGGGCGCGTGGGGAACTCAATTGCTCCAGGTTCTCGGTGCGAATCGTTTGCCGCTCGGCGCGCATATCGCGTTCGATGGCTGGCTCGCCTCGATCGGCCTGATCGGCGCGGTGACGTTGGGAGTCGTCATCGCCGTGCCCATCGCCTGGTTCAATCTCGGCAGCCACCTCGCGAATGCGCTTCAATCGGAATCGCGCACCGGCACGGTTAGCCGGGCCGCTCAGCGTCTTCGCCACGGCTTCATCGTCGCGCAGATCGCCCTCGCTTTTGTCTTGCTCGCGGGTGCGGCCCTGCTCGGGCTGAGCCTGAAAAAGGTGATGGCGGTCTCTCCCGGTTTTCGCGCCGATCATGTTCTCGCCGGCGAGTGCACCATTCCGTGGCAACTGCAGAAGGACGCGAGTTGGGATCGTCGATCGCTTGCTGGAATCGATCCGCCGGCAACCTGGAATCGTCGCCGCTGGGACGATCACGAACATTCCGCTTGAGCGGGGATAGCGGTAAAACCGCCATCACACCGAAGGGCTACGTGCCGCCGCCCGGCCAATCCCTGCACGGTCATTATTCCTACGGTGTAAACGGCGATTACTTCACGGCGCTCGGCATTCCGCTGCGCGAGGGGCGCTTCCTGACCTCAGCGGATTCTCACCGCCCGGAACGTGTTTGCGTGGTCGACGAGGATCTGGCCCGGCGTTACTGGCCCAACGGGGGCGCGCTCGGCCAGCAAGGTCTTTCGGGGCGACGAATCGGAGGAAGCAAAGCTCTTCACCATTGTCGGCGTTGTCGGTGCGGTAAAACAAACGGAGCTCACGGAGTCACAGGGGCAGGGAGCGATTTACCTGCCCTACGTCCATCGCACTGGCGACACCGGCGTTTTCGTTGTCGCGAGCACGAGCCAGAGCCCGGAAGCGTTCGCCGAGACGCTGCGAAAGCTGGTCCGCGAAACCGAGCCCGAGCTCGCGATCGATGACATCCGCTCGATGGAGACGCTGATGGCGGACAGCCTCATGGCGCGGCGGTCGCCGGCGCTGCTCGCGGGAATTTTCGCAGGTGTCGCGCTGCTCCTGGCGGCGATTGGAACTTACGGCGTGCTCAGTTACGCCGTCGCCCAACGCACCCGGGAGATCGGCATTCGCATGGCGCTCGGCGCGCAACGAGGCCAGATCGGTTCGCAATTTCTCTCGTTAGGCCTGCGCCTTCTCGCAGCCGGAACTATCCTCGGTTTGCTGGGCGCGTGGTTCGCCGGAAGAGCGATGCAAAGCGTTCTCTTCGACGTGCCAGCGCTTCATCTCGCCACTCTTTTCGTCACGGCGCTCGTCCATGCCGCGGTGTCCTTGATCGCCTGCCTCATCCCCGCGCGCCGCGCTACCAAGGTCGACCCAATGATCGCGCTCCGCGCCGAATGAAAGCCATGATGACGCGCCGCGAATTCACGAAGTCCCTCGGCGGCGCTGCGGCCCTGGTCACTTTGACCCCGGGCCTCAGCTGGGCCGCCGACGATCCGAAAGTGTCCGCTGAGGCCGCGAAGATCTATCGCGACTCGTTCATTCTCGATGCCAACGCTCTCGCCTGGATTGGCGGCTTGCTCGAACGGCCCAACCAGGACGACATCACCAGAGCAATTCGCGAGTCGGGCGTGACCGCGGTGAAATCCACGCTCGGGGGAGCGATTGGAGATTTTGCCACGGCCGTGGCCGACATCGCCGCCGCCCAGCAGCTAATGGAGAAACGGGCCGATCTTTTTCTGCATGTGCGCACGCACAGCGACTTCGAACGCGCGCGGAAAGAGAAAAAGCTTGGCGTCATCTATTCCTTTGAGTCGCCCAACATGCTCGAAGACAAAATCGAGCGGATTGAATTGTTCCGGGGCCTCGGGGTGCGGGTCATGCAACTCAATTACAATCGGCGCACACCATTTGGCGTCGGCTGTCTTGATGGCGACACCGACGGGCTGACCGAGTTGGGCCGCAAAGCGATCGCGAAGATGAATGAGATCGGGGTCGCGCTCGACCTCAGTCATTCCAACACGAAAACGACGGCCGAGGGCATCGCCGCCTCGACCAAGCCGCCGCTCATTACGCACGCCGGCTGCCGCGCCGTTTACCTGCATCCTCGCAACAAGGAGGACCGCGAGATGAAAGCGTTGGCCGACAAAGGCGGCGTCATCGGCATCTACATGCTGCCGTACATCACGGCGTCGCCGAAGCAGCCGATGCTGTCCGATTACCTCCAGCACCTCGAGCACGCCTTAAAAATTTGCGGAGAAGACCATGTCGGCGTCGGGAGCGACGTTCCGTTTTTTCCAGTCGACGACAGCGACCTGGAAGAAATGAAAAAGGCCACGGAGAAACGGAAAGCGGACGGCATCGCCGCGCCGGGCGAAGACCGCCCGACGTACATCCCGGACCTGAACACGCCGCGCAAGATGGAGCTCATCGCCAACGCGCTGTTGAAGCGCGGCCACAAAAGCGGTGCCGTCGAAAAAATTATGGGAGCGAATTTCAAGCGCGTCTTTGGAGAAATTTGGACCGCGTAAGTAACCAGCAGAAGACCAGAACTCGAAAAATATGAACAACCTTCGCTACGCTCTTCGCCAACTGCGCAAATCACCCGGGTTCACCGTCATCGCCGTGCTCACGCTTGCGCTCGGCATCGGCGCGAACAGCGCCATCTTCAGCGTCGTCAACGCGGTGTTGCTCCGGCCGCTCCCCTACCCGAAGGCCGACCGGCTCGTTTACCTGAACGAAGTGATCAATGGGACGAATTCGTCCATCGCCCTGCCGGATTACGTCGATTGGCAGCGTGACGCCGCGTCGTTCCAGCATCTCGCGCTCACTCGCATTGAATCGCTCAATCTCAGCGACGTTCCCGGGCGGCAACCGGAGCGGATCTCCGTTTCCCTGGCAACCGCGAATTTCTTCGACGTGATCGGACTGCCACCGCACCTCGGCCGGACATACACAGCCGACGAAGATAAACCGGGCGCGCCCCCGCTCGCGGTCATCAGCTACCGCCTGTGGGACCGCTCGTTCCACCAGGATCCGCAAATCGTCGGGCGCGCCATTACTTTGCATGGCCGTCCCATCACCGTGATTGGCGTGATGCCGAGGGAAATGGATTCGCCGCATGGAGTGGACATCTGGCTGTCGCTTATGCGTCGCAGCGCCGTCCCGGGATGGCAGAACCGCGCCAACCACCCCATGTTCTACGCCTGGGGCCGGCTAAAGGACGGCGTCACAATTGAGCAGGCCCGCAGCGAGATGGTCGCGATCGCGGCGCGCCTCGAGAAACTTTATCCCGCCACGACGGCCGGCACCGGCGTCGCGGTTCGACCGCTCCTCGAAAATCTCCTCGGTAATTACCGGACCAGCCTGGCGTTGCTGCTTGGCTCGGTCGCCGTCGTTTTGCTCATCGCCTGCGCGAATCTGGCGAATCTTCTGGCCGTGCGGGGGGCCGCACGCGGGCGGGAGTTCGCCATTCGTGCGGCGATGGGGGCAGGCCGGGGCCAGATCATCAAGCAACTCCTGCTCGAGAGTTTCGTCATTGCCGCGATCGGCGGCGGCCTTGGAATGATCTTCGCGACCTGGGGTCGCGACGCACTAATCGCGTTCGCTCCGGCCGGCGCGCCGCGGTTTGATGAGATCGGGTTCGACTGGCGGGTTCTCGCCTTCACATTTCTGCTCGCGACCTTCACCACGATTTTGTTTGGACTCTGGCCGGCTTGGCAGGCGGCGAGGACAGATATCAACCTGGCGTTGCAAGCCGGCTCGTTCGGCAGCTCGGAAACGAAAGCGGCGCGCCGCAGTCGCGATTGGCTGGTAATCGGCGAGGTCGCGTTGACGCTGCTGCTGCTGGTCGCCGCGGGACTTGTCCTGAAGAGCTTCGCCAAAATGCAATCGACTTCCCTCGGCTTCGAGCCGGAGGGGCTGTTCACCGTCCGGATCGAGCTGCCCTACACGAAATATGATGAGCTAAACAAGACCCTCACTTTCACAAACGGGTTGCTCGATGAAGTTCGCCGCCTCCCCGGCGTGCACGCCGTCGCCCTTTCTTCGACCCCACCCATGATCGGGAGCTGGCAGTTAAACTTCACACCGGAAGGCGCGCCGCCGACCGATCCGAGCCAGCAACCCGCGGGCGACTATGAAGTGGTGGCGGGCGATTATTTTGCCGCGCTCAAAATAAACCTCATCCGCGGCCGCACCTTCAATGAACATGACCGCGCCGATTCGCCGCCGGTGGTGATCATCGACCAGGCCTTGGCCGACATGACCTTCAAGGGACAGGATCCCCTCGGGAAACGGATTCTCGTCGATACGGAATCGGATGTGGCGGGTGACGGCCCACGGCTGCACGAAATCGTCGGAGTCGTGCCGCACCTGAAGTTCCGCGGATACGACGACGCCCAGCCGACGCCGGCGTTTTTCTTTCCGCAAGCGCAAGTCGGGCGCACCAATCTAACTCTGCTCGTCCGCGCCTCCGGCAACGTAAAGCGGCTCGAAAAACCGATTCGTGAAATCGTAAACCGCCTCGACCCGACGCAGCCGCTCTTCGATGTTCGGCCGATGTCGGAACGCGTCGCGGAGACGTGGGCGACGCATCGTCTTCTGACATTCCTGCTGACGATTTTCGCGGGCCTGGCCTTGGTCCTGGCCGCCGTCGGCCTCTACGGAGTACTCGCTTACAGTGCTTTCCGCCGGCTGCGCGAAATCGCGGTCCGCCTCGCGCTCGGGGCACGTCCGGCGCACATCCGCGGATTGGTGCTCGGCCACGGTCTCCGCCTCTTCGGCATTGGCATCGCCGTCGGCGCGCTCGCCGTCGCCGCTTCCGCTGGTGTGATCCGCAGCTTTCTTTTCGGCGTCAGTCCGCTTGATCCACAGACCTATCTCGCCGTCGGCCTCATCCTTTCCGTCGTGACGATCCTGGCCGCGTGGATTCCGGCGCGACGCGCGTGTCGCGTAAACCCGATCGTCGCGTTGCGCTCCGAATAAACATGAACACGCTTCTCAACGACCTTCGTTACGCGCTGCGACTGCTCTGGAAATCGCCGGCCTTCAGCATCATCGCCATTGCCACGCTCGCACTCGGCATTGGTGCGAACACCGCGATCTTTTCCGTGATCGAAAGCGCGTTACTGCGTCCCTTGCCCTTCCCGAACGCGGATCGCCTCGTCCGGGTTTACGAGACCTTTGAAGAAAATGGCGCGCGCAGTAACACCCTGAATCTGGCGGAGAAAACGGTGCGGCAATGGCGCGAACATGGCAGTGATATTTTCGAAGGATTAGGTGTGGCAACGGGCGGTGCGGCGAGCATTGCGACGGCCGGCGAATCGACTCGAATTTTCCCGGCAGCACGGATCAGCGCCAACTTCTTCGATGTTCTGGGCCTTAAACCGGAGCGCGGAAGAAATTTCACCGCCGAGGAAGACCAGCCGGGCGGTCCGCGCGTGGTGATGGTCGGTCACGATTTCTGGCAGCAAAATCTCGGCGGGCGCGAGGATGTCCTGGGACACGCCCTCAAACTCGACGACGCTTCCTACACCATCGTCGGCGTGATGCCGAAGACCTTTCGCCATCCGTATCGCGCGGACCTCTGGCTACCGATCGCGCTGAACTTCGCGCCCAGCGCCCAGCCGAATCATTATCTCTATGGCGTGGCGCGTCTCCGTCCCGGCATCACTTTGGAGCAAGCGGATGCAGCTGGCCGCCGGATGTGCGCCGCGATTATCCAGGCACTGCCCGATCCGGCTAATGCCCCGCGCGCCTATATGATCCCGCTCCGGGATAGCTTCGTCACGAATCTACGGCCAAAGCTTCTCCTCATCGGCGGAGCCGCACTCTGTGCCCTGCTCGTCGCCGCGGCGAACTTCGCCGGATTAATGCTCGCCCGGGTGGTGGCGCACGATGGCGAGATGGCTCTGCGCGCGGCCCTGGGCGCAACCCGCGGCCGTCTCATCCGCCAAGGCCTGGTCCAGGCACTGGTCCTGGCCGCGTTCGGAACCATTTTCGGATTGCTCATCGCCGGATGGCTCACGCCCGCGCTCGTCGCGCTCAGTCCGGAAGGCGCGGACGCGACGGGCAGCGCAATCCGTGAGTTCGATCACGGCGTCCGGCTCGATTGGCCGGTCTTCGCGTTTGCCACCAGCGCGATGCTCCTGATCGGCGCCGGTTTTGGTTTGCTGCCGGCGTGGCGCGCGTCGCGAACCGATTTGCGCCATGCGCTTGGCAGCATCGGGCGCGGATCCACGCTTGATGGCGGAACCCGGCGTTTGCTCAGCGGCCTGATCGTGGCGGAAATCGCCATTGCGGCTGTTCTGCTTATGGGCAGCCTGACCCTGACGCAATATTTTCGAAAGGTTGCGCGCGAGCCGTGGGGATTCGCCACCGACCACCGCGTGGTCTTCAACGCGATGCTTTCCGATCGGCTCTTTTCGTCTGCCGAAGCACGGGCCAGGACGATTGACCAGACGCTGACCGAATTGCGCGCGCAACCCGGAGTTCGCTCCGCCGCCGTCACCGCGCCAGCCCCGATGGAAGCGGCCCGCGACCTGATGGGCTGTGTCCCCGAAGGAACCCAGCCGCCGGAACCACGCGGAATTTACCTCGCCTATATGCGCGGGGCCGGGCCGGGCTATTTTTCAACCATCGGACAGCGCCTACTGCGCGGCCGCGAATTCTCCGAGACCGATCGCAGCGACGCTCCGCTGGTCTGCATCGTGAACGAATCGTTCGCGCGGCGTTTTTGGCCCGGACAGGATCCGTTAGGCAAGAGGGTTAAACACGGCCGCCTCGATAATCCGCGGCCCTGGTACACCGTCGTCGGTGTTGTCGCCGATACGAAAGCGATTGTGGATTCGAATGACGGAGAAGTCGTTGGAACAGTGGCGTTGCCGTTGTCGCGCTGGCTGGCCATTGGCGGTGACGAAATGACTTTTGTGGTGGAAAGCGCGGGAGAGCCACGATCTCTCGAAAGCAGTCTGCGCCAGGCCCTAGCCCGGGCCGATAATCGGCTGGCCGCTTACGATATCATTTCGCTCGGCGAAGCCGCATCGCGCTCGTGGGTGACCGAGCGTTTCCTTTTCGTCCTCGTCTCGCTCTTCGGCGTGCTCGGACTGGTGCTGGCGTCGATCGGGGTTTATGGATTGCTCGCCCTTCAGGTAACGCGGCGCACTCGCGAATTCGGAATTCGCCTGGCCCTCGGCGCAACCGCGCGAGCTCTTGTCCAACTCGTCGCGGCGCAGGGTGTGCGCTTGCTCGCGCTCGGATTCTTCACCGGCGGTATCGCAGCATGGGGCGCGACGCGAGT
The DNA here is from genome assembly GCA_963850015.1 of uncultured Verrucomicrobiae bacterium. Taxonomy (GTDB): domain Bacteria; phylum Verrucomicrobiota; class Verrucomicrobiia; order Chthoniobacterales; family UBA10450; genus AV80. The sequence goes on from CAWKJF010000001.1 coordinate 925,496, forward strand.
CGTCCATCACCAATGGCCCGAAATTCCCGCGAGCGGTCCCTTGATCTGGGTCGGCGCGATCATTGTCCTGTCCGCGTGTGTCGCCGTCGCGTCCTGGCTGCCGGCACGCCGTGCGTCGCGGGTCGATCCAATCATCGCTCTCCGGGCCGAATGAACAAAAAAAGTGACGGGTGACGTGTGACTAGTGACGAGCAAATCCGAGATCGAACGAGAAAATTCCCATGACTGATCTTCGCTACGCCATTCGGCAACTGCTCAAGTCGCCCGGATTTACCTTTGTCGCGGTGCTCACGCTCGCGCTCGGGATCGGCGCTAATTCCGCGATCTTCACTGTCGTCAACGCCGTCTTCCTAGAGAAACTGCCCTACCAGGAGGCAGATCGAATCGCGGTGATTTGGGAGACCAACGCGAACCGGCCGGGAGTTTCCAACGTCGCAGGACCGTCGAACTTCGTCCGCTGGAAGGAACGTGCGACGGCGTTCGAGAACCTCGCAGCCTATGCGGAGACACGAGCCAATCTGACTGATCGCGGCAACCCGGAGGAATTGATCGCGCAAAACGTCACTGCAGAATATTTCCAGGTGATCGGCGTTGCCCCCTTCCTGGGACGCGGATTTACCGCCGAGGAAAGCGCCGATCCAAAATCCTCCGCGGTCATTCTCAGTCACGAACTATGGCAACGTCGCTTCGGCGCGGATGAATCGATCATCGGCGGCAGCATTCAGTTGAACGGAAAGCCGCAAACCGTTGTGGGTGTCATGCCTGCGGGTGTCCGATTGTATCTGAAGGCGGGTTCACTTGTGAACAAGCCGGTGGATTTTTGGTGGCCTTACGTTCTTGGCCCGGAAGCGCGTGAAGCACGGGGCCGTTATCTCACTGTGATTGGACGGCTGAAGCCGGGCGTCACGATCGAGGCCGCGCGGAGTGAGATGAACACGATCGCGGCCAGCGTCTCTGCCGAATTGCCGGAGTTCAACACTGGCTGGAGCTTGAAAGTCGTGCCGTTGCGGGAGGAGCTGTCGGGCGAACTTCGTCCGGCGCTGCTCGTGTTGTCTGGCGCCGTTGCCTTCGTGCTTCTAATCGCCTGTGCGAACGTGGCGAATCTTCTCCTCGCTCGAGGGGCAGCCCGGCGACATGAGCTGGCGATCCGCTCCGCGCTTGGCGCGACGCGGAGACAAATTATCAAGCAACTGCTGAGCGAGAGTCTTGTGCTGGGAATTCTCGGAGGCCTTCTCAGTCTGCTGGTCGCGCAGTGGAGCCTCACTCTACTCGAAGCTCTCAGTCCGGTCGATCTGACCACAATTGGCCACCTTTCGCTGAGCTATCCGGTTCTTTTCTTCACGGGGGCAGTTTCTATCGCGACGGCGGTGGGATGCGGACTCGCTTCGGCTCTCGAAGGATCCCGCGCGGATGTTCAGCAAGCACTCGCCCAGGGCGGACGCCAGATTGGCGGCGGCTTGCGCCACCGCAGATTGCGGCACGCTTTTGTCATCGCCGAGATTGCGCTCGCGGTCGTGTTGCTGGTCGGCGCGGGATTAATGCTGCGCAGTTTCGCCTCGATGCGCCAGGTCGATCCGGGATTTGACGCGACGAATGTGCTGACGATGCGGATGCAATTGCCGCGGGCTAAATACGCGGACGATCCCGCGCGAATTCGCTTCTTTCGCGAGTTGGTCGCACGCGTCGCAAATCTTCCGGGCGTTCAGGCATCCGGCGCGGTCAGTTACCTGCCGATGGCAGGGCTTGGCGCAGCCACCAGCTTGACCATCGAAGGTGAACCGCCCGCAGCGCCCGGCCAGGATAAGTCGTCGGCGGTCACCGTCTGCGATAACGGATTCTTCCGGACGCTCCGGATTCCGTTGTTGCGAGGTCGATTCTTCACCGAGCAGGAAATGGGGGAGAAGCGCGACGTCGTCATAATAAACGAAGCACTCGCCCAGCAGTATTTCCCGAACCAGGACCCGATCGGAAAACGCATTACGCTTTTCATGACGAAAGAGAATCTCCCAACCGAGATCATCGGAGTCGTCGCGAACACACGGGCGGTGGATCTCGCGACGCCGGCCAGGCCAGAAAGTTTTTGGCCGCATCCCCAGCTCGCTTACAATTTGATGACGCTGACGGTGCGCACGGCTGGCAATCCGCTCACCGTGGCCCGAACGATCGAGGCGCAGGTTCACGCGCAAGATAAAGACCAGCCGGTCTCCGAAGTCCGGACGATGGAGCAGTGGGTGGCGAAATCGCTGGCGCAGATTCGTTTCAGTTCGTTGCTCCTGATGGCGTTTGCGGGGCTCGCGCTCCTGTTGGCGGCCGTTGGAATTTATGGCGTCATGTCGTACGCGGTCAGCCAGCGTACCTCGGAAATCGGCGTCCGTCTCGCCGTCGGAGCAGAAGGCAGAGACATCCTGCGAATGATTGTTTGGGAGGGGGCGCGACTCGCGGGCATTGGCCTGACGATCGGGCTCGTTCTTTCGATCGCCTTGAGCCGAACCCTCTCGAGTCTCCTCTTCCAAACCATGGCGGGGGACCCGCTCACCTATGCCGTCGTTCTCACCGTTCTGGGTGGGGTCGCTCTTCTGGCGAGTTATATCCCCGCCCGCCGCGCCGCAAGAATCCCGCTCGTCCAGGCTCTTCGCTATCAATAACCGAATTCCGAAACAGCACCTCAAACCTCGACTGCCATGATCGATCTTCGCTTCGCCCTTCGCCAACTTCTGAAATCGCCCGCCTTCACCTTCCTCGCCGTCATCACGCTCGCGCTCGGCATCGGGATGAACACCGCCATCTTCAGCCTGATCAACGATCTCTTCCTGCGCGGCCTGCCCTTCTCCGAACCGGACCGTCTCGTCATTCTCCAGGCCGAGGCCAAGGATCGAAACCTCGAGGAGCTCCCGATGTCGGTCCCGCGCTACTGGCATTACCGCGACGGCCAGACGGTTTTCTCCAGCTTCGCCGCGGACACCGGGATGGGTTACATCCTGACCGGCCAGGGCGATCCGGTGCAGCTCAACGGTGGGAACACGACCTGGAACTATTTCGAGACGCTCGGCATTCAGCCAATCCTCGGTCGCAATTTCCTGCCGGAGGAGGAAATGAAGGCGGACGTTGCATTGGTCAGCCAGAATTTCTGGCGGAAACATCTCAACTCCGATCCGCAAGTCGTCGGCCGGAACATCACCTTGAATGGAGTCGCGACGACGATTGTCGGCGTGCTGCCGAATCCGCCGATCGCCTGGTTCGGTCGGGACGTTGACATCTTCACGGTCAAGCCGTTCCAACTGCCGGGATTGACGCAGGAACGTTTGATGCGCGGAGTGAGTTTCCTGCGTGTCGTTGGCCGGCTGAAACCCGGCGTAACCAGCGAACAGGCGAAGGCGGCGCTCCAAGTCCTGCAACAAAGTTATCGCCAGGAACGTCCCGAAAATGCCGACAACACCTGGTCGCCCGTAGTGATTTCCGCAGCCCAAGACGCGACCGGCAATCTGCGTCCCGCATTTTTCACCCTGCTCGCCGCGGTCAGTTTCGTTTTGCTCATTGCGTGCAGCAACGTCGCGAACCTCCTCCTCGTCCGGTTCACCGGCCGGCGCCGCGAGATCGCGTTGCGGATGGCGCTCGGCGCGTCCCGAAGCGGCGTGGTCCGATTGTTCGTTTTCGAAAGCATGCTCGTCAGTTTGATCGCCGGTATCGTTGGCACCTGCCTTGCGCTTTGGGTCGTCTCCGTCGTTCCGAAACTCGCGGGCGACAATCTTCCGCTCGAGAATGGGCTCGCGTTGAATACGCCGGTGCTGCTCTTCACGCTCGGTCTTTCCCTGCTGACCGGTTTCGCCATGGGGATGTATCCGGCCTGGCAAAGCTCGCGGGCCGATCTGGTCGATGGATTGAAGGACGGCGGTCGCGCCATGACCGGCAGTCTCGGGCAGCAACGTCTTCGTCGCGGTCTGGTCTCTGCCCAGGTAGGCCTGTCCGTGGTTTTGCTCGCCGGGGCCGGCCTTCTCATCTCAAGTTTTGTCCGCCTGAGCCAGCAGCCCACCGGTTTTAAACCCGATCGCCTCTGGGTGGGCGCGATTGGCCTGCCGCCAGGGCAATACCCCGATTCCGAAGCGAAAGCCCGCTTCGCCGATCGCCTGCTCCAAGAATTAAAAAATACGCCCGGCATCGAGATGGCTGCGGTCAGCGATGGCGTGCCGCTCTCCGGGAACCAATCGCGTTCGCCTTACGCGCGGGTGGACGGCAACCCGCCAGCGGTTAATCAGCGTCCGCTCGGGTTGACTCGCAGCATTTCGCCCGGATTCCTGAAAACGTTCAGCATCCCGTTACTGGCCGGGCGCGACATCGATGAGCGCGACGGCTTGGACAAACCCCTGGTGGTTCTCGTCAGCAAAGCAACTGTCCAAAAACTTTTCCCTGGCGGTGAGGATCCGATCGGCAAGCGCGTCTTTTTCGGCACGGATAACAACACCGGACTGCCGTGTGAAATTATCGGCGTCGTCGCCGATGTCCGCTCGACCCGGCTCGATCGCCCGAACGAAGTCGAGTTCTACCGGCCCTGGGCGCAACGCTCGTTCCCGTTCTTTGGCGTAACGGTCAAGACGACGGGCAAACCGGAAGGCGCTGCGGCCATCGTCCGCACCGCGCTGGCCAGGGTCGATTCGGCTCTGCCGATCATCCAGCCGCTCACGATGGATCAAATCATCGACCAATCGTTAGGCCAGCGCCGGATGACGATGACCTTGCTCGGTGTTTTTGCGGCTATCGCGCTCGTCCTGGCGATGGTCGGAATATACGGCGCCGTCTCTTACACGGTGGAACAGCGCACGGGTGAAATCGGTGTGCGCATGGCGTTGGGCGCGCAGACGGCAGATGTCCTGCGGCTCGTCGTTCGACAGGGAATGACGCCGGTCGTGATTGGCCTCGTCCTCGGCGTGATGGCCGCGCTCGCGCTCGGGCGCCTTATCACCGCGCAGCTCTATGAAGTCTCTGCGCATAATCCCGCGCTGCTCGCCGGCACGTCGGTCACGCTCGCCGTCGTCGCGCTTCTCGCGTGTCTGATTCCCGCCCGCCGCGCCAGCCTGGTCAATCCCATCGAAGCACTCCGGACCGAATGACCATCGATCCGTTCTGTAGGGCGCCTGGCTACGCCAACTCGCGAAAGAAGGCGTCTCACGAGCGCCCCACAGAACCCAACTACATGAATGATTTTCGTTACGCTCTCCGACAACTGCTGAGACAGCCCGGCTTCACCATTTTGGCCGTAGTGGCGCTGGCTCTCGGCATCGGCGCCAACACCGTCCTCTTTTCCGCCATCAACACGCTCTTCCTGCGCCCGCTCTCCTACCCGCAGCCGGAGCAGCTCGTGCGCGCGTGGGGTTCTTTCCCCGAGCGCGGACTCGATCGGGCCAACGTTTCCTGGCCGCGCTTCACCGCCTGGCGCGATCAGCAGCAAAGTTTTTCCGAATTCGCCGCCCAGTCGAACACGGGATTCACCCTCACCGGCCGGGGCGATCCGGAAAATCTCCAGGGAATTCGCGTAACCGAGAATTTTTTCAGGACGCTCGGCGTCCAGCCGCTTCTCGGTCGCGTTTTCAGTCCTGAAGAGGACCGGCCGGGTGGCGCGAATGTCGCCATTCTCAGCCACGCCTTCTGGCAAAAACGGTTCGGCGGCGACCAGAGCATTCTGGGCCAGCCAATCACACTTAACGGCACACCCTTCACCGTCGTCGGCATCCTGCCCGCTTCGGTAAAGTTTCCCTTCGGGCAAAACCAGGTCTGGCTGCCGCGAGTCTTCGAGCAGGAAGGATTGCCGCCCGACATTATCGAGCGTGGCACGGGCTACCTCACGCTCCTCGGCCGCATGAAGCCCGGGCGTGAGCCGCGCGCAGGCCGACGAACAAATGCACGTCATCGACCGCCGCTACCAGGCCGCGAATCCCGAGAAGGTGGACGCGAAAGCCGGCATGAGCGTCGTCTCCTTCCATGAAGATCTTGTCGGACCGCAGCGGCCGATGCTGCTCACCCTTTTCGCCGCGGTCGGCTGCGTGCTGCTCGTCGCCTGCGCGAATGTCGCGAATCTTTTGCTGGCCCGGTTCACCGCGCGCCGGAAAGAGATCGCCATCCGCACCGCGCTCGGCGCGACGCGCACTCGCATCGTCCTGCAATTCCTGGCTGAGAGCGTGCTGACCGCGGGCATCGCTGGGGTTCTCGGAACGCTCCTTGCCGTCTGGGGCCTCGATCTGCTCAAGAAGGTCGCGGAAAACTTCATCCCGCGCGTGCTGGAAATCACTCTCGACCTGAACGTGCTCGGGTTCGCGCTGGCGCTTTCCCTCATCACCGGCTTCGTCCTGGGTCTCGTCCCGGCGCTTCATGCCTCGCGGAGCGATCCGATCGATTCGCTGAAAGATTCTTCTCGCGGGACAACCGGGAGGCAGGCGGGCCGCCTCCGCGCCATTTTGCTCGTCGCCGAAGTCGCGCTTTCGCTCGTCCTGCTCGTCGGCGCCGTCTTGTTGATCGACAGTTTCCGCCGTCTGCAAAAAGTCGATCCCGGTTTCCGCGCCGAAGGCATCACCGCCTTTTTCGTCGGACTGCCGCCAGGTTCGTATCCGGATATCGAGCGGCAAGGCCTCTTCTTCCAAAACGCCATCGAGAAACTCAAAGCCGCTTCCCGGTGTGACCCATGCCTCCGCGGCCTCGACTCTTCCTTCGGCCGATGGCGGAAACACCCGTTCGCCCGCGGCGGTGGAAGGCCGCCCGCTGCCGCCCGTCAGCGATCGCACCATCGCCGTGCGCTCCACGACTTCGCCCGGATTTTTCGACGCCCTGGGCATTCCGATTAAACAAGGGCGCGACTTCAATTGGCGCGACCGGCCCGATGCGCCCCTCGCCGTCATCATCAACGAGACGATGGCGAAAAAACTTTTTCCGGGCGAAAACCCCATCGGCCATCGCCTCATCACCGGCATCGCCTCGATCCCGCGTGAGATCGTCGGCGTCGCAGGCGACGTGCGGACGGAGAACCTGTCGCTGCCGCCGGGCGTGGAGATGTATTATCCGGCCGTCGCAAATCGACGGCGCTTTCATGACCATGATCGTGCGCAGCTCGCGCCCCGCGGCGAGTCTGCGCTCGGAGCTGATCGCGGCGATTCACTCGCTCGATCCGGGTCTGCCCATCGATCAGGTGCAGTCCTACAACGAACTGCTCGCGGCCGCTTCGGCTGATCGGCGCCTCTCCATGTACCTGTTGGTCGGTTTCGCCGGGCTGGCGCTCGCCCTCGCCGGCATGGGCATCTACAGCGTCATCGCCTATGGCGTGGCGCAGCGGACGAATGAATTTGGGATTCGTTTCGCCCTGGGCGCCGCCGCGCGCGACGTCATCGGTCTGGTGATGAAGGAAGGTCTGCGCCTGGCCTTCATCGGACTGGTCGTCGGTCTCGCGCTCTCCTTCGCCATCACCCGCCTGATGCGCCGGCTGCTCTTCGAAGTCAGTCCGACCGATCCGATGCTCTACACCGGCGTCGCGCTTTTCATTTGCAGTGTCGCCGCTCTGGCCTGTTTCGTTCCCGCCCTGCGCGCGACCCGGATCGATCCCATGCAAGCGCTATGAACGGAGAAGTGAAATGCATGGGCACGCGCGGCGGACGCTGGGAAAAAATGGCCACAGAGACGCTCACATATGATCCAGGATTTCGATTCGCGTTCCGCCAACTTTGGAAGTCGCCGAGCTTCACGATCGCCGCCGTCGCGGTGCTCGGCTCTCGGGATCGGGGTGAACACGGCCATCTTCACTTTGGTCAACGCGATGTTGTTCGAGCCGCCGGCCTACCAAAAACCCGCCGAGATCGTTCAGCTTTTTTCGCAGGACACGAAGGACCCGAAAAGCTTTCGCGCCTTCTCCTATCCCGACCTTACTGCGACATCCGCGATCAGAACACTGTTTTCTCAGGAGTGATGGCGCATCAACGACACCGTGGTAGGTCTCGGTGAAAAGGGAAACACGCGCCGCGCCTCGGCTGGACATCGTCAGCTCGAATTATTTCTCCGTGCTCGGAGTTTTACCGGTCTCCGGACGTTCGTTCCTTCCGGAGGAGGAGAAAGCCGGGCCGGCCGGAGCGCGTCGCCATCGTCAGCTACAGCTATTGGCAGAAACACTCGCGCGATCCGGCGCTCCTTGGGCCGTTCCCTGCTCATCAATGGCCGCGCCTTTACCATCGTCGGCATCATGCCGGAAGGATTTACCGGCACGAGAGCATTTTCTCGACGGAAGTTTGGCTGCCACTCGGAGTTTACGATGAAATCACGAACGATTCCGGAAACATGCGCAAGCAGGTCGCTGGCGGAGCGCGGCGAGCGAAAACCTTTTCGTATCGGCCGGCTGAAACCGGGTGTGACGGCGGAGGCGGCTGCGCCCGCCCTCAAGGGTCTGGCGGCGAATCTCGAGGCCGCGTTCCCGGTCGAACAAAAGAATCAAACTTTGATGACAGCGCCGCTCTACAAATTTGCCACCAGCACCGATCCCGAGGATGCGGAAACGATCCGTCCGACTATCGGCGGGTTGCTGGCCGCGAATGGCCGGCAGTGGTTCTGCTCGTCGCCTGTTTGAATCTGGCGAACATGTTGCTCGCGCGCGGCACCGCGCGGCGCAAAGAAATCGCGATCCGCCTCGCGCTCGGCGGCAGTCGGTCGCGTATCGTTAGGCAACTTCTCACGGAAGGATTTGTCCTCGCGCTGCTCGGCGGCGTGTGCGGATTGCTGCTCGGGCTTTGGTCATCAGATCTGCTCGTCGCCTCGCTTACCAAAATCGTGCCGATGGATATCGTCTGGCTGAGCGGCCCGAATCCCTCGATCCTCGGCGCGACCTTGGCTTCTGTGTTCTGGGCACGCTCTGTTTTGCGCTCGGCCCGGCGCTCAAGCTTTCGCGCGCGGCCGTGATCGGGGATTTGAAACAACAAGCTGGCGAAGACGCGCACCGGCCGCGTTGGAAATTTCTGCCGCGCAATCCGCTGGTCGTGATCCAGATCGCTTTCTCCCTCGCGCTGGTCACCGCCGCCGCGCTTTTCATTCGCGGCGCCGCCAAAGCGGCTTCGATCGAAACCGGCTTTCACGCCGAGAACGCGTTTCTCGTCGAAATCGATGCGAGTCTCGGCGGCTTGGATCAGAAGCGTGCCCAGGATCTTTATCGCACGGTCGGCGAGAAATTCGCGGCGCTTCCCGGCGTGGAGCACGCGGGCGTCTCGGCGACGGTTCCGTTTGGAACAACTTCGGTGAGAAGAGACCGTTCAGCGCGCGGGCGTCACATCCGGCGCCGGATGCCAAACCGGCCACTCCGGCCGGAGGGACTTTCCTTCACTCCGTTGTGGAACAGCATCGGCGCGGATTATTTCGCGGCGGTCGGATTGCCGCTGCTCCGCGGCCGCGCCTTCACCGCCGCGGAAGCGACGCAGCCGGGCGGGCCGGCGGTGGCGATTATCGACGAAATCGCTGGCGAAAAAATTGTGGCCGGACGGTGACGCGCTCGGCCAACAAATCCAGTTTCCCGTTCTGAAAAGCCACCGCCGGAAAACGCCGGCGACGGACAGCGGCGAGATCAAACGCGGCGAGCCGATCGAAATCATCGGGCATCGTGCCGGCAACGAAAAACAGGTTGTTCGAGCAGGAGCCGCGCCGGGTCGCTTTATCTGCCGTTCGCGCGCGGGTTTCAGAACAATGTTTTCTTTTTCGTGAAATTCGCCTCCCTTCCGGCGGGCAGCGAATCCGCCACGGCCGATCTCCTGCGCCGAACGGTCCAGAGCGTCGATCCCGCGCTGCCGATCCTGGAATTCAGAACGTTCGCAAAACACATGGATAGCAATCCGCAGTTATGGATCGTCCGCGCCGGCGCGGCGTTGTTCTCCGTCTTCGGCGGACTCGCGCTCGGCCTGGCCGTGGTGGGCGTTTACGGCGTGAAAGCGTATTCGGTGGCGCGGCGGACGCGCGAGATCGGCATCCGGATGGCGCTCGGGGCGGAAGGCAAGACGGTGCAATGGATGATTCTGCGCGAAGGTCTGGCGATGGTGGCGGCCGGACTCGCCTTGGGACTTCTCCTCGCTTTCGGCACCGGAAAAATCGTCAGCAGCATTCTTTTCCAGGTCAGCCCGACCGATCCGTTCGCGTTCACGCTCGCGCCCGTCGTTGCTGGCGACGGCCGCTCTGCTCGCCACATGGATTCCAGCCCGGCGCGCCACGAAAATCAGTCCGATGGCCGCGCTCCGCACCGAATGAAAACGCGATCGCTTATCAATTTCCGTCATATTGGTTTGCTTCGGTTTAGCGCCAAAGGCGCGGGTTCATTTCAGCCTGGGGCGACGCCCAAGAAATCCCCGGCGTTGAAAGCACGATTCATTGTGATGGGGCCACAATGTGAAATTCGACGAACATCGGACGCCTTAAATCGCGCTTTCAGCGCTCGGTCCACAACTCGGTCACGAACCTGGGGCGATGCCCCAGGCTGGAGTGAGCCCGCGCCTTTGGCGCTAAATTGGCACAGGGTCGTTATGAAGAGATATCTATGCTAAACGATCTCCGTTACGCCTTTCGTCAGTTGCTGAAATCTCCGGGCTTCACTTGCGTCGCCATCCTCACTCTCGCGCTCGGTATCGGCGCGAACACCGCGGTCTTCAGCGTGGTGGATGCGGTTCTCCTGCGCGCCCTGCCCTATCACAATTCCTCGCGGCTGATCGATCTCTTCTCCACCACGCCGGCGGGAGATCGCGACGGAATCTCCATGGCCGAGCTCGACGACTTGCGGAGCCAGATGCATTCACTCGAGGACCTCACCGGCTTCCAATCGCAGAGCGTCAACCTCACGGGCGGCGAGCGGCCAGATCGCATTCGCGGTGCGTTCGTCGCGGCGAACTTTTTTGAAGTCTTTCATCTCAGTCCTGTTCTCGGCCGCACCCTGGCGAAAGGGGAAGACCAGGCCGGCGGTCCTCGCGTCGCGGTCGTTAACGAGAAGCTCTGGCGCGAGCGCTTGAATGGCGACGCCGATCTCGCGGACAAGAAACTGATTCTAAACGGCGAGCCCTACAGCGTCATCGGTGTCATTTCGTCCGCGTTCAAGAACCCGTTCGATCCGGATGTGCAAGTGTGGCTGCCGATGGCCCGGTATCCCGGGATTACACTCGCCGCGACTCGCGATTTCTCACGCTCGTGGGCCACTTGAAAGCGGAGACCGGTCTGGCCCAGGCGCAAGCGGAAGCGAATACGATCGCGAGCCAATTCGGAGCGGCTTACCCGAAAGAAAACGCGGGCCGCGGCGTGAAGATCGATTTTTATCAGGAGTTTGTCGTCGGCAACGTGCGCTCAATGCTCTGGCTTCTCTTCGCGGCCGCGGGGGCGATTTTGCTGATCGCGTGCGCGAACCTGGCGAACCTCCTGCTGGCCCGCGGCCTGGCGCGGCAGAAGGAGATGTCCGTCCGCGCCGCCCTGGGCGCGAGCCGATGGAGACTCGTTAGGCAGTTGTTGACGGAAACAACTGTCCTCGGGCTGGCCGGCGGCGTTGCGGGCGTGCTCCTGGCGCACTGGGGTCTTTGGGCGTTGCTCAAGCTGCCGCAGAATTTCGTCAACGCGCAGGACGCGGTGATCGATACCCAAATCTTTTTCTTTGCGCTCGCGGTCTCTGATCTTCACCGGGTCGTTGTTTGGTTCTCGTTCCGGCCCTGCAATTGGCGCGCGCGGAATTGCAAACGGGCTTGAAAGAAAGTGGACGCGGCAGCGGCGGCGGGGCGCGCTGGAATCGGATGCGCGGCGGTTTCGTGGTCATGCAGGTTGCATTCTCCATTCTGCTCCTGATCGCGGCGGGCTTGCTCATTCGCAGCTTCGGCAAACTGCTCCAGGCCGAGGTCGGATTCGAGTCGAAGAATCTTCTCACCCTCGAATATCGTTTGCCGCGGGTGAAGTACACCCAACCCGATGCACCGTGGAATTTTCATCAGCAAGTCCTCGACCGGGTCCAGCAACTTCCCGGAGTAAAATCCGTCGCGCTTATCCGGGGGCTGCCCTTTACCGGTAACACCGGCCCCGCGGGGATTGCTCTGCTCGATCGCGCCGCTCCTCCGGCGGGACGCGAGCCGCAGGTTCTCTTGAATCTCGCGACCGGAAGCTATTTTGGCACAACCCAGATCCCCCTCGTTCGCGGCCGCCTTTTCGGCGAGGAGGATCGCGCCAACACACCGGTGGTCTTCCTTATCAATCAGGCGATGGCGAGAAAATTCTGGCCCGACCAGGATCCGATCGGGAAACAAATCAAGATCCTCGAAGAGGACATCACGGGCTCGGTCATTGGCGTCGTTGGGGACACGAAACAATTGGGGCTGAAAGACGAACCCACCCCGCAGCTCTACGGAGCCTACAGCCAGCAGCCGATTTACTTTGCTACCCTCGTCGTTCGCACCACCGTCGAACCGCTGACCCTCTCGGAATCTGTTCGTCAGGCCATCTGGCGCGTCGATCCCGATCAACCGATGTGGAAAATCCGCTCGGTCGAGACCCTGATCGAGCGAAGTGTCGCCGACCGAAAATTTCTTCTGGCTTTGATGCTCATGTTCGCGGCGCTGGCGCTGGCCCTGACCGTGATCGGCTTGTACGGCGTCATTAGTTATTTGGTGAACCAGCGGACCCAGGAAATCGGGATTCGCATGGCTCTGGGCGCGCAAGTCCACCACATCATGCACCTGATCCTGAAACATGGTGTCGCGCTGGTTGCGCTCGGCGTCGCCATCGGACTGAGCGCCGCCGTCGTTCTCACGCGCCTGATCGCGCATCTGCTCTACGGCGTCACGGCGACCGATCCGGCCACCTTCAGCGCCATCGCCTTGCTTCTTACTTTTGTCGCTCTGGTGGCGTGCTACCTCCCGGCCCGCCGCGCCGCCCAGGTCGATCCTGTCATCGCACTCCGATCCGAATGACATGGGACGAGTCACGTGAAATTCAGAATTAGAAACCAAAGAATATGCTAAACGATCTCCGTTACGCTCTTCGTCAACTGGTGAAAGCCCAGAGCTTCACGGCCATCGCCATTCTCACCCTTGCGCTCGGCATCGGCGCCTGCAGCGCAATTTTCTCCGTCGTGAATACGGTGTTGCTGCGCCCGCTCGATTATTCGGAGCCGGACCGGATCGTCGCCATTCGCGAGACGCAGTTGCCGCAGTTTCCCGAATTCTCCGTTTCGCCGCCGAACTACCTCGATTGGGAAAAGCAGACGAAGTCGTATGAGTATCTCGCGGCCTACTCCGGTGCGGGCGTTAATCTCACCGGCGAAGGTGAACCGCAGCGGCTCGTCGGCGTGAAAGCCACTGCGCATTATTTCGATGCCTACGGAGTGAAGCCGGTCCTCGGCCGGATGCTGCTCCCGGAAGAGGACGCGCCCGGGAAAAATCACGTGGTTGTGCTGAGCTATCCGTTCTGGCAACGCGTCTTCGGCGGCAAGGGCGATGCCGTGGGGCGCGAGATTCAACTCAACGGCGAACCGTACACCGTGGTCGGTGTCGCGCCGGGCGGTTTTGGCCTCGCGAGCAAAGTCGATCTCTGGATGCCGATGGCCTTCAAACCGGATGAAACCGCCGGCGACGCTCGTGGCGCACACTACATCAACGTCGTCGGTCGCCTCCGGCCTGGCGTGACCGTCGCCCAGGCGAAGGCGGAACTGGATCTCCTCGCGACTCAGCTCGCGAAACAGTATCCGGATTCGAACAAAGGCTGGGGCATCTTCATGATGACGGTCCAGGACTATGGCGTGCGGGACGTGAAGCCGGTGCTCTACACCCTGCTCGGCGCGGTCGGCTGCGTCCTGCTCATTGCCTGCGCGAACCTCGCCAATCTTCTTCTCGCCCGCGCCACCGCGCGTCATCGTGAGATTTCCATCCGCGCCGCGCTCGGCGCCAGCCGGGCCCGGCTCGTCCGCCAGCTCCTGACCGAGAGCGTAGTTCTTTCGCTTTGCGGCGGCGTGGCCGGCCTGATCCTGGCGCGCTGGGGACTCGACGCGCTTCTCGCGCTTGCTCCCACCAGCCTGCCGCGCATCAGCGAAATTCGTCTCGATTCCGGCGTGCTCATCTTCTCGCTCGCGCTCAGCATCCTGACCGGATTGGTCTTCGGCATCGCTCCCGCCTGGCTCGCGGCGCGCGCGGATGTGAACGAGGCGTTGAAGCAGGGCACGCGCGGCTCAACAGAAGGCGGAGCGCGCGGCCGGTTCCGCAGTGCGCTCGTCGTAATCGAAGTGACCTTCGCCCTCATGCTCCTCGGCGGCGCCGGTCTGCTCACGCGCAGTTTCATGCAGCTCGCCCAGGTCGATCCCGGTTTCATGCCGGAAAACGCCACGCTCCTTCGGCTCTCGTTGCCGCAGAAGAAATACGCGATGCCCGAGCAGCAAACCGCTTTTGCCGACTCGCTCCTCGAACGCGTGAAAACACTGCCCGGAGTGCAGGCGGCCGGCGTGACGCATTCCATGCCGCTGGTCAGCGATTATGTTCTCGGCTTCAACATCGAGGGTCGGCCGGCCATCGCCCCGAGCGATCTTGCCGAACACGAATTATTACACCGTCACGCCCGACTATTTTAAAGCGATGGGCATTCGCCTGGTCCGGGGCCGCGTCTTTACTCCGCAGGATGACGCGAAGGCGCCGCGCGTGGCCATCATCAACGAGACGATGGCGCGCCAGCATTTCCCGAATGAGGATCCGATCGGCAAACGGATTAACATCACCAACGGGCCCGATGCCTGGCGCGAAATCGTCGGCATCGTCGGCGACATCAAGCAATACGGCGTCGACAAGGCCACCAGCGCCCAATCCTACGAGCCGTTCGCGCAGGTTCCTTTCTCGTCCGTCAACCTCGTCGTGCGCACGAACGGCTCGCCGGCCGCGCTGCTCGGCGCGTTACGCCCGACCGTTTACGCGATCGATAAAGATCAGCCGATCGGCATCATTCGTCCGTTGGAGGAAATCATGGCCGACAGCATCGCCCGCCAGCGTTTCGCGATGACGCTCCTGAGCGTTTTCTCGGGTGTCGCGCTCGTCATTGCCGCGTGTCGGAATTTATGGCGTAATGGCTTACAACGTCGTGCAACGTACGGGCGAATTCGGCATTCGCATGGCGCTCGGCGCCCAACAGCGGGACGTGCTGCGTCTCGTCCTGACCCAGGGCGGAAAACTCATCGGCCTTGGACTGTTGATCGGGCTCGCCGCGACGCTCGCCGCTTCCCGCGCCATGGGATCAATGCTCTTTAACACCAGCGCGTCTGATCCGCTCACGCTCGCCGCGATCACCCTCTTGCTTGCGGCCGTCGCGCTGGTGGCTTGCTTTTTCCCGGCGAATCGCGCCACGAAAGTGAATCCGATCGAGGCGCTCCGCGCGGAATAAGTTCAGTATGATGACCGACGTTCGTTACGCCTTCCGCCAGCTGATCAAATCGCCGAGCTTTAGCGCGACGGCGATTTTCGCGCTCGCCCTCGGCATCGGCGCGACGACCGCAATGTTCGCGGTGATCTACGCATTCCTGCTGCGCCCGCTGCCGTATGCCGAGCCGGAGAAACTGGTCATGCTCCAGTCGCGGAGCACACGCACCGGCAGCGATCTCGGAGTGAACTATCTCGACTTCGTCGATTGGCAAAAGCAAAGCCGCAGCTTTTCCGACTTGGCGTTTTTCAATCTGCGTTGGAACGGAAATCTCGAGCCCGGCAGCGGCGCGACCGAGACGCTCAAGACGACCTTTACGACCGCGAACCTTTTCACATCTCCTCGGGGTGCAGCCCGTAGTTGGGCCGCAACCTCACCGCCGCTGATGACGAAAAAGGCGCGCCGAAAGTCATGCTTATCAGCGAGCGACTTTGGCAGAGATCATTCGGCGGCAATCCCTCCATCATCGGCCGCGATGTGCGCCTCGACGGTACGCCGCGCACGATCGTCGGCGTGATGCCGGCCGGTTTCCGTTTCCCGTCCCAGACCGATCTCTGGGTCCCGATGGCTTCCGTTTTCGGAATGAACGACAACCGTTCCTGGCGCGCGGATCAGGCGATCGGCCGGTTGAAACCGGGTGTCACGACGCAACAAGCGCAGGCCGAGATGGCGCTTATCGCCGAGCGCCTCGCGTTGCAATATCCCGACACCAACAAAGAGATCGGCGCCGCGGTGATTCCATTGCGCGATCATTTGCCGGCGACGTGCGTTTCTCTCTGGTCCTCCTCCTGGCCTCCTGCGGCGGCGTGCTTCTGATCGCGTGCGCGAACGTGAGCCAGCTTTTGCTGGCGCGCGCCACGACGCAGCGAACGCGAACTCTCCGTTCGAGCCGCGCTCGGCGCCAGCCGTTGGCGGCTCGCGCGGCAGGTCCTCACGGAAAGTGCGTTGCTCGCCCTCGTCGGAAGCGCGGCCGGCGTCATCCTGGCTTTCTGGCTCGTCGACGTCGTCGCCCTGTCGATTCCGATCGAGCTGCCGTTTTGGATCACGATCGATCTGAACGCGAGCGTCCTCATTTTCACGGTCGTTGTTTCCTTCATCACCGCTTTGCTCGCGGGTTCTTTGCCGGCGTGGCAGGCCGCTCGCGTCGGCATTTCGCAATCATTGAAGGCCGCCGGTGGCAACATGGGCGGCACTGGAGCCGGCGCGCGTTGGCGCGAGATCCTTACGGTGGCGCAGGTGGCCGTTTCGATCGTCCTGCTCGTCGGCGCCAGCCTGGTCCTGCGCAGCATGCTCAAATTGAAGGAGGTCAATCCCGGGTTCGACGCGCGCAATGTTTTGATGATGGAAGTCAACCCGACTTACAACAGCGACGAGCCTGCTCAGGCACGGGTGGATCGGTTCACGCGCTTGCTTCAGCGCATCAGAGGGATGCCGGGAGTCGAAGCAGTCGCGGCGAACAACAGTCCGCCTTTCGTGCCGCAACGCCCCTGGAATCGCGCGGAGTTCACCGCCGAACATCAATCTGTCGACGAACAAAGCCGCAACCCGCGCGCAAACTTCCAGACTGTGAGCTCCGACTATTTTCGAGACCGTCAGGATCCCACTCGTGCAGCGGTCGAGTCTTCGACGAGCGCGACAAACTGGAGGCGGAAGATGTCTGCCTGATCAGTGAGAGGCTGGCGACGCGCCTCTGGCCGAGCGCAGACGCGATCGGGAAGCGTTTAAAGCTCGGCAAGCCGGAAGGCGGCGCCGAACCCGGATTGGATGACGGTTATCGGCGTCGTGGGCGACGTGCGCCACCAGGCGCTCGGAGCCGAGCCTGGTCCGGACCTCTACAAACCGAGCACTGCAACTGGCCTGGAAGCAGATGCATTTTCTTGTCCGAGTTCGCGCAGGGATCAAGCCGCTGAGCCTTGCTCCGGCGCTTCGAAAAGAAATCGCGGCGACCGCCCCGGAAGTCGGCGTCTTCAACTTTGTTTCGCTCGGCGATGAGGTGACCAACTCCCTCTGGCAACAACGGCTGCGCGGATGGCTGCTCGGATTTTTCTCGGTCGTCGCGCTCGCGCTGGCCGCGGCGGGATTGTATGGCGCGATCGCCTACGGTGTCGCGCAACGCACGCGAGAGATTGGAATTCGCATGGCTTTGGGCGCGACTCCCCGTTCTGTTCTCCGTCTCGTCCTTGGGCAGGGCCTTCGCGCGGTGGCGATCGGGCTCGTCGCCGGGATCGGCGGCGCTCTTATTGTATCCCGCGTGTTGCGCGCCTCACTATTCGGCATCAGCGGCAACGACCTCACCAGCTACGGCATCGCCTGTCTCCTTCTCGCTGCTACCGCCGCCATCGCCGCTGTGATCCCGGCCCGTCGCGCCAGTCGTGTTAACCCCATGGAAGCTTTGCGGACAGAATGAAACCGCAAGCGCCCACGCCTGTAGCGGCGGTTTATGACCGCCGGGATCTTTTTGAAGAGCGCCGACAAGTGCAAACAACTTCGGCGGTCATAGACCGCCGCTACAGAAAAAACCTATGCTAAACGACCTTCGCTACGGCTTACGCCAACTCTGGAAACATCCGGCCTTCACCATCATCGCCGTCCTCACGCTCGCGCTCGGGATTGGCGCGAACACCGCCATTTTCAGCGTGGTCAACGCGGTCCTTCTCAAACCGCTGCCCTTTCCCGCGCCCGATCAGCTCATCGCCGTCGGCATGACCGACACGCGCCAGAAGTCGCAGACTGACCTGAATTCGCTCTCCTACCCGGACTTCTTCGACTATCGCGACCAAAACCGAACCCTCGCAAGCGCGGCGGTCTATCGGGATCTGTCCTTTGCCCTGACGAGCGATGAAGGCGCCATCAGCCTGCCCGGAGTGAAAGTGAGCGCGGAATTTTTCGATGTCCTCGGCATCAAGCCGAAGATGGGCCGGGTCTTTGGGCGCGATGACGAGCAGGCGGGCGGCGGCCCCGGCGGCTTCAAGGTTGTCATCAGCCACGAGTTCTGGCAGAAACATTTTGCCGGCGATTCGAATGTGCTCGGTAAAACTCTCACGCTCGACCGGCGGCAGTCACACGGTCCTTGGCGTAATGCCGGCTGGCTTTCAATTCCCGATCCAAACGGAGCCGCCCAATCTCTACGTTTCGATCGCCGAAGACGCGGGCACCGCGGATAATTCTACTCCGCAGACGAAACAGCGAGGCAACCACAGCATGGAAGCCGTGGCCCGCATGAAACCGGGCGTGACAGTGTCACAGGTTCAATCCGACCTCTCCGCCATCGCGACCGCGCTGGCAAAAGAATATCCGGATTCGAACACGCATTTCGGCGTCTTAACGAAACCGCTCCGGGAGGACATGATCGGCGATGTCCGCACAGCGTTGTACGTCCTTTTTGGCGCCGTCGTCTGTGTCCTGTTGATCGCAAACGCGAACGTCGCGAATCTCCTGCTCGCGCGCGCCTCCGCCCGCGGGAAAGAGATCGCATTACGCGCCGCGATGGGCGCCAGCCGCGCCCGGATCATCCGGCAATTGCTCACCGAAAGCTTGCTGCTCTCCGCGCTCGGCGGCGGGTTCGGAATGCTCCTGGCCCAATGGGGAACTGAAGCGCTGATCAAGACTGTGCCGCAGAACATTCCACGCATTGGCACCATTCAACTCGATGCGGCGGTGCTCGGGTTCACCCTGCTCGTCTCGCTCACAACCGGCGTGATCTTTGGACTCGTCCCCGCCTGGCAGGCTTCCCACGTCGATCTGAACAGCTCGCTGAAATCGGGCTCCCGTACCGGCGGCGGCGGCGAAGGCAAAGGCCGGGTCCGCAACGCGCTCATCATGGCGGAGGTTGCGCTCGCGCTCATTCTGCTCATTTCCGCTGGACTCCTGATCCAAAGCTTCGCGCGGCTCGGGCGGGTCCAGCCTGGTTTGCGGACCGAACGGTTGCTCACCGCGCGGATTGCTGTGCCCGAGACCGCCTATCCAAAGAACGAAAATATCACCCAATTCTTTGACCAATTCCTGGACCGGGTCCGCGCGCTTCCAGGGGTTGAGTCCGCCAGCACCATCGTCCCGCTTCCCTTGAGCGGGAGTAACATGGTGACTTCGTTCGATGTTGAGGAGGCCCCGTTACCAGAAGGTCAGCGCCAGGCCGCGCCAGTCCGTCTCATCGCGACTGACTATTTCAAAACCATGGGCATCCCCGTCCGTGAGGGCCGGATCTTCGATGAGAGAGATCGCTTCGAATCGACCCCGGTCGTGATTGTAAACGAGCGATTCGTCCAGAAGTTCTTCCCCGGCAAGAACGTGGTCGGAAAACGGATCATGCCGGGCTTCGCCGCCGATGAAACCGGAGAAAAGATGCGCGAGATCGTGGGCGTAGTCGGGAATGTGAAGCATCTCTCGCTGAAGTTAGAGGATTCGCCTGAGATGTATTTGCCGCGATCGCAAATACCATTCAGCATCATGTCGCTCGTGATCCGGACGAGCGTCTCAAATCCGAATACGCTCACCAATTCGCTTCGGAAAGAGCTGTCAGCCATGGATGCGACGATTCCGCTGACCAGCGTGCGCGTCTTCGACGAATACATCTCGCGCTCGCTGGCCCGAGCGCGGTTTAACACCCTGCTGTCTGTCGATTTTCGCGGGGACCGCGCTATTGCTGACCGCGATCGGAATATATGGCGTGATGGCCTATTCGGTTTCTCAGCGAACGAACGAGATCGGAATCCGGATTGCGCTGGGCGCGGGTAAGAATTCCATTTTCCGCCTCATCGTTGGACAGGCGATGACGCTCGTCGGCATCAGTCTGGTCGTCGGCCTGGCGGGTGCTTTCGCCGCCACCCGTCTGTTGAACAGCCTGCTCTTTGGAGTCGGCGCTTCCGATCCGGTCACGTTTGTCGCCATCGTGCTGCTCGTCTCCGCCGTCGCGTTCATCGCGGCGTGGCTGCCCGCGCGGCGGGCCACGCGGGTCGATCCAATCATCGCTTTACGCGCCGAATGAGCCCTCGATTGCTTAGCGCTTCTGTAGCGGCGGTCTATCACCGCCGAAACGCTTTCACGGAGCGCGCGCAAATACAAAGAAGTTCGGCAGTCACAGACCGCCGCTACAGGAAGACATTATGATGACCGACATTCGCTACGGAATACGCCAGCTGATCAAGCATCCCGGCTTCACCCTGGTCGCAGTGCTCACGCTCGCGCTGGGGATCGGCGCCAACACCGCCATCTTCAGCGTGGTCAATGCGGTCCTCTTAAAACCGCTGCCCTTCCCTGCGCCCGAGGAACTTGTGGCCGTGGGTGGTATCAATCCGGCCGAGACCATCTCGCCTCCCCGGCTCTACTCCTTGTGCTTTCCGGACTTCTTCGATTTCCGCGATCAAAATCGCAGCTTTTCGAACATGGCGGTTTATCGGGACCGCACCCTCGCGCTGGTGGACGAAAAGGAAGCGCAAAGCGTGCGCGGTCTAAAGGTGAGCGGGGAGTTCTTCGATGTGCTCGGCATCAAGCCGATCCTTGGTCGCGGTTTCGCGCGGGCGGACGAGCAGGCTGGTGGCGGGCCCGGCGGCCTCAAGGTTGTCCTGAGTGACGGATTCTGGCAGAGCCATTTCAATCGGGCTGACGATGTGATTGGCCGTGTCCTCATGCTGGACGGCCTTCCCCACACGGTGATCGGTGTGATGCCCCACGGTTTCCAATTCCCCATCCAGACCGATTCCATCGAGCTTTACACCAGCACGGCTGAGGATGCGTCGTCTTCCGACGGCAGTATGCCTAATACGCAGCAGCGAGGTAATCATGGGATGCAGGGAATCGCCCGCGTAAAAACGGGGGTGCCGCTCGCCCAGGCGAACGCGGAACTGCGGACGATCGCAGCGGCCCTGGAAAAAAAATACCCGGAGACCAATACCAAAACCACCGCCGGGTCGCAGCCCCTCCGGGATGAAATGGTGGGCGATGTCCGAACCGCGCTTTACGTCTTGTTCGGCGCGGTCGCGTGTTTGCTGCTGATCGCCAACGCCAATGTCGCCAACCTCATGCTCGCGCGCGCATCCGTCCGCGGAAAAGAGATTGCTCTGCGCGCGGCTCTCGGCGCCAGCCGTGGACGGATCATTCGGCAATTGCTCACGGAGAGCGTGCTTCTGGCGGGATTCGGCGGGTTGCTCGGGTTGGTCATCGCCCAATGGGGAACCGAGGCCCTCGTGGCAGCCGTGCCGCAGAATATTCCGCGCGTGAGTTCGATTCGGCTGGATGGAGTGGTGCTCGGTTTCACCCTTCTCCTGTCGCTCGGGACCGGTATTATTTTTGGCCTCGTTCCCGCCTGGCAGGCTTCTCATGTCGATCTGAACACCGCCCTGAAATCCGGTGCGCGGGGCGCCGGCGGAGTGGAAGGAAAACATCGGGCGCGCAATGCCCTGGTCATGACCGAGGTGGCGCTCGCGCTAATCCTGCTCATTTGCGCCAGCCTGTTGATTCAGAGCTTCGCCCGCCTCGGTCGCGTCCAGACCGGGATGCGGACCGAGCGGCTCTTCACGGCCCGGATCGGACTTCCCGTGGCCGCTTATCCCAAACCGGAGAACCTCATCGCGTTTTTCGACCAGCTCATGCCCCGCTTGCGCTCGATTCCCGGAGTCGAATCCGTGACGGTGGTTTGGCCGCTTCCTCTGAGCGGAAGCAACAACGTCAGTTCCTTCGACATTGAGGAACGGCCGGCGCCCGAAGGACAACAACCGTCGAGCCCCATGCGGATCGTGGGTCCGGATTATTTCAAGACCATGGGAGTTCCCGTCCGGCAGGGCCGCGGCTTCGAGGAGACGGACCAGCTCAAGTCTCTGCCGGTTGTGGTCGTGAACGAACAATTCGCCCAGAAATTTTTTCCGGGTCAAAACGCGGTGGGCAAGCGGATCAACCCAGGTTGGACTGTCGGCGACGAGAAGTCCCTCATGCGCACCATTGTTGGGGTCGTCGGCAACGTGAAGCACCGCACGCTCGACATGGAATTTACCCCGGAAGTGTACATGTCGGCCTCCCAAATGCCGATGGATTCAATGTCGATCGTGGCGCGCACGAATGTCTCCAATCCCGCGGGAATTACCTCGGCGGTCCGTTCCGAACTTGCCGCGCTCGACCGCAATATCCCGCTGGTCCGCGTCCGGGTTTTTGAGGAATACCTCTCCCGGGCGCTCGCCCGACCGCGCTTCAACGCCATGTTGCTTTCGATTTTTGCGGGCACCGCCTTGTTGCTCACCGCGATCGGGATTTACGGCGTGATGGCTTATTCCGTTTCGCAGCGGACGAGTGAGATCGGCATCCGCATCGCTCTCGGCGCGGGGAAGAGCTCGATCTTTCGCCTCGTCGTCGGGCAGGCCATGGCGATTGTGGCCATCAGCCTGGTGGTGGGACTAATCGGTGCCTTGGCCGCCACCCGCTTATTGAACAGCCTTCTCTACGGCGTCGGCGCGTCGGATCCCGTGACATTCATCGGCATTGTCCTGCTCGTCTCCGTTGTCGCCTTCATCGCCGCGTGGCTGCCGGCCCGCCGCGCGACTCGCGTTGATCCCATCGTCGCCTTGCGGGCCGAATGACCTAACAACTTAATCTTCATGCAAACCTTATTTCACGAGATCCGTTTCGCGCTTCGGACGCTGCTGAAGGCGCCCGCCTTTTCCGTCATCGCCATCCTCGTCCTCGGCCTCGGCATCGGGGCGAACACCGCGATCTTCAGCGTGGTCAACGCGGTGCTGCTGCGACCCTTGCCCTTTCCGGACCCGGACCGCCTGGTCCTCCTGCGCGAAAGCACTTCCACCTTCCCGAGTGGCTCGGTCAGTTACCCGAACTATCTCGACTGGCGCGCGGGCCAGCGCAGCTTCAGCGATATCGCCCTCGTTAGGCGGGAAGCTGTGAACTTCGCGCTAACGGCTGGCGGAGACGCGGCCCCGGATCGGGTGAACGGCGCGCGCGTGACCTATAACTATCTCTCGATCCTCGAGGTCAAGCCGCTGATCGGTCGCGATCTGACGGAGGCCGATGATCAGCCCGGCAGCGCACCAGTCGTGCTCATCGGCGAAACGATCTGGCGGACGCGCTTCGGGAAGTCGACCTCAGTTCTCGGCCAGCAAGTGGTGGTCGACGGCCTGGTGCGTGAGATCGTCGGCGTTGTCCCGGAGAAAGTGAAATTCCCGCGCTTGTCACAAATCTGGCTGCCGCTGGCGGATCTCAGGAAAAACAGCGATGTGATTCAACGCGGAAATCACCCGGGCTTCAGCTGTCTCGGACGACTCAAACCGGGCGTGCCTTTGACACAGGCGAAGGCTGACCTCGACACCATCGCGGTCGCACTCGAGAAGCAATACCCCGAGACGAACACGACGCGTCGCGTGTCCATGCAGCTTCTGCTGGAAGCAGCGGTCGGCGAATACCGGCACAATCTTCATCTCCTCCTGGGCGCGGTCGGCTGCGTCCTCCTCATTGCCTGCGCGAATGTCGCCAATCTGCAACTTGCGCGAGCCCTCGCTCGGCTCAAGGAACTGGCGGTGCGAGCCGCCTTGGGTGCGAGCCGGTGGGCGTTGGCGCGTCAACTCCTGACCGAAAGCACTCTGCTGGCAATCCTTGGCGCGGCCGCCGGGATGATCCTCGCAGTCTGGAGCCTCGACACGATCGTCGCGCTCTCACCCCGGAACATCCCACGCTTCCAGGAAACGCGCATCGACATGACGGCGTTGATCTTTACCGGCATCGTCGCGCTCGTGGCCGGCATCCTGGCCGGAATTTGGCCGGCGTGGCGTATCTCAAACACAGAGGAACTTTCCCTGGTTCTGCATGAAGCGGGAACACGCGGGGGCAGCGGCGGCGCGGCCCGGCAACGCGCGCGATCGACTCTGGTCGTCACGCAAGTCGCGCTCGCTGTCGTCCTGCTCGCGACCGCGGGGTTGACCCTGAAGAGCTTCTGGCGGGCGCAAAATGAGCCCCTTAATTTCGACCCGCATAACATTCTGCTCGCGGCGATCGATCTGCCGCAGGCCGGTCACGACAAGATCGACGAAAAGGGGAACCGGGTTTTTGACGACGATAAGGTCCGCGGCTTTTACGACCAACTCCTTGAGCGTGTCAGTGGTTTGCCCGGCGTCGAGGCGGCCGCCGTCGGGGTGAACATCCCGTTCGATGACAACGAATGGGACAGCTATTTCACATCACCGGAACTCCCCGGGCCGAGCCGGGCAAGGAGCCATCGGCCGAGGTCAATTTCGTCTCAACTGATTACTTCAAGGTGATGAAGATACCGATTATCCGCGGACGGGCCTTCGGTCCGCAGGAAACACCCGACAAGTCGCGCTCGCGATCGGTCATTATCGACCAGACGTTTGCGGAGCGTTACTTTCCGGGCCGGGATCCGATTGGCCTGAACATCGATGATAATCAGCGTCGGGAAGAGGGCGACGATCCCGCAGCCGAACCGAAGGGGCCGCCACTCACCATCGTGGGCGTGGTCGCACGCACGCGGAACGAAGCGCCCGGCGAGGACAACGTGGAAAAGCTCGGCTTCGTGCACATGTATTTTTCCCACCAACAAAGCCCCATCAGCGGCAACACGCTGATGCTGCGCGTGCCTGGCGGAAATCCAAAAGCTCTGGTCGGCGCCGTGCGCCGCGAGGTCCAGGCGCTCGATCCGACCTTGCCGATTGGCTCCATCGCGACCATGGACGAGAACATCGCGTCGAGTTTGGCGACGCGACGTCTGACCATGACGCTACTCGGCGCGTTCGCCGGCCTCGCTCTGGTCCTGGCCAGTGTGGGCATTTATGGCGTGATGGCGCTGAGCACCACGCAGCGCACCCGTGAGATGGGAATCCGCTTCGCACTCGGCGCCAGCCGGGCCGATGTCCTGCGCCTCATCCTCGGACAAGGCATTGCCCTCATCGCGATCGGTCTCGCCGCCGGATTATTGGGGGCTTTCGCCGCCAGCCGCGCCCTGAGCAGCGTGCTTTACGGAGTCGGATCGCTCGACGCGGCTGCTCTCATCGGCGCTCTAATAATGCTCGCCGTCGTGGCTTCCGTGGCCTGCTATCTACCGGCCCGGCGCGCCAGCCTGGTCGATCCGATCGAAGCATTGCGGGCTGAATAGGTTTGGCCACTCGGTCCGCGCTGGCTGCTATTTCTCGCTTTGCATTCTCTGGTCACTTCGTCACACGGAGGGGGTGGGAATAAAGGGCGGGATCGGGCAATCGAGGGAATCGGCGATGGCGCGGAGCAGCTCGGCTTCGGAACCCTGCAGGATTCCGTCGGCGGCGACAGTTTCGGCGCAGGCGTTGAGGACGTTCTTCTTGATCTGGGGAACGGCCAGCGCGAGGCGCTCGAGCGCGGCGTCCAGCCGCGGCAGATCGCAATCCACCTTTGGGAGAAATGGGATTTCATTTTTTGCGATGCGACTAAGCAGCTGCGCGCCGCGGGCGAAGGCGGCTTCACCCTGAGCGAGGTCTTCCTGGCCGGCGTAAGCCATCGCGGACAAGAGGATGCCGCAGTCCGCCGCCAGGGGCTTCAGATCGTAGTACTGCGTCACCTTTTTCGGTGTAGGAACGAAATTCGGCTCCAGATGGCGAAGAACAATTTTTTGCAGCATGTATTCGAAGAGATCGAGCTGGCGGTCGCTCTCGACCAGGGCGCAGACAGCGGCCCGGAATTCATGAAATTGCGCGGGGGATAGTTGGCGCAAAGCGGGCAAGGCGAGATCGACGAGCGGGATCTTCGTCTCCACGGCTACGTTTTGGGTTTCGGGCCAGAGATTGAGCGTCTCGTTAACGGTCGGATCGGAAGTCGCAGCCGCCAGGTCGGCGATTTGCTTTTCACGCGCGACGGGATCGTGGCTGAGCAGAAGCGCGTAGATGAGGACGCTCGCGCCGAGCGGATCACGCGCGGCGGATTTTAGCGTCTCCGGGAGGGATTGCCGCAAATCGGCCGCGTATTGGAGATGGCGGGTGGTGGGACGACCGATATCCGGAAGAACGGCGGCGGCAGAGACGACCGTTCCAATGATGCCGACCCCCGTGGCGGATTGCGGGTAAACGGGAAGAGGCGGCGGAAGCGGAGGCGGCTGCGAGCGGCGTGGCTCCGCGAGCGGAATCGGAGGAGGCTGAGAGCGGGGCGATTCGGTCAGCGGAATCGCGGGCGGCGGTTCGGCGATGAACGGGGTAACCTCCGGAAATTTTCCATCGAACGCCGGATCCAGAGCGCGAATGCGTTCTTCCAAAGGCGGATGCGTCGCCATCAAACCGCTGGCGGCGATCCGCAACCCGTTCGCGAAAAACAGGTGGCTGGCTTCCTGGGCGTGCGGAGTTTCCAGCTTCGAACCGCTCGATAGCCCGCCGATTTTTTTCAGGGCGCCGGCCAGTCCGTCGGGATTGCGGGTAAATTGGACGGAAGCGGCGTCGGCCAGAAATTCTCGCTGGCGGCTGACGGCGGCCTGGATGAGACGGCCAAAGAGCACGCCGATTCCACCAATGACGATCAATGCCAGCCCAAGCAAAGGCAGCGGGTTCTTCTTCCCGCGCGTCTGGAGCAGGACCCGCCCGACCACGGTCAGGCAAAGGATCCCGAAGATCAGGCCCATGAGACGCAGATTCAGCCGCATGTCGCCGTTCAAAATGTGGCTGAACTCGTGGCCGATGACGCCCTGGAGTTGATCGCGCGAAAGCCTCTGCATGCCTCCGCGCGTGACGCCGATGGCGGCATCGCTCGTGGAATGACCGGCGGCAAATGCGTTAATGCCGTCTTCGTTCTCCAGGAGATAAACTTGTGGCACAGGGATGCCGGAGGCGATCGACATCTCTTCCACCACGTTCAAGAGCTTGCGCTCGTTGGCCTCGACCGTGTTGGAATTAATCAGGCGTCCGTCCAACATCTGCGCGACCGCGCTGCCGCCTTTCGAGAGTTCGACCGTTTTAAACGCGCTCCCAGTCCCCACGACGATCAGGGTCCCGAGCGTGCTCCAGAGAAACAGAGCGGGCTGCCAGAGGGTGAAAGAAGCTTCCCCAATGGAATTGTAGGTTTCGCCGCGCCCGAAAATCGCCAGGACGGCGGCGTAGGCGGACAGGATCAGCAAGCAAATCGCGACGATAAAGTAGAAGACCAGCAGCTTGGTCTTGCGCCGGGCTTTGTCCTGACGTTCGAAGAAATCCATGACAACGCCGCGCGCAGCTCGCGATCTTGCGAGCCGACTTCGAAACTAGAATTTTACTTTCGGCGCTTCCTTTTGTTCGGGCGCCTCGATGACGAACAATTCGGCCGGCGCGAAATTAAACATGCCGGCAAAAATATTGGAGGGGAAAACTTCGCGGCGCGTGTTGTAGGCCATGACTGAATCGTTGTAAGCCTGGCGGGCGAACGACACCTTGTTCTCCGTGGAAGTGAGCTCTTCCATCAAGGTCATCATCGTCGTGTTCGCTTTGAGATCGGGATACGCTTCCGCGATCGCAAACAACCGGCCCAGCGTTCCGGTCAAGGCGTTCTCGGCGCCCGAGAGATCCTTCATCGCGGAGACGTCGCCGGGATTCTGGGCGGCCCGGGTATTGGCGGTAGCCGCGGCATTTCGCGCGGCGATGACCGCTTCGAGTGTTCCGCGCTCGTGCGAGAGATAACCCTTGGCGGTCTCAACCAGGTTCGGGATGAGGTCGTAGCGCCGCTTAAGCTGCACGTCGATCTGCGCGTAGGCGTTCTTGTATCGGTTCCGCAGCGTCACCAGCGCGTTATAAATGCCGACGGCGAACAGCACCAAAAAGAAGCCAAGCCCTACGATGAGGCCAATTACGATCAGTCCTGTGCCCATAAAGTTTCCTTTCGTCGCAAAGTTGGCTCACTGCTAGGCGAAAGCGGCCACCCCGGCAATCACAAAGTAAGCGGACGTGATGGTCGATTCCGGGACCAATTCCACCTATGATTCCGGGCGTTTTCATTTATTGGTTTTGAAGACTCATGCTGACAAGAACCATCGCTCTGGCTTTCGTATTTATCGCGGCGCTCGCGTCCGCCCAAAAGACGAGGATTATTCCCACGCCCGCAGATGTCGCCGAGGCCCCGGCCGATGCGGAAAAGGCGGCCTCGGGCCTGGTCTCGAAGGTCATCGAAGCCGGAACCGGCAAGACGCATCCAGCCAGGACCGCTCGCGTCACGGTGGACTACACGGGGTGGACGACCGACGGCAAGATGTTCGACAGCTCTCTGACCACCGGAAAGCCCGCGACATTCCCGCTCGACAAAGTCATCGCGGGCTGGACGGAAGGCGTTCAACTGATGGTGGCGGGTGAGACACGCCGGTTTTGGATTCCCGAAGCGCTTGCCTACAAAGGCAAGGAGGGGCGGCCGCAGGGCACGCTCGTGTTCGACGTAAAGTTGATTTCGTTCACCGAACCGCCGTCGCAAACGCCGACGGATTTTAAGGCGCCTCCTACGGCCGCCCGGCGCACTAGGAGTGGCCTATATTATCAAGTCGTGAAACCGGGCAGCGGCACACGTCATCCGGCCGAGACTAGTTCGGTGACGGTTCATTATTCTGGGTGGACGACGGACGGCAAGATGTTCGATAGCTCAGTCTCGCGCGGCGAGCCGACGACGTTTCCTCTCAACAGAGTGATTCCTGGTTGGACCGAAGGCGTTCAGTTGATGGTTGAAGGCGAGAAGACGCGATTCTGGATCCCGGAATCTCTCGCCTACAAGGGACAAGGACCCATTTATGGCGACCTGGTCTTCGACATCGAGCTAATCAAGATCAATTAGGAGCGATCGCGCCGGCCTATGGCTTCTTCGCGGGCAACGGCTTCTGACTTTTGAGGATCTCTGCCTCAGGCGTCAGCGTGTTTGCCTTGCCGCTGAAGATCAGCCGGTTGGGCTTTTCACCCAAAGCCTCGGTCAGCGCCTTGGCGTGCGTGCTGACTACTTTTAAGTTCAGCAGGATCACCCGCAGCTCCCTCATTTGCTCCTGGAGTTGCTTGTCGGTGCTACCGATGAACTTGCCGGCCGTATCGAAAACCGTATTTGCGTTTTTTTCCACGGTATCGAGACCGAGGATAATTTTTTTGAGTTCGTCCATGTCTGTCTTGCACGGTGTCGAGCAGCGGTGAGAATTTTGGCAGGAATTGTCCCAGCTCATTCTTCACACTGGTCACCGTGCCGTCCAGATTCGTGACCGTGCCATTGAGGTTGTCGATCAGCTTGTTCGCGTTCTCGAAGAGCGGCCCGGCGGCCGCCGTGATTTGTTCGATCCCGTAGGATGGATGGCCTTCGATGGTGGCGTTGTCCGCCAGCGTTTCACCGCCGGGCGTCCCGCCGAGAGCGCGACAAACTTCGGCGCGAGCAAAGTATCGGCGCTGAGCGTCGCCGTCACATCGGCGGGCAACGGCGGAATGTTGTCGTCCAGGCTGACCGTCACGCGCACGGCATTTCTCTTGTTCGCCCCAGACTCGCGTTGCGCGGCACTCAAGTGGCGCATCGCAATGACGCGCCCAGCGGGCGCGCCGGCATAACGAACTTCCGAATGCACCTTAACTCCGGTAACGTCTTCGTAATCGATTTGCAGTGTCCGCGCCGGTTTCTTCAAGCGGTAGCCGGAAAGCGCGACGGTCAGCGCCGCGAGGAGGATTGCGCTGCACGCGATCACAGAAAGGGCGACGAAGTAATCGGAGAGATTTCGTTTCATGGAAGCTTATGACGAAAGCGGTGCCGGGCCGAAACGAGCGGGCGCGCCTTCACGTGGGGATGTTGCGCATGATCATCCTGAGAAAGGCTCAAAGGCATGGGACCGTCGGGTTCGCCGTTAATAAACTGCTGCACTTCGGGATCCGGGCTCGTCCGAATTTCGTCCGGAGTACCTTGCGCAATAATCCGGCCGCGTCCGAGCATAATCATGCGCGTGGCGATGCGAAACGCACTCGTCATGTCGTGGGTCACGACCACGGCCGTCAGGTTGCTTCCATCCGTAAGCTCGAGGGTGAGCTTGTCCACCACGGCGGTCATGATCGGATCGAGCCCCGAGGTTGGTTCGTCGCTGAAGAGCAGCTCGGGATCGAGGGCCAAAGCCCGGGCCAGCCCGACGCGCTTTCGCATCCCGCCGCTGATTTCCGCCGGCTTAAGATTCTCGAAGCCGTTTAACCCGACCATCTGCAGTTTTTGGGTCACGATGTCCTGGACCTCCTCGGCCGACATGTTGGTGTGATGCAAGAGAGGCAGGGCCACGTTCTCGCCCACCGTGAGCGAGGCAAGGAGCGCGCCCGATTGGAACAACATCCCGAAACGCCGCCGGACATCGGCGATCTCCCGATCGTTCATCGTGGTAATTTCCTCGCCGAATATTTTTACGGAACCCGCCGTTGGCTTAATCACGCCGATGATGTGGCGCAGCAGGGTGCTCTTGCCGCAACCGCTGCCTCCCATGATGACCATCGTTTCGCCGCGATGGATGGTGAAAGAGAGATTGTCGATCACCGTTCGTTCCCGAATTTTCGGGTCAAATTCGTGACTTCCACGACGGGCTCTGTTTCCGGATTCATGCGCCGAAGAAAAAGACCGCGGTGAGGATGGCGTTCGTGACGAGCATGGCCAGGAGCCCCTGCACGACCGCGGCGGTTGTCGCCTGGCCGACACCTTCGGCGCCGCCTTCCACATGGAGACCGGCGTTGCAGGCGATCGTGATAATGATCCAGGCGAAGACCGCGCTCTTGATCATGCCCGAATACAAATCCCAGGTATTGGCGCTCTCGAGCGCGCGCAGAACGTAACCAGCCGTATTGAAATCGAGGGCGAAATCGGCAGACGGCCCAACCGCCGAGAACGCCAATGTAATTTCCCAGAATGGTGAGGGCCGGCAGCATGACCAGCATCGCGAGGAAGCGCGGCACGATCAGATAGCTGATCGGATTAATCGCCATCACTTCCAGGGCCTCGATTTCCTCGGACACTTTCATCGTGCCCAACTCCGCGGCGACGGCGGAACCGCTGCGGCCGATCACGATCACCGCGATCAAGACCGGACCCATCTCCCGCAGGAGCGTGACCATGACCAGATCGGGAACGTAAATTTCGGCGCCGAGTTGTTTCAACGAATTGGCGGCCTGCATGGCCAGGGTCACGCCGACACTGAACGCCGTGAGCGCAACCATCGGCGTCGCCCGCACGCCGATGAAGACCATTTGCCGGAAGACGGCTGATAACTTAAAGAGCTGCCCCTTAAACGGCGCGACCAGGACCCAGTAAAGCAGGCTCGCGTTGAGCCGAAGAAAGTTTTTCAAGATGCGGGAGCGAGGATAACACCGCCGGATTAGTCATTTCCAGACTAGAAGTAGTTCTCCTGCTCCTGATCCTGATCTTGCTCATGATCTTTCCGGACGGCGGCGCCTCAACCCAGGATCATGATCAGGAGCAAGATCAAGAGCATGAGGGGAAAGAATCAGCTCGCGTAATGATCCGCGCCGAGAAACCGATGGCGGCTAGGACTACGGATGCGGGCTGTCGGGTGGCGGCGGGCCGAAGCCGTGATGCTTCAAAATTCTGATATGTCTCTGTTTCAGCTCTTGTAATTTCTTCTGCTGCTCGGGAGTCAACTGCGGCGCGATCTCGTTCTTCGAATCTTCCATCACCTTGCGCACACGTTCCGCGGTCTCAACCCGGATCGCCTCCAGCTTGGCGGATGTCGCATCGACGATTGGCGCAATTTTTTCCGCCTGCTCGGGAGTCAAGTCCAACGCCTGTTGCAAATGCTCCCGCATTCTGCCCGAAACATCGCCGGAATGCGGCGGGCCGAGAAAATGCCGTTTGATATGGTGCGTGCTGAGCAAGCCGCCTGTGGTAATCCCAGCGATGAAGACAAGGAGGAACGCGAAGGCCAGCTTCCATTTCAGCGCGTTGTTCATTGCGAAAACTCCGTCTGGATCGCGGAATCAGCGATCGCGTATTCGTTATCTTGAGGGAAGGCCCGCTCGGCATTGTCCCTGAATTGCTGATACGCGGCGGCGCTGGCCAGGACGAGCACGGCCAGAGCGATTACGCCAGTCCGGCGCAGGAATCGAGCGAGATCGGCGACATCCTCCGGTGGCGCCTGGCTGGCGCGCCATAACGCGACCACACGAGTCTCGAAACCGTATGGCGCTTCCGGGGCAGCCGGCTCCCTTGCCTGCGCCGCCGAACGCAGGAGACGATCCAAGTCAGCGCCAGGTTCTTTCATTTGTTTTCCCTCGCCGAGATAATCGACATTTGTTTCTTCATCTTCTGCCGCGCCCGGAAAGCGCGCACCTTCACGAGCGCGCTGCTCCATCCGGCAATCTCCTGGATTTCCGCCACGGAACGCTGCTGCAAGTAAAGGAGATCGATCACGAGACGCTCGGCCGGTTTGAGGGCCAGCATAAGATGCTCGACCAGCTCGCGCGAGGCAAAGCGCTGGTCGGGAGCCAGTTCGTCGCTGGTTGAGGCCATGTTCCGGACCACCGCCGCTTGCTCTTCGCTCAGATCGGCCTCGCGCAGTTCCGGTCGCGCTTTCTCGGCTTCGATCTGGTTGATGCAGGTATTGATCGCGATGCGCGAGACCCAATGCTCGAGCGGCGCCTTGCCGGAAAATTGAGACAGTTTCTGCATGATCTTGATGAAAATCATCTGGCAAAGATCCTCCTCGGCGCTACGGGCGGGCCGATGCGCATGGACCAGTTTTGCCACGAGCGGGTAAAGAGCCCGGACCAATTCACGCGCCGCGTCATCATCCTGCCGCAGAGCCGCGGCCACCAGCTCCCGTAAGACGCGATCATCAGCCATGTAAAGCAAAGGAAGTCCACACTGCACAGGTAGACAGCGCCGCGCGCTCCGAGGTTACAGAATAAATGGCTTTTCGTGACGGCCGGGTCTGTTTCCGAAAGAAACTTGTAACCACGCTCTTCCCGTTCCTGTCATCCATCCATGAAAGAGGCGCTTTGATTGCGCTCAAAACAAGGAACAAACAAAACAATGACACGAAAACTTATCACTCTCATGGCTGCTGGCGCGTTGGCGCTCGGCGGTCTCACTTATCTCCAGGCTGGCGAACACGGCCCGGGCCCGAAGATGCATCACATGGGAAATCCGCTCGAGCATTTGAGCGAGAAATTAGACCTCACCGCGGAGCAAAAGGCCAGGGTGCAGCCCATCGTCGATCAAACAAAGCCGCAGATCGCCGCCATCCATCAGGAAGCGATGGAGAAGATGCGGGCGATCATGGAGAACGCGGGGGCGCAGATCCGTCCGCTGCTCACGGCGCCGCAGCAGGAAAAATTCGATGCGATGAAAAAGGCGCACGAAGACATGCACAAGGCGATGCAGGAAATGCACGACGCCGAGAAAAAATAACGGCAGTTTGACTGGGGAGAAACACGCGGCGGCGATCGAAAGGTCGCCGCCGTTTTTCGTTCGCGGATGGCTCGATCTAAAGCCCAATTCCCAAAGCCCAAGGAAATCCCAAAGCCTCAATTTTCAAAAATACGCTGGTCCGATCTCCATTAGAATTTTGGTGATTGGTAATTGCCCGGGACTTGGGTTTTGGGATTTGGAGCTTACGCCCCGCAGCCGTCGAGTTGCTCAAAGGCAGACGCCGCGCCGCGATGTGCCTACCTAGGAATCGGTCGCCGCCGCGGGCTTATAGACGAGAGACGTTGCGATGCCCAATAACACCGCCTGCGCCACGCTCCCGATGAACCATTTTATCGCGAGATCTCCCGGGAGCGGAATCATCACGTAATTCGCCAGCACCCAGATGGACTGAAACAACCCCATCAGCAGACCAAACACCACCCCTGTTCCAATACTGCCGCCGGCAAATCCTTTCGCCCAAACCATCACGAACGTCGCGACACCGAGAAGTTGCGCGACAAACATCCAGTGAAGGCGTGTCTCGATTTCGGCGTCCGATCGCCAGATTGATTTCGTCGCCTGGTAATCCGGCTTCAACCAAAAGTGGTGGACCACGATGTCCGCCGCGAAGATTAGAAGCCAGCCCGCGAGGATGGCGAGAATCAGTCGTTTAACGTTCATCGCCGCAGGCTAACAGACGGATGGGCGAAGCCGAAATCCCAATTCCCAAAACCCAAGGAAATCCCAAGACTTCAATTCAAAGGCAGCCGCTCCAATCCCATTGGGATTTTCGGCGATTGATCATTCCCTGGATTTGCGGTTTGGGAATTGGAATTTCCGCCTCCCGGTGCGCTTTGGAGCTTCACGGCCCGGTAGACCGTGGCACCGCCCAGAACCGATAGACCAGAACTCCGAGGCCAAGAATCGCAACACCGATGCCGGCGTTTTGCGGAAACCGCACGAGCGTGCTAATCGCCACGCCCCAGCAGGCCAGCACGAACAACCAGGTCGTAAACGGATGCAACGGCACCCGGACCAGATCGCCTTGCGCCTTTTCCGTTCCGTCCCGGCGAGCCCGGGCACGAAAGATCAGAAGCGATGCACCGGTTAGGCCAAAGAAGAGCACGTCGATCGTCACAACATAGTTAAGGATCTGTTCGTATCGACCGGTCATGGCGACGACTGCCGCCCAGACCCCCTGCAGGATAATCGCGATAACCGGCACCCGCGTTCTTGGGTTGAGGCGGCCTACCGCCTGAAAGAAAACGCCGTCACGCGCCATCGCGTAATAAACTCGTGGCGCAGTGAGAATACTCTGACTGAGAAAACCGACGGTGGAGAGCGCGATCCCGCATGCGATGACCTTTGCGCCGCGGTCGCCCAAGGCGTGGCGCATAACGTCGGACGCCGGGACGGTTGTGTTGGCCAGGCCCGCGATACCTAGCACACGCATGCAGACATAGGTCACCAGGAGATAGAGGAGAATAACGCCAGCGACTCCGATGAAGAGCCCGCGCGGCAGGTTCCGCCTTGGATTCCGCATCTCGCCGCTCACGAACGTAGCTGTTTGCCATCCGCCATAAGCAAAAAGGACGGGCACCATGGCCGCCGCCAGCCCTGCCGGCCAGCCTTCGTTTCCAGGGGCCGCAACACTCAGGGTTACTTCGGTAGCGGCGGGACTGGCTACGAACCAACCGACGCCGATTAAGAGCGCGATCGCCGCAAGCTTCATCAGCATCAACGCGCTCTGGACATTGCTTCCCGATCGGATCCCGAAACAATTGATCAGGGTAAGGACGCCCAGGGTCACGACCGCAACGACTTGCTCCGGGATGGCCAGCCCGGATAACTCACGGAAGTAGCGGCCGAAAATTATCGCGGCCCCGGCCATGCCACCCGTCTGGACGACGAGCAACAAGGTCCAGCCATAAAGGAAGGCGATGATCGGATGATAGGCCTCGCGCAAGTAGGCATATTGTCCGCCCACCCGCGGCTGGAGCACGGCCAGCTCCGCGTAAACAAAGGCGCCGATCAAAGCGATCACGCCACCGATGAGCCACGCGCCGAGCACAAGCGTGGGCGTGTGCACCTGCCGGGCGACCACCGACGGGTTGACGAAAATTCCCGCGCCGATAATCCCGCCCATGACGATCGTCGGGGCCGATTTGCAGATCGACCGGCGTGGAAAGGCCGGTGGCGAACCCGCTCGCGGTGTTATTAGTGGGATCCATCACCCGAATCCAACCGCTGCAAAGGTCCGCGAAGAAATACTTGCCGAGATAGCTGGCGGGGAATTGGTGGACCGGCGGATCGTAAAACGCGCCGCCGACAATGGCACATCCGGTCGTGTTGCCGGTGCCATGCCCGTATTGAAATAACGGGTCTCGCAAGTTTGCGTTAGGCGGTGAACAGGCCCCTTCGCAAATGCTCCACCCATAGTTTGATCCGGCGATGCCATCGTTAATCTCTTCGAAGGTGCTTTGTCCGACGTCATTGATGAACATGCGGCCAGTCCCGGGCCGGAAAGCAAAGGTATAAGGATTCCTTAACCCCAGCGCCCAGATGGCTCGATTCCCGCCGGTAGCCGTGTTGAAGAAAGGGTTATCCGCCGGGATAGAGCCATCGGCATTGATCCGCAGAATCTTACCAAGGCGATTACCCAACGTTTGCGCATTCGAAGCGTTCGCGTTCTCTCCTACCCCAATGTAGAGCTTGCCGTCCGGGCCAAAGTGGATCGCGCCGCCGTTGTGATTGGTCGCGCTAGTCAGATTTTCAAGCTCGAGAATAATGGCTTCACTCCCAGCAGCGGCCACGTCGCCGTTGGCGGTGAAACGGCTAACGCGATTATGGGCTCCCGGGACAGTGTAATAGACATAGACAAACTGGTTGGCGGAAAAATTTGGATCGAAAGTCACTCCCAGGAGTCCCCGCTCGCCGTCTGAATCGACCGTGAGCGAAACGAACGGCGCCGGCAACAAGGCGCCATTCTTTATGATGCGGAGTTGTCCCCCCTGCAGGCAGATAAAGAGACGACCGTCCGGCGAAAAGGCCATCGCCGTGGGAGCGCCGGGGCTGAGCGTGCTCCCATACTGTGCCTCGGCAAAACCGGCAGGCAGAATTGCGGCGTCGAGCGAAAGGGCGTGTAGGAAAAGATAGAACGCCAAAAGGCGAAATAAGCGACCCGGCCTCGTTACTCCTTCGTCAGAAACACGTCCGTTCTTCATTGTCGAAACCCCTTGTTGCTTCGGGGCTACGGTCTTCCGCGGTCGTAGACTTCAACCAGGCCAACCCCAGTACCATTGTTCAATCCGGCGAGCGGCGCCGTGTACTGGCCCGGCGGCAGCGTCGCGGCGATGCCCGACTCGAGCGAGTTTGTCGGCGCCAGATCAGCGGCGGTCAACTCCGCGGCTTGACCGGGGTCATCCTGCCAGTCGTTATTCGCAAACAGAAGATCTCCGTTGCTGCCGCGCAACTCCAGCGTGGGATTGGCGAGCGCGTTAGTCACACCCAAAGCAGTAAGGCTCGGTCCGATCCCGCGCACGACGACCCTGTCATTGCCGGTCTGCCCGCCCAGGATGAAACCGGCGATCACGATGTCCCCTCCCGTGCTGACAAACGCCCGCGTACTGAGATTGGCCAGCTTCGCTAACACGGCCTGACTCAGATCGTAAATTTCCACCACGCCCACTCCTGTGTTATTCCTGCCCCTGATAACTGCCGTGTAAGCCCCGGGATTTAACGTTACATCAATCGCCGATTCGAGGTTATTGTTTGGCTCGAGGCCGGTGGCCAGGATCGCGACTTCCTGCACAGGGTCGTCTCTCCAATTGTCGTTCGTGATCGTGGCTGCGCCCGGACGATGCAATTCCAAGACTGGATCGGCCAGTCTATCGAACTCGACCGTCAGCGTAGGTCCAAGAGCTCGGAGAAGCAGATGCTTAGGGGCAGTCCCAGTAATGATGAAGCCAGCGATACCAACGTTATCACCAGCCTGAACCAGCAGCCGCGTCGAGAGGTTGAGGGCCTGCGCCGCGGGCGCCGGGGTGACAGAAGGCGTAGGTGTGGGCGTAACCGTAGGCGTGGGAGTGGGAGTAGCAGGCGTGGGAGTGGAGGTCGCACTCGGAGTTGGTGTCGGTGTAGCGGGTGTTGGCGTGGGCGTAGTCGGATTTATCGCGTTGACCTTCCAGACTTCTCCAGTGCCGCCACGAAAGAGATAGTAGAGACTCCCTTCAGGGCCGATTTGCACATCGACCGGCGTAGCAATGTCCGTGGCGAAGTCACTGGCCGTGTTGTTGGACGGATCCATGACCCGGATCCAGCCACTACAAAGGTCTCCGAAGAAATACTTACCGACATAGCTGGGCGGGAATTGGATGACCGGAGGATTGTAAAAGGCCCCGCCGACAATCGCGCACCCGCCCGTGGGGCCGATGTTGTGATCATATTGAAACAACGGATCCCGAAAGTTTCCATTCGGCGGCGTGCACGCCCCTTCGCAAAAGCTCCATCCATAGTTTGAGGCGGCGATACCGTCGTTGATCTCCTCGAAGGTACCTGCTCCAACGTCATTGATGAAAAAGCGGCCCGTGCCCGGCTGGAACGCGAAGGTATAGGGATTTCTCAGACCCACCGCCCAAATCGCCCGGTTAAGACCTGTGGGGGCGCCAGTGATTCCGGGAAAGGTCGAAGGATTGTCGGCGGGAATGGTTCCATCCGCGTTGACGCGCAGGATCTTGCCGAGCCGGTTAGACAACGATTGAGAGTTGGCTGGGTCCGCGTTCTCTCCGACCGCCACGTAAAGTTTGCCGTCCGGCCCAAAATGGAGCGCGCCGCCATTGTGATTGCTGGCGCCACTCAGATTATCCAGGTCGAGGATAGCCACTTCGCTCCCGGGCTCCGCGATATTGGGATCCGCGATTCTCGCGGTAAAGCGGCTGACGCGATTGTGCGTTACTGGAGTGGCGGCGGTGTAGTAAACGTAAAGAAACCGGTTGGTGGAGAAATTCGGGTCGAAAGTGACTCCCAGGAGTCCGCGCTCACCAAAGGCGGTGGTGGGGACGGTGGTAAACGGAGTCGGGAGTAGAACCCCGCCGCTGATAACGCGCAGGGATCCATCTTGCTGGCAGACAAAGAGCCGGCCGTCAGGCGAGAAGGCCATGGCCGTGGCGTTGGTCAATCCGGAGGTAACCTGGACCTCCGTGAAACCGGGGGGAAGAGTTGCCGCGGGCAGCGGAGTCCCGGCCAGGAGGAGAGAGAACGCGCCGGCTCCGATCAGTCGCAAGAGGTGGTGTGGAGGGTTCATGTGGTGTCTGGTCCTCGTTGCCGTCTGGTCAGAAAGCGCCGTCGATTCCATCGCCGGAACACCCCGGTCCTCGAGGCGAAGTCTATTGAGAAGAGAGCACTTTTTACGCCGATTGCCAGCTGCCACCGGGGTCGGCGACCCCGGCTACAGGAGAGAATCGATTGAACGCTACGGCGCCCCGCGATCGTAGACTTCGACCACACCGACACCGGTGGCGTTGTTGAAGCCTGCGAGCAGGGCGGTGTAAAGGCCCGGCGGTAGCGCTGACGCGATTCCAGACTCCAAGGGATTGGTCGGCGCCAGACCCGCGGCGATCAGTTCAGCGGCTTGACCAGAATCATCCTGCCAATCGTTGTTCGCGACCAGCAGCGCTCCGTTGTTGTCGCGCAGCTCCAGCGTTGGATTCGCCAGAGCGTTCGGCACACCAAACGCAGTCAGGCTCGGCCCGATCCCACGCACGACGATTCTGTCATTGCCGCTGTTACCACCCAGAATGAAGCCGGCGATCACGATGTCGTTACCCGTGTTGACGAAGGCCCGCGTGCTGATATTGGCCAGCTTCGCCAGCACGGCCTGACTCAGGTCGAACACTTCAATCAAGCCGACTCCGGTAGCGTTGTTCTTCCCTCGGGCGACGGCAGTGTAGGCGCCCGGATTCAAGGTCGCATCAATAGCCGACTCGAGATTGTTGCTCGGGGCCAGACCCGTGGCCGAAATGGCCGCGGCCTGGACGGGATCGTCTCTGCCAGTTGTCGTTGTTAATCGTCGCAAAAGGAGCGGGCCCGTGCACTTCCAAGGTTGGGTCAGCCAACGCATTCGTAACACCGAATTGGGTCAGGGAAGGTCCAATGACTCGGACGAGGACATGTTTCGGAGCGGTCCCTGAGATAATGAAACCACCGATGCCAGCGTTGTCGCCGGCCTGAACGAACATGCGCGTAGAGAGATTCACGGCCTGCCCCGGCGTTGCCGTGGGTGCGGCCGTAGCAGTCGCTGTTGCTGTTGGAGTCGGCGACGGGGTTATCCCTGGAGATAGGGTTGGCGATGGTGTCGGCGCAATAGTCGCGGTAGCTGTGGCGGTCGGGGTTGGCGACGGGGTTATCCCCGGAGATAAAGTCGGCGATGGTGTCGGGGCGATAGTAGCGCTGGCTGTAGCTGTTGGGCTCGGGGTAGCTGTGGCGGTTGCCGTCGGTGTTGGAGTTGCGCATGGAGTAGTCGGTCCCGAAATCTGGCCCCGGATCTCGCCGTCGGGGAAATTGACCGAGTGGATGTCCACATAGCTGAGATTGTTGAGGATAAAGAACTCCTGCGCTTCCGAGTAGTTGAAGACACCGATCTTCGGGCTGCCCAGGGGCAGGGTGTGGATGATAGGTGCGTTCTGGCCCGTTCCGCCGAAGCCGTGGATGTGGGCCATTGTCTCAGCCGAGCTCAGGCCCGAGAAGGTGATATTGTAGGTCAACGTGTTGGCGACGGTGTTGACCTCGATGACCCCCGTGCCAGTCGCTGCCGATGCGGTGGGCGGGACTACTCGCGCTCCGTTAAGCGTGATAACGAACCGGACACAAGGCGGTGTAGGTGAAGGTGAGACCGGCGTTGGGTTGGTTGAAGGCGTAGGTGATGCCGTTGGCGCGACCGTCGCAGTCGGTGTTGGCGTCGGCGAGGGAGGTGTAGGAGTGGGCGTAGGAGGCGGCGTGACCGTAGGTGTAGCGGGGGGAGTCACGGTTGGGGTCGGCGTGGGTGTCGTGCCTCCAGCCGGCACGTTAAAGGCGAAGACTTTGTTATCGTTAGCGACGTAGATTCGCCCGCGAGCGGCGATGGCTGCGGTATTGTAACCGCGCGTGCCAGTCATCAGTTCGTTAGCCCCGCCACCGTTGAAGACCACCGCGCCCGTGTCACCATTGTGGCCGTGCAGGCGTGAGTCGCCCCCCGAACCAACCGCCCAGACGATGACGTTGTTCGTGCCATCGGTGGAGGTAATAAACGGTGAGCCGCGCCCGCTCGAGCTTACACTCCAGGCGCTCTGGAGCGCGGGCGGATTGGTCGCCGTAATGCGCAGAGCCGTCAGCGTATTCGTAGTAGGACGAAAAACCACATAGGTGGCTGTGGCGGTTCGATAGGCTGCACCGGCCTGAATGCCGCTTCCGCCAATGTTCACGGTTGATAGTGGCGCACTGACTCCGCCAAGATTGTTGCGATTGAGCAAATAGACGTTGTCATCCTTGCCGTATTGGGCCACCAGGGCGGACGGTGCGGCCCCAGGCACATCCACGAGGACAGGGCCCGAACCACCCAGATCGGCATCACTGCTATCAAGCGCAGCCCAGTTGGTGGGCGCCCAGTAGTCGGTGGTCGAGTTGGTAAAGCTCGGGCCTGGGAGAAGGCGAATGACGGCTTCACTTCCAGCCCACGTGACTCCTCCGGCACCGTTGCCGGTGGTTACGAAAAGATTGGTCCCATCGCTGGCGATGCCTCCTGGGGCCCATATTCCCGCCCGCGACGATGTCGTGGCAAAGGAACCTATGGTGGCGGCCGGATCGATGATCTGCACGCCGAGGACGCGCCCGAAATAAGGCGTGGCATCGCCAAAATATCCACCGTACGGAACGTAAACGATGCCGCCCAGGATACCTAACGCGGAGCGCTGGCTTTGACGCTGTGAGTTAAAGCCGGATATCCTGGCGTTCACATCCACCGGCCACCCGGGATTGGTCGCGCCCGTGTCAACGTTCAAGGAGAAAATCAGATTGTTCGGACCGGCGATCACCGCATCGAAAAAGAGCGAACGTGACGCCAGGTCGACCACTGGTGTTCCCGTAATTCCACACGGAGAAATGTTGCCCATGCTTGTAGCCGGTGTACCGACATTGCGCTGCCAGAGAGGCAGGCCATCAGAAACTTTAAGGGCATACACGTTGTTCGACTCCGTCGCGACGATTACTACTGGCCCGCTTGGTCCGCCCTCGACATAGAGCGGTTGGGAATAGACATTGCCCACAATGGTGCCGTTAAAGCTTAGGTCGCGCGTCAAATTGGCAGCCGCCGCCATGGTGAACGCGGGATCAATATAAAGGCCATCGCGCGAAGGATTGTTGTGATGCTGGGTGACGTTGACAGAAGTGCCCGTTGGGGCTTCCGGATGGAAGGCGGCAAAACACAAACCGGCAACACCGACCGAGAGAATGGTAAAGAGATATTTCTTCATGAGATTCGATCCCCTGCAATCCACTCCGATGAGGGTCGGAGCTTAACTACCGATTAAAATTTTCGGTGACCTTACGGCGCGCCGCGGTCGTAAACTTCGACGACGCCGACACCGGTGGCGTTGTTGAAACCTGCGAGCAGTGCGGTGTAAAGGCCCGGCGGTAATGTTGACGCTATGCCAGACTCCAAGGGATTGGTCGGAGCCAGACCAGCGGCGATCAGTTCCGCGGCTTGAGCATTGTCATCCTGCCAGTCGTTGTTCGAGAGCAAGAGCGCTCCGTTGTTGTCGCGCAACTCCAGCGTCGGATTGGCCAGTGCGTTAGGGACGCCAAAGGCAGTCAGGCTCGGCCCGATTCCGCGAGCGATGATTCTGTCATTGCCGCTGCCGCCGCCCAGGATGAAGCCGGCGATCACGATGTCATTGCCCGTATTAACGAAAGCCCGCGTGCTGATATTGGCCAGCTTCGCCGGCACGGCCGGACTCAGATCGAAAACTTCGATCAAGCCGACTCCCGTGGTGTTGTTTTTCCCTCGGGCGACCGCAGTGTAGGCGCCAGGATTCAAGGTCACGTCAATGGCTGACTCGAGATTATTGCTCGGGGCGAGGCCTGTGGCCAAAATCGCCGCTGCCTGCGCGGGATCGTCCTGCCAGTTGTCGTTGTTGATCGTGGCAAATGGGTCCGGCCCGTGCAGTTCGAGCACCGGGTCAGCCAACGCGTTGGTCACACCGAATTGGGTGAGCGAAGGTCCTATGACTCGGACGAGCACATGCTTCGGAGCGCTGCCTGAGATAATGAAGCCGCCGATGCCAGCGTTGTCGCCGGCTTGGATAAACATGCGGGTCGAGAGGTTCACGGCCTGTCCCGGCGTTGGCGAAGGCGTGGCGCTGACCGCCGGCGTTAATGAAGGTGATGCCGTGGGGGTGGCGCTAGGGGCTATCGTTGGCGTCGCGGTAGGCGTGGCAGTCGGCGGAATCGTCGGTGTGGCTGGAGGTGTAACCGTCGGCGTTGGTGTCGGTGTCGGTGTCGATACGGGCGGGCAGCCGAAAAGCGTAAGCTGCCCTCGAATCTCGCCACTCGAGAAGGTCGCGTTATGGATGTTCAGGTAGGCCAGGCCACCCTGCAATTGCGAAACCTGAGTCGGCGTGACGGCAAAACTCATCGAATAGGTCCCGGAAGTAGCCGCCGGAAAACCAGGAAAATTAACTGATGACCGGCGCAATCACTCCCACGGCACCTGGAGCATGAATGTGGGCCATGGTCGCAGGCGCGGCCAACCCGGCAAAATTCATATTTACCGTGATCATGGTTTGCGCCTGGTTTAGGACGACGATGCCCGAACCTGTGGCGGTGCTCCCGGTCGGTGGCACCTCTTGCGTCCCGGTCAGCGTTGCGCTGAACACCTGACTGCCCGGCACGCACGTCGGCGTAGGCGTGGCCGCTGGCGGCGTGGGACTGGGAGTTGGCGTCGCACCACCAGTCACGCCAAAAGCATAGACCTTGTTGTCAGCGGCGACGTAGATACGTCCGCGAGCCGCAATGGCGGTATTGAATCTCCGGTTGCCGACCATCAGTTCGTTTGTGCCGCCGCCGTGGTAAATGGGGACGCCAGAATCGCCATCGTAACCATGCAAACGCTGGTCGCCCTCAGAGCCGACCACCCACACTATCATATTATTGGTGCCGTCGGTGGTAGTTACGAAAGGAGATCCACGTCCAGTCTGACTCACCGTCCACCCAGTCGCGATGGTCGGAGGATTGGTGGCGGTAATGCGAAACGATGTGAGCGTGCTGCTATTGGCGCGAAAGACCACGTAGGTGCTGGTGGCTGTCCGGTAGGTGGCCGCAGCCTGAATAATGGAGCCACTTCCCACATGCGACGAGGCCAGCGGGGCGCTGACTCCGCCGAGGTTGTTCCGGTTCAGCACATAGGCGTTGCCGTCCTTGCCCAAGGCAACGACCAGGGCGGAGGGCGTAGCACCGGGTACATCAACAAGGATCGGACCTGAGCCGCCAAGATCGGTATCGCTGCCGTCGAGACTAGACCAATTGGTCGGAGCCCAAAAATCGGCGGTTGCACCACTAAAGCTCGGACCTGGAAGCAGGCGAATGACTGCTTCGCTTCCAGTCCAAGTAACTCCTCCGGTGCCATTTCCGGTCGTAACAAACGGATTGCTGCCGTCGTTGGCCACGCCGCCAGGCCCCCAGACGCCGGACAACAACGATATCGTGGCCCAGTTCATTATGCTGGCAGGATTA
Source organism: uncultured Verrucomicrobiae bacterium (assembly GCA_963850015.1). GTDB lineage: Bacteria > Verrucomicrobiota > Verrucomicrobiia > Chthoniobacterales > UBA10450 > AV80. The sequence goes on from CAWKJF010000001.1 coordinate 970,010, forward strand.
TTCATTTGAACTCCAACGAGCCGGCCGCGATAGCTCCCGCAGTCGCCGAAGCGGCCGCCGTACGGGACATATAAGATGCTGCCCATTATGCCGAGCGCGGCTCGTGAACTTTGCACCGATGAGTCAAATCCCGAGACGGCGGTATTCAGGGTCACAGGCCAGCCGGAGTTGGTTGCCCCGGTGTCCACATTCAGGGAGAAGATTTGGTGTCCAGTCCCACTTATCTCCGCGTCAAGGAAAAGCGTGCGTGAGGCAAGGTCAATGATCGGGCGTGGCCGTAATGCCAACGGGATTAATGTTGCCGCAGGGGAGACTCCCTTGCGGGATTGCCGTCCCGAGGTTCCGCTGCCAGATTATCGCGCCGGTGGTGGCGTTGAGCGCATAGACATTATTCGATTCGGTCGCCGCAATGACCATGGGGCCGCTCGGACCGCCCTCGACATAAAGTGGCTGGGCGTAAACATTGCCCACGATCGTGCCATTGAATCCGAGATCGCGCGTCAGACTGCCCGCCGCCGCCGTGGTGAACGCGGGATCGATATAGAGTCCGTCACGCGAGGGATTGTTGTGATGCTGGGTGACGTTGACGGAAGCCCCTTCAGGAACCTCCGGACTCATGGCAGCCCAAACCCAAACCGGCAACACCAATCGCGAAAATGGCAAAAAGATATTTCTTCATAGATTTGAACCCCCCGAAATCGTGCCCGTAATAATGCGCCTCCTTTGACGATTTCGCAATCTCGGCTCTGGCGCTTGGTCCCGACGCTTGGCCGAGTCGGGCAGATCACCAACTCCAGGAGACTCCGCCGTAAAAAGCTCGGCCGTCGCCGGGATGAAAAATCTGCGCCTCGTCGCCGGTCCGCGCATCCGCGATCGGATCGACCGCGGAGGCAAAGCGTTCGTCGGTTAGATTCTTTGCTTCGAGGAAAATCGAGAGGCCCTTTCTCGGCCGGTATCCAATCTTGAATCCAAGCAGCGCGTAGGAGTCCGCGAAAAGCGTGTTGGCCTGGTCGACCGGATAACGGGCGAAGTTGCACTGCACATTTGGGCCGGCGTAAAAGCCGGACGCGGTCTGCGTAAAGCAGTTCCGCTTCATAGAAGTGTTGCGGCACGCCCGCGATGCGGTTGTCGCCATAGACTGCATCGGCATCAAAATGAAAATCGTTCAGGGTGTAAGTTTGGCTGAAGGTCAGCCGGTCTCCGGCCTCGTCCTTCTTCTTTTCGAAAAAAACGGCATCCAACAATTCGATCTCGAGGCCGGCTTCGATTCCCTGATGGTAAGAGCGTTCGACATTGACGGCTCCAATCTCGTTTCCGTTGGCGTCGTTCAGTTCGAGCAGCTCGTTTCGCAGCCAGGTGCGGTAAAGGGACAGTTCCCACTCGAACCGCCCGTTCTCGCCACGCGTGCCCAGCTCCAGCGTCTTCCCCCGCTGCGGGTGAAGCGGCGTGTAAACAACGCTGGAGTTTTCGCCTTCCTCGAATTCAACCATGTTGTCGAACGAGGGCGGCTGCCAGCTTCCGGCTGAAGTTCGGGAAGAGCTGGTTCTTCTTGTCGAACTCGTAAATCAGGCCGGCCTTCGGATTCCAGCCGTAGAAATTCTGCTCGTGCGACTGGTCTCCCTGGTCATCGGTGAGGAAATTATCTTCGAAATGGCGCTGCGCGTAGATCGCCTGCATTCCCGAGCAGGAGGGAAAATCTGTCAGTCAGATAATGCTGATTTTCGAGGTAGAGCGGCGCGTTGATTGAGATGCCAGTGTTCAGCGCGGTGGTTTGTCCGCGAAGGCCGCCAAGATTCTCAAAGTTCTGCGCGACCTCGTTTTCCAACTGAGGGCTTGCGCCTATCGTGAAAATATTCCGCCGGCCGAACAGTTCGTCGTGCGTGACGAAATTCAGGTTGAGGCCGTAGTTGTCGGAATAAAACGCGGTAATGCCTTCGCGAAAATCTTCCTCGAAAAAGCCGCGTTCCTCGATGTTGCGATGAAACCAGAACAGCCCCGCGTCGAATTCGTGGCCGTTGTTTCTATAGCTGATCTTGTCGGCCAGCCGAAGGAACTCCCATTTCTTGTTGAAGTCCTGCGCGACCGCGTCCTCGTTCGCCTGCCGCGGATCGTCGTTCAGTTCGTCTTTGGTCAATCCTCCCGGTAACTGGCGATCCACGCGATCGAGGGTGACGTAGAATCGGTTTTCCAGGTGGTCGCTAAACTTGTATCCCACGTCGCCGAAGATCCGCTCCGTGTTTTCCCCGCTGTGCTCGCGGAACCCGTCGCGCGACCGGCCCATGACCGAGCCGATGTAATCAAACCGCCCCGCCACGCCGCCGAAGGTGATCTGGCCACGGAAATAACCGAAGCTTCCGCCTTCGAGCCGGATCTGGAATGGATCGATGTCATAGCCGGTCATCGTCACGAGATTGATCGCGCCACCGAGCGTGATGGAGCCGTACTTGAAAGCATCGGCTCCCCGGAACACCTCGGCGTATTTGACCGTGGCCAGATCGAAATCCTCCAGAAGCACTTCGCCGTCACCCTGGTTAAGGGTGAGGCCGTCGAGCATGAACTGCACTCCCAGCGGCTCGTCCTCCGACAAGATTCCCGATCCGCGAATTGAAACTCTGGTGACTTCAGTCCCGTTGTCCGTTTGCAGATAAAGTCCCGGAGTTCGCTTCAGCAGATCTTCAAAGTTCGAAGCCCGCCCACGGTCCATATCTTCCGGCGTCCTCAGGGTGAAACCTCCCGGGATTTCGTTCTTTTGTTCCGCCGCCTTTTCGGCAGAAGGAGAGGTCAGCGATTCCGATTCAGCCGTCCCGGTTACGATGACGCGAGCCGTAGCCTCCTGAGCATTCGTAAAGCTGCCATCCGCCATCAGCTGGATGGCGAAGAGTAATGCGAGAGCGATGCGCGGAAACAAAGTTGGTTTGCTCGTGCAGGAAGCTTATTTGCCCGCGCCGAAAGTCGTTACACCCCACGGACCGCTGCCGACTTTAATCCGTTTCAATTCCTTGCGCGTCTTTACATCGACGACCGAGACGTCGTCCGACGCGCCATTAGCCGAATAGAGCTTCGAGCCATCCGGACTGAGCGCGATTCCCCATGGCCGAGTTCCCACGGAAATTGTTGCGCTCACCTCACTCTTCTTCGTGTCGATTACGGCCACGGTGTTCTGGCGGCCGGTGGAAACGAACAACTCCTTCCCATCCGCGGAAACGGCGGTGCCCATCGGCAACGAACCTTCCGGTAACTGAATCTTGCTTAGCAGCTTGTGCGAACTCGTATCGATCACGGCCACGGACCCGGTGCTCTCACAAGCGACGTAAGCACGGGAGCCGTCCGGCAGGAAAGCGACCGAGCGGGGCCGTCCCCCAACCTCGATCCTGGCGACGACGCGCTGTTCACCGGGAGCGATTGCGAAGACGTCGCCTTTTTCTTCGCACGTTACATACACTTCGCCATTCGCCGGATTCACCCCCATCCCTTCCGGTTCCTCCGACACCTTCACCTTTCCACGCGATTGACCCGAGCTCAGATCGACAATCACCGCGCTCGCATCGTCCTCGTTTGCGATGAACGCATATTTCCCATCTTTGCTGATGGCAAATTCCTCCGGATCGGAACCGGCATGCCAGCGGTCGATCAGCTTGCGCGCGACTGGATCGATCACGCCCAGACCATCCGCCGCCTTGTCCGCCGGCGCGCGTTCGGTGTCCGACGCCCGGCGCCATTCGCGGCGATCCGCTCAAGGCGACGAAAATCCGCTTTCCATCCGGCGCGGGGTGGATTCCGCGCGGCCGTTTGCCCACGGCGAATGTCGCGACAACAGCGTCAGTCGCTCCATCGATCACCGTGACATCATTCGAGCGCTCATTGCTGATGTAAATCTCGTAGGACGATTCGGCCCGAACTGACAGCGCGGCCAAAGCGACGAGACTTGCAAGAATCACAGAAAGGCGGCGGCTCATGCGGGTATGTCTACGTCTTGCCCAATGACTGAGCAAGGTTAGGTGGATCGAGCGCTCCGCGCTCGATGGCAAAGTGCTGGCGAAGCCGGGATTATCAAACATCGCGCGACGGAGCGCACGATCCACCTCAGAGCTGCCAGCGCATTTGAAAAGAGAAGAGCCGCGGCGCGCCGATCGAAACCAGTCCGTCAGCCGACTTGCCGGTTTCAATCTGCTTATCGAAGAGATTCTCAACTCGAATCGCGGCCGAGCCGCGCTCGGAGAATTGGTAGATCACGGCGGCGTCGAAGGTCGTGAATGGTGCGAGCACGCGCGAGTTTTGATCGTCTTCAAATTGCCGGTCGCAATAACGAAGTTGCGTGGTCACCACCCATTTTGCGGTGGGCGTCCACTCGACGCCGCCGGTGAAAACGTTTTCGGGCGTTTGCGCCAACAGTTTTCCCTCGAGCGTCGGATCGGCGGCCTGCTCGATGGTGGGATGGGTGAAAAGGTAGCTGCCCTTCAACCGCACCGAAGGCACGACCTGCCATTCGGCCGTGGCTTCGAAGCCCGGCGCCATCACCAGATCGATATTCTGTCGCTGCCGAATCACGCCGCCTCCGGGGCCCGGGCCGATGGTGACGTTACCGACAGCATCTTCCATTCGATTGAGAAACCCGGTTCCCGTCAGGCGAAAGGTCTTGGTCGCCTGCCACTCCGCGGCGACTTCACCGCCGAGCAGATGTTCCGGTTTCAGCTCGGGATTTGGATTGGTGACGTCGTTGCCAACCCGGAAGGGTCGATAAAGCTCATTTAGAGTCGGCACGCGGAAGCCGGTGTAAACGGCGCCGCGAAGCGCCAGTGCATCGATTGGTTTCACCCGAGCACCGATCCGGCCATTGATCTCGTCGCCCGCGCGATCGGTGAACTGCGTGTCGGTTAGGACGGCGCCGGTTGCGCGCACTGTTTCTTTGCGTAAGCCATCGAACAGCTCCCAATGATCGAAACGGAAGCCGCCCACGATGGTCGTGCTCGGCGAAACCGACCACGTGTCTTCGGCAAAGACGCCGGCAAACAATTGCTCGCCGCCGGCGCGGCGCAGACGGGTGAACTCCGTGCCGTTCCAAAGGAACGCTTCGTTGGTTTCGCCCTCTACCCAGCGCGCATCGCTGCCGAGCGTAAGCTGGTGATTGCCGCCGGCTGCCATGCTCCAGACGATGCTGCCGCCGGCCGCGTTGGCGGGGACGTCGAATTGGTCCAGAGCCGGGGTCTCGACCGTGCGCGTGGCATTGACCGAGCTGAAAGTGCTGCTGAATTCCCGCGTTTGTCCGTAGGCGCTGAGCCGCAGTTCTCCTTTCTGCTCCGGAAACTTCTGGGTAAAGACGGCGCTGATGTCGTTGCCGGTGCTTTCGTTGTGGGTGAAGAGGGTGCCGTTCCCGCGCTCCTCTTCGAAATGCCGGCCCTCGAGCCGGAGCGAACTGTTTTGGCCGAACTGCCATTCGGTTCGAAGATCGAAGAGATCGGACTCTGCGCTCGCGTCGGTATCCACCCGGCCGCGTTGCCCCGGCGCAATCACAGGGTAACCGCCCGTCGAAAACCGTTCCGCGAAGAGGCCGGCGGCAAACCCGTGATGAACAACCGTCCCTTCGAGCGACACTTCGTACGTCTCGGCATTGCCGATCGATCCTTCCGCCGAACCGGAGGTCGCCACCATCGGTTCTGAGACGAGAAAAATTGTCCCCGCCAGCGCGGCATTCCCGAAGAGCCCCGCGCCGCCGCCGGAATTCACGAGCACCGATTCGATCGAGGCTGACGGCACCTGGCTCCACAAAACGTAACCCGCAAACGGATCATTGATCGGAATGCCATCGAGCAGGACGAGGGTGCGGCCGGCGCCGCTCGGGCCGAAATTTCGCAGCGTCACGCCTTGCGTGGTCGGATTCGCGGTCCGGCTGCTATTGCGCCGGAAGAGGCTGAAACCCGGGACCTGTGCGCGAAGGATGTCATCGAGCCGAAGCTGCGGCGCGCGGCGAAGATCGTTCTCGTTCACCACATGAATGCTGAACGGCGCTCCCGATTCCGCGTTTGGAAGCCGGTCAGCCTCAACGACGATCCGCTCAGTGATCGATTCCTGGCCAGACACCGGCGCCACCAGGGCTGCGGCAAGGCACGCCAGAAAAGCAGGCCCGATTTTTCTCGCTGAGAAACGCATCGCTAATTCGTGAGCTGACGCTTGCGGCCCGCGATCGCGAAGGCCGCCAGCGCAGCCGTGATGGCGAGAAACAGAGCGGGCGTGCGCGGGGGCAGCAGAGGGCCAACCACTCCCATGAAATCGATCGGGCCCACGTGATTCGCCGGTCCCAGGTACCAGAGAAAGAGATACAACACCTCGAAGAGTTTGCTGCTCCCACTCCAAACGCCGAGCGCCAGGGCCATCGTCGGAATAAAAAACGCACCGACCATCCAGGCGAGGAGACTAAGCTGTTCCCCCGCCACGAGTAAACGGATTCCAGTGCCGCCCCCCGTGACGAGCGCTATGAGGACGCCGGCCAGCCAGCAGGCCGGCAATTGACGCCGCAACGGATGCGCTGTGGAAAAAACCAACTGATCGGCCCGCCACCGCGTTTCGCGCGTTCCCATCGCGCTCCAAATGGTGAGCGGCCAGATCCACGCCGCAATTAGAAAACCCCGGGAAACAAAAAGAGGAGCGAAGAGACCCGCCGCGAAGATGCCAGCCGCGACCAGATACCACCAAAGGCTGATCCCGTGGAGGGCGAGGCGCAGTTCCGCCAGGACCATGAAAGGAAAACTGAAGCGCCGCGGTGTCGTCAGCGGATGCAGCGGAGCGTGCGGGAGCAGCTCAGGAATAACGCGATCTTCGATCGCTTCCGGTTGGGCTGGCGGCTGAACGACTTTGGGTACTCGCTTGGAACCTTCGCGCGCGGGATCGAAGCGCCGAAAGAAGACAGCAGCCAGAAGGGCCAGGCCCAGACCGACACCGAGCCAGCCCAGCCGGCCGACGATGATCGGCCTCGTCCAATCCAGTCCTTCCCATCGAAAGGTGGTCAGGTCCCAATATTTGCCCGATTCTTTGACGTTGATTCCCAGGTTGAGCCCAGTCTTGTTCGAACCCGGAAACGCGGCTTCACATGCCGCCGTGATGGATGGGATGAGCACCCCTGTCCCGAAAAGATCGTTGTAGGATCCATGCACTCCCTTATCGAGGCGGGTCATCGGGGCGCTCAGCGCACTAATCCACACGAAAAAATAAACGACGTTACCGAGGCCGCCGCGCAGCCAGGGGATGGCCTCGAAAAGAATGGCCAGGGCGGCCACAACCAGCATGACCGGTAACGAGATGAAGAGCAAAGGCATTACCAGCTGCCCGAGATGGAGAGTCGGATCTTCCCCCCGGACGAACTGCATAACGACCGCGGCCACTCCCATGACGGCGACCATCACCGCCAGCACGGCGAAGTTGCTGATTGTTTTCCCAACGGTATAAAGCGGCTTGCTTAAAGTGGTCGTGGCCAGGATCTGACCCACCCGCGTCTGGATGTCGCGATCGAGGGCATTCTTGACCAGGTAAAATCCGGCCAGCGAAAGAAAGGGCGAGATCAAGAGCGCCATGAGGCTGCCGAGATAAGCCGAGTTATAAAGGCCACGGTGATTGCCAATGGCCATCGTGGCATATGAGGAGTGGTTCGGTGGAATAAAGAAGTAACCGACGTAGAGAGTAATGCCCAGCGTGATAAGGAAGCTGTAACTGCGTGCCCTCTGGAGGAAGTCAGCGCGCGCCAGGTGATAAAGGACGCGCCAGGTTTTCATTCCCGATCTCCTCTCTTGCCGGAGATCCAATAGAGATAGGCGTCTTCCAGCGTAGCCGGCTGAGGGATCGCCCCGGCGCCGGGACCTTCGTCAGCCACAATGCGCAGATGCACTCCATCGCTCCGATGCATCGTGCTGCTCGTTAGGTATTGTTGGCGCAAGGCCGGGAGTTCCGCGCTCGGAACCACTCTTTCCCACACTTTGCCTTCGACCGATCGGAGCAGTTCCTCCGGCGCGGCACAAGTAACGAGATGGCCGTGCGCGATCAGGGCGATCTGTGTCGCGCATGCTTCCACATCGGAAACAATGTGGGTGGAAAGGATCACGATCCGTTCGCCCGAGAGTTCCGAAAGCAGATTGCGAAAGCGGACCCGTTCTTCCGGGTCCAGGCCCGCGGTTGGCTCGTCCACAATAAGCAGCTCGGGATCATTCAAAAGCGCCTGGGCAATGCCGACGCGCTGTTTCATTCCGCCGGAATACCCGCCGAGCGGGCGCTTCCGGGCCTCAACGAGGTTGACCACTTCCAAAAGCTCCTGGATTCGCTGGCGGGCCGTCTTTCGACCAAGACCTTTGGCCGCGGCCAGATATTCCAGGAACTCAACTGCGTTCAGATTCGGATAGACGCCGAAATCCTGCGGAAGATAACCCAGGACCGCTCGGAGCCGGTTGGGCGACTTGATGATGTCGACTCCGTTCCATGTCACCGTTCCATTGGTTGGTTTGGTGATCGTGGCCAGAATGCGCATGAGGGTCGATTTCCCAGCCCCGTTCGGCCCGAGCAAACCAAGAATCCCCGGCCCAATTTCCAGGGTGAAATCCTTCAGGCCCCAGACTTTGCCGGAGTAAAGTTTACTGACGCCTTCAAGTGATAGTTTCATACGCGGCGCCGCGTGCTTTGAGCGGTGATCTCCGCTCGAAGAACCCCGTTTTGCTGCTTGTCATCGAGAAAAATTGAACCCGCGAGAAGGCCTCGCACGCCCCTCGCGGATCTGCGAAATCTGTGTAAATCTGCAGACCCTCATTCCAAAACCTAGCTTCTTTCCCCTCATTCGCACTTCGTCATTCGTCATTCGCCAATCCATTGACTTCCCCCGCGCCGATGCGCGACACTCCCGCGATGGAGTGCCCGTTTAACAGCTCGAAGACTCCGGCCTATTACGGAAGTTATCTCGCGGTCGAAAAACTCCTGGGCTTGCAGGCGCCGCTCAGTCTGATCGAAGGCAAGCTCCACGCCCATGACGAGATGCTGTTCATCATCGTCCATCAAACCTACGAGCTCTGGTTCAAGCAAATCCTCCACGAGCTCCAGGCCTGCTGCGAAGTCTTGCAGCAACCTTCCGCCGACGACAACGGCCCGGACATGAACGTAGTGGTCCATCGCCTTAAGCGGATCGTTGAAATCTGGAAGCTGTTGAACCACCAGGTCGATGTCCTCGAAACCATGACCCCGCTGGATTTTCTCGACTTCCGTTCCTCGCTCGAGGGCGCCTCGGGCTTTCAAAGCACCCAGTTCCGCCAGATTGAGGCGACGCTCGGTTTGCGGATGGAGAACCGTTTCCGGCCCGATTACTACAAGCACACTGAGATGGGAGGCTTCAATGAAAGTGACTACAAGGTCATCGCCGAAGCTGAGAAGACGACTACTCTCTTACAATTGGTCGAGCAATGGCTGGTCAGGATGCCTTTCCTGGAGGAATCATTCTGGAATGAATCAACGGGGGAAGGCAACGGCCCCGCGGATCCGACAGGTGGGGCCGGCGCCGATCAGTCCAGCTTCTGGAGCCGATATCGGAAGCTCTACCAAGCCAGTCTCTCCGATCGTGATGATAAAGAGGACCTGTTGGGCAAGTTCGACGAAACGTTTTCCAAGACTGGCGCCGGCGACTTCTCGCCCGCCTCGCTCCGGGCCGCGCTCTTCATCATGCTCTATCGCGACGAACCTCTCTTCCGCCTTCCCTTTGCGCTCCTCAACACCTTGATCGAGATCGACGAACAACTGGGAAATTTTCGCTATCGCCATCTCCAAATGGTTCGGCGAATGATTGGAACCAGGATCGGCACCGGTGGCAGCAGCGGCGAACAGTATCTCCAGGGCGCGGTCAACAAGAACTACATCTTCAAGGAACTGGCCGGCGTCATTACCTATCTGATCGAGCGGCGCAATTTGCCTCAATTACCCCAACGTCTGCGCGAGGCGTTACGCTTCAGCGCCACGGGGCTATAACGCTTGGAATCGCACGGAATGTTTTCTTGCTCGGTGCTCTGGAGGCCGTGACTATGCGGACATGCGACCCGCTATTCTGTTCCTAGCTCTATTTGTCGTCGTCGACCTCTGTCTTGCTGCACAACCACGGCCACGAGAAAACAAGGTCATGAAAATCGAAGTGGCCGGGCTAAAGGGGAGCCCACTCCGGTCCGGGCCTGGCCTCGCCTATTTATTCGCGTTCGTCCTCAAGCAACCGATTCAAGTGACTCGAGTGCGAGTCGAAGACCTCACGGACAAGCAACCAGTCTTGTTGGTTGACGACCGCGCTCCCAACATCACCGGTAATCGGTGGACGGGAGGTAATCGCGCGCTGCCGATGACGCGCGCCAATTTTCCCTGGATATTTGACGACTTTCTTACCTCGAGGCTGTTTCGGATTACGGTTCTCGACCAAGGACCAAGGCGAAATCAGTCTGGAGCAGCCCGCTACGTTCAACGTGGAAATAAAAAAGGTGTTGAGGACAATTAACCCGAAAAAGAGTAAGTCACTTTAACCGCTTGTCGGTCGAGATCCTGGCCGGCCTACACCAACCCCTGGTCCATCATCGCGTTCGCGACCTTGAGGAAGCCGGCGATGTTGGCACCGTTGACGTAGTTGCCGGGCGTGCCGTACTTCTCGGCGGTGCGATGGCAATTCTCGTGGATCGTCCGCATAATGTTGAAAAGCCGCGTGTCGACTTCTTCGCGCGTCCAGGAGATGCGCATGCTGTTTTGCGCCATCTCGAGTCCGGAGGTCGCCACTCCGCCGGCGTTCGCAGCCTTCCCCGGGCCGAATAGGATTTTCGCCTCCAGGAACTGATTCACGCCGTCGATGGTGGTTGGCATGTTGGCGCCTTCCGAGACGACATAGACGCCGTTTCGCAGGAGGTTGGCCGCATCCTTCCCGTTAATCTCGTTCTGAGTCGCACTCGGAAACGCGCATTGGGCCTTGTGATCCCAAAGCGGATTGTGATCGGCCGCCGGGTCCACAGCCGTAAACACCGCGCCCTTGAACTTGTCGGCATACTCGGCGATCCGGCCGCGGCGCTCGTTCTTCAAGTCCATGACAAAGGCGAGCTTTTCGCGATCGATGCCCGCTTCGTCATAGATGTAGCCAGATGAATCCGAGAGTGTGACCGCCTTCGCGCCCAGCGAGATGAGTTTGTCCACCGTGTATTGCGAAACGTTTCCGCTTCCAGACACTAAACAAACCTTGCCCTTCATTTCTTCCTTGCGCGTCTTGAGCATCTCAGCGGCGAAATAGACCGCGCCGTAGCCCGTCGCCTCGGGGCGAATCACCGAGCCGCCCCAGGTCAGGCCTTTGCCGGTCATCACACCCGTGAATTCGTTTCTGAGCCTCTTGTACATTCCGAACAAGAACCCGATTTCACGCGCGCCGACGCCGATATCGCCTGCGGGAACATCGGTGTCCGGGCCAATGTGCCGGAACAGCTCGCACATAAACGCCTGGCAAAAACGCATCACTTCGCTGTCGCTCTTGCCTTTCGGATCGAAGTCGGAACCGCCTTTGCCGCCGCCCATCGGCAGGGTGGTGAGTGCGTTCTTAAAGACCTGCTCGAAAGCCAGGAATTTTAGGATGCCGAGATTGACCGAGGGATGGAAACGCAGGCCGCCCTTGTAGGGGCCGATGGCGCTGTTCATCTGAATGCGAAACCCGCGGTTCACCTGTAGCTCACCCTGGTCGTCCTGCCAGGGAACGCGGAACATGATGACGCGCTCGGGCTCAATGATTCGCTCGATGATTTTCGCCTTCCGATATTCCGGATGTTGATCCAGCACGAGCGAGAGCGACTCCACCACCTCCACGACCGCCTGGTGAAATTCCGGCTCCGACGGGTTCTTGGCCTTTACGTCGGCCATCAACGCTGTGACATCGTCATTCATGGAAGCCGGAGGGTATGTCAGACTACGAGAAGAAACAGAAGCAAAATCTTGCGGTTTTCATCGCTTTTCCTACGGACGATTCCTGCTGTGATACGCGATCGCATGGAGAACTCTAACTGGAAGGTGCTCCTGCTCTTATTCCGGCAGCAGAGCGAATGGCAGGTCTGCGACCAGCTGACCCGTTTCGTCCCAAAGTTGAACAAGAAATCCATCCTGTGTCCCAAGTGTCAGGTTGGCCGGGTCTGGATTCACAAAGGCGAATTGCCGGACAGATTCTCCCGCAATGGGTTCGTTACGAGTCCGAGTGCGCTCCTCAAGTCGTAGTGGTGATTTCCGCGACTCCGGCGCGGAGAGATCCAAGACCGACGCCGTTGTTACTTTCCCAAACCCAAGCGGAAGCGTAACTGTGATTCGATTGGACTCACCAGGTTGCGAGTCTGCGTCCAGGGTGGCGCAGTAGGTCAGCGTCGGCACCGGCTCGTTTTTCAAGGACATGAAGTCATAGCCTCTGACGTGACCGGCGAGACGGCATTCTTCTTTCCAAAAATCAATGAGCGGCCCGCTGGGTTGATAACGTCCCCGAACGTAGAAGTCGTCCAACAAGCTCTGATGGAGGATCAATGCCAGCGGCTTACATTTACGTCCCACCTCGACGATCCTCCGCTGCTCCTCGGTGGAAAGGACGGCGAAGTTTGGGGGGACGTTGAATCCGGTGGGAAATGGTCGCTCGGCCCAGACGTAGAGGCTGTTCTGGGCGGGAAGAGATACAAAGGTAGGCCGGCAATTCCGCAAATTCTCAGCCAGGCATCGATAGGTCGCGGCATCGGCACGGTCGATCCGAAGGAGGTTTGTTCCGGGTAAGCCCAACGGAGTTCGCTTAGAATAGGTGCCTGCAAGCAACCGGACGTGCCCGGCATACACCTTCGCCAACGGCAGACTTGGTCCGATGAAGACAGCGATCGCCACAGCAGACTTCAGTAAAGGGTGACGTCGAAATAAGTTCGCCCTTTCGAAATTCAGAAACAACGCGTGCAGCACTGGAATCACACACAATGCAGCCAGGTAGGAAGGAATGGCGAGCTGGGCGCCGCTAACAGGATAGATCCCAAGCAACTGTCCCACCGCTAGAAGCACTAAAGATAACCGGCCGAATCGATCCGCGTCTGATTCGTTCTGGTCGGCTCCGGATAGAGGAGGCAGAGCTGCAATCCACAGGAACGCCAGCGCCGTCCACGGCGTGCACCGTTCCATCGCCCAGGCCGTAATCAACCCCATGAACACTAGGCGCAACACGAGGCTTATCCGCTGCTGAAGAAGGGGGAAAGCGGGGGCGAAGAACCGCCAGGCACAGGCCACTATGAATGACGCCAATGCTATGACCGCATCCTGGCGACCCATCTCCGGCAGAACAATGAGAGCGCCGCCGAGCGTCATCGGCTCGACGATCAACCCGTCCAATAGGTCAGCCCATCCAGTGCCGCTGACGAGTGCTCCAGAAAGGCTAAGCGCAACACTCGCCAAAAGTGCGGCCAGGGCCCAGCCTCCGAAACAGCCAAGCACGCGCCACTCCATTTTTCCTCCAGGCGCGGAAACCAGCACGGCCATGAGAGTGCAAAGAAAGACAGTGAGAAAGACGATCCGTATTTCAGGTGGCCAAACCGGCTTCACCAGCACCACGGCGAAGGAACAAAAGAGAAAGGCAGCTATCCACCGCAAGGCCCGTCCCCATCCATCACGCGGAGAACAATAGACCCAGGCGGTTCCTGCCGCGGCCACCGCGAAAAGTCCAAGGTTGATCTTGGTCATACACAGCATTCCGAGAATGGTCCCCGCGAGAATGGCTTGGACGCGGCCCGGTTTGTTTCCGCGTGGCGAATTCAGGACGAGAGCGAGTGCCGCAACCAGGGCCGCCACCAGGCTGACCGGATGACCCGGCTCGGCGATCAAGCCGTGCAGCATGTGGAACGAAAGAGCCTGAACTAGGAGGGCGACCCAAATCCTGCGGGTCAGCCGGTAGGCGATCACGCTGCCGGCGAGTGAACACCCCACCCAGAGCACGAGAACAAGCCACCTGAGGCCATCGTGAGTTATAGGCACGCTCAGGATCCGGCCGACGAACAAATAGTATTCTGAACAGAACGGCCCATACGCGCTGAAAACCTCCCCGTATAGGCCTCCGCGCTCATTGAAGCATTGGATAAGAGCGAGCATCGCACCTGTGTCGTCGTACTGCGCGAAGTAGGCGAACAGGTCAAAGAAAGCGCGATAAGCCGACGCTGCGGCAAGCACCGTCGCGCCAGCGACGAAAAGGGAAAACTTGCGCACGGCCCCAGAACTACTCGCTCGGCTCCTCCCTGCCAATGCTCTTTCCGGCTACTTCGTTGAAGAGGATCTCATCGCAAGACACCGGCCGGCGACAGCTTTAGCTCAAAACAAAACAGCCGGGCTCCTTTCAGAACGCGGCTGTTGGACGATGACGCCGGATTTCACCAGGTCAAAATGTCAAAGACGGTTACCTTGGTTGGGATTGTCCCCTTACAAACTCTTGCTGCATCGCCTTAATTTTTTGAACGGTTAGATTCATGCGATCACGCAAAAGAGGCGTGGCCTTTTTCGTGGCAAGAGGAATTTTTTCGATCATCGCCTTCCCGGCAGGGGAAGCATAGAAAGCGTTGATGGCATTCACCTCCTCCTGGGTGAACATTTCGCCGTAGATCTTGAGATAAATGTCCTTCATCTTGGCGAAGGCGAATTCCTCTTTAATGGTGGCGCTTATTCTTGACTGCAATTTCCCCAGCTCGGCAGTTTGCACTGGGTCCAGTTCCTTTCCCTTCGTCAAATCCTTCATACCTGCCTTCATCCCGGCATCCAGCTGCGCCACCATCTGATCGAGAGTGGTGTTAAGCTGAAGTGCGTTCATCATTTTGAGAACCGACTCCTCGGAAGGCGGCGCGGCTTGGGCTGCGGCGACCGAGCAGAAGAGAATCACACCGAAAGCAGCGTTTTTCATAGAAGGGGCAGACACTAAGAGTGACTCCGCGGGAAGAAAAGGAAAATCGCCCCGAGCAAAAGCAAAACGGCCGAGCCCTTGCGAGCCCGGCCGTTGTTGATTGCTTTAGTTAGCGAGTAACTGATCGGCCTAGTAATCCATGCCGCCGCCCATGCCGCCACCCATTCCACCACCCATGCCCGGAGGCATGCCGCCGCCTTTTTCCTTCTCAGGCATTTCGGTGATGATGGCTTCGGTGGTGAGCAAGAGGCCGGAGATCGAGGCTGCGTTCTGCAACGCGCTGCGTGTCACCTTGGTCGGATCGACGACGCCGGCTTTCACCAGGTCCGTATATTCGCCCGTGGCCACGTTATAACCTTCGTTGCCTTTGCGTTTCTTCACTTCCTGCACGATGAGCGCGCCTTCCTGGCCCGCGTTATCGGCGAGAGTGCGAAGAGGCTCTTCGATCGCGCGGCGAATAATGGCCGCACCGACCTTTTCGTCGCCTTCGAGTTCCAGCTTATCGAGCGCTTTCTGCGCGCGAATAAGGGCCACGCCGCCGCCAGGCACGATGCCTTCTTCCACGGCTGCACGGGTCGCATGCAACGCGTCCTCGACGCGAGCTTTCTTTTCTTTCATCTCGGTTTCGGTCGCAGCGCCGACGTTGATCACAGCCACGCCACCCGCGAGCTTCGCGAGGCGTTCCTGGAGCTTCTCCCGATCGTAATCGGAAGTCGTCTCTTCAATCTGGCGGCGAATCTGGCTCACGCGGCCCTGGATATCGGACTGCTTGCCTTCGCCTTCCACGACGGTGGTGTTCTCCTTGTCAATCGTGACGCGTTTTGCACGCCCTAATTCCTCGAGCTTTACGTTCTCGAGTTTGATACCGAGGTCTTCGGTGATGCATTGACCGCCGGTGAGGACTGCGAGGTCTTCGAGCATCGCTTTGCGACGATCGCCGAATCCCGGAGCCTTGACTGCTGCTACTTGCAGCGTTCCGCGGAGCTTGTTCACGACCAGAGTCGCGAGCGCTTCGCCTTCCACGTCTTCCGCGATGATGAGCAACGGACGTCCGGCTTTCGCGACTTTCTCAAGCAGCGGCAGCATGTCCTTCAAGCTCGAGATTTTCTTCTCGTGAATGAGGATGTACGGATTGTCGAGGACCACTTCCATCGCTTCGGCGTTCGTGACGAAGTAAGGAGAGAGGTAGCCCTTGTCGAACTGCATGCCTTCCACCACGTCGAGGCTGGTTTCGATCGACTTGGCTTCTTCCACCGTGATGGTTCCATCCTTGCCGACCTTGTCCATCGCATCGGCAATGATCTCGCCGATGGTGCGGTCCCAGTTGGCAGAGACAGTTGCGACCTGCGCGATTTCCGTGCGATCGCTGACCTTCTTCGAGATCTTGCCGAGCTCAGCAACAATGGCCTCGACGGCCTTGTTGATGCCGCGCTGGAGCGAGGTCGGGTTCGCGCCGGCCGTGACATTACGGAGGCCTTCTTTGTAGATGGACTCAGCGAGCACGGTCGCCGTCGTGGTACCGTCACCAGCGATATCGGAAGTCTTGGAGGCGACTTCGCGCACGAGCTGGGCGCCCATGTTTTCGTAAGGATCTTCGAGCTCGATCTCCTTGGCCACGGTCACACCATCCTTGGTGATCGTCGGGCTGCCGAATTTCTTGTCGAGGATGACGTTGCGGCCGCTCGGTCCGAGCGTCGCTTTCACGGCGCGCGAGAGTTTCTCGATGCCGCGAAGAAGCGCGTGCCGCGCATTTTCGTCGAATTGTAATTGTTTAGCTGCCATATGTCTTAGTAGTTAGTTTCTAGTTGAGAGTTGAGAGACGGGATTAACCAATGATGCCGAGAATGTCGTCCTCGCGCATGATCAAATAGGACTCGCCGTCCACTTTGATTTCGGTGCCGCCATATTTCGAGATGAGCACCTTGTCGCCTTTTTTCACCGTGAACTCGACCTTCTTGCCCTCTTCGTTCACTTTGCCGGTGCCGAGAGCGACGACGTTGCCCTCTTGCGGTTTTTCTTTCGCGGTATCGGGAATGATGATGCCGCCCTTTTTGGTTTCTTTCTCTTCGATCGGCTGCACGAGCACACGATCTCCGAGAGGTCTTACGTTAATTGCCATGTGTAATTACTCTTTCTACTTGTTGGTTAATGCCGGCAGTCGTCAGGTCCATCCCAACTACTTCCAGCAAATTGTTTTGGTTAATCGCCGGCTCCGGCCGGCTGTTGCCGCTGCTGCAAAACTTCGATTAGCTCGTCTGCGTACCTCACGGCCCGCCCCGCGACGGAGTTAGTTCCCTTGTCGCCCGCGCTCAGCAACCCTTCGGCCATCCGAATCGCGAAATATTCGCGCTTGGTCAGACCCAGAGAATTCGGGTCG
Source organism: uncultured Verrucomicrobiae bacterium (assembly GCA_963850015.1). Taxonomy (GTDB): domain Bacteria; phylum Verrucomicrobiota; class Verrucomicrobiia; order Chthoniobacterales; family UBA10450; genus AV80. Next base: position 987,310 of record CAWKJF010000001.1, read on the forward strand.
TCCCCCTTCCTTGGGAATGCGGGAGCGCTGGGATCAGTTTTCATCTTCTTTGAGCTACGCCGGGGCGGCCTACTTCTTCTTATCTTCGTCGACAACTTCGAACTCGGCGTCGACCACGTCGCCCTGGTCTTTCCGCGGACCTTCATCCTGCGGACGGGCGTCGGGGCCTGGACCACCGCCGGCATCGGCGCCTGGCGCGGGTCCGGCACTGGCGGCGGCTTGCTTATAGAGATCGGCGCTGACTTCCTGGAATTTGTTTTGCAGGTCGTCGTAGGTCCGCTTCATCGCGTCGGTGTCGTTCTTCTCGATCGCTTCGCGGACGGCCTTGATCGCTTCTTCGATCTGCTTCCGTTTCTCTTCCGGAACCTTGTCGCCGAGGTCCTTCAACTGCTTCTCGCTCTGATAGGCGAGCGTGTCGGCGTTGTTCTTGATCTCGATGGATTCCTTGGCCTTCTTGTCTTCCTCGGCGTGGGTTTCCGCATCGCGCTGCATCTTCTCGACTTCTTCCTTGCTCAAGCCCGAACTACCGGTGATGGAGATTTTCTGCTCCTTGCCCGTGCCGAGGTCTTTTGCGGAGACGTGGAGGATGCCGTTTGCGTCGATGTCGAACGTAACTTCGATCTGCGGCGTTCCACGTGGCGCCGGCGGGATGCCGTCGAGGTGGAATGTGCCGAGATTCTTGTTATCGCGTGAAAGCGGACGTTCGCCTTGCAAAACCTTGATCTCCACGCCCGGCTGGTTGTCGCTGTAGGTCGAAAAGATCTGCGACTTGCGGGTAGGAATCGTTGTGTTGCGCGGGATCATCGGCGTCGCTACGCCACCGGCGGTTTCGATTGCCAGGGTCAGCGGAGTCACGTCGAGCAGGAGAACGTCCTTCACGTCACCTTTGAGCACACCACCCTGAATGGCCGCACCAATGGCCACGACTTCATCAGGATTCACACCTTTGTGGGGTTCTTTCCCAATCAAGGTGCGCGCGGTCTCGATAACTTTCGGCATGCGCGTCATGCCACCGACGAGCACCAGCTCATTAATGTCCTTTTCGGAAAGCTTCGCGTCCGCCAGGCAATCCTTGACCGGCTTCACGGTGCGCTGGAAAAGCGGATCGGTTAGCTGCTCCAGCTTCGAGCGAGTCAACTTCTTCTGGATATGCTTCGGTCCACTGGCGTCGGCGGTGATGAATGGCAGATTGATCTCGTATTCCTGCGAAGAAGAGAGCGCGATCTTCGCCTTCTCAGCCTCTTCCTTGATCCGCTGAATCGCATCCGGCTGCTTCGAAAGATCGATGCCGCTGTCTGTCTTGAATTCATTGACGATCCAATCGACCAGGACGTTGTCCCAGTCGTCACCACCAAGGTGGGTATCGCCGTTCGTCGCCTTCACTTCAAAGACGCCGTCGCCGATTTCGAGAACGGAAATGTCGAACGTTCCGCCGCCCAAATCATAGACGGCAATCTTCTCGTCTTTCTTCTTGTCGAGACCGTAGGCGAGCGACGCGGCGGTGGGTTCGTTGATAATGCGGAGTACTTCGAGACCCGCGATCTTGCCCGCGTCCTTGGTCGCGTTTCGTTGCGAGTCGTTGAAATAGGCCGGCACCGTGACCACAGCCTGCGTGATCTTTTCGCCGAGCTTCGCTTCCGCGTCGGACTTCAGTTTCGCGAGAATCATCGCGGAGATTTCCGGCGGCGAGAACGTCTTTTTCTCGCCGTTAATCTCCACCTGCACATGCGCGTCGCCGTTCGCCGCCTTCACGATCTTATAAGGCACGCGATGCTCTTCCTCGCGGACTTCGTCGAACTTGCGGCCCATGAACCGCTTGATGGAGAAAACTGTGTTCGCGGGGTTGGTCACCGCCTGACGTTTCGCGGCCTGACCGACGAGTCGTTCGCCATTCTTCGCAAACCCGACGATCGAAGGGGTCGTGCGCGCGCCCTCGCTATTTTCCAAGACTACCGGGTCACCGCCCTCCATCACGGACATGCAGGAGTTGGTGGTGCCCAAATCGATACCTAAAACTTTAGCCATAAATTGAAAATTCCTTTCGTGGAGTCGAGAGATTCGATCCGCGCGCTATTTAGCAATCCATATTCCGCAGAAACCGATCGGTATAACAATCTGTAGTACAACAACTTATGAAATACTACTCTCTTCGCTTTCCCGTGAAAGAGCGACAATGTGGCCCAAGTTGACTGAATTAAGTGCCCCTCTGTCGCACTTTGGTCAAAATGGGAATGACCTACGGATCGAATCTCTCTTCCGGAAACGGATGCGCTCGTTTCGTCACGGCTGGCGGGACATTTCTCCCCTCAGCCCGGTATGTCTCCTGCTTGACTGACGGTTCGATGCAACAAACAGGCGCCTCGACAGTTTCGGCCAAAAAATCGAGCACCGACATCATCTTCGCCTGCTCGAATTGCTCAGCCTCGTTCGTGGTCGATGCCGCCGCCGCTGGCGTGACGTTGAAATGCCAAAAATGCGGCAAACCAACGACGGTGCCGCATCCGACACTGGAGGTTGCCACTGACAACGGGGTCAGGATTCCCGATCTGCAGCGCCAACTCAAAGAGAATGAATCTCAGCGCACTGAGATCACGGGTTACATCAACCAGCTCAGCATTCAGCTTCATCGCTGGCAGCTTCGTCTTCAGACGTTGAAGGAACGGCAGGAGAAGCTCAATACCGAGTTGACTGCGCTTAGCGGGACGGCGTCCGGCGGAGCTACTCCGTCCACAGCACGGTCATCGGGCTAGCCTCGGTCGCCCGGCGTTGATGAGACCGCCGTGTTCACGCCCAACGGCGCGCACGAGGGTCAAAAAGCGATGGTGGTGAACCCTGGCGTCTTAACACGTTGCCCGACGGAGCGGGGACGCCGTTGACCGCGGCAGAATCGGCTGTCAACCTGCGCCCATGCCACAACGAGAGCGCTATCTCTTTGTCTGTACCAATCGCCGGGGTCCGGAGAACGAAAAGGGGTCGTGCGCCGAGAAAGGCTCGGAAGAGATTCGCGCTGCCTTGAAGGAACAGTTGGCCGCGCGCGGGCTGGCCCACCTTCGGGCCCGTGCGTGCGCTTCGAGTTGCCTGGACCAGTGCTCGGGCGGTGTTTGCATCCTGGTTGAGCCCGATCATTTCTTTTACGGCCACGTGACCATGGCCGACCTGCCCGAAATCGTGGAAGGGATTGCACGTGGTCAGCGCGTCGAACGCCTCGTCCTGAGTCCGGACGAGCTGGCGAAGGGCTGACGGATCCACCTCCAAGGACCGGGAGCTCGCGACATCAATTAATGCTTGCGCTCTCCGAACGGGCTGGACATTCTGAGCCCTCGTTACCACACCCTATGAAACAATCGCTTATCACATCCATCGCAGTTCTAGCCGTCTTTGGCTTGATGACATCATGCGCCAATAAGAAGGAAACGATGACGACGACGCCAAGCTCAACCGCGGCCACCACCAAGAAAGAGCCAGCCGCGAAGAAAGAGACGCCAAAGAAATCGACTACGACCACCAAAAAGCCGGCTGCTTCTCCATCGCCATCACCTAAACCGTAATCCGGGTTAGTAGCGCGAAGCCGTTAGGCACAACACTTGGACGGGTGCGTCCTGGGTTCATCGTCGCCCTCGCTGAATCCGGCCCAGGCGCGCAATCCGAGTAACGTCGTGCCTTGCTCGCTTCCTCAGTTACACGGAGACGGCAACCTCGTTGGGATTCAGGGGGACTTGCCGCGTAGTCTTTCCACCCACGCGATCACGTCGGCCGGTCCTTCGTCGCTATAGCCTTCCAGTTGACCCAGGATTTTTCCCTCAGGATTAAGTAGGACCACCGTAGGGTATCCGCTGTTGTCGATGCCATATTGATCCGACAGGCGCTCGTTTTGTTTCGTGATCTTCGCGGGAAGTACTTTGCGCCGGGGATAATCGATCTCGACGAGGACCAGGTTCTTCTTCGCGTAATCCAAAAAAGCCGCTTTCGAGAATACAGCCTTCTTCATTTGGATGCACGGCCCGCACCAGTCGGAGCCAGTGAAATCGAGCAAGACGCATTTCTTTGAGGCCTTGGCGGTCGCCAGAGCCTGTTCGTAATCGGTTTCCCATTCCGACCCGTGGGCGAGCGGCGCTACTAAGCTGCAAGCGATCAGAAGGCAGAAGAAACGACGCAGGTTCATTCCCGATCGTAGCAATACCAAGGCTTCCGGCAAACCATTTCCGGGGAGAAGATCAAGGCGCTTCGAGTCTGCTGCGAGGAGGGAGCGATGCCACTTGCTCGAGCTCGATGGAACCGTCGTCGTATTTCATCTTGAGACAAATATCGGCATCCGGTGCGACGGCCCAAAAAAAGGCTGGTTTGTGGGCAGCACAGAATTCGTATTTCGGATGGTTTTGCGGAAAACCGCAGTCGTCTTGCAAATGGGCGCCGCGTTTGCAGCACGCTTTAAGATCCGTGATCAACTTCAGAAGCTCGGCGGTGCTGCGCTTTACTTCGACGGCGACAAGAAGTTGTCCGGCCGGCGACTTGATCAGGATATCGATGCCATAAGACATGTCGTCGCCCTGGCAGTCCGGCTCCAGGAGAATGTGGCTCGGAGGCCAACCCCGGTGGAGGATTAAGAATGAAGCAGTCGCAAGCTGGCAAACGCGTTCCCGGAAAAGACGGGGAGGAGGAGGATCGTGCCAGAAGAGCTGACTCATCTTCTGTCTGGTGTTTCCTTCGCTCGGAAGAGGGAGTGGCTCGCTCTGGACGTAACCGAACTCATCAGGCAGGAACAATCCGGCCTCCAAGCCCAGCAGGAAATATTTCGCTTCCTCTACTTCCAGATTCGGATAAATGCGCAACCCGGAAGACGGGACCGGATGGCCAATCGTATCACACAGTTCAACAAACCTGTCCTGTAACCACTGCTCCAGTTCGCCTACCCATTCTCGCTCCATGCGTTATTCGTAACTCGTTACTGACTATCAGTAACTCAAGGCCGGAGAAGCGCGAAACGCCAGGACCAATCCGGCGACCACTGCAACGGATACCAAAACAGCTCGAACTCCGAACGCCAGAAGCTTGCTCGATAGGTTAACTGGAACCATGGCGGCAGCCGGAGCAAAGATCAGCAACACGGCACTGATCGCTGGAAGCTCCGCGAAAAAATAGGCGCTCACGAGCAGCGTGCCCATAAGCAACGAGAACACCGGCACAATTCCGCGGCCCAGGGGGACTCTCCGCACCGTGTAGATCAGGCTACCGAAAACAGCGGCACCCAGGACCGCGGCGAACTGGCCTAGCAACATACTGCCCGACAGCATCAATGCGCCAAAGGTCCCAGCGCACGTTATCAGCAGGAACGCCGGCAACTCGATGGCGGTGGCGGGGCGCCGCCCAAGTGCATTCAGGATCATGACGAGAAGCACGAAGGCGCAAGTGAGACACCCCACCCACAACCAGCCTTCGCCGAGCGACCAGCCATATTGAAACTTAGGTTTTAGTAGGAGCCTGAGCGCTCCGGTAGAAATCAGGGCAAAGATAAGCACGCGCATCCAGGCCTTTGTCGCCGCCAAGGCACACCCGGCGCTAAGAACGGCCCCCACGAGCGCAAAGTAAGGTAGCCAGTTGGTCGTATCCGCGGGCGGGAAAGATACCCAGCCCGTGATCACGAGATGCCCCGCTACATAAGCCAGACCAATGGCGAAAGGACCGATCGCACCGCGTGCCCAGTCCTTTCCCCAGAAAAGCGCCAGGCTAAAAAGGCCGACAGCTACCATCATCGCCACGATGACAGAGGGAAAAATCTGCTCGAGCAGAGACATCCGGCCAGGCGCTAACCGCTGCGAAGGTGGCTGCGCGCTATTCCTTGGGGCCTTCCAAGCTTAGGATAATGTTCACGTCATCACCAAGAGGGCCAACCATGAATTTCATGTCGTAGTCGCTCCGCTTGATCGTGAAGCGCGCCTCGCCGCCGCCCGTAGTCTTACCCTGTCCGCCTTTGCCATCGACGCCTCGTTTGAAATCAACCGTGATCGGCTTGGTCACGCCGTGGAGGGTGAGATCGCCGCTGATCTTGTAGCTCTCGCCGCTGCCTTCGACCTTGGTGCTCTTGAAGGTTATCGTGGGGAATTGTTTGGAGTTGAAAAAGTCCGGGCTCTTAAGGTGTTGGTCGCGTTTTTCGTTCCGCGTATCCACGCTCTCAACCGGCACCGTCAGCTCGACTAAGCTTTTCGAAGCATCGGCAGCATCGAATGTCACCGTGCCGGAGATATCCTTGAAAGCACCGTAGAAGTTGGTAACGCCGTTATGTTTTATCCCGAAGATGAGGGAGGAATGAACGCCATCGACTTTGTAGGTATCGGCGCCATACGTGGAAAGCGCGAAAGCGAACGAGCAGAGGATGCCGGTGAAGATAAGTTTGAGTGATTTCATATTGTTTGGTTGGTTTCTATTCTGTCTGCGTTGCAGCTGGAATCGGCCATCTGCCGCCCCGCCGGAACTCGGACCTGTCGCCGGAGAGTTCGCGCCAGGCGGATAAGCCGTCTGCTGATGTGATAGAGAACTTGACTATGGCCGAGGTAAACGCACTCGGCAACGGCTGCTTGCGCCGGCTCTTTTTTGAGCGCCAGAGCCAGGAGGGCGCATCCGACCAGGCGATGATCGACGCCAATCGACTTTCGAGATTGACGGATGATTCACCCTGCCACTTACCTTGGGCCTCGGGATCGAACGGCCGCGGAATATCATGCCACAAGGACGCACTCCTCTTTTTCGCAAGTTGACGCAGACAGTGCGGGAGGCGCGCTGGCTTAACCAGCATCCCGAACACCACGCACTCTTCTTCGAGGCGCGGGATGCTTCCCGGGTTTCCCGGCGCGACTTCGCACGGATGCTGGGCGCCGCCGGCCTGCTCACCGCTTTCGGAGGACTTGCCCCGCGGTTTGCGCGAGGAATCGAGAGCCCAAAGCCGGAGGCGCAGGGTGGCGATCCGGTAGCGATCCTGGGCGGCGGGCTGGCGGGCCTCACGGCAGCTTATCGGTTGCTGCAAGCCGGTATTCCCTGCGAAATCTTCGAAGGGAGCGAGCGCACCGGCGGCCGTGTTCTGACCAAAGCTAACTTCAACAAAGACGCCATGTTTTGCGAGCTGGGCGGCGAGCTGGTGGATTCGAACCATGCCGACCTGATTGAGCTCGCACTTGAGCTCGGCCTGGAGATCCAGGAACTCAAAGGAGAAGACAGAGGCGCCGATCTCTACTTCTTCGGCGGCAAACACTATACGGATGAGCAGCTCATCCCGCTCTTCCAGCCTTTTGCGAAGAAGCTGGCGGCGGATCTGGACGGCCTTTATGACGCGGAAGAGAATCTTACCGGAAAAGCGGCCAGGTTCGACAAAATCAATCTCGCGGAATATCTCAGCCGCGCTGGCCAGGGCGTCGAGAAGTGGGTGATCGACCTGTTGCGGGTGGCTTACACCATCGAATACGGCCGCGCCGCCGATGAGCAATCGTCGCTCAATCTCATCGCTCTCTTGACGCCGGATACGAGCGAGGGTTTCCAGATCTTCGGAGAGAGCGACGAATCGAAGCGGATCCAGGGCGGTAGCAGTTCGCTCCCGAACGCCTTGGTGAAAGCGATCGAGGGCAAGGTCAGGATCAACAAAGGCTATCAGCTCGTCAAAATGGCGGAGGCCGGCTCGAGCCTGACGCTAAACTTCGCCACCGATGGCACGACGAAGTCAGTGAAATTCGCCCGCGTCATCTGCACTCTTCCTTTCACCATGTTACGGCAAGTGGAAGGGGTAAAGGCGCTCGCCTTGGGCCGAAGGAAACAGGAAGCCATCTCCCAGCTCGGTTACGGCAATAACGCCAAGGTCATGTACGGCTTCACCGAGCGCTGGTGGCGCAATCCAGCCATCAAACTGCCGGCGGAGAGCAACGGCAGCGTTTTTACCGATCTTCCGCTGCAATGCACTTGGGAGAGCAGCCGGGGCCAAGCCGGAGATTGCGGCATTCTCACCAATTTCCTGGGCGGCGCCGGAGTAACGCCGTTCGCCATCGAGCGTTTTGATCGATTTCGCGATGGGCTCAACCGCGTCTTCCCTGGCATAGCCGCGAAGTTCGACGGCAAACCCGCGGTCATGAACTGGCTCGAATACAAATTCACCCGCGGCAGTTACACCTGCCCGCTCGTGGGCCAATACACCACTCTGCTCAAAGTCGCGGGCGAACCGGAACTGGGCGGCCGGCTCCTTTTCGCGGGCGAACACACCGCCGGCGAATTCTCCGGCTTCATGAACGGCGCGGTCAACTCTGGCAACCGCGCCGCCAAAGAGATCCTTGAGGTGACGAAGTCCGAAATGCGCCGGGCGAGCTGAGCCTACAGTTGGCGCAAGAGTTGTTGCCGAAGGAGGCGCGGTTGAGTTAAAACCAAGCCATGAAGAAACTCATAACCTGCTTGGCCTGGGCCAGTCTGCTGGCTTTGGGCGCTTGTGCGACTGAGGGTCCAACAACAACAACATCGACGACAACAACAACCGAGAAACGCAAACCCACGGCCAACATGCGTGAAGTTTCTGCCCAGACAGACACCAACCCCGCGATGTCGGGACTGACACGCTAGGAATACCGTCCTTGTTGCAATTGCTAGGACCTCGCCGCCGAAGCCGACGGGGCGCGGGCCTAGGGTCATCTCTGCTTCTGCGCCCCCGGGCGGAGATGGTCGAGTATTTCGATGGATTTACGTTCGATTCACCACTCGTAGTGCGGTCCGCGGGCGTCGGAAGAAAATCTTGTTCCTACTGCTTCGCAAATCGCGGCGGCTTTCGTCGAGACGACGTGCACCCGAAAATACACAACCAGTGGTCCCTTCCCGTCTCGCTGCAGCCCAGTTTTCGCCAAGGCATCGCGTGGGAATGCCACCTGGCCATAAGGGGTCGCAGATTTTGATGTATCCTTTGCAATAAAGCGCAGCAGATTATTCCCGCCATCGTCCCCTTCTCCGAGCACTTTGCTGATCTCGACCCGGACGATTCGCTCTTTCAGATCTGATTTCTGCTGCTCGATCTGCAGAAAGGTAAAAAGGCTTTCGCTAAATGGTGCGGGAAGCGACGCCGAATTGTCGGCCCCCTGTATCGGCCTAACCGCCCCGGTCAGGAAAAAGCCGCAGGTAAGAAGGATGGTTGTGACAGAAAACTTGATCACTCGGTCGCGCATCTGCCGATTCAATTGCTCGAAAACCCCTAGTCAATAACACACCTCACTCAATTGCCTTCGCCACGCGGCGCAGATCGTCCAAAAGGATTTCCATGTCGCGCGGCGTGGTTCGGTAATTGATCACGCAGCCGCGCAAACTGAACCGCCCGTGGAGGCGCGCGTTCGAAAGGTAAGAGCTGCCGTCCTGTTGCAGGTTAATGAGTAATTGCTCGTTCAACGCATCCAGTTCCTCCTCGCTGCGCCCGCGCTCCGGTTCCTCCGCTTCGGCGAGCGCGTGTCTAAGGCCCGGCGGCAGATATCGGAAACAGAAAATGGATAGCTCGACCGGCGCGAGCATCTCGAAGTCTTCGCTCATTCGCACCAAGCTTTCCAGATGCCGGGCACAGGCCAGGTCCTTTTCAATCGCTTCACCCAACGCGCGCAAGCCCACACCTTTCAACATCATCCAGACTTTGAGAGCGCGGAAACGGCGCGAAAGCTCCGGTCCGTAATCCCAGAAGGCGAACGCCTCCTCCGGCGCTTGCTCCAGCACGCGGGTGTATTCCGCCTCGTGCGCGAACGTGGCGCGGGCCGCTTCCGGGTTGCGATACAAAACACAACCGCAATCGACCGGCAGATAAAGCCACTTGTGCGGATCGAGCGCGACCGAATCGGCCTCGCGCAGGCCGCCGAAGAGATTTCTGGCCGAAGGCGCCAGGGCCGCAAAGCCGCCGTAGCTGGCATCGACGTGCATCCAGAGGTTGAATCTCCGCGCGATCTCGCTGACTTCCCGAAGCGGATCACATGCGCCCGTGTTTACCGTCCCAGCGTTTCCGACAACGAAGAATGGCAGATGCCCGGCCTCGAGGTCTTCCGTGATCTTCGCAACGAGGTCATCGATCCGGATCTTGAAGTACTCATCCACACCGACCATCCGGACGTTGTCGCGCCCGATCCCCAGGAGTACCGCGGCCTTGGCGATCGAATGGTGGGTTTCTTCGGAGACATAAACGCGCATTGCCTGACGAAGACATTGCGCGCCTTTGCTCGTTAGGTCGGCCGGTGCTTTGGCGCGCCGGGCCGCGGCCAGGGCCGCCAGGTTCGCCGCCGAGCCGCCGCTCACGAACAGGCCGGTCGCCGCTGCCTCCACGCCCAGGATTTGCTTGATCCAATCAATTGTCAGCCGCTCGAGTTCAACAGGGGCCGGTGCGGAACGCCACGCCGTCAGATTTGCGTTCAAGGTGGACGCCAGCAGATCGGCCAGGGCGGCAAGGGCCGTGCCGGGGGATTGCACATAACCGAACATGCGTGGGTGACCGCTCTGCCGGCTCGCCGTCACGATAGTGTCGCTAAAAGTCTCGAGCAGGCGGTCGAAATCGACTCCCTCCTCCGGCAGGGTCCGATCGAGGCTCTCTCGAATTTGCCGCGAGCTCGTCCGGGGATAAACAGGCCGGTCTCGGATCGAATCAAGATAATTGGCCATCGTTTCAATAGCCGCGTGGCCCCACCGCCGGATCTCGCTGGCCGAAGGATCGAGTGGCGAACCGGAGGCACCGGGAGGCATTTCATCCGTCATGGAGTTTTCTTAATCGATCTTCTGCCGGCGCGCTAATGTAGCGGTAATGAAGACTCCATTTACGTTAGGCGCTGTCGGTCATTTCGGACTGGCGGTACGCGCTCCGAAGAAAAGCGCGAAATGGTTCGAGCGCGCGCTGGGCCTGAAGAAGCAGTTCGAGTTCGACGGCGGCGTTGCGATCGGGAACAACAACGTCACGATCGCGCTCCACAAAGGAAAACCATCGCCGAAGACCCTCGGTCACATGTCGTTTCACCTGCCAAACATGACCGCGTTGCGAAAAGCGCTCGCGCACCTCAAGAAGCGCAGGGTGGAGCTGGAAGATCCGGGCGACGAGATCGGCCCGGAAGCGCCCGGCTCAAAACATATGGGACTCTGGTTCCGCGATCCCGATGGCTACCGCTGGGAACTCAGTGTCCAGGGTGGCGATGAGTAGAGGGTGGATAAGGTGGCGCGAGAATCCTCGAGTTGCCGCTTAAGCTCAAGCGCCCAAGCCGTCCGTTCTTCAAATTCCTTGCGCAGGTCCGAGAGCGCGGCGCGGGCTCGTTCCGTTTCGGCGTCTGCTGTCTGGGCCCAGGCGGTCCGTTCGGCGATCCGCATTTCCAAATCGGCGATCAAGCCACTTTTTTCGGCCAACTCTTCCTCGAGGGATTGCGCCCACCCCGTTCGTTCCAGCACCCGAGCCTCAAGAACGGCGATCGTCTCGCGCACGCTGTTCAATTCCTCGTCCAGCGTCCTGGCCCAGGCGGTGCGATCTTCCACCTTGGCCTCCAGGTCGGTCAGCCGCGTTCGAGCGCGAACCAACTCTTCGTCCAGCCCGACGGCCCACCTGGTGCGGGATAGAGCGTCGTCATGCAGATTGGTCAGAAAGTTCTGGACGATTTCCCTCTGCCACTGATCGCGACCTGCCTGCACTTGCGAAGTCTCCTGATCGGTGAGCGCGGGCGAGGTCTCGATGAGAAACGGAGCCACGGCATCGCGCAGCGTAGAATCGAAAACCACGGGCCGTCGCGTTCCGTAGACGTCGAGAGTATCATCCTTGTAGCTGTTCGCCGCCCACTCTGCCTCGATGGCGTCTTCCTCCAGAAGGCGCCGGACACGGTGGGTGTGCCAGCCGTCAGCGGTCGGTCGCCCGGCTGCCTCGAGTCGCCGGCTTTGCGCCGCCTTTTGCACGAGCGTATCGCGCGACCGGATCGGCGCGTGCAGGCAAACCAGCTCGGCGGTAGTCTCCGCTTTCGCCGCCAAATTGCCGGCCATATGATTCCCCGCGCCGATCTCTAGGTTCGCGGAGGCCCGGCTGATCCATTTTGGCAAATACATCGTCTCGACGTATCCAATCTCCTGCGTCTCGACCAAAGCTCGCCCGTCCGGTGGACCAATCGTCCACGAGGCGCGCCGGGTCATCGTTAGCAATGCGTCCGAGCGTCGCCGTAATTGCTCCCGCGCCTGGATATAGTGAATCACCTGCGCGCGCAGCGCTCCGGCCTTTGAGCTGGCCAGCACTTCCCGAAACCCGCGGCCGGGCGCATACCAGAACTCGTCCGCGTCGAACGGAACGATCCAGTCGGCGCCGGCCCGGAAAGCCTCCTGCGCCAGGCCGGTGGTTAGCTCCGCCTGCTGAAAATCTCCTTCGTGGCGGCTCCAGCGGATGCGATTATCAGCCTGTGCCAGGCGCTCAAGGATTTTGTCCGTTCCGTCGGAAGAAGCGTTGTCGAGGACCAAGACGCCATCCAGTCCCAGCTGAAGGTGATAGCGAAGAGTGAGCGCGATGATATCCGCTTCAGACCGCACCAGCGTCACTCCGACGATCTTCATGCCCAGGTGAATGGAGCTACGAATTCCCGTCGATTGCAAGCGACTTCGCGCGCCGGTTTGGCAACTTGGCGGTCGCGCATGAATAGAAACCTCAGGTGAAGTCCGGGCTGGTGAAAAAAATACCCGACTCTCTTCGAAGTGAACTCGTACTGGGGTGACGGGCCGCTCACCCAGCTCGAGCGCATTTGTCTTTCATCGTTTGTCCAAAACGGAGCCCGCTACAACCTCTATGCTTATGATGAGCCCAGCGGTGTGCCCGAGGGCATCACGGTGCGCGATGCGAGCGAGATCCTGCCGGAAGAGCGAGTGTTTCGGTATCCCGCCGGGACGCTCAACGAAGGAAGTTTATCCGGCTTCTCGAATCTTTTTCGATACACTCTGCTCCAGCACAACGGCGGGTGGTGGGTGGACACCGACGTCTGCTGCCTCCGTCCCTTCGAGGCGGACCGGGACGAACTTTATCTGCGCGAGGAGACGCAAAGTGGCGAATTCTTCGTCGCCTCCTGTATTTTCCGAGCTCCTTCCGCGAGTGACCGTTTTGCAGCTATTGTCTCGAGACATTCGCGCGCAAGGATGTGACCAAGATAGTCCACGGCGAGACTGGGCCGGCGCTCCTGACCGATGCGGTTCGCGAGTGTGGCCGCGAAGGTGCGGTGCAGCCCGGAGAGCAATTCCTGCCCGTCCCCTGGTGGGAATACGAGCGCCTTTTTTTCGACGAACAATTCTCGATCGACCGCTGTTTCGCGGTCCACTTTTGGAACACCATGCTAAGAACTGCCGGTCGTGGATAAGAACGCCGATTTTCCAAAGAACAGCGCTTTCGAGCGCCTCAAGCGGCGATATCTCTGGCGATTGCCTTCAATTCACTAATTAGCTCGTGACTCTCGCCGATTACCTCCGAGCTTCGAAGAAGGCGCTGATCTTCACCGGCGCGGGCATCTCGACCGGCAGCGGCATCCCGGATTTTCGCGGGCCGCAGGGTGTGTGGACCCGGCGGCAGCCAGTCTACTTCCAGGATTTCATGACGTCGGAAGCGGCGCGGATCGAGCATTGGGATTACAAGCTGGAGGGCCGGGATGCTTTTCGCGACGCCCAGCCGAATGCCGTTCATCATGCGATCGTCCGCTTGGAAGAGGCGGGGAAGCTGCGCGCCGTCATCACGCAAAACATCGACGGCCTGCATGGCCTCGCCGGCACCAGCGCGGAACGTCTGGTCGAACTCCACGGCACCAATGCGCTGGTCGAGTGTCAGAGCTGTCATTGGCGCGGCGATCCGGAGCCGCACTTCGAATACTTCCGGCTCAACCGCCAGCCGCCACTCTGTCGAATGCGGCGGATTCTTGAAACCGGCCACCATCAGTTTCGGCCAGAATCTTGATCCGGCAGAACTCGAGCGCGCGCGGCCAGGCAGCGATGGAAGCCGATCTCGTGGTCGCGCTGGGCTCAACCTTGTCAGTTTATCCGGCCGCTTCGTTTCCGCTCCTCGCCGCGCAACGCGGCGTTCCTTACATCGTCATCAATCGCGGAGCGACCGAGCACGATGGGGAGCGAAGCGTGACGCTTCGTTTAGAGGGCGAGGTGGGTGAGATTTTTCCACCTGCCGTGGACGCCGCACTCGGATGACGGGGCATGCCTTACTCTGAACTTTATCCGTGGATTACAGAACCGTTTCGCGCACTTGAGCAAAAAATCCCTTGAAGCTCGGCTTGAACGTCTGGCATCCTCGCCGGGCAGTCGGACTCGAAACCCTCACCTTCCAAGAAAGGATCCTCCATGAAATCAACGCAAACGATCAAGTTGCTATTGGCAAGTTTGATGTTGGCGCTAGTTGCAATCACCCTGACCCTCCAGGCGGCCAGCCCAACGCCCAGGCCCAGTCCCAAGACCAGCCCCGCCCCAGAGGTCAACCCCACTCCGCAGCCCAATCTATCCACGCAGGCCGAGTCTTCCGGGGAGACCATCGCTCAAACCCCTTTTCCATCTCCACCGACGAGCCCTTCTCCTGTTCCCCAGCTCTACCTGAAGTCACAGGAATTCTATACCGCGGGTGGCAAGAATTGGGTTCGTCATCAGATACGATGTGCAAAACAAGGCGGCATATCCCGCGGCATTTTTCGCTCCCGCGCCCAATCTTCCGCCGTGCGGCGCTAACCCAAATTCCTCCCGCACCTGGGTGGATTTCTTCGATCAAAGTGGCCATCGACTCTACGGATTTTGCGCTCTCGGTAAACCGGCGGACCTGGGGGATATCTGGTTTTCCACCGAGGAAGGCGTGATTCCTCCAAGTTGGATTTACATCGAGATCAACGACCGCCAGACGAACACGAAATACAAATCCAACCTGGCTGACACGACGCTTTAGCGACTCCGTTCCGAGGCGATGTTGTTCAGAGCATCTCCTGGCGAAGCGAAGTGGGAGAAGGCAGGGAACTCCATTCCATCAACGCCTGTTCCACTTCCTCGCCGTGGGCTTTCAGCCAGGCGCTGGCCTGGCCGGCTATTTGTTCCCCGTAAATGCGATGGGAATAGACGAAGGAGAATCCTTTCCCATCCACCAGCTTGAACCGGGCGAAGGCCATCTCCACGAAACTCGGGCGGGTAAACACTACGGCGATTAGATGTTCCGCCGGGTGAGCCGATGTGCGTGGCACCGAACGCGTCTTGAGCACCTTGGCCTGGGCATTTTTGTAATTCTCGAGAACGGCGTTCGCCCTCGCTGCCAGGCCTTCACCGTCGTCCACATCCGGATATCCGTTGACCGTCATCATGTCGGACCATTTGGTGAGGTCTTCCT
This sequence comes from uncultured Verrucomicrobiae bacterium, assembly GCA_963850015.1. Lineage (GTDB taxonomy): Bacteria > Verrucomicrobiota > Verrucomicrobiia > Chthoniobacterales > UBA10450 > AV80. The sequence goes on from CAWKJF010000001.1 coordinate 1,002,656, forward strand.
GCTTTTCAGGCGTGAACTCGTATTGCTCCTTCTGCGACCAGCGATGGAAATAGCCAACGCCCCTAAACATAAAGGCTCGCTGCGCTGATGGACTGGCCGCGATGCTCTCCGCCGCCTGACCCATGCTCCAGGCGACGGTCAGCAAGACAAAGATCCTCAACCAATCAGAGGTGGGCAGCCGCGACATAGATAGGTCGAGCCTACACGTGGCTGGCTAACGTCGAGCGTAACCGTCGAGCAAAGCGTCGATACCCTTATCGGCTCGAGCAGGACGGCCACTGGGCAGGTGAAGCCGGACGCTGCCTTCCGGCAACCCGAACACTCTTTCGATTTCACGCTGCCCGGAGGCAACAGTCGCGTCGCGCCGCAGATTAAACTTTCGGCGCGCCGGGAACTGTTTTTTCGCAGTCTTCCGAGCCATGAAGGCCAGTCTTACCGAAAGCCCAACGCATCAAGGACCGGTCGATCGATCTGGCCAGTGGCGTCCAAACCGTGACTGCGTTGATACCGTCTCACCGCGTTCCGGGTCTCCGGGCCGGCACTGCCATCGATCGCTCCATGGTAGTATCCTTCCCGGGCCAGGGCCGCCTGAACCTGGCTCACGCTCGAATCGGCGGATTCGGCCTGGGAGTATTCGCTCGTGGCGTAGCGATCATCGTAATAGCCGTCGTTATAGTAGCCGTCGTCATAATAGGAGTACGACGCGTAGGGGTAATACCCGTATCCCCATGGATAAAACCAGGGACCAATGATCACCCAGGAGTTGTTCTGCCAACGGCACCGGTGACCGTTCCAATTATGATCGCGATTCCGGCTCCAGTTTCGCGTGTGATTCCCCGCGACGCGTGTCCCATTATTGAAACCCTGTGAACGAAGCGCCGTCCTGCGATTCGATGCGAATCGAGCATTATTCAGGTCAGAGCCAGTCCTCCGGTTGACGGAGGTGGCGCGATTATTCGCGACCTGCCGTGGACGGTAGTCCGTCCTGTTGCGATACCTGGCTTGCGACGTGTAACGCGGCGATGAGCGCGAGTAAACATGGCTCCGGTTACGATACGCAGCCTGCGAGGAGGGAGAGTACGTGGGTCGGCTGTAGGAGCGCGGCCCGCTGCCCGAAAAGTTCCTGGATCCGGAAGAAAAACTGTGACTGGACGAGAAAGAGCGTCCGCCACCACCTCCACCTGCTCGCCCGCGACCTTCCGCCGGTTGCAGTAACGCAATGCTCGCGATCACCACGACGCCGAATGTGCCGATGATTTTCATGACCCAAGTTTACGCCTGAAGACCACTCTCGGCAATACTAGATACGCCCGATTCGGACGAAACATCAGGCTTGTTTCCGGGCGTCCCTTTGCGAGTCTGGTTGCATGAAGATGCAAGTCCTTGGATCGATCGCACTGATGGTGTTACCGGCGCCGATTTCCTTCGCTGCGTCGCCACCGCCCGACAAAGACGATCGGCGTCAACCTCGCCTTGCGCGATCTCGCCGTAAAACCGGGCGACGATTTCGACGAATATGCCAATGGCGCCTGGCGCAAGAGACCGAAATACCGGCCGATCGTTCAAGCATCGGCGTGGGCTTCGAGGTCTTTCAGAAAGCGGAGAAGCGGAATGCCGACCTGGTCCGCGAAGCGGGCGCCGGCAAACCGGCAGCCGGCACGCCGCAGCGGATGATCGCCGACTATTACGCGGCCTATATGGACACGGCCGGCATCGAGAAGCGCGGGCTCGCTCCGCTCAAGGAGAGGCTCGCCAAGATCGCGGGAATCAAAACCAAAACCGACCTCGCCCGCGCGCTCGGCCAGGACCTTCGGGCCGACGTCGATCCGCTCAACGCCACCAATTTCTGGACCGAAAACCTCTTCGGCCTCTTCGTCACGCAAGCGCTGAGCGATCCCACTCGCACCGTCCCCTACCTCTTGCAGGGCGGGCTCGGCATGCCCGATCGCGAGTATTACGTCTCCACCAAACCGGAGATGGCAAAACTCCGAGAAGCCTATCAAGCCTACATCGGCGACCTGCTGAAACTGGCGGGCAACACCGACCCCGCCGCGCAAGTGGAGCGGATCATGGTTCTTGAAATCAAGATCGCCACCGCGCACCTCGACCAGACGACAAGCCAGGACGTCCACAAGGCGAACAATCCATGGAGCGCCGACCGAGCTTTCCTCCAAAGCGCCGGGGCTCGAATGGAGCACCTATCTGAGCGCCGCCGGCCTCGACAAGCAGACGACCTTCATCATCTGGCAGCCGGACGCGATCAAGGGTCTCTCCGCGCTGGTCGGCAGCGAGCCGCTCGAGACCTGGAGGGATTGGATGACTTTCCACACCCTCAACCAAAGCGCCTCCTTCCTTCCCAAAGCGTATGACGACCTGCGCTTCGGTTTCTACGGCAAGACGCTCCAGGGAACGCCGCAACAGCGCGACCGCTGGAAGCGCGCGATTTCCAACGTCAACGCAGACCTGGGCGATGCGGTCGGCAAGATCTACGTCGCGAAATATTTCCCGGCCTCGTCCAAGACCGAGTTACAGGGGATGGTGAAAGAACCTCCTGACCGCGTTCGACCGGCGGGTGGACGCGCTGGACTGGATGGCGCCGGCGACCAAGGCGCAGGCCAAAGCGAAGATCAAGACGCTTCGGGTCGGCGTGGGCTATCCGGAAACGTGGCGCGACTACAAGGGCCTCGTCATTCGCCCCGACGATCCCGTCGGCAACGCCTGGCGCGCGAGCGAATGGGAGTATCGGTACCAGCTCGCCAAGTTTGGGAAGCCGATCGACCGAAACGAATGGTGGATGACTCCGCAGACGGTGAATGCGCTCAACCTGCCGCTCCAGAACGCGCTCAATTTCCCGGCCGCGATCCTCGAGGCGCCCTACTTCGATCCCAAGGCCGATGCCGCGGCGAACTACGGCGCGATCGGCGCAACCATCGGCCACGAGATCAGCCACAGCTTCGACAACACCGGCGCCGAATTCAACGCCGCCGGGAAAGCTCGAGAATTGGTGGACGCCCGAAGACCAGGCCCATTTCAAGGAGGCGAGCAAGCGGCTCGTCGACCAGTACAGCGCCTATGAAGTGTTGCCGGGTGTGCAAGATCCCCGGCGAGCAAACGCTCGGCGAGAATATCGCGGACGTCGCCGGCCTCGCCGCGGCTTACGACGCCTACAAGATGTCGCTCCAGGGCAAACCATTGCCCGTGGTCGATGGGCTCACGGGCGATCAGCGTTTCTTTCTCGCCTTCGCGCAGAGCTGGCGGCACAAGGTGCGCGATGCGGCGCTTCGCCAGCAGATCGTCATCGATGGCCACGCCCCGGCCCGGGAGCGCGCGCAGACAGTCCGCAACCTCGATCCCTGGTACGAAGCGTATGACGTGAAGCCGGGCGAGAAACTCTACCTCGCCCCGGCCGATCGCGTCCGGATTTGGTAAGTCTTATCCCAACGACAGCCGCCAAACGCCGGGCCTACAATCCGGTCATGGCTCGAAGGAAAATGATTATCACCCCGAGGGTGACGAGCGCCAGTGGAGCACGCGCGAGAAACTTCGTGGCCCCGTCCAGACTCTGACCGCGCCGCGATTGCATGAAAGCGATCAGGGCCAAGACAAGCGCGATACAATAACAGCTCACCGCGACCGTGACCGCGGTCTGCGGCGTCCACCCCATCGCGGAACTGGACAGCGCACCGGTGACAAGACCGAGACCGGAAAAGAAAAACGACGCGAGTCCAACTTTGCGGAGATGATTCATACCGGGGCTGATCTACTGCCAACTGCGTGGACGGCCAAGCTATTCTATTCTCCGCCTTCGGGAGGGAGCCTCGGAAATGGCCCGATTCGGCGGCACAGCCAAATACTTCCGTTGATCGGTACAGACGTTGCTGCTTTGCTGGCCATGGCCATCGATCCTGCCATCAAAATCCTCGCGGCCGACAACGACCCGTCGATGAGACTCTCGCTCCGGTATGTCTTCGCCGACCCGCACTACGAATTGACCTGCGTGGATAGCGGCACCGCCGCGCTGGCCAGACTCGATGCCAATTCGGATTTGTACGACGTCATCATTGTCGACGAAAGGATGCCGAACCTGACTGGCCTGGAATTGGTCGGCGCGATCAGAAAACGCGCTATCAACGGCCGGATTATTGTCGTCTCAGCGCACCTGTCATCCGAGCTGCGCGAAGCCTACGAACGAATGGACGTGCACGTCATGTTCTCGAAGCCTTTCAACGTCGACCAGTTGCGCTCCGCGGTCGATCGCTTCGCTACCTGACGTTCCTAGCCGGACCGCCTGTTTTGCGTTTTTGCGGCCAGCCTGACTTTGACGGCGTTGGATTGCAAAGTCGCCTGTGCTACCGCGCGATTTAACCGCGTATTCAGGACAGTGACCTTGGTGCGGACATCGACTGCGCCATAAAGGCGCGCGACATCGCCTGAACGCATCCGGATGCAACCGTAACTGACCGGGCGCCCAATGAGTTTTTCAACCGGGGTGCCATGGATGTAAATATTCCGCGAGAACGCCCGGGCGTTCGCTTTTTCCAATCCGCGCAGCCACAGGATGCGGGTCACAATCGGATCGCGCCCGCGGGCATTCGGCGGCAGGATTTCGCCGGTCAACTTCCGGGACTTGAAAACCGCGCCCATCGGCGCGTTGCCGCCGATCTTGGAAGCGATCTCCATCGAACCGAGCGGGGTGGCAAAGCTGTTCGGATTGTCGCCCAGGCCGAACTTGGAGGTGGAGACCGGGAAGCGCGCGGTGACGACGCCTCGGTCGACCAGGGCGAGCGTTTGATCGGGGACGCTTACGACGATGGAGGGCGCAGCCGCCGTTCGGGGCGGGGAAAGAAGAGCCGAAGCGAGAACAAGAATTGGAACGCTGAGATGGAGAAGCCTCATAGCCCCTCTTGAACTAGCAGCGTGCGTGCCCCCAAGAGGGCGCAGTGACTGGAAAAAACTAGCGGGGGCTTCGCCTATTGACCGCCTGAGTGGATTAATCATGAAAATTGAGGGCCGGACAGATACGCCATGATGGGAGGCGATCCAGCAGATCACTTTGAGAACAGAATGGGCGAAGCGGGCCAGTGGCCGCCGGAAATCCGCCTTCTCTTTTCCGGATTCGGCAACTAAACCTTAAGCTCTCCTCCTCGTATGCGGGAGATTTCACCGATCTACTGATGAACCTGATTTTTCGCCGTGCCGCCCCGAGGATCCTGATCTGCGCCGTCGTCCTGGTGGTCGTCGCCATGGCGTTTCTCTCGAATCGGCTTTTCCATGGCCTGACCGCCGCGGTGGAGCAAAACCAATTCGACCTCATGCGGACCATCGCGCGCTCCAGCCTGCGCGCGGCGGAAGATCGGGCCATGGCGCGGGCCGAGATGGTCGCCAATCTGCCGGCGGTGCGCGACCTTTTTGCGAAGCGGGACCGGGAACGGTTGCTGGCCGAATGCGGCCCGATGTTCGAGATCCAAAAAACGAAGTATGGGGTCGATCAAATGCAGTTTCATCTGCCGACCGCCGTATCGTTCCTGCGCTTGCACACGCCCGCGCAGCACGGTGACGATCTGAGCAAATTCCGACCGATGGTCGTCGCGGTGAACGCGGACCGCGTGGCGCGGAAAGGAATGGTGATAGCGCGGACTGGCCCGGCCATTTTCGGCGTGGTCCCGATGGCAGATCTGGCGGGCGGACACGCGGGATCGCTCGACGTGGGCATGGATTTCAATCCGATCCTGGACGGGCTGAAGGCGACCTATCAGTTGGAGCTGGCGCTTTTCATCGCGGAAGAGCCGCTCCGGAAGTTTGCCACCGGCCTGGCGGGCGACGTGGTGACTGAAGAGAATCGCCGCGGAAAATTCATTAAATTCCATTCCACGCATTGGGCGCTGATGAAGGACCTCGCCACAGAAGCGGACGTGATGAACGTGGCTGACGATGGATACACTCGCCAGCTTCGAGGAATTACCTACGGCGTCCTCGTGCTGCCGCTTCGTGATCCGGCGGGAGAACCCTTGGGCCTGCTCGCCGTCGCCAAGGATTTCAGCGCTTCGCGGGCCGCCTCCGGCCGCTCGCTCGTCTGGCAATCGTTGCTCGCTCTTTTCGCCATCGTGACGCTGGCGGTGGTGATTCTGGTGGTCATCCGCGGGTTTCTGCTGCGGCCGATGCAAATGATCACGGAACGATTTGCGTCCCTCGCTCAGGGTGATCGATCTCAACCGATCGAGCAGCCGGAGACGCTTTGTCAGGAGATGCGGGATCTGGCCGGCACGTACGAGCAGCTCAGAACATCGGACGAGAAAAAAGAATGAGGGCGAGATCCGAGAGCCCGCTCTACCCGGTTGACGTGGCTGCTCGGGATGTTCCTTGCGCTGCCGGCGGTCACCGGCTTTTCCGACCCCGCCCCATCGTTGCCGCTGGGCGGTGGTCTGCCGGTCATCGTCCGAATTGGACTTCGCTTCGAGCAAATCGCGGCCATCGACGAGAACGATGGATCGTGCACGGCCACGGTGGATTTGCGGCTTCGGTGGACGGACGCGCGTCTGGCTTATCCTAAGGAGGACGGCTCCGCGTTCCAGAGCTTCAAGGAGGCTGCGGCGGAAGCACGGCTCGCCGGGATGTGGTCGCCCCGGGTGGAACTGGCTAACACAATCGGAACGCCGACGTTTCGCGCCACCTCGCTCCGGATTTATCCCGACGGCCGGGTGGAATTAATGCAGCGCACCAGCACGAAATTCACGACCTCATTCGATCCCCAGCGCTTTCCGTTCGACCAACAGAAATTGGCCGTCGAGATTGCCGTGCGGGGTGACGATCAGGAGCGGGTCACGCTCGACTATCATCAGGACGATCTCGTTTTTAGCGAAGCGGCCTCCGACCAGAAACTGGATCGATGGGATCTGGGGTTAACAAATATCCGGCGAGAACCGTTGCCCGGTTTGTACGGTGCGTTGCATTCCCGGTTATGGGTCGAGTTGCAAATCCGGCGCCGATTCACCATGGCGATGGCCCCGATCTTCATTCCCTTGTTCGCCTCGCTTCTCATCCCGCTGATGGCGATCTATATGAACAGGGTTGAGAACGGCGAATTTCAGATCGAAGCCTTCGAACTGAGCAATATCGTCATCGGCGGATTGTTCGCGGTCATCGCCTTGAATTTCACCGTGAACTCCGCCTACCCGATGCTGGGCGCTGCGGATAACACAGTCACGAGGTTATTCGGATTGAACTACCTCGTGTTAGGCGTGGCGGCGGCCCTCATCATCACCTTGTTCCGGTTCAACCTGATCCAGCGCGCGTTTGGGAAATATGTGCAGGAACAGCTCTATCTCTCCATCGTGTGGGCCGGCCCGCTTCTGGTCCTGGCCACTGCGATCGCCTTGTTGCTGGTGGCGATGGCCTAACGAACGCCTGGACAGAGCGAGGCGGCTACAGCTCCCGGTCAGCGTAGCGCGCTAACCTCCAACTCGTCACTCGTCACACGCCTGCCCGCTGTAGCCTTGGCGAAGGCGGGTCACCTTCTTTGCCCCTTGCCTCCTTCTCCTCGAACCGCTTTGAATAGCATCCATGACGCGCCCTGACTCGCGTTCCGCACCAAATCCGAGCCCGCCTGAAAAGACCGGGGTTCTCGCCCGCATGGCGCTCGCGTTGACGGATTGGAGCGAGCGCTGGGTGCCCGATGCCTTCGTCTTCGCGCTCCTCGCCACCCTCATCGTGATTGTTGCCGGCGTCGCGTTCACACCCTCGAGCCTGCCGCAGGTGATCGATGCCTGGGGGAAAGGTTTGTGGGAGTTGATCCCGTTCACCCTGCAGATGGCGCTCATCATCATCACCGGGCACGTGCTCGCGACCTCGCAGCCGGTGGGACGGGTCATTCGCAAGGTGGCGGCGTGGCCGACGACCCCGCGCAACGCCGTCGCGCTCGTGGCGTTCTTCGCCATGACGAGCTCATGGTTCAACTGGGGATTCAGCCTCATCTTCAGTGCCGTGCTCGCGCGAGAAATCGCGCGGCGCGTCGAGGGCGTGGACTATCGAGCGCTCGCCGCCGCCAGCTTCCTCGGCCTCGGCAGCGTCTGGGCCCAGGGTTTGAGCGGATCGGCGGCCTTGCAAATGGCCACGCCGGGAGCGCTCCAGCCGCAGATCCGCGAGATCGTCGCCCACAATGGCATGGTCCCGGGCGGAATCATCCCGTTCAGTCACACGATTTTTCTTTGGCAAAGTCTTGTGTCCGTTGTCATCGAGATCGTTGTCGTGACTGCCGTGATGTGGCTGGTCACGCCGCCGGCCGGGCGCGGCAAGACGGCGCGCGATCTCGGCATTGACCTCGGCCAAGCGGAGATCGAACCGCCCGCTGCAGTCGCGAAACCGACTCCCGGCCAGTGGCTCGAACATTCCCCGATCCTCAACTGGCTGATCGTCCTCATCGGCGGCACCTATCTGGTTCGCTACTTCATGCAGGCCGGCGAGCCGCTGAACGCGATCAATCTGAACATCGTCAACCTCACCTTTCTGCTCCTCGGTTTTCTGCTGCACAAAACTCCGGCGCGCCTGATGCATGCCGTGCAGGGCGCGACCCCGGCGGTTTGGGGCGTCATCCTCCAGTTCCCCTTCTATGCCGGCATCGCGGGCATCATCACTTCCACCCACCTGAGTCAACAGATCGCTCATGCCTTCGTTGGGATCTCTTCAGCGCAGACCTTTCCCGCGATCGTGGCGATCTACTCGGCGGTGCTGGGTGTGTTCGTTCCGTCTGGCGGTTCGAAATGGGTCGTCGAAGCGCCTTACGTCATGGCCGCCGCGCATGAACTCAAGGTTCACCTCGGCTGGGTCGTAGCGTCCTACGACCTGGGGGAAGCGCTCGCCAATCTCGTGCAACCCTTCTGGATGCTGCCGATCCTCGGCTTGTTTCAGCTCCGCGCGCGCGACGTCATGGGCTACACCTTCGTCGTCTTTCTCGTGCTCGTCCCCGTGGTGCTGCTGCTCGTGACGATCCTCGGGGCGACGCTCTCCTATCCGCTGTAGTAAGAGCTGTAGCCACGGTGCTGCGTCGCCGTGAAAGACGCCTCGACACAGCGAGGCGGTTACAGTCGATCCCGGTCAGCGCAGCGCTCCGACGCTACCAGGGTTAGGTAGCGAACCTACAATCCCGAACCGACGTATTCGGCTGAATAGTTGTCGATCTTCGCCGTGCTCCCGACACTTGGAGCCTTCTCCACGTCGTAAGCGTTATTGCTCGCCACTCTTTGCGTTTGCGTGTCGTAGATCATCACGGTCTTCTTCGCTTTCGGCGAACTCGCCTGACCCCGCTCCGTGTCCACGGCGATATACCGGACCTTATTCGCTTTCATCTTCGCTTTGCGCTTGGACGACATTCCCGCATACGACTGACGCCCCCGCATTTCGGCGACCTGCCGCTGCCGTTCGGTCGCCTCATGTTTCGCAATAAAATAGATCACGGTCGCAATGACCGCCGCGGTGACGAGATGCTCGGCCGCACTGCTCCTGCTAAAAGGATTCGGAAGAAACGGTAATTGAGCGCGGGCCGTACCGACCGAGGCGCTCGCCAGGAGTGCTCCGACGGTGAGCAGGCAAGCCCCTTTCAGAATTCGTGTTTTCATCGTAGATGCCCATGTACGCGGCGCGCCACCAACTGGCAAGAGAATACGCGCGCCTGCGTCCTTGCCAGACTGCGACTAAAACGGTATCACCTGCCGTGGCCTCGCTTCCGCTCATCTTCATTTCTGCGGTCAGCCGTGAACTGCGGAGCGGCCGCCAACTCGCGGCCAATACCCTGACCTTTCTCGGTTACCAGCCCGTCTGGCAGGAAATTTTTGGCACCGAAACCGGCGACTTGCGCGCGATGTTGCGCCAGCAGATCGATCAATGCAAAGGGGTCCTCCAGATTGTCGGCAATTGTTACGGCGCCGAGCCGCCCACGCCCGACCCACAGTTTGGGCGGGTCAGCTACACCCAATACGAGGCGCTTTATGCGCGTCATCGCGGCAAGAAGGTCTGGTATCTCTTCATCGACGAGACGTTTCCCGCCGATGTGTGCGAGGGGGAGCCGGAGGAATTGCGCGAGCTACAGGCGGCCTATCGGCAGCCGGTTGCAATCCGACGCTCACCTTTACCATCCACTTACCAGCAAGGAGGGACTGGAAGCCAGCGTTCTTAAGCTGCGCGGACGATCTCATTCGCCTGCGGCGCGGCGTTAAGCAATGGGCCGCGGGCGTGGCGATTCTGTCTGGTCATCAGTGTGGGCCTTGGTCTCTGGCTCCTCTACGGCCAGCGTCAAACCACCCAGCGCATGGCCGAGACCGAGCACGCCGTCGTGGCCATGACCCAGGAAGTAACCAAGCTGCGCGAAGGTATCCTAAACTATCCCAAGGTAGAAGCGCGGGTGCGCCAAACGCAGGCCGAAGAAGATCCCGCCACCCTCCAGGAACGGGTTTACAGCCAGCTGGCGAAGCAGCTCGATATCGATCCGAAGCTCTTGCGCGAGAAACTTCCGCAGGTCGCCGCCGATCTGAAGCGTGCGCCGGACGCTTCCAGCTATGAACGGGCTAACGCTTCCTATGTCTCGAAGGACTATCTTGAAGCTGAGCGCCTGGCCCTGCAGGCCGTGGACGAAGCACAAAAAGCCGGGAACCCCAAGCCGGCCGAGATTATCCAGGCTTGGAACTGGCAGGCTTCTCCGCGCAGAAACGAATCCAGTTCAAGACCGCCATGGAACATTTCCGCGCCGCGGAGAAACTGACCAATCGCCAGGGTAATCCAGCTCAATGGACGGAGGTCCAACACGCCATCGGCGATTTGCTCATCGAACAAGGCGGTTACCGTGAAGCGGAAGATGTCCTGCGCGCAGTCGCTGAAGTTCGTCAGCAAACGGTCGGCGCCGAGCACGCCGACACGCTTAGGAGCCGCGTTCGTCTCGCCTATGCGCAATATCGCCAGGGAAAGTATAACGAAACAATAGCCGGTTTCCGCGACATCGTGGCCGTTGCGGAAAAGGTCTTCGGCCCCACGCATCCCGATACGCTCCTCAGCAAGAACGGTCTCGCCATTGCGCTCGATAACGGAGGCAAGTCCGCCGAAGCGGAAGCTGAGCATCGCCGGATCCTGGCGATAAGGGAGAAGGTCCTTGGACCTGAACACCCCGACACCCTCAGGACCCGGAACAACATCGCCCTAACTCTGGATCGCCAGGGCAAGCACGCTGAGGCGGCGAATGAGTATCGCGACGTCATCGACCTCGAGAACAAAGTCCTGGGACCCGAGCATCCCGACACCCTCCGGAGTCGCAGCAGCCTGGCTTATGCGCTCGATCACCAGGGTAAGTTTGCCGAAGCCGAGCTAAACCTCCGCGACGTGATCCGGCTCCAGGAACGCGTCCTTGGTCCTCAGCACCCGGATACCCTCATTAGCCGCCTCCGGCTCGACAAGGTTCTCATGAGTCAGGGCAAGTTCGCCGAAGCTGAGACCGATCTTCGCGATCTCATTAACCGGGAAGAAAAGATTTTGGGCCCCGAACACCCGGACACTCTTTCCGCCCGCTCAACCCTGGCGAACGCTCTTCAGGCCCAGGGCAAACACACTGAGGCAGCTGCGCAGTATCGAGAAATCATTACCCTGGAAGAGAAGGTTCTCGGCCCCGTGCATCCGAACACGCTCGTCAATCGCAATAGCCTGGCCAACGCCTTGATGGGAGACAAGAACTACACCGAGGCCGAAGCCATGTTCCGCGCACTGATCCCTGTCGAAGAGACCGCACTCGGTCCCGAGCACGCTCTTACTCTGAGAAGCCACCGCGGTCTGGCTAACGCCCTCTTTAATCAGGGCAAATACGCCGCGGCCGAACCCGAATACCGCAAGGTCCTTGAGCTGGCCGAAAAGGTCCGTGGCCCCGAACACCCCGAAACTCTCGAAGCCTGCTACGATCTCGCCGGCAACCTCGCCCGCGGAAACAAACTTCCTGAAGCGGAACGCCTGGCTCGCCGCGCCGCCGATTCCGCGCGCAAAACGCTCGGCCCAAATCATCCCACCACCCAAAAATATCAAACCTTCCTCAGCCCAGATCGAAACCAAGAAGGCTCTTTGATAACTGCACCCCTGCAGCCACGGTCCCGCGCATGCGGGATCGCCGTCGGAGAAGTACGCCTCGACAGAGCGAGGCGGCTATGGCGAAGCTGGAGACAATGATTGCGCCGCAATCGCGGAACCGCTTGAATGAGCGCCCATGCAGGACCGCACTCGACGCGATTTCCTTTCGCTCGCCGGCAAAGGCCTTGGTCTGGCCGCGCTTTCTTCCGCCACGGTCGCGTCGTTGCTGAAAAACGTCGACGCCGCGACGAAGACCGTGGCGCAGCTGACGCCGGAGCAGGCGGCGATGGATGAAGACTACTGGGCCGTCATTCAAAACTCTTTCTCCGTCACGCGCGGCACCATCAACTTGAACAACGGCGGGGTTTCGCCCAGCCCGCGAATCGTGACCGAGGCGCTGGTCCGTTACACCTGGCAACAGGAAGACGCCACCGCCTACACCATGTGGCAAATTCTCGAACCGCAATCGGAAACCATTCGCACCGGCCTCGCGGAATTGTTCGGCTGCGATCGCGAAGAGATCGCGATCACGCGCAATGCTTCCGAGTCACTCGAGATTCTCTTGATGGGCATGGACTTCAAATCGGGCGACGAAATTCTCACCACCACCCAGGACTATCCGCGCATGTTGACAACGCTGCGCCAGCGGGAGAAGCGAGAAGGCCTGAAGCTTAACCTGATCAAGATTCCCATTCCGCCGAAGAACCTAAATGAGATTACGCTCGGCCTTCGAAAAAGGAATCACCAGTCGCACCCGTCTGATTCTCATCTCGCACAGATCAACATCACGGGCCAGATCACTCCCGTGAAAGCCGTCTGCGAAATGGCCCGCGCCAAAGGAATTGAGACGATCGTGGATGGCGCGCATTCCTTTGCGCAGTTCGATTTCAAACAGAAGGACCTGGGTTGCGATTACTTCGGCACCAGCCTGCACAAATGGTTGTACGCTCCCAAAGGCACAGGCCTGCTTTACGTGAAGCGCGATAAGATCGAAAAGATCTGGCCCTTGATGGCCGCGGAATCGAAGCAGGCCTCAGACATCCGCAAGTTTGAGGAGATTGGCACGCATTCCGCGGCGATAAAGCTGGCCATTGGCGAAGCGATCCTCTTTCACAACGGCATCGGCGGCAAGCGCAAGGAGGCGCGGTTGCGTTACCTGTCACGTTACTGGATGAACCGGCTGAAGGATGTGCCGAAGATTCGCTTCAACACGTCGTTCGATCCGAATCAATCATGCGCCATCGCGAACGTTCAGATCGAAGGAACAACCTCGGAGGCCGTGGCCAAATATTTGTTCAGCAAACATCACATCTTCACCGTGGCCATCATGCATGAGGAGTTCCAGGGCCTTCGCATCACGCCCAACGTCTATACCACGCTCGGCGAACTGGATCGTTTTTGCGACCAGATGGAGCTGATCGCGCGCAAAGGACTGCCGTCGGTGTAAATTCAGAAGGAAGAATTGCGAATTAGGAAATAAGGGATGGAATGAAAATCATCCGATTCGCTTCAGGTCTTGCCGCCGTGCTCCTCGTGAGTTGCATGACCGCACCAACGGTTAAACCGCCTTCCGGCACGATCGCCGGGATAACGGCGGCGAAGTCGAAGGTCGTGGTGCGTCAAGTGCAGAGTTTTAAGTTTGCTGGCCTAACGTATGTATTAACCGTCGGCGAGTATCGGCCGGCCTATGAAGATACCGTTGGTATTTATTACGAAGCGCCAAACAAGGTAATCCAGAAAGAGAACTTCATGGGAATACAAGTCCCCGACAAGATTGTGGACGGCGGCATATTCCTGGAACGCGCGAACCCAAAGGTGTCGAAGATATACAAGGTAGCTCCGAAGGACGAGGGCGGCGAAATCCAGCGGATAATGATCGGCGGCAAGCCGATAGTAATTCCGAGAGAGCCACAATCCATCCAGTTTCAATTGATCAAATCGTAATCGCCTTCGGTAGCCGGGGCCGGTGACCCCGGCCTTCGAAATTACTCTTCTTTAGCGACGGTCTATGACCCTCTTCTGTAGCGGCGGTCTATGACCGCCGACAGTCTTTGAATTCCCCCTAGCGATCAAACATGAAACGCCGCCTGACGCGTCTCAATCGAATCGATATCCGGCATCCCATATATTTCATTACCGCCAATGTCGCGAAGAGAAGGCAAATTCTCACGCATCCTCACTTGCACGATGCGTTTATTAGGTTCGCTTTGGCGGGCCCCGAGCACGGCGCCTGGATCGGTCGCTATGTCCTGATGCCGGATCATTGCCATCTCTTTCTCGCCTACGACGACGAACGAATCACCCTCTCCCTCTGGGCCAAGTCATTCAAAAACGCACTATCGCACGCATGGCGCCAGCGGCAGGTAGCTGCGCCGCATTGGCAAAAGGGAGTTTTCGATCATGTTCTTCGCAGCGACGAATCCGCGACCGAGAAATGGAACTACGTCCGAGAGAACCCTGTCCGGGCCGGATTGGTAGAGCGAGCGGAAGACTGGCCATTTGCGGGTGAAATCTTCCCGCTCGAATATCGCAGCGAACGTCTTTAGCCGCATTCTCTTGTCGCGACGTCTAGCCTATTCGGTAGCGGCGGTCTATGACCGCCGAAAGGTTCGAACAATCGTGGGGCCCATGATCGACGGTCATAGACCGCCGCTACAGGATCCATCTTCCTTTAGTCTTTCTCCTTCCCACTTTCCCCTTCTTCCTTCATCCTTCCGCCTTGCAAGAACCTCCGCAACGACCCGGGCCCGTGACCTGGCTCGGTTTATTCATCGCGCTCTTCGGGATGTTGATCGTTCGCCAACTAGTGAACCATTTCTGGCCAACCCCGACCTTTGCTTCCGCTCTGATGAAGGAAGGCGGCATGTGGCTCGTCGCGGTTGTTCTTTTTGTCATCATCAGAGTGGGCGAAGGCCTCCCGCTCAGCTCGATCGGCCTCGGAACCGCGCGCTTGGGCAAATCTCTTTTGTGGGGATTTCTTCTCGGCCTCGGCTGCCTCCTGGTCGGAGGCCTTTTGGTAGCGTTGACCGGATTCACCGGCGGCGAAGCAGGAAAGGCGTTCGATAAACTCCCGACCTGGCTGCTCTCCCTCATCGTCGTGCGCGCCGGCGTCGTCGAAGAACTCTGTTATCGCGGCTACGCTATCGAACGCCTGCACGCGCTCGGCCTGCCGCGCGGCCTGGCGGCCGGTGTGCCGCTCTTGATCTTCGGCGTCGGCCATTGGACCGGCGGCTGGGCCAACATCGTGATCGCTCTCGTGCTCGGCGGCATTCTCGCGCTCTCCTTCATCTGGCGGCGCGACCTCGTCGCCAATATGATCGGCCACTGGTTCGTCGATTTCATCAGCAACGTGTTGCCGAGGCTCGTGCCTTAGCGGGCATTGATCTGCCCTTACAGGAGATAACCGTTTCGACAGGCTCGAGGGCCCAGAGCTCGTCGAGGGCAGAGACAACAGAGTTCTTCATTCTTCTGTAGCGGCGGTCTACGACCGCCGAAAGGCTCGAACAATCGTGGGACCCAAGATCGACGGTCATAGACCGCCGCTACAGGACCCGTTCCAGAAAGCTTGAAGTGCCCACTTGCTTGGGCACACTCTCGCGCATGAGCCTGCTTGGCAGAGGACAACGAAGATCTTTCCTCAACCTATTATTTGAAGTCGCGCTTATCGCGATCGGCGTTTTTATCGCCCTGTGGGCGAACAACTGGCATGAGAACCGCGAGCATCGCGCGCAGGCCCAGGCCGCCTTGCGCAATTTCGCCGGGGAAATGGAAGCGAATCGCCAGGCCACGCAAAGCCACCGCCAATATCACGAAACACTCGCGCGCGAGCTGCACGAATTTCTCGCGAGCACCGAGCCGCCGAATGAGGAGCGCTTTGACAAGACCGTCCATTTCAAAGGCATCCGCCCGGTGATCTTCGAGCGGACCGCCTGGGACCTGGCCCTGGCGACGCAAGCCCTGTCCTGGCTTAATCCGGATTTGGCCTTCGAGATCTCAAAAGTCTACACCCAGCAAAATGCTTTCCAGCGTTTCGAAGAAAGTTTTCTCGCCGCCGCCTTTACCCCGGCCAGCCTTTCGAGCGACAACTTCCAAGGCCGGGCCAACGCCATGGCCTTCTACCTCGCCGACGTGAACCAGCTGGAGCCCGACATGCTGAATCGCTACGAAAAAATCCTCCCCAAAGTAAAGCGGGCCCTCTCTGGCGACGGCCGCTAGTTTCGGTTCGTTCTAAATTGTAACGAAATCCAAACTTAGAGTCTCGAGGTCAGACGCCGCCACCAAGATTTCTTTTTCTCAGGTTTTTTCTTGGGCTTTGCGACCGGCGGCAAAGGCACCGGTTCGGCCTGGCTGAGTTGTTTTTCAAACTGGGCGCGAATGGAATCGTTGTCGCGCAGGTAGTGTGCGCTCCAACCGCGCACGAGATCGTCGCCGGTCAGTCTGGTGGCGAGGGCATGGGTCCGCGCCAGGACGTAGTCCAGACCGAGATTTTTGAAGTGGCGCAATTGGATTCCATGCTTCGGCAACGGCACGAGCCGGCCGACGGGGGAACAAAGATGACGCCCAACGGAGTGGTTAATTTGCTCAATCGCATCCGGAGCGAAGAGGGCAGTCTTATCCATATGGTGTTCGCGCTGGCCGCGCGTAAGGATGGTGACGAGATCCGCATCGGCGGGCGGAAAAGCTTCACTCACCATGTCGTAGCCGACCGTCTTAATGGTGGTGACCCCCGCATCCTTTTGCGCGGCGAGATAAAGGTCCCAATCGGGTTGGAAAAGAAATTCATCCAGGTCGACCAGACAAACCCAATCGGCGCGTCCCCGGCTTTCGTGCCAGCAGGTTTCGAAAAGGGCCAGATGCGCATCAAGGTAGGATTCGGCGGCGCGCCGGAACGGCCGGATCTCGACCTTGGACGAAGCGCGCAGAAGTTCGACCGAACGATCGGTGGAACCATCGTCGTAGATGACGATGCGATCGACGAGCGGCTCATAATGCCGGAGGAAAAATGGAACAATGCGTTCCTCGTTCCAGCAGGCGGAGTAAAGGTCGATCGACATGAGAATGGAAGCCGGGCCGGAAGCAAAGTCGCCTGAGGCTCGACCGGTTTAGCACTCGACCGCTTGAAGTTCAACAGAATCGGACGACGCACTGCAGGGGCGGCTACGGACGTTTGCGCCAAACACTCGGCGATACTTCCTCCGCCGGTACAAACGGTGCTGCTTCTAAATGAACAATGGCCGCACCTTTGAGAATCCTGGCAGTCGACAACGAACCGGCGGTCACCTTCTCTCTGAAGTATGTCTTTGCCGGACCGCGTTATGAGTTTACCTCCGCGGAGAGCGGCGAAGCCGCTTTAACCA
Source organism: uncultured Verrucomicrobiae bacterium (assembly GCA_963850015.1). Classification (GTDB taxonomy): domain Bacteria; phylum Verrucomicrobiota; class Verrucomicrobiia; order Chthoniobacterales; family UBA10450; genus AV80. The sequence goes on from CAWKJF010000001.1 coordinate 1,020,106, forward strand.
CGCTCGATGCCAATCCGGATCCGTACGATGTCATTATCGTGGATCAAAAAATGCCTCATCAGACCGGAACGGAATTGGTCGGCGCGATCAGGAAACGCGGCCTCAACGGCAAGATCATTGTGCTTTCGGCCCATCTGTCGTCGGAAGTTCGCGCAGACTACGCGCGAATGAATGTGCACGAGATGTTCGCCAAGCCCTTCGACGTCGGCGAACTGCGCTCCGCCGTCAATCGCGTCGCCGCCTAGCGTTCCGCTGTAGCGGCGGGCTTGCGTTCCCTGAGTCTTGTCGATGCGCTGCCCTCCCCATCCTTAGTCCTCGCCTCCAATTGCAGGGCTCTCCGTTTCCTCTGTTTCCTCCTGTAATTTCTTCTGTTCCGGAAAGCTTGCGCCTAGACAGCGCGAGGCGGCTACAGAAGAGTCGATCATGATCGCAACCAAAGGTTACGCGGCCCATTCCGCGCAGGAACCGCTGAAGCCATTTTCGTTCGAGCGCCGCGACCCGAAACCGACCGATGTGCAGATCGAAATTCTTTTCTGCGGTGTCTGTCATTCCGACCTCCACATCGCGCGCAACGAATGGGGCGGCACCACCTATCCCTGCGTCCCCGGTCACGAAATCGCCGGGCGCGTCGTCAAAGTCGGCCGCGAAGTAAAGAAATTCAAAGAAGGCGATCTGGCGGCCGTTGGCTGCCTAGTCGATTCCGATCGCGTCTGCGAAAATTGCAAAGCCGATCTGGAACAGTTTTGCGAGGGCGGCCCGACCTTCACTTACAACAGCCCCGACTCACACACCGGCGGCATGACCTACGGCGGATATTCCAAGAGCGTCGTGGTCGATCAGGATTTTGTGCTCCGTCTTTCCGATAAGCTGGACCTGGCCTCCTCGGCCCCGCTCTTATGCGCCGGGATCACGACCTATTCGCCGTTGCGGAAATGGAAAGTGGGGAAAGGCCAAAAGGTCGGCGTGATCGGGCTGGGCGGTCTGGGCCACATGGCCCTCAAATTTGCCAATGCCTTTGGCGCGGAGGTCACCCTTTTCAGTACCTCACCGGGGAAGACGGCCGACGCAAAACGGCTGGGCGCGCACGAAGTGATCATCACGAAAGACCTGGAGGCGCTGGAAAATCAGGCGAACCGTTTCGATTTCATCATCGATACCGTCTCCGCGCAGCACAACATCAATGCTCACCTCGGCGTCCTGAAACGCGACGGCGTTTTGTGCCTGGTCGGTGTCCCGCCCGACCCGCTTCCTATCGCAGCCTTCAATCTGATCGTGCCGCGTCGGCAACTGGCCGGATCCTTGATTGGCGGGATCGCCGAGACTCAGGAGATGCTCGATTTCTGCGCCGACCACGGAATCGCCTGCGATATCGAGCTGATCAAAATCGATCAGATTAACGAAGCGTATGAGCGCATGCTGAAAAGCGACGTCAAATATCGGTTCGTCATCGATCTGGCCTCGCTTGGGTAAGAACCGATCTTACAGGAGAAAACAGAGATAACGGAGTCGCGAGGATCAGGTGTCGCCACCTGCTCTGGTCATTCGCACTTCCTGGCCGCGTCCTCTTAATTCTTCCTTCTTCCTTCTTTCTTCCTCAGCTCGGCATTCGCCGTTTAGAGCATTCCGCGAATCGCGTCGGTGACTGCTTTCGCGTCCAGCAACGAATTCTCCACCGCTGGCAGCGCCCAATTATCCTGATTCACGAAGTAAAGATTCTTGCCAATCGGTCTCGCCGCCATTTCGACCGTGCCATTGGCGATAAGTCCCGGACGCGGAATCGGCATTGCATGTCCCCAACGGGTGAGCCGCACTTGCCGCACAGCGGACTCCGGAACATCAAGCAGCGCCAGCATGCGGCGAACCTGAGGCGCGAGCAGCTCCGTGTAATGTTTCCATGGGTCATCGAGCATCAGCGTCATCCGCGCCGACCCCCATGAAAGCGGCCAATACAGAGTCAGGACACTGCGCGGACCGTGTTGGCGTGCGTAATCGCCGCGCACCATGTCGGTCACGATCGGTTTTCGCGAAAGGTCCTCCCCATTCATTGGATAATGCTGACCGTCGCCCAACAGGAAGCAGTCGTAGAAATCGCGTTCGACGGGGGAGTGCAAGAGAACATTAGCAACGAGATAGGGAAGGGTCTCGATCTGATTCATCGCCTGCAATTTATCCCAGTCCCAGTGCTCCAAATCGTGCAGCACATATTTCGCGATGTGTTTCGAACCAGCCATGATGACAAAGCGCGCGCTGATCGATCGCAAGTTCTGGCCGGCATCGAAGTAGGTCACCTGCAGGCGCTCCCCTCGCGGGCGCACGTCGATCACACGGCAGCGTCCACGCAGAAAGTGAGGCCGGCATCGGGGACGGACTTCGTCCTCGCGCTCCTTCAATCGCTTCCAAATCTCGTAAACGAATCGCGCGTTCCCGCCCGGCAGGACCCACCGTCCGCCTTCTTCTGCCGCCACAAAGTTCCATCCGCAGGCCGCGGAGATTTCTTCCATCGGCGCATCAAACGAGGAAAAGAAGTAGGATTGCACACCCGCCGCCAGGAGCGAAGTCATCGGCATGCCCATCCGTTGTTCCACGTCCTGGCGAAAGGTGAACGTGTCCAGGGCGCGGACGCGCGCGGCCTCGACGGGATCGTCGGAAAGCGGGATATCCGGGTATTCCTTTTCCCAGACCTGGGTGACAACCTCGGCGTAACGCTGAAACACTCTCTGTTCCCGCGGCGACAGCCCGCTCCAGAAGTCATCGCGAATGACGCCATTGAGTTCGATCGGGTCCGGCGGATCGCTCCTGCGAATCAGGCGATGCAATCCGAGTTCGTGATAGAAGCGCTCCAGAAATGAGCCGGGATCCGGCGTAATAAAATAGGCGCTGCCCAGCGAGTACTTGATGTCGTGCCACTCTTCGCCCATCGCGTTGCCGCCGAAGCGATCGCGCAATTCAAGGAGCACTGTATTGTGGTGGCGGAGGAAGTAAGCCGAAGCCAGGCCCGACAATCCCCCGCCCACGACGGCGACATCGACCTCCTCTGCGGGTTCGGGCGGCGGGCCGCCGTTGAAATAATCCCCGATGATATGAAAGGGGATGGTCTTGTTGTCGAAATCATCGCCAAAGAACCACTCGGCGAACGGCATTCCATTGACCAAGACCGAGGGAGGATTTGAAGGGACTTCGAGAAACGGCGTTGTGGCATGGATCCCCAGTGCCCCCGAAGGAGCGCACGACCGCAGCGACCGCGAGATAGGAGAGCCGAAGGCTGCGTTCGTTCCGAGCGTGCCCAGCGCAAAAGCACTTAAACCAACACGTAAGAACTCTCGTCGATTCAGCATCGTAAACCCCCGCGTTCGCGACCTTATCTCTTTCTTACTCGACCGGAAACACTCATTTCGATTTCTGCGCCGGCTGCGGTCATCGATCTGGCCTCGCTTGGGTAAGAATCGATCTCACAGGATAATCGTTTAGACCTTTCGACACACTCAAGACTTATGTGATCAGTGGCAAGTTACGGATAGGACCTTCGGTTCCCGTCTCGGCGGGGCCGACATTCCCTCATTCGCCTCTCGCCCCTTCCGCGTTCCCACTTCCGACTCCATCTCTCCCGACACGTCCCATGTCACATGTCACTCGTGTCCTTCGCTTCTCAGTGTCCTGTGCCGTAGTTTGCCCGCCACGAATCGAGGTCGGCTTTGGCGTTAGGGTTGGGCCTTCTTGGGCGACCTGATTGGCTCCGCGCATTTCCAGCAGACCGTGTCCTTGCCAAAAGAGGGCGGACAGGGAGTCTGCGTGCAATCTTTGGTCACGGAGCTTTTTTGGCCTGCCTTGAAGTCGGCGATTTTTTTCCCTTGGGCGTTAAATATCACGTATTTCTTTCCCGCGGGCACCGTCGACGCGTAATTGATCTTCGTGTAAGGCAGGGAGAGGCTCTCGTAGGGCTTGTCCTTCGTCCCATCTGATTGCTTCTTGATCTTGTCTTTAGGCTGATCCTCGGCCACGGCGACCAACGGGATGAAGGCTGCGAGGACCGCCGCGAATATTAACTTCTTCATATTTTCCTTTATTTGCGGCCGGCAACCGGATCGCTTGGCTCCATTTCTAATGCCGTGTGCCGTCTTCGTGAAAGACAAATCGCGGGCCGGAAACGCAGCGACATGGCATTCGTCATTCCCGCGCTAGCCCTTCTTAATTCTTAATTTTTCCTTCTCACTTCCCGCACTTCATCCTACCGGCCTTTGGCCACAGATCGGGGAAAATCCGTTGGCCAATATCGGGACGCGCGTCAAAAAATATCAGTAACGCCGCGTAGAGTGCGGGGAAAATGTAGAGCACGCTCTGCCCAAAACGGATCAGCAGGAAGGAAAGCAACAGATAGACCCCGATCAAGGTGACTTGAGCGGCATATGCGGCCTGGGCGTTGCGCCGATCCCGCGCCAGATCGCCCACCACTGGCCCCGCGTGCAACGAAGTCCCCAGCTCGCCCACTCGCGTCGTCGCTTCGAAGCGGAGTTGTGCGCGCACGCCCGCGCTCAGCATCATGAACGCGACCGTCAGATAAAACCCCGGGCGTGTTACCAGTGCGACCCAGTCCACGTGCGCTGCCATTCCGGAAATGAACGCCGGCATACCCAGGGGGATAAGCAGAAAGGCCGCGACCGCTCCAAGAAAAACGCCTTGGATCAGCACTGCCGCAATCCGTGCGCTCAACCACGTGGCGCGCGGATCGACCGTGGTGGGATCCTTCGGGTCGCGCGTTGTGCCGACGATCAACATCAGACCGAGCGCGAGATCGAAGGCCGTAAGAAGGAGATAGCCGTGCAAGTTGCCCTGGGCACGATAGAAGAAAATCACGGGCGCCGCGTGTGCCATCGCATCAACCAGGAGCACCCTTGCGCGCGGCAGTGTTCGCATAGTTTTGTTACAGGGAGCTGTAGTCGCCTCGCTCTGTCGAGGCGTTTCTTCCGACACGGAGACGGGTAGGAAAGTGACCAGTGCCGAGCCATGAGCTCGAGGCCGAATGGCTTCGCCGAAACGGATCAGCGTGCTGCAATTTCTTTCCTTAATTGCGAAAAATAGGACCGGCAAAGAAACCAATTCCGTTTCAATCCTTGCCGCGCGTTTCGCGGCGTAAACAACCTTATGAAAAAAATTACTCTAACTGTTCTTGTTGCTTCGGCCTTCACCCTCTCCGCTATCGCTGAGGAAAAGCCCGCAGCGGACAATACCGCGAAGAACGAGCGCGACGCCTCCGGCGAAACGCAAACCGCCGGCGATCAATCCAATAGCCCGGAAGATATCAAAATCACCGCGGACATTCGTCGCGCCGTGGTCGCGGAAAAGTCACTCTCCATGACGGCCAAGAACGTCAAAATCATTACCGCCAACGGTGTGGTAACGCTCCGTGGCCCAGTCAATAGCGCTGAGGAGAAAGCCACGATCGCCAAGTTGGCCACATCTGCGGCCGGCAAAGCAAAGATCGATAACCAACTCGAAGTAAAAGCTTCGAAATAACCAATTAGACCACGAGACAAGGAAACAACAATTATGTCGAAAAATTCAGTATTCGGAATCGTCAAGACTCACGCTCAAGCCGAGCAAATCGTCGAGGGGCTGCAACGCGCCGGCTTCGCGTCGTCGGAAATTTCCGTGCTGCTGCCGGACAATCAAGGCAAGCATGACATTGGCCATGTCAAAGCCACAAAAGCGCCTGAAGGCGCCACGACGGGTGCAGCCACCGGCGGACTGACGGGCGGCGTGCTCGGTCTTCTGGCCGGCATCGGCGCGCTCGCCATCCCGGGCGTCGGACCATTCATCGCGGCGGGTCCTATCATGGCCGCGCTGAGCGGTGCGGCGATCGGAGCGACCACCGGCGGGGTGGTAGGCGGTTTGATCGGGATGGGAATCCCGGAGATCGAAGCGAAACGCTACGAGGATAAACTCAAAACCGGCAATTATTTGATCGCAGTGCACGCGCATGACGGCGACGAGCAAGACCGCGCGGAAGCCATCTTTAAGCAGGCGGGAGCGGAAGACATCTCGACCTCATCGATGTCCAAGGCTCCGGCCGCTGTCTAAGCTGACAGTTCGTTGAATTCAGTAACACCCCGCGTCGCGAGACGCGGGGTGTTTGCTTTTAATCGGTTGCTTTAGCGGCGAGCGTGTCGCCCGCAGATCCGGCTCTGTAGCGGGGGGCCTGCCGTAGCGAGGCGGCCACAGCGCGCTGGCTGAGTACTTTCCGAAGCTGCGCTCAGTACTTTCCCAAATGAGTGGAGGCACGGCGCCCGCTAATTAGCATGCCATGAAACACAACTCCGCTCTTGCTCTCAAAGCGCCGGTGACACTGGCGCGCTTCGAACTCTTCTTGAACGTGTTCGTTCGGAAGCCCGCTTCCGTGTCACGCAAGCGTTTGCGCTAAGCGACGGTCCCGCGCCTACCGGATCGCCGTATTCCAAGAGAAAACGCCTCAACATAGCGAGGCGGCTACACCCCTGTCGCGCGTTCGTACGCTTTGAGCAGTCGCGCAAATTGTGTTTTCTCGAGAACCAGCCGTTTGTTGAGGCCCCAGGGGCTGCGTCCCCGTTGGTATTTGAAGTCAATCCACGGCCTCCTGGGACTCGAATGCCGAAAGGTCTCCCAAAGCATCGGGAGATAGTCACCTTCCGGTTTAAGCCCAACGATATGCTTGACGCTGACTCTCTCCGGATCCCCGCGCTGAAGCCGGTAAGTGAGGCGGAGCGAGTAGCGCCTGCATTTACACCGCCGGCGCAGAAGGCGTTGATCCCAAGCGCTCGGCGCCAACTCATCCCAGATAAACGCGGCTATGCTGCGTGATTGGCAGACCGTCAACCAAGGCGGCCTGTCTCCACACGAAATGCATTGCCACCAATATCTGGCCATGTCGCACGCTCAACCTCCTACAGAAATAAGATCAGCCATCGGGCCGAGCGTCAAACCCATCGAAGGAAAACAGACGCCGTCCAGTCCCGTCCCCGGCCGACGAGATCGCCGTGCGACCGCCAGTAGAAGTGTCAATCGTAAGCTCGGACTCCTCAACATCCGTGCGGATGACAACGCTGCAGATCTGAGATCGGCCTTGCCGAACGCAGCCAATGTCTGATTAAATCACGTTGTGAGCGATCAGCCGTACGTCGGACGAATAACCAGCGACGAAAAGTCGACGCTCAGCATGTACGTCGGTCTCATCGTGATGACCGTGCTCACCGTCGCGGGCGTCTACTTGTTACTTTCGCGCCCAGGAGATAACGGAGCTTATCGGGTTCGATCCGAACCTGCCGGTCCAGAGCGACGGCGTTCTAAAACGCCGATTAAAGCCGGAGGAGTACCGGGTGGTGCGCGAACACGGCACCCAGATGCCTTTCCAAAACGAATTCTGGAACAACGACCGTCCGGGCATCTACGTCGATGTTATTACCAACGAACCACTCTTCACTTCGGTCGACAAATACGATGCCGGCCTCGGCCTCCTGACGTTCAGCAAGCCAATCTCGAAAGATCTCCTCGTCGAGAGCCCGGACACGTCGTACGGGATGCAGCGCACGGAGGTGCACGCCAAACGAAGCAACGCCCACCTTGGCCACATTTTTGTTGAAGCGGCGTCGCCGAGCGGAGTCCGCTACTCCGTCAATTCGGCTGCCTTCCATTTCATCCCGGTCGAACGAATGAGACTGGAACACTACGAAGCGTACCTGCCGCTGTTGCAGAAGCCGTAGCTGTAGCCGCCCGCTCGCGAACGCTTTCGGAGTAGCCCTTCGGCGGCGCTCAGGGCCTTGAGCCTGTCGGCCATGAGCTCGAGACTCCGGTGATCTATTTCGCCGCGTCGAATTTGAACCGTAAGGGACTCGCCCCGGTTGCCACCGTCACTGGCTCACGCTGTGCTGGAAGCTCAGAAGCAGATCCTTCGCGACCGAAGCATGTTGGGAAGCGGCGCTGGAGCTAAAGCCTTGCTCCAAAATTGTGGCCCACGCAGGGGGAAGGTTCCAGGCGTCTCCCGGCCGCTCAAAACCCATGGTCCATTCCGGAAAATCGCGCTGTTCGCATTCAGCTGTCAGCAAAACCTTGATCGACTCATGGCGGGGATCGCGCTCGACCACCGCAAAGCAAGCGCGCACCGCCGGTTCGGGTCCCTCGAGCAACTGCAAGAATTGTCCTTCGTGAAAGAGGAGCATGCCCGTGAGGTCATGTTCAGCGTTTTTGCGTCGGCTTTTATCCACCAGCCCGAAAAGATCATCAGGCCAGAAATCTTGCGTCGCGCTGCTGCTGTAGAGGAGTTGAAAGAGCATGGGGACAAAAGAAGCACGCTGCGCGCTCACCACAGATAGGGGAAATGCGTACGACCTGCATTCCGCATTCCGCACTCCGCAGTCCGTAGTCCGCATTCCTCATTCCTCATTCCTCATTCCTCATTCCGCATTCCGCATTCCGCATTCCGCATTCGGCATTCGGCATTCCCACGTCCTGTGCCTTGACTCGCGCCAAGCGTAGAGTCAGAAACAGTCGAGGGAGATCAGCTCCGTTTGACGAATGCCATGAAAACACGCCAGCCGTCTGCCAGCGACCGTCCCACCGACGACCAATCCGCCTGGAAACGCCGGCTTTACACGATCATTTTCGAAAGCAAGACGCCGGGCGGCAAAGCGTTCGATGTCAGTCTACTCATCGCCATCGGGCTCAGCGTGATCGTGGTCATGCTCGAGAGCGTGAAATCGATTCAAGCTCAGCACGCCGTCCTGCTGCGCGACCTGGAATGGGCTTTCACCGGCCTTTTCACCGTCGAATACATCGCGCGCCTCCTGTCTGTCCGGCGACCGTGGCAATACGCCTTCAGCTTTTACGGAATAGTCGATCTGGTCGCCATCCTCCCGAGTTTCGTCAACCTCTTCACCACGACCAACTACGTCATGGTCATCCGCGTCCTCCGGCTCCTGCGGGTCTTCCGAGTTCTGAAGCTCGCGCATTTCCTCGAGGAAACGGCCACGCTCGTTACCGCGCTTCGCGCCAGCCGGCGCAAAATCCTGGTCTTCATTTTTACCGTGCTCGCGGTGGTCTTTATCATGGGCACGCTGATGTATTTGATCGAGGGCGAAGCCAACGGTTTCACCAGCATTCCGCACAGCGTCTATTGGGCGATCGTCACTCTCACCACCGTCGGTTATGGCGACATCACCCCGCGGACTCCGCTCGGCCAGCTTCTCGCCAGCCTGATCATGATCATGGGCTACGGGATTATCGCCGTTCCCACCGGCATCTTCTCCATGGAACTCCGTCAGGCCGCGAGAGCAAAGGACGCGCGTGTCTGCGCGGGTTGCGAGACGGTAGAATCAGATCGTGCCGCCCGCTTCTGTCGGCGCTGCGGAAAACCTTTTGCCTGACGGACGAGAGGTACCGGCTACTTCTTCAGGTCGCTCGCGAACTCAGCCGAGAAACCGACAACGGCACGCTCGGCGGCTATTCCGCATCATCCAACGCCTCGGGCACGTAGACGCGCTTAAGCGGAAGAATACCTTTGTATCGTGAATCAAATCGCTCGTAATGCTGAAAGATCATATCGACGAGTTCCTGTCCATCGATCAGTCGCAGGTTTGCCTTGCCCTGTTCGAACGCTCGCGACGCCGGGCTGAAGGTGCCAAGCGTCACGAAGAGACCGTATTCGCTCGACGATAGCTTCCCAAAGAGCGCAGACACATCCTTATCGGTGGCGGTGCTATCGCTGCTTTTCACCTGAACTTTAATAATCGGCGGCTCGATCCCCAGAAGATCCTTGTGAGCGATCACATCAACGCTCGGTTCGTTTTTACGTGCGAGACGAGCGTGATATCCCATTGCCTCCAGAAGGTGCTTCACAAACTCCTCCAAAGGTAATCCTTTCAGTTCTTCGGCTAGTCGTTTGAGCACAAAGTCGCGCGTATTGTCTTCGATGTCCGCCGCCACGGCGGCGACGCTTTCGTCCTGGGCAAGAGGAGGTGCAACAGGGTTACCGGTGGCCGCCGCTTGGAATTCGTCTGCATAGGTTTTCACCCGGAAGAAGCTTAACGCCGAGCCGATTTCGTAGAGGGCGCCTTGTGAAAACTTAGTCCGCGGCAGATGTGCCAGCCATTTGACCGGCCGCTGTTGCGGGTAAGACTCGCTCAGGTCGCGATCATACCGATAAGAGCCCGCGATCCTTCCAATATGAACCTGTCTATCGCGCTTGGAAGGATAGACGATGAGGTCATCAGTCTTCATCTCGTGCACAAATCTAAAAAGTTGCCCTGCATTATTGGGAATGGCGCCTGCCTTGATGCCTGGATATGCATCGACCAGTGGAGTCTTTAGCGCGTCCCGGCTGGCAGCGAACCTTGTCAGATCGCCCATAGCCTTCCATCCCAAAGCCACAAAGTCCTTCTCTAGGAACAATGAATCCGCGTCACCCGTCCGACCGCCATGTATTCCCCAAACCGAGGTTTCTAATGGGTTCTTCATATTGTCGTTTCAAGTCATTCGCGAATCTCGGCGAATTGGGCGAGGGCTACCTGGAGGTCTTCGGCGATGATTTAGCCGAAGCCGGCGGTCTATGTCGAGATCGCCTGATCAAAGTGCAGCCTCGCAGTCGATACGGCCTCCAACCGAATATTCTTGTCCGTGGTCACGAGCACCTCGAATAACCTACTGTCGGGATATGGGCCAACAGCCCAGAAGAGCTGTGGGTGACGCGCCTTGAGCGCGATCCATTTCCGATGTGCGTTTAGGCGTTTTCCTTTGGAGTAACACGAAGGATCATGGTCGCCCGCGCAGCATTTCACCAGGTTCTCGAGAAGAGTGTCCACTTCACGGCTCGCCTTTTTCACTTCCACGGCGACATATTCGTTCATGAAATCGGGCGCTTTGAAAGCCATCACATCGAATGCCGAATCCTTCGACTGCATCCCCAGAAATTGAATCGGCCATCCATAGTCAAGATGCAGACGTGCTCCGACGGCCACGGTAATCACGCTCTCTAGCCACAAACTAATTGGTCTGGGATGGACATTCTTTTCGCCTTCCCAAAAAAGCGTCTCTGAAGCATGACCGTGGGTCATCTTTAGCCGTTGGCGATCGCCGATCGACGCAACACCATGATCGATGGCGCGCATGAAATCTTCGGCGTCCTTATCAGTAAGGCTGTCTTTCCCGCTGCCAAAACCTTCGATGGGATATTGCCGCTTCGGATCGTTACAGTACGCGGGGAGCCACTCCTCATTCAGGCGTCGCATGAACTCGCGTTTAAACTCGGAGTGCACTCTAATCAGGGTGCCCAATCCGCGCAAAGCAGTTCGGCTTGCGCGAGGACGGTCTTGACGGCTTCGTCCTGCAGGTCGGGCGGGTAGCCGTGCTTGTTCAGGATGCGTTTCACCATGACCTTGATCTTCGCGCGGGCGCTTTCGCGGAGGGTCCAGTCGATGGTGACGCTCTTGCGGACTTGGGTGATCAGTTCGGCGGCGATGACTTTGAGCTTGTCGTCGCCCATCGCTTCGACGGCGCTGTCGTTGGCGGCGAGGGCGTCGTAGAAGGCGACTTCGTCGTCGGTCAGGCCGAGGTCGACGCCGCGCTTGGTTGGCGGCGTCCATTTCCTTGGCCAGCTTGATCAGCTCCTCGATGACCTCCTGCGTGGCGATGGCGCGGTTGTGGTAGGCGTTGAGCGTCTTCTTGAGCATCTCGCTGAAGAGCTGCGGCTCTGCACGAGGTTGCGCTTCGAGCGGACCTTGATTTCGTCCTTGAGCAGCTTCTCCAGCAGCTCGGCGGCGACGTTCTTGTGCTTGAGGCCGCGCACTTCGGCGAGGAACTGGTCGGAGAGGATGCTGATGTCGGGCTTGCGGCAAGCCGGCGGCGGTGAAGACGTCGATCACCTGGCCTTCGGTGGTGATGGCCTTGGACACGAGCTGGCGGACGGCGGCGTCGATCTGCTCGGGGGTCTTCTGCTGTTCGCCGCTCTGTTTGTTCAGCGCGGCTTGCACGGCTTGGAAGAAGCCCACGTCGTCGCGGATCTCCGATCGCTTCGTCGCTGCGCGGCGCAGAGGGCGAAGGCGCGCGAGAGCTCGCGTCACGACCTGCACGAAGCGCTTCTTGCCGTCCTCCTGCTCGAGGATGTGCTCCTGCGCCGGCGGGGATGAGCGCGAGGCGTTCGGCCGGTTTGCCGGTCGTCCACTTCGTCCCAGTCGAAGCCGTGCAACATGTCGCAGGCGATGCCGTGCTTCTCCAGCATCACGGCGATGGCCTGCGCGGTGTCGATAGGTCGGATCGCCCTGGCCGCCGCTCTCGGTGTAGGTGGCGAGCGCCTGCTTCAGTTGATCGGCGAGGCCGAGGTAATCGACGACCAGGCCGCCGGGCTTGTCGCGGAAGACGCGGTTCACGCGGGCGATGGCCTGCATCAGGCCGTGGCCGCTGCATCGGCTTGTCGACATACATCGTGTGCAGGCAGGGCGCGTCGAAGCCGGTCAGCCACATGTCGCGCACGATCACGATGCGGAACGGGTCCTTGGCTGTCCTTGAAGCGGTTCGCCAGCTTGCGGCGCTTGTCCTTGTTGCGGATGTGCGGCTGCCAGTCGGGGCCGTCGTCGGCGCTGCCGGTCATCACGACCTTCACGACGCAGTCTTGCCTTCTCGGCTTCGTCGTCGTCGTCCTGGCGCGCTCGCCCAGTCCGGCCGCAGCTCGATGATCGCGTTGTAGAGCTCCACGCAGATGCGGCGGCTCATGCAGACGATCATCGCCTTGCCGTCCATCGCTTCGAGCCGCTTCTCGAAGTGCTCCACGAGGTCGGCGGCGACGAGCTCGATCCGCTTCGGATCGCCCGACCAGCGCTTCGAGCGCGGCCCACTTCGTCTTGAGCTTCTCCTTGCGTCGTCAGCTCCTCGCCTTCGGTGATCTCCTCGAACTCCGCGTCGATCTTCGGCAGCTCGGCGTGCGTTCAGGTCCAGCTTGGCCAGGCGGCTCTCGTAGTAGATCGGCACCGTCGCCTCGTCGGCGACGGCGCGCTGGATGTCGTAGATGCTGATGTAGTCGCCGAAGACCGCGCGCGTGTTCGCGTCGGTCTTCTCGATCGGCGTGCCGGTGAAGCCGATGAACGACGCGTTCGGCAGCGCGTCGCGCATGATGCCGCGCGAAGCCGTCGATGAAGTCGTATTGGCTGCGGTGCGCTTCGTCGGCGATCACGACGATGTTGCGCCGCTCGGTCAGCGCGGGCATGCCTGCTCGCCCTTCTCTCGGGCAGGAACTTCTGGATCGTGGTGAAGACCACGCCGCCGCTCGCGACGTTCAGCAGCTCGCGCAGATGCTCGCCGGTTCGCCGCCTGCACCGGCGTCTGGCCGCAGGATGTCGTGGCAGCGCTGGAACTGGCCGAAGAGCTGGTCGTCGAGATCGTTGCGGTCGGTCAGCACCACCAGCGTCGGGTTCTGCATCGCCGGATGCCGCGACGATGCGCGCGGCGTAGAAGACCATCGAGAAGCTCTTGCCGCGAGCCCTGCGTGTGCCAGACCACGCCGACGCGGCGGTCGCCCGGCTCGCCGCCGTGCATCTTGCCCGCCCAGTAGGTGCCGCCTCCTGCTTCGCCGGTTTCGACCATTGCCGCTGGCGCGCAGCGTTTCCTCCACCGCCGCATTGACCGCGTGGAACTGATGGTAGCCCGCGATGATCTTGTGCAGCGCGCCGGTGTCCGGATCGTCCTCGAAGACGATGAAGTGTCGGAGAGATCGAGGAACCGCCGCTGCTCGAAGACGCCGCGCACCAGCATCTCCAGTTCCAGCGCCGTCTTCGGCGCATCGACCTCGCCGTCGATCGTGCGCCAGACCTTGAACCATTCCTGGTTCGCCGTGAGCGAGCCGATGCGCGCCTGCGAGCCGTCGGAGACCACCAGCACCGCGTTGTAGTGCAACAGCGAGGGAATCTCCTGCCTTGTAGGTCTGGAGCTGCGTGTAGGCGCGCGATCCAGATCGTCGCGTCCTCGTCCGCCGCATTCTTCAGCTCGATCAGGCCGAGCGGCAGCCCGTTGACGAAGACCACGATGTCGGGCCGGCGATTGTGCTGGCCTTCGATCACCGTGAACTGGTTCACCGCCAGCCAGTCGTTCGCGTCAGGATCGTCGAAGTCGACCAGCCGGACATGATCGCCGGCGATGCTGCCATCCGTCGCGGCGATATTCGACCGGCACGCCATCGCGCAGCATCCGGTGAAAGGCGCGGTTGTTGCCAACGAGCGAAGGCGCATCATGCCGCAGGACTTTCCGCAGCGCTTCTTTGCGCGCCTCGTCTGGAATCGCTGGATTCAGTTGCGCGATTACTTTTCGTATTCGCGACACGAGGATGACATCGCCGAACGATTCACGCTCCGCTGCAGCCTCCCCCGGCGCCAGGTGGAGCGCCTTCTCTACCGAATATCCGAGTTCCACCAACCAGCTGACTGCAGCTTCCTCGACGACGGACTCCGTGAGGTTCATCAAATCAACCGGTCGATAATTGACGCTTTGAGTGCCTGATATGTGGCCATAGGAGACACCACCAAGGGCGCGAGAGTGTCGCGCATGAATGCGTCAGTGTTGTTGCCACACCTTTGCAGTCCTAAGAGTTTTTTCAGCTCCGTATAAATTTCTCCTGAGGCTGATTTTAGGTCATCAGCTGCGTTTCCCCTGGCGACACTATTCACGAGTGCCTTTGATTTGATTTCAAGCGCGTCAGCCAACAACGGTGCTTTTTCCTCGCGCGCCACAAGAGCTTCGATGACATCGCCTTCAAAAAGAAACGACTCCAGGTTGCGTTGCCTAAGCACGATCGCGTCTTTCCTTTCCATTTCATTGACTTCGGCTTCGGACTTGTCATCGCGATCACACAAAGATAAGAACTTTGAGGAAGGCAAAATGCGACCCAAGGCGTCCCTAACGGAAACGCTGTTTGCAGTGACTTGATTAGACGAACCGCCTGAAACAAAGAGGACGTCCGGATGCTGGGATCCGAGAATGCGATTGTATATTTCAGCATCGAAATCCTTGCGACGTGTTCCGACTGATGAACCTTCGCAAAGTACCACTATCTTCGGTGCAATGCGTTGTGATAGGTCATCGAGCGCTATTGAAAGCATTTTCTCCCAACTAATTCGTCCAAGACTACTCGGCATGAGTTCACGGGGAATGTCTGGATCCACCCCTTCGAAATCTATTACCGATACCGAAGATGGATTCGCGACCGCCATCTCTTGAGCCGCGCGAATTACGCCGAGTGAATGCGTCGTTACCCAAAGCTGGGACTCGCCTGGCAAAATACTCACTAGCTCCTTTAATAGCGTTCCTTGGACTCGGGTGTGGAGGTGCGCTTCGACTTCGTCGATGCAATAGACGGCATCCGAAAAGAAGCGTCTTTTTACGTGCAGATCTAGGAGCAAATCGAATGCCGCTTTCTCACCACCCGAAAGATTTTTGTAATGGTAGGACCCGGCCGCTCCTTTCTCAAAAAAGAATGCGCCCGTCCCAAGCGGATCTGAGATGCTGTTTAATTGCAAATCTCCGAATACGTTTTTCATCGAAGCCCTTACCTGACCGATAAGCTCTTCCCTCAGCGCCTCGACTGTCTTGGAATTGTTCGCAGAATCGTAAACGCCAGACATAGTTTCATACACCAATCGCTGGTAATTCTGAGAAACGGTTTGATCGTTTTCGATCGATCGCCCAACGCGCAATTGGTCTGACGGGATGACCGGGCGACTAAACTCAGAGATGTTGAAGTCTGGGTCGTTCCGGTAGGCAGTTCTTACATACAAAGAACCCTTCTTCGGTATAGCCCCAGCATGAAGAGTTAGTTTAGCACTTTGGCCCCATTCAAAGGCTTGGGCCAAATCCTTCTGAAAATAGGCTGGATCGTTGGTGCGACCAAAACCTGCCGCGCCGCGGTACCACTGGATAAAGGCATCAAAGAGGGACGACTTTCCGCACCCGTTGGGACCGACCACGACCACGAGCTTTGCAGTCTGTGGGATGTCGCGAATAACCAAATCAGTAAAGCGCTTAAAATTCTTGAGTTGAACGGTAGCTATTCGCATAGAGGAGAAATGAGCGACGATGTGAATATCTGACCACTCAGCAATTGCGGCAGCAGCGTGTCGCGCAGGATGGCGAGGGTGCCCGATTGGTTGAGGTTGGCGCGGATTTGGCCGAGCAGCGGCTCGACGAGCTTATCAAACGCGACGGTGATTGTCGGCGTGGGAAAAATGCAGTCGAGCGTCTTGAAGGTTTCCGTCGTGATTGTGTCGAAGACGGTGCCGTGCGTGCGTTGCTGGAGTTGGGCGGTGGCTTCGCGGAGCGAGTAATAGGTAAAGTAGTCGCCGTAGCCAGTGATGCCGCGCACGCCGTAGCAGGATTGGTTCATCGCCATCGGCACGGCGGTGAGCGCGAGCTTTCCGACGGTGCCGCGTGCGCTGATGATCGTCGTCTTCTCGGGAAAGACTTGGGCCGCGCTGTTGGCGATGCCGAGTTTAGTGACGTGTTTGTCGGTGTGAATCACCCACACGTCGGTTTCACTTGGCGCATCGCGCACCGAATACCACGGGATGTCGCCGCCCCAGTAGGTCGGCTCGGATGTTTTTGGCGTGCCGCCGCTGAGAAGCTCAATCTTTTCGGAGAGCGGGCAGGCTTCCCAACCCTTCGGGATCGGGCCTAGCCCTGAATCTTCGAACTCTTTAGGGAAGAGGTTGGCGATAGCGGGGCCGAGGCCAGGGGGTTGGCGTCCGTCGAGTTTGGCGCGGACGGGCTCGAAATCGACGAACCAGCTCTGGAAGAGCGCCCGCGCCATTGCCTCCAGCGTCGCGTTCATTCGCCGGTTCAACTCGATCTTGTCGTCCAGCGCTCCAAGCACCGCCGTGATGGCTTTCTGCTCGGTCAGGGGTGGGACTGGGAAAGACGCCTCGCGCAACGTGGTGAGCGGGCGCTGAATCTGCGGGACGCCCACCTGTGAGACTCTGCTGAAAAGATAGTTCTGTCCGTCGCGCGAGCACAGCCAATAATAAAGATAAAGCGGCTCCAGCTTCCTCCGATCACAGCGCACTTTCATCATGCTGTTGCCCATGATGTATTTCTTGAACCGGTTTTTCTGTGGGATGACGCCGATTTTCCCCAGAGTACCCTTATGGCAGAGAATCACGTCATCGGCTTCGCAGACGAATTTGCCAAACTCGGCCTCAGCAAGATCGGGATTGATGTAGACAAAACCATCGTCATAAAACCGCCCTTCTGGATTAACATTGGTTCCGCGAAGAACAGGCGCTCCAGTCGACGTGTAGAACTCCGCCCGAATCTTTTCTCCGAAGGGCCCAATCTGCGTCGAATATGGCTCACCTGAAGCGCACTCAGCGACAGTCAAAATGGGCCAATCCTTTTTCATCCAAAGTGAATTGATCTTCGACTCATGTTGTCAGTTCTCGGGACCGACGAGTACCGAGCGTTAGCCCAAAAAAAACCGATAAAACCTGCGATGTACGTTCTAGAATTTCTTTGCGCTGATGTTTCTGCGGGTCGAATTGGAGCAGTTCCACGTTCTGGACATCAGCTCGTCGTCGCTCTTTGTATTCCGCTTCGGTTCGAGCAGGTCTTCGCCTTCTCGAGTGCTCTTTCTCCAGAACCGTAGTTGCCGTCTCAGCGGCCTTATGGAAGAGCTCCGTCGCGAATCGATCGTCTAACTCCCGAGCGTCGCGCGCTTCTTTCTGGTAGAACGTTCCAAGATTCTCACCCTCGATCGAGTTCTCGTGATCTTCCTCTTCAGAGTGGAATTTCCATTGAGCAGAGCCCGGTTGGAACGTGATCCAATGCTGATCACCATCGTAAACACTCTTGCAATCGCGAACCGGAATCAACCGAGATCTGGCGAGAACCTGCCTGTTCATGAACGCGGAAGTGAATGACTCGATTGTGTCGAATTCGGGCGCTACGTAGTAGGTATGATAATTCGAGGCCGCACACGTTTTCAGCCGTTGATGCTGGCGATTTTGATCGCGGCGATGGAGCGCGATCCGAAAATAGGGATCATTGTACACTCCCTGAGCGATGAACTTAGCGTTAGAGCGCTCGAGATAGTCGGTTAGCTTGAACTGGTAATAGTAATCAGTAGCGACTAGCGGCAGATGAGCGTCCCATCCGACCTGTTGTTCCTGTTGAAGACTCGGGAGCACCGGTGCTACACGAAGATTCGCCCAGTGCCGGCGGGTCTGCTCATACAGGAAGCCAAAACCAAATTGAAATTCCGACATCCCTACTGCCGCCATGATAAAACCTCCAACTTGGCTAAGATGTCCGCTCGCAACGCATCGGCTTCGCGAAACTGTTGGCGTAACTCCGCGACGAGGCGCGGCATCTTTTCCTCGAAGGGTTCGCCGTCGTCTTCGACTTCCTCGGCGCCGACGTAGCGGCCGGGCGTGAGGACGTGGCCGTGCGCGGCGATTTCGGCGGTGGTGGCGGATTTGCAGAAGCCGGCGATGTCTTCGTATTTCGCGGCCGGCGCATCCGATCCAGCGTCACACTGGTCGCCGCGCCAGGCGTGATAGGTGGTCGACGATCTTCTGCGATGATCGGCGTCGGTCAGCTCGCGGTGGACGCGGTCGATGAGCGTGCCCATTTTGCGGGCATCGATGAAGAGCGTTTCGCTCGCGGCGGTCGCGACGTTCAAGCGAGACGTGCCGGCGCTCGCCCCCGGTTTTGTTTTTCGCGAGAAACCAGAGGCAGACGGGGATCTGCGTGCTGTAGAAGAGCTGGCCGGGGAGGGCGACCATGCAGTCGACGAGGTCGGCCTCGATGAGGGCGCGGCGGATGTCGCCTTCGCCGGACTGGTTGGAGGACATGCTGCCATTGGCGAGGACGAAGCCGGCCATGCCGTGGGGCGCGAGGTGGTGGATGAAGTGCTGCACCCAGGCGAAGTTGGCGTTGCCCTCGGGGCGGGACGCCGATACTGCCAGCGCACGTCGTCGTCCTTGCGGAACCAGTCGGAGTCGTTGAAGGGCGGGTTGGCGAGGACGTAGTCGGCGCGGAGGTCGGGATGGAGGTCGCGGCGGAAGGTGTCGGCGTGCTCGGGGCCGAAGTCGGCCTCGATGCCGCGGAGGGCGAGGTTCATGACGGCGAGGCGGCGGGTGGTGGCGTTGCTCTCCTGGCCGTAGATGCTGATGTCGCCGAGCTTGCCGCCGTGGGCTTCGACGAATTTCTCCGACTGCACGAACATGCCGCCGGAGCCGCAGCAGGGGTCGTAGATGCGGCCTTTGTAGGGGGCGAGCATCTCGACGAGCAGGCGCACGACGCAGCTGCGGGGTGTAGAACTGGCCGCCGTTCTTGCCCTCGGCGCTGGCGAACTGGCCGAGGAAGTATTCGTAGACGCGGCCGAGGATGTCCTTCGAGCGGTTGGCCTTGTCGCCCAGTCGCCGATGGTGCCGATGAGGTCGATGAGTTCGCCGAGGCGGTGCTTGTCGAGGCCGGGGCGGGCGTAGTCTTTCGGCAGGACGCCTTTGAGGCGCGGGTTGTCGCGCTCGATGGCGACCATGGCGTCGTCGACGATCTTGCCGATGTCGGGCTGCTTGGCGCTGTTCTGCAGGTAGGACCAGCGGGCGTCGGGCGGCACCCAGAAGACGTTCTCGGCTTTGTATTCGTCCTGGTCTTCGGGATTCGGCGCCGGCGTAGTCGCCTTTGCCCGCGACGAGCTTGGCGTGGTGCTCCTCGAAGGTGTCGGAGATGTATTTGAGGAAGATCAGGCCGAGGACGACGTGCTTGTATTCCGCCGCGTCCATGTTGTTGCGGAGCTTGTCGGCGGCGAGCCAGAGCTTGGCTTCGAAGCCGAGGTTGGCGGTGGAGTCTTTGGAGCCTTTAGATCTAGCGCGAGCCATGTTTGATTAGGGTCGCGTCAAACATTTGACGCGCCAATTCTTCTCGGGAGGCCATAGGGAACGCGTGGTTGTATCCGCTGCGCGCCGAATTTTCCAGTGTAATCGAGGCGTTTAGCGAGCGAGTGATCAGACGACTGAAGTCAGGGGATCGTGCGTGGCACAGATTTAGCAGTGTTGGCGGACATGCGTTTCCCCTTCCTGACGGCCGTTTCGCTGTTTGTCGTGGCAGCGGCATTTGGTCAACAACTGGGACAGACGAGGGAAACGATCGTTGCGCGGGACGGTCCGGCCAGCGAAGAAAACCATGCCAAGAACACCGCCGTTTATCGCAGTGGTGCCTGGAAATTCGATATTGTCTACGCGGACGGCATCGCGAGAAAACTCACCGTCGCAAGAACAGACTCTCTGACGGATGACGAAATTCGTTCCGTTCTGGCAAATAACGCTGATGGCGCGATCTGGCGCGAGATCGGACTAAGCGGAGCAACTCGCATGTGGCAACGCTCCGATTTCGCGACGGCGCAATGCGACCGGATTAATCCGCGCTCCATTAGCATGATCGCCTCGCCGCTCCGGCGCAGGTCAACTGCCCCTGCCCTGGCCCCAATTACCGGATCGAACCCAGCGGGCACGACCTCCGTTTTGCCATCAACAAGATCCTTTTCCGCTCTCGGAAATGCCCTGCTCGGCTTTGTCTCACTACTGTTCATCGCGTGCGGCTCTATCGCGGTGCTTTTCAAGGTCATCCTGCCGCTACTTCTACGTCGAAGAGGCTCCGCCGTCGGCGCAGTGAGGAAGGCACCGCCACCAGGGCACCGCGCATCCAAACCGCCACCGCTTCCCGCGTCAGCACCGCGAGCGCTGATGTTGACACTCGAAGACATCAGTTGGGAAAACTTTGAGCTACTTGCCGGAGAGATTTTTCGTCGGAAAGGATTTGAAGTCGAAATCAGCTCCGGTCTGGGGGCCGACGGCGGAAAAGATCTGACGTTGCGGCGCGATGGCGAAGTGCGTCTCGTTCAGTGCAAGTGCCTGAGCGCTGAAAATAAAGTCACGGTGATGGCGATGCGTGAGTTTTATGGACTGATCGTGGCCGAGAACGCGAAGAGTGGTATTTTTATGACGACTGGCCTCTTTTCGCGTGACGCGCGGGAGTTCGCGGAAGGAAAACCGATTAAGCTGATGGGTCGCGCTGAAATCGAGCAGCTTATGGCTTCGGTCGCGCAGCCCGACGAAAATCTGTGCATCATTCGGAATTGGATAGATGATTTTGCTGCGGCCGCGCGCGTGACCGATCCTGACTGCCCCCGTTGCCGAAGGCCCATGAAGCTTCGGCGCGGGGCAACAGGGCGAAAGTTTTGGGGTTGCAGCTCCTTCCCTCGCTGCCATGGCAAGCGCGACGCTCGGACGGAATTGGTGTGCGCCTACTCGTACCAGCAATCCTAGACAAGTGCGGCAGGCAGGCCCGACACGAGGGCTGACAGGCGGACGAGTGGGAAATCAGTCGACGTCCGAAAGTTGGGTCGATGCCAAGGCTACGCCTAGACAGCGATGATAGAAGAGCAAGGACGGAAAAGGGCGGCAGCCGAAACGCTCAGGACACGTCAGTCGCCATCGCATAATTGCGATGAGGCGAGCGCGACGCCGAGGGCAAGTTCGGCGGCGTAAACTGCGCGAGAGATCTTGCGATGGTCTGCCAGCTCTTCGGTCACGGCTTTGGCGAGTTCGGGGCCGCAATGCCAGAGAAGAGAGTGCCGCCGGAACAAGCCCATGAGGCCGTCGACAATCAGAATGAGGCCAGCGAGTTCGAGAAGTGGTTTGGTGGTTTTCATAAAATCAGAAGGAAGAAGGATGATTTAAAAAGGCGGCCGGGGACGAATGGAGTTCGAATGTCGGCGATGCGTTCCCAAGTTCAACTTGGGAACGAGGGAACGCATCGCGGCGGGCAGGGTTTGGGATCGAGGGAACATGCGCCTCGACGCAGCGAGGCGGCTCCAGCTCAGCGGACGAGCAAGGCGAAAAGACTTGGATTTTTAATTTAGCGTTATCTGAAGCGGTTAAGGCGTGGCAGAGTCGGTGATGGCAAAGAAAGCTGCGACCAAACCAAAAACGAAAACCAAGAGCGCGCCTAAAGCGCAAACAAAGCCAAGGGCCAACGCCAAGGCGAAGCCCAAAGCAAAGGCCAAATCCAAAAAAGGCGTTGTCGCGAAGATCGCGAGTTCGATCGCCAGCACGGTTGCCAGCGTGATCCCGTCCGGTTCCAAGAAGTCGAAGGGAAAGAAAAAGTAGGAATTAAGAAGGAAGAACACGCCGAGCTGGGATGCCGGCGGGTAGATGGTCAGATGCGCGATGGCAGCGCACGAGCGAGGGGTATTCGCGAGTCAATTAAGAAGTGGGGACGGGCGGAAGCTAATCATTTAGCGATTTAGCGAGCTGGTGATTTAGCGATTGGGAGAGAGGCGATGCCTTCCCAAGTTCAACTTGGGAACGAGGGAGATGAACGCCTCGACGCAGCGGTTTCGACGAAACCATTCGGCATCGAGCTCAAGGCTCTGAGTACAGCCGAAGGGCGAGTGGCTACAGGCCGGCGATTACGGGCTGCCGCGATCGTAGACTTCGACCAGGCCGATGCCGGTGCCGTTGTTCAACCCGGCCAGCAGCGCTGTGTAGAGACCCGGCGGCAGCGTCGCTGCTATGGCCGACTCGAGGTTACTACCCGGCGCCAGACCCGCAGCGGTGATTTGCGCCGCTTGGGCCGGGTTATCCTGCCAGTCGTCATTTGAGATCTGCAGCGTTCCATCCCCGTTACGCAGTTCCAACGTCGGATTGGCCAGCACACTGGCCACGCCAAAGGCGCTCAGGCTCGGTCCCAGTCCGCGCACGACCACTGCATCGTCTGACGGGTTGTTCCCCAGCATGAAACCGGCGATGACGAG
This sequence comes from uncultured Verrucomicrobiae bacterium, assembly GCA_963850015.1. Classification (GTDB taxonomy): domain Bacteria; phylum Verrucomicrobiota; class Verrucomicrobiia; order Chthoniobacterales; family UBA10450; genus AV80. The sequence goes on from CAWKJF010000001.1 coordinate 1,042,916, forward strand.
CGTCTGGCCGGTTCCGCAAAACGCGCGCGTGCTCAGGTTCGCCAGCTTCGAACCCGACGTCGCGTTCAGATCATACACTTCCACTAGCGCCACCCCAGCCGTGCTGCCAGTGCCACGCACAATCGCCGTGTAGGAGCCCGGATTGAGCGTCACCACAATAGCTGATTCCAGATCGTTGACCGGCGGTAGCCCCGTGGCCTGAATCGCGGGTTGCTGGGTGTCTCTCCAGTTGTTGTTGGTGATCGTGATAAACCCGGCCGGTCCGTGCAACTCCAGCACGGGATCGGCCAGCGTGTCGGTAATCCCGTAGCGGCCCAGCGATGGTCCGATCGCTCGCACTATCACCTGCTTGGGCGCTCCCCCCGCCACAATGAACCCGCCAATGCCTACCCGGTCCCCAACGTCCACCCGCATCCGGGTCGACAGGTTGATGGCTTGAGAAACCCCCGGCGTCGGTGTCGGTGTTGGCGTCGGGGTCAGCGTTGGCGTTGGCGTTGGGGTCGGTGTCGGCGTCGGTGTTGGTGTCAGTGTCGGGGTTGGTGTCGGCGTCAGTGTTGGCGTCGGTGTCGGCGTCAGTGTTGGTGTGGGGGTCGGCGTTGGTGTCGGCGTCAGTGTTGGCGTCGGTGTCGGCGTCAGTGTTGGTGTCGGGGTCGGCGTTGGTGTCGGCGTCAGTGTTGGCGTCGGTGTCGGTGTCGGGGTTGGTGTCGGGGTCGGTGTTGGCGTCGGCGTTGGCGTTGGCGTCGGTGTTGGCGTCGGTGTCGGCGTCGGCGTCGGTGTTGGTGTCGGTGTCGGTGTCGGTGTCGGTGTCGGTGTCGGTGTCGGTGTCGGTGTCGGTGTCGGTGTTGGGGTTGGCGTCGGTGTCGGGGTTGGGGTCGGTGTCGGTGTTGGCGTCGGTGTCGGGGTTGGCGTCGGTGTCGGTGTTGGCGTCGGTGTCGGCGTTGGGGTCAGTGTTGGCGTCGGTGTTGGCGTCGGCGTCGGTGTTGGTGTCGGTGTCGGTGTTGGCGTCAGTGTCGGTGTTGGGGTCGGCGTTGGGGTCGGTGTTGGCGTTGGCGTCGGTGTCGGTGTCGGCGTCGGTGTCGGCGTCGGCGTCGGTGTTGGTGTCGGTGTCGGCGTCGGTGTCGGCGTCGGTGTCGGCGTTGGCGTTGGTGTTGGTGTTGGTGTCGGCGTTGGCGTTGGCGTTGGTGTCGGTGTCGGTGTCGGCGTCGGCGTCGGCGTCGGCGTCGGTGTCGGCGTTGGCGTTGGCGTCGGTGTTGGTGTCGGCGTTGGCGTTGGCGTCGGCGTTGGCGTTGGTGTCGGCGTCGGCGTCGGTGTCGGTGTCGGTGTCGGTGTCGGTGTCGGTGTCGGTGTCGGCGTCGGCGTCGGCGTCGGCGTTGGGGTTGGGGTCGGGCAGCCCAACTGGGTCATGGGACCCGGCCCGCAGACATTTGCGACCACGCTTTTTGCCTGAACAAAGTTTCCACCGGCCAGGTCATCCGCGGTCAGGGAACGCCTCGACTCACCATTGCTCAGGGCAAAATGCATGACCGAACTCGAATCGATGACGTGTCCTAACTGGTGCCCGTGCCCAAGCTCGTGGGATGCAACGGATTCAAAGTCGTATTCGCTCGCCGAAGGTGCGGCCGGACCGAATTGCCAGGTCAAAGGCGAAATATTGCTGCCGTCGTCGAAAATCATATCCAGCTCGTTGACATACCAGATGATGGTTGGGCCGGAGGCACAGCCTGACCAGTAACTGTAGCAGACCCCGAGAACCCCGGAGGAAAGCGGAGCCGCGTTGTCAAAACAGATGATATTGGTCCCGTCGCTGACCGCGTCATTGATCGAGGTGGTAGCGCCTATGGTCCAATTGACTCCCGTAGCGCATTTCCAGGTGTCGAAGGCGCGCTGGAACGAAGCCCGGGCCGGGACATTGGCGTCAAAACCTGTGTTCATGCGCCAGGTATATCCGCCGAGGCCATTATCATTTATGTGGTCTGTTTGGTAAGCTTCGGTTCCGGAACCCGGGTCAAAATCTACATTCAGATGAGCGAATGTGACCGTCAGCGAAGTGGCGCTGGTAAAAGTAACTCCCTGCACAACTTGGATGGTTCCTGTTCCGGCATTTTGAGGAACTCGCACCTGGATCTGAGTACTACTCCAGGAGACGTACTGGGAGGCAAGGGGCACTATGACGGTGGCGCCGCCGTCATCCGCATTTCTGAATCGAACCGTGCCGGATCCCTGGGTGGCACCAAACCCAGTGCCAGTGATCGTCAGGACGCTGCCCGTTCCGGCCGTAATGGAGCCAGGCGAAAAACTGGTGATTGCAGTTGTGCCCTCGTCATTTGCTGTCGGCTGGGTGGTGGACGGGGTAGTGAGAGGTCGTATCTCGATGTACCGCCCTGAAGGGGAAAGCACGTCATACAAATCGTTCTTTAGATCCTGATAGGTTTTGAATGGGTCAGAGGCGGTTTGTTTCTCCGGGTCATATTTAATGAAACCTTGCTTCGAGGCATAAGCTTCGTAGCGGGAAATGCCACGGGTGGCCGGCGGCAGGGCCTTGAAATGCTTCACGCTCTCACAAAGGAAAACGCCGGTTCTCGTTCACCTCCAGGCTGAGGAGCGAATCGGTCGTGATCTTTCGGTGCTCCACTACGCCGCCCACGGTGAGAAGGTCGATAAAGCGAGATGGAGCGGCTCCCTTGAAGACCTTGGTAATCTCCACCCGGTTGCTGGTGTAGATCATGGTCTGATCGGTATTCCAGAAGGAGCTTTTCGAAACGACTTTTCCTTCAATAATCAGGTCTGAATTGGCCACGCGTTGTTCCAGCGGAATCTCTCTTAAGAGGGCGTGGGCCGATGACTGAGCGCTCTCCAGCGATGGGACCTGATCCTTCACGCTGTCTTCTTCGCGGGAATTTTGAGCCGGCGTACTGGAATTCGCGAGACTGATCAAGACTACTGAAGCGAGAACCGACAACGGCCGTGAGGGTGGCGCGAAGGGTGGACGCGCGGTTGGATTTACGCCGTATATTCATATTCTGGATGTTGGTTGAACTGGCTCTGGGTGGTCGTTTGGCAGCAGTTCAGCCTGAGAGGCGAGTGCGCAGCGCAGATCAAGCATGACAGATGCCGTGCGGCAGAGTCATTTGCACCCCGCCAGGCTGGGAATGGCGTATGGCGACCGGTTCAAGAAGTCGAAGGGGAAGAAAAAGTAGGAATTAAGAAGGAAGAATTAAGAGGTGGGGACGGTGGAAGCTGATCATTTAGCGATTTAGCGAGCTGGTGATTTAGCGATTGGAGAGAGGCGATGCCTTCCCAAGTTCAACTTGGGAACGAGGGATCATTTAGCGAACTGGCGACTGAGCGATTTAGCGATTGGGAGGGAGGCGATCCCTTCCCAAGTCCAACTTGGGAACGAGGGATCATTTAGCGAACTGGTGATTGAGCGATTTAGCGATTGGGGTCGATCCCCCACCAATCGGTAAATCACTAACTCGCTAACTCGCTAAATGCTTCGCTAGCCCATTCCGAGCTGTTCCAGCGTCGGTTGGTCGATCGCGCCGGTGGGCTCGAGGCCCAGGGCGCTCTGATAAGCGGTCAGCGCCTCCTGGGTCATCGGGCCGACCAGGCCGTCCACTTCTCCCTTATATAAGCCCTGCTCTTGCAAGACGCTCTGAACATCGGCCACGATCTGGTCGAACGGTTTCGCGCTCTTGCCGACATAAATGGGCCCGTCATAGGGGTAATAGGCCGCGGAGTGATCGTAACCCCAGGCCGGATACCAATACCCGGCGTTCCAGTAGTACCACCCACCGCCGATCAGGACGACGTGTTTGTGATTCGAGTTCCACCAGACCCGGTCGTGCCATTGGGGCCGATACGTTCTGAAGACCTCGTAATGGGCGCCGTTCCAATTATTGGCGCTCCTGATGCGGTAGTCCTGGTTGAACGTGACGCTGACGATCGCTGCGTTCGGGCTCGCGTGAAAATTCAGGTGCCTGGGCTGTAAGACCTTCACGGTCTTGTTTAGGTGCGTCTTCACGTCTTGTGGATCGCCGGCACATGAGGCTTCGGCACCGTGACCTTGACTTTAGGTTTCTTGATATTCGGGAACTGCGCGTGTCCCGTCTGAACGCCGGCGGCGAGCGTAAGGGAACAGGCGATGCAATAGGGTGATGAATCTTTTCATAAAATCTGAGAATTACGAATTAGGAATTAAGAAGGAAATTTGGGGGAAGGGCAATTCCAAAAAATCGGAAACGGGAATGCGGTAGTGCGGAATGTAGCTCGAACGCCTCGACAGAGCGCGGCGGCTACAGCACCGCCCGAAACGCTGATTCCTAATTCTTGCCTTCTTAATTCTTACTTACGTCTAGCGGAGGTTGTAAACCTCGATGAGGCCGAGGCCGGTTCCGCCGTTCTTACCGGCGAGAATCGCGGTGAATTGGCCCGGGGCTAGTGAGGTGAAGATGGCCGACTCGTTGGCAGTTCGCCGGCACAAGACCCTTGGCGCTCGAGAAGTGCGGCGGTGGCCGGGTCGTCGGTCCAGTTATCGTTTGCGATCAAGGTGGCGCCATTGGCGTCGTGCAGCTCGAGCGTGGGATCGGCCAACGCAGATTGGTTAGGCCGAACTGAGTCAGGGATGGTCCAAGGCCGCGGATGGCCACCTGGATGCTGTTGTTCCCGCCGAGGATGAAGCCGCCAATCATGACATTGTTCTGAGCGCCCACGAAACCGCGCGTGCTGATGTTGGCCAATTCCGAGTCGACGGCCTGGTCGAGGTCGTAGATCTCGAGCAGGCCGATGCCAGTGGTCTGATTTTTGCCGGTCAAGACGGCGGTGTAAGCGGCGGGCGGCAGAGAAGCGATGATGACCGCTTCGCGGTCGTCCGCGGGTTGGAACGGAGTGCCTTCGATCTGGCTGCGTTGAGTCGTCTTTCCAATTGTCGTTCTGGAAGAGCAGGCCGCCATCTGCTCCGCGCAGCTCCAGGACGGGGTCGAGGAGCAAACCGGTGAGCCCGAAATTACTCAAAGAGGGTCCCAAGGCGCGGATGAGGACCGGCTTGGAGGTGTTCCCGGTAATGATGAATCCGCCGATCATGGCGCCATCGCCGGTCCCGACTGCCAGGCGCGTGGAGATATTGAGGGGCTGAGCGGCGGCGGAGTCGGGGCTGGGGTGGGCGGAACATTAATGAGGGTAATGGTGCCGGCGGCGTTGAAAGGGATGCGACCATCTCTGGTCGGTGTAAACGGCGTTGCCGGAAAGGGTGAGAAGAAAGGCCTCGAGGTCGAGGCGTTCCTGCGGAGTGAGGTTCCAACGTTTGCACGCCGCCGAAGCGGCGGAGACGTGGATCGAGATTCGGGTTATCCGCCGGGATGGTGGCGTAGTGATAGATCACCTCTTCGAGAGTGGTGAAACTGCCGTCGTGCATGAGCGGTCCGTTCAAGTGCCCGCCAGGGCGGGCCAAATTCCGGAGCGAGGGCGCGCGGGTGTTGGTCAGATCGCCGCTGCCATCGATCGCGGCGATGACACCGTTGTTGCCGCTGTTCGGATCGATGTCGAACTCCGGCGGCCGGTGACATGCGGCGCAGCCAGCGCCGCCCTGGTCGGGCGGCCCGAGGAACAACTGCTTCCCATTATTTTCGCTGGCAGTGAAGTTTGAAAAAGGCTGGTTATCTGGTGCGAGCGCTCGTCCGGCATCGTATTTTGAATCGAAGGATTGAATGCTGCGAACGAACTGGGCCAGGGCGTTTTGGACCCTCGTCTCGTCGATCGTGGGAGAGCCGAAAGCGAAGTTGAAGAGCACCGGATATTCCGGAATGGCGGCGAGCTTCGAGATGAGATCGGAGAAGGCCGGATCGCCATTGGCGCCGCTGAATCCCATCTCGATCGCGTTCTTGATGGGCTGGGTCGTCTGATTTTCGAGAGTGGTGGCACGTTCATCCCAAAAGAAATGATGCTCGGTGCCGAACCGGGCATTCGCCAGAGGCATGGCGTGGCGTCCAGTCGAGCCCGCCACGCCGGGGCTTGCGATCGCGCCGTTGGTGAAGGCACGCGCCTGGTTGTGGCAGGAGCTGCAACTGACGGTGTTGTTGCGTGAAAGTCGTTTATCGTAAAAGAGGACGCGGCCTAACGTCGCGCCGGCATCTGAGATCTGATTCCCGGCCGGCGTGTTGCTTTTCTGGATGTAGGCCGGGATTTCCTGATTGGCGTAATTCTTCAAGACGGCCAGATCGAGGACGCCATCCTGCGCCGGCGAGGAAGCAGCAAATTGCGTGGCAAGGAATGCGGCCAGTGCGAGAGAAAAACGTTTTATGCGGAGAAACACCAGACCTGTCCCTATAACCGCGCCCGGAAAATGGAAGGGACTAAATGGAGCACTCAGAGCGACTGATGGCGCGCTACCCAGCTAGGGGACGAAAGTGGCTGGGCCGAAAAACAGCAGGTGGTCTGGTGGGATGGAAGTGAGAAGGAAGAATTAAGAATTAAGAAGGGGCGAGCGCGGGAATGTCGAATGCGGATGCCACGTCGCTGCGTCGTCGTACGCAACTTGTCACGCACGTCACTGGTCACGTGTCTCTTTGTCAGGAACGCCTCGACGGAGCGGGGCGGCTACAGCTCTGCGAGGGGGCTACGGCTATTTCTTTTTTGATTTTTTCCGGATGGGCGACGCAGGTTTGGTTGCAACGGGTCCGGGCTGGAGTGCCAAAATCCGGGCAAGCTCTTTCTCGTCGGTCAAATCGAGGCGGAGCGGGGTGATGGAAACGAAATTGTTCGCAAAGGCCCAACGGTCCGTTCCTTCTTCTTCGCCTTCCAACGGTTTGATGGTGAACCAGTAGATGGGACGCTTGAGCGGATCCTTCCCTGGAACGACGTCGCCGTCGTATTGTTTTACGGCCTGGCGAGTCCAGCGAATGCCTTTCGGTTTTGGAGGCAGGTTTACGTTGACCAGGCTCATCTCTTTTTCCTCGAGGAGAAGCTGGAGCGCCTGGTCGACGAACGGTTCCAAAGAAGTGAAGTCGTGTTCCTTTTCGGTCACGGCGGTACTGAAGGCGATCCCGCGAAGCCCGAGCAAGGCGGCTTGTTTAGCCGCGGCGAGCGTGCCGGAATGCCAGGTAGAGCTGCCGAGATTTGGGCCGAGATTTATCCCTGACAGAACGAGATCGACTCGCTTCCATAGATAAGCGCCCAGCGCAACGCAGTCGGCCGGGGTGCCGTTGACGCGATAGGCCTCGAAGCCGCCAGGGAGCGGGGTCCGGCGGAGCCTCAGAGGACGGGACGAGGTGATGGCGTGGCCCATGGAGGATTGTTCGACGTCGGGCGCGACGATGCGCACTTCACCGAAGCGGGCCGCGACTTTCGCGAGAGCGGCGATGCCGGGACTGTAGATGCCGTCGTCGTTGGCGATAAGGATGCGGAGTTTCATTCACAGTAAGAAACGTATCCGGACACAGTTTTGGCCGAATCTCATTGAAAAAAATGCGCGCGTTTTCATCGGGAGACGCGACTAAGGGGAATGCGAATTCTTTTGCTGCACAACCCCAACGCCGGGCGGGAGGAACATGAAGCAGAGGAATTGATCAAGGCGCTCGCGCACGCCGGGCACGAGGCGATTTACCAATCATCGAAAAAAAAGGGGATCAGGAAGGTGCTCCAGAATAGTGAGATCGAGCTGGTGCTGGTCGCGGGTGGGGACGGAGCGGTAGGCAAGGCGGCGCGGTCCCTGATCGGGAGCAAGATTCCCTTGAGCATCCTGCCGCTGGGCACGGCCAACAACATGGCGCGGACTCTGGGCTTCACCGCCTCCCCGAAAAGCTTGATCGCGAAAATCAGCCAGGGGAAACGGCGCCCGTTCGACGTGGGCCTGGCGCGCGGCCCATGGGGAAAGCGCTACTTCTTCGAGGGTGCGGGAGCGGGTTTGTTCGCGGATTATCTTCGGTCGCCCAGAAAAGAAGGAGTCAACGGCCAGAAAATATCGAAGGCGGAAGAGATGAAACGGCACGTGGTGGAGATGCGGCGCCACCTGCAAGACTACAAGGCGCGCCCATGGCGGATCGATCTGGATGGCAAGGATTGTTCGGGACGTTATCTCCTCTGGCAGGTGATGAATATTCGCTCGGTCGGTCCCGTGCTCACGCTGGCGCCGGGAGCCAGGACAGACGACGGCGAGCTCGATTTCATCGGCGCGCGCGAGGAGGATCGCGGGTTGCTGCTCGATTATCTCGATGCGCGCCTGGCCGGAACGAAAGTGGAGTTTCCGTTGCGAACGAAGCGATTCAAAAAGATGCGCGTTCGCTGGAAGAAATCGCCGCTGCATTTCGACGATCAGGTCTGGCCGGAGGAAGCGGAGAAACGGCCCGAGCCGTGCGAGATCGAGATTTCGGTGAAAGGTTCGGCGCTGGGAGTGTGGAGCGAAGTCAGAAGGAAAAATTAATTCATTTAGCGAACTGGCGAGTGAGCGATTTAGCGAATGGGGACGGAGTGCGCCCGCCTGCACCGCTATGCGCGGCATCGCGGGCATAGGAAACGGCAATCATTTAGCGAATTAGCGATTGAGTGACCGCGCGATTGGAGAGAAGAGGGCGCGAGGCGGGTGAAAGGAAAATGAACGCGGCGAGGCTGCCGAATGCGAAAACTTGATTGTATGAAACTCGAATGTTTTCGGTTCGAGTGGGTCCAATCAACGGAACGGGCGGTTGAAAGGCAAGGTGGCGATTGTCACGGGCGGCGGGACCGGGATTGGCGAGGCGATCGCGCACAAGTTCGCGAAGGAAGGCGCGCGCGTGGTGGTCTGCGGGTTGCCGGACGATCCGAACGAGGATGTGGCGAAGGCGATCCGCGCAAAGAAAGGCGAGGCGATTGCGTTCGGCGGAGATCTTTCGGACGAGGGCTCGGCGAAGGCGTGTGTCGAGCTGGCGCTGACGAAATTCAAGCGACTCGATGTGCTGGTCAATAATGCCGGCGTGTTCCTCGATAACGCGATGACGGACGATTATCCGATCGACGATTTTGATAAGACGATCCGGATGAATATTCGGTCGGCGTTCCTGATGACGCGGTTCGCCTTGCCGCATTTGCGCAAGACCCGGGGCAATATTGTGTCGGCCGGCTCGGAGTCGGGGTTGATCGGGCTGGCGCAGAACACGCCGTATGGCGGGACGAAAGGCTGGATTCACGCGTTCATGCGCGGGGTGGCGGTAGAGCAGGCGAAGCACGGGGTGCGGGCGAATTGTGTTTGCCCGGGGCCGATCGACACGGCCTGGACGCACAAGGAGACGGGGCCTATGGACCGGAAGATGGAGATCGGTCTGATTCAGGCTGTGCCGCTGGCGCGGCGCGGGACGGCGGAGGAAGTGGCAAATGTTTACGCGTTCCTCGCGTCGGACGAAGCGAGTTATGTGACGGGCGCGCTCTACTACGTGGATGGCGGGACGACGGTGGCGAAAGGACCGGTGGGCGATGAAGTGCCGAAGGCGTTGCGGAAAGAGCCGCGGGGCGAGCTGGACTTGAAGCATTCCCGGGACGGGTTGCGCAACAAGAAGACGCGCTTGGTGAAACCAGGGAAGAAGTAAGGAGTAATTGTAGTGAGGCAGTCCGTTCCCAAGTTCAACTTGGGAACGAGGTGAAAGGGCAGAAACCGAAAACCGGAGACCGAAAGGGCGAAACAAGGGAAATTTCGAAAGGGAAGAGACGGCTACAGGGCCAGCATGGTGCGGCGGCAATGTGGACTGCCGCAGAGGCACTCATAAACTTTCTTCAATTTTCGGGTGACCGGTTCATCGATTTCCAACGCGTAGTCGTAAGAGAGTTCTTCGTCGGGTTCGATATCGCGCAGCGCATAAATGAAGATGCGGTCGTCTTCTTCGATCGCTTCGCAATTGGGGTCGCAGCTGTGGTTGATCCAGCGCGCTTCGTTGCCTCCGACCTCCGGATTGATGACCGTCCCATTCTCCAAGCCGAAAATGAAGGTGTGCGGATTATCTTCGTCGTCCGACGTCTCGGTCCAGGGTATCCGTTCGCCCGCGTATTCGATGATGCGGGTGCCTTTCGAGATGAACTTTTTCGCATAGACGCCGCGCCCGTGCACGCCGGAGGAATCGACTTTGAGGAGAGATGAGGCGGGTCGGACTTGGGATGGCATGGACGGGGAAGGTCGAAGGAATATTTAAGATTTAAGAATTAAGATTTATGAACGGGGAGGAAAGTTCGAATGACGAACCCCAGGGAAGTAAGAAGGAAGAATTAAGATTTATGAAGGACGCGCTTTTCCAATTGTTCCTAATTCTTCCTTCTTAATTCTTACTTTAACACATAGCGCCCGGTCTTTTTGGTTCCAATCCGGCGGACCAGGCCGGCCTTGATCAGCGGTCGCAACAGATCGAGCGCGCCTTGTTTTGAGATGCCGAGCGCGTCCCAGATTTCACACGGCGCCAGGGCCTTGTGTTCGCGCAACAAATGCAGGAGCTGCTCCTGTTTCGGGCGCAGGACCAGCTTCGCCTTTCCCCCGCGCGCCGTGAGTTTTTGGATCCGGCTCCAGACTCGCTCCAGCGTCCCGCGCAATCCTTCCGCGCTGTATTCGAGCCAGGCGGTGAGATCCCCTTCTTCCTCCTGCACGCCTTCCAAGGCAGCATAATAACGCGGCCGATCCTCCCAATAAAATTCGTCGATCGAGAAAATGTGGTGGCTGTCGAAACCGCGCCGATAAAGTTCCCACAGACTGAGCATCCGGCCCGCTCGTCCGTTGCCGTCCGCAAAGGGATGAATGGTTTCAAACTGGTGATGCACGATGGCCGAGCTGAGGATGGGAGAAGTCTTGGCCGCCTCCTTGTTCCACCAGGCGAGCAGGTCGGTCATCATCGGCTTCACCTTTTCGGGGCGCGGCGGAATGTAATCGCCCACCTTTACCCGGATGGCTCGGTACTCACCCGCTTTTCCCTGGTCCATCACCTCGCCGGCCAGGATGCGATGCAACTTCAGCACCTCCGCGTGGGTGATGACTTTGCGGTGCGCGTTTTTTTCCACGAAGCGCAAACCGGCGAAGTAATTGGCCACTTCGCGGTGGGCCCGCTCCGCGGTGGCCGGAACTTCGCGGCCTTCTTCGACCGCGCGGACCTGCTCCAGGGTGAGCGGATTGCCCTCGATGGCCGTGGAAGAGTGGGCGTTGCGGATGCGCGTGTCTTTTTGCAAGGCCGGAATCCACGGCACTTGCACAGCCGCGGCCAAGATGCGCTCCCGCAAGGCCGCGACCTCTTCCACCCGGGAGAGAAGGAGCGGCGTGATGGTATAGTTCGGGTGGAAATTCACGAGAGTGAGTCAAGCGTAAGTCCAGTTTTAAGTCAAGCGAGTGAGGAAGGGAGAAGGAAGAATTAAAAAGGAAGAAGTGGGAGGCAAAGGAATGACGAATGACCTTGTGCTGCCCCATGCGGGTGCGCAAACTGCGTTCAAACCAAACAAAAGTATGAAAACGAAAACCATCGCTCAGATCACGCTCGTTGCGGGTGTCCTTGCTCTCGGATTGTCGGCCCGCGCCGATACGATGTCGGTCCCGAGCAAGGAGAAGCCTGCCTTCACCTTCGATGTTCCATCGGGCTGGAAGCCGAAGGCTGACGTGGAGGACGAAAGCGTGGAGGCCACCGCGCCGGATGATCACGCCTACCTCAGCGCCTGGGTCGCGAAAGGGTCGGATGCAAAAGGAATCGCCAAAGATATGGAGACGACTCTGAAGGATGCTCTCAAGAACATCGATAAGGAGACCTCGGAGCAGATGATCGAGGTGAACGGAGTCAAGGTTATGGTGGTGAAAGGGAGCGGCGTCGATAAACGCGCAGGCAACAAAGTGCAGTACCGGGTGGCGATATTCCCGGTGGGCGGAGAGAATGTGGGGATCGTTTACTCGGATTACGATAACGATGCGCCGGAGAGCGCGATGAAGGAGCTCCAGGGGATCATTTCGTCCATCAAAGTGATGGCGAAAAAGTAAATTAAGAAGGAAGAGTTAAGAAGGCGCCGAAATGGCGGAGCCGAAGATCGACCTGCGAGAGCGGACGAAGAGTTTCGCGCTGCGCGTCGTGCGGATGTTCTCCACGCTTCCAAAAACTACGGAAGCGCAGATTCTAGGGAAACAGGTCCTGCGTTCAGGAACTTCGATTGGTGCAAACTATCGGGAGGCGTTCCGTGGTCGAAGCAAAGCCGAATTTATTGCAAAGTGCGGGGATTGCCTCCGGGAGATCGAAGAGACCGCGTACGGCTCGAGCTTCTGGTCGAGGCCGGCATCATTTCCGCGGGCACGCTCGCACCGCTGCGCCAGGAGTGCGACGAGCTAACCGCGATCTTTGTCACGATCATCAAGCGCTCGAAAGAAAGCTGATTCCTAATTCTTCCTTCTTAAATCTTAACTCTTACTTGGCCCTATCGCAGGTTGTAAACCTCGATGATGCCGATGCCGGTTCCGCTGTTCTTTCCGGCGAGAATCGCGGTGAATTGGCCGGGCGGCAGGGTGGTGAAGATGGCGGACTCGTTCGGGTTCGCGGGGGCAAGACCGCTTGCGGTCAAGAGCGCGGCAGAGGCGGGGTCGTCGGTCCAGTTATCGTTTGCGATCAAGGTGGCGCCATTGGCGTCGTGCAGCTCGAGCGTGGGATCGGCCAGCAGATTGTTCAGGCCGAACTGACTCAGCGATGGTCCAAGGCCGCGGATCGGCGACCCGGGTATTGCCCGCCGGAGGAGGATTTCCGCCGAGGATGAAACCGCCGATCATGACGTTGTTCTGCCCGCCGACGAAACCGCGGGTGCTGATGTTGGCCAATTGCGAGTCGACTGGCTGGTCGAGGTCGTAGATTTCGAGCAGGCCGATGCCGGTTGTTTGATTCTTGCCGGTCAGGACGGCGGTGTAAGCGGCGGGCGGCAGGGAAGCGATGATGGCGGCTTCGCGGTCGTCGCCCGGGTCGGAAGGGAGTGCTTTCGATCTGGCTGCGTTGCGCGTCTTTCCAATTGTCGTTCTGGACGAGCAAGGCGCCATTTGCTCCGCGCAACTCGAGGATGGGATCGTCGAGCAAACCGCGTGAGCCCGAAGTTACTCAAAGAAGGTCCGAGGCCGCGGATGAGGACCGGACTTCGGGGTGTTCCCCGTGATGATGAAGCCGCCGATCATGGCGTTGTCGCCGGTCCCGACTCCGAGACGGGTGGAGATATTGAGTGGCTGAGCGGGTGCAGCGCTCGGGATCGGGGTCGAACTTGGAGCGGGAGTTGGTGTGGGCGTCGGGATTGGGGTGGAGGTTGGCCCCGGTGTGGGCGTGGGATTTGGGGCTGGACTTGGAATTGGAGTGGAGATTGGTGTTGGCGTGGCTATCGGCGTCGGGTTCGGGGTTGAGGTTGGACTGGGGATCGGGGTCGAGATGGGAGTTGATGTGGCCGTGGGAGTTGCCGTTGCCGTGGGGGTTGCGGTAGCCGTCGCGGTCGGAGTTGGGACTTGGTGGAATATTAATGACGGTAATGGTGCCGGCGGCGCTGAAGGGATTCGACCATCGCTGGTCGGTGTAAACGGCGTTGCCGGAGAGGGTGAGGAGGAACGCCTCGAGGTCGGCACGATCCTGCGGAGTGAGATTCAACACTTGGACCTGGCCGCCGGGACGCCGCAGACGCGGATCCAGATTCGGGTTATTGCCCGGGATCGCGGCGTAGTGATTAATCACCTGGGCGATGGTGAAACTGCCGTTGTGCATCAACGGCCCGTTCAATTGCCCGGTGGGGTCGGTAAGATTCCGGAGCGAGGGCGAGCGGGTGTTAGTCAGGTCCGTGCCGCCACCGATCGCCGCGGTGACGCCGTTGTTGCGGCTATTCGGATCGATGTCGAATTCCGGCGGCCGGTGACAGACGGCGCAGCCTGCTCCGCCCTGGGCGGGCGGCCCGAGGTAAAGCTGCTTCCCACGATTTTCGCTGGCGGTGAAGTTTGGAAAAGGCTGGGGATCTTGCGCCACCGCTCGGCCGGCATCGTATTTTGAATCGAAGGATTGAATACTGCGAACGAACTGGGCGATGGCGTCCTGGATTCTCGTCTCGTCGATCGTAGGTGAGCCGAAAACGAAGTTGAAGAGCACCGGATATTCCTGGGTCGCGGCGAGCCTCGAGATGAGCTCGGAGAAATCCGGATCACCATTGGTCCCGCTGAACCCCATCTCGATCGCATTCTGGATCGGCTGGGTGGCCTGATCTTCGAGAGAGGCGGCGCGTTCATCCCAAAAAAAACTGAAACTCGGTGCCGAACCTCGCGTTCACCAGGCGCGGGGTATGGCGGCTCGTCGTGCCCGCTACCCCGAGGCTCGCGATCGAGCCATCACTGAAAGCATGCGCCTGCTGATGGCAGGAGCTGCAACTCACGGTGTTGTTGCGCGAGAGCCGTTTATCGTAAAAGAGGACGCGGCCTAACGTCGCCCCGGCATTGGAGATCTGATTCTCGGGGGGCATGTTGCTCTTCTGGATGTAGGGCGGTTTTCCCTGATTGGCGTAGTTCGCCAGGTTGGCCAGATCGATGATGCCGTCCTGCGCTTGCGAGGTAGTAGCAAATTGCGAGGCAAGGAACGCGGCCAGCGCGAGAGGAAGAAATCTCATAGCCGCAGACTCATAGGTGGAGAAACACCGGCTCTCTTTAATAGTCGCGCTCGATTATATCAAGAAGGAAGACGGAGGGAGGAATTAGAATTATGAATTATGAAGGAAGAAGTAAGAATGGCTAACGAATAGCGGCTGCCCCGTCCATGTCGGCGCCGCCCAGCGCCTCCATTCACAGGTAAATATCGCGCAATTGCAGCCAATGATTGGCTGGTTAGGCTCTTCGTATGGCTTACGAAGAACTGAAACAGCGCCAAAGCGTGATGTGGGGGTCCGGCCCTTATCAACGCGTCACGGAGTCCATCGCCGATATTCATGAAATCATCGTGGAGCAGTTAAAACCGCAGGACGGTGAACGCTGGCTCGATCTCGCCTGCGGAACGGGCGCGGTGGCCGAACGTGCCTCGCGGCTCGGGGCGAAGGTGACGGGACTCGATCTCGCGCCCGCGCTCCTGGAACAGGCGAAGGCGCGCGCCCAGGCAGAAGGTCTCGAGATCGATTATCGGCAGGGCGATTGCGAACGGCTCAAGGGCATCGAGGACGGCGTGTTCGACGTGGTGTCGTCAACCTGCGGAATCATGTTTGCGCCCGATCACGCCGCGACGGCGCGCCAGCTCGAACGGGTGCTCAAGCCCGGCGGCCGGCTGGGTCTGGCAAATTGGACCCCGGAGGGAGGTCTGAGCGCGATGTTTCGGATGATGGCGCCCTTTGTCCAGACACCACCTCCATCGAGTCCGTTTGACTGGGGGAAGGAAGAGCGCGTACGCGAGTTGCTCGGCGATACTTTCGAGCTGCGCTTCGAAAGGCACATTTCCATGTTCCGCCCACCGAGCGGCGAAGAATACTGGGAGATATTTTCCACCGACTATGGCCCGACCAAGACATTGGCGGATTCGTTAGGCCCGCGCCGTGAAGAATTTCACCGCACCTGGGTTGATTTTTTCGAACAGAATTACCGGAGCGGCGATGGAATCGCGCACGACCGCGAGTGGTTGCTGGTGCTGGGAACGAGGAATACTTGAGAATGACGAAACCGGAAATCGGAGACCGGAAAGGTTGAATAAAAGGGAAGTTTCGAAACCTCACACTGACGCTAAAGGTTAATCCAAAACAAAAAAGCCGCCCCGAATCGGTCGGGGCGGCTTTTCGTTGGTGAATCTTGGCTAGCTTATTCCGAGCGATTCGAGCGTCGGTTGATCGATCGCGGCGGTCTGCTCAAGACCCTGTGCGCTTTGATAAGCGGCCAGCGCCTCCTGGGTGAGCGGGCCGACCAAACCGTCCACTTCGCCCCGATAATAGCCCTGTTCTTGCAGGACGCTTTGCGCATCGGCCACCACCTGGTCGAACGGTCTTGGGTTGCTGCCGACATAAATGGGCCCATCGTACGGGTAATAGGCGGCCGAGCTATCGTAACCCCAGGCCGGATACCAGTACCCGCTGTTCCAGTAGTACCATCCGCCGCCGATCAGGCTGAGGTGGCGATGGTTCGAGTGCCACCAGCCCCGGTCATGCCATTGAGGACGATACGTTCTGAAGGCGTTATAATGGTTGCCTCTCCAATTCTCGGCGTTTCTGATGCGGAAGTTTTGATTGAACTGCACGCTCGCCACCGATGAGTTCACTCTCGCGTGAAAATTCTGATGCTTCGGGTGGAAGGTTTTTACGGTCTTGTTGAGCTTGTTCGATTGAACCGAAGGCAGGGTATTCGGCTGAACCACCGGTTTGTTTGGCCTAACCGTGAAGTTGTTCTGCCTAACATGGGGCGCGTGATTGGATTGAACCGGGGGCACTGGAGTGAAGTTCTGTTTCGCGGGCTCGTTATGGTGGACCCTGGCATTTTTTTGCAACGAGGGATTGTTATAATACCTGGGCACCGATTGCACCTGGGGGTTCGGCGCCTTTTGCTGCTGGGGCGCGACCTGCTGCCGGGGCGCGACCTGCCGCTTAGGCGCGACTTGTGGCTGCTGGACCGACTTCGATTTCTTGTTCTTCGGGTTTTCCTGCTCCGTAGGCTTTGCCTGCGCGCCGGCTGCGACCGCAAGGGAAGCGCCGATCAATAAAGTGATGAATTTTGTCATTGGTATCCTCGGTTAACTCTTCCTCTTCGTTCTTCGACGGGGTTTTGGCTGCCGGTAATCAAATGCGGAACGCAGAATGCGGAATGGAGAATGGTAAGAGCGGAAGCCTCGACTGTGTGTAACAAGACAAAACGCCGGCCCGAAGGCCGGCGTTTTGGATCCCTATGTTGATTACCTGATTATCGATCGTTGCGATGGCGATCATCCCGATGATCATCACGCCGGTCGTCACGTCTGTCATGATTACGGTGCCGGTCATGGCGCCGATTTTCCCCGCGGATGTATTGACCGTGAACCCAATGGTGCCCTGACCTATGCCCGGGGACCCAAATCATTTCATAGTCACCGGCCCAATAGCGCGGGCCATGCCGGTAGTATGGCTGGTCGCCGATCGAGATGCTAAAGCTTTGCGCTTGTACAGCGGCGGCCGGAAGAAGAGCGCTGACCCCAATGAGGGCGGCGATCAGAAGTTTTTTCGTAATCATACCTCTGATTCGCGGGCGGGAGGTAAATTGCGTCCTTTGCGGAATTAGAATAGTCCTAAGTGGCTGGGGGCCAGTGCCCGGAGGATGTCTGAAAATCTCGGCAAGGGACGGCCGAGGGAGTGAATGCCGGCTGGCGAATGACGAAGGCTGATGAAGAAGCGCTACGGAATTCGGTACGCTTCAACCAGCGCGACACCGGTGCTGTTGTTCTTGCCGCGGACGATCGCGGTGTAGTTCCCTGGCGTGAGGAACGGCTCGACGATCGCTGATTCGCGGTCGTCCGCCGGAGTAAGCTGGGTGGCATTCACGGCCTGCGTTTGATGGTCACTCCAGTCATCGTTTAATTCGATCAACCCGCCGTTCCCATCGCGCAGCTCAAGCGTGGGATCGAGCAGAGGGTTGACGATGCCGAAGTTCGCCAGGCTAGGTCCGATGGCGCGCAAGACCAGGATGGGGCTGTCGCCGCTCCCGATGATGAGGCCGGCAATCATGGCGTTGTCGCCGGCGCCCACGAAACCGCGGGTGCTCAAGTTCGCCAGCGTGGAGCTGACGGCGGGCGCGAGATCGTAAACCTCGACAAGGCCGTTGCCGGTCGTGCCGTTATTCCCGGTGAGGACCGCGGTGAACTGGCCCGGGGATAGATTGACCACCATAGCTGATTCCAAGTTGTCATGCGGAGCCAGGCCGGTGGCTTCGATTTCGGTCTGCTGCGCGTCCATCCAGTTGTCATTTGCCCTCACCTGTTGTCCGGCCGCGTCGAACAACGTCAGAGTCGGATCGGCCAGCGGATTCGGGACGCCACTCGCCGCGAGCGATGGGCCAATGCCGCGAATGAGGACCCTTTTCGCCACGGTGCCCCCAACGATGAAGCCGGCGATGGGCACTCGCTCTCCGGTATCGACGAAGACGCGGGTCGCGATGTTAAGAGCTTTGGCTAAGGGCGCGAGCGGGCGCGTGATCGTGTCATGGGCGGCTCTTGCCGTCCAATAATGCCCGGCGGTGGTGTAGTGCAGCCCATCCCAAAAGAGGAAGTGGTCGGGGTTCGCGCTGGAATTGCCTTGGGCGGAATTGGCGACGTCGGTGATTTGGTAAAGTCCGGGATTGCTCAAGAGGCGGATCGTGTTCACCCAAGCGTCGACTCGATAAAGCGTGGGTGTGATGCCTTGTGGCACGAGGGCGCTCTGAATCGCGGTCAAATCCGCGTCGAGCTCGCCCCGGTACTTCGCGCAGGCTGCATTCAACGACTGGATCCTGGGCGGGTTGCTCGAAGACGCGGGAGAGCCGCCGAGCGGTGGCAGATTTGGCACCATCATATGTTGTGCGCCGGCCTCGGCAAGGCGAACGACCAACGCCGTCGCGCGAGCTGCGGTCGCAGCCACGCTCACCGCGCTGTCATCGGCGAGGAGATCGTTAATGCCGCCCCAGACGACATAAAGGGCGTTCGGGTCGACCGGGTGCGCGGCGAGGTAATCATCCATCTGCTTTCCCATGTGGTCGATCGTGATGGTTACGTCGCCGAAAGGAGGAGTGTTGATCACGGTCACGTTCGTTGTGCCGTCTTTCGTGGTTGCGGCGCCGAACGCGAAGTCCGTTCCGCCGCCGAGGCTGAAAGTCGCGGCCGGAAGGCTTAGAAGAGTCTGCGCGAGCTGTTCGTGCCAAACGCCGGCGTAAAGCGCTGAGGAGGGAGTGGTGCCGTTATCATTCGTGAACCGGCCATTGCTGTAGTTATGAGCGTGGCTCGGATAATCGACCTGTCCGCCGCTGGCCAGGTTCGTGCGGTAACGAACATTTCCCGTGTCGGAGAAGCTGTCGCCGAAAACAATGATTTGGCTGAATGCTGGCGGCGCCTCTTGGGCGAAGACGGATCGGCTGCCGCAAACCAACGCGAGAGCGAGGATCAAACTCGCAACGTAGCGTTGTGGAATCATATTCCAGACGCTCGTGAAGTTTGGACTCGGGCGCAACCGAGCAAGAAAATGGCCAATGACGAGTGACGAATGACGAAGTAGAAAGCAAAGCGATGAAAGCAATCAGCGTCGAAGAGTTCGGTGGGCCGGAGGTGATGAAATTGGTCGAGCTGCCGCGCCCGGAACCGGGGCCGGGACAGGTGCTGGTCCGAATGCACGCGGCCGGCGTTAATCCGGTCGAGACTTACATCCGCGCGGGCACGTATCCAAGAAAACCGGCGCTGCCTTTCACACCCGGCAACGACGGCGCGGGCGTTGTCGAACAAGTCGGCGAAGACGTGAAGGTGCGGCCGGGCGATCGGGTTTACACGGCGGGGTCGATCAGCGGGACCTACGCAGAGTATGCGCTTTGCAATACAGCGCAGATCCATCCGTTGCCCGCTAATGTTTCGTTCGCGCAAGGCGCGGCGGTGGGGACGCCATACGCGACAGCGTATCGAGGGCTGTTGCACCGCGCGCAGGCGAAGCCGGGCGAAACCGTTCTCATTCACGGCGCCAGCGGCGGAGTCGGAACGGCGGCCGTGCAGTTGGCGCGCGCCGGCGGCTTGCGCGTGCTCGGCACTGCCGGGACGGAGCGGGGGCGGGAGCTGGTGCGCAAGGAGGGCGCGCACGATGTGTTCGACCATCGCGGAGCGGATTACCTGGCGCAGATCATGGACGCGACGTCGGGGCGAGGGGTTGATGTGATTTTGGAAATGCTCGCGAACGTGAATCTCGGAAAGGATCTCACGATCCTGGCGCCGCGTGGCCGGGTCGTGGTCATTGGCAACCGGGGCCGGGTCGAGATTGATGCGCGGGATACGATGTCGCGCGACGCGGATATTAGAGGGATGGTGCTGCCGAACACGCCGCCGGGGGAAATGGCGAGCATTCACGCGGCGCTCGTCGCCGGTCTGGAAAATGGTTCATTGCGACCGGTGATCGGCCAGGAATTGCCACTGATGGAAGCACCGCAGTCCCATCGGGCGGTGATGGAGTCGGGAGCGTTTGGGAAAATTGTGCTAACCATTTAGCGACCGGGGGGGTTGAGCGAGTGCGGGAGACGGACACCAACGCCTCACGCCTAATGAAGAAGGGCTAGGGAACCCGGTAGGCTTCGACCAGCGCTACACCTGTTGTGCCGTTTTTGCCTCGGACGACCGCGGTGTAATTCCCAGGCTCGAGAAAGGCCACGATCGCTGACTCGCGGTCGTTGGTTGGGTTTAATTGCGTCGCAAAGAGCGACTGGGTTTGGCCGTTCTTCCAATCGTCGTTCGAGCCGACAGTGGCGCCGTTCCCATCGTGCAACTCGAGGGTAGGATCAAGCAGCGGGTTGCCAATGCCGGAGCTGGCCAAGGTGGGGCCAATAGCACGGACCACCACAATGGGGAGATCGCCATTCCCGATGATGAGGCCGGCAATCATGACATCGTCGGCGGCGCCGACAAACCCGCGTGTGCTCACATTCGCCAGGGTGGAATCGACTGCCGGCTGGAGATCGTAAACTTCGATCAGGCCATTGCCAATCGTGCCGTTCTGGCCTGCTAGGACAGCGGTATAAGGTCCCGGCGTGAGAGTGACCACGATGGCGGATTCCAGATCGTTCTGGGGAGGAATGCCGGTGGCGATGATTTCGGTCGCCTGCGAATCTCGCCAATTATCATTGCGTTGCCGCTCTTTTCCCGCCGAGTCAAACAACGTCAGAGTCGGATCCGCCAGTGGATTTGGGACGCCGTTCGCCGCGAGTGACGGGCCGATACCGCGAAGAAGAACTCTCTTCGGGGAATCACCCGCGATGATGAAGCCTGCGATGGGAACCCGCTCGCCGGTATCGACGAAGACACGGGTCGCGATATTGACCGCCTTGGCCGGCGGCGTGAACGGAATCGTCAATGTGTCGTTGGCGCCTTTGGCAGTCCAATAATGACCGGCGGTGGTGGGATGCTTGTCATCCCAGAACAGGAAGTTGTCAGGGTTCACATCTTCGTCCTGGGACGAATTGCGGACGTCGGTGAACCCATACCGTTCCGGGTAGGTCATAACGCGGACGGTGTTCAGCCAGGCATCGACGCGATAAACAGTGGGCAGAACGCCCTGGGTGGCGAGGCCGTTCAGACTGGTGTTTAGAGCTGCATTGAGCTCGTCGCGGTAGTTTGCGGAGGCGGCATTCAGCGAGATCACCTTCGCTGAGTTGGTCGCGTATTTTGGGATGTCGCCGAGTGGCGGCACGTTCGGCACCATGATGTATTGCGCGCCGGCAGTCGCGAGCCGGCTCATCAAGGCGCTCGCTCGGTCCGCGGTCGCACTCACATTCGCCGCGCTGTCGTCATCGAAAAGATCGTTCCCGCCGCCCCAGACCACGTAGAGCGCGTTTGGGTCAATCGTGTGCGCGGCGAGATAATCGTCCATCTGTTTGCCCATGTCGTCGATCGTGATGGTCACATCGCCGAAAAAAGGAGGAGAAACCGCCACTTCCTCGTGCGTGCCGTTTTTCGTGGTCGCGCCGCCGAAGGCAAAGTTGGTCCCGCCGCCGAGGCTAAAATTCGCGACCGGAATGCTCAAAAACGTGCGTGCGAGTTGTTCGTGCCACACGCCGACATAGGCGTTCGATGAGGGATCGGTGTCGCTGCTGTTGGTCCACCGACCGTCGCTGTAGTTAAAACTGCCGCTGGGATAGTCGACCACGCCGTCGGTAATGGAGTTCGTGCGGTCGCGCACGTTGCCCGTGTCCGAGAGGCTGTCGCCAAAAACGATGATTTGGCTGAAGGCGGGCGCCGGTTGCTGGGCGAAAGCGGGCAAGCAGCTACCAACTGAGAGTGTGAGAGCGAGGAAGAGGCGGAGCAAAGGCATATTTTATGTCACGTTCGTGGATAACGTCTCATCGGCGCTGCTCAGGTGAATGCGTGTGCTAATCTGCATTTAGACGCGCGATTGGGAAAAGAAGGCGGCGGCGTAGCCCACTCTTCGAGACGGCGGCCGAACCAGGGAGCCGCGTTTATTCTTTCGAGGTCACGTCGGCGGCGCAGATTTCGCGGGCGACCCGGCGCGCCTCCTCTTCGAGGGAACCGATGGTAAAGCTGGGCGAGTTCTGACGATCGGAAAGATATTGCTTAACCCACTGCTCGAGGCCGCCACATCGTTCGGATTGCGCCACGTGCACGAGATTGTGGACGAGCAATTCGCGGTCGCCCCAGGCCTCCGCGCGAATGATGATCGCATGGCCGAAGCCGACGCAACGCGTGTCGTCGGTGATAATATGAGTGCGCCGAGCCGCCTCAGCCAGTTCGCCGCTTTCGGGCATCGGGATGCGATCGACGACCAGCACTCTGACGCGCTCACAATCCCGGACACCGGCCCGGCGCGCATCTTCCATCTGTTGCGGACTGAGCGGCGTGCCGTGGGCGAGAACCATTTCTTCCTGGGCTTTCACCCACGCAGAAGCGGCCGGCAAAAGCTGTTCGAATGTTTCCTGATCGATCACGAGGCGAGAGGGGTAAAACTGGGGACGAGCAGGAAAATACAAAAGAAGCGCCAGGTCAAGGGAAGGAGGGCAATTTTCGGATGCCGAAGTTGAGGAGTGGCGCTTAAGAACCGCTTCCGTAGTCCGGGGGGTTGCGGCAGAGGCGGGCGCCAGTGAAGGCGCTGCGCAACATTTTCGGTAACGCCTGGGCCTGGCTATTTTACGGGACGAGCCTCGTGATCCTCTGGCGAAACAAGAGTTTCGCGCCGGCGGGCGCGCGCTAATAGAGTTGCTCTTCGGGCTCTTTCTCGCGCTCGGCTTCAACCTGCGCCACACCGGACTCGGGGGTGCGAGCGGCGCGAGGGCGATTCCAAGACCGGGGGAAGGCGGCGACCACGCCGCCGACAACGAGCAGGATAGCCCCCAAGGCCAGCCAGATCCACCCCATCGCCGGGACGGATCTCATATGTTCCGCCCAGCCCAGCAAGAGACACAAGACGCCGAGTCCGGCGATGGTGATGCCGATTCCGATGAAGGCTTCGGTCGATATCGTGGGTGTCTCAGATGGGGACGGTTTCTCAGAAGCATTCATGGTGGCCGGATGATAAACGCGGCGAAAGCATTTGGCGAGGGAGAGAAAAGGATGAAGGCAGAAGGATGGATTAAGAAAGCATTGGGCTTGTTCTGCGGGACGGGGGCTGACAGGATCGGTAGATGAACTGGCTAGCGATTCTTTGCGCGGCTGCGGCCTACTTTTTCGTGGGCTTTGTCTGGTACTCGTTGCTCTTCGGCAAGATCTGGGCGGCGGAGCAGATGCAGCATTGCGGCGGCGAAGGGGCCGGTCCGGGCCAGCGTGAGTTCGCCGGGATGTTGATCGCGAACTTTGTTTCAAATCTCGTGGCGTCGACAGCGATCGCCTGTCTTCTCCGTTACATGGCTATCGTCGATCTTCCGACCGCGCTAAAACTCGGCGCCGGTCTGGCGACGGCGTTCTCGATCACGACGTTAACGATCGTGCATGTATGGGAAAAGAAGTCGACCAAGGTCTGGATGATCGACGCGAGTTATCATCTGCTCGGTTGCATGATTGCGGCGGCGATCTTGGTTTCGTGGCCCTAGGAAGGCAGAAGGAAGAATTAAGAAGTGGGAGAGCGCCCTCTGAGGCCGCCTTCTTCCTTCATCCCTCTGACTTCTGACTTTTACAGATCAGCGCGGCAGCCAGGCCGGCGAGGAGGAAGCCGACGATCTCGATCGCCATATACGGAGCGGTGTAGGCGCCGGGGAAGCCGTACCAGTTCCAGTACCAGACATTGGTCGTGATCGCAGCCACGAGTCCCACGACAAAGATGAATCCAACGCGTCCGCCATAGCTGGCGAGACGGGTCTGGGCCAGGAGGCAGACCGCGAGAATCGAAACAAGAAGTTGTTTGAGAAACTCGACCGTGAGCCACTTGCCCATAACCATCGGGCGCGACCCCGCCGGATGGTACATCAGTAAGCCGGACGGATTCTTGGCCAGTTTCTCCTCGTAGTTCTTCATCGCTTCCTCTTCTTGTTGCTTGGTTGGATTGTCGCCCATGCCCAATCCCGGAAAGAGGTAAAGTCCGGCCTGGTCGCCGACGGCCGTTTTCATGGCGTCGAGCACTGCCGATTCGTTAGGAAGTTCCTTGATGCCAGCATGGCCGAGCGGGAGCATCATGTGGGCGACGGCTGACCAAATAAACATGGCGATTGCGCCAAGGAGGCCAGCGAGAATGATTCGTGTCGTTGTCATAGGTCCCTCCGGTCTATCAAGCGTTTGCCTACTTGACGAGGGGCGATTTGGGTTCGCGTGTTCGTGACTCTTCATTCGACAATCATCCTTCGTCATTGGTCATTCCCCGATGTTCCTGGACGAAGACGCTGTCCGCGCGCTCTTGCGGATGGAGGAGCTGATTCCGGCGATAGCAAGGGCGCTGCGCGACCTTTCCGCGGGTAAAGTCCAGCAGCCGATGCGGGTCGTTTTGCCGGTGAGCGAACATGAAGGCTTCTTCGGAGTGATGCCCGCTTACGGCGGCGCGCTTGGGGCGAAACTGGTGACCTTTTATCCTAACAACAAAGGCGTCCCGACCCACCACGCGATGATTCTCCTTTTTCGTCCGGAAACAGGCGAGCCGCTGGTGACGATGGACGGGCGGCTAATCACGGAGATGCGGACGGCGGCCGCCTCCGCTGTGGCGACGGATGTGTTGGCGCGCAAAGATGCTTCCGTGCTGGCCATTCTCGGTTCGGGCGTGCAAGCGCGAAGCCACCTCGAAGCGCTCCGGCTCGTGCGGAAATTTCCCGAGGTGCGGGTCTGGAGCCCACGGAACTCGAGGGAGTTTGCGCGCCAATTCAATATCTCAGCGTCGGCCTCGGCGGAGGAAGCGGTGCGAGGTGCCGATGTGATTGCGGTGGCAACGGCTGCGACGACACCTGTCCTGAAGGGTGAATGGTTGTCACCAGGTACGCACATCAATGCCGTGGGCGCGACGCGCCCAAACTGGCGCGAGCTCGACGACGAGGTGCTGCGCAAGGCGCGAATTTACGTCGACTCGCGGGAAGCGGCGATGAAGGAGTCGGGTGATCTCATCGCGGCTGGCGAGATCTTCGCCGAAATCGGGGAGGTGGTGGCCGGCTCGAGGAGCGGGCGTGAGTCAGCGGAAGAGATCACGCTGTTCAAATCGGTTGGAGTCGCGGTCGAAGATATTGTGGCGGCGGACCTGGTGTATCGGAAGAAGTTGAGAGTTCAGGATTGATGAGTTGAGAGCGGAACCAAAGGAAGAGGAATGGAAGGAAAATTCCCGAACCGCGCGGAAGCGGGCCGGCGGCTGGCGGAGAGTTTAATGCGCTTACCGCGGACGCGCTGACGCGATCGTCCTCGCGTTGCCGCGCGGCGGTGTTCCGGTTGCTCACGAAGTAGCGCAGCGACTCGGGTTGCCCCTGGATGTTTTCGTGGTGCGTAAACTCGGCGTCCCCGGCTACGAGGAACTGGCGATGGGCGCGATCGCCTCCGGTAACGTGAGCGTGTTGAACCAGGACGTCATGCGCGCCCTGCCGAACTCGGAAGCAATTCTCAAGACGGTCATAGCCCGGGAAAAAATCGAGCTGCAGCGGCGGGAAACCCGTTATCGCCAGGACCGGCCGGCGCCGGACTTGCGCGGCCGCGTGGTTATCCTGGTGGATGACGGCCTCGCAACGGGCGCAACGATGCGCGCCGGGGCGGCGGCCCTGCGAAAACAAGGCGTGGCGAAAATTGTGGTTGCGGTGCCGGTGGGCGCGCCGGAAACGTGCCGGGAGATCGCGCTGGAAGTGGACGAGACGGTCTGCGCCTTTATGCCGGAATTCTTCCACGGCGTCGGCCAGTTCTACGAAGATTTTTCACAGACGAGCGACGAAGAAGTGCGGGAGCTGCTGGCCAAAGGGCCAAATGACGAATGACGAAATAGCCAGAGCGGTCAGTGGACGGTTCGAGTGTAAACGATTCGCTCCGGTTCGCCCTTGCCGTTCTCCAAATAGGTTTCGCTACGGGCGAAGGAGTTCGCGTCCAGGAGTTCCATTTCAAACCGATGCTGATGGGCAGCCTCGGGCTTGGCTAGGTTAGTGGCGGAAACGAACTCGAAGACAAACAAGGACGGGCTCCCGCCTTCCTTGAACCGGAGGCGCGGCTGATTGCCGACAGGGCAATAGTGCGTGGCGATCAGACTTTCGTTATCCATGTGATAAAGCGTGAGTGATTCGCGCTGCGGGCCCAGGGTCCACGTCTCGATGAGGACGGTGTTGTTGGCCGTGAGCCGGTAGGACACTTTCAGGGCGCGGCCTTTTTCTGTTTTCCCCTCCCACTCGCCAACGAGCGTCTGCAATTGGGTTAAGGCCGCGCGCGGGGTGACGGGCTCAGCGCCGTGAACAGCCGTGAGCGCCAGCAAGCCCGCTAGAAGAAAAAGTTTTGTGTTCATCGTGATAACAAACGCACGATATAAGGATTTGGCGATCCGCCTCAAGCGGATGATCTAACGAAAGGCAGAGAGGATTACGAGCACGAGCAAAAGCATGAGCAAGAGGGAAGCGCGAGATGATGAAATAAGCTCTGGCGTCCCGCAGAATCTCGACGCGCTTCCGCGGCTCGACGGGTTTCGTCTCCGCGGCCTGGAGATGACGCGGCTGGAGACCTTCATCGACGCAGCCTTCGCCTTTGCCGTCACCATGATGGTGATCGCTGCGGACCGTGTCCCGGATGATATCAACGCTCTCCTGGCCGCGTTCAAGCATGTGCCCGCATTTGTCGCAAGCATCGTGGTGTTGGGGATTTTTTGGCGGGGACATTGGCTCTGGAGCCGGCGGTATGGCCTGGAAGATGGCGTCTCGATCTTCATCAGCTGGGCCCTGCTGGTGACCATCTTGATCTACATCTATCCGCTCAAAGCACTTTTCGACTCGATGTTTTTCGGGCTGAGCGGCGGGCGAATGGGCCACGCCCTCGGGGTTCGCACCGAAATACAAGCCCGCGCTGTTTTTTCCATTTACGCTATCGGCTTCACGGCCATCGCTCTGGAAATCCAGCTGCTTTACCGAAGGGCCTGGCGGTTGCGCGAGCCGTTGCGATTGAACGAGCTGGAACGGTTCCTAACGCGCACCGACGTGCGAGGGTGGACCATTCCGGCCATCGTTGGCACCCTCGCGTTAGGGCTGGCGCTGACCCTACCCGTCAATCACATCTCGTGGAGCGGCTGGATTTATTTTTCGATGGCGATCGTGGTGCCGGTGCACAAGTGGTTTCTAGACCGGCGGCGGCCGGAGAGTTGATGCCTACGGGAATGGATTTCTGTCTCGCCACGAAAAGGACAGGGTGCTGGAATTGAGGCATGGATGAAATCTTGTACCGGCAGGCGAAGGCGCGGGTGGAGGAACGGCTTGGATTTTATCGGCACGCGACAATTTATGTAGCGGTGAATCTGTTCCTGCTGGGCTTGAACTGGTTCAGATCGCCGGGCCACTGGTGGGCGCTATGGTCCGTGCTGGGCTGGGGGATTGGTCTGGCTTCACATGCTCTCCACGTCTTCTCCAAAGGTTGGGGGAGCTCCCGCAAAGAAGAAATGATTCGCCGCGAAATGGAGCGGGAGCGGCAACGCGCTTTACGATCTGCCTCCTAGATCGAGCTCCCTCTAAAATGCTGCATCATTTGCTGGCGAATCTCCATTTGGAGCTCAGGCCGCAATCGCGACAGCACTTTTTCGCGCCGCTCAGGCTCCATTGCCATTAGCTCGCGCAGCAATTTGTCCCGCGTTCTCTTTTTTTCCAGGCGAGTCCAGAAAACACCGGCTGCCAGCAAGACGCACAGCGCCCATAGTCCGATCGTCGATGCAGTACTCAGGGCCAACATGGAAAAAATTGAGCAGGAGGTGATTCGCCTGAGGTAGCTGATTATCCAATCATGGACGTTTTTGCGAGGATTTTCGCTTCACGAGGAACACGCTGACGGATTGACTCAGAAAGGCTTTCCGTATTTGATCGCGACGTGGCCGATCCTCCGAGCCCGAAGCGTCCCTGGTCCCAGACGCCGGTATTTTGCTGGGCGTTGGCTCTTATCATTCTCGCGGCGATCGGGTGGTTCGACTATGCGACGGGGTACGATTTGCATGTCTTCGCATTCTATTTCCTGCCGGTGTGGCTGATCGGATGGCACGTCGGCGTTCGCAGTGGGATGTACATGGCGCTGCTCGCCGCGGGCACGTGGTTCACGGCGGATTATGTCTCGGGCCATCCCTACTCCTCGCCGGGCATCGCGGGCTGGAATGCGCTCATGGAGCTGGCGGCGTGCATCGTCGTGGCAGGCATAGCCTCGGTCGTGCGGACGCAGCTGCGCGTCCAGGAGAAGCTAAATGCCGAACTTTTCGAGACCATGGCGCAGATCAAGAGCCTCGAGGGTCTGCTGCCGATCTGCGCCGCTTGTAAACAGATCCGCAACGAGCGAGGCGAATGGGAACTAATGGAAAAATACATCACCGCGCATTCCGAGGCGCAGTTCAGCCACAGCGTTTGTCCGGAGTGCGCCCGTCAGTTGTACCCCCAATATTTGGATGAGCCGGGCGGCAAGTGACCGGCCTTCGCCAAGACTACGGCGGGCAGCCAACCGTATCTTTTTTTTCACCGATCCCGACGGCTACGAAATCGAGATCTGGTTTGAACTGCCCACGCCAGTCGATCCCAAGCGCTGAACAACCGGAGTCAGAGACAGAGTTCGCTGGACAATAAACTCCAGAAACGCACCTTGGACTGAATGACGAAACCGGCCCGCTTCTCTTACGTTATCCTCGCCGGCACCCTGATCCTGGTGGGATATTTGCAACTGGGAGCGCCCCTGCTTGCCCTGCTCTTCTCCTATTTTGTGCTGACAAGACTGGGTCGTTTCATTGGCAACAAGTGGCTCACTCTTGCGCTCTTCATCCTCGTCGTCGCCGGCATTGCCTATACGGCGGCGCACTTCTCGCGGGGGGCTATTATTGCCCTGCCGAAAATCGCCGAAAACGCCATTCCCGCCATAATTACCTATGCGCAGTCCCATGATTTTAACCTCCCCTTTACTGATTTCGAGGGTCTAAAATCCCACATCCTGGACTGGATCAAGGACGAGGCGCATTACCTTGGCGACGCCGCCAAGGTCATGCGCCACGCCTCCGCGACATTTGTCTTTATCATTATCGCCATTGTCGCCGCGGTGAGCCTTTTCTTTAACAGCCAGATCGATCTCTTCCGCGAATCGCACAGAGTCCGAAACAATCTTTATTCGATCTGTTGCGATGAGATCAACGCGCGCTTCGGCGAGTTCTATCGCAGTTTCGCCACGGTGATTGGCGCCCAAATGATAATCTCGTGCATCAACACAGTCCTCACCGCGATTTTCGTCTTTGCCGTCGGCCTTCCGTATGCGCCGGTCATCGTTGGCCTGACCTTTCTGTGTGGTCTTTTTCCGATTGTTGGCAACGTCATCAGCAACACCGTGATCGTCTTCATCGGGTTCACGGTTTCCCCCAGGGTTGCAATCGGCGCGCTCATATTTCTCGTCGTCGTCCACAAACTGGAATATTTTTTGAACAGCAAGATCATCGGCGACCGCATTCGCAATCCCATCTGGCTAACGTTGCTCGGGTTGATCGTCGGCGAGAAATTGATGGGCGTGCCAGGGATGATCCTGGCGCCGGTCGTCTTGAATTATCTCCGGGTCGAGATGTCGAAGATCGAAGTGGCGCCGGCGGTCGCGGCCTCCGAGCACATGACGGTTGATGCGATTGATCGTCCTGGTTAAGTGAACTGCGTGAGCCAACCAACAAGAGAGCATCCATGGATCGACATCGCGCCGGGCATCCGGCGCCGGACCATTACTTATGGCACGTCGATGTACCAGATGATGGCCAAGCTCGATGCCGGCAGCCGCATGCCTGAGCACAAGCATCCGCAAGAGCAGATCGTGCACATTCTCGAGGGGCGGATGAAACTGATCGTCTCCGGTGTGCCGCACGAACTGAAGGGCGGCGATTCATTTTATCTCGCGAGTAACGTTCCCCACGGGGTCGAGACGATCGTCGACACGATGGTCCTCGATACGTTCAGCCCGCCGCGCGAGGATTATCTGGCGCTGGACGAGCAGGCCCGGGCGCGCTGATCGCGCCATGCTTTCGTTTATCGTTCCAGCCTACAACGAGGAGCTGGAGTTGCCGGCAACACTCTCGGCTATTCGCGCCGCCGTGGCCGTGAATTCGGCACCATTCGAAATCGTCGTGGCGGACGATGGCTCGACCGATGCAACGGCAGCCGTAGCCGTCGCCGCCGGCGCTCGCGTCGTAACGATCCATCGCCGGCAAATCTCGGCGGCCCGGAACGCCGGGGCGCGCGCAGCCCTGGGCGATATTTTGTTTTTCGTCGATGCGGACACGCGGATCACGCCCGCTCATGTTGCCGGCGCCCAGGGAACTCTCGCGGCCGGTTGCGCCGGGGGCGGGGCGCGGGTCGTCACCGACGGTTTCGTGCCCCTGTGGGGCCGCGTTTTCGTTCGCGTTTTCTCCGCGTTCTACTTTACCGCGGCAAATCTTGGCGCCGGAGCGTTCCTTTTCACCACTCGGGAGAATTTTGACCGCGTCGGCGGTTTCGACGAGGAGCTTTTCGCCGGCGAGGAGATCTATTTTTCTCGGGCCCTGAAAAAGCTCGGGCGTTTCCGCGTCCTCGCCGATCCGGTGGTGACCTCGGGAAGAAAACTGCGAATGAATTCCGCGCGGCAGATCCTGGGCTTGTCGGTTGGCATTGTCTTTCGGGGGAAGCAAGGAGTTCGCTCTCGCGAGAAACTGGATCTTTGGTACGATGGAAAACGTGAAACGAAAACGCGCGATGCGGTTTCAGGGAGCGCGCCTGGCTAGTTTAGGATGAGGACGAGAGCCCTCGTGTTCGTTCTGGCCGCCTTGCTGTTGGCCCTGCCGGCTGGCTCGATCGCGATCGAGCCTGACACGATTTCGAGGATGCCTGTCTGGTCGAAATCGCGGATCTCCTCAGCTGGCGCCGACGATTCCACGTCCATCAATAAACTGATTGCTGACATCAACGCGGCGGCGAAGGCAAATAAGGCGCGGATGTTGAGAATCATAATCATCAATACCAACGTGGCCGGTCCGACGTTGGAACAGGAAAAATCGCGGACCGGCCTCAGCTTGGGCGAAGTCTACGTGGCCCACTCGCTGGCCATGGCTTCGCAAAAGAGTTTCAATCAAATCGTCGCCATGAAAGCCAAGGGGCAGACTTGGGCAAAAATCGCGCAGACGCACAACATTTCGCTAAAGGGATCGACGGCCGCGCTACAGGAAATGCTCAAACAGTAACTGGGACTAGTTTAAGGAGCGGCGGTTTGGCGTCTGACCCAGACGCCCTGCAATCGATTTCCCTATCCTAGCGCGCAAGCGTGCGCAGGAATTCGACGACTGCGACGGCATCTGGGCCGCCCTTTTCCGCATGAGCCAGGAGCGGAATCTTGTGCGGACCCGGCACGCGCAGGATATTTGGGAAGGCCGCCGCAGCGGCTTTGATAATGTCGAGACGACCGAGCATGGCCGCGGCGAAGAGGTCCATGCGCGCGTTATTTTCGAGGAGGAATCTCGCGATGTCGGGCCGCCCCATGTGGGAAGCTCCGCCCAGCGCCGTCTCGAAGTCCCCGCCGCCCCAATCCCAAGTCGCGTTGATCAGCGCCGGTTGCGCAGCCAGCATCTCTTTAACTTTGTCCAGGTTGCCATGACCGGCGATGACAAATTGTTTAACCAGGCCGCTCTCGATCGGCGGGCCGCGATCCGGGATGACGGGAGAGGCACCGGGCGAGGCGGAAGACGCAGGTGCTTGCGCAAAGAGACGGGGGCCACCAAAGACCGCCGCGGTCGCCAGCACGCCATAGCGCAAGAACCGTTTGCGGGTGACCACGGCTTCCGATCCCACAGCACCATGATCTTGCGGAATCATGCTTTCCGCACTCCAAAGGATTCCTCGCACTCTGTCAACGAGATTGCCCAGCACCGCATGCTCAGGTCCTGCTCCTGATCATGATCTTGCTCTTGATCACAATTCCGAGGGTCTGGCAACGAACGTAAGACAGGATCATGAGCAAGAGCAGGATTAAGCAACCCCGCCCTTGCCAAGACGCATTCTTCACCTACAATACCGGCTCGTTTATGGCAGAAAGCAGTGACACGATGGACATGAAGGAGTTTCAGCTCCACGAAAAGGATACCGGCAGCGCGGATGTGCAAGTTGCGCTTCTGACTCGCCGGATCGCGCAGCTGACCGACCACCTCAAGAGCCACGCCAAAGATCATTCGTCGCGCCGCGGCCTCCTCAAGATGGTGGCGATGCGCCGGAGCTTGCTCGATTATCTGAGCAAGTCGGAGTCCGACCGGTATAAAAACCTGCTCGAGAAACTCAACTTGCGGAAGTAACCGCCGGTCGATCTGAAGCTCACGCTCCCGTCTCTCGTTCGCCTTTTCGCCCTTAACGCCATCGTTAAATAGAAAGTAAACCCGGCGCTCAGGCCGACGTTCCACTTTGATTAGAGGTTTTAGTCCCGAAAGCGGTCGGGGTTAAAACCTACAATCAGGGTGACCGGCCTGGGATTCGCCAAATTCCAGAAAGTAGCTATGCAACACAAGGTCACGGCCCAAATCGGGTCCACGGAAATCTCAATCGAAACCGGCAAAATCGCCAAGCTCGCCGACGGCTCGGTCGTCGTCTCCACCGGCGACACCATGGTCCTCGCCAGCGCGGTCTCCGCCACGCAAATCAAGGAGGGGCAGGACTGGTTCCCGCTCACGGTCGATTACCGCGAAAAAGCGGCGGCGGTCGGCAAATTTCCCGGCGGTTATTTCAAACGCGAAGGCCGGCCTTCCGAAAAGGAAACGCTCACCTCGCGCATGACGGACCGCCCGCTGCGGCCGCTCTTTCCCGCTGGTTACCTCTACGACACGCAGATCATCTCGATGCTGCTCAGCGCCGATGGCCAGAACGATCCCGATATTCTCGCGATCAACGGCGCCTCGGCCGCGTTAACCGTTTCCGACATTCCGTTCGCCGGCCCGATCGGCGCGGTGCGCGTCGGTCGCGTGAACGGCGAGTTCATCGCCAACCCAACCCACGATCAACGCAACGATAGCGATCTCGACCTCGTTTACGTCGGCACCGAAAACGACGTCATCATGATCGAAGGCGCCGCGCAGGAAATTCCCGAAGAGGAATTCATCAAGGCGCTCGAGTTCGCCCACGGACATGCCCGCGAGATGATTCGGATCCAAAAGGAACTCGCCGCGCAGGTCGGCAAAGCCGAAGCGCGAAATGCCGTTGATGACGGTGAATCAAGAGATCCTCGAAGTGGCCTATCAAGTCGCGGGCGACCGCATCGAAGGCGCGCTCTACAACGAGAAGAAAGTCGACCGCAGCAAAGCGGTGAATGCCTTGAAAGACGAAGTGAAAACGGCGGTGCTGGAGAAATTTCCCGAGGCCGACAAATTCGCGATCTCACAGGCCTTCGATTACGTGCAGAAGAAGGCTTTCCGCATCAGCGTGCTCGACAAGCAGAAGCGCATGGATGGCCGCGGCTATCAGGATCTGCGTCCGATCAATTGCGAAGTCGGCGTGCTTCCCCGCGCGCACGGTTCCGCGATTTTCCAGCGCGGCGAAACGCAGGCGCTCGCGCTCGTCACTCTCGCGCCCATTGAAGAAGCGCAGAACATCGATGCCTACGGTGGCGGCGAAACCTCGAAAAGCTTTCTCCTCCATTACAGTTTCCCGCCCTTCAGCGTGGGCGAGACCGGACGAACGGGCGGCGCCAGCCGTCGCGAGATCGGTCACGGCGCCCTGGCGGAGCGATCGCTCGAGCCAGTCGTTCCCGGCACGGAAGACTTCCGTTATGCCGTCCGCATCACGAGCGAGATCATGGAGTCAAACGGTTCCAGCTCGATGGCGAGTGTCTGCGGCGGAATGCTCGCGCTCATGGATGCCGGCGTTCCGATCAAGACCCCGGTCGCTGGAATCAGCGTCGGTCTCGTCACCGAAAAGGGCGAAGACGGCCAGATGAAGCGCTACGAACTTCTCACCGATATCATCGGCTCCGAAGATCACTTCGGGGACATGGATTACAAAGTCTGCGGGACGGAGGCCGGCATCACCGGATTCCAGCTCGACCTGAAATTGCCGGGCGTCAGCCACAAGATCATGGCCGAAGCGACCATGCGCACGAAGGAAGCGCGCACGAAAATCCTCGCCATCATGGCGCAGGCGCTCGACAAGCCGCGCAGTGATTTGAGCAAATACGCCCCGCGCATCGAGACGCTCAAAATCAATCCGGAGAAGATCGGCGCGCTCATCGGTCCCGGTGGCAAGACGATCAAGGGCATCGTCGCCGAGACCGGCGCGGAGATTAATATCGAAGACGACGGCTCCGTGCACATCTACGCGACCAGCCCGGAGAGCATGGCGCGCGCGAAGGAAATCATCGGCGGCATGTCGCGCGAGATCGAAGTCGGCCAGACCTATCATGGCCGCGTCGTCTCGATCAAAGAGTTCGGCGCGTTCGTCGAAGTGTTCCCGGGCAAGGATGGCCTCGTCCATATTTCCGAGCTGGCGGATTTCCGCGTCAATCGAACGGAAGACGTCGCCAAGATGGGCGAAATGATCTGGGTGAAATGCATCGGCATCGACGACAAAGGCCGGGTGAAACTGAGCCGCAAAGCCGCGCTCAAAGAACGCGCCGCCGCCGAAACGGGCCAAGCGGGCGAACCTGATCAGGTCGAGCAGCAGCCTCGTTAAAGGTTCTGATTTTAGCTGGAGGGCGGGATGGTTGATCCCGCCGAACGGTGGTTATTATCTCCGAGAGACTGGAATCTCTCGCGCCACCGAAAAATGGGGCGAAATTGCATCGCCTTCTTATGCGCCGATTTCTGCTCACGCTCCTTCTCTTCGCACCAGCAATGCTGGTAACAGCGGAGGAGGAGAAGCCTGCCGCCCTGGCCATCTTTGACGCCGCCCTGGCGCAGTTCGACAGCAGCCGGCTCGCCTTGCGTAAATGGCAGTACCATCAAACGCTCACTACGCATCAACTGGACGGCGGGGGCAAAGTCGTGGCTAAAGGGACGTGGCACTCCATCGTCCGGCCCGGTGATCCCCGGCCGCTGGAATACACGAGCGAGAGCATGGAAGGGAAGCTCTCGTTTTTCAAAGCCGGCGTCGAGGAACCCGCTCCGGGAAAAACTCCCGGGACCACACCGCCGCCCAAAACCAAGGTCGAGCCGGAAAAGAACCAGGCCGAGTCCGCGGTCGAAGCGGTTCGAAAATATAACCTGCGCGACCGGTATCTTTGGAAGCGTTTGCCGGATGAGAACGCGGCCGGCGAAGGCGCTTACGTCATCGCCTTTGAGCCGAAGCCAAAACAAAACACCAAGTCCCGCGAGGAAAGATTTTTTGGATTACTCGCGGGCAAGCTTTGGATCAGCCGCAGTGATTTCACGGTTCTGAAAGCGGAGGCCGCGCTCCAATCTCCTTGCCAGTTGTTTTGGATCATTGCCCGCGTGACGACCTTTCAAGTGACCTACGAAGTCGAACCCGCTCGCGCCGGGAATCGGCTCCTGCGCCTCACCAAAGCGAGCGCCAAAACGGTCGTGGCCTTTCCTTTCTATTCCGTCCGGCAACGCCACTGGCAAACGGTCGAAAAATATGAGCCGCGCGCCGCGCGTCGGAGCGAGGCGCCCCGCCCGACCCCGTAGTAGAATCACGGCACGTCATGAAATCCGGATTTCTCGACAAACTGATCGAGCGCCTCGGTCGAATCGGACCGGAGGATGTCCAGAATTACCTCCTCCAACTGGCGCAGGAGAAAGGGCTGATCGAGACGGTCTTCAACGCCATCCAGGAAGGCATCATCGTGACCGACGCGAAGGGCCGCATCACTTACGTGAATGATGCCGCGTGCGAATTGTTCGGACTCGAAGCGGAAAGCTCAATCGGCAAACGTCTCGACGAACGCGTGCGTGGGCTCGATTGGAAGTCGCTCTCCCAATCGGAAGGCGCCGTCAGCCGGGACATGGAGATCTTCTATCCGGCCAATCGCTTTATCAACTTCTACATCGTGCCGCTCCTGATCGAGCGGCGCACGCCGAAGGATGGCGCAAATAGCCCCGCCGAACCGGTCGGGCACGCCATCATTCTGCGCGACATCACCGAGAGCCGGCGCTCGACCGAAAAGACGATCGAGTCGGAACGGTTTAACGCGCTGACGCTGCTGGCTGCCGGTGTCGCGCACGAAATCGGGAATCCGCTCAATTCGCTTCACATCCATTTGCAATTGATGGAGCGCAAAGTGCGCAAGCTCGACGGAAAAGTGAAGGAGGAGCTGCAGGAAGCGATCGCGATTTCCCGCGCAGAAATCACCCGGCTCGATTCGATCGTTACCCAATTCTTGCAGGCGATCCGGCCGTCGAAGCCGGTGCTCCATCCGGAGAACGTGAACGCGATCGTGGAGGAAGCGGTGCGCTTCGTCGCGCCCGAAATTGAGGATCGCGACATCGTGGTCGAGCAGGAGTTGCGTTCCGATCTTCCCCTCCTTGAGCTCGATCGCGACCAGATGAAGCAGGTCTTCTACAACGTGATCAAGAACAGCTTCGAAGCGATGAAGCGCCGCGGCATCCTCCGCATCCGGACCGACCTGGACGCGACGCACGTCAGCATCAGCTTCACGGACACCGGCGGCGGCATGTCCGCGGAAAGCCTGAGCCGAGTCTTCGAGCCTTACTTTACGACGAAGAGTTCCGGTTCCGGCCTTGGACTCTTGATCGTGCGTCGCATCGTCCGCGAACACGGCGGCGAAATGGCGATCGAAAGCAACGAAGGCAAAGGCCTTACGCTCACCATTCGCTTGCCCTATCTCGACAAACGAGTGCGCATGCTGGAAGCGGGGACTTCGAAGTCGGAAGTCTGAAGTCGGAAGTCGGAATGAACGCATCAGGACGTACAGCGCGAACGAATCAATACGCTCGAACTCCCAGCAGATTAAGACTAGCCGCCGACGGACCGCCCAGGTAATTTCCGCATTCCGCATTCCGCATTCCGCATTCCGCATTCCGCATTCCGCATTCCGACTTCCCACTTCCCACTTCCCACTTCCATCCATGCTCCAGCTAATTTTTCTAATCGTTTTCCCATTCGCTCTTTGGAAGTCATGGCAAAAAATCCAGCTAGCCAAAGCCAGCACCGGCTGGCCCACGGTGACTGGTACGGTCACGAACTCGACGACCGTCAAGGTGATGTTCCGAAAGCAACCGAGCGTCACTTATTCCTATGCGGTGAACGGCGTTCCCCTCACCAGCAACCGGATCTCGTTTGCCGGCGGGTATCCGGCCAAAGAAACGGACGCCATTCTCAATCGCTATCCGGTGGGCCAGGAGGTCGTGGTGGCTCACGCGCCTGGCGATCCAACGCAGGCGACGCTCGAAACCGGATCAAACCGTCAGGTCACGGCGGAAATGCGCCTTCTATTGATCTGTTTCGTTTTAATCATCCTGTCGAACGTCCTTTATTATTATCTCAAGCGCCAAAACCACGAGGCGAGGCCGCCAATCCGCACCTACGGCGCCGCCGAGGTTGTGAATCCGAAGTGGCGGACTTAAGCGGACGAAGGGCAACTATTTCGCCGCGCTGTATTTGGGTTCCCGCACTTGCTTGCGAATGGCGGTGAAAATCTTTCGGATTCCGATCTGGCTTCCGGTGTTCTTGATGAAGGCAGGGATTACTCCTCCGCTGTCCGTATATACGGTGTAGGTGGCGCGAGTGGCATTCGGACCCGCCGGCTCCAGCAACCAGCCGCCTTCGCACAATTTCACGCGCACAATTCCCGGCCTTTCCGCGGGACCCGATTCATTCTCCGCTTTCCACTGGACGTGATAGCTGGTTCCGCCGTCGCCCTTTTTCGACGTTATTCGATTACGCAGCGTATAATCGCGATCACTGACCAGCGGGGCGGAAATTCTTTGGTAGGTGAGGACCGAATCTCCCTCCCGTTTCACCACCCTGCTTTCCGCCGTATAAGGCATGAACTTCGGGTACGAATCCGTGTCGTCGATCACCGCGAAGACGACCTTGGTTGACGCGGCAATTTCGCCGACGGCTTTGGACTCGTAGTGTCCCGGCCCCGGGCGCGGACGGCGATAGAGTGCGACGCTGTCGCTCGTCGACACAAGCTTCCAGTCGCCCAAAGCCGCTTCCGGTTCGGCCGCAGAGAGATTCGGGCCCGAACACCAACTCGCGGCCGCAGCGAGGAGACAAAGAAATTTGCGCACGATGCTGGCGTGAATTTGCGTCTGGGATGGATAATTTCCGGTCGGTTTCGGGTCGGATTGGTCGGCCATGGCGAAGCATCATGACCTTGAGCGATTCGCACCACGAAACAATTTTTCTCTCCCGCTGGTTAATAACAACCGCGTCGGAGATGAAGGACGATGACACTGCGACATGTTTGCTTTCTTCTCCAACCGCCTGGGGTGTCTCGGATCGATCGCCCTCTCGATTATTGGAACGGTAATCCTGATCGTTCTTATGCGCGGTTGCCACCTGTAGCGGGGTCCCGCGACTCGCCCGACGGAGAAAGACCGAGGGAGCGCTTAGTCCCGTCTTCTCACGCTGCCGGCGCCGCTGACATGCTTCTCAACGGTGGGATCGCCGCTATAGGTCACCTTGCCCGCACCAGAAATCGACACCTTCAAGACCTTGCTGGCTGCGACTTCTGCTCTCCCGGCGCCGGAGATCGAGACCGCCACGGTTTCCGCCTGGAGCGACTCCGCGTCCAGGCGACTTGCGCCTGACATGCTGGCCATCAATTCATTGACCGTTCCATCCACGACCACGCGGGTGGCTCCAGTCCCTTCCAGGTAAAATCCATGGCCGGCCAGCTTCGTGGCCGTCAAACGGACCGCGCCCGTCAGGCTCGCAGCGCTCAACCCCGAGCTGGAAAGGATCACTTTGATTCCCTTCGTCGGCCGGAGCTGTCCGCGTGAATGGAGCCGAAGTTTTGTCCCACTGACACTGGTCTCGACGCGGCTAAGCAGGTTTTGGTCGGTCGTAATCTTGAGGCTGGCGGGCGCGTTGGACCAGGTAATGGTGAAGGCCCCGTCCGCCTCGACGCTGGTGAAGTCCGCCACGGTTCTGGTTTCTGTCGTAATGTCGCCGTTGCCCCGGATGCCTGTGACGTGGCAGCCCCCGAGCGCGAGAGCGGCAAAGGTCAATAATTTCGCCGCCGCAAAGGGCCTGATCATGATGGTGTTCATAGGAATTGAATCTCTTTTGAATGAGATGCGTCCCCGGGGCGGTTTGGATTCAGAAAATCACTAATTTCATTCGCAGATTGGCACAGATTTCAGGGTAGAAGCCCGTGGCGGTCGGTTCTGAAGGAAAATGGCTACCTGGACTTCGCTTTCGTGCTCAGACCCGCACTAATCTGCATCAATCTGCGGAATCTGCGGATGATTCGCTATTAGAACCCGGCTGGATGCCGCGCGGCGAAACCGCGGGTGTCGCGCCCATCCGCATACCAGCGCGGGCCCACATCTCCGCCCCGGCCCAGGTCCGTCGTATCGAAGCGCAAACCGGCAATGACCGCAAAGGTATGGCCTCGTCGAGCGTAAATCGTAATCCATCGGCCGCGCCCGCGTTCGCCGTAGCGCATGAGATCGCTCGAGGGCAGCGGTGCCGCAAGGAGCCCCGCACCATGGAGCGCGTAAGAAACGGAGCCGGAACAATCGTAACCGTGATCGTGAAATGAGCCGTGCCCGCCGCCCCAAACGTAAGGTTTGCGACGCAACGTGTTCGCTGCCCAAATCGCGTTCTTCACATTTTCCGGCGCCCGTGCCGGCGCGTAAGCAATGCCGTTGCGCAAGACCGCCCGCTTTCCGGCAACGATGGGCCTCTCTCCTCGTCTTTCGACCGTCTCCGCTCCGTCGTCATTATCCTGCTCCTGCTCTTGATCCTGATCTTGCTCCTCCCCGAATTCCGTGGCCGGTGCAGTCCCGAACACTCGTCGCGCGCTTTGGTATGCCACCCGGATTGGTTGCGCCGCCTCATCGCGCGCCGCATCCGGCTCGTAATCGTCGACCCGATGCGCGCGGGGCGGGCGCGGTATCATCCGCCGCTGCTTGTAATAAGCGGCCTTGATCGGAGCCGTCGCGACCGCACGCAAAATGCGCGGCGCCTTTTCCGCGACCGGCGCAGCCACGGTTTGGACCGCGGAGTGAACAAGGGAGAAGGGCTGCAAAGCCACGGAAAATGCTGTCCGCTTTCGATGTCTGGACGTTTTCGCCTGAGCCTCAGGAACCACGAGAAAAGCCAGGAGCGCTGAACAAATCAGTGTCGCGCGACTGCGCCATAACGCCTTCGTTCCGAGTAGCCGCATGCAGTAAAGGAAAGCTGCTCTCGCGCCAATTCCCGGGTTTTTCGGCCCGAACCCGAGACTCAATAGCCCAGGCCGGGCGCCGCTCCGACGTAGGCATCGTCGGTCAGTTGCTTCAGCATGAAATCCGCGACATCGGCCCGCGAGATCCGAACAGGCCAAAGGTAACTTCCGACCTTCGGACCGTGGCGATAGGTACCGCGCGCTTCGCCACTCGTCAGCACGCCCGGCCGCACGAGGACCCAATCCCGGTCGCTCGCGGCAATCAATTCTTCCTGCCTGAGCTTGTCCCACATGTAAAACGGCAGAATGAGGGGAAGGATGAAGAAGGTGTGCGGCAACCCCAGCCGTCCCACGCTGTTCCCGATTCCAAGAGCCGTCTCGCAGATGAGCCGCGGGACGTCGCAGGCTTTCATCGCGCGCAGAATATTGCGCATCCCGTTCGATTGAATCTTATTCGGGTAAAAGAAGCGCTTGTGCCCGAGCGCGCTGAGCACCGCGCTCTGCCCACGCATCGCCGCTTCGACTGACGCATAATCGAGCACATCGCCTTTCACGATCCGAAGGTTCGCGTGCTCGAGCTGCAATTTCGAGGGGTTGCGGACAAACGCTGTCACCTGGTGCCCTTGATCGAGCGCCTGCTGGATCAATTGCCGGCCCGTTCCGCCCGTGGCTCCGATAACCAGAACCCGCATTCGATTCCCCCATCCGCGCGAAACAGTCTTGTCTCCACGACGAACGGGCGCCCTGCGCCACAGAAGAACCGACAGCACCAGCGCGTACGGAATCAGGATCAAAAGGAAAATCCGAAACATCCTGCCCGCAGTTTATCCCGGCCTCCCACCTTTGGGAGACTTAACTTCGATTCTTGCTTGTCCTCCCTGGCCGCGCGGACGGGCCCGCGATCATGAAAGCTAAACGCGCGAGCTGATCCCGCGGCACCGATCAGGTGTGATCGCCGTATTTGGATTCGGCCTTTTTGCGGGCAGCCGCGGCAGCGTGGACGAATTTTCCGCCGGCGGTCCAGCTGTAGAGCGGCGTGAATTCACTCGGCCCCAGGCGAGCGACGTCGAGGGGCCTGCTGTACATGGTGGCGTCGAGGATCAGCCACCCCGCCGGCCCTTTCCAGAGCAGCCAGGCGTGGCTCATCCCGGAAACGGAGCGGACCCGGCCGACCACAAAGTACACTTTGCGATCATCCATCTTGTTGGCGACCCAGAGAGACTTCGCCTTGCAATCGCCGGCCCGGGTCGCGTCGGTTTCCGCAGGGGTCTGGGGAATCAGCGGATCTTTCATGTAGTAACGAAAAGCGCGTCCGGTGCGGACCAATTCTTCGACCAGCTCCATCGGAGGGTGGTTGTTGCCGAGCTCACTGAGGACGGCGCGGATCCGGCCAAAATATTTATCGTAGGGCGTGGATGACGTTGGTCGTCCCAGGTCCTGCGCGCGCGCAAAGCCGGTAGCGGTAAGCAGAGTAAGAATGACGAGTGCGAGCGTTTTCATAGGTCAGTTTGGTCAGCGCTTCAGGGCGAGCTTGCGAATGCGTTCCATTTCGGTGAGTTCCTTCTCGGACCAGCCGGTGAGCGTTTTCAGGTGAGCGGCTTCGCCCCAGTCGGCGTCAATTTTGATCAGCCGCTTGTAACGCGTAGTGGCGGCAGCGTTATCACCCATCCCGGCGGCAGCGAGGCAAAGCCCCGCACCGATGTCCTGATCGGCGCTGCCCGCCAGGTCGTCGGCTTTCTTGAATTGCTCGAATGCTTTGGCGGGTTCGTTGAGGTTGTAGAGGGTCCAACCGTAATCGCGGTAAGTTACTTTATCCTCGGGATCGTCCTTGACGGCGCGCTCCAGTTTTTCGATCGCCGCTTCCTTCCGGTTTTGCCGCGCATCGAGCTTGGCCGCGCGGCGCAATATCCGGTGATCGTCCGGCGCCGCGGCGAGCGCGCTCTGCATCACCCGCTCCGCTTCTTCGAGGCGTCCATACTTCGCGAAGGTGGAAGCAACATAGGCCCGGGCAAGCGGGTTCTCATCCGCGCGCGAGAGAGCATATTCGGCGAGGTATTCACCCCGGCGCTGCCCGGGCACATACAGGCTGCAAGCCGCAAAGAGTAACGGATCGGCTGGCGCCGCTTCAAATAATTCAATCAGGCCGTCGACGGACCGTTCCGCCACGCGTCGTTCGACGTTTGATTCAATCGTCGCCAGAATGAGGCGCGGCGACGTCGTCCGCTTCACTCCGAAAGTCACCATCCATTTGGCGAGCCGGCCAAAGTCTGAGTCGGCCGCGGTCTCGGCCGGCGGGTAGTGCGTCAGCTCGTCGTAATTCGACTCAACGGGTGCGAATTTTTCCGGACCCTCCACCCGCAGCCCGATAATCTTCTCGGCGAATTCCGGCATCCATTTGGGAATGTCTTCCCCGACCCAGGGCGAGCCGTAGGTGCGCACGCTGCCATCCGCGCAGGCAATAGCGAGCTCGTCGCCCGAGGGATGGAGATCAACCGTCATAGCCTCGTCCGGCAAATCAATCCCTTCGCTAAACTGGCGTCCCGTCGAAATCTCGAAGAACCGCACTCCTTCCGACAGTTGAGAACTCGCGGCGACAAACTGGTTGTTCGGCCCGATCACCGCCGACCGGACTTCGCCGGGCAAAACCATCGGAGCCCCGGTGAGCTCCCATTTCGTCGTGTCCCAGACCAGAATCTCCCCGTCGGCCGCCGTCGTGAC
Source organism: uncultured Verrucomicrobiae bacterium (assembly GCA_963850015.1). Classification (GTDB taxonomy): domain Bacteria; phylum Verrucomicrobiota; class Verrucomicrobiia; order Chthoniobacterales; family UBA10450; genus AV80. Next base: position 1,086,160 of record CAWKJF010000001.1, read on the forward strand.
CAGCATCTTGCCGTCGAAGCTGAACCGCGCGCTCGTCACTACGGCGTCGTGTTTTTTCAGGACCGCGACTTCTTTCCGTGAATTCATTTCCCACACCCGCGCGGTTCCATCCGCGCCGGCCGTCACGATCAGAGTGCCGTCGGGGCTGAAACGGGCCATGCGCAGTTCGCGCTGAGGTCCGTTCGGATGCTCGATCGCCGCGCCGAACGGCGCCGCATCATCCACCGACCAGACAACGGCCTTTGTTCCGGCCGTAGTGATGAAATGTTTGCCATCCTTGTGGAAATCCACCCAGCGCCCGGGCGCAGCCAGGTCGCGCGGAGCGCCGCGCGGTTCGCCTGAATTACCATCCACCAGAAAGGCCTTTCCCTCCTCGGTCACGGTGACAACGGACGATTGGTCCGAGCTGTAAACGGCACAGACCGGTTTGCCTTCGTAGGGAATCCGGCGTCCGATCGGCCGCACATTCTCGAGATGCCAGCGGACGGTGGTCAAATCGTGCGAACAAGAAACAAGACCTTTCCCGTCGGCGCTAAAGAACGCGGTGCGGACGCCAGCATCATGGGTGCGGAGCGTCGGCAATCCCTCACTCGACGCGCCAGTGTCAATCCGCCAGATGCGCACCGTTCCGTCGGCGCACCCGGTGGCGATCCGCCTGGACATCGGACCAAAGGCAGCGATGCGGACCGAGGATTGGTGCAGCATCCCTTCGCTGACGCGGCGGCCATCACGCACCCGCCAGGTGTAGGCCAACGGGCCATCCGACGCGGTCACAACGCTTAACCCAGCCGGCCCCCAATCCGCGCTGACAATGCCCTCATCGGTGCGGATCACGCCTCCGACTGATTTACCGGTTTGCGAATCCCAGACGCGCACCGTGTGATCCTTCAACACGGTATTGAAAAAAGCACCGCTCCCTCCCAGGTGCGCATCAAGAATGCCGGAGCCGCAATCGACATCCCCCGTGATCGGCTTGCCATCTTTCGTGTTCACTAACTTCACCATGCCATCCTCGCTCGCGGTCATGAGCAGGACCCCGAGCCGGTCGATATCAACGGAGACGATGGGCGACTTGTGTTTCACGACAAACTCTCGCGGTCTGCCGGTGGACAATTCCCACACCCGCGCGGTGCCATCGGCCGAAGCCGTTCCCAGCACTTTGGCTTCCGCGAAGACCAGGCCAGTAATTCGCTTGGAGTGTTTGACCGTTTCTCCGACCTGATTGCCGGTCTCGCGGTCGAAGACGCGCACGTCGCCGTTCTCATAACCGAGGGCGACGCGTTGGTAGTCCTTGCTGACGGCGTAGGCGGTGAAGGTGCTGTCGTTATTTTTCCATTCCCGCACAATCGTCCCGTCCGCGATCTTCCAAATGCGTGCGACCCCCGCCTTGCCCACGGAAAACGCCAGCTCGTTCCCCGGGTAAATGGCGACACCGACGATGGCGCCGGGATGTTTCACGGTCGCATCGAGCAGCTTGCCTGTCTCGGTCTCGAGGACGCGGACCGTGCCGTCTTCCGCACCGGCAATCGCGAACTTGCAGTCCTGGCTGAGATCAATCGCGGTGATGGCGGCAGGTAATTTGACTGGCAGCGTCGCAGGCAATGGCCAACGCTTGTCGCGCAGGAGAGTGTAGAGCAGCCCGCCGAGTTTCCGGTCCTGCGGATATCGCCGCGCGCCATCCGCGAGCACGGCTACGGCTTGCCGCGCGTCGTGATTCTCGAGCAAATCGAGCGCACTATTTACAACAGCGTTGGCGTCGTCCGCGGCCCGCACCACACCGCCGCTGCTGAGGAGAAGTATCGCAGCGATGCCACTTTGCCATCTGCGCCAGGTCTTTTTCATAATCGAGTGGTTATCATGTCGGCCCGCCACAGCCCCGCGCTATTGGACCAAAGTCCTATCCTGGCAATCCCGGCCGCGCCGGCCTTGCGCCGGCGAGTCTGCTCATCAACGCCACCAGACGTTGGTCGCCGGCCTGGTGAAAAGAAATGTTTCAGCTTCGGCAGCAGGCGCAACGCTTGCCCTCTTCCACGCTCCTATCCATCTTCGGTTCCCTGACGTCTGACCTCTAACGCCATGCGCCCCGCTCTCGACCACCACCATTCCACCACGCGCGTGCCGGAAGACATGACCGGCCGGCCGCGCCGCGTCGCGACCGGCGGAATCTCATTCCGAAAAACCTTCTCCGCTCTCCAGCATCGGAATTTTCGTCTCTTTTTTTCCGGCCAGCTCATCTCGTTCACCGGCACCTGGATGACAACGACGGCGCAAGGCTGGCTGGTCTATCAGCTCACCGGATCGAAGGCCTTGCTCGGTCTCGTCGCGGCGGCGGCTTCCGCGCCGATGCTTTTCTTCGCCACCTGGGGCGGCTGGGTGGCCGATCGTTATCCGAAACGTTCGGTTATCGTCGTTACGCAGACCTGCTCGATGATCCTGTCGTTTGTCATGGCCGCGCTCGCTTGGAGCAGGCTGATCCAACCGTGGCACATCATCGTGCTCGCCATCCTGGGCGGAATCACCATGGCTTTCGACATGCCGGCGCGGCAATCGTTCGTGATCGAGATGACAAGCCGCGAAGATTTGATGAACGCCATTTCCCTCAACAGTTCCGCTTTCAACTGCGCCCGCATCGTCGGCCCATCGATCGCTGGCCTGCTCATGGCGACGGTCGGTATCCCGGCATGCTTTCTTATCGATGGCCTGAGCTTCTTCGCCGTCATCGCCGGACTCCTCATGATGCGGCTGCCGAAGAAGGAAACGCACATTGAAAGCGACGCCGGTCCGATCGGTCAGGCCCTGGAGGGATTTCGTTACGTCTGGGGTCACCGACGTGTCCTCACCATTCTCTCGCTCTTCGCCGTTGTGGGAGTTTTCGGCTGGTCCTATTCGGTGCTCATGCCGGCGTTCGCGCATGACGTCCTGCATCTGGGAGCGAACGGTTACGGCCTGCTGATGGCGGGCAGTGGCGTCGGCGCGCTGGCGGCGGCGCTTACGGTCGCGAGCGCCGGGCATATCCTGCCCACGCGCTTGATGGCGCTCGGCGGTATCGGGATTTTTTCCGCGTCGCTCGCGCTCTTTGCCTTCACCCGCAATCTCTATCTCGGCACTCTGCTGCTCGCGATGGTCGGCTTCGGAATCGTCCTTTATTTCTCCACCTCGAACACCGTCCTGCAAAGCATTGTGCCCGACGAAATGCGCGGCCGCGTCATGGGAATCTGGACCCTCATTTTCGGCGGCATGATCCCGCTCGGCAGCTTGCAGGCCGGCCTCATGGCCGATCTCCTCGGAACGCCCGCAACAATGGCAATCGGCGCACTCATCTGCGCTCTCGCCGCTCTCATCACGCTCTGCGTCATTCGCAGACGCGAAGCTCAGCTCGCCGCCACGCGTTAGCGTCTGGAATGTGGGAGGGGCCTCAGTGCCCCGACAGCATTTCGCCCAGAAGGCCCGGGCGGCGTCCTGGAAAGTGACAACGGCGTTACGTTTCCGACATCGCACGCTTAATGGCGTGCGGTATTTTCGGCGCTCCACTCCTTCCACAAATGACCGAAACCGCCCCCAAATTATGAAGCTTGCCCGGTATTTTTCGCTTCTGCTCCTGGCCTCTGGCATTCGCATGGCGCAGGCCACGCCCCGATATTCGGTGACCGATCTGGGCGATCTAGTTGATGGCCAACACTACAGCCAGGCCGTCGACATCAATGCCTCCGGCCAGGTCGCCGGGGTGGGTCAAGTGAACAGCCGTTTTCGCGCCTTCCTCTCTTCCAACGTGCCGGGTGGCGGAACAACGATGGTCGATCTTGGCAATCTCTCGCCGCTCCAGAACGCCCATGCTTCGGGCATCAATTCGTTAGGCCAGGTTGTTGGATTGAGTAACGAGGGCGATCGAGCTCGCGCATTCTTGTGGAGTCCGGTGGCTCCGAATAGCTCGGAAGGGTCGATGATCGAGCTAACCGATTTGCCCGGCGAGCGTAACAGCACGCACGCCACCAGCATTAACAGCGCCGGTCAGGTGGTAGGATTCAGCGTCGGGCATGCTTTTTTGTGGACGCCCAGCTCTCCCAACGGCACCACGGGAACCGCGGTCGAATTGGGAGCCCTGGACGGGGGAACGGCCAGCAATGCGTATGACGTGAACGATTCAGGCCAGGTTGTTGGCGCCTCTCTCACCACGGTCGACCGCGCATTTCTCTGGACGCCTTCAACTCCAAATGGAAGCACCGGATCAATGATCGCTCTCGACGGTCTTCCTGGTGGAAATGATGTCGCCCAGGCGGCGTCGATTAATGCTTCCGGAATGGTGGTCGGCAATAGCGCCACCGCGACGGGTCAGCATGCGGTTCTCTGGCGACCTGCCAGTTCCGGCGCAAACCCCTCTATCGTCGACCTGGGAGAGTTCGACGGCGGGAGTGACCTTGGATACGCCTTTGGAATTAATGCTGCGAACCAAGTAGTGGGCAGCAGCAATTCATTCGATGGCGATCGTGCCTTCTTGTGGACGGAGGCGGGTGGGATGCTGGACTTGAATACCCTGACTGATTCGACCGGGGCAGCGTGGGTCCTGGGTTGGGCAACATCGATTAACGACCACGGCCAGATCGTCGGCTGGGGGACGTTCGATCCCGACGGCTCGGGCGAAATCCCTCCTGTCACACACGCCTTCCGCCTGGAACCCGTGGGTGAAACCGGAACGCCGACACCGACTCCGACACCGACACCGATTGGAACACCCGCCGGAACACCGACGCCAACGCCAACCGAAACGCCGGCGCCAACGCCGACCCCAACGCCAACACCGACGCCAACGCCGCCACTCACTCAACCAGCGAGACTGGCGAACATTTCCACCAGAGTCCGCGTGCTTCCGGGAGATGACGCGCTCATTGGAGGGTTCATCATCACCGGAAATGAGCCAAAGAGAGTGATTATCCGCGGACTGGGCCCTTCGCTGGTCGCTGGCATCCAAGGCACACTCGCCGATCCTATTCTGGAACTGCATCAAGGTCCTGTGACCCTCGCCCAGAACGATAATTGGCAGGACACGCAGGCAGTAGAGATCGCCGCCACCATTCCGCCGGTCAACATCTTGGAATCAGCCATCGTCCGGACACTGGATCCCGGAACTTACACGGCGGTCCTGCGCGGACGCGATGAGACGAGCGGGACCGGCCTCGTTGAAGTGTACGACCTCGGGCTCGCCACCACTTCCAAGCTGGCCAACATCAGCACCCGCGGGGTTGTCGGTACGGGAGATAACGTTATGATTGGCGGTTTGATCGTCTCGGGCGATCCGAGTCGCAGCGCCAGAGTTCTGGTGCGCGCCATCGGACCTTCTTTGGCGAACTTCGGAGTGGCCGGAGCGTTATTGGATCCGGCCCTGGACTTGCGCGACAGCAACGGCGTCCTGATCGCATTCAACGACAACTGGCGCAGCGATCACGAAGCCGAGGTTATCGCAACGACCCTTTCTCCATCTAGCGACGCCGAATCCGCCATCATCAGCACGTTGGTTCCAGGAAATTACACCGCCATCATGCGAGGTGTGAATTCCGCAACGGGCATCGGGCTGGTTGAGGTTTACCATTTGGAATAAGGGACTCGCGCCCGCCAGGACGGTGAAGAACGTCCACGTCCCCGAAAGCTCACCTTTCGTTTAGCCCGTCGTTCCACCAACGATATTGTTGATAACGATCGGAACGAAACGTTACGATCCAGGCGTTATGAACGAAACGCATAGCGGCTCCTGTTATTGCGGGACAGTGGCGATCGAGGTAACCGGCCAGCCCGAAGGCATGGGCTATTGCCATTGTAGCGCCTGCCGATCGTACACCGGCTCCCCCATCAACTCCTTTACGTTGTGGAAACCCGAGAACGTGAAGATTACGAAGGGCGAGGAATTTCTCGGCCGCTTCAAGTCGTCCGAGATGAGCATCCGGCGCTTCTGCACGAAGTGCGGAGGAAACGTGATGGTCGATCATCCTGGCTTGGGTCTGATCGACGTGTTTGCCGGGATCATCCCGACCCTGGCCTTCAAGGCAGGCGTCCACCTCAACTACGAAGAAAGCGTCCTCCCGATGAAGGACGGCCTCCCGAAATTGAAGGATTTCCCGGTCGAGATCGGTGGCTCCGGCGAAGCAATGCCCGAATAATTCCCCGGGGGCGCAGACGGGCGTCGGTTTAGAAGGCCAGATTGATGCCGCTGCGAGCCATGCCGAAATTGTTCTCGCGTCCCGTGAGGAACCCAATTAGCGCCGCCGCCGGCCGAAGGAATAGCCGCGGTGGGTACGGCCGCCACCGATGGAGCGTTTGCCGCCCTCGGCCGCTTCGGGCTCGAAAAGCGCGGTGTAGAGATACGCGAAGCCTTCCAGCTTCAGCCGCGGAATTTTCTGGCCCATGAAACGTTCGATCGAGTGCAGTGACGCCAACTCCTCGCCGTTCATCAAAGTAAACGCATCGCCGACATTCTGGGCGCGGCCGGTGCGGCCAATGCGATGGACGTAATCCTCCGGATGCTCGGGGACATCGTAATTGATGACGTGGCTGACTCCGGCGATATCGATCCCTCGCGCCGCAATATCGGTCGCCACCATGATTTCGTATTTGCCGCTCTTGAAACCCTCCAGCGCCTCGACGCGCTCGCGCTGGGTCCGGTTCGAATGCATCACTGCCACGGAATGCCGCCCCTGTTTCAACTTCACGGCAATCTTGTCCGCGCCATGCTTCGTTCGGCTGAAAATCAACGCGCTGTCGAAATTGGTGCGCTCGAGCAGCGCCATGAGCAGATCGAATTTCTGCTCGGCAGCAACGGGATACACGGCATGCGTCACCGTTTCGGCCGGCGACCGGCGCGCGCCGATCTCGACCACTTGCGGCTCGCGCAGGACCCATGCGGCCAGCCGTTCGATTTCTGGCGGCAGCGTCGCGGAAAAGAGCAGCGTCTGGCGGTCGGTGGAAATTTGTTCGACGATCCGACGCACGTCCGGCAGAAAACCCATGTCGAGCATCCGATCGACCTCATCGAGCACTAGGATGCTCACCTGCCCCAAACTCATGGAGCCCTGCTCGAGCAAGTCCAGCAGCCGGCCTGGGGTCGCCGCGACGATATCCATTCCCCGAGCGGCTTCCTCGCGTTGTTTGCCGTAGCCGACGCCGCCATGCACGACCGAAACGCGCAGATCGGTGAAGCGGCCATAATCGCGGAAGGCTGTTTCCACTTGAGCCGCCAGCTCGCGGGTCGGCTCGAGGACGAGGCAACGAAAATTCCCGTGCTTGGCGAGCAGCGTCAGGATGGGCAGAGCAAAGGCCGCAGTCTTGCCGGTACCGGTTTGGGCGGTACCGATCAAATCTTTGCCGGCGAGAACGATCGGGAAGGCGCGGAGCTGGATCGGCGTGGGCTCTGTGAAACCCATCGCCTGTGTGCCGCGCACGACCTCGTTTGAGAGGCCAAAATCTTTAAATGACACGAACGCAAGCTACTGCGCATTTGGGCATCGCACAACGGCCACCCAGGGCACATAGGATGAGGCAGAAATTTTCTTCACATCGTTGTGAGCCTCTGTGACCGTTGTGCGAGGATTCCAAATGCCGTCGCCGCTCCGCATCTTCGTCCTGGCCGACACCCACAATCATCTGCCGGCGCACATCGAGACGCTGGCAGAGGGAGCCGATGAGATCTGGCACCTGGGCGATGTCTGCGCGCCGGGCCTTGTCCAAACGCTGGAGCGAATCGGCCCGCCGGTGACGGTCGTGCGCGGAAACTGCGACAGCAATTTCGAGTGGCCGCTGATCGTGGATCTGAAACGCAACGGCGTCCGTTTTCGACTCGTCCATATTCCGCCGGACCGGGCGCCGGAGAAAATCGACGTGCTCCTGCACGGACACACCCATGTGCCGCGGAATGAGCGGCGCGAAGGCGTGCTCTTTCTGAATCCCGGCTGCGTAACGCGCCCGAATCGTGGCGCGGCCGCGAGCGCGGCGAACCTGGAAATCGCCGCGGACGGAAAGCTTACCTGGCAGACGATCAAACTACGCTGATCGCCAGCCGTGGTGAGATTCGGGCTTGGCGCCCGCTGGTTTTCATTCGGCCCGCAATGCCACCATCGGATCGACGCTGCTGGCCCGGCGCGCCGGCAGCCAACAGGCCAGGAGCGCAACGGAAAGCAGCACAATCGACAAGGCGAGAAAAGTGACGAAGTCGGTCGCGCTGACGCCGAAGAGGAGGTTGGCCATCAAGCGGGTCAAGCCGAAGGAGGCAACGATCCCGAGGGCCACGCCGAGAGCAGTCAGGGTCATTCCTTGTTTCACGACCAGCTTCAGCACCTGGAGACGTTGCGCGCCGAGCGCCATCCGAATTCCGATCTCGCGCGTGCGTTGCGAAACGGAATAGGACATCACGCCATACAATCCGATGGCGGCCAGCGTCACCGCCAGACCGGCGAAAATCGCCAGCAGGAGCATGGTAAATTTTCGTTTCAGGAGAGAATTCGCCACGATCTCCTGCATCGTGCGGACCCCTCCGAGAGGAACGTTCTTATCCACGCTCCAGACTGCATTCTGAGCGGCGGGAACAAGCGCGATCGGATTGGAGGTCGCGGCGTGCACGGCGATAAACATCGAAGGCCAGGAGGCCTGGCCGAGCGGCTGATAAAGCTCCGCTCGCGGCTCGGTCTCGAGCGCCAGATGCCGGACGTTTCCGACCACGCCCACTATCTCCAGCGTTTCGTCGTTCGGCCCAAAATTGGTCACGACCTTGCCGATCGGATCCTGGCCCGGAAAAGTAGCGCGAACCAGGGCGTCGTTGACGATAGCCACCCGCGTTGAGTCCTTGGTGTCGTGCTCGGTAAAATTGCGCCCGCGCAAAAGCGGAATGCCGACCGCCGCGAAATAACCGGGCGTGCCGATCCGGATGTCCGTGCTATGCGACGCCTCGCTGCCGGGAAGGTTAAAGGTCCGGTTGCTGTTTCCTCCTGAGAGCGGCAACCGGCTCACGGCGCCAACGCGGTCAACCCCGGGCACGGAGCGCAAGCTCTCCACGACTTGCTGATAAAACGCGGTCTGCGGCGCCGAGTCCGCCGAAGGCACCGCGCCGACGTTGAAAATCAGGAGGCGATCCGGCACGAAACCGGGATCGACGCTGGTCAACTTGTCGAAGCTTCGAACCATCAAGCCCGCGCCGATGAGGAGAACAAGAGAGACCGCGACTTCCGCCGTGATGAGGATGGCTCGACCGCGACGGCCGCTCGCCGTGCTCCCGCGCTCGCCCGCCCGGAGCGATTCGTTTGGATTGGAGGACGAGGCAAAGAAGGCGGGGACCAGCCCGAAGAAGATTCCAGTGAGAAGTGACGCAGCCAGGCTAAAGCCGAGGACCTCGCGATTCAGCGCGATTTCCTTAAAGCCGCGAATCTGCGGCGGACTGAGGGCAAGAATTACCGGAAGCGCCCAAGCGGCCAGGAGAACTCCGAGCACGCCTCCGAGCAGTGAAAGCAAGACGCTCTCAGTCAGGAGTTGGCGAATGATCCGGAAACGGCTCGCTCCGAGAGCTGCTCGAATGGAAATTTCCTTCGCGCGCGTGGCGGCTCTGGCGAGCAGGAGATTGGCCACGTTTGCGCAACCGATCAGGAGCAGCGAGCCGACCGCGGTCGACAGAACCAGAAGCATCGGCCGAATGCCGCTGACCATTTCGTCGTGCAGCTGAACCAAGGCAATGCCGGTATCCCCGCTATCAGTCGGATATTGCTTCTCGAGCCGGAGCGCTATCGCAGCCATTTGGCTTCGCGCCTGTCCGATAGTGACGCCTGGTTTCAGGCGGGCATAGACGTCGAGGTAGTTGCTGTCCCGGACCTGGCGGGGATCCTCGTTAGGCCGGAGCGAAGTTGTCGGCACGCCCCAGGGCGACGGCACCCAAAGCTCGCCATATTCGTCGGGAGAAAAATCCGGAGGCATTACGCCCACCACGGCATGGGGCTGACCATCCAGCTTGATGTCGCTCCCGATTATGTTCTGGTCGGCCCCGTAACGGCGCTGCCAAAGGCCATGGCTCAGCACGACTACCTGAGCGCTGCCCGGTTTCTCGTCCGACGGAAGAAGGCTGCGTCCCAGAAGAGGATTGATTCCGAAAAGTGGAAAAAGACTGGCTGTAGTCGTCGTCGTCCGGACACGTTCCGGGCGGTCGCCATCGGTCAAATTGGCCTGCGCTCCGCGCGACGCAGCCATATGGGAAAAGACATCGTTCTGCGTTTGCCAATCCAGATAATTGGCAGGCGAGGCGGAATGGGTGGAGCGCCCAGTGCTGCGGTCCGTATTCGCCACGGTCACGATTCGTTCCGAATCCGGATAGGGCAACGGGTGCAGCAAGATCCCGTCAACAACGCTAAAGATGACCGTGGTGCTGGCGATGCCCAAGACCAATGCGACCAACGCAATAATGGTAAAGCCCGGACTCTTCCGCAGCATTCGCAGACCGTAGCGAAGGTCCTGAAGAAGATTACTCATTCGACAGCGCTCATTTTGATGGGCCTTTGGCCGTTTCAGCCTGGTGACCCGGGCACGGCAGGCCGGCCGCAGCCGGGTTTGTTTTCCCCGTTTAGCTCCGAGCCGGGAGGTCGACTTGAGTTAAGGAAGCTGTCTGCGGCAGGGCGTCGGTAGGGAGGTTGACGGGTTGCAGAACGAACTGCCCGATCGCCGCCACAGCACTTAAGATGAAAAGGCCGTAGACGATAGTTTCGAACAGCCCGCGCCCTTTTTCTTCCGACCGGACGAGCATAGCGTAGGTCGATTCCTGGATTTCGTTGTTTATTTGGTTTGTCTTCATAAGGAAATTATTGGTTACGAATCCTTCCTTATGCAGCGCCCGTGCCACGGCCCAAACTAATATCATAACCTCCTCATGTTAAGGTAGTTAGTGACATACCCAGACGCCGAGCCTCCTTTGTCTTATTCCAGCCACGGGACCCAGCCGTTCCGATTTCGGGACGGCCTAGCTCAGGCAACAGAGGAATCAGCGACCCCGGCTATAAACGAAGAAAAACGCAGCTACTCGAGCACTTCGGCTTCGGTTCCTGCGCCCTTCTTTGGCTTGCGCGCGGGCTTCTTCTCAGCCGTCGCCGCAGGAGTTTTCGTTGCCTTGCTCTTCTTGCCCGTCTCTTCCGCAATCGGCTCGTCCACGACTTGCGGCGCATCAACCCACTCAATAAATGCGACGGGAGCCGAATCGCTCTTGCGCGCTCCGAGCTTCACAATCCGGGTGTATCCGCCATTCCGGGTCGCGGAACGGGGCGCGATGTCCTCGAACAATTTCTTCACGGCGCCCTTCTGCCGAAGCACGGCCAGCGCGGTGCGCCGTGCATGGAGCGAGCCTTTCTTGCCGAGCGTCACCATCTTCTCCGCGAGCGGACGGACCGCTTTCGCTTTCGCGAGCGTCGTCTTGATGCGCTGATGCTCGATCAAGCTGCAAACCTGATTCGCGAGCATTGCTTTCCGGTGTGCGGCTGTCAGCCCCAGTTTTAGAGTCTTCTTTTGGTGTCTCATGGGTTCATCCTCGAGCGCTGCGCAAAATCCCTAACGCGTGATTATTTCTTTTCTTCGTCGGCTGAGCCGTTGACTCCCGCGGTGTCCGCGGTCATCGGCGTATCGACCAGACCCGCGTCGAATTTCATGCCCAGACCCAACTGAAGCTGCTGAAGCTTGTCCTTGATTTCGTTGAGCGATTTCTTGCCGAAGTTGCGATACTTCAGCATCTCCGCCTCGGTCTTCTGTGCGAGCTGGCCGACGGTGGTGATGTTCGCGTTGTTCAGGCAATTGGCCGCACGCACGCTGAGCTCGATTTCGTTCACGCTCATATTGAGAAGCTTCTTCAGCTTCATGTTTTCCTCGCTCACGCCGGCAGGCGTTTCGTCGAACTCGATCACGTCCTCATTGAAGTTCACGAAGACATCGAGGTGATGGCGCAGGATTGCGGAAGCCTGGAGCAGCGCGTCATCCGGAGTCAGGCGGCCATCCGTCCAGACTTCGAGGACGAGCTTGTCGTAGTCGGTCCGCTGGCCGACGCGCGTATTTTCCACGGCGTATTTCACCCGGGTCACCGGCGAGAAGATGGAGTCGATCGGAATGAGGCCGATCGGCTGATCGGGGCGTTTGTTTTCATCGCCCGTGGCAAATCCGCGTCCGACGCGCACTTCCAGTTCCGCATCGAACTTGTGCTTCTTGTCCATCGTGCAGATGAGCTGGTCCGGGTTCAGAACCTCATAACCTTGGACGAGTTGGATGTCCCCGGCAGTCACTTCGCCTTCCTTGTTTACAGTCAGCGAAAGCTTTCGTGGCTCGTGTTCCGCCGCTTTGAATTTAATGCGCTTCAGATTGAGCACGATATCGGTCACGTCCTCGACCACGCCGGGCAAAGTGGCGAACTCGTGTTGCGCGCCGGTGATTTTCACCGCGGTAATCGCGGCGCCTTCCAGCGAGGAGAGGAGCACGCGGCGGAGCGAATTTCCGACCGTGTGGCCATAACCCGCTTCAAAGGGTTCGGCGACAAATCTGGCGTAGGTTTCCGTGGCGCCGTTCTCGTCTTTCACGAGAGTCTTCGGCATTTCAAAACGACCGTAATGAACTGGCATGGTGGATTTAAGAAGTATGAATTAGGAATTAGGAAACACGCCTGAGGGCACTTCTTCCTTCTTAACTCTGCCTTCTTCCTTTCTCAGCACCGGGTTACCCCTGACGAGTGCGGCCTCACGTCCAGCGACGGAGACCCAGGGACCAACGGCGCAACTTCAAAAACTCGTTGCGGGACGTGGAATCAACACTACCGCGCCAAGTTTGCAAGCAGGGATTTCCCCCTGCAGCGCAGCTCTCGGCAGTCTCTATCCGTCTATGATCTGGTCGGATAGTTCGTTGCGATCGCTGGCTTGCCGGGGAAAGTGCCGGGCGAGCAACTGACCCGCGGTTTCGATCGCTTCCGCTAGCGCGTCCGTGAACTCTTCTCGCTTGAAGTGCTCGCCCATACTCTCCACCAGCCGCTGCCAAAATTCCGGGCCGCACTTCTGGTGCACCCCTTCGTCCCCCACGACGGCGAATTTTTGCGCGCGCGGGAGCACGAAAATCAGGATGCCATTTCGTTCCTTGGTCGCATCCATCCGCAGCTGGTGAAATTTCTTTTGGGCGACGATCAGCGGGTCCCCCTCCAATTCTCCTCGCTGAACAAAGACGCGAATCTCACCGGAGGATTTCGCCTCCGCTTCCTTGATCGCACGAACGATGCGCTCATGATCGAGCTGGCTGAGAAAGCTTTTGGTCCGCATGGTCCTTACCAGCTTCCGCTTGAGCCGCCGCCGCCGAAGCTTCCGCCTCCTCCGCTAAAACCACTGAAGCCGCCCCCGGAGGAAGAGCCGCTCGACCAACCACCTCCGCTGTTGCCGCCACCCCAACCGCCAAGAAACGGCCCGCCTCCACTCGAATAACCATAGCCGCGCCGGCGGCGGCGCGAATTTGATATCACCGACATGATGATGATGCCCATAACAATCAGAGCGAGAATGTGCCCGCCACCGACCTTACGGGCCGTTCGATCCGCGTTGGTTTTGCCGTCTCCTTTGTATTCACCCCGGATCGCCTTGCAGATCAGATCGATCCCCTCGGTCAGCCCGGCTTCGTAATCGCCGTTCCGGAAATGCGGATTGATGTGGCGCGACCGGATGTCGTATGCCACCAGGTCCGGAAGCGCGCCCTCCAAACCGTACCCCACCTGAAGGGAAATCTTCCGGTCCTCGATGAAGACCAGCATGACCACTCCGTTACCCTGGCTCTTCCCTTTCTGCCCGACACCCCAAGCCTGGGCGACCCGCTGGCCGTAATCTTCCACCGAGGAACCGCTTTCCATTTTTCGGAACACGGCAACCACCACCTGATTCGAGGTTTCCCGCTCGAATTGGGCGAGCTTCTCATTAAGGCGGAGCGCCGCTTCCTTGGAAACAACGCCAGCGTAGTCATTGAAATACCCGGGAGGTTTCGGAGGGATGACTTCCGCGGCGGATCCTATCTGCGGGAGAACAATCGCGAGGATGAGAAGCGCCCGCAAAGCGCGCCGCCGAAGAGGCTCCAGGCGCCAGGACCCAAATCCCAAAGAAACACCAGGCACCAAGCTCCAAGGCCGATTGTGCACGACGATATTGGAATTTGGAGCTTGGAGCCTGGGATTTGAAGCTTTCGCGCCCCGCCTCAGGGCGTCGCCGCTGGAGGGGGCGCGGGAGGCGCCGGTGGCGCTGGCGGTTTGTTGAAATCGAATTTCACTTCCGGCGCCTTATCGGCATTGGGCTGCGCGGAAAAATAAGGACGCGACTGAAATCCAAACATCTTGTTCAGCATGTTGGTTGGAAATGTGGCCAGGGCCGTATTGTAGTCCTGCACCGCGGTGTTGAAGTTGTTTCGCTCCACCGAAATCCGGTTTTCGGTTCCTTCGAGCTGCGCTTGAAGATTTTGGAATGCCTCCGTCGCGCGCAACTGCGGATAGTTTTCCGTCACCACCAGGAGCCGCGACAACGCAGTGCTCAGCTGCCCTTGCGCTTGTTGGAATTTTTCCAGTTCCGCGGCATCGGTCGGCGCCTTGCTCGGGTCGAGCTTCACCTGCCCGACGCTGGCGCGCGCATTGGTCACCTCGGTCAGCGTTGACTTTTCGAAATTTGCCGCGCCGGCCACGGTGTTGACCAGGTTTGGAATCAGATCAGCCCGGCGCTGGTAAACAGACTGTACGTCGGCCCACTTTTTGTTAACGTTCTGCTCCAGCTGGACCAGCCGATTGTAGCTGCCGCAGCCAGTCAGGGCGAAAAGCGGAATCAGGAGCAACAGTTTTCCACCGCGCACAATTTTATTCATAGGATAGCGCTGAGCTGCGCAAGAGAAGCGTCGTCAAAGAAGAGGCCAAGTCAATCTTCGGAGGGCGCGGCGACAGCGGATTCAGGCTCGGCGGGCGTCGGCTCCGCCGGCTCGGCCGGCTCGGCCGGTTTTGCGGAAGCGGCCGAGGGCAAATATCTGCGCCGCAGTTCCTCCGCATTTGGCAGCTCGTCGAGGTCGCGCAGACCAAAGTGCTCGAGAAAGAACTGCGTCGTTTCGTAAAGGAGCGGCCGGCCCGGGACCTCCGCGCGTCCCCCGATCTTGACGAGCCCGCGCTCCATCAGGCTTTGCAGCACGCCGTCCACCGCGACACCGCGAACCGCCTCGACATCCGCGCGCGTGATTGGCTGCCGATAGGCGATGATCGCCAGAGTCTCCAACGAAGGTGGCGTAAGCCGCGCCGGTTTCACGGCGGGGAACAACTGCCGGACCCACGGGGCGTAAGCAGGATCGCTCACCAGTTGCCAGCCCTCGGCTTTTTCCACGAGTTGAAACGCGCGGCTCTGCTCGATGTATTCGATCTTTAGTTGCTCGAGCGCCGCCGCCACTTCCGCATCTTTTACACGCGCGAACTCGTTTGGCAGCAGCTCATCCGCGTCGCCCGCGCCCTTGATCGCGCGTCGCCAGCTCACGCGCCGAGAGCGGTTTCTGCGCGCTGAACAGGAGCGCTTCGATTACTTGGCTCAAACTCATACGTCCTATGTCCTATTCCCCGATCGCGCTTTGGATCGCCTCCGCGATGCGATTCGCCTGCCGATCGATCTGCTCCAACTCTCGGCCTTCGATCAAGAGCCGGATCTTCGGCTCGGTTCCCGAGTAGCGCAGCAGCACCCGGCCCTTGCCCGAAAGCTCTTTCTCCGCGTCTCCCACCAGCTTCATGACCGCCGGCAATTCTTCCAGCGGGCGTTTCTCCTTCACCCTCAAATTCCGTTGCGCCTGCGGATATTTCGTCAGGCAACGCTTCAATTCGCTCAGCGGCTTCCCGGTCGTTTTCATGATGCGCAGGATTTGCAGGGCACTGATGATCCCATCGCCGGTCGTGGTGAAATCGCGAAAAATCAGGTGACCGCTTTGTTCCCCGCCCAGATTGAGATTTCGCTGCACCATTTCCTCGATGACGTAGCGGTCGCCCACTTTCGCGCGCACCACTTTTCCGCCAAGGGCGCCGAGCGCTTCGTCGAGTCCGAAATTGCTCATGACCGTGGCGACGAGCGTTTTCTCCTGGAGATGGCCCGATTTCAGTAAATCGATCGCCGCGATCGCCAGAATCTCGTCGCCATCCACGAGCTCGCCATTTTCATCGCAAAGCAGAACGCGATCCGCATCGCCATCATGCGTGATCCCGATTTGCGCGCCGCTTTCCTTGACGATGCGCTGAATCTCAGCCGGAAACGTGCTGCCGCATTGCGCATTGATGTTCGTCCCGTTTGGTTCGTCGTGCGCCACCGTCAAAGCCGCGCCCAGTTCGCGCAGAATGCACGGAGTCGATTTGTAAGCCGCGCCGTTCGCGACATCGACGGCGACATGCATTTTCTCGAGCGACATTTTTCTCGGAAAACTGGCTTTGGCAAACTCGACATAACGTCCCAGCGCGTCGTCGATTCGCCGCGCGCGTCCGATTTTTCCCGCGGTCGGGCGGATGGAATCGATTTCACCGGTGAAAACAAGCTGCTCGATCTGTTCCTCGATCTGATCGTCGAGTTTGTAGCCGTCGTGCCGGAAAAATTTGATGCCGTTGTCTTCGTACGGGTTGTGCGAGGCGGAAAGCACGATGCCCGCATCCGCCCGGAGCGAGCGCGTGATGTAGGCCACGCCCGGGGTCGGGAGCGGCCCGATCAGGAGCACATCCACGCCGAAAGAGGTGATGCCGGCGACGAGCGCGTTCTCGAGCATGTAACCGGAGAGGCGCGTGTCTTTGCCGAGGACGATTTTCGGCCGGGCGCCGGTCGGGTGTTCGCGGGGGTTGAGCTGGGTGAAAATATGGGCCGCGGCGCGGCCAAGCTTCAGCGCCGTCTCCGCCGTGACGGGCTCGACGTTGGCGACGCCCCGCACGCCGTCCGTTCCAAAAATTCTCTTTTCCTGCGCCACGTCGGTTATTGAAAGGCCGCCAGCGCCATTCGTAAACGGGTAAATTACTTTGGCGCCGCTCGATGCGAGCCGCTAGGACGGCCGCTCCCCGATTTTCTTTGCCGGCACGCCTCCCCAGATTTCATAAGGCGGAATCGAATCTCTGACCACGGCGCCCGCGGCAACGATAGCGCCCCGCCCAATCGTGACTCCCTTCAAGACTACGACATTCGCGCCGATCCAGACGTCATTTTCGAGCGCCACTGACGCCTCCGGCCCATCGGTTTGCGCTCCCATCGGAACATCGCGCCGGGCGGATTGATGATCGTGATCGATGAAATAGCAGCCCGATGCGATCAGACAATGCGAGCCGATCTTGATGCCGCGCTTGAAATTAAACTCGCAGCCCGCGCCGATAAAAACGTTATCGCCGATCACGAGTTTCGGTCCCGGCGCCCAGATGCCATCGTACTTGAAATAGACTCCCTGTTCGACCGTGCAATGCGCGCCTAACGAGAACCTGATGCGGCCAGGTCACATAAATCTTTGGCAGCAACGTCCCTGCGCCTACCTCCATGCCGAGAAGTCCCCACCATAAAGTCCGGACGATCGCCATCGCCCGCCGCATCCACGATCGGACCGGAAGACCCCGCGGGCGAAAACGGAGTTATTCATTGGTTTTCACTTCGCCATCCGCATTTCCCCCGTCGACTTTCTCATCGTTCAGTTCGTTGATCTTACGATGCAAGGTGCGGCGGCTGATTCCAAGCTTCTTCGCCGCGGCCGTGACGTTTCCGTTCGTCGTCGCCAGCGCCTGCATGATCAGCCGCTTCTCGGTTTCGTGAAGATCGAGCGCGCTCGATTTTTCGCCAAACGCCCTGGACGGTGTGATGCCGCCGGGCAACGCTGCGCCGGTCGCCTGGCGCACATTCACGGGCAGGTCGCGCAAAGTGATTTTCGGCCCGTGCGCCATGACCACGCCGTGCTCGATCGCTGTGCGCAATTCCCGCACATTTCCCGGCCAGTCGTAAGTGAGGAGCGCGTTCATCGCATCGGCGGTCAGGTCGAGAAGCGGCTTCTCGTTCGCCTTGCAGAAATGGCGGAGAAATCCCCGCACCAGCATCGGGATATCTTCCTTCCGCTCGCGCAATGGCGGCATCGTGATGTGGACGACGTTGAGACGGAAATACAAGTCGTCCCGGAATTTCCCCTCCGCCACCAGCTTTTCGAGGTTCTTGTTCGTGGCCGCAAGCAGGCGCACATCGGCCCGCAACGTCTGGTTCCCGCCCACCCGTTCGAAGGCGCGCTCTTCACTGATGACGCGCAGAAGTTTCACCTGCGTGCTCGCGTCGATCTCCCCGATTTCATCCAGAAAAATCGTGCCGCCATTCGCCTGCTCGAACCGCCCGATCCGGCGATCGTGCGCGCCGGTAAACGCGCCGCGCTCGTGGCCGAACAATTCGCTCTCGAGCAATTGCGGCGAGAGCGCCGCGCAATGGACCGTGACGAATTTCGCCTTGTTCCGCCGGCTCAAATTGTGAATCGCGTGAGCGGCCAGTTCCTTGCCGGTGCCGCTTTCCCCTTCGATCAGGACATTCGCCGAAGAGGGCGCGACCTGCCGGATCGTGTCGAGCACCTCGCGCAAGGCCGGCGATTCGCCGATGATGTTCTCGAGCCCGTAACGTTCGTCCACCTGCTGGCGCAGCGTCCGGTTTTCCTGCTCCATCTTGCGGCTGGCCAGCGCGCGCGAGATCAGGATCTCGACCTTGTCGAGGTTGAGCGGCTTCGTCACGAAATCGTAAGCGCCGCGTTTCATCGCTTCGACCGCCGTATCGACCGAG
Source organism: uncultured Verrucomicrobiae bacterium (assembly GCA_963850015.1). Taxonomy (GTDB): domain Bacteria; phylum Verrucomicrobiota; class Verrucomicrobiia; order Chthoniobacterales; family UBA10450; genus AV80. The sequence goes on from CAWKJF010000001.1 coordinate 1,104,951, forward strand.
CCGTAAGCCGTCATCATGATGGAGATCGGCGGATGCGGAAGTTTCAGCGCGCGCTCGATCAAGGCCATCCCGTCATCCCCGCCGAGCCGCAGATCGGTGATCATCAGATCGATCTGCTCGCGCTCGAGCACATCCATCGCGCCGCGAATGTCCTCCGCGACATAAGTGTCGTATTCATCCTCGAGCAACCGCCGCAGTCCATCGCGAGTATGCTTCTCGTCATCGACGATCAGGATCGTGGGCTGAAGAGAGTCCATGGAATGAATTAACGATTTAGTGAATTAGCGAATTAGCGATTGGTTTTTTCAATCGTTAAGTCGCTCAGTCGTTAATTCGCTAATTTTTCCCGCACCATTGATCGACCCAATCGTTCACCGTCTTCCACCACAGCTGCGAGTTCTGCGGCTTCAGCACCCAATGGCCTTCGTCCGGAAAATACAGCATCTTCGACGGCACCTTGAGCCGCTGGAGCGTGGTGAAGAGCTGGAAGCCCTCGGAAACGTCCAGCCGGAAATCGAGCTGGCCATGCACGACCAGCGTGGGCGTTTTGAATTTCTCGGCGAACAGATGCGGCGAAAATTTCCGGTAGAGTTCGCGCTGCTTCCACGGCGGCCCTTTGAATTCCCATTCGTTGAACCAAAGCTCTTCGGTCGTTCCGTAAGCCGACTCGGTGTTGAAGACGCCGTCGTGCGACACGATGCACTTGAACCGGTCGGTGTGACCGAGAACCCAGTTCGCCATGTAGCCGCCGTAGCTCGCGCCGAGCGCGGCCTCACGGTTCTTGTCGATGAACGGGTAAGTTTTCTCCACGTAATCGAGTCCCTTCATCAAATCTTCATACGGTTTACCGCCCCAGTCGCCGCTGATCGAATCCGTGAACTTCTGTCCGTACCCGGTTGAGCCGTGGAAGTTGATCATGACCACGACGTAGCCGCTCGCCGCGAATAATTCCGGATTCCAGCGAAAGGACCACGAATTTCCCCACGCGCCCTGCGGTCCCGCCGTGGATCAAAAACTTCAGCGGATATTTTTTCGCCGCTATCGAACCCCGGCGGCTTAACCAGGAATCCCTGCACGTCGTCGTTATTCGCGCCTTTGAACGTGAACGGCTCCAGTGGCTGCATGTCGATCTGCGCCAGCAGCGCGTCGTTCATGTGGGTGAGTGCGAGGTTGTCAGGATTGACGTCGATCCGGTGACCATGAAGGGAGGAGGGCCTTCATATTCGAAAGGAGGATCAAACTTAACCGAGCGATCTCACTGGGGGCGGCAATCGAGCCTAGACGTGAAGAAGAGCAACGTACCGTCCTTCGACAAAGACGAGATCGTCAGCATGCATTGGGTTTCCGATTTTCTCTGGCTGTTTCGCGTCCAGTCCCGTGGACTAAATCGGCGATTCGCCGTGGTCTTCGGCCGTAAAGAAAATCTTCGTTCGAATCGGGTGTCCACAGCGAAACTTCCAACCGAGCGATCGAACTTCTCAGTCAGATCACGCGTTTGCTCCGATTCGTCGATCGCGCAAAAACAGCCGCTCCTTGTCCGCTTCGAAACCGCCCCGTGCCATCGAACGCCAGGCGATGTGTTTTCCATCGGGCGAATAGACGCGGCGTGTTGTCATTACCGGGGCTCGTCGAAATCTTCTTCGGCGTGCCACCAGCCATCGGCACGATGAAGATCTCGTTGTTCGTGCTGGTGGCTTCGACTTCGTCGATGTTGCTCGTGTAGGCGAGCTCCTGGCCATCCGGCGAAACGGAATACATGTCCTGGCCACCGAGATTGAATGGCGGCACGTCGTGATCGCCCGGGGTAAGATCGCGCGCTGAATTCGGCTGCGACGCGTCGGCCTCAGCGCTGACGGCAAAAAGATGGCTGCGCTTGAATTCGGTGTACGAAGCCCAATGCCGGTAGAGCAGCTTCGTGAAAATCTTCGCTTTCACTTTGCTCTTCCCCAGCTCCTCATCACGACGCTTGTTGTCCGCATCCTCTTTCGCGTCGGGATAAACGGAGGAGACGAAGACGATGCTCTTTCCGTCAGGCGTCCATATCGCGCCATCAGCCCCGGTAGAAATATTCGTGACCTGATGCGCCGTTCCATCCAGGCCGCCGCTCTCCGGCGTAAAATTCGACATCCAGATCTGCGTTGGGTCGGTCGCCTTCGACGTCCAGATCAACCGTTTGCCGTCCGGCGAAAACCGGGGCCGCTCTTCGTGGTGCGGCGTTTGATTCAAGCGGCGCGCGTCCCCACCCGCGGCCGGCACGATCCACAAATGCGAGATCTTCGTGTTCGCCTCCAGGTCGACATCGACGGCATCGAACACGACCCATTTTCCATCCGGCGACGGCACGGGCGCGCCGACCCGTTTGAGCTTCATCATGTCTTCGAAGGTGAAGGGGCGCTTTGCGCCAGTTGGCGCAGTGCTCGGAGAAGGTTGCGCCAGGAGCGAGCCGGCGAGTGCGAAAGAAGCGATCAGGATTTTCCAAGGCATATTTTGATCTCCGTGCGAGTTCGCAAGCTCCCGCCGAACCCACCACCACGCAACCGCGCTCTCATTGTCACCCCGAGCCGCGCAGACGGCCGAGGGACCTCACAGTCGAAGGGCGATTCGCTCTCGCGCCTCACGGTGTCTCACGCAGAAACGACGTGCTCCTGGCGCTAGCAAACCAGGATTACAGGTGTGAGGTCCCTCGCCGTCTGCGCGGCCCGGGATGACAACGGACACACCGTACAAGTTCCGGGGCGCCAACCGCTGCCTTTCACTCCACCACTAATTCATACCGCAGAGTCCCAGAGCCGTGATCTTCAAACCAGGTGATGTGTTCCGCCACCATGTCGAACTCCAGAATGTACCGGCCGGGTGCCTTCGGGAGATGGACCGTTAGTTGAATCTCCGCAGTTTCGCCCGGCTCCAAATCACGGGGCAGGCGCGCCCGTGCGTAATCCCATTCGACTTCCTCCTCCGTCTCGCGCAACAGATGTGAACCGAGATAGACCGCGCCCGTGCCGGTGTCCGCGTCTCCGGCGGCCGGCCAGCGCGTGACCCCAATATTCTCTACCCGCAAACGGAAGGTTTGCTCCGCCGAGGCCCGACAGTTTCGCGGTGCGTCCTTAAGTTCGATCTCAGCGAGAAAATGCTTTGGCCCGCCGTCTATGGCATCAGCCTCTTTTGCCTTGCGACAGACGACCACGGCCCGGTCGTCCTTCTCTTCGATCAACTCAACGTGAGCGAACCCCGCGTTTCGGAGCAGCGCCAGCAGCGCTTCAGTCCCAGGCAGAAACCAGTTAAACACCTGCTCCTTCGACTCAGGAGGATTCTCGACGTAGGCGAGCGGATGAAGAATTGTTTTCATCGCACCGAATGAATACGCGAACGACTTGGGAGTCTCGCTGGGCGGCATGATGGCGGTTTCGATCACCAGCAATTCTTTCGTTACCCGATAAAGATTTTCCAGAGCGAGGATCGGATGCTTCAGGTGATAAAGAAGTCCGAGAGCGAGTGTGATATCGAATTGTCCAACCACGCGCGGACTGAGTTCGTAAACATTCAGGCGGCGAAATTCCACCTCCAGCCCGAGCGCCTTTCGAACAAACAACCCCTGCCGCACGTGCTGGCGCTGGCCGTCCACTCCGAGGACCCGTGTTGCGCCGCGGCGTTTGGCCTCGAAAGCGTAGAATCCCGCGTTGCAACCGACGTCGAGGAGGGTCATCCCGCTGAGGTCGGGCGGAAGAAGTTTTTGAATCGTCTGCCAGGGACCAAGAGGATGATCGACCGGCTCGCCCATCACGCTCGCTGTTTTAGTGTAGAGGCCGCCACCCAGATCGATCCGGTGAAACCACGGCTCGAGTCGCTTTAGTTCCGCCAGGATTTCTTCGCGAGTCATGGACATCATAAGCTGGGCCGCCCGCGGCGAGCGGACTCGGCTTTACGCACAACTACTAGTCGCAGAACATCGGCGAGCTAGCGTTTTCGTCTCCAACCACGCAGGCTGCCTGTTCCTGTTTCAATGCGTCTGAACTCCAAGATAACGCCGGACCGATTAGCCGCGATAGCGGTCTCGCTGCTGCCGCTCATTTATTTTTTTCCGGCAACTCGCGGGCATCTCGTCATCTCGCCAGACGACGGCCTGATTTTCAATATCCCGATCCGTGTCGCCGTGGCGAACCTGCTTCTGGCCGGCGATCTGCCGCTTTGGACTCCAGACATCTTCTGCGGCATGCCGTTGTTTGGGGCGGCGCAGGCTGGCGTGCTCTTTCCGCTGAACTGGTTCTACCTCGTCTTCAGCGCACCAGTGGCGACGAACTTGATGATGCTCTCCAGTTACATGGTCGCTGCCCTCGGCGCCTATCTTTTTGCCCGGCGGAGCGGATCGAGCGTGTCCGGCGCGGCTCTCACGAGCCTGGTCTGGCAAGGGAGCGGCTTCCTGATTGGGCAGATCGGGCATACAAATATCCTGCACACCGCGGCGCTGCTGCCGTGGGTCTTGTGGGCGATTGATGGTTACGGCGAGAGTGGAAAACGAAGTCGCGGTCTGTTGCTCGCCGCGCTCGTGGCCGTGCAAGTCTTTGCCGGCCATCAGCAAACGCTGGTCTATGGGCTCCTCTTCGCGACGGCTTACGCGGTGGTGATGTGGCGCGCGCGGGCGGTGTCACCGCAATCGACGCAAACACGCACGGCTTATCTCCGTTCGCTCATTTTCATCGGCACGGGCCTGGTCCTGGCCGCGGTGCAAGTCGTGCCGATGGTGGAAATGCTGCGCCACAGCCTGCGCGCGTCCGCCTCCTACGATTTCTTTACTTCATTCAGTTTACCGCCGCATTTTCTCTGGACGTTTTTTGCGCCTTACGTCGTGGGTGGTGGCGATGGCCACCTCTTTCGCGCTCCTTACCTCGGGCCGGCGTATTACGGTGAATATGTCGGGTATGTCGGCCTGGCGACGATTGCTCTGGCGATCGTCGCCGTGGCGCTGAAGCGGGATGCTCGAACGACCTTCTATGGTGCCGTTGTGCTCGCAGGTTTCCTCCTCGCTCTGGGCCGCCATGCGCCGTTCGATTTCTACAAACTGATCTACGCATTTCCGGTGCTGAACCTTTTCCGCGTGCCCGCGCGTCATCTCATGGAAGTCGAGTTCGCGCTCGCGGTTCTCGCGGGTCGCGGACTAACCGCGATCGTCTCCGCGGGTGATCGCGCAAAGGCATTGCGCTGGGTGACGATCGCCGGCGCCGTGGTGCTGGGGCTGACTTGTCTTGCCGTTACGTTTGGCCGTCCGGCGGATTTTCAGCTCGGACGAACCGGGCCCGTCAGTCTTCTCCGCGCACCGGAGTTGTTCCTCCCGATACTCCAGGCCGCCGGGAGTGGCTGGGCCCTGTATCGCCTGGCGAGAGATCGGCGCCATGCGTGGATCTGCTTCTGGATGGTCGTCGCGCTGGATTTGTCTTTGTGGGGGCAGTCAACGGGCTGGCGCGTCGGCAGTCCGCGCCTGGACTCTGAACTGTGGCGCGAGCCGGCACCGGTTCGATTCTTGCGCGAGCGCACTACGCCAGACAGAGCCGCCACGCCGGACAGAATCCTGACTCAAGATTATTTCTTCGATCCGACCAAAACGGTCGTGATCCCGAAGCCAGGCGCTAACTGGGTGCCGTCGCTTCAGCCGGATATATATATGATGTATGGGGTGGAAAACGCCGCCGGCTATGACGGTTTCGGACTGGCTCGATACAGCCGCCTGGCGGGCGACATGAAAATTTGGGGCGACCTGGCCGATGGCGAGCGGACCCTGCGCGGCGAGAGTCGCGAGCTTGATCTGCTCAACGTCCGTTACCTTCTCGCGCGCTCTTCCGCGGCGACGAGTAATGCCGTTCCCGAACGGCTCGATTTCCCCGCGGCCACGGAAGTTTACGGAGGCGAGCCATTTGCCGAGGAAGGCCTAAACGTCAAGGCCATCCTGGGCGGCGAGCGCCTGACCTTCCAGGTGCCAACGGTCGAGATTGATCGCATCGCCTTGCTCACAAATCTGGCCTGGTCTGAAAGCGTGCCGGACCATGAGATCGTCGCGGACATTCGCTTACACGCGCAGGATGGGCGGACGTTCCACTTCGAACTCCGGGCCGGAGATCACACCTCGGAGTGGTCGCACGATCGCCCCGAGATACAGGCACGCATCAAGCACGGTCGCGCGCCGGTGGCCACGAGTTATGAGGTCAAGGATGGCCAGATGAAGTATCAGGCCCACACCTATTTCTGCATGTTCGCCCTGCCGCAAAAGGCCGCGATCGACCGGTTGGAAATAACTGGGACGCGAGTAAGCGTCGCACCGCAGTTAGTCTTGAGCCTGAATCGCCTGACGCTGGCCGAGGGAGAGCGAGCCTTCCCTTTGCGAGGGGAATGGGCGGAGAAGGAGCCGGTCACGAACGAATCCGAGGGGTCTCGACCCGAACCGCCAGAAGTTGTTTCGCGCTGGAAGCCAATTGGGGAAATCGGGCCAGTCGCCGTTTTCGAAAACACGAGGATGTTGCCCCGCGCCTGGCTGGCCGCTGGTGAATTGGTAGCGAGCGACGAAGCACAGCTCAACATTATCCGGTCGGGCAAGACGCCCGCCGGTTTGCCGTGGAACCCGCTCGAGCAGGCTCTGATCGAGACAAGAACTGGCCTCGATTATGCAAGAGGTAACGCGTCGTCAAAGGATCGCGCGGCCGAGGTCACACTTTCGCAAGCCAGCCGAATCGACGTGAAAACCGAATCCGCCGCGCCGTCGCTCCTGGTCCTGAGTGAGAATCACTACCCCGGTTGGCGAGCATCGGTGGACGGTCAGCCCGTAGAGCTCCTGCGCGTGAATTACAACCAGCGGGGCGTCGCCCTTTCCGAGGGAAAACACGTCGTGACGTTCGTCTATCGACCATTCTCCCTCCTCGCCGGTCTGGTGGTTTCCCTGGTAACGCTCGCAGCGCTATCGTGGTGGGCCGTTGGATCGCGTCCATTTAGGGAAAAAAGAGTCTATGAGTAAGTCTGTCGAGCAACTCCCTCTTCTGGAGCAGCCGCGCCTTATTGAACGGCTCGAAGATTGTTTCTTCTACCACGCGATGGAGCTGCCTGAGTTTGGCTTGGTCCCGGGGCAGTGGGATCTCCGCGGGCGGTTCGCTGATTACATCGGGGGCGTGAACGTGGCGGGCAAGTCGGTTCTGGATGTGGGCACTGCCACCGGCTTTCTGAGTTTCGAAGCTGAGAAACGTGGAGCGGCGCGCGTTCTCTCGTTCGATATGAGCGACGCGAGGCAGCAGGCTTTCCTCCCGTTCAAGGACAAGCCTTATTATCGCGATCCCGAGCGCTGGACCGAGCAGTATGGCGCCGAAATCGAACAATGGAAAAACGCCTATTGGCTCTGTCACCGGCTGTTGGATTCCAAGGCGGAGGTTTACTACGGCAACATCTACAATTTGCCGGCGGAACTCGGGCAATTTGATGTTGCGATTGTCGGGTCAGTCCTGGAGCACTTGAGCGATCAGATCGCGGCCCTGGCTTCGATCGCGCGGTTGACCAGGGAAACCATCGTCATCGTCTCGCCCTTACTCCAAACCGACGAACGCATCGCGCGGTTTGAAGCATTGGCCAGTAACCCAGACGCCGACTTTACCTGGTGGACCTACTCACTAGGTGTGTACCGAGAGGTCTTCGGCATGCTCGGGTTCAGCATCACGAACGTGACGCATGCAAAGTATCGCTACCTGCACGGAGATCGGTTCGAGGAGAGATCAACCATCGTGGCCGTGCGAGAATGACGTGGTACCCCGGAACCCGTGAGCGAGGAACCGTGCCGGTGAGCTCACGATAGGGCCAGGGTGAAATGAGCGGCGAACAGGGCTGTCATTAGTCCAAAGAGGACCACAAAAATCGCGAAGAGCATCCGGTCGACCATGGCGCGGCGGCCCCAGGTCGCGAGCACCATATAGACCGGGAAGATAACCATCATATAGCGCGCCTGCGACTGGAGGAGGGTCGACGAAAGCGCGACCAGGACCGACAGGAGGGCGTAACACGCGAGATCGAACTGGCGTCGCTTCAGCAGCACTAGGCCGCAGACCAATGCGGTTATCGCCGCGAGGAAGTTCAGTAGTCTGAAGTCCCAATGCGCGGCGATTTCGGCCGGGTGGCGCAGATAATCGTAGAGCGGCCAGAGAAAGAATCCGCCCTGGCGACCCCACGCCGTCATGGCGCCTTTGAAGGCGAGAGCGTTACCGGTAATCAACTTCAAATAGATCATGAAACAGGCCAGCCCGCCTGGGATCAGCAGCAGCGCCAGAATGTCCTTGCGCAAGGCCCAGCGTTGCCGGAGCGGACGATAGGTCTGCCAGGTACAGGACAGCCAGCGCAGGCAGCAGGAGCACGCCACTAGTTCGAGTCGCGGAAGCGCACGCTCCGCACAACCCGGCCAGCCACCACCGTTCGCTCTTCGCGAAATGAAAGCTCCCAACCGTAAGCATGAGAAAAAGAGCCTCGGGTAAAGGAAGGGAAAAGAAGTAGCCCGTGGGAAAAAACGCCACGTAGGACAAACAGCGATCAGCGTCGTCCGCGGTTAACCCGGAACGGAGGCAAACCCGGTGCAGAAGGAAAAGCGCCAGGATAAAGAAGAGATGCGAAAGCGCCATCCCAGTCAGGACAAACTCGCCCGTGAGATGGGAGGCCAGGCCTAACAACAGCGGGAAGAGCGGGAAAAAAGCCCAGTTGTGTGCGACGCCGGCGTTGAACGGTTCCCGTTGGTAGCCTTTCTCAGCGATGCCAATGGTCCAGTTGATGTCGGCCGTTAATACTTCCTCACGCAGAACGCGGACAACCGGCGCGTTCTGGGCTGAGATGGACGCGTCAAAATGACCGGGGAACACATCGGGCGTCGTTTTCATCCACCCGACCAGAACAAAGATGACGAGCACCATGGCTCGGGAGAAGACACCCATGAAAACCGCCGCCCTCACACTGCGGTCGCCCAGCAAGCCGCGCGCGGTCCATCTCGTATTTGGTCTGGGTGAATCCTCGCTGTTTTGCGGAGTGGCTATGATCATTTAATCCGGCAATTCAGGGTTTGTCCGACGCAGGACGACCTGTGTTGTACAGAGGGCGTGCCTTGGCCTCAAGTAAAGCGTGCAGCAACGCTTTCACCTGGGTTGCGAGCACGGAATCTCCTTGGCTTTGGCAACGGACCGCGGCGCTCAAGAGCGGTTTCGCGCTAACCAGGGGACAAGTCGTCATCGTCCAGGGCGCGGACCTCGAGTACGATCCGGAGGAAATCTACGGACTCATTCAACCTATTCTCGAGGGCCGGGCTGATGTCGTTTTCGGTTCGCGCTTTCTGGTGCGCAAAGCGGCGCGGGTTCTCTATTTTTATCACTACCTAGCCAACAAGGGGCTGACCTATCTATCCAACCTCCTGACCAATCTCAACATGACCGATATTGAAACGGGCTATAAGGCGTTTCGCGGCGAGATCATTCGCAACATGGTCATCGTTTCCAGCGGCTTCGGGTTTGAAGTAGAAGTGACAGCCAAGATCGCCAAGTTACAGATAGCGATTTACGAAGTGCCCATCAGTTATTACGGCCGCACCTACAACGAGGGCAAGAAGATCGCTTTCAAGGATGGACTCATGGCGCTTTGGCTCGTGATCCGGTTTAATCTGTTCTGCAGCCTCGCCGCCTCTTTTCGGCAGATCCCCGAGCCGGCACCCAAACCGAACGATCTATCGCGGAAACGCTCGCAGACCGGAAGCGCGGGCCAGGACCAGCCTCGAGGCGGATGATGAAACAGTGAAGGCCGACTCCGTCCCGCCCCCTGAAGGCTTTACTTATTCGGGTCAGGAATTGGATGCGATGGCGGGCGCGTCCAATTATCACGAATGGATCCTGGGAGTGTTTGAGCCTTATCTTGGACGGAACCTCGTGGAAGTGGGCGCCGGGCTGGGCTCGTTCTCCGAACTCATTCTAAGGCATCACGCGTGTCAGACCTTTTGGCTCATTGAACCATCCCGCGAAATGTATGATCAACTGGCGGCCAACGCGCAGAGCCTGCAAACGAATGCCCGGATCGAGACCTTCCACGGAACCTTCCGGGACGCAGCGCCGTCAATTGAGGCAAAACAAGCTCCTGACTCCATTATCTACGTCAACGTCCTGGAGCACATCATGGATGATGACGGCGAACTCGATGCTATCCACGCGACTCTGGCAGCGACTGGTCGCATTTTCCTATTTGTGCCCGCGTTGCCGTGGCTTTACGGCGCCTTTGATGAGCGAGTGGGCCACGTGCGCCGTTATACAAAATCGGAACTGGAGAGTAAACTAGAGCGGGCTGGATTCAGGATGGTCCTCTCGCGTTATTTCGACTTCGCGGGGATTGGTCCATGGTGGGTGAAATATTGCCTGCTCAGGTCTGCCACAATGACTCCGGGTGGTGTGCGACTCTATGACAGATGGGTGGTTCCGATGGCGCGCCGCCTTGAAGCCCTCATTTCGCCGCCCATTGGCAAGAGCATAATCGCCGTGGCGGAGAAGCGTTGATCCGCGCGGGCGTCCGGTGCCAGACTGGCGGCCGGCGTTCTCACCCACTGGATGATAAACGTCTTTATATCTGATCGGCGTCATTGGTACTACGTAGTCTCTATGCAGATCCGCAGTCCCGAAGTGACGAGCGAACAAATTGCCAAGTGGATGCGCCTGGCAGTGGCGCGCCCCCGTCCGGCCGGCCCACGAGCTACCATCAGCCCGGTAGCTGCCACCAGAGCGCCGATGGAATTGAGACAAAATCGTGGTCATCCCGGTTTTGACTTCAAGAACGCGAAACAAGCGCTCAAGCGGGCCCGGGCGAAAACGGACGTGAACACGATCAAGCCTCTTCGCCGTTTGCGGCGCAATCAAGGTGCGGTGAATGAGGGGCTGATTGACTCGTTCAGCGCGCTCATCGCGGTCAACAAGCAGATGGCGGCTGAGATCGCCGCCTTGTCCGCGGACATGTCCCTGTTGCGCCAGCGTCTGGCCGAAAACGAAACTTCCTCGAAGTCCGACCAGATCGGACCGCTCTAAGCCGTGCGGATCATCATTGCGACGGTGCAGATACCGTTCGTTTCCGGCGGGGCGGAATCTCATGCCTGGGGCTTGAAGGCGGCGTTGATCAATGAAGGTCATGAGGCGGACATCGTCACGGTGCCATTCAATCCGGCGGTGCCGGAACGTATTGCCGATCAAATGCTCGCCTGCCGGCTCCTCGACTTAACCGAGATCCATGGCACGCCGGTGGACCGCTTGATCGCGCTAAAATTTCCCGCCTACCTCATTCCCCATCCGAACAAGGTGGTCTGGGTCCTGCATCAGCATCGCGCGGCCTATGATCTTTGGGACTATCCCTTCGAAGATCTCAGTGCGTCGCCGCGCGGAGTGCTGGTGCGTGAATCGATCCGGCGCGCCGATCAATTGTTGGCGGAGGCCCGGGCGGTTTTTGCCAATTCAAAAAACATCGCGAATCGCCTCGGTCATTTCTGCGGCATCAACTCGGTCCCGCTTTACCATCCACCACCGAACGCCGAGCACTTCTTCTGCGACCACGATCCCGGGGAGTATCTTTTCTTTCCCAGCCGCCTCTCCGCCTCGAAGCGGCAGAGCCTGGTCCTGGAAGCGCTGGCCTTGACCAAACAAGACGTGAAGGTCCGTTTTGCAGGACTGCCCGATAGTCCCGAATACGGGAGGCGCCTAAAACTCCTGGCGACAAAATTGGGAGTAGACGCGCGGGTGGAATGGCTGGGTTACCTGACTGAAGAGGAGAAGCGGAAGGCCTATGCGAAAGCGATCGCGGTCGTCTTTCCCCCGGTCGACGAGGATTACGGTTACATCACTCTGGAGGCAATGCTTTCGTCGAAGGCCGTGATTACGTGCGAAGATTCCGGCGGCCCGCTCGAATTCGTTTCTCATGGAAAGACCGGCTTGGTGACCAAACCCACCGCTTCCGGGCTCGCCGAGGCGCTCGATCAGGTCTGGCGAGAGCGCAAGCTTGCGGAAAATTTCGGGCGCGCCGGGCGCGAGAGCTATGGGGAGATGGGTTTGTCGTGGCCGGAGGTCGTGCGCCAGCTCTTGACGTGAAGATCAACCTGTTTTCTCCGCTGCCGCCGACCCGCTCGGAGATTGCGCGTCAGACGGCCAACCTGCTTCCACTGCTCGCGCAGAAGGCGGAGGTGGTCGTGTGGTCGAGCGAACCTCAGTGGCTTCCCGCAGCCGAGGAACATGTCGCCGTTCGCCACTACGACGCCGCTCGCCCTCCCTGGCGCGAGATCAGCGAGGCGGACGTTACGTTCTATCAAATGGGAAATGATCCGCGTTATCACCATGCGATCTGGCGGATCAGCCAGGAGCATCCCGGCGTGGTGATCCTGCATGACATCAAGTTGCAGCATTTTTTCTCCGGCCTCGTTTTTCACGATCTCGGACTCAACCGGCGCCAATATCTCGAGTTGGTCGAACGTCATCACGGCGCGAGCGGCTGCGTCCTGGCGGAAGCACATCTGCGCGGCCTCCTTGCCACCGAAGAGCTGGCGCAAGACTGTCCTCTCACCGGTGGGGTGACGGAAAATGCGCTCCTGGTGATTGTCCATTCAGAGACCGCGCAACTTTCGGGAGATACTTGCGTCCAATACCTGCCGCTTGGCGTGGGCGGGCCGCCGCGAGTAAGCGTGACCCGGCCGGATCGCGCGACAGAGGGCGTGTATCGGATCAGTGTTTTTGGATTTCTCGGACCGAATCGACGGTTGCCCGCGCTGTTGCGCGCCCTGTCGAATTTCGCGCAACGCGACCGTTTTCGGTTGGATATCTACGGCACGATGGAAGGTGAAGAAAAAATTCATCAACTCGTGGCCCGGCTGGGTCTGAGCGATCTGGTTACGTTACGGGGATTTGTCTCTGAGGATCAGTTGGATGAGGCCCTGCGGCAGACCGACCTCGTGGTAAATATGCGCTACCCCAGCATGGGAGAGGCCTCAGCCAGCCAGCTTCATTGCTGGCAATATGCTTTGCCCGCCCTCGTCACTCGAACGGCCTGGTACGAAACGCTTCCCGAAAACACGGTTGCCTTTGTCCGGCCCGAGTATGAGGCCGAAGACATTCAGGCGCATCTCGCGGGGTTCCTGGCCGAGCCGGAGAAATATCGGGAGCTGGGCCGAAATGGCGAGCGCCACGTGAGGCGGAATCACTCGGTCGAAACGTATGCGGATTCTTTGTTGGAGATAGCGACGCGCGTTCCACAATTTCAAGCTCGGTGGATTGCGCGAGACCTCGCGCGCCGGACCGGAGCGGCCCTGAACGCATGGCATGATTCCTCGACAATAGATGCTTGTCTGCCTCGCCTTGCCGACGAAATCAGGACGCTGGTAGCGGGAAATCCATCGGGTATTCCCAGAAGTGAGTTAGCGGGAACATCGACAGGGCTGGCGAAAAGCGGTTAACTAATAACAAGCAATGCCCTCGAATATCGACAGCGGGTTCGCGGATGACGAATTCGGCAAAATCGAAGCGACGCTTGCACTGATTCGGACGGCCGCCACCGCGCCTCCTGACGCGCCGGAATCCTGGTTCAAGCGAACATTCGCCCCGGCCGCGCCTTCATCGCGCCACGGCGAGATCGACACCTCCCTGGTCGATGCTCTCCGCGATATGGTTGCCGTCCTTCGGGAAAAAGTCGGGACGCATCTGGCTCGTTTCGAGCAGCTCGAGCAGGAGCTGGCTGGCCTGCGTTCGGTTATGGCTAGCGTGCGCGAGTTACAGGAGCGTTCTGCCGCGAGCGAGACGATGTTGGCGCAATTGCGCCAGGAGCAGGGCGAAGTCCGGGATCGCCTGGCGACGATCGTTCAGCAGATAGCGCAGTCTGGGCAGGAGCGGGACGAAATCCGGGATCGCCTGGCGACGATCGTTCAGCAGATGGCGCAGTCTGGGCGGGAGCAAAGCGAGAACATCAGTCAGCTGGTCAGCCAGCTGGTCGCTGGACAGGGAACTCTTGCTAACGAATTGCGCGAACGGATCCAACAAGTGCTGGATGAGCAACGCGTCAGCCTTCGGCAAATCTCTTTAAAAACGAGCGAAGAAGCGATTCTGGCGGATCGCGCGCGGCGCGCTACCGAGTTGCGTTTGGACGAGCTCGCGCGGCGTGTTCCGGAAAAACCGGCATGACTCCTCCGGCGGAAGACGCGGACTTGTACGCCCGCGCCGGAATCAATGACGTGGCGGAATTCTATCGAGACAAATTCGTCTCGAACGCGGTCCTCGATCCCCATTATTTCAAACCGCTCGATCGGTTCGATCTCCGTTTCGCCCGAACGATGTGGGTCTACGACAACGTGCGCCGGAACGCTTCGGTCCTGGATCTCGGCTGTGGCGCGGGGATGCTCGCGTTGTTAAAGCGCAAAGGCGTTACGCTAACCGGCGTGGATCTGTCCGATGAATGCGTGGCCGCCGCGCGTCGAAACGGTTACGACGAAACCGTCCTTTCGGAGCTCCAGGCATTGCCTTTCGCGGAGGCGTCGTTCGATTACGTCGTCAGCCTGGATGTGATTGGACATATCGTTTCAAAACAAAAGGATGCGGTCCTCGCGGAGATACAACGGGTCTTGCGCCCGGATGGTGTGACCATGCACGGGATCGAGTGCACCGATCGGGCCGGCCGGCGGAGATACGACGAAATGTCGCCTGAAGAGCTGCGCCGTTTCATCGGCATCGACGGGCATGTCGGTTTGGAGGAAGAGGACGAGCACGGCGCGCGTTTTCGTAGATTTTTCGCCCATGTGGCGTGGGAGCCCCGTTACTCCCTTTGCCTCAGCAGCGATGAATTCTTGAAGCAAGCGGACCGCTACGGCCTTCCGTTCGAGGATGATTTTCTCGATTACTTGCGCGGTCTTTCCTTCGAGCAACGTCGCGCCTTCGACATGGCGATGGGTTACGTCTTCGGAAAGATTTCCGATCTCAATATCCGTCTGCCGCGGAGCGGGCTTTACACGTTCCTAAAGGCTTCGAATGCCGAGCTTGGTCCCTTTAATAATGAGCATCGAGACCGGCGCGACCTGTTGGAACTAAGGAAGACCGGCGCGGAAGTCACCTGCCTTGATCGGTCGCCCAACGCGATTTTTGACGATGGTTGGTACGAACCCGATGACCTTCCGCCCGTGGCCCGTTGGATGAAGAAGCGGGGCCGTATTCGTTTTCGCGCGGAGAAATTAAGTGCCATCAGGCTTGATCTCACCACGCATCTTCCTGATCTGGCGCAGCGCCGCATCGAGATGACATTTTCGATCAACGGTTCGCGGCTCTCCGCCTGTACTCTCTTTCGTTACGGGTGGTTGGAACTCGAGCTGAAATTGCCCCAACCCTTGATCGCTCGGGACGACGAGATCGTGGAGTTGGAAATTACGGCAAATCAAACCTGGCAGCCGCGCCCGGACGATCCGACAAACCGGGATGACCGGGAAATTTCGATCGCCGTCTGCAACATTCAGTGCCGTTGAACCGGATGGCGTCTTTGCGGTGGCCCGTCCTCTGCCTGGGGGCGGCGATCGCGGTCGCTCTTTACGTCGCTGAAGTACCGGGTAATCCGCCCGGTTTCTTCGTGGATGAATCATCGATCGCCTACAACGCCTATGCGATCTCGCAACAGGGCGTGGACGAGCACGGAGAAAGCTGGCCGCTCTATTTCCGCGCCTTCGGCGAGCACAAGAACCCGGTCTATATCTATCTTCTGGCTTTGCTCTACTGGGTTTTCGGGCCGAGCCAGTTTATCGCGCGGCTCCTGAGTGCATTGCTGGTTTTGGCGGCGGCCTTGCTTCTGGGTGGGCTGGCCGGAAAGGCGGCCGGCCGGAGTTTGGTCGGGGTAATTGTCGCCGCGAACGCGTGCCTAACCCCCTGGTTATTCGAACCGAGCCGGCTCGTCTTTGAAGTTGCCTTGCTCCCTCTTGCTTTGACGCTTTTCCTTTGGGCTTTGCGAGTCGCGTTGACGCACGATCCACCACACTGGCTTCATTCGGCGTCGCTCGCGCTCACGCTCGGCTTGATCACTTACAGCAGCGCCGTCGGAAGGATCCTTGGACCGCTCCTGTGTTGCGGGCTGGTTCTTTCCCGCAGCAAGGGTCGGCGGGTCCCCTTTGGCCAAATCTTGCTGTTCTATGGCGTTACTTTGATTCCGCTCGTCTGGTTCTTGAATCATCACCCTGGGGCGCTTGGAAACAGGTTTGGCCACGTCACCTATCTCACCTCCGGCGGCGACCGGATGGAAACGCTCCTCACTTTTCTAGGGCATTATTTCCGCAGCTTCAATCCATGGGACTGGCTGTTGGCGGGCGACCCGGAGCCGCGCCACCACCTCATGACGATGGGCAGCCTGCTCTTTGCGACCGCCGCGCTTGCCTATGGCGGGCTGGTCCTATTTTTCACTCAGCGTTTGTGGCGCGAACCTTGGTGGCGATTCGTCGTCTACGGGATGCTGGTTTCTCCGGTCCCAACGGCGCTCACCATTGATCGCTTTCATACCTTACGGTTGATCGCCTTGCCGATCTTCCTACTCCTCCTGACGGCTCCAGCAATCGCCTGGCTGCTCGAACGATCCGTGGCGAGGCGCGCCATTCTGGCCGCGTTGATTTTGGCCACGCTGGGCCAGGGCGCTTTATTTCAGTGGCAATTCCACGCGGCCGCAGGCCAGCGCTGGCACTCCTTCGATACCTTTTACCCGGAGGTTTTCGCGGTCGCCACGGCGCAACCTCAGCGTCCAATTTATCTGATGGATGCGCATGGGGCACCGGGTTACATCCACGCCTATTGGTATGGTTTGCCCCGCGGTTTGAAGAAGTCCGACTTCGTTCGAATCGAGAAAGGCGAACGGCCGTCGGCAGGCGCGCTCGTGATTAGCTGCGAGTTACCTTGCCAGGATTGTGACCTGCTGATCGAGCGCGCTTCGTTCCGGGCCTACGTCGCTCGATAAGTTCCCGAAATCCCGCATTGACCTGCCATCTCTGGGGTCCAAGGCTCTTGCCGTGGATTCCGCCAGCGGCCCAGGCCGGTTACGAAAGCTCGAAGGTATCGATTACAAGCAGGCGGCAATCGATTATCCGGAGAAGCTCGACGCCGAACGGCTTCACTACCTGCGGACGAAACCGTTCTACAATCTGGCGAACAAGCCGCCGAAGTTCCACGGGGAAGGCATGGATGTGGAAACCCATCGCCATTTCTGTGATTTTGCGAACATGGCCGTGGCGCTCGGCCTGCGCGCGGGCGCGCGAATCCTGGACGTCGCCTGTGGTTCCGGCTGGCTCAGCGAATATTTCGCGCGTCTTGGTTACGAAGTCACCGGCATCGACATTAGTCCGAAATTGATTCAGCTCGCGGAAGACCGGGTTCGCGCCGTCCCGAGCCTGGTCGATCATCAAACGGAGTTGCGCTGGCGTTTTCAGGCGCACGACATCGAACGCGCGCCGCTCGAGGAAAAATTCGACGCCATCATCTGTTACGACGCGATGCATCATTTTGTGGACGAACACGCCGTCGTCCGCAATTTCGCGGCCATGCTTCCAGTCGGAGGCCTGTTATTTATTCTGGAGGGCAACCGGCCACCGGTCGCGTCGGCCGCGGAGGCGGAGCTCGTCGCCGTCATGCAAAAATATCGGACGC
The DNA here is from genome assembly GCA_963850015.1 of uncultured Verrucomicrobiae bacterium. GTDB lineage: Bacteria > Verrucomicrobiota > Verrucomicrobiia > Chthoniobacterales > UBA10450 > AV80. The sequence goes on from CAWKJF010000001.1 coordinate 1,122,617, forward strand.
TCGAGTCTCCGTTCGATCCCGCTTATCTCTCTCAATTGTTGGATCAATCCGGGTTCGCGATTGTGGGCGATTACGTCAGCGTCAATGAGTTGATCGATCGCGAAGCCTTGGATGAACAAGGCCGGATTCGCGTGGAAATACCTGCGATCAACTACCTGCTATGCAAGAAAGTCTCGGAGGCGGGGCCAGGATCGAGCGTGCCCGACAGCCGCGCCCCGGGCGTTCTGCGGGCGGAAATAAACCTGCGCTCGGCCTGGCCCGCGAGTTTCGCGCCTGGGGAAATTTTTGGGGCGACGTTCCATGTCCAAAACAAGGGCGACACGCTCTGGCTGGGCGGGAGACACCTGCGGCACGGAGCGGTCATGCTTGGGGTGAAGATTTTTGACGGGTCCGGCGAGATCCGGGATGAGTTCCATGGTGCGCCGCCGCTGCCGCGTGCGGTGGCGCCTAACGAATCCAGCGAGCTGGTGCTCCAGCACCCGTGCCCTTCCCAACCGGGTCTCTACATCGTTAAGATCGATCTGGTGGACCAGCATGTTTGCTGGTTTGAAGAACGTGGATCAAAGGCCATCTCGTTGCCGATGGAAATTCGTTAGGCCGTTTTTCACGCGCTCGAATGGAAACAAGACCGCGAGGCGATTTTGCGATTTCGCGCAAAGGCCGGCGTTTCCTGCAAGAACGCTGGCCGCAACTGATCGTCCTCGCACTCCTGGCGGTGATGGCGGCAAACCTTCTCACGGTCATCCAGCGCAAGAGCATCACCATCGATGAGATCGCCCACATCCCGGCGGGTTATTACCATCTGGTTGCCGGTAACTACACTCTGAATAACGAACATCCGCCCCTGGTAAAGGTGTGGGCGGCGCTCCCGTTGTTATTCCTGCAACCAAACGAACCTCCTTTGGCGCCGCTGGATAACGTCGACTTCTACACCCGAACGGGCGACGCCTTCGCGAAGTTTTGGACGGCGAACGCCAGCCAGTTCGAGGCGATCTCATTTTGGACGCGGCTTCCGATGATCTTGCTCACGCTGGTGCTGGGTTGGTTGATCTTCGTCTTCACGAAAAGCCTCGCTAACCCCCGCGCGGGAATCCTGGCCGTCGCACTCTACTCTCTCGAACCGACCGTGCTCGCGCATGGCCGCATTGTTCACACCGATCTGCCGGCTGCGCTCGCCTACCTTCTGTTTGTCCTGGCCCTCTATCGATATCACCGCCTGCCGTCTTTTCGCTCGGCCCTAGTTTTGGGCCTGGTTACCGGCGTTGCTCTTGTGACGAAGTTCTCGCTTGTGATCGTTGGCCCTATCTTCGCCGTGGCCATGCTCGCCTGGATTCTGCGAGCGCCCTCCCTCGGATTCAATCGCGGACAAATCGTGCGGCACGCACTCGTTGCCGGCCTGGTCGCCTTGGCGGTAATCAATCTGGCTTATCGTTTCCAACGACAGCCGATTCTCCCCGGCGACATTGCGTGGGTTGCAGCCAGGACGCCGGAATTCGCTCCGATCGTTATGAGCGGCCTTAGCGCTCTTTCAATCTTCTTCCCGACCTACTTTCTTTTTGGTCTTTATAACACCGTCCTGCACAATCACGCGGGTCACGCTGCATTCCTGCTCGGCCAGTACCGCGACACGGGCTGGTGGTATTACTTCCCAGTCGCGTTCGCACTCAAGACCACCCTCGCGTTTCTCGGTGTCGCAACGGCTGCCTTGCTTTGGGCACTCTGGCGGCTCTTCGCGAAACACGAGGCCAAACTCTTGTTTATCCTGGGGCCGCTGGCCGCTTACCTCGTGGTCTCGCTGACTACGGGCATCAATATTGGGATACGCCATTTTTTGCCGGTCTATCCGTTGCTTTTCATCCTCGCGGCATTGCTGCTGGATCGTTTGCTTCGGGTTTCGAAGTGGCGATACCTGACCGGAGTATTTGTCGCGCTGTTGATTGCCATGATGGGGCTGGAAACTGTGCGTGCATACCCGAACTACGTTTCCTACCTCAACCAGTTCCGGAGAGATCAACCGGGCTGGCGCTTTCTTTCCGACTCGAACGTGGAGTGGGGAGACGACGTTAAAGCGGTCGCCGCCTACCTGCATGCCCGGGGCGAGACGCGTCTGACCGGCGCGGTCTCGGCGGGCTGGCTCACGTTTCGCTTTTTCGGCGTGGACTTTTTCGATATCTGTCCGCCCCGGCAAAAGAACCCGATCCAAACCAATTACGTGGCCATTGGCGCAGGCTTTCTCAATGGTTCGACTGTTCCCGGATCAGCGGACCTGCCGGAGCTGGAACGCGAGAATCTCTTCGCCGCCTACCGCGATCGAAAGCCGGAGGCAGTTTTCGGCAACTCGATCTATCTCTACCGGGTCAAGTGAATCAGCGATTCGGCCGGCGCGCTTCGCCGCTTTTCGCCAAAGCCCGGAACGTTGGCCAGTTGCTCTGCCATTCGCTGCCCCGCAGCCTTTAGGGAAAGTTTCTGTCTGACCTCCGCCTGTCCGAGCGCACCCACTGCGGCGGCCCGGGCGGGGTTATCGTAGCAGTGTCGCATCATCGCAGCGGCGTGATCGATCGAGGGCTCGGCCCAATGGTTGCCGGCCTTGTAGATCGGATTGTCGTCGTCAATTTCTGTCAGCGTGTAGTCGATCAGGAAGCTGTTTCCCGGGTGCATGAAAGCCAGGTTGCCGGAGTAGTTCGTCGCGATAACCGGTTTGCCCATCAACATCGCCTCGGCGAGACAAAGGCCGAAGCCTTCCGCGCGATGCAGCGAAACAAAGCAATCGCACATCTGCATGAAACCATACGCGCGCGCGCGGGAAAGCACCTCGTCCACCACAATGACGCCAGCTTCGAGCGCCGCTTGCTCCAGGGCCGAGAACCCCTCCGGGTGCGATCGGCCGCGGCTGACTTTGATCACCAGCGTCACGTTGTCCGACCAGGCGAACGCCGCGCGGAACGCCTCGATCAACGCCAGCGGGTTTTTGCGCACCATTTGGCTGCACATGTCGAACATGAAGAGGAACACGTAGTTCTCTTCGGGAATGCCAAGGTCTCCCTTCGTCATCGGTTCGATTTCGCCCAGCTCGACACCAGGCAGAACCTCGTGCACGGGCAGGGGCATGCGCTGGCGGAACGCATCCGCCACAAACGCCGTCGGAGCCCAGATCGCATCAAGTAACGGAGTGAGCTCGACCCATTCCCTCGGAATCGAATCGAGTTCCCACGCCCAATAGGCGATGCGATAGATCCCGGAGCGACGCAGCAGTCCGCCCCGTTCATACGCGACCGAAAAATAAGGCTGCGGCGCCACGTTGATGATCGTGATCGGGAAAATCTCCAGGCCCAAAAAAGGCGCGCGATCTTCCACATCGAAACAGGGAAACGCGGAAACGTCGCGGCAAGAGACGCCAAAGTTCGCGGTTTCCAGCGCACGTTTAGTGAAGAGGGCGGCCTGTTGAATTCCAGACGGGTAACTGAAATGGCTCAGGATGTTCACCCCACGGAGCAATTGTCCCTCCGCCTGGTTGGAGACGAATGGCCAGCGTGGCCCGTTAGATTTGTCGTCCCCAGGTCCGTTGGCCGAAGCGGCGCTTGCTGGATGCAGGAGCACTTCTTCTGCTGCCGAGACGATCTTATCCAGTGCACTCCGGGAGGCGAAGGCAGCGCACCCCGGAAATTCCTGGCGCAGCCAGCTCGTGAATTCTTCCTTTCCCGAGGAGGTAGGACCTGTCGGGAAACGTTCCTGCCAGGACTGATTTATCAGCCAGGTCTTAAACACCATCTGCGGCACCTGTTCGGCGGTCTCATGCAGGAACCAGAGAATTTCCGCGGCGCTCAGGTTGTGCTTCGCCCGGCCTTCGCGCAGGAGCCACTTTACGAAGCGCTTTTGTCCCGGGGGCAGGAGTCCATGCGGAAAGCGACTCTGAATCTTGGGCGAGCGAAGGTAGAGCTCGAGCACGCGTTTACCCGGATCACTCCGGAACGCGGTGGAAATGTTTTCAATGGCTCGCCGCGAGAGGCCGATCTTCACCGCGGCGGCGGTGCATAACCACTCGCAATAGCGACCATCTTCTCCCTCGGACATCGCCGCCGGAAAGCGCCGGCGCAGGCGCCGATTATTCCGCAACATCCCAGACGCCAGTCGGGCCGCCCCATCGACGGAGCCTTCCGCATCCGCCGGCGACCAGACGTTCAAATCCGGCCCGGTTTGATCCCCGGAGAAATTTAGCGCCCTCCGGCGATAAACGTCGAAGCTATCGTTCGGTTTTTGCGGCCGACCGTTGCCGGACGGGAGGAAGAGGCGGAGAAACTTCAACGGTATCGGGAATAGTAGATGTTTTCGATCTGACCGGAGCGCGCTCCTTCTACACAGACGGCCCTCATCGCGTCAACATACGATAATCCCGGCGACGGGTGAGGCGGCAAGCTGAAATGCCGGTCACGCGGCTTCATGGCCGAGACGTTCGTGCTTTAAAATGACAGTCGTCTGGCTTTAGGGGCCGAACCGTTGCCGGTACTCGCTCGAGGTGATGAAGGCCTTTACCATTTCGGAGTTAACGAAATTGCCATTAAAGGCGTTCAGCTTGTTGAGCCAGAAATTGAATCCTGCCGTATCCGCGTCACGCCGGAGATAGCCGAAGTATTCCATCAGGACAAAGGCCGCGTTGAAGTGCCGGATCTTCAATTCTTCCTGTTCGGAAACGAGTCGAAGCACCGTGGCGCGCGTCTCGTCCCCGTTGTTTAAACCCAGGACGAGCGAGTCGCGGAATGAATTTTCGGCCAAAAGATTGCCCCGGATCTCGCCGCCGCTGAATTGGGCGGAATGGAAGTTCACGTAGGCGTGACCGGTGCGAAGGTTGGCCAGTTGCGCGGCAAGGGTGGTGGCATTTCCTTCAGGCGCATCCCATTTTCCGCTGATCGAGCCGCCCACGCCGCTGTTGAACGCCGCGACCACTTGATCGTTCGGGTTGTTATCGTTAAACGGACTCCCGAAGAACCCCCAGACGACCGGGCCATTTGTCCCAGGCGTAACGGCGGCGCCGGCATGGATGTGGGCGACGGTCAGGTTGTCGTTGGTGTCGGCGGGCGTTTGCGATCCCGTGAAGTCCATGTTGTTGACGGTGGAAGTAAACGTCATGGCTGTCTGTGCGGCGTTAAAGAGAAGGTGCGCCGTGCCAAAGGACGCAGGCCGCGGGCCGCCGCCGGACGCAGTGGGTATCACCGGCGGGTTTTCCTGATCGTTGGTCATGTTCACAACGAAGAGCCGCACTTGGGCGGGAGTTAACTCGGCCGTCGCGAGCAAATTGTCGACGTACTGCTCGTTGGTCAGCGTCGCCGGATATTTCGTGACGAACTCAGGCCGGGTCACGAAATCGTTGTAGAACGCCTGCTTGTTCGCCTCGAGCTGCGCGTCCGCGCCCGGCTGGCCGACGATCACACCACGATCGATGGCCTGCAAATCGCGCATGAAATTGCCATACAAGACCGGCCCCGGAGAGCCCGACGTCGTATTGCCGTAGGCGGCTCGGTGCGTCAGATAGGCCGCCATGCCCGACTGCTGGAATTCGATCGAGAGAAAGAACGCAGCTGAGACCATGATCCGTTTCACCGCAACGCACTGCGGGTCCACGCCGCACGATGTAATCTGGCCAGTCCAGAAAGCGAGGCCCGCCGAATCCGGTTCGCGATTGAGAAAATCGAGGTAATGCGCGCGCACGAAAAACTGCGCGTCGTCGATCGGGTTGACGTTGGGCGCACCCGTGTCGTCGTCGAGAATGGTCACCTCGGCATGGTTTGGTGTGCCCAGGCCAAGGCCAGCGCCGATCGGATTACTTAACGCCAGGTCGATGGTCTCGTCGTTTTCGTCAAAATTGTCATTTTGGACAAGGATCTCGAAGGTTTTGCTCGTTTCGCCGGGCGCGAAACTCACCTGGCCCAGGGCGATTTCGTAATCGGATTTTTGCGAGGCGTGATCGACCTGGCTTTCGTCGAACGTGTTGTAGTTAACCGTCGCCGAACCGGAGGCGTCTCCGGCCCGGGTTACGGTGACCTGAATTTTACCGGTGCTTTCACTGATTACATAAGAGTCCGTGCTGAACTGAATAAGCGAGGTGGCCGAGGTTGTGGTCGGCTTGAGCGAACCGAAAAGTCCGTGTTCCTCCTCGGCGGTGCCGGCGGTGAAGTAGATGGTGTTTACGTCGCCGCCACTACCGCCGTTGCCGACCTGGAGCGCCCACAATTCGTCGATCTCGATTCCGTTGCCCGATTCATCCTGGATTGTGCCCAGGAAAGCGCCCGTGGTCGGATTGTAAGCGTGAATGCTCGGATTGCCTTCGCCGAAGTTGCCAACAATGAGAGCGCCACCAAAAATGCCAAAGCTGGCGGGAGCGAGGGCAATTCCCCAAGGCGCATTCAGCGCTCCATTATTGATCCCGAAGGTGAGGTCCCTCACACCGTTGGTATTAAACCGGCGGACAAACCCGTTGCCGACTCCTGGCTCTGCCAGTCCAGTTTGGGGGTCAACTTTGGCGTACAGGACATAGAGCGAGCTGCCGACGGCCTGGATGTTGTAGGCATGATAAGTATTTCCCTGCGTGGTCGGGATGGTCGGATCCACAAACGGGAACGATGCTGCAGGCTGGAGGGCGAAGCTGCTGTCGAAAACGTCAATCGTGCCGTTAGCGAAGTCGGCGGCGTAGAGATGATTGGTTCCGTTATTGGCAATGGCGAGCCCGGTGTAGACATGCCCTGGATGGCTCGAGGCGATTACCGCCGTCGTCGAACCGGCGGCGGGCGCGTTCGGGTCCCATCCGGTAATGTTCCCGGTAATCGAAGCGAAAAGGAAATTCGCACCGCACGGCGCACTTGCGCACGCTCCGGGAAGGACAAAATCCGTGGCGGTGGGGTTCGCCACTGTTCCGGTGGGCAAGCCGCCCGGAATGGTAATGGTCTGTGGGCTTGGATTGAGAACCACTGGAGTCCCTGCGACGTCGCCGCGGATGAGTTGCGTGGTGCTCGTTCCATTGTTCGAGATCCAGAACGGGCTGCTGGCGGTTGCTGAGATCCCCCACGGGTTGACCAGGAGCGGATCCAGAACCAATCCGAAACCAGGAATGTCCGAGATAAAGTTCTTCTGCTTATAAGCCGAGCCGGGCGCGATGATGACAATGTCGGGTTGCGGCACATTTACCTTTGGACTCGACTCGACCGCTGTCTTGGCCGCGTTGGGCGAGGACGAGGCGAGGAAAGGCATTGAGAGACAAAGCAAAAATCCCAAGACAACGCTTGGGATTTTCGTGGCGGGGCGATTTGTTGATTTCGGGTCAAGCATATGAATTTCTCCTCGTGGATGTTGGCTATCGAATATCGATCTGGCTGAACCTTCGGGCGTAATGGGGGATTGCTCAAAGCAAAAATCTGATATTTCCGTCATGTCAGCGCGAGCGTCGAACGTCAGAAACGACTCTCGGAGGGCCTCTTGCAAGCCGAGTCTTGTAACAATTTTGTTACGCCCAGTCTGTCCCGCTCCCCGCGGCAAGTCACGAGACGCAGCAAAATCGTTTTTGTCATTCCGCCCGAAGTCGAGGAATCTGTCGCTCATGAAGTGGTCTTGTCTGATCGCCTGCCTGGCCTTTGCAATCGGAGCGGCGCCCACGCTCGACGCAAATCCCGAGAGTACAATCGCCCTAGTCAACGGCACACTAATCGACCCCGGGACGGAGAAGGTTGTTCCGAATGCGCTCGTCCTGATCAAGGGCGACCGCATCAGCGTCGTGGGGGACCAGGCCACGCAGTTCCCGACCAAGGACGCACAGATCATCGACTGCAAAGGCAAATTCATCTTGCCCGGCTACATCGACACGCACGTCCACTTTTTTCAGTCCGGCGACATCTACACGCGCCCCGACGCCGTCGATCTGACGGCCATCCGGCCATACAAAGACGAGGTCGCGTGGGTCAAACGTAACTTGCCCGACGCGCTCTCGCGTTACATTCAGTGCGGAATCACCTCCGTGGTCGATGTCGGCGGTCCATTCTGGAATTTCGAGGCGAGACGCATCGCGAACTCAACCGCGAAAGCCCCGCGGGTCGCCGCGGCCGGCCCGCTCATTTCCAGCGTCTCACGCCCGCAACTCGATCTCGGGGATCCGCCCATCGTCAAGATCGACACGCCCGAGCAAGCCCGGGAAATGGTGCGCAAGCTGGCCACGAAGAATCCTGATTACGTCAAGATCTGGTATATCGTTCCGCCGGCACCGCCGGCTGAACGTATCGCGTCGAAGCCTGGCGAAGGCGGATCGCCATCACCCGCGGCCGGTCAATCCGATGCAGAACGTGCGGCAATCTTCCGGCCCATCGTTCACGCCGTCATCGAAGAAAGCCACGCGCGCAAACTGCGCGTCGCGGTGCACGCCACCGAGCTCGAGGCCGCCCGGGCCTCGGTCGAGGAAGGCGCCGATCTTCTCGTCCACAGCGTGAACGACAAACTGGTCGACGCGGCCTTCGTCAAGCTCTTGCAGGAACGTGGCACGATTCTCACGCCGACGCTTGTCGTTTTCGAGCGCTACGGCCGCGCCTTCGCGAACAAGCTGAATCTCACGCCCGAAGAGAAGGCGTGGGGCAACCCCGAAGTGATCGCATCGCTCGACGTTACAAAAATTCCGGCGGACAAGGTTCCGGAGCGCATCAAGAGCGCCGTCGCGAATCCCGAGGCCGTCCTCGATCGCATCCAGAAAACCTACGACATCGCGTTCAAGAACCTGAAGACGTTGGCGGACGGCGGAGTGACCATCGCCGCCGGAACCGACGCGGGAAACATCGGCACCATTCACGGCCCGGCGCTTTTCCGTGAATTTCAGCTTATGAAAGAAGCCGGCCTGACTCCGATGCAGATTCTCCAGTGCGCGACCACCAACGCCGCCCGGGTCTTCGACACGACTGGAGGGACGAGCTTCCGTTCCTCCGCGCCTCCGAAAGTCGGCGCCATCGCGCCCGGCAATTTCGCGGATCTTGTCATCCTGAAATCAAACCCGATCGAGGATATCGCCCACACTTCGGACATCGAAAGTGTAATGAAAGGTGGTGTCCTTTATTCTGGCAAAACGCTCGAGAAAAATTTATCTCGCTGATAGAGAGGCCAATGAAGATCCAGCTGCGTCCAGCCTTACCTAGCGTGAAACGAGTGGTGCTCATCCTGGCTGCCGCGGTAACTCTGCTTCTTCCCGGCGTCCGGGCCGGCGAAAAGAAGCCGAATGTTTCAAAAGTCCACGGACGCATTCAGTACGTGAAAAGCTTTCCTGATTACAAGGTCCAGGCCGTGACGAGTTTTCCCGATCTTCGGGTCCAGATCGTGGAGAGCTTTCCGACCTCTCCCGGCCAATGGCAGATCGTCGATTCGTTCCCTGATTACAAAATCGAGATGGTCAATTCGTTCCCGGATTTCACCGTGCAGTTTGTCAGCAGCTTCCCCGGTCCGGGCAACTGACACGTTCAACCACTGATCAGACGAAAATCGGGGGACCTGTCTCCGTAATGAATCGCATCATTTTCCGCAAACCAACCGCATTCTCGAAGTGGGTCTTCGTTTTCGCCGGTCTTGGCCTGGTCCTGCTCGTGCCGGGGCTCGTGATAGGCAGGGAGTTCATGGCCTTTTTCGGATGTCTCGGCGGTGTGTGGATCATGGTCGCGCTCCTCGTCGCTGTGGTCGTCGCCATGGCTGGGAAAGGACAGGTCACCGAGTTGAGTGTGGAGGGTGAAACCGTGACGGTTCGTACGGTCGGTCTCTTTGGACCTGGGCGCAGTTTTGTCATGCCATCGGCGGCGGCTACGAACTGGCAGTGGTTGACGCAGGGCGCCGACAGGCATGTGGGCCCGCGTCTGCTGATGCTCGCCTTCGACTTCAAGGGCAAGACCTACCGATTGCCCATCTCGACCGCGGAAGTCGTCGATCTCGAGGCCCTGCGCTCATTGGTGCCAGAGCACGTCATCGACGACATGATCGAGAAAAATCCTGGCCGAGCCGAGAATCGCCCTCTGTCGCGGTAAAGCCATGTATCCGAGCTGAACGCCCGCAGGCCACGCAACTGTAACTACATTTTGCTCGAGACGCCAAAGCCCAGGATCGATTCGATCCGCTGGCGCGTCGCAAACGTGTTTTCGAACTTTTTTAGGCGGGACCGTTGCTCCGCGTCGGTCGCGGCCAAGCTCCAATCGATTGCTCGGAGAAGCTCGCGATCAGCCGGCGCCATATCCGCCTCTCCGCCATTATCGGCCTGCTCCTGCAAGCGACCGACAATTTCAATCAGGGCGTCGCCATCATATTTTGAGGCACGGAAAGCGTCCACCATCCGCTGGAAGCTCAAATGAAATGGAATTGTCGCGACATCGATGGCTTCGTCTTCCGAAACATCGTCCGGCGGCGTTGCGATCGCGTCCGAGGTCGCCACGGAATTCCAAATCTCCGCAGGCTCATGATAACCGAGCTCGATGCGATAACTGCTGCGAGCCTGAGAAACGGCGACACACTGGTTTCCCGCAAACGGCTCCACCGTCACTCTGGTGTCCTCACTCCCATCCTCGGAAATAACCCGGAGATGCACTTTGCGATCGGCCGGGGGCTTGTTCCCAAAAGCCGTCGGCCAATCGATTTCCCAATAGGCAAAGAGCGTGTGTGGATCCCGCGCGATTCCGAAGAGGATGGGCCGGCCATAGGAACGCGGAAGTTCTCCGAGGTTTTCGTAATCGCGGATGGGGCCGCGCGATTGCTCCTGCAATTCCTGTGGAACGAGCGGGCGATTCGACAAAACGAAGACGGCGCCGCCGTTTTGTTCGTCGTTTTCTGGCATCGCTTCGTCGTCCGCGACGTTCAGGAGATCATGAGCTTCCATGCCGCGACGATACACAGATTTTTCAGCCGCGATAGCGCCACGAGTTGGGTCGGCACGGCCTTTTGCCAAAGCGAATTCCGTGAAATGCTTTTTGCTTCTTGGAGCCAATTAGGCAAACAAATCGAAGGATCAACTCGCCATGGATCACAACAAACAAGGGGAAACCGAAATCTTTAGAGTAATCATCAACGGCGAAGAGCAATACTCAATCTGGCCCGCGGATCGAACGAACCCGGCAGGTTGGAAGGATGCGGGCAAGAGCGGGCCAAAGGAAGAATGCCTCGCCTTCATGAAAGACGTCTGGACCGACATGCGGCCGCTCAGCTTGAGAAAGAAAATGGACGAGGAGGCCAGGAAGCAGGGACAATAGTCCAAACGACTTTCGCAGTTCGCCGGCCGTTTGAATTACTACGCCACCTCGACCCTTGCTGGAAGTCATGCCAAGAATCAGCCTCCTTTCCCAAACGCCGGATCACTTTCGCGCGCTCCTCGAGGGAGCTGACGTCTACGAGCGTCGCTTTGGCATCAGGGTCGCAGAGGGCGTGAGGGATTTTTTGGCAGGGCCTGAGGTTTCCGCGGAATTCCTCGAGCGATTGAATGGCCCGGCCGCGCCTGATCCGTGGAAGGACGGCTTCGCGGTTGTTCATGTCGGGGACGAAACCGTGATCGGCCAGTGTAGCTTTACGGGACCGCCCGATGCTGAGGACACAGTGGAAATCGCCTACGGCATCGCGCCCGGCTACCAGAATCGCGGCTATGCCACGGAAGCCGCCCGGAAGTTGATCGCAGTCGCCGACGCGAGCGGGCGGGTTCGCACGATCAAAGCCCACACCCTTCCCCAACACAACGCTTCGACGCGGGTCTTGTTGAAATGCGGCTTCACATTCACCGGCGAGGTTGAACACCCCGAAGACGGGACGGTGTGGCGCTGGGATTTGGTGCGCGAAAAATCTGCCGCAATTCCGCGCTCCGAGAGCTGAGTTGCGCCAGCTGGCGCACTGGCCCACTCTGTTTCGATTCGATTTCGGGCGAAAAATGGCCGGCACAGTTGTAATCCTCAATCCGAAGGCGGGCTCGGCCGGGAAAGTCGCGGCGATTGTGAAACGCATTCGGCACCTACCCGATGTCGAGGTGCGCCTGACGGCCCGAAAGGGCGACGGCGCGCGATTCGCCAGGACGGCGCTCCGGCAGGGCTGTGAGATGATCGTGGCCGCGGGCGGCGATGGAACCTTGAACGAGGTCGTCAACGGGATCGGTGAGAATGGTTCGCGAGTCCGCCTGGGATTGATCCCGCTCGGCACCGGCAACGATTTCGCGCGAACGCTCGGCCTGCCCACCGACCTCGATGAAGCGATCGCATTGCTCGCGGCTGGCCACACCCGCGCGATCGATCTGGTGCGGGTGACCAGCGATCGAGTGCGCTATTTCGTGAACGTTTCGGCGGGCGGATTCAGTGGGCTGGTGGATGAAAAGTTGACGACCGAAAATGAAGAAGACCTGGGGTCCGCTCGCTTATCTCCGCTGCGCGGTGGCGGCGCTGCCGCAGTTGCGCGCCTATCGCACCAAGGTGTCGCTGGGCAAACGGAAACAGCTTACTCTCAGCTTGTATAACGTGGTGATCGCCAATGGGCGCTACGTCGGCGGCGGCACGTTGATCGCGCCAAAGGCCTCGATCGATGACGGATTGCTCGACATCATTCTGATCCAGGAACGCTCGGCCGCCGAGCTCGCGCTCCTTGCCGCGCAGGTCGCGCTCGGCAATCATCTCTCCAGCGATGCGATCGTTTTCCGCCGCGCGGCAAAGGTAACCGTGAATTCTCGACCAGGAATGTGGTTCAATGTGGACGGCGAACTGGTCGGCAACCAACCGGCCGAGTTTGAGGTGCTGCCGCGGGCGTTGCAGTTTGTGGTAGCCGCGCCATGAGCGAAAAAATTCTCGATCCAGATCGTCTCGCGGCCGTCGCCGACTCGTTGCGCGGGCAAGGCCGCAAGCTTGTGCTGACGAATGGCTGCTTTGATCTGCTGCACGCCGGACACGTTCGCTATCTCCAGGCCGCGCGTGCGCTCGGTGACGCGCTCGCCGTCGCGATCAACGGCGATGATTCCGTTCGGGCGCTGAAGGGGGCGGGCCGCCCCCTGAACCCGGAGAGCGACCGCGCTGAAGTCGTCGCGGCGCTCGCTTGCGTGGACTATGTCGTCATTTTTCCGGAGGTGCGTGTGACAAACCTGATCGGAAAAGTGCGTCCCGCCATTTATGTCAAAGGCGGCGACTACACTCCGGCGACGTTGCACCCGGAAGAACGGGCGGCGCTGGAAAAAATCGGCGCGGAGATTCGGATCCTGCCGTTTGAGCCGGGCCATTCGACTTCGAGTTTGATCGAACGAATGAAAAAACTTCCATCCGAATGAGCCGCCTCGCGATCGGAATTCTTGGATCGGGAAAAGGAAGTAACTGCCGCGCGATCCTCGAGCAGATTCGCGGGCAGAAACTGGCGGCGGAGGCGCGCCTGGTTGTCTCCGATGTGTTCGACGCGGGGATTCTGGAGATCGCGCGCGAATTCGGCGTGCCGAACGCCTATTTGCCGCCCGGCAAATTTCGCACCCGCTTCGAACCGGCGGTCGAGATGGATTTGGTGAAAATGCTCGAGGACGCGGGCGTGGACCTGGTGGTCCTCGCCGGTTTCATGCGCGTGCTCAAGGAGCCGATGCTCAACGCGTTTCCGCGCCGGATCATCAATATTCATCCTTCGCTCCTGCCAAAGTTTCCCGGCATGGAAGCGTGGAAGCAGGCGCTGGCGGCCGGCGAGAAAATGACGGGATGCACCGTTCATTTCGTCGATGCCGGAATCGACAGCGGGGAAATTATCGCGCAGCGAAAAGTGCCGGTTCTGCCTAACGACACTGCGGAATCCTTGCACGCCCGGATTCAGGTCGCCGAGCGCGAACTCTATCCGGAGGTAATCGGACAGATTTCGCGCAGCGTAGTTTTCCGCTTAGACGCGCTCCGCTTTTTGATCTCGCCCGAGAAGCTCCTGCAGGGCCTGGTCCGGCCGCTTCCCTTCGTAAAGACGGAATAAATCTGGTCGATGATCGGCGTCTCGATGTTGAGCTTTCGGGCGCATTCGTACGCGCTTTTTGCGGTCGGAATTCCCTCCGCCACCATGTGCGTGCCGGAGAGAATTTGCTCCAGCGTCTCGCCGCGTCCGAGCTTTTCTCCCACGCGCCGATTGCGGCTGTGCTGGCTGAAGCAGGTGGCGATCAGATCGCCGGCGCCGCTCAATCCATAGAAGGTCCGCGGGTTTCCGCCCATCGCGGTGCCGAGACGCAAGAGCTCCGCCAGTGAACGGGTCACGAGCGCCGCTTTCGAATTGTCGCCGAGTCCGAAGCCGTCGCTCACGCCAGCGGGAATCGCGAAAACATTCTTTAACGCGCCACCCAGCTCGATGCCGATGGTTTCATCGCTCGAATAAATGCGGAAACGTTCGCTGCCCAAATGTCGTTGAAGTTCCTCGGCACATTCCGCGACCGGGCATCCGAGAACGGTGGCGGTGGGAAGATCGCGTGAAACTTCCACGGCCAGATTAGGACCGGAGATAACGGCGACGGTGTTTTGCGGGAAAATTTCCTCGAGAATCTGGCTCATCCGCATGCCGGTGCCGTGTTCGATGCCTTTTGTTCCACTCAAAAGCACAGCCTTGGTGTCTGGAGAGCGAAGCGCGCAGTTGTTGGGCGACGGACCGCAAGGCGATCGAGGGCGTGACGAAGACAATCAGATCCGCATTCGCGCAATCGGCGATGTCGCTCGTAACGCGGATTGACTCAGGAAGCTTGGCCCCGGGGAGATAGTCCGGGTTTTCGCGGGTGGCCCGAACCTTCTCCGTTCGCGCAGGATCGTGGCCCCAAAGGGTGATTTCGTTTCCTTGTTTCGACCAGAGAAGCGCGAGCGCGGTCCCCCAGCCGCCCGCTCCCACGATGGCAGTTTGCCGAATGTTCATTTGCGGGTGAAGCGTTGTTCCGTTCCCTTAAGAAGACGAGAAAAATTCGAGCGGTGCCTCCACACGACCAAAATCGCCAGGATCGTGGAGAAATAGAGAAGCCCGGCGCCTTCAACTATTTCCCAGTGGAGGAGCAAAGCGACCGACACCGGCAGCGCTGATGCGGCGACGATCGACGCCACTGAGACGTAGCGCGTAATCTCAAAGACAACTACCCAGACCAGGAATATGATCATAGCCGCGAGCGGCATCAGGCCGAAAACCACGCCGGCCGAGGTCGCTACGCCCTTGCCTCCCTTGAATCGAAGCCAGATGGGGAAGTTATGTCCAACGACGCACATGACCGCCGCCAGGATCGCAAAGTAGACTGCGTGCATGCGCGCGAACGCGAGGTGCTCGGCCAGGAAGAAAGCAACGCGGACGGCGGCGAATCCCTTAAACGCGTCCACAAAGAAAACGGCGTAACCCCAGCGTTTTCCTAAGACGCGGAGAACATTCGTCGCGCCGATGTTCCCGCTTCCGGCTGACCGGACGTCAACCCCCGCAATCCGTCCGGCAAAATAGCCCGCCGGGAAAGATCCGAACAGATAACCAACACAACAAACTGCAAGCGTTAGGAACCACACGGTAGTGAATTGCTTCAGGCTAAGACGCGATCCTGTCGTCTCGGGTCGTTTGTAAACTGTAACGTATTCTTTGCAAGCCAAATAGATATAATGGACAAGTCCGTTGGGGTAATCCCTCTCACCCGGCCAGCCTTCCCAATAGAGTCGGGCCGGGCGGCCGCCAATTTTTGCCGCGTTTCGCGCCTCAAACCTCCGATTCGTTCGTAATCCATGTCGCTGGGTATGGGCCGGGCATGGTCACTCGCCAGCCTTTTATTCTGGCCAGCTTGACGCGAAACATATCCTTCGTACTTCAGATCGGTCTCGACCAAGTCCCAAATTTCCGGCGGCGCCAGCTCCTGGATGTGGGAGGGAAGAGCATCCAAACGAAACTCGGGCATTTTCATGAGGGCTGCGACTGATTTATCCCGGATCCTCAATTGTTCGACCGAGGTTCTCAGTCTCTCGATAGCGCGCATCTTGTCGCAAAATACGGCGTGTCTGGCGGGGTCGACCAATCCAAACTCGAATCCTTTTTGGGTCAGCCGTTGATCCGCGTTGTCCTGACGCAAGGAAAGTCGCTCCTCCGCGCGGCTGGTAAACATTCGGTACGGTTCATCGGTGCCATGGGTGGTAAGATCGTCAATCATCACCCCTATATATGCTTCGCGCCGGGAGACGATGAATGGATTTCGCCCGCGGACCTTTAGAGCAGCGTTTGCTCCGGCAACAAGTCCTTGCGCCGCAGCTTCTTCATATCCCGAGGTTCCGTTTACCTGTCCGGCAAAATAAAGTCCCTCCAAGCGCTTTGTCTCCAAGGTGGCGTGTAATTGGGTGGGCGGAAAATAGTCGTATTCCACCGCATAGCCCGGTCGCATCAGTTCGGCTCGCTCAAGACCCGGAATTGATCGGATAAACTCGACTTGCACATCGTACGGCAGGCTGGTGGAGAGGCCGTTGACATAGAACTCCTCGGTGTGTCGGCCCTCGGGCTCGAGAAAAACTTGGTGGGACGGCTTGTCCATGAATTTAACTATCTTGTCCTCGATGGAGGGACAATAACGCGGGCCGGTGCCTTCGATTCTCCCTGAATAAAGGGGGGACCGGTGGAGATTCTTGCGGATTATCTCATGGGTTTCCGCCGTCGTATGAGTGATCCAACAGGCAGCTTGTTCCATGTGGAACTGGCCGCCGATTCAAAGTAAAAATGTCATCTGCGCTCGATTCTGGCGACGGCAAAAAACTAAATCGTGGGGGCGGGTCATCACCTAACTGCTTTTCGCAGCGGTCAAAATCGATTGAGCGACTGCTAATGCGGCAGGGCGTGCCGGTCTTGAACCGTCCTACATCGAACCCGAGGTGCCGCAGTGATTCGCTCAAGCCGGAACTTGTGTCCGCCATCCGGCCCCCGGGCCGCGAATTCTCGCCCACATGGAGTAAGCCGCGAAGGAATGTGCCCGACGTTACGACCACTGCGCTCCCCACGACAGACATGCCAATGTCGGTTTCCACCCCCGTTACGCTGATCCCGTTCGAACAGATTTTCGAAACCGTCGCTTGCTTAATATCCAAGCCGGACGTGCGCTCCAGGACCGCCTTCATCCGGAATTGATACGCCTTCTTGTCACACTGGGCTCGCGGAGCACGAACGCTGGGGCCCTTTGTGCGATTCAGCATTCGAAACTGGATCCCGGTGGCATCGGTATTTGTCCCCATTGCCCCCCCCAAGGCATCGATCTCCCGAACGATATGGCCTTTGGCGAGACCACCAATCGCGGGATTGCATGACATTTGCGCGACAGTATCGAGGTTTTGGGTCAACAAGAGGGTCGAGCAGCCAAGTCGGACGGCAGCTAATGCCGCCTCTACTCCCGCGTGACCGCTTCCGATCACGATCACGTCGTAATTCTTTTGAAGTGCTTCCATTTGTTCCACGAGGAACTAATGCTTGTCATCAAGCCTTATGTTATCTCAACCATCTAAGCGACAGTATCTTGTGTGTCCTGCTCAAGGGCGATTGCTATCGCGGCGTGAGCGGCTGCGTCTCGTCTCAGCCTCTTGTAGTAGTCGCAGCGCTATCCGTCCCAACAAGACCAAAACAACCGCCGCTGTCGCAAATCCGCCCAGCCAAACCCAGATATTCGATCGCCCGAGGATGCGTCTTCCCACGCGCGAGGTTTAAGCCCAACTGACCCAGAGTTCCCAGATAAGAGTAAAGAAACAGACCCGGTGCCTGTCCGATGGCGACCCAAAGCATGCACGTTCGAAACCGAATCCGGGTCAAACCGTACAGATAATTCAGCAAACTGGTAGGAAAGAGAGGGTGCAACTGACTAAGAAGAATGATCTTCCACCCTTCTCTCTCAACCGCCGGTTCGAGCGCAAACAATGTCCGATTTCGCAACAATTTCCTTTTGAGCCATTGCCGCCCGATCCAACGACTAATGAAAAACGAGATCGCGGCGCCCGCTACATTTCCCAGGAGTGCGATAAGGAACCCCCACCAGAGTCCAAAGAAAAATCCGGCGCCGATACTGAGCACACCACCCGGCAGAAGGAGAACGTTACAGCAGGCATAGAGCAACGGGTAACAGATCGCGCTCCATGCTCCCCACTGCATGACGCGTTGCTGAACCGCGGCCAAAATATCGACGATGGGAAAAATGCGCGAAACAAAAAATAACGAGATCGCGAGAACAGTCAGACCGCTGAGCTGGAGGATAATTGCGCGGCGAATCTGAACCATCGCCAGACATTCATCGCTGCAAACGCGTCGCGCAAATCGGCGCGCCTCAGGAGTAGACTCGGCCTCTTCCGCCTTTGCCTAGAGAATGCGTCCCGACTTGCTTTGCCCTGCCTCTAAATCTGCGATCGCCGCCGCGATCGCCGCGATATGTTTCGGAGTTGTCCCGCAACAACCGCCAACCAGCCGAGCCCCCGCCGCAATCATCTCGCGCGCTGCCTGAGCGAAATCCTCCGGACTTGCCTGATAGATGAAACGACCTTCGTCACATTTCGGGTGACCGGCATTCGGGTAGGCTGCGAGCGGACCGGGCGCCGAAACGCGTTGCAGCAATGGCGCCATGCCGTGGGGACCGTTCATGCAGTTCACTCCCACCATCTTCGCTCCCAGTGCGCGCATCTTTGCCAACGCTTCCTCCAACAGCATTCCACAAGAAATCTTCCCATCCGGCCTGGGGCTAAATGAACAAATCGTTACTTCTGCGCCGCTCTCTTTCTGCGCCCGAAACGCGATCTCCATTTCTTCGAAGGAGACGAAGGTTTCGAGGAAGATCAGGCCCACGCCGCCTTCTAGAAGCGCGGTAATTTGTTCCCGAAAACAAGCGCCCCGATCAATTCCGCGAGAAAGCGCTTCGTCCGCACTAATTCCAAGGGGGCCAACGCTGCCTGCGACATAAACCTCTTTCCCCCGCGCCGCTTTGCTCGCGATCCCCGCCGCCGCGCGATTAATTTCCGCCACCCTTTCTTCCAACCCGAATCTTCCCAGGCGCACAGCGTTGGCGCCAAACGAGTTCGTTTCGATCACTCTCGCGCCTGCGCTGATATAGGCTCGGTGAATCTCTTCAATTCGTCTGGGCTCCGCCAGACAGAGCTCTTCGTAACACCGAGAGAGAGGAAGCCCGGCTTCAAGCAGCATGGTTCCGATTGCGCCATCTCCACAGAGGATCCGCGAGTGCAGTTCATCGAGCAAACCCATCAGCGCTGCGCTTACGGTCGGCTTCTGCCCGCGTCAACCCTCGCGCTGTCGTCCTCTTCTCGTACGCTAAGCTTTTTCGTTTAGCGCCCTCTTAATAACAATCAAACAAGAAAGAATAACTCCAAACAACGTTTCTCTTGTCCCTGCCGAGACGTTCTATGCCGCCCCTCTTCAGCCTTTATCAACAGGCTCGCGCGCCGCGCTACGAGAGGACGAAACTCGGGAATGGGCTATTTGTTCGCAGCGTTATGATTAAGGATTAGGGCTCTGTTTATGTACAAATCATAAAGAACATGTTAAGAACTCTGTCTCCGCGAGCCATGAACCCGAAGCTCGCCCCGAAAACAGGGCCGACCCCGTTCAGATGAGTCACCGCAGGAACGATCTGCTCAAGCCGGACGGCAGACAAGAAGGCCTTTGTGCTCTTGCGGTCATGACCAAGGTCCCGCGGGCAGGACAAGTGAAGACGCGGCTGACGCCACCGCTGTCGCCCCAGGAAGCGGCGGAACTAAGTATTTGTTTTCTGCGCGATACCGCCGCCACCCTCGGAAGAATTGCGCTGGGAGGAAACGCACGAGGGATAGCCATTTACACCCCGAGCGGGGCAGAGAAAGAAATCGAGGAAATCCTTCCCGTGGAAATGGACCTCGTTCCGCAACGCGGCGACGCGCTCGGGGAGAGATTGATTTTCGCGACAGAGGATCTTTTCTCGCTAGGGTTCAAAGCAGTTTGCTTAATCAGTTCCGATAGTCCGACTGTGCCTTCGCACTCCTTTTCTCAAGCAGTCGAAATTCTCTCAACGCACGAAGATACGGTGGTCCTCGGCCCCTCCGACGACGGGGGATATTATCTGATCGGCTTCAACAAAGCGCAGCCCGCGCTTTTTGAAAACATTCCGTGGAGCACAGAGCGAGTGCTGGAACAGACCATAGCGAGGGCGAAAGAAAACGGACTGAACGTGCTTCTGCTTCCTCCTTGGTACGATGTCGATGATGGAGCAGGCCTGCGGCGGCTTTGCGAAGAGCTATTCACAGAGCCGGCCTCCGGAGCTGAGGATTCTCCCGCGCCGGCGACACGAGCATATCTGGCCGCGCTTCTGCAAAGGGAGGGGCGAGCGAGAATTTGGCCTGCCGCGGAGATTTAGAGGAGCCCACACGAAAAGAGAGGGATTCACGGGGCGGGTGATCTACTTTTGGCAGCGGGGACACCAGGCCGTGGTTCGGCCGCCCAGCATCTCCTTCCGCAAAGGAGTCCGATGGCGCGGACACACGCCTTTGCTCTTCCACTTTTGATGAATCAGCCAACCGGGCGGGGGATCAGAGAAAGCGGGTCCGATAATGCGCAGTGATTCGCTCGCGACAAAGCGCGTCTCTCGGAGCAAGCGTGTGCGTTGGGCTCCGGACAAAGAGCCGGCTAAAGTCGCGGGCGCGATCTTCGCCCGCCAAAGAATTTCATCCGCCATCCAGTTCCCGATTCCAACGAAGCCAGCTTGCATCAGGATGACCGCCTTGATTGGCGCCCGGGCGTGACGATCAAGGAACGCGTTCACAAAACGGCGATCGAACTGATCGGAGGAAATGTCGGGTCCTCCAGCGCGCCACCATGCCGGCTCGTCCCTGCCGTGATGAAACCGCACTCGCCCAAAGAGACGGGCATCGCGCAGAACCAGAGCCTGGCGCCTCAGTTGCAGGACGAAATGATCATGTTTGTCAGGGAGAAAACCCGGCTGGCTCGGTGCGCAATTTGCCGCTCATCCCGAGATGGATCCCTATCCAATTCCCTCCGGAGAACTCGAACAGCATTTGCTTCCCTCGGGCTAAAGAACGCAGGAAGCGACGGCCGCTTAATCCGTCCACGATCTTCCGCGGATCGCTCCCACGAAAAATTCTTTTCCGCGGATGGAGGTTCACCGCGAGAATCTTCTGGCCCAGGCCGCTGTCCCATTGCTTTCGAAAAAATTCCACCTCGGCCAGTTCCGGCATCGGGCAAAATAGAGCGGGCTTCGCGCCGGGCAATGGAAGTCACGGCCTTTGAAGCGGGGCGGGCCATGCTAACGTGATCAGATGGAGAAAGTGATTATTGTCGGCAGCGGCTGCGCTGGCTTAACGGCGGCGATTTACGCCGCCCGCGCAAACCTGAGTCCACTCGTGCTCGAAGGGCGCCAGCCGGGCGGGCAGCTTTCCACGACCACGCTGGTCGAAAATTTCCCCGGGTTTCCAGAAGGCATCGAAGGCCCGCAATTGATCATGAACATGCATGAGCAGGCCGAAAAGTTCGGCGCCCGCTTTGCCTATTCGGAAGTGACTGATTTCGAGAGCCGCGACGACCACATTCGGATTAAGACCGACGATGATAACTGGCTGGAAACGCGAGCGCTGATCATCGCCAGCGGCGCCGCGGCCCGGTGGCTCGCGCTTGAGGACGAAGAGAAGCTGGTCGGCCATGGATTAACCTCCTGCGCGACCTGCGACGGCGCTTTTTATCGCGACGTCCCCGTGTGTGTAATTGGCGGCGGCGATTCGGCCGCAGAAGAGGCGCTTTTCCTCACCCGTTTCGCTTCGAAAGTTTTTCTTATCCACCGGCGAGATAAGTTGCGCGCCTCCAAGATCATGGCGGACCGGGTCCTTGCTTGTGAGAAAATCGAGCCGATCTGGAACACCGTCGTGACCAGGTATCTCCCGGACGAAAAGGGGGAAATGCGCGCCGTGATGTTGCGCAACGTGGAAACGCACGAAGAGCGGGAGCTGCCGGTGGCCTGTGTCTTCGTCGCGATCGGTCACGACCCGAACACGAAAGCGTTCAAAGGAAAACTCGAAACCGACCCGGACGGCTACCTCATCGCCAGGCATTTAGCCGAGAGCAAACATCCTGGTGTTTTCATCGCAGGAGACGTATCGGACCGCGTTTACAAGCAAGCCGTCACCGCCGCCGGTTCCGGCTGCGCCGCCGCCATGGAAGCGGAGAAGTATTTGAGCGGTTTGGAGAAGTAGAGAATTTGCGAATTGCGATTTGCAATTTGCGATTGGGAACAGGGATGAACGAGCGCGAAATGATTGCGCGGACCAAACAGTTCGCGCTGCGGATCATGAAGCTTGTGGGCGCGTTGCCGAAGAGCATTCAAGGACGCGCCATCGCAAGCCAGGTAATGCGGAGTGGCACGTCGGTCGCGGCGAACTATCGAGCGGCTTGCCGTTCCCGATCAAAAGCTGAGTTCATCGCTAAGCTCGGAACGGTTGAAGAGGAAGCCGACGAAACCGCATTCTGGCTCGAATTGATTGTCGAAGGCTCATTGCTGCCCGCCGCGCAGATCCAGCCATTGCTAACAGAAGCCGGAGAAATTGTCGCGATTACGGCAGCATCCAAGAAAACCGCGTCGGCCACGCTTGCGAAATCGCAAATCGCAAATCGCAAATCGCAAATCCCTTGAAGATCTGCGATCTCACGCAGTTTTATTCTCCGCGCAGTGGCGGCGTGAAGCGCTACGTCCACGAAAAGATCCACTACATCCAAACGCACACGCCGGAGAACGAACATATTCTCGTCATTCCTGGCGAAAGAACGGAAGTAGTTGCGGGAAACCGTTCCCGAATTTACGCGATTCGTTCACCGCTGGTTTCCCGCTCGGCGCGCTATCGCGCTCTTCTCAATCTGCGTGCCATCGGGGAAATTCTCGAGCGCGAGCGGCCAGATATCATCGAGTCGGGCGATCCCTACCAGGTCGGCTGGAAAGCGATTTCCGCGGGCCGATTGCTGAAAATCCCGGTCGTTGGCTTTTACCATTCGCATTTTTCAGAAGCTTATTTGCGCGGGCCAGCCAGAATCCTCCGTCCTGTTGCGCAACAATATGTGCGCGAGCTTTACAATCGATTCGAGGCAACGCTCGTCCCTTCGCCGCAATTGGGCGACGTCCTGAAAGATTGGGGCGTGCGCAATGTGCGGGTCGTAAACCTCGGCGTGAATACGGAGAGGTTTTGTCCAACTCCCGATGATTCCGCCCAGACCCGAAATTCTTTGGGTTTCGCCCGGGAGCGAAAACTTCTTCTGTACGTAGGACGGCTCGCTCAGGAAAAAAACACCGAGACGCTTTTCGCCTCTTTCGAAATACTGGCGAGGCGCAGGCCGGATGAATTCGAGCTGCTCGTCATCGGCGATGGCCCGCAGCGCGGGCGGCTTCGTCAACTCCAGGAACGAATCGGGAATGTGAAATGGATCCAATACTGCACCGATTCAGCGGAGCTGGCCCGCTATTATCGTGCGACTGATGTGTTTGTTCACCCGGGCGTTCAGGAGACCTTTGGTTTGGTCTCCCTCGAGAGCCAGGCTTGTGGCACGCCCGTGGTCGGGATTCGCGGCTCGTCGATGGACCGGATCATTTTTCACGGACAGGAATCGTGGGCGCGGGAAAACACGCCGGAGGCCCTGGCCAATGCGATCGAGGAGTTTTGTCGCAAAGATTTCAAGAGCCTGGGCGCGATGGCGGCGGGGGTGGCAGCAGAGCGCTTTTCCTGGCCACGAGTTTTTGAGGGAGTGCTTTGCATTTACCGGGAGGTCTGCGCAAACTACCGGCAGCCAGGCCCATGAAGGACGAAAAAGCATTTGTGATTCGCAGCTACCGCGCCTCGGACCGCGCGGCCGTGCGCCGACTTTGCTGCCAGACAGGTTTTCTGGGCGAGCCGATCGATCCGGTCTATCAAGACCGCGAACTCTTCGCGGATTTTCTCACCACCTATTACACCGACCATGAACCGGAATCGTCGTTCGTGATCGAACTGGAAGGGGAGATTTGCGGCTATTTGCTCGGTTGCCGCCGGCCGTTGCTCAATCAGCTCTACTCTTTTCAGCAAAATCTCGTCCTCGGTTTTCGGGCGCTGCTGCGCTATCGCCGTTACAATGAGCGCTCGCGTTTGTTTGTGCGCTGGGTGTTGAGCCACGGCTGGCGCGAAGTCCCGGCCGCGCCGCGGAGAACGCCCCATTTTCACATCAACCTCCTGCCCGAAGCGCGAAAGATGTCGACCACCCGCTCCCTGATGAGCGCCTATTTGAGTTACCTGTATCGCTGCGGCGAAAGGCAGGTTTTTGGGCAGATCGTGACCTTCTCGAGCAGGCGGGGCGAAAAGATGTTCGAGCGTTATGGCTTCCGCGTCATGAACCGGGCCGAGATCACCAAGTACAAGTCGTTTTATCCGGAATCGGTTTACCTCAGCACCGTGATCAAGAACCTCGAGACGGCCGAGCCGCTTACGGTGGACGTTCGCTCCCGCTTGTAGCCGGTGCGCTTGTCGCGAACTAATCGCTGCGCTACACTGCGCGCGTTGTTGCCGGCTAACTAATTTTTAATTAGACGCTTGGAGGACCCTAGTCGGAGGGTACATCGATGTCCGGTCTTAGTCGGAAGGCCGGACTGATGGTATAGACCCGGCGAAACGATCGATGTTGCTTTGAAGTTGTCGCTGTTCTCTAACAAGCCCTTGGATTTCGGAGTTGAGTTCGCTCCGGTTTGGTCCGGACATAACAGTGTTGGCCAATGTCTGACGTTGGCGAGCGATTTCGCGGTTCAACGCGGACTGGACAGCCCGCGCATCGGCTAGCGTGCCGGCCCTCGATTGCTGCCGGGCCTCTCGTAGGCGGCCAGCAAGCACGCGATTGAAATCATTGGCTGCAAGCCGTGTGGACTTCGCATTCTTGATCCCATTCTCAAGAGCATTCTCCCTAGCCAGGTATTCGCGACGTTGCCTCACCTTTTGGTCGGCGTACTGGTGACCGGCAATCCCGCCTGTTCCGGCCCCGATTAATGCTCCAATACCCGCCCCTTGAGCGACATTTTGCTTCTGACTGGCGGCAAGTAGACCACCCAACACCGCTCCGATGGCAGCCCCAATAGTGGCCCCTCCAATAACTCCTTGGGTGTAGGTATTACGAGTCTCAAATTTGGCGCGCGCGCGTCGCACGGTTGGATCGCCTGTGGCCGCGCTGGCGTTATGTAAAGTGACCGCTGTAATTAGGAAGATGCATCGAACGAGACTTAGAGATTTCATGGCAAGGGAGGGAGGTTATTCATTTTGTAAAAGTTGATGCAGCATAGCGGTCAACCGGTCCACTTCGTCCTGCCGGAGGTTGCGTTCCTGGATCAGTCGGTCATCCTCCTCGCCGCGTGCGCGGACCGCAGCTACCTGATTGTCGAGGCTCTTGAGTTCACGCTCGCCCGCTGCTATCTGCACCCTCAAGCGGCGAATCGCATTTTCGTCGGATTGACGCCTATTTTCGTTCTGCTGCAGTTCTTGCTTTAAGGCGAGTGAACGAATCCGTTCGGCTTCCGCACCCCCTGCTTCGCGCTGTAGCCGGGCTTGTCGTGGAGCGATTCTTTCACGTTCTGCCCGCTCGGGACTGAATCCAATGCTATCGACGTTGGGGTCGCTTGTGGTAGCGCAACCTGCGCCGAGCAATACCGATCCTAGTCCGCAAAGAAAAGTTCTTGTAAGTCGTTTCATATGAATCAGCGCAGAGCGGAATTTTCGTAGTCGGAATAAACCAGCTTTAGTTCGAATCGCCCTTCCCTTTGCTGTTGTGCATGTCGCTCCGCTAAGCCAATAGCCAATTCTCCGCGCGAGGAAAATCCATCGCTTTTTTGCAACGATACGAACACCGCCCGAATTGTGGCGGGCGGAAAGGCCGTCACACGGTTGATGATTTCCTGATAGCGGGACATTTCCGCGACAATCTCTTTTTCTTTTTGCTGAACGATCTCGTCAAAACGACGTTGCTCTTGGTAAGTTAGCTTAATCCGATCCAGCGCCCCCTCGGATGTGCGGCCAACGGCGGTCACGCGCTGTCCATTCACCCATTTGGTTTGGGCGGTATCCACTGCCACCAATTTAGCCCGCCAAAGACGCAAGAGGTTTTCGGCGGAAGCTACTAGCGATTGGACTTCAAAGCGCGCGTTGCGCTCCGGCGGTACGTCCGTCGACTTGCGCTGGGCGGCTTGGATGAGTAGCGCGATGACAAACGCAGCCACCATGAGCAATGTCATCCCAGTGAGAAACCGCTCTGTTTTCCAGAACGGACGCGCCGGCAAAGGGGGCGGAGTTACGAGGAGTTTGTGCCCCAAGCAGCGCTTATGCGGACAACCGAAACCAGTATCCAGTGCTATGTCTTCGCGGAATCTCCCGCAAAATTCGTCTTCACAGATAAAACTCCGAGTAGCCATGGCACGAATCAATCTGGCTGGCCGTACCTCTCTTCCGAGCTGGCCTTGTCCTCTAAGGTGAGCGCACTGCGAAACTTCTGCCGAAGGTCTTCCAGAACGCCAGGCTTGGCTGTCTGCAGCACGTTTAGCTCTTGCAGATTGCCGGCCAGGAGCCGGTTCTCGAGCGAGCACAACTTCTCCGTCCGCTTGCTTTATACCTTCCTCGAAACGCTGAGCCTTCTCGAAATTGCCTTCTGTTCGTAACAACTCGGTCTGTCGCAGCTCCTTCAATTTATCTAGGACTTCTTTGGCGCGGTTATAGTCCTCCTGCAGCATTTTCTGCGATGAGACGTGCTTTATGTTCGTAATCGCGTCCTCGTTGGGTTCCGGTACGAAATCGGAAAACCTGACCACGTAGCCCATCTCTTTCATCAAGCGCTCCGCCACTACTTTGGCGAAGCCATCAACAGCCAGCTCTCGCACCAGATCCCGGTTCCAGACATTCAGCCCCGTCCAAACGGCCCTGAACGCCGGGTTTGTTATTTCACTGACACGCTCGAAGATCCGCTCAAACTCCTGCTGAGGCGCAAGGTTCAATCTCGCGCGGCGTTGCAAGCGGTGCAGATTAGACATGCTGGCACGTTCGACCGTCATGGAGAAAGCGAGGCTAAATTTGGTGGAGGGCAGTTCCTCGTTATAAGTCGCGACAGTGGACTTCGGGGACATATCCACCAGTTTTCGCAGCCATTCGGCGGTCTTAGGCTCCGGTTGCAGACTCCATTCCACAAGCAACCCCAAGTCGGCCGCCACGCGCTTCCGTAGTTCCTGGTAAGCCCGCTTATCTCGCCCCGCGATTCTTTCCAGTTCGTCCGCGGTGGGGTGGTGGCCAAGGAAGCTGCGAAAAATGCCATCCAGCAATTCGCGCAAGGTCGGAATCTGTTGTTCGTAACCGTGGTAAAGCGCGACGGCGAGGCGCTTGCCTCCGTCACCTTCCTCCACACCAGTTAGCCGGAACTCCGGATAAACTTCCACTATCTCGTCTGTCTCCTGAATGCGGGCGCGCAGTGGCTTGCCATCCATGTCGATCGGATTGAGAAAGTGTTCTCGCGGCACGACAAACTTCTGGCGCGTCAAGAGAAGCGGCAGGAACATATTTGGGTTGGGAGGATGGATCTCCACGCGCAATTCCCGTAGGGAATCTTTCAATTCGGTTCCTTTTCGTACGAGCTGGAAGGGTGGGGTGCTCATAGGGGCTCTTCAATGACGGATCAGACTTTTAACGACTTCGTAATTACGATTCAAGCTTTCACGGCGCCGCCGGCCTTCGGGAGAATCCCGGTCAGTGCCTTCTGCCGTCTTTCGGCACTGATCAGCGAATTCTTGCCACCAAAACCGCACCCTGTGCTGATCACTTGCCAAGAGGGGCTTGAATGCACTGTCCATCAATTCAAAGGCCACGCCCAGCTCAGCGTCCGGGAGTGCGAGTGCGCTTTGATAGAGGGCCAGGGCTATCGCGAATGGGGATTGCTCCTCCGAAGGAATCTGCTCGGAGAGCAAGAAGTGGCCGGCAATCTGCCCGAATCGCTCCTCCTCCATGGCCATTTTGCAAAAATCTTTGACCGTCTGGTCGCCACTGCTTGCGCTTTTCAACGAAGCCAGCAAAGGGGACGTGCCCCGCGCCGGATCGAAGAATTTGTTCTCCGCTTCATCGAACAGGAACGCTGGAAATGCCACCGCGGCGTCGGAAGTTCGGGTAGTTCCTTCCTGTCTTGGCGTTTCCAGCCAGGTGCTCAGCCTGGCGACCGATGCACGGGCGGTCTGAGGGTACCACAAGATTTGCAAGGCTAATTCTCGCACCGCCGCAGCGCGGACGTCCGAGTCATTATTCTTAATCATCCGCTCGATCCAATCCAACCGTTTCTCGCCCGGCATGGCGTCGCCCATCCGTCTGACAATTCGCAAAACAAGGTCGCCCAGACCGTGACGGGTTAATCGCTCGAGAAACTGCTCTACGACTTGACCGGAACGGTCCCGATAGAGAAGGCCTGCGAGCATGGCCATGCGTTCTGTGAAGCGAGCCCAGAATTGGCGCCGCTTCTGTTGGCTTTCAAGTTGAGCGAGAAACTCAAACAAGTCCGTCACAGGTGTTTCCAATTCCGCTGTTTGATCCTGCACCCAGCCCGCAAAATCCTGCAAGAGCGCTTCCAGCCATTTTGCTCCGAACATTCCCGGAGCGCGGTGCGCCAACTCCACTGTGGCGGCGACATAGCTGCGGAAGAGGGCATCCTCCTCGTCGTCGAGATGGTCTCCGAAGAGAATGCGCTGGTTCGAAATCGCGGCGAAAAGACCCAGCAAATCCTCGGGATAACGCCAAACCCAATCGCGTGCCTTGTCTTCGATCTCTTTGGAAACAAAACGCACGGTGTGTCCCGCGCCAACAGCGGCTCGAGTTACTCCTGCCCGCTGCTCATAGGCTTGGCGGCCGATAGTCCAGAGCTCCCAAGCTTCGCTTTCCTTTGCTTCGACTTTCTTTTTCGCTGGAGCGATTTCGATCTTTCGGCCATGGAACACCGCCTTAAGCAAAATCTCGAAGTTAGTAGTGGAAAGGTTAGGAAACAGCACCGCCAGGCGCACTAGCGCCCTGGGAATAAGCAGGCGGTTCTGTGCCGCGATGAGCTCCTGGGGTGTGTCTGCTGATGGAGCGAAGACTTCTCGAAGAAATTGGTCGGGCTCCAACGGAGTAAAAGTGCCGGGGTGAGGCTGCCGATCGGGTACTTCCAGCCTTGTAATGTGTTCTGGCCATCCTCCTTTTTTGAGGATTCTGTCGATTGCCTGCGGGTGCACGTAAACGATTAGTCCATGCAAAGTAGTGCGCAGGCGTACAACGCTTGCTTCAAATGTCGGAATCTTGTCGGCAAAGTCGCGATGATCGCTAAAGCTGGCGTAATCCAGGATGACGCAAGTCGGCGGACGATCCGGCCTGGTGAGCGCCTGCACGATCTCCATCCAACTTAATGCTGCGGTCGCCCCTACGTTACTGGCGTAACGGTAGGTAAACTTTCCTCTGTCCGCTACATGGGTACCGGCCCAGAAGAAGTTCTTAGGCTCGAGCCCTGCGATGATCAGGCAACGGGTCTTGAGAAATCTTTGCTCGGCATTGAGTAAGTCGGGAATGTCACATGGCTCACCCATGATTGCCTCTACGCCATTTTCTTTTGAGAAGAGCTCATCCAGGGGATGTCGTGGAGCAGTCTGGTCCTCGCGTTTACTCCCAGGGTCAATGATTTCACAGATCGATTCCTCCATCGTCTTCCCAGTCGCCGCCTCCACCTTTGTCGTTGTCTTGTCGTCGTTCATGGAGGGAAGACCCTTGGCTGGGTGCGCCTCCTGAGAGACGTTTTCGTCGCCCGTTTCCTTGGTGGGATTCTCAGTCATCGGAGGGCCAATCTCTCCAGTTGACCATCGCCAGCGCTATTCCTAAGTCCTGCGGCGAAGCGATAGATCGATGAGGATATTTTTTCTCTTCCCTCGTTATCGTGCGACGGAAATCCGCCTGCCACTTCTGAAATTCAATGGGTTCAGGCAATCGCGAATCTTCGCTGGATGATTCCTTTTCGCCGGCGAAAAAAGAGTCCTCTATAATGTAAACCAAACGAGGTTTGTTCCATTTGGTTGCCAAGCACCACTCATATTGGCTGTACCAGAGGGGAGGCGCCCCATCATCCTTTTTCTGGGAGGGATATCCGTAGTGCGGGCCGATCAAACAGATAACACCTGTCGCTGAGGAAATGAGACTTTCGATTTGACGCTGCACGATCTCGCTTTCCGGGGTTAACCACGTTTCCTCCAATGGATCGATTTCCTGAGCGGTGAGAATGTCGGCAACGGCCCTGCGCCACCAGGCAAAGCCTTTTGACGTAGCACTAATAAATACCGATCGGCGGGAACGCATTCAGCTTACCCCCTTCGCAGGCGCTGAGTTATTCGAACGATTTCTGGCTAGGACGAGACACGTCCCGGCCGTTGCGGACGCGCCATTCGGAGATGATGCAGGATGCAGTGGTCGTACACAGGGGGGCGTGATCATGAGGAAGGGGAATTTCGACCAGGGTTAGCAGGACGCGATTTTGAAGTCCAGTTCCTTTCGCGAGCAGCCGTAACTCAACGGGCAAAGAGGCCGCAACCAGCCACGAGAGGTATTACAACCGTGCGGCGATGTCCAAGACGATACGTTGAGCCAGGGCCGGATAAGTGCGAGCGGTCAGCAGTTCGTTTGGACTCAGACCAGAAGCGGCAGTGAACTCGACCGGCTCTTTCTGTGCGAGTTCGCGCGCGGCACCTCCGGGAGCGCCAATAAAATAAAGCGGCCGCCTTTCGCATAGTCGGCGAAATGTCGCGGCCTCGTCGTGAATACCTTCCATTCCACCGATGAAGATCGCGGCCACTGGTTTTGTCTCGCTGAGCATCTGCTCCCGCATCGCTTGCAGCGCCAAATCAGCCGATCCGTGGACTAGCGTCCCCTTAGATGTGAAGCGCGGCTCGTCGTCGCCGCCGCCTTCGACCCACCGGAGATTGCCTAATCCCCATTCTTCGAGATTGCGTGTCGACTCTGAGGTCGCCGCTCGAAAAGAATCTGATTGGTACGCGACAACCACAGCCCGTCCGTTGGTGCGTAGCGTGCGCCGATCTTCGATGCCTTCGGGTAGATATTCCTCCGCCACCATCATTACTAGCGGCGTGACTGAGGGATGCCCCCCAAAAACCACTCGTCCCCCCGCAGCGAATACTGCACGGCAAGTCGCGACCAGCGCTTGCGTGATCTCATCGGGGTCCGCGGTTTCAAAAAAGTGCGCGTTACGCTCGCGACTAGGAAAGCTCGCGGAAAGAAACACGATGTTCCCATGAAGCAAATCGCGATGTGGCAGGGTCGTGAACTCTTCGTGAGATGCGTTCATACAGCTGGAGGCGGAGGCGCCATGCTGTCCACGACTTGCACAATTTGATCCTCATTTACGAGGGCCAGCTTGCGTGCGGCAATGGCCCACTTGAGCAAACGCTGGCGTTCCTCGCTCATCCACGCCGCGGTGTGAATTAGCACCCCTTGGGCAAGTGTCGTCCCGTTCGCGCCGAACTGTGTATCGAGTATGAACAAGTCGGGAATCTCCGGCGGACGCGGCGTAATACTGAAGAGTTGCCCGCCACCGGGAACATGAGTTTCGGCGAGCAGCGTCCAATCGGAAAGAAGCTTGTAATTGATGTTTCTCCTCCGCATCTCTGCCTCGAGGCTACCCATCATCCGCCGCCGTCGCGCGAGCATTGCTTTGGCATGGGCGTGCTCCACCAGGTCCGGCAATGATGCCAGAAATTCCGCGCTGAGGCGATGGCCGCGCGATGTATCTTCGAGATCCCCCGGCTCGGTCAGGTGGCAGCGCTGTTTCTCGAAGACGTTCTTCATTTTCGAACTACGGGGCCATGTCAGGGCCAGCAGCCCCATCCGATTCTTCCGCCCGTATTCCACCTCATATTCCACCCATTTCGAGGTTGTCACATCGGGCGATTCGACGAGCAAGAGAAAAGCCTTGTCGCTAAGCGCCTCGGTAAGCCGCTCCTGAAAATCCACGCCCGGATCGACTGAAAAACGGTCAAGAAATACGTCGAATCCCGCCTTGCTCAAGGTTTCCCAGAGCTGCTCGCCAATGAGCAGCGAGTCGGATCGCCGATAACTGACGAAAACCCGGCGATGCTTCTCCGTCAACCCGAGCCAGCGGAGCGCCGCGGCGGATATTTTGGCGAGTGAAGACGTGTCCAGTGCATTGATGGGGTGCAACGATTTTGGAACAACGTCGTCAAAAACGTCGCCCACTCCGACCACGGGCAAGACCGGAATGCTATTCCCCATGAGCCGGCTGATCTGCGCGTTGCAGTTGGCGTCCGATCCTCCCTCAGCGCTGGCGAAGTAAAGCCCGAGGCTTATGGTTCTCGGTAGAATCGGAATTCTTGTTCTCCAAAATTTCCAATCGCGATGGGTCGCACCCAAGGCCTCGAAGATCGGAGATAAGACGTGTGGAAACCTCCTGGGCCAGTTCATCGCGGCCGCGATGAATGAGGTGCAGCTGGTACATCTTAGCCGACTAAAGTTAGCTTGAGGGCATCCGATGTCGAGTATCCAGCAAATTGCGAATACTGGGAAAAACTCTTAGCGCCATGTCTGACCATCACGGGTTCGATTCGCCGCAACAAGTCTTTACATAGGTGGATGTTCACAACGGTGCGCTTGTCGCGAACTGATCGGTGCGCTACACTGCGCGCGTTATTGCCGGCATAGCTCAGTTGGTAGAGCAGCTGATTTGTAATCAGCAGGTCATCGGTTCGAACCCGATTGCCGGCTCTCCTCAAGAGTGAATGCTCACAAGCGGGCCCAGTTTGATGACCGGCAATAATTCGCACCTCGACGCGCTGGAGAACCAGAGCATCTTCATTCTCCGCGAGGCGAATCACGCTTTCAAAAACATGGCGATGCCGTGGTCGATGGGGAAGGACTCGAACGTCCTCCTTTGGCTGGCGCTCAAGGCTTTTTTCGGCCAGGTCCCGTTCCCGCTTCTCCACATCGACACGACTTACGAGTTTCCGGAAATGCTGGAGTTCCGGGATTGGGCGGTCGCTCAATACGGCATCCGGTTGATCGTGAAGATAAACACGGAGGCCCGCGCTCGCGGGATCGGCTATGAAACGCACGATCCGGTGACGGTGACGCACGAGTTGAAGACGGTCGCGTTGAAACAGGCGATCGCGGAGCATGGCTGGGATGCGCTCATCACGGGTATCCGGCGCGATGAGGATGCGACCCGGGCGAAGGAGCGTTATTTCTCGCCGCGCAACGCCGACTCCGAGTGGAATTACAAGAATCAGCCGCCGCAGTTCTGGGGGCAATTCGTCACCGGCAACGCCCCGGGCGAACATGTGCGGGTGCAGCCGTTGCTCGATTGGACCGAGGTCGATATCTGGCGCTACATTCAACGCGAGAAAATCCCGATCCCGAAGCTGTATTTTGCGCGGGATGGAAAGCGTTTCCGCTCGCTCGGCTGCCACCCGATCACGCATCCGATCGCGAGCAACGCCGCGACGATTGAAGAGATCATCGCCGAGCTCGAAGACACCCGCACGAGCGAACGCGCCGGCCGCGCCCAAGATCACCACGAACCACACGCCATGCAGAAACTGCGAGCGAGGGGGTTCATGTGAAAGAGGATACCGGAAACCGGATACCGGAAAAGCCAGGCACGGCACCGCGCCTCAAGGTGGTTTTCGTGGGCCACGTCGATCACGGTAAGTCTACGCTGATCGGCCGGATTCTGGCCGAGACGGGATCGTTGCCAGAGGGGAAGATCGAGAGCCTGCGAGCAGGCCTGCGCCGCGCAAGGCCAGCCGTTCGAGTACGCCTTTGTGCTCGATGCGCTCTCCGAGGAGCAGGAGCAAAACATCACGATCGATACGACGCAGATTCAATTCCGGAGCTCCCGGCGCGACTACGTCATCATCGACGCGCCCGGTCATCAGGAATTCCTCAAGAACATGATCACGGGAGCCGCGAACGCGGATGCGGCGGTCGTGGTGATCGCGGCGGACGAGGGTGTGCGCGAGCAAAGCCGCCGGCACGGGCAATTGCTCAGTCTGCTTGGGCTTCGCGAGGTCATTGTGGCCGTGAACAAAATGGATTTGGTCGCCTTTGCGGAAGACCGCTTTCGCCACATCGAAAGGGAATATGCCGCTTTTCTTCAAGATCTCGGGCTTACCGCGCGCGCCTTTGTCCCGCTTTCAGCCGGCAGTGGCGAAAATGTGACCACCAGTGGTGGCGGCGCGATGCCCTGGTTCAACGGACCCAATCTGCTGGAGGCGCTGGACGAATTGGAGGGAGTGCGCTCGGCCGCCGAGTGGCCGCTCCGTTTCCCGATTCAGGATGTTTATCGGAAGGATAACCGGCGCATTTTCGCGGGGCGGGTCGAGTCGGGGACAATACGGATCGGCGATCAACTCGTCTTTTCGCCTCATAACAAGACCGCGCGAGTCGCTACGATCGAACGGTGGGCGGCGCCAGCCGCGGAGTCCGCCTGCGCCGGCGAATCGATCGGGATCACGTTAAGCGATCATATCTTCATCGAGCGCGGGCATGTCGCCTCCCATGAAAAGGACGCGCCGGTTGAGTCGAACCGCGTGCGGGCGAAAGTTTTCTGGATCGGACGCGAGCCGCTGGTGGCCGGGCGCGCGATATCGGCTCAAACTGGTCACGCAGGATGTCGAGTGCCAGGTGGTGAGCGGTCGCGAATGTGATCGATGCGGCGACCCTCGATTCAGCTCCGGCCGCACGTTCGGAACTCCGGACGAACGAAGTCGGCGAAGTCACTCTGCAAACGCGAGGGCCGCTGGTCTTTGATAATCACGATCGCATTCCGAGCCTGGGCCGGTTTGTCCTGGCGGATGGGCGGCCATCTCGTCGGGGGCGGAATCATTTCCGGCGCCGTTTACACCACGCGAAAACAGATCAAGAGCGAGAATATTTTCTGGAACGAAAGCGACATCACCGCGGCGCGGCGAGCGGCTCGAAATGGACATCGCGGCGCCGTCGTCTGGCTGACCGGACTTTCGGGCGCCGGAAAGTCGACCATCGCCGGCAGCGCTCGAGAGGGAACTCTTCCAGCGTTCGATGCATACCTACGTGCTGGATGGCGATAACTTGCGCCACGGCTTGAACTCGAATCTCGGCTTTGCCCCGGAGGATCGGGCGGAGAATATCCGGCGGGTCGGCGAAGTGGCGAAACTGATGGCGGACGCCGGGACGGTCGTGATCACGTCATTCATTTCGCCCTATCGCAATCGATCGCCGGCTGGCGCGCGAGATCGCCTTGCAGGCGGGCGCTGAGTTCGTGGAAGTCT
Organism: uncultured Verrucomicrobiae bacterium; assembly: GCA_963850015.1. Classification (GTDB taxonomy): domain Bacteria; phylum Verrucomicrobiota; class Verrucomicrobiia; order Chthoniobacterales; family UBA10450; genus AV80. The sequence continues at coordinate 1,157,922 of CAWKJF010000001.1, forward strand.
TCGTCAATGCCCCGCTGGCCGTCTGCGAGGAACGCGATCCGAAGGGCCTCTACGAAAAAGCGCGCGCCGGGTTGCTGAAAGGATTCACCGGCATCGACGCTCCCTACGAGGCGCCGGAGGACCCGGAAATCGTCGTGCGCACGCACCAGCAGTCCCCGCAGGAATCCGTGGATCAGATCCTCGAAGAGCTCCTGCCGCGTCTGCGGTTGAACTAATTAGTTCAGAAACCCAAGGGGACGTGGTAAGCAGTTCGCCGTCTATGCGAAACGAGTTCGAAGGAGCCAAAGTCCTGATTACGGGAGGATTGGGCTTTATCGGCTCCAATCTGGCGCGACGGCTCGCGGGTCTCGGAGCGGACATTACCCTGATTGACAGCCTCATCCCCGAGTACGGCGGCAACCTTTTCAATATCGAAGGGTTCCAGGACCAAATGCACGTCAATATCTCCGACGTGCGAGATACCTACAGCCTGGAGCCTCTCGTTCGCGAAAAGGACTTCCTTTTCAATCTGGCCGGGCAGACCAGCCACCTCGATTCCATGCTGAATCCGGTTCCGGACCTTGAAATCAATTGCCGGGCGCAGCTCTCAATTCTCGAGGCGTGCCGCGCCTGCAATCCGGCCATCAGAATAATTTTCGCCAGCACGCGTCAGATATACGGGCGGCCGACTTGCCTGCCCGTCACTGAAACGCATCCGTTGAACCCGGTTGACGTCAACGGAATCAACAAAATGGCTGCCGAAAAGTATCATCTCCTCTATAGCGACGTTTACGGAATGCACGCGACCGCCCTCCGCCTGACTAACACGATCGGGCCGCGGATGCGGATCAAGGACGCGCGCCAGACGTTCGTGGGCCTCTGGGTTCGCCAGTTGCTCGAGGAGAAGCCGATCGAAGTTTGGGGTGGCCAGCAACTTCGCGACTTCACGGACGTAGAAGATGCCGTGGACGCCTTTCTCCTGGTGGCCGCGAGCGCCTCCGCCAAGGGCCAGGTTTACAATCTGGGTGGAACTGAAGTGATCGAGCTCGAAGAGCTGGCCAGACGGATGGTGGAGATAAACGGCGGAGGAAAATATTCAGTCTGCGACTTTCCCGCGGACCGGCGTCCCATTGATATCGGCGACTATCACGCGGATTTCTCAAAGATTCGTTCGGAGCTGGGTTGGGTCCCTAGAAGGCCGCTCCCCGAAACCATCGCGTCCATTCTGAATTACTATCGAGAGTCCATCTCTCACTATCTGTAGATGTTCTGCTCTGGCGAAGCAGGCGACGAGACAATAACCGGTTCATGATGACTCAAGAAGGAGCTCTTAAGGGTGCCAAAGCGCCTATCAGCGAGGCGAATCAATGGTGGTTGTTTGGCCTCCTTCTCGTGTTACTCAAGGTCGTTCTGCTCGCGCTGGATCCTCTGCCAAAGCTCTTCGTCGGCGACTCCATCTGCTATATCTCCACGGCGCTGGCCGGCTGGATCCCGGACGACCGCTCATACTTCTATGGATATGTAATTCGCTGGGTTCTCTCTCGACTGGGAAGCTTGACCCCTCTTCTAGTGCTGCAGAGTTTTATCAGTGCTGCTACAGCTCTCCTACTGGCCTACACTTGCAGGTCGATGTTTGGCCTGTCGGTGAAAGCCTCCTTTGTTTTTGGGCTCATCTGCGCGCTCGATCCGTTGCAGCTGGTGTGGGAACGATATGTTATGACGGAGACCATCAGCCTGTTTTTCTACGTGGCGGGACTACATTTCTCCTTCCTTTACTTCAAACACCGAAATCTTCGGCATTTGGCCATCGCACAAGGCCTTTGGCTACTTCTGATAGGTTTCCGCATGAGTTACCTTCTCGTGGTCCAGGTCAGTGCGGTTCTCCTGCCTCTAATCGCATTCTCTCCACTCTTGTTGACAGCATGGCGCCGTCGCGCCAGCGCCCGGGTTGACCTGATTCGTTCTGTGAAGCGATCCTTGGGGCACCTGGCCAGTAAGTATCGCGACGATGTTACTCCTGCATGGCGCCTATCGGGGGGTAAACGGTTTGCTTTGTGGCCGGTCGCCAGCCTATCTCTACGCGACCGGTCTGCATCTCGTTGCTTTTTGGGCTCCTATTCTGATCCCGGCCGATGCCACCGATGAGCGCCTGGCGAGAATCATCGCGCAAGGCGATGAGTTTGAGATCAAGGAGATGGCAGCGAGGAACGACCAGCGTTTCGCAGAGGGCTATCTCGTTCCACGCTGGCAGGAAGAGGAGCCGGACGTCGAACGGGCTAATCAGATTGCAAAAGAAACAGCCTTGCGTGCGTTGCGGCGCGATCCACTGGGTGTGCTCCGTATGGCGGTGCTGGACTTTTGCCCAGTACCTGGAACCTGAAAGACCTCCGGCACTATGCGACCATCGATCTTGGTCACAACGACCTTACGGCCGAAAACTGTGCCGTGCTGGCCGAAGAGTTCAATTTTACGACGGATGGGCGGATCATTGGCGCTCCGCCCACCTTGCTCCAACGTTTCTTCCTCCTTTCCTGGCCCTACTGTTATTTCGTGCTTCTATCGCCGATCGTGGGAGTTGCAGCCCTTTACTTCACTCGCGAAAAGCCAATCGCCCTGTTGATTTTGCTTCATCTGGTCATAATTCTAGCTGTGACATTTACCTTTGCGGTTGCACCGAGCCTTCGTTATCTCCAGCCGGCTTCCGTGCTCAGTCTTCTCGTCGTGGCGCTTTGCCTCCGGGCTCTCGGGAACGGGGGATTAATCGAAGAGCCGGCAATATCTCCGCCATGAAGGCTTTCGTCACGGGAGGCGCCGGATTTATCGGCGGCCATTTGCTTAAGCGGCTCTTGCAGGCCGAGGGAACGGAGAGCGTGGTGGTTTATGATAACTTCACTTCAGGGCAGCGAAGTTATCTTCCAGCCGAAACCAGCGAGGGCCGGCTGTCGGTGATCGAGGCTGACCTGAAGGATGCCGAGCGGATCCGGGAAGCCATGGCTGGCTGCGACACCGTCTTTCATCTCGCGGCCAACCCGGACATCGCGAAAGCGATCACGGAACCCGAGATCGATTTTTGGGAAGGCACCTACCTGACCCAGAATGTTCTGGAGGCGATGCGCCAGACTGGGGCGGCGCGTATTTTCTACACCTCGGGCAGTGGAGTGTATGGCGAAGACCCGGCCGTCGATTTTACCGAGGACCACGGACCGTGTATTCCAATTTCAACCTACGGCGCGAGTAAGATGGCCTCCGAATCGCTCATTGCCGCTTACTGCCACATGTTTGGTCTGGTGGCCCGCGTCTTTCGTTTTGCCAATGTCGTGGGACCGCGGCAAACCCATGGAGTGGGTTACGATTTCATCCGCCGGCTGAAGAACGATCCTACGACGCTGCGCATCCTCGGCGACGGTTCTCAGAAGAAAAGCTATATCCACGTCGATGACGTGCTGGAAGCAATCCTGCTGGTGGCGGCCAGGGCGAAAAAGCGATACGACGTTTTTAATGTCGCGACCGACGATTACATTACGGTGCGGCAAATCGCGGACCTGGCCGTGGCGACCGCAGGCCTCCGGCCAGATGAGGTAAAATATGATTTTACCGGCGGCGACCGGGGCTGGAAGGGGGACGTGCCGATTGTGCGCTTCGACTGCGCGAAGATCAAAGCCATGGGCTGGAAAAATCGCCGATCTTCCGCGGAAGCGTTGCGCGATGCCATGGAAGCCATGCGAAAAGAGATCGGAAGTGGCTAACTCCGAGACAGCTCCTGGTCTTGAGGCGCCCCCGGCCCGAAGGGAGCCGAGCCTGAATGAGAAGATGAAACCTGCGGATGGAACGAAGGCCGAGTTCGATAAATCTGCTCGCGATTACGAGGCCCTGTTCGGTCCGTGGCTAAAGATCGCCGGCGCTCCGCGTGGGTATTTTGCGCAGTCGAGACTGAACTGGTTGTCTCGCCTCCTGCGTGAGGAAGGAATCGCACCGAAGCGGGTGATGGATTTTGGTTGTGGCACGGGGATGTCTCTTTCCCTGTTGGCGGACAAATTCGAGGCGCAGGAGGTCATAGGATTGGACACATCGGAAGAATCGCTGGCGGTGGCGCGCGAATCGGCCGGAAGCTGGCCGGTGCACCTGGCCACTCCCGCTCAGTATGTTCCGCGACAGGATCTCGACCTCGTCTTTTGCAATGGCGTGTTCCATCACATACCGGCGGAAGAGCAAAGCTCCGGCCATGAATTACATTTATCGTTGCTTGCGGCCCGGCGGTATGTTCGCGATGTGGGAAAACAACCCGCTGGAATCCTATTCACCTTTTCGCCATGAAGCATTCGGAGATAGATAAGAATGCGGTCCCGCTCTCGCCTCCGGAGTCGCACCGGCTTGTCACTTCGGAGCGATTCCAGGTAATTCGAACCGACTATCTGTTCTTTTTTCCAGGGTACTTCAGCTGGCTTCACCCGCTGGAAAAATGGCTGGTGAAGGTGCCCTTGGGGGCGCAGTACCAGGTTCTCGCCCGTAAAGCGTGACTATGAGCGCTGGGCTTTCATTAGCGCAGGTAACTAGCAGAAGGGCCGCGATGCTGGAGGAATGGAATGCCGAATAACGCCCAGCCGACGGAAGCCTTTTCGGATGCCATCATCGAACACTCTCTGCCAGGCAACGCGGCGCCAGAGGATGTCGAACTAAGCATCGTTGTCCCAGCCTTGAATGAGGAAATCACGGTGGGAGAGTTCGTTGACTGGTGCAAGGAGGGCCTCCAGCGCGCCGGGGTGAAGGGCCAGGTCCTCATTGTCGACAGCTCGACCGATGACACGGCCAGGATTGTTCTCGAGCATGGCGGAGAGGTCCTCCGCACGCCAAAACGCGGGCTTGGCCGAGCCTATATCGATGCCGTTCCTTATATCCGCGGAAAGTGGATTGTGATGGGGGACGCGGACTTGACCTACGACTTTCGGGAACTGACTCCATTCGTGGAGGAGTTTCGAAAGGGGGCGGAGTTTGTCATGGGCAGCCGCTTTCGAGGCAGCATCGAGAAGGGAGCGATGCCGGGATTGCACCGTTACTTCGGCACCCCGTTCACGACTTGGATTCTTAATCGCATCTATGGGAGCAACTACTCGGACATTCATTGCGGGATGCGCGGACTTACTCGTGCCGCCCTGGCGAAGATAGATCTCAAGTCGCAATCCTGGGAGTATGCGAGCGAGATGGTGCTGAAAGCGGCCCGGCTCGGTCTGGTTACGGCTGAAGTGCCGGTGAAGTTCTACAAAGACCGGGAGGGCCGCCTCAGCCACCACCGCCGGATGGGTTGGCTCTCGCCGTGGCTGGCCGGCTGGTTGAACTTGAAGGTAATGCTCGTCTACACTCCGGATTCATTCCTGCTCAAACCCGGTATCGCTCCTGATGGCAATTGGATTGCTGCTTTCCTTTGGCCTGGCGGGAGGACCCTTTCTAATTGGAAACATTGGTTTCGGCCTGTACTGGATGCTCTTTGGCGTGACCTGCACGACTCTCGGTTACAGTTCGGTCCAGATCGGGGTGCTGGCTCGCGTCATGCATGGACTGCGACCCCGATTTGTCAGGCGCGCCCAAAACTTTGTGACCTACAATCGCGGAATGCTCGTTGCGGCCGTCGCTGCCGCAACGGGAACGATGCTTCTGGGCACCTTGGTCTACGCCTATTTTAGCCATGGACTCCGATTGCAAGCTATCTCGCACCCGGCCATCCTTGGCCTTCTGCTTATCATTCTTGGATTTCAGACATTCTGTTTCACTCTGCTCATGGAAATGGCGCAACGCGTCGCGGCAAAGTTTCGCGAATGAGCATGAGGGCGAATGAGAGTTATGGGCAGCGGGGATTGAGCGTGGCTGATCGGCTGGGGATCTGGCTGTCGCAGCGAGCGATTCGCCGATATCTTCCAAAGCGAAACGATCTGCACGTGCTGGAACTGGGCTGCGGCTATCGTGCCGGCCAGTTGCTCGCTCTGAAGTCCAAACTGCATCGAGGCATCGGGGTGGACTTTCACATCGCGCCTGAGTTGAAGACCCTGGACGGATTCACTTTTCACGAAGGCACCATCGAGGAGACGCTCCCAAAGCTGGAAAGTGAAACGACCGATGTGGTGATGCTTATCTCGGTGCTGGAACATCTGGCTGAGCCACAATTTGCCCTCCAATCTGCCTGGCGGCTGCTCAAGCCCTCAGGATTGCTTCTGATCAATGTTCCGACATGGGTCGGCCAGCGATTCCTGGAATTCTCCGCTTTCCGGCTCGGCTTCAGTCCGAAAGTTGAGATGGACGATCACAAAATGTATTACGGCAAACGCGATCTCTGGCCCATCCTGGTTCGAGCTGGTTTCAAGCCGAGCCAAATTCGACTGCGGTATCATAAATTCGGTCTGAATCTCTTTGGGGCGGCGATGAAGGCCGGCAGCGAGGACCGTGATGACCGAGCTCCAGACAAGGCTGGATCACCTCCGCACCGCACAAGAGCCGAAGCGTAGCGGAGGTGGAGCAAATATGCGCTCGCGCCCCGGGTTTTGGTATTGTTCGCGGCTTGACAAAAAAACTACCAACAGTTGGTGGGGCGGCACGCGGCTCCCTTTATTCGTGACTCATGGCGAGGTTTCGCCGCGATCTGCTCTCCGCCGGAGATGCGAGAGGTGAACTCGGTCTGAGCCGTAGTCGCTTCTACGTTCTCTAAGCCGGATATCTGCGTGCTTGCGCGGAGCGCAGGCAGCGTTCCCGGCGGTCCAGGTCAATCTGGCGGCAATCACCATTGCTCCTGGCCGCTCGAAGGTACCGCTCTGCTACGAAAATTGTTCAACGCACGTCCGGCGCTCTCTTACAGCTTTGCCGCCTCAGAAGTGCATCCCCGTCATGATCTCAAGGTGGAGCGGGCCAGTCGCATCGGTTTGGGCGGCCAACGTCCCCGTATCGATAACCCCCCCAAGAACTAAGATCATTCGCTGTCTTCATCCTAACGGCGACACTCCATTCTAGACGCCCCTCCTACCAAGAAATCCCGGCCCCTCCCTCCTTCTGCATTTCCCCGCTCTTACCTCTGTCCTGCTTTGAATCCTCACCACACGTCGAGACTTTTCCCTTGACAGCGTGAGCCACCAGCCAATATCCCTTTTTAAGGAAGGATCATTTTAGTAGCCCCCATTGGAGCCCCCCAAATCCACCGCTTGTCACACAATCGGACTTTCTCTTGCCCCAAGCAAAGGCATTTACCAGAAGTTAAGAACACCCCTAAAATGTCTGATCCGCATGATTTTCTTGTATTCCGAAACTTCTTATTCGGCTCAAATGACCTTTGCCCGCCAGCGCCCCACACCCTTCGTCTCTATAGGATTTAGGTAATTTATGAAAACAACGAAATCAGTCTTTCTAAGCAGCTTCATTTTTTTGTCGCTTTGCTTTGTCTATTGCCCGCCGTCCGCGGCACAAAATGCCTCGGCGCCTTTTTCCCAACAACCCGATAACCTAAAGGAAGTTCCTCGGCTAATTCGGGATGCGGCATCCGCTGGAGCGCATTTTGAAAGGCGAGAATTATTTCAAACAGACACCAGTCTGTTAGAAAACCACCCTTCTTTGAGCCAGGTTTTGAATCATGGGACCGTGCTCAGGTTGAATGAATCAGTGGTCGCAAATACGCTGAGGGAGAAGCTTCAATTTATCACCTTGCCTTTACCGGATGGGAAAGGCGGGACCGTAGAGTTGGAATTGGCTAGGGTAGATATTTTCGCTCCTGGGTTCTCGGTCCAAACAGCAGTACCTACCACGGAAGACCTTTCGGGGAGCTTGGGCATTCACTATCGAGGAATAGTCAAAGGTGATGATCGTTCGCTCGCGGCCATCAGCATTTTTGAAAATGAAACGATGGGATTTTTCAACAGTGAAACCAGCGGCCATTCAGTGGTGGGTCGACTAGGTGGAAATAATCTATCTAACGACCATATCGTATATGCTGAGAAAGATCTGAAAGTTAGGCAAAATCCCTTTTGTCAGACGACTGAAGCAGAGGTGACGTTGCCTGCATCAGCCTTCCAAGAGCTAGGAGCGGTTGCGGGAGCGTGCGTCCGTATTTACATTGAGGTTAATTACGACCTGTTCCTGAATAAGGGTAACGTCGCAAACGCAACGAGCTACGTAACCGGTTTGTTCAACCAATCGGCTACGCTTTTCAACAACGACAGCGTTCCGGTTTCCTTATCAGAGGTTTTTGTTTGGAACGCTCCAAGTCCTTACACCGGGGCCAACTCCGAACAAGTGCTAAACCAATTCCGGACCACTCGGACGAGTTTTAATGGTAATCTGGCCCATTTGCTGAGTCTACAATCCTCCTATGGCGGCAGAGCATACCGTGATGTCATATGTAATACTGCTTTTAGATACGCTTTTAGCGGTATCTACGACAATTATAACAATGTACCTACCTATTCCTGGTCAGTATATGTGTTTACGCATGAGACGGGGCACAATCTCGGTTCTCACCATACGCATGCTTGTGAGTGGAATGGTAATTTTACCGCGATAGACGCATGTGGTCCGACCGCTGGCTATCCTTATGAGGGAAGTTGTAGCGGCGCTCCGCTTCCGCCGTCTAACAGCGGAACAATGATGAGCTACTGTCATTTGGTTCCAAGTGTGGGCATCAATCTCTCTTTGGGCTTTGGTCCGCAGCCCCGAACATTGATTCTCAATCGGGTCAACGCAGCTTCTTGCCTGACCGCTTGCGGGGGGGGTGGTGGACAAGAGGGTACTAACGAACGGCGGTTTTGAATTGGGTTACGCAGACTGGTCCGTTAGCGGAAGCAGTCAAGTACAGCAGGGCTCGTATCCCCACGCAGGCACTTGGTACGCCTTTCTTGCCAATGCCGATAACGCTTTTGGAATTCTGTACCATACTTACCTGGCAATCCCTGCTACTGCTGGTTCAGCTACACTCAGTTTTTGGCTCAACATTGTGACACAGGAGACTACGGTTGGTCCGTTTGACACCTTGTATGTCAATCTCATTGACGGAAGTGGCAATGCCCACCGTCTCGCAACGTATTCCGAGGGAGACTCGGGGTCGAATACTGCTGGGGACTACAGTCGCCGTTCATTCGATGTCAGTGCCTATCGGGGACAATCAGTGCAGATTCAATTTGTTGGACAAACGGATGGTTTATTACCGACAATTTTCCGAGTTGATGATGTAAGTCTAGTCGCGGGGGGGTCATCTGGACAGAAGTCCGATTTCAACACGGACGGTTATTCAGATATCCTCTGGCAGAATAACGGCACCGGTGAACGACGGATTTGGCTGATGAATGGCCTGCAACCGAGTTCGAGTAATTTTTTGGCGACGGTTGATCCACAATGGCAGATAGCCGGCACTGGCGATTTTAATCAGGACGGCAAAGTGGATATCCTCTGGCAGCACACCGGCACGGGGGAACGGCGGATCTGGCTGATGAATGGGCTGCAACCGAGTTCGAGTAATTTTTTGGCGACGGTTGCCCCACAATGGCAGATGACCGGCACTGGTGATTTTAATCAGGACGGCAAAGTGGACATTCTTTGGCAACATACCGGCAGTGGTGAACGGCGGATTTGGTTGATGAACGGGCTGCAACCGATCTCGAGTAATTTCTTGGCGACGGTTGACCCACAATGGCGGATGGCCGGCACTGGCGATTTTAATCAGGACGGCAAAGTGGATATCCTCTGGCAGCACACCGGCACGGGGGAACGGCGGATCTGGCTGATGAATGGGCTGCAACCGAGTTCGAGTAATTTTTTGGCGACGGTTGCCCCACAATGGCAGATGACCGGCACTGGAGATTTTAATCAGGACGCCAAAGTGGATATTCTCTGGCAGCATACCAGCACCGGTGAACGGCGGATCTGGCTGATGAATGGGCTGCAACCGATCTCGAGTAATTTTCTTGCGACGGTTTCGACGCAATGGGACATCAGAAATTTTTGAGCGGGCCTGGAAAAGGCCGACTTGGCAGAAAACCGTAATAAGATTCGTTAGTACGTCGATTCCTGTTAGGAAAATTGGGGCACGGTAACTCGGGAGTCGCCCAATGTTGTGCCAGAGCTACTTAAGCTTTGACGCGTTCCCTTCGTTCTCGTCCAATTTTCCAACAGGGAACATAGAACGCGAATGTTCCACAATTTGTCATTCTTTTCGCACTAAACGCCTTGCGACCAGCCCGACAGAGATATTCGAACTGCACGGTTAGAGATGGCACTGTTGTATAAGTGGCGTGACATCGTCCTTGAGATGACATATCGAGAGACTTGCTTCTGCCTGCCTTCACGAATGAAGCCAGCTGATATGAATTTTGATAAAATTTCCCCGACATTATCTAGGAGGTTACCGCTACTTTGGTCTTTCCCTGGTCATTGTGGGGTGTATCACGCGATCAGCGCTTGGTCTAACGTCCTTCAATTCACCGTCTTTGCGGGCGACGATCCGGCGTCCATCGTGGCGTCCTGGCGCAGGGAGAAGACGCGGCTGGCTCCCTTCCCAGCTGGCGCTCTCTTTGTGACAGCGAGGAAGGGCGCGCCGTCTGCCTTCCCATGCCGACGGGAGTAGTCGCGAAATGAGTTGGAATCGAATGCCAGCCAGGCTTGCTACGACACTGCGCCTGCTGCTTTGGCTGGTCATTCCGATGATCTTGTACCTTGCCATCTGCGCCTGGTACAACGTCTTCCAATTCACCGTTTTTGCGGGTGACGATTTGCGATCGTTCGAGGCGGCGCAGCGGGGATTTACCGGCTACAACGAGTTTACGATTTCCGTTTACAAATTTCGACCAGTGACGGCCCTGCTCTTTGGGGTCGTTGCTTACTGGACGAACTGCGACTTCCGCGCTGTAGCCGGGTTTTCGCTGGGGCTTCACACCCTCAACGGCATATTATTCTTTCATATTGTCTACCGACAGATTCGATGCCCGCTTCTCATAAGCGTTGGACTGACCGCGATAGCCGTTTTCAACCGCTTCGGTACCTACGTTTTCATGCAGGACTCAGCGCTGACGGTGGGATTAGCCATCGCGCTTTCCCTGCTGATCCTGATCGTAGCCTGGTCCTTTTTCGAACGGTCAACCGTCGGTCGTGCATTTTGCCTGATCATACTCTACGCGGCGGTTATTCACACCTATGAGCCCTATCTGGTCCTGGGATTGCCGCTAGTCCTGCTCGGGCTTTGCACTTTTCGCGCGAACCGCCTTTCTGCTTCTGTGGTAGCAATCGGAGCGATCGTTTCTGTGCTTGTGAACGTGGCGATCAAAAAAATCTTCCTCGCCACTCCTTTTCTCATAGGAACCACGACGCGGCCGATCACCTTCGATGTGCCACAGATTCTTTTGTTTGTGTGGCGGGGAACTCTTAATCTGGTTGGAATCAACGCTGGGCCCACCCATCTCTCTCTCGAAGATTTCCCGGAGTCTCCCTTGTGGATGCGAGTTGTGTCGGTCGCGACGGCGGCCCTGTCCATCGCTCTGGTACTGGGAGCTCTGACATCCATCATGGCGTCCGAGCGCAGGCAAAAGATGCGCTCGCCACTTTTCAGATTGACGCTATACGCTTCGGCGGTCGCTGGGTTGCTGTTATCGGCCAGTATCACATTCAGGCAAGTGTACGCATGGCTTTACCCCGCGTACCTAGCTTTCCTGGCCTTTCTTGGCTTCGCAGTTCAAACGAGCGGGACGCGCCGCCGCGGCCTTCAACTGGGACTTATCTGCCTCATTCTGCTCTCAATTTCGCGCGAGCTTTACCTTAGCCGGCGACATCCGCAATATTTTGCCTTTCAGGCAGAGGAAATCGCGAACAATTTGGCTGACACTCTGCATCATATTGAGGGCATAGGAGCCAGTGATACCGTTCTTGTTCGGGGTGCTGTGCCTGCCGCGGACTGGGTCTTCATGGACGGCGCATTTTCGCAGTTCTATCATCTGCCGGCCTTGGAATTCATCGGCCAGGATGAACCGATGGGGCAAACGGATGGATCGCGTATCGTCCTGAATTACATCGCGGCCGACAACTCCTTCCGCATAGATCAGGGTAAGGAAGCAGCCGTTGCCGCGTCATCTGCCCACAAAATGAACTTTACTGCTCTGGAGGCGTCAGCCGCCGCCTTTGTTCCGAATGAACGATGGTCGACTCCGACCAAAACGCCGGCATTCCGGATGTCGAAAAATGGCGTCGATTGCATGATCGAGGTCGCGCCCGTCGAAATCGTTCTCCCAGTCGTTCCATCAGCGACGGTGCTCTACGTCTGCTTTTCCCATCTTTATGCGATGGGCGACGGGGCCGACATTGAGATCGTCGCTTCCACTGGCAGTGGATCGACCCCGCTCCTTTCCAGCCGCGTTCCTCGGCTGATAAATAACGATTTTCCGGTGTGGCGAAAATATGAATTCGCCTTACCGCCGGGGACTCAACACATTCAGCTCCGTGTCTTATCCAAGACCGATCCGGTGGCGGATTGGATCGCGATCCGCGATTTTTCGTTCAATTAGAACCGGTTCCGACTTCGACGGACAAGGACTCTTCAATCAGGAATGACGATGCGTGCGGAAGAGATTAACCTGAACGATTGGCCGGTGGCTATCCTGGCCGGCGGACTCGCCAAACGATTACGGCCGATCACCGAGACAATTCCCAAAGCATTGGTGAGCGTCGCGGGAGCGCCGTTCCTCGCGCATCAACTGCGCCTGCTCCATTCCGAGGGGCTGCGCCGGATTACCATTTGCGCAGGATATCGCGGAGAAATGATTGAAGCGGCGATTCGCGACGGCGCGGACTTTGATCTGCGGGTCCAGTATTCCTTCGATGGGCCGCAGTTGCTCGGGACCGGAGGAGCTTTGAAACGAGCGCTCCCTCTGCTCGGGCCCCGCTTTCTTGTATTGTATGGCGATTCGTATTTGCCGATCGACTACAAAAAGGCGGCGGTGGCCTTTACCGAGGCTGATAAGGCGGGGCTAATGACCGTCTACCGGAACCAGGGTCGCTGGGACGCGAGCAACGTCCAGTTCGAAGCGGGCCAGATTCTGAATTACGACAAGAAACAACGCACCCCGGAAATGCAGCATATTGATTATGGGCTTGGCATTTTGCGTGCGGAATCGCTTGCTTCCTGGCCGGACAATGAACCATTCGACCTGGCGGATGTTTACCGCCGTCTCCTTGCCGAAAATCAATTGGCTGGATATGAAGTGAAAGAGCGGTTCTATGAGATCGGTTCGCCGGAAGGTCTGGCGGAGCTTGACACTTTCCTGCGGAATCAACCCACCCTTAGCCCATCATCATGAGTTACTCCGAACAGCACCTGCAAGAAACTGCCCAGATCGTCTCCCAGCTCGATCCCGCCCTCTGCGAGAAAGCCGTAGAGTTGCTGGCCTCGGTGCGCGAACGCGGAGGCCGCCTTTTCATCCTCGGTGTTGGGGGCAGTGCGGCCAACGCTTCGCACGCCGTTAACGATTTTCGCAAGATCGCGGGCCTGGAGTGCTACGCCCCCACCGATAATGTTTCGGAACTGACCGCGCGGACGAACGACGAAGGCTGGAGCACGGTCTTCGCGGAGTGGCTCAAAGGCAGCCGTCTCAACGGGAAGGACGCGCTTCTCATCCTCTCGGTCGGCGGGGGGAGTCTGGAGAAAAACGTGAGCCCGAATTTGGTTGCGGCCCTGCAGCTGGCGAAGGAACGCGGAGCCAGCGTGCTCGGTATCGTCGGCCGAGACGGCGGTTACACTGCAACGGTCGCGGACGTGGCGATTATCATTCCAACGGTAAACCCAAACAACACCACGCCCCATTCGGAAGCATTCCAGGCCGTAGTGTGGCACCTTTTTGTCAGCCATCCGAAACTGAAGATCGCGCAGACGAAATGGGAGAGCACGAAATAAGACGGCTCGCGGTCTTTCGGAAGTTGCGACTAAGTCACCAACACGCCATTTCCGGAAAGCGAACACGTTACCGGACTACGGTTTGCAACCGCTCATTTTTTCAATCCAGAGAGCCCCGCCAGGATTTGCCAGTACGAGCGGCATTTTCTTTTCGAACCATGCACGATGGTAATCGACCAGAAGCCCGCAAAACAGGCGAATGCGAAAATGGTCGTTACATTGGAGAAACGCGCGGAGAACATATTGCTCGTTCCAGATTCGTCCCTCGCGCACCCACTCTTCGGGATACTCGAAAGTAGGGAAGACATCGTGAATGTGAATAAACACTCCCTGTTTTAGGCGAGGAAGGATCTCGAAAAATACTCGGTTTACGTCACTGTTTATTTTGGAGACATGAGTGGAGTCGATAAAGAGAATGTCTCCCTTCTCCAAGGCGTCGAACACGCGCAGGTCGACTTCCTGGAGCCGCGAAGGGACTAGGTTAATCTTATCAGTCGGTTTGAGTAACGACTCTAAGAAGGCGGGAAACGGCTCGATGAACGTACATGCGATCTGGTTGTTAAAAAAATGCTCATTTGTATCGAGGGTGACACACGAGGAGTTACCGGAGCCGACTTCGATTATGCGCCGGGGCTTTAGCCACCTGATCATTAGATGAAGCATGATCGCGTCAGCATAACTGTAGGTTCTCGTTGGCATAGCGATAGCGGAAGCCAGGCACGGACTGTTCTCGAAATGGAATGCTGGGATACAGGTCGGCGAATTGTTCCAACAACTCCAGCTGTTCCGGCAGATGCAAATCGATCCCGCTCTCTTCGATATCTACGGGTATCCTTCGTAGGGCAGCGGCCACGTCCTCATTAGACGGCACTGGTGAGTAAAAATGTCCTGCGGGAAAGGCCATGGGAGGGTGAAAAAGATTTTCATATTCCTCGCAAACCAGTAGACCGTGCAGAAGAGCAAGACGGCTGCCTGCCGTGTTATCCAGTTTGGTCGCGAAATAGTCGCAATCTGTTGGGGTGCAGGCCCGGCGGAGAATCGTCCGATACGCCCATTGGACGAATTCTCGCGAGGGCATGTCCGCAATCGGGGTCGGTTCCTGACTCATAGAGCACCTACGTCCTCAAAGGACGGATGGGGATTCCATCGTCGATAGATTGCATTGTGAGGTTGCGTAGGCAAGTGCTACGATTTGCGGAGGTGGGCGAGACTCCGCAAAACTCAATCGGTTCCGGGTCTGAACCCAAAACAAAGCGGTGCGCGGTCTTTCTCGACCGCGACGGTGTCATTAACAAGCCGATAGTCAGAGACGATCGCCCGTACCCGCCGGCGAAGGTCGAGGACTTTGAGCTCTATGAAGACGTAATGACTGGCTGCGCCGAGCTCGCAGCAGCAGGCTATCTGCTCGTGGTCGTAACGAACCAGCCGGACGTGGCGCGCGGGACCCAGACGCGCGTGGCGGTGGAAGATATGCACCGAAAAATGCGGGAAGCCTTGCCGCAGATTGCGCGGGTGGAAGTCTGCTGGCACGCCGGCACTGATTGGCGGGATTCGTGCGACTGCCGCAAGCCTCGGCCCGGGATGGTCCTGCGCGCGGCCCAAGCGCTCGACATCGACCTGAGTCAAAGCTTTCTGATTGGCGATCGCTGGCGGGACGTCGATTGCGGCCACAACGCCGGGTGCCGGACCATTTTTGTCGATCGAAATTACGCGGAGACGATGCGGCAGCCGCCCGACTGGACGGTCAAGTCATTTGGCCAGGCGGTCGAATTGATCCTGCAAGCCACGGGCACAGCAGCGCGCCCTAAAAGCGACTTGCGCTCGCGCTGCAAAAGCCGCTAGTTGAAGGAATGAGCACGGCCATCCTGGAACAGCTGCCGATCAAGATTTTTGCCGATGGGGCGGACTTGGAGGGCATTATCGATCTTTACCGCAAGCCCTTCATTAAAGGGCTGACGACCAACCCCACGCTGATGCGGAAGGTGGGGGTGACGGACTACGAGGCTTTTGCCCGCTCCGTCCTGGAAAGTGTGACCGACAAACCGATTTCCTTCGAAGTGTTCTCCGATGAATTTCCGGAAATGCGACGTCAGGCTCTAAAGATCAGAGATTGGCAGGACAACGTTTACGTCAAGATTCCGATCACGAACACGCGCTCTGAATCGGCCATCGACCTCATCCGGGATTTGGCCGCGGAAGGCGTGAAACTGAATGTCACTGCGATCCTCACTCGCGGCCAGGTGGAAGCCGTGGCTGGAGCGTTAAACGGGGAAGTGCCGTCGGTGGTTTCGGTCTTCGCCGGCCGGGTGGCGGATACCGGCGTCGATCCACTGCCGTTGATGACCGAGTCCCTCGATTTGATCTCAGCGCTGCCAAAGGCCGAGCTCCTCTGGGCGAGTGTGCGCGAGGTGCTCAATATTTTCCAAGCGGCGGACTGCGGGTGTCATATCGTTACCGTGCCGCATGACATTCTGGCCAAGGCGATAAAGCTCGGCGGGACGGACCTGGGCGAGCTGTCTCTCGATACTGTGCGCATGTTCTACGCTGACGCCGTCGCGGCTGGCTTCAAGCTCTAAGAGGATACCACGCGCTGTGGTGACGGAAAACGACGACTACCTCTTGGCCCTACGAGATCGCGCGGCGGACTATGCGGCTACTCTGAGGTCCAAGCGTCAAGAGCTTGCGAAGCCCGAATTTTGGTATCCCTACGGATCGATACATAACTTCGTCTATATCGAACTGCTCCTGACTGGGGCGAATCGAAACCTCTTTCGCGAAGTCGACCCCAAACGTGCGGCGGACATAGGTGCAGCCGACGGCGACGTGTCTTTTTTCCTCGAGCAAGAAGGCTGGGATATGACGATTATCGACAATCCTCCGACCAACTGGAATGGATTACAGGGCGCGAAATTATTTCGCGACGCAACAGGATCCAAGGTTCACATCGAAGAAATGGATCTCGATTCACAGTTCGTTCTCGGTGCCACCTATCAATTGGTTTTCATGATGGGTATTCTTTACCATCTTAAGAATCCGTTCTACGTCCTGGAGCAGCTGAGCAAGTCCGCTAAATACGCAATCATCACTACGCGGATTATGCGGTGGAGCGGGCCTGCAGACTTGCCCGCCGATGGCCGCGAACGTCAGTTAATGGAGCACTTGCCCGTAGCTTACCTGCTTGGCCCCGCCGAATGTAACAACGACGCCACTAACTATTGGATATTCTCGAATACGGGGCTGAGGAGGATCCTCGATCGAGCGCAGTGGGACATTCTAGATTATCGCATCTTTGGCGAAGCCGAGGGAGCGGATCCGTTTAGTGGTGATCATGATGCGCGCGCTTTTTGTCTCGTCCGAAGCCGTCGCCCGCCACTGTAGATTCGTCCGGACGCTTGGGTTAGCCGATAACTTAGGGATTCGCAGAAGTAATTGGCGTCGCTGAAGGGTTGCTCGCGCTCGGAGTAGCCATCGTAACCGTTACTTGGGCGAGTAGTTTGTGGTCGGCTTGGTTATAGAGCCGAAATTCCGTCGAGCCCGGCTTGATCCAGGAAGCCTCCTCCGCGCCCTTTGGGCCGCTCGCGAAAAGCTGTTCCTTCCCGGCAGCGCTGACGTAAACGTCGCCGACAGCCGTGCTGCCAGTGTTCCACGTAATCATCGTGGTGCCATCCGGGTTACCGATGATGACTGGGTTGGGCTCGGCGCGCAGGACCACCCCGACAACTGCGGATTCAATCCGGGGTGGCTGGGAAGCGGAAGCAGTAGTCGCGTCGGGTGCTGCTGAACGATCGCAGCCGGTAATGAAAGTGCATCCCAAGGTCAGGCCAAGAGCAAAAGAGGCCCATGAAGTCCTGGAGGCTGTTAGCTGTCTACTTTCAGTAAGCATGATTGCAATTACGAACGCGCGCGCCCGCGCGCAACAATTTCTTGAGTGGCCCGAACGAGCCTGGTGCCTCAACTCGTCGCCTGTTTCGGGGCGGAGGCCGACGCCAGTACTCCCAGCTGGCTCAGCAATTCTTCCAGATTCCGTTTCGCGGCCGTCCGCGAAAAATGTTCGTCGATGTTCTTGAGGCCGTTCCTCGACAGCGCCAGCCAAAGCTCCCGGTCGCGATGAAGGCGGATCACTTGCTGCGCAAACTCCTGGGGACGATCCGCGAGGAGGATGTTCTCTTCGTGAGTCAGATGCATTCCCTCAGCGCCAATTGACGTAGATACGACGGGCACCCCGAAGCTCATGCTTTGATTCACCTTCCCTTTGACTCCCGCGCCAAAGCGCAAGGGTGCCACGGACAACAGGCAGGATTCGAAGAAAAGATCTACGTTTTCGACGTAACCGTGGGTGACGACATGATCGCCGGCCAGCGCGCGGACTGACTCTGGCATTTTGCTGCCGATAATATGAAACGTCGTGGCGGGTAATTCTTTCACGATCTCCGGCATGATCTCCGCACAAAACCAGAGCATCGCATCTACATTCGGGGTGTGTTCGAATCCGCCGATGAAAAGGAAGTCCCGGCGCGATTCAAAGGGCGGGATAACCGCCCGCGCTTCGTGAATGTTTGAGACCACCGCAATGCGGTGGTGGGGCAGGCTCTTTTTCAGAACGTCCTGCTCATCCGGGCTGACAACGACAATGGCGTCGGCTTCCGCCCCCAGCTTCAATTCCAGCAGTTCCATCGCGCGAGCTTTTTGGCGTATGGCATCGTCCTGCGCGAGTTCGGCCTCGCGGTGCTGGCGCACGAAATGCAGGTCCACGGTGTCGAAGATGACGGGCGTATCCCGCGAATATTTTCGGCACAGGGGCAACATCTCTTCCGCGACGTGAGCCCGCGAAAGCAGGATCACATCAAATTCCTTGCCCTGCTCGGCAAAAAGGGTTTCAAATCCGGGAAGGAAGGGATGGTGCAGGCATTCAATGCCGAGCTCCTGCATCTTGTCCGTGTAGGGAGCAACACGAAGCAGGTTCTCGGGAACGAATGTTACCTGTAGGCCCAGCTCCTGGAGTATGAGCAGCAGACCCATCATCCGGACCGAACCGGAGTCCTGGTCCGGAGAAAGTACTCGCGCATCTATAACGAGCGCTCGCAAGGCCGGGCCGTGCTGTCTGGCTCCGTGAACATGGGGAGAATCGCCTGGGAGCAGCCGCGATAAGGTCTCGGGCCCATTTGGTCTGGAATTTGGTATGATTGACCGCCTGGTAGCGCTTCACGCCGCTGGCGATGTTTGTCCCCGAGGTCTGCCCTTCGTGATGGATGATGACGGACGACGGCTGGTAATATGCCTTTAGGCCGGCTTCCCTGACCTTAAAGGCAAGGTCGGTATCCTCGTAGTAAGCTGGGGCGTAGATCGGATCGAATCCACCTAACCGATCGAAAAGCGACTTGGGTATCAGCATGCAGGCACCCGAACAATAATCGACTTCTCGCAGAAAATTGTATTCCGGCTTGTCCGGATGGTCCCCCTTCCCGTAATTCACCCCGGAAGCATCGCTCCAGATAATGCCGCCTGCTTCCTGCAAGCGGCCATCCGGATAAACTAGTTTGGAGCCCACGAGTCCGGCATCCGTCCGCCGTTCAAAGACCCGCAGCAGGGCCGTGAGCCAGTCCGGCGTAACTTCGGTATCGTTGTTCAGGAAAAGAAGGTATTCTCCGCGGGCCACAGCGGCGGCGGCATTACAGCTGTGAAGGAACCCGAGATTGGGCTTGTTTGTTAGGACGCGCAGGCCTTTCACCAATTCCAGGCAACGCGCGGTCTCGGCGGAGGAATTGTCATCAATGACGATGACTTCATAATCGAGCCCAACCGTGTGCCTCATGATTGACTTGAGACAAGCCAGGGTCACCTCTGTTTGGTTGAAGACCGGAATAAGAATGGACACCCTTGGTTTCCTGGCCTCGGGAAACTGAAGGAGGGCGGCACGATGATCATCGAGAGACTGAAGAAAGGCATTAACAGGTTCATTGCTTGATCGAGAGTCTTCTCTCGAGCTGGTGGACAACGATCAACCCCGATCGGAGGCGGGCTTTCAACTTAAGGGAAGCTCCGTGTGCTGGAACATTGATCTGGCAAGAAAACCCGCACCGGTCGCTTTGGGGCAAGCCGGGAAAATTGGCCGCGACGTCGGCGCGCGCCGAGCCGTAATGACATTCAACCGAGGTGCCTCCGACTTGCAGGGAAAGACGCTCGATCGGTTCTTGAGGATGGAGCGCCCAGCCTGCAACAGTGACCGGATTCTCATCCAGGACATCGGCGATGGGAAAGTCGACGCGACCTATTAAGGGCGCTATCTCCGAGCAGAGCATGCCGGACCAGACGCGGCACCATTGGGCGCCATCGGCGCTCACCTCCAGATGGGCGGGCTGATAACCCAGCGGCATCCAATCCTGCAAGATGAAGCCAGAGGCCTCGGCTTGTGGAAACGGTGGAAAAGCCGCCCCCACGTCTGGCCGGGGACGGCCTGATTCACAATGATAGGTTCGGTCCCCAACAATTAGCCTGATCCGGAGGACGGCGGGAGAGGATTCGTCAAAGCACCAACCGGAAAACCGAATTCCTCCATGGCCGGCGAAGAACGGTTTCGGCTCGTCGATGCAGAACCGGCAGGTCGCGGCGTCAATCATCCGCACGTCTGCTGGCTGTCAGTTGTTGCAGCTTCCGTTGCGACTTGCCAAACGGGAGAATGAGCTTGTGCGACATGCTAGTTCGCAGGCGATCCATTTGTTTTTGCTCGAATCGAAGGTCTTTGGCCAACTGCTTTCAACTGGGCTTGCGCCGCGTTCAACTTTTCCTGGGTCACACGGAGTTCGCCTTGTCTGCGCTGCCCTCCTGCTCGAGATCGTTCTGGAGTGACACCAGCAGAGCGCGCAAGTGGTCGCGCTCGCTGGTGATGGTTTCAACCCGATTTTCCAACTCGAGAATGCGAGAAAGGGGCGTATCCGCCGAATCTGTCTTGCGAAGCAGGGTGCCGCGCAAGGTCAACGCCTCCCACCGAGCGTCCAGTAGTTCGTTTTGGGCGCGTGAGAGACGATCATTCGATAACTCCGATTGATTCTAAGTTGATTGAGTTCCCGGGAGAGTTGCTCGTTCTTGCGCTGAAGCTCGGCACTCTGCCTGGATCCTTCTTCGGCTTTGATCTTGTGCTGGGCGATTTGATTCAATTTCTCCTCGGCCTCGTGTTCCAGCCGCGCGATGTAGTTCGATCTCTCTTCGGCCTCATCCTGCAACCGAAGAGCCAGCTTCGCCTTCTCCTCGCTGGCCTGGGTGAGTTCGATGAGACGGGTTGAAACCTGAGCGGGCGTGTCATAAGTATCGAGCAGGTTCCAAGTGTCGGCGCTGTCGCGCAGGTTCTCGAACATGCCGAGGTTAAAGGCGGGGAGAGGCTGATCCGAGCAGATCGCAATCGAGTAGAGCCCGCGATAAACTCCGCTTTCAATGTCGATTCCATCAAACCAGCCCCGAAAGGTCGCGGTCGAAACCTGGGCGGACGGTTCATCCGGCGCGATCCACGACCCGATCACCAACCTCTGCTTGGCCGCTACGTGATGTTGGAAGGTTCGTGCGATTAGTTGAACAAATTCATCGTGGTCCAGTTCCGCTTCATGGAAGGGATTGGCCGCTTCCGAGACCTTTTGGTATTCGGCTTTGTGAGGACTGGAAATAACCAGGATCCCGCCGGGAGCTAGAACGCGTTTGATCTCGGAGAGGAAGGCGTCATGCTCGCTGATATGTTCGATCGTTTCAAAGCTCGCGACCAGGTCGATGCTGTGGTCCTCGCAAGGAATCCTGGTGCATGAGCCAGCAAGAAAATGGAGGTTAGGACGCTGGTACTTTGCTTTGGCGTGTGCTATCGTGGCAGGGTCAAGATCAACCCCAATGACGTTCGAGCCGACGTCCGCAAGTAGGTTCGCGCCGTAGCCTTCACCGCAGGCGATATCCAGGACGCGTTTACCCTTCGCCAGGCCGAAGGCCAGGGCATAGCGATGCAAATGCTCATAAACCAGAGGGCGATGACAGGTAGTGACGAGGCGTTCTCCAGTCCAGGCGAGTTCTTCCACTGGCGGGGGCTTGTCCATGCTGATTCCCAAAATCAGTGAACGGAACGACTTTGCAACAATATTCCCACCCAGGCGACCTGCGGCGAAAGTGCCGAAGGCGGGTTACATCCAGCGACGTCACGGAGCGTGACGGGTCCCGCCAATCACTGAGACGGGGAATTCCTGCAAGATGCCTGGCCGGACCTGGTCGAACCAAGAGACCTCTTCCTGGACGATGCTAATCTGGAGAAGGTATTGGCCCGGCTGGTCGGGTGCGATGATCATCATGGTGCAGAGTGTGGTGGCATTGGCGGGGGCGTCAGGGAAAAACCCATTCCGATATCCATCCCAGACGCACATGCCACGCGTCTCCTGGTCGAGCCAATGGTAGGAGAGATGCACGGGCCAAAACGGCGGACGGGAATGAAGGGTTTCGGAAGTTGAATTAGTTACTTCGACGTCGACCCAGAACAACTCTGAAACGCCGGCTGTGCCCGGGACGTTTTTTACTTCGAGCGATACCCCGGCTATTTGGTCCGGCGAAAGTCTTACCATTGGCCGGATCTCCCGGTCCGGATCCAACTCGACGGGCGCGGGGAGATTTGCCAACCGGGGTGCGTGGTCCTCGTACAAGTAGTAGTGTCCGGAACCGCGGCCGGGCCGTAGCTCCTCGTAAAGCCGCACCTTGTCTTCACGCGCGGCGCGCGAAGAGAGCCAAAGGACGTGATGGTTGACGGTCAGGTTTTGGAAACAAGCGCCGGGACCAGGAACAACCGTGCTGTCATGCAGCTTGGTGGGAAACGTGGTGCCTTCGAGGTTGTTCCGAAAAAACCGGAGCTGGAAATCAGGGCACCAAGGATTGCTGATGATATAACGCTCCCTGGACACCATCCAGCGGCGCGGAATCCAGAAATGGGTGGCTGAGGTTGTTTCAAGGACCCGGCGCCATCCTTTTTGGTGCCACTCAGGGCCAAGCGTCTCATCGTAATCGAACAGGAAAACCCAATTCCCAGGCACAGGCGCGCGCCATCGAGGCGAAATCCGACCCGTACCATGTTTCAGAATAGTAGCTGTGGACATGAGGGCTCAATTTCCTGGCGTATTCCAACGTCCCTGGAGTGGCCCGCTTCTCGTCGATGAATATGACCAGCTCGTCGAAAATATCTGCCGCTTCCGCCATCCAGGGCATCACTTCCTCTTGCAGGTGGTGAGTTTTAAGAAGAGCCGAAACTTGCATGTCCGCTATCCCTTGAACTCTTGCACGGCGCGAATGACGAAGGCGACCTCTTCGTCGCTTAGGTGTGGACCAATCGGGATACTAAGCACTTTATCGGCCAACTCTTCCGTGATGGGAAAGTCACCACGCTTCCAGCCACCGTCCGCGTAAGCTCCGGATAAATGAGGGGGAACCGGATAATGGACGAGCGTGCCAACACCAGACTCCTTGAGATATTCTTGTAATTCGTCACGTAAAGGATGCCGAAGGACAAACTGGTGCCAAACCGGTTCCGTGCCTGCTGCGACGCTCGGCAAGATCAAATCGGAGCAATGGCCCAGCGCTTCCAGGTATTGTCGCGCCACTTTGCTGCGGCGGGCGTTCCATTCATCGAGGTGTCGAAGCTTCACCCGGAGGAAAGCCGCCTGAAAGGGATCAAGCCTCGAGTTAACCCCTTTCACTTCATTGTAGGTACTTTGCTTTGGAGCCGTAGTTGCGCAGGATGCGGACGCGTTCGGCGAGTTCGTCGTCGTTGGTTACCACCGCCCCTGCATCCCCGAAAGCTCCCAGATTCTTGGTCGGATAAAAACTGAAGGCCGCCGCATCCCCGAGATTGCCCGCCCGCTTGCTCTGATCGGCGGCGCCGTGCGCTTGCGCCGCGTCTTCTATAACCGTCAATCCGTGCCGACGTCCAATGTCACGGATGGCCTCCATCTCTGCGGGCTGACCATAAAGGTGGACAGGGAGAAGGGCGCGTGTGCGCGAGGTGATGGCGGACTCGATCTGCCCTGGGTCGAGATTATGTGTTTGTGAGTCAGGCTCCACCGGGACCGGAGTAGCGCCTACGAACGAGACGGCCAGCCAGGTAGCGATATAAGTATTGGCCGGGACGATCACTTCGCTTCCAGGGCCGATTCCATGGCCTCGCAAGATGAGGATAAGCGCATCCAGTCCGTTGCCCACACCGAGGCAGTGTTTCGCTCCGCAATAGGCCGCGAACTCGCGCTCAAAAGCTTCCACTTCGTCGCCCAGGATATACCAGCCGGAGTCCATGACGCGCTGTCCGGCCGCGTCCAGCTCGGCCTGTAATTCTCGATAGGCCGGCTTGAGATCCAGAAAGGGAACCTTCATGCCCTAGTGGCCGGATCCCTGAACGGCTCGAAGAAAAGTTTCGTAATCGCGATAGTATTCCGACTCGTCGTAACAGGTCGAGGCGAGAGCCAGACATACGGCGCCCGAGGAAAAATTATCAATGTCGCGCCAAACCATCGCGGGGATATAAAGGCCCTGGTAGGAACGGTTGAGATGAAATTTGGTTTTGGCGGAGCCGTTATCCACGGTGATATCGAAACTTCCCGAGAGCGCCACGAGCACCTGATGGAGGACTCTTGTGAGCATGACCCGCGCGGTGGGCGCCACCCGGCACGTCGTACAAGTAGTAGATTCGCTTTATCTCGAACGGGATGTGCTTACCCCCTTCGATAAACGTAAGGTTCCCTCGTGGATCCGAGACTTTTGGGAGCTCGATTAGTTTGCACTCTTTGAGACTCATCGCGTGATCAGGTTAATGCGGGCGTTCACTCGTTTTTCGGT
Organism: uncultured Verrucomicrobiae bacterium; assembly: GCA_963850015.1. GTDB lineage: Bacteria > Verrucomicrobiota > Verrucomicrobiia > Chthoniobacterales > UBA10450 > AV80. The sequence goes on from CAWKJF010000001.1 coordinate 1,182,640, forward strand.
GCCAGGGCCGCGAAATGCCGATGATAGATAGAGGGAGCCTTTGTAAATCAATTGCGGCAATCGTCAACGCGGGGCGGACTTCCGGCCGCAAACGGCAAGTCGCCAATAAACTGACTCCAACGGGCATCGGAATGCGAAAGACGAGGTATCTTTCCAGACTGAAGAGCCAGCATAAGGCATTGTTTAGCATTCCAGGTCGACCGTCCGCGAAATCACTTCGCGCCCGGCCGGCCGTCCCCAGCACACGGCGAACGGCCCGAATCGCCGACACAACCGGAAAGAGAAGCGTATTAAAATAGCTGATTTTGTAATGAGTAAGCCCGGCTCTTTGCAGCAGCGATGTGAGCGACTTCCTGGTGTAGCGGCGCCAATGCCCACTTACGATATCCTGCCTGCCCCAGAGAAAAGGCAAAGCGGGCACAGTAATAACGAGCAACCCGTCCGCTTTCAACAGCCGGATCGCTTCTTGCAATGCAGCGAGATCGTCTTCCATATGTTCAAGGACGTCGAGAGCCAGGACAACATCGAAGGAAGCCTTCGCGAATGGGACCGCTTCCAGGGTCCCGGCCACAAACTTAACCCGATCCGGGACGCCTGCGCCATGCGCCGGATCTATATCAAGCCCGGTAACTACGCCGTTCTGGCCGGCAAACTGCAGCAACCATCCTAATCCTTCAGCCGGTCCGCATCCGACCGAAAGTATATCTCGAGTGAGGGATGGGGGTATCTCGCGGTGAAGAATGGCCTCGAGAATTCTTTTTCGTCCCAAGAACCACCAATGCCACCGTTCGAATCCTCGATATTCCCGCGCAAAATGGCGTTCCATGAATTCATTCCTTCGCCGACTCTAGCTTCGATCCGGATACCGGAAGTTTTGAACATCCGGGAACCCCTTCCAGGACTTAACGACATAAAGCGGACGTTGCCGCACCTCGTCGTAAACTCGTCCGAGATATTCGCCCAATACTCCGAGCATGACCAATTGCGCTCCGCCGATAAACAGAATAACCGCGATAGTTGAAGCCCAGCCCTGGGGGACATGATGCGCGGTGAACTTGCTTATGATGGCCCATAAGCGTAAGCGCAAAGCCGGCGCTGGCCGAAAGCAGACCGAGCCACGCCGCCGCCCGCAAGGGCAGGCTGGAAAATCCAATATATCCTGAAAGAGCCAGACCGACCAACTGCCGCAATTTGTACTTTGGTTTTCCCGCGTTCCTCGCCTCGCGGTCGTATTCCAGTCCGATTTGTCTAAACCCGACCCAGCTCCGGAGCCCCGAAGAAACCGGTTACGTTCCCGAAGGGAGACCAGCGTTTGGACAACACGATAGTCCATCAAACAAAAGTCGCCGGCGTCGATCGGAGTATCTACCTTCGCGATCAGTTTCATCGTCCGATAAAAGACCTTGTAAGCGAAACGCTTTGCGATCGATTCCTTCCTTGTTTTGCGGATCGCATAAACCACTTCGTAGCCTTCTTTCCACTTGGCGACAAATTGAGCGAGAAGTTCGGGCGGATCCTGCAAGTCGGCGTCCATCAGCACCACGGCCTGGCCAGAAGCGACGTCGAGTCCTGCTTGTAAGGCAAACTGATGGCCAAAATTTCTGGAAAAATGGATTACCTTGCAACGGCCGTCGCGCGCGTTGATGGCATCCAGCATCTCCCCGGAGCCATCGCGACTCCCGTCATCAACGAAGAGAATTTCGAAGGCTCCGTCAGCCACCTGGTCAAGAACCGGCAGTAATCTTGCTTCCAAGACGCCGAGATTCGCGCGCTCATCATAAACAGGAATTACAACTGTTATCAGTGGCTGCGCGACTTCAGAAGTCTTGACAGGCATTCCCTTGTTTATGTAAATTGAAACGCTGGCGCAACCGATTTAACCATCATTAAGCGAGAAACCGGAAAGATGGCAAGGATCGTGATTGTCGGTGATGGCGAAACCGCCGAGCTAGCTTACGAATATTTCACCTGCGACTCGCCGCATGAGGTCGTTGCTTTCGCAGTCGAGCGCGAGTTCGCGAAAAAGGACAGCTTGTTTGATTTGCCGGTTATCCATTTCGAGGAGATGGAGCGACTCTACCCGCCTGCGGAATACAAGGCCTTCGTGGCGATCTCTTATACGCAACTCAATCGAGTCCGTCGGCGACTCTATCAGGCGGTCAAGGAGAAGGGTTATGAGTGCGTCTCTTACGTCAGTTCCCGCGCCTTCGTCTGGCGCAATGTCGAGATCGGCGAAAACTGCTTTGTTCTGGAAAACAATGTCTTGCAGTACAGCGTCCGTCTCGGAAACAACGTCGTCCTTTGGAGCGGCAATCATGTCGGCCACCAGACGGTGATCAAAGACAACGTTTTTGTCTCCTCGCATGTCGTTATCTCCGGCTATTGCGAAATCGGTGAGAATTGCTTCCTCGGCGTCAATAGTTGTATCGCCGACACGCGAAAGGTGGCGCGCGATTGTCTGATCGGCATGGGTGCCGTGGTGAACAAGGATACGGAGGAGGGCAAGGTTTATCGTGGGAGCCCGGCCAAGCCGTCATCCGTCGATAGTTTTACCATCTTCGGAGTGAAGAGCGAAGGCGCCATGAAGTGGCGCAAGATGGGGCGCATCTACGCGCCCGATGGAAGACTGCCCTGGGCCCGGAAATTCGCCTTTCCGCCGGTGCCCTATTTTCTGAGTGATGACGTGATCCGGATGTACGTTGCCTTCTGCGACGAACAGATGGTGGGACGCATCGGTTATGTCGACATTTTGGCCGACGATCCACTTAAGGTGCTGGCGCGTCTCGGACCAACCTGTCCTGGACATTGGGACGCCTGGCGCATTTGATGAGAACGGTATCCTGCCGACTTCCATCGTCGAGGTTGACGGCAAGCTTTACCTTTATTACGTCGGCTACCAACTCGGCCTAAAGGTCCGATACTACCAGTTCGAAGGATTGGCGATCAGCACGGATGGCGGCGAATCGTTCACGCGTGCGCAACGCGTGCCTGTCACCGATCGGACCGACCAGGAATTGCTCAATCGCACTTCAGCCTTCGTTCGCCGGCGCGGCGGCCGTTTTCAGATGTGGTACGTAGGCGGAAGCGAGTGGACAGTGATCGACGGCAAGCCGATGCCAGTTTATAACATCAGGTATATGGAGAGCGCGGACGGGATCACACTGGCCGGCCGAGGGCCGCGTCTGCATCGATCACACCCGCGAAGGTGAGTACGCCTTTGGCCGCCCGTTCGTGATCGAGGAGAATGGCAGGCAACTGATGTTCTATTCCAGCCGCACGAGAACGAAAGGCTATCGAATCGGTTACGCTGAATCGACGGACGGAGAGAACTGGACGCGCCGGGACGAAGAGATCGGGATCGATGTTTCGGCCAGCGGGTGGGATTCAGCAAATGCTCGCCTACGCATGCGTCGTCCGGCATAAGGACAAGGTCTACATGTTCTACAATGGAAACAACTATGGCGAGACCGGCTTCGGCTATGCAGAGTTGGAGGAGTGGTAGAACGTCGCGACAATGAAAGACATGAAGACCCATGCCGTCCGTGAGTTTCACGTTAACCACGACGAGGCCGATGCCTATGCGGAAGAAATACGCAACATCGGTTTCACTGTCGTGCAGAGCGGCTACTCAGCCGACGAGCTGCAACTAATCCGGCAGAAGATTGACGGCATCTACGAACAGCAAGTGCGCGAGCTGGGAGGCGAGGATATGCTCAAGCGCATCAACGATTCAGACCTGGCGCGCTGCATTATCGGTTACGACGATTATTTCCTCAATCTTGCCACGCATCCCTTGATCATGGCCGTGACGCGCAAACTGCTCGGAGAGAATTTCATTCTCATGGCCCAGAACGCGATCATCAATCGCCCGGCGGACGAGCATTACCAGGTAACATGGCATCGTGATTTGAATTACCAACACTATGTCAGCTCACGTCCCCTGGCGTTTAGCGCGCTTTACGCGGTGGATAACTTTACGGAAGAGACGGGTGGGACCTGGGTCATCCCGGCCTCGCACAAGGCGGAGCCATTTCCCTCGGAAGACTATGTGCGGCGGCACGGCCAGCAGATCAGCGCGCCGGCCGGCTCGATTCTGCTGCTCGATCCGATGGTTTATCACCGGGCGGGCGTCAACCGTTCGAAAGGACTGCGCCGCAGCATCAATCACATCTATACCTCGCCCATGCTCCAGCAGCAGATAAGTCTGCCGAGCATGCTTCGCGGCAAATTCAGCGACGATCCCTTTTTGCGGATGTTTCTTGGTTACGATACCGAGACGGGTCAAAGCGTTCAGCAATGGCGGACACGCAAACTGGCGCAGGCGGAGCGGCGGGCGAAGGCCTGACAACCGGCCGAGCGTTCGCGAAGAAGTCGGAGCGCATTTCGGCGGTGATTGCGGCCTTCGGTTGGTAAAGATTGAGATGAGACAAGCGGGCGTCGAAGAACAATTGGATGAGCTGTTGTCCGAGTCGCCGGAGGCGGCGGCACGGCGAATGGCTGGAGCAAGCGCGGGCGGATGAAACTGGCGACGAGCTTTACGCACTCCACGGCGCGGGGGAGTTGGGGCGCGAAATGCTGGGAAGGCTGCGAAAGGCGGGCGTCGAACCGGTGGCGTTCACGGACGACACCCCGGAAAAGCAAGGTCAGTCGATCGATGGACTGACGGTGATGTCCCCGCGGATCGCGTTTGAGCAATTCGGCGCGCGCTTGGTCTTCGTGGTCACGATCCTAAATCCGCTCGTTAATTTTATGACGGCCCGTCGTCGCTTGCAGGAATTGGGCGCGGTGCGCGTCATCTCTTTCCTGCATCTGGCGTGGCGCTATCCCGAAACCTGTCTCCCCTATCGCCAATTCGAATCTCCACCGAACTCTGCTGGCGAAAGCGGCCGATATTCGCCGCGCCTGGCCTCTCTTCGCGGACGACGAATCGCGCCGGCAGTTCGTCGCCCACCTGCGCTTTCGGTCTGCACCTCGACTACGCGGCGTTGCCATCCAGCGCACCGGATAATTATTTTCCGCCCGGCTTGCTCCCCGCGTTGCCGTCCGACACGGTGTTCATCGACTGCGGGGCTTATGATGGCGACACCATCCGCGCTTTTCTCGCGCACCAAGGCGGAAGGTTCAAATCCATCTTCGCTTTCGAGCCGGATCCGAAAAGCTATGAGCGGCTGCGGAGCTATGTCGGCTCTCTCGGACCGGAAACGGTCGAACGTATCCAACTCTTTCAGGCCGCTGTGGGCGAGCAACGAGCCCGGTTACGCTTCGACGCGGCGGGTAACATGAGTTCATCATTTAGCGCTACCGGTGCGAATCGAGGTGGAGGTTTTGCCAATTGATGAGGTCGTCAAAGAGAATGGCGCCTCTGTCTATCTGAAGTTCGACGTCGAAGGCGCGGAATGGGAAGCGTTGAAAGGGAGTGAACAGTTGATTGCACGCGCGCGCCCTCTCATGGCCGTCAGCGTCTATCACCATCCTGACGACCTGTGGCAGTTGCCGCTTTGGGTGGCGGCGCGGGATCCTGGTTATCGCTTCTACCTGCGCACGCAGGGCGAGGATGGCACGGAGATAATCTGCTACAGTCTTCCGGGATGATCAGAGTCGTTCAGTATCAGGCCGAGCATCAATCCTTATGGGACGAGTTCGTGGCGCGCGCGAAGAACGGCGTTTTTTTGTTTCAGCGCGGCTACATGGAGTATCACCGCGACCGGTTCCAGGATCATTCTTTGCTTTTCTTCGCCGACGAGAAACTAGTCGCGCTCATGCCGGCCAACATCGCGAGACGACACGCTGGTCTCGCATGGCGGATTGACCTTTGGCGGGATTGTCTCGGACGAACGAATGAAGACACCACTCATGCTGGAAGTGTTCGACGCGTTACGCGCACACTTGCAGGCGAGCCAACATTCAAGAAGCTCATCTACAAGGCGGCGCCCCATATCTATCACGAACATGCCGGCGGAAGAGGATCTCTACGCGCTCTTTCGTCATCGAGCGCGAGCTCGTCGCGCGGGGCGCTTCGTCCGCCGTCTATCTGCCGTGCCGCGCTCCGGTGAGCAGGGACCGCAAGGCACGAATCAAGCAGGGCCAGAAAAGCGGGCTCGAAATCCGAGCGGAGCGAGGACTATGAAACTTTTGCGCGATGGTCGCGCACGTCCTGGCCACCCGGCACGGACTCAAGCCCGTCCATACCGCCGGCGGAGCTGCGCTTGCTGGCCGGGCGTTTCCCTGAAAACATCAAATTATTCGCCGCCAGCACGTGGCGAACAAATGCTGGCAGGGGTCCTTGTCTATGAGAGCAAGAGTGTGGCGCACGCCCAGTACATCTCCAGCACGGACGAAGGCAGAGAGACCGGCGCGCCCGATCTGCTCCTCGATTATTTGATCAGCGAACAGTACTCGGCGAAGCGCTACTTCGATTTCGGCATCTCGACGGAACAGAGCGGACGACATCTGAACAAAGGGCTGATGACAACAAAGAAGGTTTCGGTGCGCGGGCTGTGCTTTACGACATTTACGAAATGACGCTTTGAAAGCTAAGGCGCAACCGGTCTAGGACGATGTCATGTTCCCGCGCTGCCGCGGAGAATCGTTGCGCCAGCTGTCCGCCTGATCACAGTGAAGTAAAGAAGTATGGCGGTAACCAGGACAATGCTGCCCTGGATGAGATACATCTGAGGCGCCATCCACGGGCCGGAGTTCGTGAAATAATGCTGGAGCGGAAAGCGGAGGAGAATAGCAATGCGTGCCGTCATCTACTTGCGGCGCCGTATTGAAGGTATACCAAACCTTGGAATACAAGAGCGACAGCAGCACCCAGAAGATGAAACTCTGCGTCTTCAGGAAGGACCGGTCCAGCAACCTGACCAAAAGGATAACGAAAACCGCGATAGCATTAATCTGATACCGCGATTGAGGTGCGATGCTGAGGAAGAGATTCAGGAGGACAAAAAGCCGAAGCCCAATCCCATACTCCTGAATGCTCTGGCAAAATGGTTTCCAAAAAAAGATCAGGAGAGGACGACAGGTCCATAGTAGAGGGTGTGAGCAACCAGGAAAGATGAACGGTTCTGTCAGAGCCGACAGAAAAATATACTCCATGCAGCCCCCACTGGCTGCCCCATCCTCCGGTCAACTCCTGCCCACTGGCCAGGCGGTGGAATAGCACTTGGAGAAGGAAGAACGTCAGGGCGATAATTCCGACGCGACTCCAGCGAATCGCCTCCCAGATGGATCCCGGGCTCGAATAGCCGGGAATCCGAGAGGGCCGGCTTTAAGCCGAAGAAAAGGTAGGCGAAGAACAGCCGCCATGCTGAGGTAGAGAAGAGGGAGGTCAACCCGGAGCATTCGACTCATCTCCGTTAACAGCTGAGCAAGATTTAGTCTCAAGTAAGCAAACATGATGAGCGCAAGGCCGCAGACAACTAAGGTAACAAGGAGCGGCCATGGCCGGTTTGAGCGAGTGACCGTGACTGGCAACGTGTCTGTCGGCTTCTGATAGGGGAAGACAAAGAACAGCGCACCCATGTAAGGAATGCTCGGCCAGGTAAACCCGCCCAGGAAGATAGTTACCCAAAGCCCGATAGGCTTGTTCGTCAGGAAAAAGTAGAACATCAAGAGTCCTAACGTAAAGGCGCTCGTATCCGTCAGGACCGAGTGATAAAAGTTGTTCTTCAGAATGGCGTAGTTCAGAAAAAGAAAACAGAAGCCGAACCATTTTCCACGGTCCTGGATATTCAATTCATTCGCGATCAACCCCCAGGTCGAAAACCGACACCAGGAGTAAGAGCAGGTTATAGAGATCGAAACTCAGGACGATATTTCTGGCTCTCGTTTAAGATGGCGTCTCTCTTGTCATTGGGAAAGAAAGGGAGCGGTGACCAAACGGCTTCCGTAATGAACGAGGGCGCTCGGCAGGATTCGTTTGACGTAATAGTCGGGGACCCGTTCGACCAGGACGGTCCGGTGAAAGTCCCTGGCCCAGGCGGCGTAATTCATTCCGTCCCAGCCGAAGCCTTGATTGTATTTCCAGCTTCTCCGCCCAAAAGATATTGGCGAGGCCGATCAGAAGCATGACCAGCGTCATCAAGAAATTGGTGTTCTTGATGATGGGGAAGATCGTCGGGTTCTTCTTCACGAGTTGGATTAGAAGAGCCGATCACCCCGTCTGGCACGAGCAAGAAATATGGACCGATCGCTGGGGCATCGCAGAGGTGCGACGCGATTGGCCGAATCAAAGGCGAAGTCCCGAGCCGTGCAGCTTCCAACCGGCGGGAACCGCCTAATCGCGAAATCCGAACCTGGCGGAAGGGTTCGATTATTCGAAGAATGCACCCGCGAGAGGCAGACGGCCATTCAGGACCAGGCCTTTCCTGGCCGTCTGCTCTACACTCGTGCGGGATCGCGCGGTCTTACTGTTTGTTCGTGGTGCTGGAGAACGAGCCAGGGACCGGATTGTTGATCAAGGAGTTCCCCTGGAACGAATTGATCACGCCGCCGTTTAGGTACAACCCCGTCGCGTTTTGTCCGATAACGCTGTCAGAGACGTTCAGATACGGAACCTGCACTGGCCTGAAGTCCTGTAGGTGAGAACGAGATGAAGACATCGTCGATATTCAGAATCGAGTTAGTGCTGCTCGTCTTTATGCCGGCCGTTCCGTTGTAGGCGAAAACCGAGTTGGTGATTTGGCCTCGAACATTCGCCAGCGCCTCGATTCCGTCCCCACCGGAATTCATGATCCGGCTCCGGTCCATCGCGAGGCCGGCCTCGCCCACCGTCGTAGTGATGCGAAGACCATCTTCGAGATTGTTCTCGATGACAGTATCAATCAGCTTCAGGATTCCATTGTTGGTCAGCGCGACATCAATGCCCCGGCCTGGGTTGCCCTTGAAGCCGTAGATCCAGCAATGGTCCACCATGAGCGTTTTGCCCTGGATGTAGCGAATACCGTTGAGACCATTACAGGCGCCGTTGATCGAGATGTCTCGAAGGATGACCGTGTCAGCGACCGGCGCGTTCACAATCACGCCCGTCACGTTGGCAGCGAGAATGCCAGCCAGAGTGCCGGTGCCGTTGATGGTGATTGCCTTGGTGATCGTGACGGCGCCGAAGCCGCCTGGGTCAAGCACGGAAATTTCGCCGCAGGTCGCAGTCTTTGAAATTGCGCCGGCAAATGTTTTACACGGCGCCGTCCGGCTGCATGGATTCACGTCGTCACCGACACCGGAGACCCACGTGCGGGTGGCCTGCGCGTGCGCGACCGTGGAAAAGCCGACTACGAGAGCGGCTGCTGAGAGGAATCGAACAATTTTGGATGACATTTGAGCTTTCTTTCTTAGTTTGAGGGTTAGCTGACAGTTTAAGGGATCGTCAGGGTAAGCAAAATCGCAGGCCCGGAATCAAGACTTTTTTCTCCACTTTTTCCGTACTTTCCCGGTCTACAGCACCACTATCCCGGATGGCTGGCACGGCACTGCCCTGCCGTTTTTGTGATTGGAAATTGAACTGGCATCTGTTCAATCCACCCAGGCGCGATGAAAAATCTTTGGGACCCCGTCGAGGCGGATAAATGCACGTCGGATCTGGAGCGGCGGGTTTATTCCTCCCGGTTGCTGGGACGGGACGCCACGCTCGTGCTGCATGGCGGCGGGAATACTTCCGTCAAGATCAGGGAACGCAATCTCCTCGGCGAGGAAGAAGAGATTCTTTACGTCAAAGGGAGCGGCTGGGATCTGGAGACAATCCAGGCGGAAGGGTTCGCCCCGGTCCGGATGGAGCATTTGCTGAAGCTCGCGAAGGTCGAGGCGTTGTCCGATCCGCAAATGGTGAACGAGCTCGCCACCCAGGTGACCCGCGCCGGGGCGCCAGCTCCCTCGGTTGAAACCATTCTGCACGCGGTGCTGCCCATCAAATTTGTCGATCACACCCATGCGGACGCCGTCCTGGCCATTACCAACACGGCCGACGGCGAAGCGCGCATCCGCGAAATCTACGGCGACGATGTCGTGATCGTCCCCTACGTCATGCCGGGGTTCGATCTGGCGAAAGCCTGTGCGAGAAGATTCGAGGCGGAAGCGAAGCCCTCGACCATCGGAATGGTCTTGCTGCATCACGGCATCTTCTCGTTCGGAGCGACGGCGGAGGAATCGTACGGCCGCATGATCGCGCTGGTGGACCGGGCGGAGAAGTATCTGAAGTGGCAAAGGGCGCGTGGGAATTGCCCGCCGTAGGTCCTATGGGTCCGATAGGTCGGATACGGTCCGAATCTGGCGACGCTGCGAGCGGACATCGCTAAGAGCGCCGGCGTTCCAGTCGTGCTGTCCACCGACTCCAATGCCCGAAGTCACTCGCCTTCGCCCGATCCGCCGAGGGTGCGTGAGATCTCGCAACGCGGGCCGGCCACGCCCGATCACATTCTGCGCACCAAGCGCCTTCCGATGCTGGGCCGGGATGTTCCGGCGTACGCGGAAGCGTATCGCGAATATTTTTCGCGTAATGCCGCCAGCGCGAAGGAACCCAAGACGATGCTTGATCCGGCGCCACGCGTGATTCTGGACGAGCGAATTTGGCCTCTGTTGCGCCGGGCGCTCCGCGAAGGAAGCCCGGATAGCTCGCGATCTCTATTCCCATACCATCGATGTGATCTCGAAAGCCGAAGCGCTGGGCGGTTATCGGGCGCTCTCCGAGCAGGAACTGTTTGAATTCGAATATTGGGATTTGGAACAGGCGAAATTGCGTCGTGCGGGGAAACCCCCAGTTTTCGGCGGCGAAATCGCCCTGGTCACCGGCGCCGCCTCGGGGATCGGGCGGGCTTGTGTCGGAAGCGCTCCTGAAACGCGGGGCCGCGGTCGTAGGTCTCGATATCGATCCTGGCGTCGCGACCTGTGCCGGCTCACCGGCCGGACTATCTGGGTTTGCCTTGCGACGTTACATCGGAGGAAGCAGTCACCGCCGCGCTGGAAGCTGGGGTCCGGGCCTACGGCGGGTTGGACATGCTGATCCTGAACGCCGGCGTCTTTCCAGCTGGCACGCCGATCGAAAAGCTCGGCCTCGAGGAATGGCGAAGAGTTTTCGGCGTGAATCTCGATGCCAACCTGACGCTGATGCGCGAATGCTATCCGCTTCTGAAGCTGGCGCCGAAGGGCGGACGCGTGGTGGTTATTGGCTCGAAGAACGTCGCCGCTCCCGGACCCGGCGCAGCCGGCTACTCGGCCTCGAAAGCCGCGCTGACGCAGCTCGCGCGCGTGGCCGCCCTGGAGTGGGGCAGCGCGGGCATACGCGTAAACGTGCTTCATCCGAATGCAGTTTTCGACACGGGTCTCTGGACCGAAGAAGTGCTCCAGGCGCGGGCCGAGAGCTATGGTTTGTCGGTCGAGGATTACAAGCGCAACAACGTCCTCAAGACCGAGGTGCGAAGCATGGACGTTGGAGAACTGGCGGCGGAATTATGCGGCCCCACGTTCGCCAAGACCACCGGAGCGCAGATCCCGGTCGATGGCGGGAATGATCGGGTGATCTAATTTTGGAGGGGCCTTTGTGCCCCGACAGTCGTGGCGCAAAGGCCGCTCCCAAATTGAAGAGGCGGGGCCTACTCGGCAAAAAAGGTCTCTTCCAGCTCGGTCGATAGCCAATGATAAACCGGCAGATGAAGCTCTTGTATTTCGGCTATGTCATCAGCCGGGACCTTGATCGATACGTCGGCCAGCGGCGCTAAAGTTCCGCCGGACCGGCCGGTCAGGACGATGCTCTTCAGGCCGAGGGCCTTGGCCACGATGACCGCGTTTGAAACATTCTTCGAATTTCCGGAGGTGCTGATTCCAAGTAAGACATCGCCGGGGCGTCCGAGACCATAGACCTGTTGGGCGAAAATCATTTCAAAATCGATGTCGTTGGCGATCGCGCTGGTGAGCGAGACCGGCGACGCCAGGGAGATGGCGGCCAGCGCTCCTTGCAGACGACCGGCAATCATTTTCCCCTCTGTTTGGTCGGCCGCTTCCAGCTGGGCTACGTGAGATGCCGAGATCGGCCGGCGCTTTAAGAAGCCTTTCATCAACTCCGCCACCATGTGCTCGCTGTCGGCCGCGCTGCCCCCGTTGCCGCAAACCAGGAGTTTGTTCCCGGCTCGAAAAGCCGCGACCAGGAGATCAAGCGCGGCACTCAATTCCTTCTCGCAGGGCCGTAGAACCGGATACCGCTCGAGTAGTAATGAAAGACGCTTTGTCATTGGAGGCGTTAGGCGTTGGACGTTTCTTATTAACTCGGCCACTCCATTCCTCAATACCTAAGGAATAAATACAACCTGCACTACCCACCCGCCCCCACTACTTCTGCTTGTCTCCTCCCGGCCCGCGGATGAGCCAGGTCAGGACCACCGAGAGCAAGGAGAGAGCGATGATCACTTCGGCCCAAAAGAAGGCCAGAAAATCGCTATAGGTCCCGATGGGCGGCGTTCCCGGCTGGCTGTTCCGCAGCGCGGGGAAGGCAAAGAGCAGCGCGCCGAGAAATGAGAACATGCTGATTTCAATCTTGCGCTGGCCGGCCAGGACCCGAAAGACCAGGAAGACGACGCCCAGAGGTAAGCGACCACATCGCGACCATGATGAAGACAGAGAAGAAAATCGCCGTCGGCGCGCGCGAGAGGCTGAGGTCGATGACCACATGGTCGTCGGTGTGTTCCTTGGCGTAGTCGGCTTCGATCCGAAGGCCGCTGACCGATCCATGCAGTTGAATCGGCCACAGGAATCGACTTGTCCGCGTCGGTGGCCGCGCCGGCTGGTTCGAAATAGAAACTGAGCTGGGCCTCGTGCTGGTCGAAGGGATACTCCATCGGTTCGCCTTCGTATATTTCCACGATCGCCTCGACAGGGTCCATCCGTTTGCCCTTCTTGAACTCGTAAGCGTGTTTGCCGGTGGCGCTGGCGACGTCGAGAAGCAGATCGCGGCTCAAGGTAACTCCATCGGCGGAAAGGAGAGAGCCGTGCGGGGTAAAGGTGAGGCGGACAGAGATGTCGCCTTTCACCGGATCGGCGGTGACAATTCTGGCGGAGGCATCGATGCGATCATTGCCGAGCTTTTCATTCGGCGACAAGGCGGCGGCCCGGTTTTCGCCCTCGTTCTTAAAGGCGCAAAGGACAAAGGCGTAGGCGCCCGCAAAGACGAGCAAGAAGAGGATGCCGATGATCAGGGTTTTTTTCGATTTCTTGGGTTCTTCGTCCATGGGATAAAGACCTCTGGGCTGATTTCGGGCAGTTGGCGAATGGTGGCCAACCGCATCCGCGCTGACAAGGTTTCTTTGGCGCCCTCTTGCTCCTGCTCCCTCGTCCTGATGGTGCTCGATCCCGAACTGGGGGCGGATCAAGGAGATGGGATTAAGATCAAGATCAGGAGCAGGAGTTTCCAACCGGGGAATTTCTCCTTGACGGTCGCTTCAGCGCCTTAACAGACTTGCGGCATGCAGATTCATATCGCGCGCAACGGGAAACCGATGGGGCCTTTCTCCCTGGAAGAGATAAACCGCCAGCTGGCCGCTGGAACGCTAAGCCTCTCCGATCAGGCGTGGTATGAAGGGGCGGCTGGCTGGGCGCCACTTTCCACGGTGCCCGGCGTGAGCAGCAGCGCTCCGCCGCGGCCGCCCCCTACCGCGCCCGCCTCAGACGGACCCGACGCCCCTCGAGTGTCCCGGCCGTACCGCTGCCCGCTGCGGGAGGTCCAGTGACCGCGATTCCCGCCCCCGTCAGCTCCGACCGAGCCGCTCGCCATCTGGTCGCTCGTTCTGAGCTTGCTCTCCTTTTGTGGATTTTGTTGCACGCCGGTGGTGCTCACGGGGGTCGGCGGAGTCGTTTGCGGACACCTTGCGCTCTCCAAGATCAAGGCAACACCCAGGTTTGCAGGGCCACGGCCTGGCGGTGGCGGGATTGGTCATCGGATATTTCACCATCGTAGGCTGGCTTCTCTGGGTCCTTCTCTTTGGCGGTCTCGCGGTGATGCAGGGAATCCTGCAGGGTTTCTCCAAGTAGAGCCAGGAGCCGGATCGCATCGGCGGATTCTCTGCGGCGAAGTGGGGAGTTAGGAGGATCCGTTGAAATTATTGCGTTGACATGTGCTCGCCAAAATCGGTAATCAACGCCCTATGAAGCGACTCATTTCCGGCCTTCCATTCTTTTTCACTGCTGTAACCCTGCTCGCGCAAGACGCGTCGCCCGACGCTGCCGCAGCCACCACCCCGACGCAGATCAGCGACGAAGCAGCAGCCGGAATTATCGCCGGTGCCTGTGGGATTGGCGTTGATTCCGATGCTGATCGGCATCGCCATCTGGCTCTGGATCGCGATCTGGATCACGAAAGATCGAGCCGCCGCCAGTCGCCAAATGCGGACTCTGGTGATAGTGCTGGGCTGGATCCGGTTCCTGGTTCGTCGGACTGATTATCCATCTGGCGACTCGGCCAAAGACGATCCCAGGCGCGCCCAACCCGTAAGCCGGGCTGTTGCGGCCATGGCGGGACCTCGCACGGAGGTCACAACGGAACACGAAGGAAAACCTTTGTGACCTTGTGCGGACTTTGTGTGAGACGCCGAATCTGGATCGTAGCTGCGGTTGTTTTCGTCGCTGTCGCGGTGATTTGCGATTGGACGCGGCCGCCCCGGCAACAAGTCTCGGTGGCGCTTTACCAAAGGCTGGTGATCGGCGGGTATCGGTTGTTCCTGAAGCCGCTCTCCGACCGTTACATCCATTGCCGGTTCCAGCCGACTTGCTCGCATTATTCCGAGGAAGCGATGCTCGCGCACGGTTTCCCGAAAGGCCTCTGGCTCACCACCTCGCGCTTGTTTCGCTGCATGCCCTGGACGCCGGCCGGCACGCACGATCCAGTTCCGCCGTAGAAGACGGAGACCTCACACGAAGGTCACAACGGACACAAAGAATACGAAAAGCCTTTGTGACCGTTCGTGGACTTCGTGTGAGATTCCCTGGCGGCATTTCCGCCGAAATGAGGGTTCGACATTCGTCAGTTCAACTGCATTCCTCATTGGCTACCATGAACATCACGAAAATTTCTCTACTGTGGCCGCCTTGCTGGTTTCCGTCGGATCGCTGCTCGCGGGTGGCGATGACGAGGCGATCATCGCAGGCACAAAGAAATATCTCGCTTCGGAATCCTATACCGCGCCGATGAAGATAGAGGTGGAGAAAGTCGAGGGCGACTACGCTCGCGTCCTGGTGACGCCAAAAGATGGTCAGACCGACGCGGCCACGGTTTTCTTGAAGCGCGAGAAAGGCGTCTGGCGCGGGCTGACGCTGGGGACCGGATGGGATCCGGAGGATTTGGCGAAGCTCCACATCCCCAAGAGCCTAATGCCGTAGGCGTCTCGCCGCCTCCCTCCTGCTCCTGATCTTGATCCTGCTCATGATCCCTGTTTGAGGGAGATGAGGATAAAAATCAGGATCAGGAGCAGGAGCGGAGCAACGTTCTCCTGTGACCTTTGTGTGAAATCCCGTGAGCCCTGTTTACAAACAATCCCCGAACGTGTAGAAAACCAGACCATATGAAAAAACTCTCTCTCGCTCTCCTCCTCGCCCTCGCCCTCCTCACTCCGTCATACGGCAAGACTTTCAAACTGCCGGACGGAAGAGTCTATCGCTTCGATCACCATTCCCGATGACTGGAAGTCGAAGGAAATCGACAACGGGGTGGAATCGCAGTCCGCCGATGACGAAGTCTACTTCTATGTGGAGGCCACCGATGCCAAAGGGAATGGACAAGTCGATCGAGGAAGCGGTCAAATATCTGAGTGGCCAGGGCGTCACCGTCGATGAAAAGTCGATGAAACAAAGCGAGGGCAAGCTCAATGGCATGGAAGTGGTCGAGGTCGACTGGAAGGGCAAGGACAAGGAAGGCGACGCGGAAATCAGCCTCAGCGTCGTCGAGGTGACCAAGGACAAGGCGCTGCTCATCGTTTATTGGGCCTCACCCGAAGGCACCAAGAAACATATCAAGGCGCTGGGCGAAATCGCGAGCAGCGTTAAAGCCGCCAAGTAAAGACTGGAAGAAATTTCGGAAACCGGATTCCGGAAACCGGAATGGAGCGATCGGGAGGAGCGACATAGAAGGTAAAGTCGCGCAGGTAGCGACGAGGGAGCCGGGAGCTGACCGAGTTTCAAAGCTTTTTGCAGGGCGTTCGCCGCGGCGAACGCCCTCTAGCTGTACAAACAGTTTCTTCAGTTTATCCGTGTAATCCGCGGTCATCTCTCGGTTCCGTTTCTTTCCGGTTATCCGAAATTGTTTTCTCCTCCGTGCCCTCTGCGGCCTCCTGTAATCTATCCCCTCGTTTCTCCGTGCAATCCGCGTAATCGGCCGTCGGTTGTCTTACAAAAAATTCAAAAAAAAGCTGGACAGTTTTTTTTGCGCTGGCTAACAACGAATTCCACCCAACCCCAAACCCCAAACCTAAGAGAAAAGGAGTAATCCTATGCCTGCCGAACCATTTGTTGGAGAAATCATGTTGGTCCCCTATAACTTCGCCCCGCGAGGCTGGGCATTTTGCAATGGGCAAATTCTCTCAATCGCGCAGAACACAGCTTTGTTCTCCCTCTTGGGTACCACCTATGGGGGCAATGGTCAGACAACCTTCGCGTTGCCTGATTTGCGGGGCCGGTGTGCTCTCAGTGCAGGTCAGGGACCAGGTCTTTCAAACTATGACCTGGGTCAGGTATCCGGCACCGAGACGGTGACGTTAATTGCCACTCAACTTCCCGTGCACAGCCATACCGTTGCGGCGGTAGACGATGACGCGACTGTAGGCATTCCAACGGGGGCGCTGCCGGCGAACATAGCAGCCAAGGGTTACTCCAAGGGGGCACCAAATACCTCGATGAATCCGACCATGATTTCGGGTGGTGGCGGCAACCAGCCGCACCGACAACCGCCAGCCGTATCTAGTGCTGAATTATTGCATCGCGTTGGAAGGTATTTTCCCATCCAGGAACTAATAACCTCGGGAATTCTGCGGCGCCAGGTAGTTGTTGGTCGTCTCTACGACCTACCGCAGCGAGCCGGCGCGGTGGGCTTAGACGTGAGGGTCGCAGTCAAACTGCCGCTCTGCTTTGACCCAGCAGGTTTCAGAGCTGATCTGGATCGGATCGACGCTGGGGGAATGGCTTGCCCATTTCAATACTGGCTATTTCGAAGGGACCTGGACTGGAGTTGCCTTGCGCGCTGTTCCGGGAAATGTGCAGATGCTGTATCCCGATCCTGCGGCGCAGCATTATGCCGACACCGCAGTCTTGCAGAGTTGCCCACACATTGCCGCCGCGATGGGGATGTTGCGTTGCCCACTCAAGTCGGTGCGACTCTTGAAACTGACGGCCGGTTCTAATATTCGGGAGCATCGCGACGATGATCTCGGCTGGGATGCCGGGGAAATTCGCCTGCACGTACCGATCATCACAGACCCCGCGGTGGATTTCTTCCTCAACGGCCAACGCGTCGTTATGCGCGAAGGCGAGTGCTGGTATCTCGACCTGAGTCTGCCACACCGGGTGCAAAATCGCAGCGAGGTGGACCGGATTCACCTCGTGATCGATTGTCTTCTGAACGATTGGTTGCGCGCGACCATCGATGCCGGGCAGGAGATGGCTGTGGCACCTCCTGCGGAAAGCGAGTTCGATCGATTTCGTGAGCTGGTTTTGAGCGATCCATCGCTCCAAGAGGAGTTGATGCGGGCCACAGAGCGGGCGGAATTCATATCCCTGGCGGTTCGCCTTGGCGAGGAACATGGCGCCAGGTTCACGACAAATGATGTAGACGCCGCTTTTCAAGCGGCGCGCCGAGCATGGGCCGAGCGAGCGATTTAGCGAAGCTGCCGCAACTTGGACGGTTGGCTTCCCATTCGCATCGCGCAGTCGCAAGAATCGGCCGTCGTCGATTGGTGTCATGTCGGCACGCGACGCCTGGCGGAGCCGTTTTTCGAACAAACGATCGAGAAATGCCTGCGGCAGCCCTTCAATCTTCTCTTTCGCCATCAGACTTCGCTCGAAACATTGACCGAATGGCAAAGAGTTCGGCCCGGGCTCCCGCCCACCGGCTTCATTTTTCACATGTCACGTTGCGGTTCGACATTGGTCGCGCAGATGCTGGCGGCATTACCGCAAAAGCATTGTCGTCTCGGAGGCGCCACCGATTGGTGGCATTCTGCGAGGAGAATTTGGAGGGGCGAGCGAGCAAGAGAGAATCGTCGTGGCTCCGTGGCATGCTCAGTGCGCTCGGCCAACGGCGAAACGGAGATGAGAAGAAATTTTTCGTGAAATTCGATAGCTGGCACACAATCAACCTGCCGCTGATCCGGCGTGCCTTTCCCGATGTTCCCTGGATATTCCTCTATCGCGATCCTCTCGAAGTCATGGTTTCACAGCTCCGGCAAGGCGCCTTGAACACGGTGCCGGGATTCATCGATTTGGAGTCTGCCGGAATTGGATGATGCCGGTTGGGACTGCGCCAGCGGAGGAATATTGTGCGCGGGTTTTGTCCCAAATCTGCGCCAGCTGCCCTCGAGCAACTCCGGTCCGGGCGGACGCGCAGTTAACTACCCCGAGCTGCCTGATGCCGTTTGGACCTCGCTGCGGGAGTACTTCAACCTCGATTGCACCGAGGAAGATTTGGATCGAATGCGCCACGTGACGCAATTCGACGCCAAGAACCCTTCGCTATTTTTTACTCCGAAAGCAGCCCAAGAGAAAAAGGCAGTGAACCCACTCATCCGCGAACTGAGCGACGCGCTGGATCGAGCCGATTTACGCAGAGCTCGAGGTGTGGCGAAAGAAGCAGAGCGGAGCCTAATTGAAGACAGCTTCGTAGTAATAACCGTCCTCGATCCTCCCGGACCGGAACGATCAATAGGTCCATCACGCCAGCCGCTCCGTGCTCCATCCGATACATTTGCTGCGGCAGCAGCTTGTCTCGCGGGCCTTTAAAAAGAAGCGAGAAGGACGATCGCTTTTGCCCCGGGCCCTTGCGTCCGCTTTCATGCACCTCCACCAGTTCCAGATCAAGCGAACACCATCGGTGACAGCTAGCCGGAACGTCTCGTGCAGGAAAGGCGAAAAATCTGCCGCGCTAACCGCGATCAAGCTCCAAGATGCGAATATTCTAACTGGTCGCGCGATTGAAGTCTCTTGATCCGTAATTCGTAACTGTGTAGGCCGTTGTTCCAACCACAAACGCGAGATGGGATCCGCCGGCATAGACCACACCCAGTCGCTCCAGATCTCCTGAAATCAGATAGAGCGCGAGTTTTTCAAAATCGTTCACCAAGACCAAAAACTTCGTGGACCTTGTGACCTCCGGGGCGAATTTTCTTTGGCGGAGAGGAAAATTTCCGGGACCGCCCCAAAGATAAACCGTGGAACTGTATGCGGCCAGCTCGGCGATAACCGCCTGGTCGTCTTCGTTCAAGACCACAGTTTTTTCATCCGGTGCGGGATCGGGATTTCCCCTGCGCGCGCGACACCAGCAAGGCGCAAACAGCCAGAGTGCTGCTAACGAGAAATCGCCGGCGCGGCAGATCATTTCCGATTTTCATATCGCTTTGGACGGCACCCCCCTTTTGAAGCCGAATTCATGCCGCGTCAAGAAAATCATCCCGAGCCCGGGCCGAGATTGGGGGCTCATCCTAAGCCGGCCCAAAATGGAAGGCGTGAAGAAAAATAAGGCTGGACACAAAATCCTCCTGCTTGCTAAAAAGCGCCAATTGCGTGGATAGACGTTCTGTCCAAGTTCAATCGAGTTTGGAGTTGGATGGGTTGAACGGCGTTTCACGCATCAAATCCCCAAGAGAAAGGCCTCCCCTAGTGAATTTACTTCTCCTTCGTCTTCGTTGGACTCTCCCGGTCGCAATTATCACTTTCCTGGCGCTCGCTCCAGATACACGAGGCCAGACCTTTGCGGGTGCGGGTTTCAGTATTCCGGATAGCGGTGCAGTTCAGAACCAGACAGTCGTGGTCAGTGGGGTGTCGGGAGCGACTACCACCGTGACCGTGACGCTGGCCTTTAGTTCAGCGGTTCGTCCGGACGATTTGGATTTTCTCCTCGTTCATCCGAATGGTACCAGCAATCTTGAATTTCTTGGTGATGGCGGGGGCAACAGCGCGATTGGGGCAACAACCATAACTCTGGCCGATGCCGGGGCGACCTGCGTGCCCGACGGCGCCGGTTGGGTAACTGGCACCACCTACAAGCCTGCGGATTACAGCGGGACAGAAACAGGTGGCGGACTTCGGGCTGGGACTAACGCTCAATGCGGCTGGTGCCGGATGTGCCGGTGCCAATGGAACCGTGACTTTTGCCATCGCTTTCAACGGATTAAGCGCCAACGGAACGTGGCATCTCTACTCGCGTGATGATGCCGTCTCTGGAGACGGCGGCGCGGTGCTTTCATCCTGGAGCATAACCATCACAGCGGCTTCACCCACCCCTACGCCTACGCCGAGCGTGTCGCCCACGCCCACACCAACACCTACGCCTACGCCGTCGCCGACTCCATCGCCGGGGAACTTTTTTGGTGGACCAATCACCTTCAACGATACGGCGACGGGAACCCCATACCCGAGCACGATCGTTGTCTCAGGTCTCGGCGCGTCAACGACCAACGTGATTCTTACTTTGAACAATTTCCAGCGCAGCGGACGGCCCGATGACGTGGACATGCTGTTGGTGGGACCGACCGGTGCGACGCTCCTGGTATTCTCCGATGTCGGGGGTAACGGCGGTGCGACTGGCACTCTGACGTTTAACCTGACCGACGCAGGAGCAACTTTCCTGTCCGATGCCGGTCCTCTCGTCAGCGGTACCTTCAAGCCGACGAATGAAAGTGGTGTCGAAAGCGGTCCTGCGAATTTCCCAGCTCCTGCTCCCGTTGGAACTTACGGTAATCCAGGCGGCGCCGTAGCAGGGGCTGGTCCCAACACCTTCGCCACACAGTTTAATGGGACCAATCCGAACGGCACCTGGAGCCTTTATATTCTTGATGACGGCACCGGCACTGGGGGCGAAACCGGCTCGATTACAAGTTGGAGCTTGAATATCACGGCAACCGCTCCAAGCCCAACGCCAACACCGACTGCTTCGCCCACTCCTACGCTCACACCGACGCCAACACCGAGTGGAACGCCAAGCCCGACCCCGCCGGGGACCTTCTGCGGAGGACCGATCACCTTCAACGACGGAGCCAGTGCCGCACCCTATCCAGGAACAATCGCTGTTTCTGGTCTGGGCGCGCCCATGACGAATGTCACGCTTACCATAAATAACTTCCAGCGCAGCGGTCGGCCTGACGACGTCGATATGCTGCTGGTTGGCCCAACCGGCGCGACGTTGATCGTGTTTTCGGATGTCGGGGGTAACGGTGGTGCGACTGGAACGTTAACGTTTACCCTGAGCGATGCTGCCGCAACGTTCCTGAGCGACTCCGGTCCGCTGGTGAGCGGCACTTTCAAGCCAACCAACGAGAGCATTGTTGAAAGTGGGGGAGATTTTCCAGCGCCTGCTCCTGCGGGGCCTCATGGCAATCCAGGCGGGGCAGTCGTGGGCACCGGCCCCAACACCTTCGCCACTCAATTCAACGGGACGAATCCGAACGGGACGTGGAGTCTTTATATTGTCGATGATGGTGCTTCAGGCGGCGAAACCGGGTCGATTACGAGTTGGTGCCTGACTATCACGGCGCCAACACCAACACCAACGCCAACGCCAACGCCAACGCCAACACCAACACCGACGCCAACACCGACACCAACACCGACACCGACACCAACACCGACACCAACACCGACGCCAACACCAACACCAACACCAACACCAACACCGACACCGACACCGACACCGACACCGACACCGACACCAACACCAACACCAACACCAACACCGACACCAACGCCGACGCCGACGCCAACTCCGTCAGTGACACCTACCCCAACGGTAACGCCTACCCCGGGATCGTGCGTCATCGTCACCGCGACCGCCGGCACGGTGGGCCCGACCAGTTACGGGACCGTGAAGGCCGCGTTTGATGCGATCAACGCGGGGACCCATCAGGGCGCCATCGTGGTTAGCATCAATTGCAGCACAACCGAAGGCACGACACCGGCCACACTTAATAGCACCGGCGCGGGTTCCGCCCTCTACACGTCCGTGTTGGTGCGTCCTACGACTGACGGCATCTCGGTCAGCGGTAATCCGGCGACAGGCTTCGGTGTCATTCAACTCAACGGCGCGGACAACGTCACCATCGACGGCGATAATCCGAATACTGCCGGCACGAATCGAAACCTGACTATCACGAACACGGCGGCAAACACCGTGACGTTCAACTCAGTGATCCGGATCGCGCTGAATGCAACCGACGTCGCGAGCGCGAGCAGCGACACGTTCAAGAACTTGATCCTGGTCGGCAACGGCACCGGCAGAAATATCGCCGCGGCCAACACCACAACTGGGACGGAAAATTTCAGCTACGGTATCCTGGTCACATCCGGGGCGGCGGGCGCGACGAGCGCGCCGGCAGCCATTACTTCCTCTGCTAGCACGATCGGAAGCCCGGCCACGGCGTCGAACCTGACGATTCAGAACAACAGCTATAATTCAATGGCGAGGGCGGTGGCGGTGCAAGGCTCGTCTGCCACGGTGTTCCCCGGCCTGCTCATCGAGAACAACCTGATTGGTAACCCGACCGCGGGCGCGGCGGACCAGGTCTATTCGGTGGGTGTGACCATCCAGGGCTCGGGCAACGCTATCGTTCGGAACAACACCGCCTACGTTGAAAGTTTCATAGCGACCCAAATTCGCGCGCTCGACTTCGGCGGGATTGGCGCGGGCGGTTCCGGAGCGACCTTTGAGAAAAACCAAGTCCTGCGCGTCAGGAACAACAATGTGGCGACCTTCGGCGCTTACGGAATAACTCTGGATGCCGGCGATACACACGTAATTCAGAACAATTTCGTGCTCGATGTGCGCAACGACCAGACCGCTGGCACCGGTGCTTTCAGCACCACCTTCGGTGCCCTGGGCATCCGAGTCGCCGCGGGAATCGGTCACAAGGTCTATCACAATTCGGTCCACCTCTTTGGCGCCTTGCCGGGGACCGTCAACACCAATTTGACCATGGCCTTCGGCATCGTTGGGACTGGCCAGCAGAACATGGATGTGAGGAACAACATCTTCTCCAACCTGACTACGGGCGGAAACCCGACCAGCCCGAACACGCGCCACGTTGCCATCTTCCTGCCTTCCGGCGGAACCAGCGCGATGAATCTCACCTTGAACAACAACGATTATGTTGAAGGGACCGACCCAAACAGCCGCATGGCCCAGGTTGGGACCACCGGTGGAGCCGGAGAATTCACGGCGGCCAACTTTGATCCCGCCAATGTAACGCCGGCGACCAACTTCAGAGCGTATACCAGCACGTTGAGCGCGGCTGGAACAAACGATAACGCCAGCAAGAAAGTTAGCCCGCAATTTCTCGCCAATACGAACCTGCACATTGCCCCTGCTTCGCCCATGGTGGATGCGGGCGTGAACGTCGGTGTGCTGACCGATATCGATAACCAGACGCGCCCGCTCGGAGCAGGCTTTGAGATCGGGGCGGACGAGGTAGCAGGAGTGGCAACACCCACGCCCACTCCAACGGTAACGCCTACTGCGACACCGACGGCTACGGTGACACCGAGTGCGACACCCACAGCTACTGCAACGCCGACAGCTACGGTCACACCGAGTGCCACGGCAACACCATCGGCTTCGCCGACCTGCGTGCCCGCAAGTTGGACGTCCGGTCCCAACTTCCCGACCAACGTGGTCCGTTCGACCGGCGTCTACTTCCCGGCTAATCAGCGCTTCTACGCCATAGGCGGGCGGAGCACGGACACCGCCGGGAGCGACTTCACCACTGCGTTCGAGTATAACCCGACAGCCAATACCTGGACTCCCAAGGTTGCGACCTATCCGGATAACCAGGTGAATAACATGGCCTGCGGTGTCCTCACCGTAAGCGGCACTCCGCAGATTTATTGCGTGGGCGGCTCGGCCGCGGGCGCCGCCACCTCCACGGCTCGTGTCTTCAGCTACAACCCTGTGACCGATACCTTCGCCACCCTGGCGGCAGGCGACAACTGGCCGGGCAATGCCGGTGGAGCCAACCTGCCAGGCGGCTTCACCGTCTTCCAGAACAAGCTCTACATCCTGGGTGGCTTCACCATTGGTGGCGCCGGACTCAACACCATCTATCAGTTCGATCCTACCCTTGGGGTTGGCTCGAAATGGGTGCTCAAGAGCGCCGTTCTGCCCGTGGCGATGGCTTACCTCCCCACGACCACCATCGGCACTCTCATCTTCACTGGAGGCGGCTCGACCGTCGCGGCTGGTGTGCTGACTGACAGCACCAACTCGTTTGTCTATAATCCTGTGGGCGATTCTATTTCGCCGATTGTTAGCATACCGAGAGCAACCGGGGAGACCCGCGCGGTCAACGTCGGCGGCAAGATGTGGGTCCTGGGCGGCGGTCGCACCGCGCCTAATCCATCTAATCAGGTAGACGTCTATGACCCGGGTCTAGGCACCTGGAGCACAGGGCTGCCCTTTACCGGCCCGCGGCGCAACTTCGCAGCCGACAGCGACGGCAGTCGTGTCTTCCTGGTAGGAGGCTACGACAACACCGGGATTGGAGTGCCAGTCAACACGATGCAGATCTTTAGCCCGGGCAGTGGCTGTCCGACGCCAACGCCGACTGCAACTCCGACGGCAACACCAAGCGCGACGCCGACAGTTACTCCGACGGCGACACCAACAGCGACGGCAACGGTGACACCGTCAGCGACTGCAACGGTGACACCGTCAGCTACGCCGACCGCGACAGCAACGCCATCGGCGACAGCTTCACCGTCGCCCTGCGGTGGAATAATCTTCAGTCAGAACTTCGATGGAGGCTCGGGCCTGCCGGCAGGATGGGCCGGCACAGTCGTCTCGGGCAATCCTCCTGGGTGGATCGTAACGACCGTTACACCTGATACGCCACCCAATTCAGCGTTCGTCGACGACCAGAATGGGATCAGTGACAAGCTTCTCGAGACTCCTAACATCGTCATTCCTCCAGGAGCGTCGGCCCAGTTGAGCTTCCGCAATTTTTTCAATACGGAATACGATCCACCGCCAACGGAAGAGTTCTGGGATGGCGGCGTTCTGGAGGTTTCCATTAACAGTGGGCCATTCAACGACGTGACCGATCCATCGGTCGGTGGCAGTTTTGTCACCGGGGGCTATACCGGCGAAATCAACGGCATAGCAAGCAACCCGCTGGCTGGCCGAATGGCGTGGTCGGGCAATTCGGGCGGTTACATCAACACGGTGGTGAACCTTGGGTCTATCGTGAGCGGACAAACAATCAAACTCCGCTTCCGCATGGGAACGGACTTGTTTACCGGCGCTCCTGGATGGCACGTCGACACCATCATGATCACTGGCGGACCATGTACGTCTCCAACTCCGTCGCCCACAGCCACTCCGTCGACGCCGACGCCTACACCAACCGTTACTCCGTCGACCCCGACTCCGACCCCGACCGTAACTCCGGCGACGCCAACTCCAACGGTGACTCCGACAATCCCGCCGCCAAGCCCAACGGTGACGCCTGGAACTCCGACGCCAAGTCCCACGGTGACTCCTGGAACTCCGACGCCAAGCCCAACAGGGACTCCTGGAACTCCGACACCAAGCCCGAGCGCGACGGCATCCTCATCCCCAACGGCATCGCCGTCGGCGACGCCACTGGTGACCCAGGCGATTAATCTCTCGACTCGGATGCGAGTGCAGACGGGTGATAAGGTCGGCATCGGCGGCTTCATCATCACGGGCAACACGACCAAGCAGGTGCTCGTACGAGCCATCGGACCTTCCTTGACCCACTTCGGTGTCACCGACGTGCTGGCTGATCCGGTGCTCGAGCTGCGCGGGTGCACCGCGCAGGTCTGCATTCCCGAAGCCATTACCACGATCATCAACGACAACTGGAGAGACACCCAGGAGGACGCGATCCAGGCCACCGGCATTCCGCCGACGGATAACCTGGAATCAGCGATCCTGGTCACGCTGATTCCCGGAGCCTATACGGCGATCATCAAGGGCAAGAACAACACTTCGGGTGTTGGCTTGATCGAAGTCTACGACCTCAATCAGGGAGCGGGTTCGAAACTGGCCAACCTGAGCACGCGCGCCTTTGTCAGCACGGGCGGCGACATCGTGATCGCGGGCTTCCTTCTGAGCGACCACGGCGCGAGCGACCGAGTCATATTACGCGGGATCGGGCCGAGTCTGGCTCCGAGCTTCTTCCCGGCGAGCGCGGTGCTGGCCGATCCGACCTTGGAGCTGCGCGATGCGAATGGAGCGCTCCTGATCGCGAACAACGACTGGCAGGATAATCCGTCGCAAGCGGCCGAACTGACGGCCGCTGGACTGGCGCCGAGCAACGCGCTGGAGGCCGCGATAGCGGCGACGCTGCCGCCTGGGCTATACACTGCGCTCCTGGCAGGATTGAACAACGGCACCGGCATTGGCATGGTCGAAGTTTACGATCGCGGACCGTAGTCGTTCGGGACCTCACACGGAGGTCACAACGGACACAAAGGATAAAACCTGGTGCCCTTCGTGACCTCTGTGTGAAACGGCTTCCTTTTCCGGCGTCAGCGCCCCGCGGCGAACGCCGATTTCTTCGGGATGGCTCACAGCAGTAACGCATCGTGACAGCGCGAGGGCGGACTTTCCACCGCCCGACAGAGCCCAGTCGTGGACGATTACGCAAATGTCATCAAAGCGATTGCGCGCGCTCTGGAATCTGCGTAAGATCCTCCACTCTACGGCGCCCATCTGCTCAGCCGCGACCCTAATGGAATATCATCCCACTTCGCGAAACAGGTCATCGGGCGCCGTTTCACTCAAGGCCGTTGTTCGCGGCCCTGGCAACTGTTGATTAGACTACGCCCTGCTTCTTATGAATATGAAAACAACCGGCAAAATCTTACTGACTCTCCTTATTCTCGGCACGACAGCCTTCACTTCATCGGCCGAATCGAACTTTTGGTCGGTCAACAATGAAATCCGGGCCAATATTCCGACAGACAAAGCGGTCGCGAGGCAGTCCTTCCCTAAAGAGTTCAGGCT
Organism: uncultured Verrucomicrobiae bacterium; assembly: GCA_963850015.1. GTDB lineage: Bacteria > Verrucomicrobiota > Verrucomicrobiia > Chthoniobacterales > UBA10450 > AV80. Next base: position 1,209,836 of record CAWKJF010000001.1, read on the forward strand.
ATTCAATCTGAGTATTGAACCCTTACGGCAACAGTTATTTTCGATCGTAGACAGTGAGGCCGCGCCGCGCTCCACCGTGATTGTCCTGCCCAACGCCGACGGGCAATACGAACAATTTGAAGTGTTCGAGGCCTCCAATTTTGAACCGGCCTTGCAGGCGCAGTTTCCCGGAGATCCGGGCTTATCTCCGGTAAGGGCATTACGGACCGGTATGCAACGCTAAAATTGAGTATTTCTCCGCAGGGAATTCAAACCATGGTTTTCAGAACCGATACCGAAAACGAATTCATCGAAGCTTACTCCGCGGACCATACCATTTATGCCGTCTTCCGTTCCCAGCGGAGCCAAAGGGCGATTGCCGTGGACCTGTTCTACTGAGGACCACCGAACGGCCGCGGCCCTGGACGCGCAACTTCCTCCTGACGCTCCCCAAAGTAATACCGGACAATTAAAGACCATGCGCCTGGCGCAGTCCTGTAACGGGGAGTATTCCAACTTTTTTGGCGCCTTTAACTCCGGCCAGGTAGCCCTGGTTCTGGCTGCTTTTAACGCCACCCTGACCCGATGCAATGGTTGTTATGAGAAAGACTTGGCGGTGCACCTCAATCTCATTGCCAATACCACCGCAGTTATCTTATTACGACCCGGCGACGGATCCTTATACCAACCTGAACAGCTGGAATGCACAATTGCAGGCGACCTTAACTGCAAATATCGGCGAGGCCAATTATGACATCGGCCACATGTTTGGCGCTTCCGGCGGCGGTGGAAACGCGGGCTGTATTGGTTGTGTTTGTGTAAATGGACAAAAGGGAAGCGGCATTACCTCGCCGGCTGATGCGATTCCGATGGGAGATAATTTCGATATTGATTATGTGGTGCATGAGGTTGGTCATCAATTGGGTGCGAATCATAGTTATTCCCACGTGAACGAAGGCACGGGCGTAAACAAAGAAGTAGGTTCCGGGATCACCATCATGGGTTACGCAGGCATCACGAGCCAGGATGTAGCGCCGCATTCCATCGACATATTTCATGAAGCCAACATCCAGCAAATCCAGACCAATTTGGCTAACAAGACCTGCCCGATAACAACCGTCATGACCGCTAACCATACGCCCGTCGTCGCACCGGTTAGCAATGTTACCATTCCGATCACGTACTGCGTTTGCTCTCACTGGTTCTGCGACTGATCCTGAAGGAGATCCACTAACTTATTGCTGGGAGCAAAATGATAATTCAACGACATCAGGAGCAAGCAGTGTCGCGTCTCCGACCAAGCTGACCGGTCCAAACTGGTTGTCGTTTAGTCCGACAGCATCTCCCACCCGGACCTTTCCCAGGTTATCAACAATCCTGGCGGGTTTGTTTGTTACTCCTCCGCTGCCCGGTGGTGATGCAGTTGCCAACATCGAAGCGCTGAGCTCGGTGGCGAGGACGCTAAACTTCAGGTTAACCGTCAGAGATAATCGCCCTTACGTCCCCAGTTCGACGGTCGGCCAAACCCAGTTTACGGACATGGTCGTGACGGTGACCAACACTTCAGGCCCATTCCAGGTGACGTCGCCGAATACGAATGTCTCATGGGCGGGTGGCTCGTCTCAGACAGTCACGTGGGATGTCAACAACACTACGCTTCCCCCGGTTAGCTGCGCCAACGTCAAGATATCGTTATCGGCCGATGGAGGACAGACGTTCCCACAAGTTTTGCTGGCCACCACGGCTAACGACGGATCTGAGGCGGTAACGATACCTGTAGGAGCAAGCACGACGGCAAGAATAAAGGTCGAAGCCGTCGGCAATGTCTTTTTCGACATCTCGAATACCAACTTTACCATAACCGGGCCAGGAGCGACGCCGACTCCATCACCGACGCTGACGCCAACGCCGACACCAACCATAAGCCCAGGGATAACACCGACTCCGCCTCCTACCCCCACGCCAACCCCAACTATAACGCCCAGCCCAACCCCGACAGCATCACCTACGCCGTGCGCGGGTTCGGCGACGACCGTCGCTGGCACCGGAGCTGGTGCGATAGCCGACGGGCCGGCGGGATTGGCGCAGACTTGCACCTCGGCGCCTCGAGTGCTCAGCTTCGCGGTCGCAGGTCTTACTTCAAATCTGACCAAGGTTAGCGTCGACATGACAATGGCGCATACCTTTGTGGGAGATCTCAGCGTGACCTTGGCGGCCCCGGGCGGCTCACCGAGTTTGCCGATTTACAGGTTCGTTGGCTCGACGACCGGGACCAGCTTTGGTTTTGGAAGCGACTTCCTGGCCGCGAATCTGTATGGTTTCGCTGATACTTCGCCCACCAATTTCTGGACGGTGGCAGCGACCAACCCGATTGCCGGGGGCACTTATCGCACCACGGCGTCGGGCGGCGCGGGACAGGTTAACCCAGCGCCAGTCACGAGTCTTGACGCAACCTTCGCTGGTCTGACGCCGGCCCAAGCCAACGGAACGTGGACGTTGACCTTCCTGGATTGCGCTGGGACCGATACGGGATCGGTCACGGCAGCTAATCTTACGCTGACAGGCAGTTGCGCCACACCGACTCCACCCCCGGCAACACCCACGCCGACGCCAAGTGCGACCGCGACTCCGACACTAACGCCTACTCCGACGCCACCGGTTACTCCGACACAAACACCCACTCCAACTCCTCCAGCCAGCCCAACGCCTCCAGCCAGCCCAACTCCCCCCCGGCTAGCCCAACGCCCACAGCAACTCCGAGTCCGACGCCCGGGGCGCAGGCCGTTAACCTCTCGACTCGGATGCGAGTGCAGACCGGCGAAAATGTCGGCATCGGTGGCTTCATCATAACTGGCACCGCTCCGAAACATGTCCTGCTTCGTGCGATTGGACCTTCCATAACGAGTCTCACCGGCGTCCTGGCTGATCCGGTACTCGAGCTGCATGGCCCAACTGGATTTACCCCAATCATCAACAACAACTGGCAGGATGACGCGGCTCAAGCGGTGTTAATCCAGGCCAGTGGTCTCGCTCCGACCAACAATCTCGAATCAGCGATTGATGCGACTTTGAATCCGGGAGCGTACACCGGGGTTGTGCGAGGCAATGGTGGCACTTCCGGCATTGGCTTGATTGAAGTCTATGACCTCAGTCAGGTAGTTCTGTCCAAGCTGGGAAATCTCAGCACGCGGGCTCTGGTCGGAACGGGGAGCGACATCGTGATCGCCGGCTTCATCCTGGGCAACAACAGCGGTTCGACCAGACTCGTGATTCGCGGCATCGGCGGGAGCCTGACGGTCTTTGGAATTCCGAACGCTCTGGCCGATCCCACGCTGGAGTTGCGCAACAGCAGCGGAGCGCTCCTGTTCGCGAATGACAACTGGCAGGATGATTCGGGGCAAGCGGCGGAACTGACCGCGGCGGGTCTCGCCCCGACCAACGCATCGGAGTCGGGCATAGCGATAACGCTCGGGCCGGGCCAGTACACCGCGTTGCTCGCGGGACAAGGCAACACCACCGGCGTCGGTGTGGTTGAAGTTTACGATCGCGGGGCGCCGTAACCCGCTTCCGTCTTCCATTTTAGCGGCGGTCTAGGACCGTCGACGTCTTCGATTCTGTGGGCGGGGTCATTGACCCCGCCCTACAGTTTGGAAGTGCTTGATTCCTTCCTGGCTTATCTTGGTGGTCTTGATCCTGGCTGGCCTGGCGTCGCTCGTCTGGCAATCACGTTGGGCTTGCGACAAGACGATGCGCGGCAGTCCTCCAGAAACTAGAGTTGCGAACGAAAAGGCATCATTAACCACTCGATGAAGCGTTCCCACGAGGAACGGCTCTTAAAGTCTTCCAAAGTAAACTCCCGGCACTGTTGGAGATCTTTTTCGAAGGTGCTTTCCATCTCACGGCCGAACTTTTCGTCATAGACTACTACATCCAGCTCTTCATTTATCTCGGACGAGCGGGCATCGAGATTTGAAGTTCCGATCATCGCGAACATCCCATCCACGACCATGGTCTTTGCGTGGATCATGGTCGGTTGATACTCGAAAATCTTTACGCCGCCTTCAAGCAACCGGCCGTAGGCGCCCCGTCCGGCTGATTTGGTCAAAGGCTGATCGTTGTGCGGGCCGGGGAGGAGGAGACGCACGTCCACTTTTCGCTGCACCGCTTTTACGAGCAGGTCGACCTGGTCGTCCGTGGGCGTGCAATAGGGATTGGTGATCCAGATTCGCTTCTCCGCGGCCGCAAACGAGACAGCCTGGACCAGCGGGACCGGTGCAACGGAGAAGGAATGCGAGGCGATAACCTGCGCCCGGAGGTCACCGGCGGATGAGAGCGGCGGGAATTGGCCAGCGCCTGTGAGCGCCTCGCCATGGGTCTTGATCCAGTGCGATTGAAAGGCCGATTGCAGCGACGCGACGATAGGACCTTCGAGACGCAGATGTGTGTCCCGCCAATGCTCCGGGTCCTGCGCGTTGCCGGACCAAAGATCGGCGAAGGCCGCTCCTCCGGTGAAAGCGACCTTCCCATCCACCACCAAGACGCGTCGATGCGTGCGCCGATTCGAGCGATCCACCCGCCACGAAAAAGTGGGATGGTAATAGGCGAATTTACAACCGGCTTTCTTCATCATCCGCACATCGGAATTGTTGAGAGCCCAGCCCGAGCCGACGCCGTCGAGCAAGACTCGCACCTCGAGGCCAGCGCGCGCGCGTTCGCAAAGCGCGTCCCGAAATTGGTAGCCAACGGAGTCCGACTTGAAGATGAACGATTCAAAGTTGATCGTTTGTCGCGCGGTCCGGATCGCCTCCAACATCGCCGGAAAGTACTGATCGCCGTTTTGTAATAACTCGATCTTGTTCCCCGAGATCGGGACAGGTTGCGTCAGGGCGAGCGCGGACCCGAAGAACTCCGGATCATCCACTCCAAAGGTGTGCTCGAGATGAATCTCCAGGGTGTCGCGTCGAATAAAGAAGAGGCAAAAGACCAGGACGACCCCTAGGAAACCGAGCGAAAGTCCCATCCACTCGGCCAGAGCCAGCTTCCACCACCGTTGGTTCAGCCAATGTGAAGAACGTTTTCGAGCCATGAAGGGTCTGCGACTGAATCGTAACGAAGAAACAGTTCGAATGGATGCCCCAGGAAATGAATTCCCGGAGACGCGTCCTGCGTGACGCCGAAGAGGAGGTACTCTCGGGGCCGGGCTAACCCGTCTTCCCGAATTCTTCCACGGTCATGACGACGTCGCGATCGTCGAAAGGGACGTGAGTGGACGCGGTAAACTTATAGGCGGTTCTGCGGGAGCGGATTTCCTTGATGGTGAAGTGAACGGATCGGTCCCGAATGGTGAAGAGGAGCGTCAATCCGACCTTGCGAAACTTCGCATCGATGTCTTTGACCCAATCCTTAAAGCGCTCCGGGTTAAACGTGGACATTTCCCGGGTCAAGACCGAATGGACGAGCTGGCGGATTGCTTCGCGTTGCTCCTTGGGACGGGAATGCATCAGGATCATGCCTGCTGTTGAGCAGGACGGGTGCCGGATGTAGAGGCTCGTGACGGCGATGGCCTGATTGGCTTAGGCGGCCACCACGGCCAGCGCCTCTAGAGCAAAGCCAATCAGCTCTTGGCGCCGGTCGCCAGCAACCTTGCGACCAGATTCTCGATATCAGCGATGCAGACCGGTTTCTTCAGATACGCGTCACCACAGATCGCGAGGGCGCTCTCGACTTCCGCGGCATCGCCGTAGGCCGAATAATAGAGAATCGGAATGCCGGGATGCATTTCGCGCAGCTTCTGGCACAGCTCAACTCCCGTGCCATCGGGTAGCCGCACGTCCAGGATATAGAGATCGAAAGCGATGTCTTTCGCCAGTTCCAAGCCTTCCCCGACACTGCCGGCGGTCAGAACGCCGTAGCCGCGTTCCTGCAGCAAGGCGGCCATCATGAGCCTGCGTATCTTGATGATCGTCGACGTGAAGGATGCGAGCTTTGGTGTGTTCCATGACAGGCAGTTGGTATTTGGTCGCTTTTAGCCTAACAGCATCAACCGGTTTGCGCGATCACTTCTCGCCAGCCAGCCCCTTCCGGCCCTGTAGATTCGCCGGCGGTGGTGATGAAATTTTCATTGACGGCTTTGGTTGCGCAGCAGGCATTACTAATGTCGCCCTCGCCGAATATCGAACGAGGGAAATTCCAACATGTGCGCGAATGCTGCTGATGCTGACTAGGCATCGTGCCGCACGGAATGGAAACGCTCGAAAGATGATCCAACCGCAACCGCTCCGCGTTCTCTGCGCGGACGACAACGCTCTCGTGCTCGATATGCTGGCGAAGACGCTGGAGTCCGCCGGTCACCATGTTGAAGTCGCCACGGATGGGCGCGCGGCCGTCACGCGAGTCGCGAAGGACCCGGGCTACTTTCAGCTCATCGTCACGGACACGCGCATGCCGCGTCTCGACGGCTTCGGCGTGGTCGAGGAAGCCCGCTCCGCCGGTTACCGCGGGAAAGATCATCATCTTCGCGAACTCTCTCAGTCCCGAGGATCGGCAACGCTACCAGGAGTTGCGAGTCGACCGGGTTATCGATAAGCCAGGAAAAACCGGTGAGCTGGTGGGCGCCGTCAGCGAACTAAGAGCTTCGCTCGGCGAGCCCGAGCAAGTGGCTCATTAAACCGCCGGCCGGTTTCCCGAACCGCCGCCGGCGGGAGACAGACTCCGCAGCTTCGCGATCACCTGGGGCAGAATCTCCAGCGCTTTGTCGACCTCCGCCTCGGTGTTAAAACGGCCGAACGAAAAACGCATGCTGCCGCGGGCGCGGTCGGCGCTCAATTTCATCGCGCGCAAGACGTGCGAAGCCTCGAGCGATCCGGTGCGGCAGGCCGAGCCGGCGGAGCAACAAACCTGATGGCGATCCAGCATCGCCAGCGCGGCGCCCGATTCGACCCCGGCGAAGGACAGGTTCGAAGTGTTCGGCAGCCGCGCGGTCCGATCTCCATTGACGAAAGTCTCCGGCACCTTCTCGAGTACCGCCGTTTCAAAACGATCGCGCATGCGCGCGAACGCGCGTCGCTTCCTCCCCCAGCGCCGCCGCGGCGCATTCCGCCGCTTTCCCCAGCGCGACGATGGAGGCGACGTTTTCCGTTCCGGCGCGCCGATTGTTCTCCTGGCTGCCGCCAATCAAGGAGGGCTTGAAGGCCGATCGCTTTCTGACGTAAAGCGCGCCCACGCCCTTTGGGCCATGCAGCTTGTGCGCGGAAAGCGAGAGGGAATTGATCGTCGAATCCGCGAGCCGGATCGGAATTTTTCCCACGACCTGGATCGCATCCGTATGGAACAGGACGCGGTGTCTCCGTGCGATCTCCGCGATTTTTTCCACCGGAAACAGGACGCCGGTTTCGTTGTTGGCCCACATCGCGGAGATGATCGCGGTCTGCGGCGTGATCGCGCTGTTCCAATTCCTCCAGATCGAGATTTCCCTCGCGCGTCGACACCGACAGTGGTGACGTGGCAGCCGCGTTTTGAGAGAGAATCGCAATGACGCGACGTCGCGCTGTGCTCGACCGCGGTCGTGACGATGTGCTGCCGTGCCGGATCGAGCTGGAGCGCGGAATTTACCGCGGCATTATTGGACTCCGTGCCGCAGCTGGTGAAAACGATCTCGCCCGGCTCGCACCCGAGGAGCGCCGCCACGCGCTCGCGCGCGAGATCGAGCGCACTCCGCACTTGCGAACCAAAACCATAGCCGCTCGAAGGGTTCCCGAAATATTTGGTGAGAAATGGCAGCATTTCCTCGATCACGGCAGGATCGAGCTGCGTGGTCGCGTTGTTATCGAAATAGATGATCTGCTCGCTGGAGATCATGGAAGGGAGGAGCTTAATCCGCGGCCGCGGCCGATGTAAAGCATGGCCCTGCTATTCCGGCGGCCGTGGCGCATTTCCCGGATGCTGCGGCGCCCGGTGGGTGTAACGGAAGTAGAGATTGCGCAGATAGATCGGGAGGGGCATCGCGGTGCTCAGGACGCCGACGGAATCCCGCTGGTAGATCGCAAAATAACTCAGCATCAGCAGGCTTCCCAGCGCGCTGCATTCCCAGAAGCCAAAAGGGATCACGCTTTTCCTCGCCCGTTCCGAAGCAATCCATTGAATGAGGAAGCGCAGGCCGAAAACCAGGCTGCCGGTCAGCCCCACGATTTTCCACGGATGAATCACGATTCCGAAAATATGGGTCTCGGCGAGAAATTGGAGGCTGCTCATAGGGGCAGAGGTTCCGCCAAGGAGCGGCGGTTTACAAACCGGCGGCTATTTCTTCTTAATCCCGAGCTTGATCTCAGCGCGCGGCAAGCGAAGAAATCCCATGCCTGAAACGAAACCGCCCTTGTGGAGAATCGGCCTCGCCAACACGCCCGAGCAAATCGGCCGCTGTTCTTCCGTCATGCGCGAGCTGCGTCCTCACATCAAGGCCATCGATTTCGCCGCGCGGGTGCTGCACCAGCAGAAAGAAGGATATCAGCTGGCGTTTCTCGAGCTGGACGGCGTCGTCCGCTCCGTGGCGGGCTTTCGCATCCTGAATCTCCTTTTCTCCGGCCGCACCCTTTACATCGACGATCTCGTCACCCACGATTCCGACCGCTCGCGTGGATTTGGCGCGGCGCTTTTCGATTGGCTCGTCGAACATGCCAAGGAGCAGGGCTGCGAGCACCTCACCCTCGATTCCGGGGTGCAACGATTTGCCGCCCACCGCTTTTACCTGAACCGCGGCATGGATATCACTTCGCACCATTTCGATCTCAAGCTGAACTCGTAATCGTGCTCGGGCTCGTGCTCGTGATCGCGTCTGGCTCACGCCTAACGGGGTGGAGACTTCATCCGCAACGCTGTTCATCTTCCAAAATCCACCTAAGATTCCCCCGCATGTCATCCATTTGGGATATCGCCAATCCTCAACTGCGCGATCTGGCCGTTTACGAACCAGGCAAGCCGATCGAGGAGACTGCGCGCGAGCTGGGCGCGGACGCCAGCAACATCATCAAGCTCGCCTCGAACGAAAACCCGCTCGGTCCTTCGCCCAAAGCGCTGGCGGCGATGCGCGGCGCCCTGGAATCGGCGCACCTTTATCCCGATGGGGGTGGTTATTATTTGCGCGAAGCGCTCGCGGCCAAACTTGGGTTGCACCCGCGATCACATCATCCTCGGCAGCGGCTCGAATGAAATCATCGAGTTTCTCGGCCACGCCTTCCTCGATCGCGGAGACGATGTCATCACCTCGGAGCACGCTTTCATCGCTTACAAATTGGTCGCCGCGGTTTTCGGCGCGCGCACGATCGAAGTGCCGAGTCCCGATTTGCGCCACGATCTCGACGCGATGATCGCCGCCATCACGCCGAAGACGCGCCTCATCTTCGTCGCGAATCCCAATAACCCGACCGGCACGCTGGCGAGCCAGGATGAGATCGACCGGTTCATCGAACGCGTGCCGGAAAACGTGGTTGTCGTTTTCGATGAAGCGTATTTCGAATACCTCGACGATCCGCCGGACACGCTCCGCTTCGTGCGGGCCGGCCGAAACGTCGCGGTGCTCCGGACATTTTCAAAAATTCAGGGGCTGGCCAGTTTGCGCATCGGCTACGGAATCGCGCGGCCCGAGCTGATTCAGGTGCTGCAGAAAACGCGGCAGCCTTTCAACGTCAGCGGCCTCGCCCAGGCCGCCGCGCTGGCCGGTCTCGACGATGACGAACATCGGCGCGAAACCAAACGCCTGACCGACGAAGGCCGCGCCTATTTGCAGGAGCAATTCGGCGCGATGAATCTCCCGTTCGTCCCGAGCGCGGCGAATTTCGTTCTCGTGAAAACGGGAGATGGCGCCGGGACGTTCCGGAAGCTGCTCGAACGGCGGATCATCGTGCGCGCGCTGAAGGGTTACAATCTGCCGGAGTGGATTCGAATTTCCGTCGGGACGATGGAGCAGAATCGGAAATGCATCGCCGCCTTGCGGGAAGTCTTGAGCAGCCCGCCAGCGTGAAGGCGGCCGAGGAGCACGCGACGCCGCGTGACACGATCGCGGCCATCTCCACGCCGGCCGGCGAAGGCGCCATCGCCTTGATCCGCATCTCGGGCGAGGACGCGATTGGAGTCGCCGAGCGCATTTATCGCGGCAAGGAAAAGCCGTCGGAATTTCCCATCGCACACCCAGCGCCTGGGCGAGATCTTCGAGGCGGATCGATTGATCGATCAGGTCATGCTCTCGGTTCATCGCGCGCCGGCCAGTTACACGGGCGAAGATTTGGTGGAGATCAGTTGCCACGGTGGAATTCTCGTGACGGCGCGCGTCCTCGAAGCCTGTTTCCATGCCGGGGCGCGCGCCGCGCGGCCGGGCGAATTTTCCGAGCGCGCCTTCCTAAACGGCAAAATGGATCTGACCCAGGCGGAAGCGGTCATGGATTTGATCCGCGCCCAGAGCGATCTCGCGCTTCGCTCCGCCAACGAGCAACTGGAAGGACGGCTCGGCGCCGAGATCAGGGCCATTCGGGCGCAACTGATCGAGATGCTCGCGCATGTGGAAGCCGCGATCGATTTTCCGGAGGAAGGCATCGCGCCGGATGAAGGCGGCAAACTGCGCGGCGCGGCTCGATTCCGTCCGGCAAAAAATGCGCGATCTGCTCGCGACGGCCGAACAAGGCCGAATTTTGCGCGAGGGCGTCCGCGCGGTCATCTACGGTCCGACCAACGCCGGAAAATCGAGTCTGTTGAATCGGCTTCTGGGTTACGACCGCGCGATCGTCAGCGAAACGCCGGGCACGACGCGCGACACGATCGAAGAAGTGATAAATCTGCGCGGCATTCCGATTCGATTGCTCGACACCGCCGGTCTGCGTGATTCCCAGGATGAACTGGAACGCGAGGGGATCGCGCGCACCGAAAGGTCGCTCGCCACGGCCGATCTTCTTCTGCACGTTTTCGATCGGAACGCGCCAAAGCCGGCGGGATTCGACCAGAATCCGGCGGATCGAATCGAGCTCGTGCTTCTCAACAAGAGCGATCTGGCGGAACATCCCGACTGGAAAGGATCATGATGCGCTGCGGATTTGCTGCGTCGAGGAAAACGGATTGCGCGGGCTGGAGGAGGCGATTCTCGCGCGCATTTCGCGAGAAACATCTCCGGCCTGAAAATTCCCTCGCGATCAATGCGCGCCATCGCGATTGCCTCCGGCGTGCGCTCGATTCCTGTGAGCTGGCGCACGGCACGATGGAAGCCGGCCTCGCGCCGGAATATATGGCGGTGGATCTGCGCGCGGCGTTGCGCGCGGTGGGCGAGATCACCGGCGTGGAGAACGCGGAGGAAATCCTGGACTCCGCTTTTCGCGCAGTTTTGCATCGGCAAATGAGCGCCGCCGACATCTACGAACGTTTCGTCAGGCCGATTCTTTTCTCTCTTGATCCTGAGACGGCGCACCATCTGGCGGTCGGTGGTCTCCGCGCTCGCTGTCGCGGCTGCCTTTCGCGCTTCGCGCGCTCCACGCCTTTCGGCCGCCGCCGAAACCGAAAACGCTCTTCGGCCTCAATTTCCCAAATCCCATCGGCCTGGCGGCCGGCTTCGATAAGAACGGCGTAGCGCTGCCGGCGTTGGCGGCGCTCGGCTTCGGCTTCGTCGAAATCGGCACCGTGACCGCGAAAGCCCAGCCGGGAAATCCGAGGCCACGGATTTTCCGTTATCCGGAGCAGGGCGCTTTGATCAATCGGCTCGGCTTCAACAACGATGGGGCGGACGTTATCGCGGCGAGGCTGCGGCGCGTTGCGCGGAGCGGCCGCTGGCCCGGAATTCCAGTCGGCATCAACATCGGAAAATCGAAGGTCACGCCGATCGAAGAAGCGGCGGACGATTATCTTTATTCGTTTCGACTCTTGCACGAGTTCGCCGATTACGTGGTGCTCAACGTCAGTTCGCCGAACACACCCGGCCTGCGCTCGTTGCAGGAGCACGACGCGCTCGAGGAATTGCTGCGCGTGATTCACAAAAAAAACCAGATCACCCGGAAACCCATTCTGTTGAAAATCGCTCCGGATCTTTCGCATCCCCGATCTCGAGCAAGTCATCGCGACCTGCGAAGAGAACGACATCGCCGGAATCATCGCGACCAATACCACGCTGGATCACTCGTCGATCCCGCCCGCGCTCGACCAAGCCGGCGGTTTGAGCGGCCTGCCGTTGCGAGAAAAATCGACCGAGTTTGTGCGAGCGATCACCGCCCGTTCCCGGTTGCCGGTCATCGCTTCCGGTGGAATCACCGACGCGGCCAGCGCCAGGGAAAAACTCGAAGCCGGCGCGCAGCTTCTCCAGGTTTACACCGGCTACGTTTATCGCGGCCCGGGACTGTGCGAGATCGCGGAGAGTTTGTAGGGCAGGCGCCGTAGCTCCGATTTCGGCGTTATCAATGGCAGGCGATCGCCTGCCCTGCAGTGCGCTCGCAGCTCTTGCAGATCAAAGAGACGGCGTTAATCACCGGCTGACCCATTTGGCGTTCTTGGCCTGGAAATGACCGGCAGTTCGTCCGTCATGTATTGGGTTTTCCCGATCACGCCCCACATCTGGGTGCCGGTCGCGGCGTGCCATTTCTTCGACATGCTTTCGCCGGTATGGCAGCCCCAGCTCTTGATGAAAGCGCCCCGCGCGAAAACCTGCCCGTTGATCTGCTTCAGCTTCGTCTTCGTGCAGCCACGATTTGCAGGCGCTCTCGATGTTGCTGCTGTAATCGAACATGAAGCACTTCGCGTTGGAGTGTCCGAAATATTCGAAGTTGGCGACTTTCAAGCTGTCGCGCGGCTGGCCGTTGTTCAGGTAATTGATGACCTCGTCGCCCTTCTCAAAATAAACCAGCTTCAGGTTAAACTTGTCGCGGACGGAAGCGATGTGGCTCGAGCAAATCCTGCTTCTCTTGCTTTGCCCGGTCCACGTAGCCCTGGCGATAAACCAGCCAGGTGATCGGGGCGTCCGGCCCGGCCTGGGCGCGAATCTGCTCGGTCCGGATGCGGCGCGGCCCGGACGAAATTTGCCCACCAATGATCGTGGGCGGCTTCGCCTTTGTATTTCTCCCATACCATGAGCGAAGGGCCGCCGACCAAAATGATGTGCTCGCCCAGTGGCGGGAGCGGCGGCGGGGCCTGCTGAGACCAGGAGCAGGCCGAGGAGGACGAAGAATTGGGAGCAGTCGTTTCATCGCAAATGTCGGGAGCAGTATTTATGCTGGGGACGGAGGCTCTGCAAGTCCCGCTGATCCTCCTGCTCATGATCTTGATCCTGATCCTGCTCCGCCGAGGCAACCGAAAAGCAGATCAGGAGCAAGATCAGGAGCAGGAGCAGGAAAGCGATTACTTGCGACTCGCATTCCTCGCGCACCAGATCCTCCATCGTCTGGCGGCGGCGGATAAGGGAGAAGCTGTTCGCCCTGCACCAGCGCCTCCGCCGGGAGCGGACGGGAATTGTAATTCGAAGCCATGACGAAACCGTACGCGCCGGCGCTCATAAGCGCGACGAGATCGCCCTCCTTCATTTCCGGCAGCGGCCGGTCTTGCGCAAAAAAATCGCCGCTCTCGCAGACAGGACCGACGACATCCACCGATTCGCGCGCGGCGTCGTGCGCTTCGCGGACCGGGACAATCTCGTGGTAACTCTGGTAGAGCGCGGGCCGGATCAAGTCGTTCATTCCCGCATCGACGATCACGAATTTCTTGTGCTCGGCTCGTTTGAGGTAGCGGACGCGGGTGAGGAGGACGCCGGCATTGCCGACGAGCAGCCGGCCAGGCTCGAGCAGCACGCGCAGCCCGATGGCGCGCAACGGAGGCAGGATGGCGGCAGCGTAATCGTGAATCGTGAGTGGGAGAGTGGTCGTCGCGCTGCACGCGATCCTTTTCGCTCCACCAATCGCCGCTGCCGCTGGCAAACGACGATTCGTAAACAATCCCGATGCCGCCGCCGACGCTGAAGAATTCGAGCGCGAATCGTTCTTTCAGCTTCAGAATCAGCGGCGTGACTTTCGCGATCGCCTCGGCAAACGGCGCGGCGTCCGTGATCTGCGAGCCGATGTGCATCTGCACGCCGCGGATCGCGATGTTCGGCATCCGCGCCGCCTGCTCGTAAACTTCGGCCACGCGATCCAGGGCGATGCCGAACTTGTTTTCACTCCGGCCGGTCGAGACGTAGCGATGCGTGCCGGCGTCGACGTCGGGATTAACGCGCAAAGCGATCGGCGCCTGCACGCCTTTGCTCCGCGCGATCCGATCGATGCAGGCAAGCTCCGCTTCGCTCTCGACGTTGAAACTCAAGACGCGCTGGTCGAGCGCATATTCGATTTCCTCCTGCGACTTGCCGACGCCGGCGAAGGTGCAGTTTTGCGGATCACCGCCGGCCGCGAGAACGCGAAAAAGTTCGCCGCCGGAAACGATGTCGAAACCCGCGCCCTCCCGCGAAAGCAAATTGAGGATGGCGCGATTCGAATTCGCTTTGACCGCGTAGCAGATGAGGTGATCGATCTCGCCCAGGGCCGAATCGAGCCTGTCGGTAGTGGTCGAGAATCGTGCCCGCGCTATAGACGTAGAGCGGCGTGCCATATTCCTCCGCGACGCGCTCCAGGTCCACGCCTTCGCAATGGAGGCTGCCGTCGTGATAACGAAACGAGTGCACGGAAGGGAAATGTAGCGGCGGTTCTGGCACAAGGAAGGGCGACTTCCAAGCCGCCCCGGCGGTTTGGAAACCGCCGCTCCTTGATGTCGCTCGTTCTCGCGACGCTCAGAATGTCGTTCGCGCGCCGACCAGAACTCCGCGGCCTGCCAGCGGCGCGATATCTTTCAGGAACGAGGTGTGCAATCGCGCTTCCTCGTTCGTCAGATTTGTGCCTTTCAGGTAGAGATCGAAGTCGAGCGGCCCGGCCTTCATGCGATAGGTCGCGCTGGCGCTGAGCAGGAAATAACCATCGGTCGGCAGCTCGAATTCCGCGGTGCGATCCTGCTCGTGCACGTATTGGCCCTCGATTCGCGCGCTGAAGCGATCTTTCCATTCGTAGATCAAGGCGGCGCTGGTCCGGAATGGAGTGATGCGTGGCAACGAACGATCGGTCTCGAGGTCCTGCGCGTAAACGTAGTCGGCCTTCGTTTCGAGATGAAGGCTATGCGGATTGGCCGGCCGGCCCGGTGTGGCCGACGCTTTTTCCGTCCTTGCCACTGTCTGGTTCCTCCGCTGCGTAGGGCTCGATTAGGTGGAAATCGAGGCTGACCTCGCCGCCGACAAAATCCGCGTCAGTGGCGGCAAAGACAAAGACGGGCAAGTCGTCGATGACATCACCGGTTGGCTCCACTTTGATGAAGTTGTCGAAGTGGTTGTAGAAAAGGCTGAGCGCGCCGGTCATGCGCCCCAACTTTTTCCGGAACGAAAGATCGACGCCGAACGATTCTTCGAGATCGAGATTCGGATCGCCGATTTCAAACGCGTTCGTCGCCATGTGCGGCCCGTTGGCGAAAAGCTCGACGTAAGTGGGCGGCCGCTGCGTGTAGGAAAGGGACAAGCGCGATCGAGTAATCGTTCGTCGGCGTGTAGGCGATGCCGGCGGAGCCGCTGAAAGCGTTGAACTCGCGGCTCAGCGCCGGCCCAAAGCCGGGTTCGTCTCGGTCTGGTGGCTCTGGTGATCGAATCGCCCTCCGAATTGGAATCGAACCGGGTCGAGCGCGATCTCTTCGAAGACGAAACCCGCATGGCTCTCCGACTCGACCGGCGGAAGAAACGCTTCCTCACCCAGCGCGGAGAAATCTGTCTTCTGGGTTTGATAGCCAAAGACCCCTTCGAACGGACCGAGCTTTTCGTGCGCTACCTCGATTCGCCCATCGTAGCCCTCGTTTTTGAAAACGGTCCCGACTTCCGGCCCTTCGAATTCCGTGTGGGTGTAATCGGAATAGCCGAACTTTGTAGGTGATCGATTTGATCGGCTCGAAGGGCTTCTGGAATGCGCCGCGGAGGTCCCATCGGCGTTGTTCGAGTCCGATGGTTACATCTGGTTCCGCCACGGTGCCGTAGGTTGAATCGATCCCCGAATAGGCGATTCCGAAGTAGCCTTTGTCCCAGACGTAGGAAGCGCCACCCGCGCCGCCCTCGCTGTCGGTAAAGCTGTTCGGGCAGGATGTCTCGCGGCTCTTCTTCCCCCGGCGGCAGCGGTTGCATCTCGCGCAGCCGCTCCGAGCGCGCAAAGCCGGGAATCTCGATGTCCTCCGTTCGGCGCTTGAATCCATCCAGATGCACCACGATCGATCCGAGGCTGAATTCAACCAGCCCCGCGCCAGAACGCTGGTCATCGGCACTGCCGGAGCGGCCTTCCACTCTTCCCTCGATTGGCCGCGAGAGCTTCTCGCTCGGAATGCGATTATCGATAATGTTCACCGCGCCGCCGACCGTGTTCGGGCCGTAGAGAAGCGTCGCGGGTCCGCGCACGACTTCGATGACCTTGACGGTCAAGGGCTCGATGGTGACGGCGTGGTCCGGGCTGACGTCGGAGGCATCGATCGTGGCCAGGCCATCCTGGAGCACGCGAACCCGATCCTCACCCAGGCCGCGAATGATCGGGCGGCTCGCGCCTGGCCCAAAATAAGTGGAGCTGACCCCGGGCTCGCGATTCAGCGTCTCGCCGATCGTCGGCTCGAGCCGAAGCTTGAGTTCGTCGCCGCTCAGGATGGTGACGGGTTGGACTTGTTCGGACAGCTCGCCTCCCAAGTGGCGTGGACGAAACGACGACGCGCTCAGTCTCGGCGTGCGGCGCTGGAGTTGGACCGCCGGTGGCGAAACAGCTTCCTGGGCAAGGGTCATCTGCGCCATCGCCAGAAGCGCGGCGGAGCAGAATCAGAAATTTTTTCATTGAGATGTTGGTAAAAAGGATTTTTCAAAATGGTGATTGGTTGCGGCAGCACAGTTCTGTGAAGCCAGTGGAAGGACGTGTCTGCACCGGACAGTGCAGCGGAGGCGCGAAGAATGAAGTCCGCGCCAGAACGCGGTCAGGCCGGGTGCCTAGGAGAGCGCCGGTGGCGCGTGCTCAAAAATGCAGGCGCCGAGGAAGGGCGCTGGAACCCAGACGGATTGCAGCGATGGAATCTTCGAAAACTGAACCGCGGGCTGCGGCGTCGAGACGAGGACCGGCGCGTCGTTCTGCTGGTATTTGCCTGTCGCGATCAGCGTGACGGCGCATTCGTGGGTGGCGCCGATCGGCTGGTGCATGCGCTCGTGCAGGTGCGGCGCGGCGGCGAGCATCAGGGCAAAGAGAAATCCGCCAATGAATGCCGTCCACGATGGCCGCGCGGAGAGCGATCGCTTTACCGCCGCTGAGCCTCAGCTTCATTGCGGCGAGCTTGCATCCTGTCGGCGGCGAGCGCAAGCCCGCCCTCCGGAACGCATCAGTGCGCGATGAGCTGATAGATCAGTCCCGCGGCTCCGCTGCCCAGCACCACCGGAACGACGTTCCATCTGAGCTTGAGCATTCCGACGAAGGCGACCAGGCCGACCGTCAGCGCAAACCAATCGATCGCTTTGCCTTCAGGAAAAAGGACGTGCAGGCCAAACCAGACCGCGAGATTCAAGATCACGCCGACGACCGCCGCGGTTACGGTGGAGAGGGTCGAGGTGATTGAGCTGTTACCGCGCAATTGTTCGATGTGCGGCGCGCCGAGGAAAATCCAGAGAAAACAAGGCACGAACGTCGCCCAGGTAGTAATGAGCGCGCCAAGCGTCGCGGCGAGCAGGGGCGACAACCCCATCGGCTGAGTCCAGCCACCCATGAACCCGACGAACTGAAGGACCATGATCAGCGGACCTGGGGTTGTTTCCGCGAGACCGAGTCCGTCCATCATCTGGCCCGGCGCGAGCCAGTGATAATGTTCGACGGCTTGCTGCGCGACGTAGGGCAGGACGGCATAGGCGCCCCCGAAGGTGACCACGGCCGCTTTGCTGAAAAAAATCCCCTCTTGAATGAGCGTGTGGTGCCAGCCCAGGCAGAGAACCGAGCGCCAGAATCGGCAGCCACCACAAGCAGCCCGCAGACGAGACAGACCCGAACGGCCCGGCTCGAGGGACGGCTTCGCGTGCTCCGGCGTTTCGCCGTCGTCATCCAGCACGCTCGATTCGTTCTCGCCCTTGATCGTGTTGGGTCCGTTCGCAACGGAGAACAGGGCCGGCGCCAATTTGCCCCCGGCGAAACCGATGATCCCCGCGCCCAGCACGATGACCGGGAAAGGGACCTTGAAGAAAAAAATTCCCACAAAGGCGCCGGCCGCGATCGCTCCACATCAGTGGATTGCGCAGCGCTTTCCGGCCGATGCGGATGACGGCAAAGGCGACGATGGCAAACACCGCCGGTTTGAGGCCGTAAAAAATTGCCGCGATCCACGGCACATTGCCGTAGGCGGCGTAAACGAAACTCAATCCCCACAGCACGAACATCGAAGGAATGACGAAAAGTGCGCCGGCCACGATCCCGCCCCACGTTTTATGCAGGAGCCAGCCGATGTAGATCGCCAGCTGTTGGGCCTCGGGTCCGGGCAGGAGCATGCAAAAATTCAGCGCATGCAAAAAGCGCGACTGGCTGATCCAGCGCCGGCGTTCGACCAGCTCGGTCTGCATGATCGCGATCTGCCCAGCCGGCCCGCCGAACGAGATGAAACCCAGCTTCAGCCAGAACCGGAACGCTTCGGCGAAGGATGGGCGTTTTACCGGTTCCATGAGCATGGACCATGGTGGAGCGAGCCTTTCGCGAGAGCAACTCGCGGTGGCTCCTAGACAGAGACGGCGGCGCGGGTTAACAATCAAGCATGATCGGACCGGCAAAAATCTATTTCATCATTTTCGGTCTGCTCACCATCGTGGGTGGAGTGATGGGATACGTAAAAGCCGGCAGCACGATCTCGCTTATCGCCGGCTCGATTTCTGGAATTCTCCTGCTGGTCGCGGCCTTTTTGCTTCCCAACAATCTGGCGGTGGGTCTCGCGCTCGCCGGTGCTTGTCTCGATCGCGCTGGCCGGGCCGGTTCGTCCCGGCGTTCATGAAAACGGGACAAGCCATGCCGGCGGGGTTGATGTCCGTCCTGAGCGTGATCGGCGTCATCGTGGCGATCGTCGCCTGGATTAAGAAGTAACCGGACGCGTGGCCAGATTTCGTCTGAGGACGTTGCGCCGGCTCGCGTTCTTTCTGTTCCTGGCCGCGCTGACGGCGATCGTCCTGCGCTGGATTTCGCTCGAGCGATGGCACCGGACGCAAGCCGCCGCGCCGGACGAACCGATCGAGGTCGTGATTCCCGAAAAATCTCCGACCCCGTCCCAGCCGCCGAAGCCGCCGGTGATCGCGGGCCGGCTCGAGACCGCGCGTCTTTTCAGCGGCATCACCGTCCACGCCGCGGTGGATCCGATCCCCGGCGGCGCCGCCTCCGACGAACGGGCCGATCCGCAGAGTTATGTCCTCGACTTGAAGCTGCGCGCGCGCGTTCCCGCGCCGAACCAGACCATCGAGGAACTCGCCAAAGTGAACCCGGAGCTGCCGAGAGTGCTGCCAGGTTTGGCGGCGATGCTCACGCCGGATTCCGTCTCGCCCTTCTTCAAGGAGCTTTACGAGACGAAGCTGAAGAACCTGCGAGAGGACCTCGGCCGGCTCGATCAACTCCTTTCGCGCCACAACTTTTACGATTGCCAGACGGTGCTTCAACTGCGCCATCCGGAAACCAAGCGCCGCGCGGTGTTGTTGCAGGCCGACATGGACGTCGATGCGGACGGCTCGGATTCCGATCGGCTCCCCGCCGGCTCAGGGACCTCGTCGAACTTCCAAGCCGGTCACGAGTTATCGCTGGCCGAAAAAATCGGCCATCCCGAGCGCTTACATCGTTCCGGCGGAAGAAAGGATCCAACGTTACGAAACGGAGCTCGCGGTCAAGACAACTGCGGCGGAGCGGAAACGAGAATTGAAGAGCGCGATCGCGTCCCTGCGCGACGAAATCGCGACGCTCAAGAAATTCAGCTCTTTGATCGGCGCGACCGATCCTTTCATCGTGTTGCCGATAGGCCTGGGCAAGATGGACGGCGGCAAAGTCGGCGATTACGCGCTGGTGATTTTTGGCGACCGCATTTTTCCCGCGATCGTGGGCGACGTCGGTCCCTCGGACAAAGCGGGTGAAGCGTCGTTGCGAATCGCGAAGGAGATCAGCTCCGTGGCCACGCCGAACAACCGGCCGGTGAGCGATTTGAAAGTGACCTATCTGGTGTTTCCCGGCACGGCCGAGACGCCGTGGGGCCCGCCCGACCTCGAGAAGCTGCAGGCGAAGTGCGAGGCGCTGGTGAAGGAGATCGGCGGCGCCGGCGTGCCGTTGCATCATTGGGAAAATATTATTCCGCCGCTCCCAGTCCCCGACGCCGACACCGACTCCGGGATCGAGCGCAACGCCGTCGGCCTCCACGCCGCCCGGAGCGGTGCCGAGCTCGACATTTGCGTTTCCGCTCGCCTTCGCCGACGCCGTGACGTCCGAAGCTATGCGTTAGCTGAAGTCTCGAGTTGTAGAGGCGCTTGTGCCAAGCGCGCTATGCCGTCTAGTCAGGCGCTTGGCACAAGCGCCTCTACAACCATCATGAGCAAAGCGTTCACGCGCGAAGAAAACGACGGCCCGGAAATTCCCGACCTCCCGCCGTTGACTTCGACCCTTGCGCCCGGTGCGAAGAATTACATCACGGCGGCGGGCGCGCAGAAATTGCGCGATGACCTCCGGCAACTGGTCGAGATCACGCGTCCAGGCCTGGCAACGCATCCGATGATCCCGACGCCAAGCGGCAGTTGGCGCGGCTCGACCAGCGAATCATGCAACTGGAGGAGAGCCTTCAGTCATTGGAGATCATCACGCCTCCCAGCGGGCCGGCGGATTTCGTGCGATTCGGAGCCACGGTGACGGTGCGGGAAAGCGACGGGAGCGAAGCGACGTATCGGATCGTCGGGGTGGATGAAATGGATATCGATCGTGGCTGGGTCAGTTGGCAGTCGCCGATCGCGAAAGCTCTTTTGAATGGCAAACGCGGCCAGCGGATTCGCTTTAAGTTTCCCTCCGGAGAAGAGACACTGGAGATCCTGGATATCCGCTATGAATGACCTGCCGCTTCGTTCCTTCGTCTCGTTTCTCTTTCTGGTCGCGTTGACGCCCTTGGCCCGGGGCCAGGACAAATCGCCGTCACCCGCGCCCTTCGACGTCGTAATCAAAGGAGGAACGGTTTACGACGGGACGGGCGGCAAGCCGCGCGTGACCGATGTGGCCATTCGCGGCGACCGGATTGTTGGCGTCGGGGATTTCAAAGCGGCCAACTGGCGACGATCGTTGTCGACGCCAAGGGGATGGCGGTCGCCCCCGGCTTCATCAACATGCTTTCGTGGTCGACCGAATCGCTGATCGAGGATGGCCGTTCCCAAAGCGAAATCCGCGAGGGCGTGACGACCCAGATCATGGGTGAAGGCTTTTCGATGGGGCCGCTCAACGACCGGATCAAGGAGCGGATGCGTCGCGAGCAGGGCGACATCAAATACGAGATCAAATGGACCACGCTCGCGGAATATCTGCGCTACCTCGAGCAACGCGGCGTCTCCTGCAACGTCGCTTCGTTCATCGGCGCGACCACGATTCGCGATAACGTCATCGGCCTCGAGGACAAACAGCCGACTCCGGAGCAGCTCGAGCAAATGCGCCAGCTCGTCCGCCAGGAAATGGAAGCGGGCGCGCTCGGGATCGGCACGTCGCTCATTTATCCGCCGGCGTTTTACGCGAAGACCGAGGAGCTGATCGAGCTGTGCAAGGTCGCCGCGAAATATCAGGGCAAATACATTTCGCACATGCGCAGCGAAGGGAACCGGTTGCTCGAAGCGATCGACGAACTGCTGCGCATCAGCAAGGAAGCGAATATTCCGGCGGAGATTTATCACATCAAAGCGGCCGGCCAGCCGAACTGGGGGAAAGCCGACGCCATGCTGGCCAAGATCGAAGCGGCGCGCAAAGCCGGGCTGAAGATCACGGCCGACATGTACACCTACACCGCCGCCGGCACCGGTCTCGACGCCTGCCTGCCGCCCTGGACGGCGGACGGCGGATATCCGGCCTTGTTCAAACGGCTGCGCGATCCGGCGACGCGCGAAAAAATCGCGGCGGAAGTGCGGACACCGAGCGACAAGTGGGAAAACCTCTACCTCGCCGCCGGTTCGCCGGACAAAATCCTGCTCAACGGATTCAAATCGGAAAAACTAAAGCCGCTCACTGGCAAATCGCTGGCCGAAGTCGCCAAGATGCGCGGCAAAGATCCGATCGAGACCGCGATGGATTTGATCAGCGAAGATGAATCGCGGATCGATTCGATCTACTTCCTCATGTCGGAAGAGAACGTGAAGAAAGAGATGGTGAAGCCGTGGGTTTCGTTTGGATCGGACGAAGCGTCGCAGGCGCCGGAAGGCAATTTCCTCAAGTCGAACTGCCATCCGCGCGCTTACGGCAATTTCTCGCGCGTGCTCGGGAAATATGTCCGCGAGGAGAAAGTGCTCACGCTCGCGGAAGCGATCCGGAAGCTGAGCGGCCAGCCCGCGACAAACCTCGGGCTGGATCATCGCGGCTTCGTCCAGGAAGGAATGTTTGCCGACGTGGTGATCTTCGATCCCGCTACGATTGGCGACCGCGCCACGTTCGAAAAACCGCACCAGTATGCGGTCGGGGTGAAGCACGTCTTCGTGAACGGCGTGCAGGTCTTGAAAGACGGCGAGCACACCGGCGCGAAGCCAGGCCGCGCCCTGTGGGGGCCCGGGAAAATTCGATAATCGCTCTTACGAATCGTACATTAGAAGAATCGAAATGAGCAAAACCCTGTTGTTTGTCACACTCCTGGCAGCGTCGTTCCTGGCCGGCCCGGGCGCGCTCGCTCAGGATGCAGCGTCCGAGGCGGCAATCCGTTCCATCATCGCTGAGCAGGTCGTCGCCTGGGATTCC
The DNA here is from genome assembly GCA_963850015.1 of uncultured Verrucomicrobiae bacterium. Taxonomy (GTDB): domain Bacteria; phylum Verrucomicrobiota; class Verrucomicrobiia; order Chthoniobacterales; family UBA10450; genus AV80. Next base: position 1,232,824 of record CAWKJF010000001.1, read on the forward strand.
GGCGACGGCGCGCGCTATGCGAGTCGCCTGGCGCCCGACGCCTCGTTTACAAACCTGTTTGGCATGGTGATGTACGGCGCGCCCGCCTTCGCCAAACGTCACACGGAAATTCTGTCTACGTTCTACAAGGGAACGAAAAAGAAACACGTCGTGCGCCGAATACGATTCATCACACCCGAGGTCGCAATCGTCGATATCGACAACGAGGTTCACGGCGTCAAATCGATGCCCGCGGGGATCGTCTTGCCCTCCGACGGCGTGGTGAGGACGCAACTCATGGAAGTTTTTGTCCGGCGCGACGGCCAGTGGTGGGTCGAGGCCTACCACAATGTTGACCTGAAGCCGACGGCCAAGCCGTGACACCCAACAAGCGACTACTGTGAGGCTGCCCGCGTATCGATCTGGTCCAAGGTGGGATTGGTTTGCCTGATCCAATCCTGGATCGCATCGACCTCGGCCGGATTCACTGCGGTAGATCGAGATTCATCGTCGGGCTTTTTCTTCGCGGATTTCCAATGCCGCCCGTGGCGATAAAGCGCGTAGTAAAACGTTTTCGCCTGGACTGCACCGACGCCGCTGCAGCGCATCGCGTCGTAAAACATCCGGTCGACTTGCTGCCACGGGCGCGACTTCTGGTCGTAGGCGACATCGTGAAGGACCGAGGCGTTGCGAAATTTCCCTTCGAACGGGCCGCCGAAAAATGACCAGAGCGCGCGCGGGAGCGAAGCGCCATCGACCGTTGATCCGGCGGGCGCGATCCAGACCACGCCTTTCGGATCGGTGTAACGCAGTTCGTTCAAGAGCGTCATCGTCCGGCCGTCGGCTTCCCAGCGGGTCTCGATGGGGCCGCTGAAATAGCCCCAGGTGCTGGTGGGCTTGACGCGCTCGATTGTTCCGGCTTTCTTCCCTCCAAAAACGCAGGACGAAAGCAGTGCGGCGGCAAGGCAAACAAGGACGACTCTCACCAGCACTCCTTAGGTTGCGGACGAAACGAGCTCTTTCTCCGGCTTTTCGCGCGGAGTTCGCGATGCAGCTGCAGGAGGAGCTGAGCGCGGACGGACGTCGAAAGCCTTTCAGATAAAAGAGCATGAAGATGCCGCAGACGATGAGGAGCGAGCCGATCCATTTCAGGAGCCAGCCCGGATCGCGTAAAATCTGGATGGTGCTTTGCCCGAGGTTCTCGGGGTTCCAGGAGGCCTGCGACATTTTGAAGGTGAGCCCGGTCCAGGCGCGCCACCATTCGCCCGGGAAAACTGAACGGGTTATTCATCCAGCATTGGCCGGTGGCGGTCTGGCCCTCCGGAGTCGTGACGCGCACGGTGCTCTTGAATCCCGCCGGACTGTCGTTGCCTTCGTTGCGCAGCACTTCGAACTCCATCAGCTCCAGCGCGATCGGCAATGGAATCTGCTTCCAGCCATAGGCGATCTGCACATCCGCCGGGGGATGCCGGGCACGCTCACCTGCCAGCCGGCGGGGATCCATTGCTCGGACGTCTCCGAGCCTTGTTGGAGGCGAATGCGGACGCCGTCAGGCAGTTCCGCCGTGGCGGGCGCGATTCGTGGCGGGATTGAAATCCATCCACTCCTGGGCGTGCGGCATGACGCGATCGAGCGTCAATTGCCAATCGGCCCAACCGGTGGTGAGCGGCGTGTTCAACTCCAGCTTGCCGGTGGAGTTACCGCCTTTTGCGGAGCGAAGGTCGTAGGTCACGCTGCCGTCATCGGCGATGAAGAGAGTGAGATGATTGGGCGGGGTCGTGCCGGCGGCCGGCATCTCGGGCGCGACGCCGGGCGGCGTCTCGCCATGAGGATCGGGCGCGGCGGACGCGGGCACTCCCTTGCCGCGGAGCGTGACGACGACGGCGGGATTATTCGGCTGATCGCTTAACGAGCCGGGCTTGCCATTCTCGAGCCGAAAATCCGGCCAGTAGTTTTCGATTCGCAAGGTAAAAGGACTGCCGTCCATCGGCGATATCGTTGCCGAGATTTTGCGCGACATCGAAGGTCCAGGTCTTGCCCGCGAGTTGAACGACGACGCTGCCTTTGTTGCCGTTCTCCGGCTGGGTCAACTGGACTTTCGCGCCGGTGCTACCGCCTTTCCTGACTTTGGCGATCTGTTCCTCGGGCGCTTTGGCAAAGGCGAACATCGTTTCTTCGATTTCCACTTCGCCGTCGCGGTGGCGTTTGGCGCTTCGGCGATCGTGCCTTGGTGTTCCGTGCGGGCGCGACGCCGCGTTTCAGCTCGATGGTCGCCAGTCCCATGTTGAAAGCGGCGTGCTGGTGATCGTCCGCCAGGAGCCAGCTCTCGAGGCGCTGGTTCATCATCGCGGTCGCGATGGTGAAATGAAGGGCGGGCGCGCCTCCTTCATTGAGCGGCTTCGGGTTTAGCTTGCCCTCGATCGCCGGCGCATATTCGACGATGCTCAGCCGCGCTCCTCCGGCGAGCAAGCCGAGGTCCCACGGCTTTTGCGGCGTCGGAGGGCGATGAATGAATTCCGCCGGATAGCCTTTCACGATGCCGTCGGTGTCGCGCACCCGGAGCTGATGTTCATCGACCAGGAGGCGATTGCTCGGCGGTTCGCCTTTGAAGAGGGTGATGGTTCCTTCGATTCCCCAAGTGCGACCGATGAGCGATCCGGTCAGGAGGGTGATGATGCCGAGATGGGTGATGAGGAACGCGACGTGATGTTTTTTCCAGGGCCAGCGCGAGAACGCCGAGACGATGAGGTTCGACGCGAGAAGGAGGAGCCAGAGGTTGAACCAGGGGGCGCCGTAGACATAGGCGCGCGCCACTTTCGCATCGAAGGTCGATTCGTAGAGGGTGCCGGCGATGGCGCCGATGATCAGCACCGCGAGCAGAACGACCGCCAGCTTGAGCGAGGCGAAAAAGCGGAAAACCGCGATTGCGCTGCCAGCTCGGGCGGGAAGGTGGAGGAAGGTGCGGCCATGATGGTGAGCGGGCATTTTCCGCGAGAAGTTCGCATGGGTTCAACGCGAGAGTTCGCCCCTTCTTACTCCTACTCGTGCTCGTGCTCGTGCTTATGATCGAAAGCAAGGCCGGAATCGAGCACGAGCAGGAGCACGAGCACGATTACGACGGGGAAAGCGCCTACCCGGATTTATCCAGCGCTTCGCGGAATGCTCGGAGATGGGCCGCGAAGGCGCGCCGCATCGAAGGCATCGAGAGTCTTCACGTCCTGGAAAAGCTGATTGAGCTCGGGGTCAATTTTCAAGGGAGCGCCCCGATTCTGGCCCAGCGCGTTGACCAGCCGATCGAGCGCGAGGACGAGACGCTTGGCGCGTTGGCCGAGCAACGGGGTCGGCAGTTCCCTTCGCGGTAAATTCCGCGTCCAGAGAGGCCAGCGCGGCGAGCAAGGTATCGCGCGGAGCTGTCGCTCCAGTTGGAGGCCGACGCGCGGCGGGCGAGGGCATCCGCCTGTGCTTGCATGCTGGTGAAATCCGACCGGCCGGGAGAGCTCGAGGGCTGGCTCACCGGCGATGGAATGCTTGCCAGCGGAGGTCGCCGTCGCGCAAAGCCACGCCAGGCCATCCCAACGCGCGATGGAGAACGCATCGTTTTGCGGATCGCCGGCGAGCGCCCAACTCATTTCGCGCAAGGCGACCGCTTGCCCGGTCAGCCATTGGCGCAGGCCGCTCCACGGTTCCTCATCCTTCCAGTGCTTCGGCTGGGCGACCGATTGGCCGTCCAGCTCGAAGAACAGGTCGGGATGACCCGCTTTCAAGAGCTCGGGCGCAAGATTTTGGTGGCAGGCGACGCAGGCGTTGGCCCGCACGTAAAGGTTCTTGAGATCGCGCATGCCGGCTGCGACCCGGGTGTTGTAAGTCCAATCCGTTCGCGTGTGCCCGCGCAGCCAGCCGCCGGCCGCGCCATGGCAGGTCTCGCAGGAAACGCCTTCGTCCGGAGGCGCGGTGCGGGTGAGCCGGCTGGGCGCGACGGATTGCATCGGCGAATGACAAACCGTGCAGCGCGCGCTCGACTGCGCCGGACCGATCCCGAGGCCTTCCGCCATCCGCTCCGAGCGCGAATTGAGCAGGACCGCATAAGCCTTGGTATGAAAATCCTTCAGGCTCCAGGTGATGTATTGGCTCCGCTTCGGGCCGGCGCCGCCGTGGCAACTGGATGATTTGCAGCCGATCGATCCGACAAACGCGCCGCCGGTCTCGCGAATTTGCCGCGGCTCTTTCGCCGAGAGGCTACCGGCGCCAGCGACGAAGAGGAGACAGATGCAGGCAGTTCGCAGCAACACGCGAAAAGCTTAGCACCGGCATTTTGGAAAATGCGACTGCAAAGCGAACGGGCTTCTGCTGGTAGGGCGAGACTCCGTCGAGCCGACGTGTGCGCGTTATCCGGCGGCTCGACAGAGTCTCGCCCTACCAAATTAATCTCGCGCGAACGTCAGTTCGCCCAGGACTTCCACTTCTTCCGCAACGGCTTGACGTAGCTATGAACGTCCACCTTTTTCAGCCGATCGACGCCGTCTTTGACGACATCGGCGGAATCTTCGTATTTCCGCCGCATCGATTTGAACAGCGGCCAGAGGAACGGAAGCGTCAGGACGCTCAAGTCCACGTTTCCGAGAGGCGATTTCGCTTCGACTTCTTTCTCGGCCGAACTGGAGGAGTAACGGATCGCCAGCCCGATGGCAACGCCGAGCGCCAGCGCGCCGATCACCGTCGGGACGGGATTTTCGCGCAGGAAAAATTCCGTCCGCTCGCGGGCGGTCCCGGCCTTTTCCTTGGTTTGTTCCCACGCTTCGCCCGCCGCCACTGAAACTTTGCCGGCCGCCTGGCGCAACCGCGCTGGGATGTCCCCGGAAATCTCGTCGCCCGACCTCATCGAGGCAGCCAGTGGATCGTCTTCCGTAAATTCGTCGCCGTTTGGATTGATCATATGATTAGTTCGTAAATGGACTGCCGTTTGCGTCTCTCCGTTCATTCTTCGTCCTGCTCATGCTCGTGATCGTAATCGACGGGAAGCAGGTCGAGCACGAGCACGATTACGAGCAGAGGAGGATCACCGCCATTCGTGCTTCGGATACTTGCGCTGTAGCTCCTTCTTGATCTTCGGGTAACCCTCCCGCCAAAAAGTCTCGAGATCGTTGGTGATTTGGATCGGACGGTGATTCGGAGCGAGGACTTGAATCCTCAGCGCGGTGCGGCCGCGGCCGACCGCGAGGCCGCGCGGGGTGTCATACAAATCCTGGATGCGGGCCGCGATCGTTGGTGGAGCCGCATCGCCGTAGGTGATCTTGGCAGCACGCCCGCCGGCCAATTTGATTCGCTCCGGCGCGAGGTCGTCGAGGGTCTGCTGTTGCGCGGCGCTTAGCCACGACTTCACGACGGGCCAGACCGGCCGCTCCTTGATCTCTTTGTAGCTCGTCGCGCCCTGGCAAATTTGCTCCAGGAGCAGCAGTTTCCCGCCTTCGTCAATTCGGGGGAATTCCAGCTCCGGAAACTCCGCCGCGACGAAATTCACCCGCTCGATCCATTGTTGGACCGCATTGTCCCAATGTTTGAGCGGACACGTTCCAGCCAACACTTCGCGGGCGAGGATCTGCGCCGCGGCGGGATCGGCTTTTGGGAGAGAATTCTTCGCTGCGCAAAAGCAGATCGTGAAAGAGCACCGTCCGATGACCGACGACACGCCGAAGCGCTCCATCGAACTCGACGCGGGTTTCCTCCCGAAAAGATTCCGGGAATAACTCACGGAGCCAATCTTCTTCGATCCTCGTGGCGAGCGTGAGCAGGACCTGTCGCTCTTTTTCACTGCTTTCGATCTCGCGAACTTCCGATGCGACAAGCAATCGCGTCCCGTGGACTGCGCTTTCACGCGCGAGCACGCCGCGCCGGCCGTGGACGAGGGCGCAACGCAGCGTTCCGGCGTCCAGGCGGACCGCCACTTGATCGGGAAAGCCCGCCAGAACGCAACGCTCGATCGATCCGGCTTTGACCTCGCCGGTCTCCAAATCAAGGCCCTCGTCGCGGGCGATGGCGAGAAACTGCTCGGTCAACTGTGCGGCCTCGCGCGCCGCCCCTGCGTTGATCCCGAGGCGTGCGCAACGCTGGGAATCGAAGCCGCTTTTCTCCGCGTAGCGAAAAGCACGCATCAAAATGAACAGGTCTGATTCCGCGTCGCTGCCGAGCACATCTTCGCGATCTTCCCGCGCTTGTTTGCCCTCGAGGCGGCGCAGGAGATTGCGTCCCTGCGTGAGCGCCGCGATCAGCGCAACGGCGGGCACACAACGATACTGTTGCGCGGCCAGAAGCATGCGCGCATAACGCGGGTGGACGGGAACGCGAGCATGCGACGCCCGAGTTCGGTGATGCCCGCGCTACCCAGAGCGCCCAAGATCGACCAGGAGCTGCTCGGCGCGCGCCAGCGCCTGCGGGTCGGGCGGTTCCAGCCAGCGGAAGTTTCCGATCTCCTCGACGCCGCTCGCCTTCAACGTGAGAACGACCTCGGCCAGGTCGAGCCGTTTCACCTCAGGTAATTCCTGTTGCGCGACGATCGAGGTGCTCACGCTCCGTCCAGAGCCGCAGGCAATGGCCGGGCGCGGTCCGGCCGGCGCGTCCGGCGCGCTGGTCGGCGGAAGCGCGGCTGATTTTTTCGACGAGCAGAGTGTTGATGCCGCGGCGAGCGTCGAATCGCGCGATCCGCGCGAGGCCGCTATCGATGACGACCTGGACTCCATCGATCGTGAGCGAAGTCTCTGCCACGTTCGTCGCCACGATGGCCCTGCGTTTTTGATAATGGGCGAGAGCGGCGTCCTGTTCCGCCGGCGGCAGTTCGCCGTGGAGAGGCAGGACGACAAATCGATCGCTCACCCGTGAAGCCCGAATGGCGGCAATGGTTCGGCCGATCTCGTATTTGCCCGGCATGAAAATAAGCACGTCGCCTTCGGTCCGCGGCGCGATGCGTTCGAGTTCATCGGCGGCGAGATCCCAGATGGGGTAGCCGTCGCCGCCGACCGGTTTCGGCAGGTATTCGATCGCGACCGGAAAGGCGCGGCCGCTCGAGCTCAAGACGGCGCACGGTTCCAGATATTTTTGGAGAAGGCCCGCATCCAGGGTCGCGGACATGACGGCGAGTTTGAGGTCGGGGCGCGAGGTGGACTGAAGCTGGAGGGCGCGGGCGAGGGTGATGTCGCCGTAGAGATGGCGCTCGTGGAATTCATCGAAGAGGATCGCGGAGACGCCGCGCAACTGCGGATCTTGAATCAGCTGCCGCAGGAGGATTCCTTCCGTAACGAAGCGAATGCGGGTGCGATTGGAGGTGATGTTTTCGAAGCGGATTTGGTAGCCGACTTCGTCGCCGAGCCGGCCGTTGCGCTCGGAGGCGACGCGCGCGGCGAGGAGACGGGTGGCGAGCCGGCGCGGTTGGAGGATCACGACCTGGCCGGCGCCGAGCAATCCATGATCGAGGAGGATTTGCGGGACCTGGGTGGATTTGCCGGAGCCGGTCGGGGCCTGGAGGATGAGGCGGGAATGGGCTTTAAGCTCGGCGACGAAGTGGTGTTCGAGTTCGAAAATGGGCAGGTCGCGGGGCATCGGAGGGAAACGTCCAACGTCCAACGCTCAACGTCCAACGTTCAACTAGGGAAGAGAGCGCAGCACCGCTCGGAAGAGCAGTGGCGCTAGAAGATTTGTTTGGCGAAGGCGATGACGACGGCGTTGGCGATGCCGACCAACGCGGCGCCGGCGATGAGACCGGCGCAGATCGGCTCGGCGCTTTCGACCCAGAGGCGGTTGCCTTTCGTTCCGGCTTGGGATGACGGCGGCCTTGCCACCAGAAAAACATCGCTCCAAGCCACATGGCGAAACAGGCGTCGGGCGGCAGGATCACGCCCAGACCGATGGAGACGGACGACAACGGGAACGGTTTTTTCCGGACGATGGTCATGATCTCGATGAACGCCGGCGAGCGCGGCCGCGATGATCATGGAAATGACCACGGAGGTGGGCAGGCTCGCCGACGCCGCGGGCGATCAGGTCGGCCACGCCTTTCCATTGCACGGCGGAAGGCATGGGAAATTGCTCGGAAACAATCGTGGCCGGGCTGCGCCCGCCATCCTCGCCCGGCGGAAGGAAGAGGAGGAAGAAGAGCGGCGTCGCGGCCAGGGCGCCGGAAAGGATTCCGATGCAATGCCCGATGGCTTGCTGCCGCGGCTTGGCGCCGAGCATGTAACCGGGCTTGATGTCGGAGAGCAGATTGCCAGCGTTCGAGGCGACTTCCGCGGTCATTCCCGCGGTGATGAGGTTCGACGCGGGATTGGTGCGGTCGATCGCGCCGATGGAGAACTGCGTGATCTTGGCCAGCGAACTGGTCGGCGTCCAGGAAGTGAGCGCCATCGAGTTGACGCAGATGACCGTGAGAACAATGACGAGCGGCAGCGAGAGGAGCGCGAGTCCGATCGGCACGCCGAAAAAGAGGTGGGTGAGCCAGGTGCCCAGCAGGCTGAGAACCGGCACGCCGACGTACGAAATCCAAAGCGGGAGCTCGATGCCCGCCAGGATGTCTTTGCCTCTTTGCCCTTCTTCTTCCCGCGCAGGTTTTTGAAAAGGCTGGTGAAAATTTCCGGCTTGCCGACGAGGGCGATCAACGAACCGACCACCATCATGGTCACGCCCCACCAGAGAGACCATTGATTGACAATCTCGGCCCGGCTGAGCGCGACGGTCGCGCCAGTGGGTCCGATGCGCGGCGCAATGTCGCCGCGCGCAATCATGATGGGCGCGAGCACGAAGAAAGTTCACGGCCGTGCCCAGCATCACGCTGGTCGCCACGCGCACGCCCATTAACCCGCCGACGCCGAACATGGCGGCATCCAACCCAAGCCGAAGGCCAAGAGTGCGGAACTCAGTTCCGAGAATTCGCGGAATCCAGAGCTCGTACTTGGCCGCGAGCATGTAGTAATATTCGTCGACGCGTTCGCGGAAATGCCACGGCTCCGTCATTCCGAGCCATTGATTCATGCGCAAGAGTTTGAATTGGACGAGACGCTGCAATCCGTCGCTGACAATGAATTGATAAAGGCCGGTCAGCCCGGCCGTGATGCCGAGCAGCTTGGCTTTGTAAATTCCTTCGCCGGCCGCGCCGTGGTAAAGCGCGTCGAGGACGACACCGCAGGCGCGGCCTTCCGGGAAGGGAAGCTGGTCCTCGTTGATGAATCGCCGTTTCAGCGGGAAGGCGATGAGCACGCCAATGAGCGACATGACCGACATCCAGAGCACGATGTGCCACGACGGGACAATCGTGTTGGTCACCATCATGTAAGCGGCGAGGCTGGAGGTCAGCGGCACCGTCATGTAACCGGCCGAGGTGGCGATCGACTGCATCGCGTTGTTTTCCAGGATGGTGAAATCTTTGCCGAGGCCGACGCGGGCGAGGATGCGAAACATGGCAAAGGCGAGGATGACCGAGGTGAGATTGACGCCGAGGGTCACACCGGTTTTGCCGGCGACATACAGATTCGTCGCGGAGAGAATGCCGCCGAGCAGGAAACCGGTCAGGCCCGAGCGGATCGTCAGCTGCGGCAGGTCGCCGCGATAAATATTCTCAAACCACCACCGATCTTTTTCCTCGCGCGTCCAGGTGCGGGTTTGTTCCGGCGTGAGTTGAGTGAGGGCCATTGAATTAGCTCAGCGGCTTTGTGAATCAGCCCGACGCCGCACGCATCCTTGTAGAACGGGCGGGGCAAATCCATCGTGCGCGCGTCGCCGTTCAGGCAAAACGTCTCCACGTTCAGGATGCGCTTTTCTCCATTCGGTGAACGCGCGTTTCACGCCGCCTTGGTGGGTGACATCGAAGTCCGCGGCGAAAGTGCTGACGTCATGCAGGGCGAGAAGTCCGCCGGGTTCGAGCGCGGCGAACCAGAGATCCAGTTCGTCCAGCGTCGCCTGATATTCGTGAGAGCTGTCGAGAAGGATCAGCTCGGGATCGCCACCCAGATATTGTCTGGCTGCGACTGGGCGACTGCGGATCGAGCGAATTCCCCTGGGCAATCTCGACGAAGTCTTCCAGGCCGGCGCGGGCAATCCAGCGCCGCGAGAACTCGCACATGGCCGGATCGAGATCCAAACTGAAGAGGCCATGCAGAGCATTCATTCGGCGCAGCATCCAGCCGAGGAGCAGGGCCGAGTAGCCGGCGCAGGTTCCGAGTTGAACGATTCGGCTGGCGCGATTCCCCAGGACGAGCCCTTGCAGCAACGAAATCAACGGCACCACGCATTCGCCGATCGGGCCATTCCGATCCGTTTCTTCGTACCACTCCCGGAGCGTGCTCCATTCGGCCTGGCTCAAGTCCGAGTAAACGGACGGGACGTAATCCATGCCGGGCAGATGGTGCCACCAATAACGCGGACGGGGGTTTTCTCTCCAGGCGCGCGAGCGCAACCAATCGTCAGGTATCACGGCGCGAGGCGATCGATCTGCCAGGTGCCGTCGGCCCGGCGCGAATAACGAAAACGATCGTGCAGTCGATTGGGCCGGCCTTGCCAGAATTCGATCTTGTCCGGCTTGACCCGATATCCGCCCCAATGCGGGGGCAGCGGAACATCGCCGTTCTCGAAACGTTCTGTCATCTCGGCCAGACGCGAATCGAGAACCTGCCGGGCGTCCACGATCTCGCTCTGCTTCGAGGCCCAGGCGCCCAGCCGGCTGCCGACGGGCCGCGAATGAAAGTAGGCGGCGGAATCTTCGCGCGATGTTCTTTCCACGGCGCCGCTGATCCGGACCTGACGTTCGAGTTGGACCCAATAAAAGACCAGCGCGGCGAATGGATTTGCCTCGAGCTGCCGGCCTTTCTCGCTGTCGTAGTTCGTGAAAAAAGCGAAACCGCGTTCATCGAATCCTTTGAGCAAAACGATGCGAACGGAGGGTTTGCCGTCGGGCGTGGCCGTGGCCAGGCTCATCGCATTGACGTCGCGGATGTCCGCGGCCAGCGCGGCCGCGAACCAGGCGCCGAATTGCTGGAGCGGGTCGGAGTGAAGATCGGCGCGGCGCAAGCCATGCGCGGCGTATTCATTGCGCAGTCCGGTCAGATCAGGCGGCATCGTGTCCATCGGTGACGAGGCCAAAGATTATTGGAGTCCGGCGAGAATGTCGAAGGACATTGTAGCCGCTTGCCGGCTGCCTTCGCGTCCGGCGAACCCCGTGGCCGGCTAATTGATCATCACGACTGTGCCGACCGGAATCTCGGCGAAGAGCTTCCTAGCGGCGTCGCCCGGAAGACGAATGCAGCCGTGGGACGCCGGATAGGTCGGCACCACTCCTTCGTGCATGCCGAAGTCCCGGCAATTGAGCCGCATGAAATAGGGCATCGGGCACTTTGTAGATGGTGGAGCGATGGTCGCGGTCTTTGTCGGTGATCACGTAATGGCCGGGCTTCGTCGAAAAGCCCTGGCGGCCAGTGGAACACTTCGTCGTAAAAATGGTCACGCCATCCTTGATGACCGGACATGTTTTGTTGGGCGAGCGAAATCTCCACGCGGAGCTCGTTCGGCATGGGCCCGCCGCCGAGAAGCATCTGGACGCATTGCCAGTTTTCGGTCCAGGCCGCGAAATAAAGCGGGATCATTTTGTAACGCGGTGTGGCGCGGTTGCGATCCGCCCCGGCATCGAGCAAGGCCCGAACGTAATCGGTCCGGCCAAGTCCGGCGGCGAGCATGAGGAGATTAACGCCCGTCTCGTTCTCAATATAAAGGCGCAGGTATTTGTTCTTGAGCAGGGCCAGGAAATCCTTCTCGCAAACTTTCGGGATGACGATGTTCGGGTCGCTGCCGCAGGCGAGGAGGGTATGGAAAAGGTCCGCGTCGTCATTGGCGATGGCGTACGCGATCAGGGGAGCCGTGCCACCTTCGCGGGTGGGAGGTGCGGGATGCTTGCTCAAAAGGAGCCGCACCTGCTCTTTCAAATCCCCGCGCAACGCGGTTTCGAGGGCGTCCCGGGTGTTTGCCGTCCATTGCAGCGTGGCCGGGAATCGCTCGAGCACCGCCTGGAAAATCTTCATGTCGCCGGTCTCGAGGGCCATGGTCAGGAGGTCATTGCCCGCGGTGGAGAGCGTTTCGAGATTCGACACCAGGGGGAGAAGGAGTTGGACGGCTTCGAATTTTCCGCCCGCGATGGCGTAATGCAACGCGCAGCGGCCGCTCAGGTCCGTAAAATCGACTCGCGCACCGCGTTCCAGCAGGATGCGAAGGATCTCGATGTTGCCCTGCATGGCGGCGGCCATCAGCGGAGTGACGCCTTCGTCGTCTGCCGTTTCGACCGACGCCGCCGGCGTCGAGCATGCGCAGAACAGTCTTCCAATCCTGCTTCAACGCGGCGCCAACCAGCGGCGATCTCTGCGGGCGAGGGGGGCACATTCGCGTCAAGACCCGAAGTGAAACAGTGATCGATGACGAAGTCGTTCGTGCCGTCGACCGCGAAAACGCGGCATAGGATCCGGGCAGCGAAGGCCGGGTTTCCACCTTTTCGGCGGCCGAGTCGCGGGCGCGGGAGCCGGAAGCGGGAACTGGAGGAGTCGCCTCGGGATCGGGCGTCAGGCTCGTCGCGCGGACCAAAATGAGCGCCGCGACGGCGCTGCCGAGAAGAGTTCGAACTATTGATGCGCCGCATATTCCAGAGTGACGGGAGAATCCTACACCGGCGTCAAGTGGCTTGTAGCACGAGCGAGGCCAGCGGCTTTTGCGCGGGAAATTGCGGCGGGGACAACGCTTTTCCCGGACGCGGAGAGCCAAAGTGGGGCGGGGCGGAATAGCCGGAGCTAAATCAGCCTTGACTGGGCTGGACGCGGCAAAATAGGGTCGCTTTCGCCTTACAAATCTGCCGCGCGTGGATCGTTCCAGTCGGGAATCCCTGCGCGGACCGAAGTAACCAACACCGAAAAGAACATACCGATGAAAATTACCATCCTCGCTCTCACCGCCTTCGTGGTGGCCACCGCCCCGCTGGCGTGGGCCCAGGAAGAAGCCGAGACGCCAGCGCCGATGCCGGAGACCACCGCTCCCGAGCCCGAGAAACCGGAGACACCCGCCTCGGACCCGAGCGTATCGGTCACCACGGAAAAGTCTCCATCGTCTGCAGCGACCGAAAAGAGCAGCTCGCCCGCGGCCACCAAGAGCAGCACGCCTGCCGGACCAACCAAAGCCTCTTCGCCGGCAAAAAGCAGCTCGCCGGCAGCGACCAAGCCAGCAGCGACTGCCGCAGTCATGCCGACCAAGAAATCGACTCCGGAAGCGACGTTGAGAGAGATTGAGAACAAGTGGGAAGCCTCAATCGCGCTGCACGATCCTTCGGTCGCCCAAGCCTATCTCGCGAACGATTACCGCGGCGTGAGCTCGAAGGGCAAGGTTATGAATAAGTCCAGCCTCCTGGCCGAGATCAAAAAGGACACCGATACCTACACGTCCGTGAAGAATGGAAATATGGACGTCCGCGTTTACGGCGGCAAATTTGCGGTCGTCATGGGCACTTCCACGGAAGTTGGCAAAGCGAAGGATGGCAAAGCGTTCAAGCGCAGCTTTCGCTGGACTGATGCCTGGGTGGACCGCGACGGCAAATGGCAATGCGTAGCGTCCCAGGCGATGTTGCTATCGAAATAAATCCAGGTAGGCGACCGGCTGAAACCGACGGTTGGGCAAGGAGCTTAATCTTTATGGACTCAACAATACCAGGTAGCACGCAACCTCAACCAAAGGGTTGGTGGGGGCGAAATTGGAAATGGTTCGTGCCGACGGGGTGCCTGGGAATGGTGCTTCTCGCGGCGGCCTTCGGGTTTTTTATCGTTGGCATCGTCTTCGGAGCACTGAAGTCGTCTGATGCCTACAAGAGCGCCTTGGCCCAGGCAAAGGCCGATCCCAGAGTGGTGAGTGCGCTCGGATCTCCCATTACGGACGGGTTCATTGTTGGGGGAAAAACAAACGTCAACGGTTCTTCCGGGGAGGCCGACATGACGGTTCCTATCTCCGGTCCCAAAGGCAAAGGGACACTGTATTTCGTCGCCTCGAAATTTGCGGGCAAGTGGACGTTCTCCAAGATCATGGTCGAAGTGGCGGATACGGGACAACGAATCGACCTGATCCAGGACCCCGCAACGACAGCTCCGTAAATCCAGGTCGCGTTTAACGAGCACAGGCAGACGATATTTCGCCGGTGCCTGTTTACTCGTACGCTCAGGCCGGTAGCTTAGACGCCCATGCCGGTCTCAGAGGAACAAGTTAAGGAAGCTCTCAAGGGCGTGAAGTATCCCGGCTTCAGCCGCGATATTGTTTCGTTCGGACTGGTGAAGGGAGTTCGGATAAACGACGGCGCGGTCATTGTTCAGTTGGCGCTGGCCACGAACGAGCCGGCGATTCCGCAGGCGATCAAGACCGAGGCGGAGGAGATTCTGCGCGGTTTGCAAGGCGTGGAAAGCGCCAAGGTGTTGATCGATATCCAGGCGCCGCCGGCCGGAGCTGGCGCGGCTGGCGTCGGGACGACCACGCGATCGAGGGAATCAGGCATGTCATCGCGATCGCCAGCGGCAAGGGCGGCGTCGGGAAATCGACCGTGGCGGCCAATCTCGCGGTCGCCTTGGAGAAGACAGGCGCACGGGTCGGACTTTGCGATTGCGACATCTACGGCCCGAGCATTTCGCTCATGTTCGGCACCCGGGATCGCCCCACGGCCACGGAAGAGAACCGCATCATCCCGATCGAGCAATACAACCTGAAGCTCATGTCGATGGGCTTCCTGCTCGACGACTCCGCCCCCGCGATTCTGCGCGGACCGATGGTGACGCGCTACACCCAGCAATTTCTCCGGCAGGTCGAATGGGGCGAGCTGGATTATCTCGTGCTCGATCTGCCGCCCGGCACGGGGGACATCCAGCTCACGATTGTGCAAACCGTCGCGCTCGCCGGGGCGATCATCGTGACCACGCCGCAGGAAGTCGCGTTGATCGATGCGCGCAAGGCTTCGACCATGTTTGAAAAAGTGAACGTCCCGGTGCTCGGGCTGATCGAGAACATGAGCTACTTCGAGTCGCCGAGCGACGGGAAACGCTACGACATCTTTGGTTCCGGCGGCGGGGAGCGCGAAGCCAAACGCCTCCGCGTTCCATTGCTCGGCCAGATTCCGATCGATATCGCCACCCGCGAATCCGGCGATCGCGGGATGCCCATTACCGGCGAAAAGGGCAATTCCCCAGTGGCTGCCGAGTTTATGAGAATCGCGCGCGAGCTGCGGGTGGAGTTGCCCTGAGGCTTACGTCCCGGCGACTCTGCGGGAAAATTGAATAGGTACAGCCGCTGCTACATCTAAAGTAAGGAGGATATGGTTTTTGTTGACCAATCTTCGCTTATATGGAAAACAGTCCCCGGATGACCGCTTCGCAAGGAGAACAGTCACAGTTCGTTAAGAACTCCGTTCTCTACAAGGAGTTCCTGGCTGAGCGGGAAGAGATTTTGAAACATAAATGGATCGAGAGCGAAAAAGCCGGAGCGGATATCGGCTTTGAAAAGGCGCTGCTTGATTGGATCGTGAAATATCGTTCCAGCTGGCGAAACAAGCGGATGAAGGAGGCCAAGGCCGAACCGACCGCAGCGTAATTTTCGCCCTTTTCCTTTAATGCGATCCCGCGAGGTCGCCAAGGAACACGTGACCAACCACCAAAACACCCGCACTTCCCCGCCCCCGCCACTCTTCCGGTGATGGATGGCGAGGCCATTAACCGCGCGCTTCGCCGGATCGCGCACGAAATCATCGAGCGTAATCCGGAGCTCGCCTCGGTAGTTCTGGCGGGAATTCCCTCGCGCGGGGTCGAGATCGCGCGCCGGATTGCAGATATCATCCAATCCCTGGAAAAGACTCCGATTGAAACCGGCGTCATCGATGTCTCGATGCATCGGGACGATGTCGGGAAGCGGGCGGACTTGCCGCGGGTCCAGGCCTCAGGCTGCCGCTGCCGCTCGAGAACAAAACGGTCATCATCGTCGACGACGTTTTCTTCACCGGCCGGACAGCGCGCGCGGCCATGGACGCGATCAGCTCCTTCGGCCGGCCCGCCCGGATTCAGCTCGCCACACTGATCGACCGGGGCCACCGCGAATTGCCGATTCGGGTCGATTACGTCGGGAAGAATTTGCCCACGGCGCCGGGAGAGCGCGTGCGTTTGCGCCTCGAGAATGTGGATGGCGAACCGGACGCCGTCTGGCTGATCAAGGAGGAGAAAGCGTGACGGAGCCAGGAAAATCCGAACTGCGCTGGCAGCGCAAAGACCTGCTCGGCATCCGCGAGCTTTCGGCCGAGGAGATCACATTCATTCTCGATACGGCGGATGCCTTCAAGGAAGTCGGCACCCGCGAGATCAAGAAGGTGCCGGCGCTGCGCGGCAAGACGCTGGTGAATTTCTTCGTCGAGCCGAGCACGCGGACGCGCACCTCCTTCGAGATCGCCGCGATTCGCCTGAGCGCGGACGTCATCAATATCTCAGCGAGTTCCTCCAGCCTGACGAAAGGCGAAACGCTCAAGGATACCGCGAAGATCCTCGAGGCGAACCATGCCGACATTATCGTGCTGCGGCACAGCTCGTCCGGGGCGCCGCAGTTCCTGGCCGAGCGCCTCCGCTCGAGCATCATCAATGCGGGCGACGGCGCGCACGAGCATCCCACGCAGGCGCTTGCTCGATCTTTACACGATCCGGGAAAGGAAGGGCACCATGGCCGGACTGCATGTCGCGATCATCGGCGACATTCTTTTTAGCCGCGTCGCGCGCTCGAATATCTTCGGCCTGTTGAAACTCGGCGCCCGCGTCACGCTGGTCGGGCCGAGCACGCTGGTGCCGCGCGAGTTTGAAAAGCTGGGCGTCACCGTCTCCCACGACATCGACGAAGTCCTGCCGACCGCCGACGTGGTGAACCTGCTCCGGATTCAACACGAGCGGCAGCGGAAGGAATATTTCCCGGGAATCGGCGAATACATCCGGCTGTTTGGCCTGACCAAGGATCGAGCGAAGCTGCTGAAACCGGATTGCCTCATCATGCATCCGGGCCCGATCAACCGCGGCGTCGAAATCGACAGCGAACTGGCCGACGGCGCGCAAAGCGTCATCCTCGATCAAGTCACCAACGGCCTCGCGATCCGCATGGCCGTTCTCTATCTCTGCGGAGGAATCGCAACATGAGCGTGACCATCATTCGCAACGGCCGCATCATCGATCCCGCGAACAAGCGCGATGAAATCGCCGATCTGCTGATCGTTGACGGGCGAATTGCCGACCAATCCGCAATCCGCAATCCGAAATCCGAAATCGATGAGATTGATGCCAGCAATCTCATCGTCTCCCCCGGCTTGATCGACCTCCACGTCCATCTGCGCGAGCCAGGGTTTGGCTGGAAGGAGACGATCGAGTCCGGCGCGCGCGCGGCGGCGGCGGGTGGATTCACCACCATCGTCTGCATGCCGAATACGTCGCCGGTGGCGGACAGTCCGAGCACGATCGCGTGGATCAAAGATCGCGCGGCCGAAAAGGCGTGCGTCAACGTGCTGCCCACGGGCGCGATCTCGAAGGGCTTGCTGGGTGAAGAGCTGGCGCCGCATCGGTTCGCTCGCGCAAGCCGGGGTGGTCGCGATCACCGATGACGGGCGCTGCATCCAGAATAACGAGCTGATGCGCCGCGCCGTCGAGTATGCGCGCATGGTGGGCTTCCCCGTTTTCGATCATTGCCAGGACTACAATCTCGTCGGCAACGGGGTGGTTCACGAAGGTTACTGGAGCACTCTGCTCGGTCTGCCGGGCTGGCCCAGCGCCGGCGAGGAGGCGATCGTCATGCGCAACGTCCTCCTGGCGGAGCTCTGCGACCATCACATTCATTGCCAGCATATCAGCTCCGCCGGCAGCGTGCGGATTCTGCGCGAAGCCCAGGCGCGCGGCGTCAAGATCAGCGGCGAAGTTTGTCCCGCATCATATCGCGCTGACCGACGACGCGATTCAGAATTTCGACACAAATTGCAAAATGAATCCGCCGCTGCGGACGAAGGAAGATGTGGCGGCGTTGCTCGAAGGGAATTGCCGACGGGACAATCGGGATTCTTTGCAGCGATCACGCGCCCCACGCGAAGTTCGAAAAGGAAGTCGAGTTCGACGCGTGCGCCGTTCGGAATCGTGGGACTGGAAACGGAGCTGGGATTATTTCTCGATCTGCTCGTTCACAAGAACAAGACGATCGACCTTCCGCGTTTGATCGAGATGTTCACGGTAAATCCGGCGCGGCTTCTGCAAATCGACGCCGGAACACTTTCGCCGGGCCGGACCGCCGACGTGACGTTGATCGATCCGGAGCTGGAATGGACGTTTGAGGCGAGCGCGTCGCAATCGCTCTCGCGCAACACGCCTTTCGACGGATGGAAGCTGAAAGGCCGCGCGGTCCGGACCATTGTCGGCGGGAAGGACGGTTTGGAAGCTGTAGCGGCGGTCTATGACCGCCGTCTTTGCAGGTTACAACTTTCGCCGGTCATAGACCGCCGCTACAGGAAGATAATTACCCCGAATAACCGCCCGAAATGTAGCTCTCGAGATGGGCGATGGCGGCGGATTGGCTGGCGATGACCCACTTCACCAGATCGCCGATCGAAATAACCCCGCGGAGCGTATCGCCTTCGACGACGGGCAGGTGCCGGATGCGCTTCTCGGTCATCATGCGCAGGCAGTTCTCGATCGGTTCGCGCGGAGTCACGATCGTGAGATCGCTCGACATGATTTCGCGCACTTGAGTTTCGCGTGAGCGTTTCCCGCGCAACATCACTTTGCGGGTGTAATCACGCTCTGAAATCATTCCCAGAAGCTGCCCGTCCTGAACAACCAGAAGCGCGCCGACGTTCTTGTTCGCCATCAGGTCGATCGCCTCGTAAACCGTCGCGTCCGGCGAGACCGAAAAAATCTCGCCGCCTTTCTGGCCGAGAATCGCGTCGATAGTTCCGCTTACATCCATGATTGAGAGGCGCCGCCTTTGCGGCAAATCCGCCGAGGTGGAAACGAAAGTAACGAGGCGCGTCGCGCGTTGCAATGTTTCTCTGCGGCAGAATCAGGCTCGTCTGGAGAAGGCGAAGTCGAATTCGCGCTGCTGCGGCCGGGAAACGGGTGCAGCCGAGGCCGCGATGGAGAAGCGCAACGCCCGCAAGATGCGCAGCCCGCGCTCAATTCGATCTGGCCGGACGGAATATGGCACGGAGAGCAAACTGCGACGCGGATAATGAGTTTTGTATCTTTTCATGGCGCCATCATGAAACAGGGGGTAGGACATTGACTGTCCTAAGGCGGAAATATTTTGATTAATTTCTCAGCGCCGGCCGGTCCCAAAACTTGAAGAAGCGACCCAACACAATCGACGGAGACGAGGGTTTCTCCCGGCCGCCGCTGCAACGAATGATGCGGTTGCATGCCGCGCTGAAGTCGCAGCATTTTCCGAACTGCCAGAAGATCGCGGCGGAACTCGAGGTCTCGCCCAAAACCATTCAGCGCGACATCGACTTCATGCGCGATCGGCTCGGATTGCCGATAGGTTACGATTCGCAAAAATTTGGATTCTACTACACCGAGGCGGTCACCGGATTTCCGAGCATCGAGGTTTCTGAAGGCGAGATCACGGCGCTGTTCGTCGCGCAAAAGGCGCTCGCGCAGTACAAGGGAACGCCTTTCGAGCGTCCGCTCCATTCCGCTTTCCGAAAAATCACGGACGGCTTGAAGGATCGCGTCTCTTTTTCCTGGACCGATCTCGAGGATGTCATTTCGTTCCGCAGCGCTGGAGCGAGCCCGGCCGACCTCGAGCTTTTCGAGATTGTTAGCAAGGGAGTGCTGCGATCCGTCGAACTGGATTTCGAATATCGAACTCTGAAAAGGAGCGAGTACGAACCGCGCCGCGTCCGTCCGTATCACCTCGGTTGTCTCGAAAACCAATGGTATCTCTTCGCGGAAGATTTGGACCGGGCGCAGTTGCGGACGTTTGCACTGCCCCGCATGCAAAACGTCTCGCTGACGACGAAGGGTTTTCGCCGGCCGGCGGACTTTTCCATCAGCAAGATTCTGAGCGGAAGCTTTGGCGTTTTCTCGTCGGGCCGGAAACATCGGATCAGGCTGCAATTCGATCCGTACGCGGCGCGTCTGGTTTCCGAACGAACGTGGCACGACTCGCAGCGGATCCGGTCGCTTCCCGATGGATCAATTACTTTGGAGCTCGAACTCGGCGGCTTGGAAGAGATTGAGCGATGGATTTTGAGCTGGGGGAGCCATGTTCGCGTGCTCGAGCCCACCGCGTTGCGCAACACGATCCGGGATGTTGCGGCGGCGATCGTGAAGCTTTACTAGCGAGAGGGGAGAGCAAAACGCTGTCATCTTGAGCCACGCAGACGGCGAGGGACCTCGAATGCAAATCGCGGTACTAACAAGAGAACCGGTAAACTTCGGTTGCGAGGTCCCTCGGCGCGCTACGCCAGCCTCGGGATGACAAGAGCTTCCTACCGTCGCGCGAACTTGTCTTCGATGAGCTCGTGAATGAACCCGGTGATCGCCGGATGATCCAGGCGATCGACCACTTCGTTGAGAAAACCGCTCACCAGAAGCTGTTTCGCCACCGAAAGCGGAATGCCGCGCGCGAGAAGATAGAACATCTCATCTTCGTTGATCTGGCCGGCAGTCGCGCCGTGACTGCACTTCACGTTGTCGGCTAGGATCTCGAGGCCCGGCATCGAATTCGCCTCCGCATCATCGCTCAGCAGAAGATTGCGGACCGTCTGGTAGGCATCGGTGAAATGCGCGTGCGGTTCGACCCGAATGAGGCCGCCGAAGGTATTTCGCGTCCGTTCAGTCAGCGCGTTCTTATAGAGGAGATCGCTCGTCGTGTGCGGGCTGAAATGATCCTGCAGGGTGCGCGCGTCGAATTCCTGCGCGCCATGCGCGACCGAAACAGCGAGCAGATCGCTCCGGGCGCCTTCGCCGGTGAGACGGCTCAAACTTTCGAAGCGCGAGTAGGCGCCGCCGAGATGGACGTTCAAACTCAACGCCGAAGCCTCGCGCTCGGCCGTGGTGGTGTTGATCTGGATCGACAACGCTTTCTCGTTCCAGTTCTGCGCGCAAATGTAGTTGATCTTTGCGCCCTTGCCCGCCACGAGGTCGTTCACGCCGCAGGCAAAACCGGGACGATCGGGATGCGCGGAACGAAAATGCTCGATCACCGTAACCTTCGAAAGCTCATCGGCGATCAAAAGGGTGTGCGGAAAAACGGCGGCATTCTCTCCGTGCAGCCAATGGAAAATCTCAATCGGCAATTCCACTTCAACGCCGCGCGGCACATAAATGAAGGTGCCGGAACGGACGAATGCCTCATGCAGCGCGGCGAACTTGGCCGACCCGAGGGCCGCCGGTTGCGCCATGAAATGTTTTCGGAACAAATCTTCGTGTTCGAGCGAGAGCCCGCTCGAGCGGCATCAGGAGAACGCCGGCGTTTGAGGAGCGCTTCAGGCAGCGGATCGCGCCGGAGCAATTGGTCGTCCGCAAAGATCAAGCCGGCCGGCGACGGCCTCGAGTCCGAGTGATCGATCGAGGATTTCGTCCCGCTCGCTTTGAGTCAGCCCGGCCGGTGGCCGTGAAAGGGGAAAGGTCGAGCGCGTCGACACTCGAAAAGCGCCAGGCCTGGTCCTTGCGATTGGGGAATGGAAACGATTCGAATTTCGCCCAGGCGGCCCGCTGTTGCTCCTGGAACCAGTCGGGAAGTCCGGCGTCTGCGCGCGCCCGAAGGGCCGGAAAGAATCGCCGGCCCGGAATGTTCCTGCGGCGATTCGAGTTCCATTACTTCATCGAGAACAGCGGTCTGGTTAGTCATGCCCGAAAAATTAGACGCAAACGGCGGCCCGAAGACCGCCGCGGCTTGCTCTTGTCTTGGGGGCGGAACCCTAGCCGACCGAGCCTTCCATCTCAAGCTCGATCAGGCGCTTAAGCTCGACGCTGTATTCCATCGGAAACTGGCGCACGAGATCGTTCACGAAACCGTTCACGCTCAGGCTCATGGCCTGCGCTTCGGTCAGGCCTCGCTGTTGCATGTAAAAAATCTGCTCGGCGCTGACCTGGCTGACGCTCGCCTCGTGCTGCACGGAGTTGCCGGTGCCGCGGACGGTGATGGCCGGATAGGTATCGGTCCGGCTCGTCGAGTTAATAAGGAGCGCGTCGCACTCGGTGTTGTTTTTGCAATTCTTGAGGTGCTTCGGGATGTGGACGAGGCCGCGATAGGTGGCCCGCCCTTTTCCGATGCTGATGCTCTTCGAAATGATGTTGCTGGTCGTTTCATCGGCCGCGTGCACCATTTTCGCGCCGGTGTCCTGATGTTGCCCGTCACCCGCTAGAGCGATGGAAAGGACTTCGCCTCGGGCGCGGCGGCCTTTCATAATGACGCCCGGATACTTCATCGTCAGCCGTGAGCCGATGTTGCAATCGATCCATTTCACTTCGGCGTCTTCGTGCGCGATGCCGCGCTTGGTAACCAGGTTGAACACGTTGGCCGACCAGTTTTGGACGGTGATGTACTGGAGCTTGGCGCCCTTCAGCGCAACCAGCTCGACCACCGCGCTATGCAGAGTGGCGGTGTTGAACTTGGGCGCCGTGCAGCCCTCCATGTAGGTGAGCTCGGAGCCTTCGTCGCAAATGATGAGCGTGCGCTCGAATTGTCCGAAATTCTCGGCGTTGATCCGGAAATAAGCCTGGAGCGGATGTTTCACTTTCACGCCGGGCGGGACGTAAATGAAGGAGCCGCCACTGAAGACGGCGGAGTTCAGCGCGCTGAATTTGTTGTCACCGGTCGGAATGACCTTCCCGAACCATTTCCGGAAGATTTCCGGATGATTCTTCAAGCCCTTCGGCGCTGCCGACAAAGATTACGCCCTGCTCGCCGACGGCTTTTTTGATGTTGGAATAAACAGCCTCGCTGTCGAATTGCGCTTCGACACCGGCGAGGAATTTCCGTTCCTGTTCCGGAATGCCGAGACGCTCGAAAGTCCGCTTCACATCGTCCGGCACGTCTTCCCAATTCCGTTTCGGCTGGGTGCCCGCGCTCAGGTAATACCGGATATTATCGAAAACGATCGCTTCGAGGTCCTTGCTCGCCCAATGCGTCGGCATCGGCTTGCTCAGGAAAGTTTTGTAGGCGTTGAGGCGAAACTCGCGAACCCAATCGGGATCGTCCTTGATATCGGAAATGTAGTGGATGGTCTTCTCGGTCAGCCCGACGCCGGCGTCGTGCGTGTGCGTCTCGGGATAGGCGAAATTGCCGACGTTCCGCTCGATTTCCAAAGGTGATACTTCTTTGACCATAAGATTCCCTGGTTATGCCATTGCCGGCTCGCTGGCCCCGCTCTTCGCCTCTTCGTAACTTTCGTAACCCTTTTCTTCGAGCTCCAGGGCCAGCTCTTTCCCGCCACTGCGAACGATCCGGCCCTGGACCATCACATGGACATGATCGGGAACAATGTAATCGAGCAGGCGCTGGTAGTGCGTGATGACCAGAATCCCCCGGTCCGGCCCGCGCATGGAATTGACTCCATGAGAGACCACCTTGAGAGCGTCGATATCGAGACCGCTGTCGGTTTCATCGAGGACCGCATATTTCGGCTCGAGCATGGCCAGCTGGAGAATCTCGTTCCGTTTCTTTTCGCCGCCGGAAAAGCCTTCATTGACCGAGCGCGACGTGAACGACCGATCCATTTCGAGCAGGTCCATTTTTTCGTAGAGCCTGGCGTAATACTCCGTCGCCTCGAGTTCCTCGCCTTCGGGCAAACGCGCCTGGACGGCCGCGCGGAGAAAATTCGCGATAGTTACCCCGGGAATTTCGCTCGGGTATTGGAACGCCAGGAAGATGCCCTTGCGGGCGCGTTCGTCTGGCGCGAGGGCCAGAATGTCTTCGCCATCCATCAACACCTCACCGGCCGTGACTTTGTAATCAGGATGGCCGGCCAGCACCTTCGCAAGCGTGCTTTTCCCGGAGCCGTTGGGCCCCATGATGGCGTGCACTTCGCCTTTCGGAACGGCCAGGGAGAGGCCACGGATAATCTCCTGCTCTCCGATGGAGACGTGCAGGTTGCGGATGGACAATTGGTTCATTTCTCGGAAACGGAAGTATAGCCAGTTTGCGCCAGTTTGCGAGCGACGGTTTCCCCCAGACGTTGGGCTAAGAGGGCATTGGCGGAACCAGGTGCCGCCCCCCTCTCAGTGCGGTCTCCTAAAAGGCACTTTTCCTGCTTGTTAGCGTCGGGGGAATGCCCTGACTGGGTAAATTCCGCCGCGCTCGCCATTTTCATGAACAACGACCCTTCCGAAAGCGCCGTCCCGGCCAAGCCGCCCGCGGCTGCCACGAGCGAGCTGAACAACCTGCTGGAAATCATTTCCGGCACGAGCGCAGCCATCGAGAACATCTGGGCCGGCAATGACGGGTCGCAGAAATATTTCGACATGCTTCGCGACAGCGTTGATCGCGCGGCCAAAGTGACGGCCCAGTTGGTCGAACACGCCGGTGGGTCCGACAAAAAGGTGTTGTTCCATCCGGAGCTGGCTTCCTTGGCCAAGCCAAAGAATGCCGCGCCGCCCGCCCCCGCCCAAAAGCGGCGATCGCTTCTCATCGTCGACGACGAGCCGATGGCTCTCGTCCTCGCCAAACGTGTCTTGGCCGAGGCCGGTTTCGATGTCGTAACCGCCCAATCAGGTTTTGAATGCCTGGACCTTTTCCGCAAGCGTCCGCGCCACTTCGATCTCATTCTGCTCGACCTCACCATGCCGTTCATGGATGGCGAAGAAACCTTTGGCCGCCTGCGCAGCATTCGCCCGGACATCGTGGTCCTCCTCAGCACCGGCTTCATTGCCCAGGAGCGCCTCGATCGGATGCTCAACGCTGGGATGGCGGGTTTCCTGCGCAAACCACATCGGCCCGACGAACTGGTGGCAAATATCCAGTCCGTCCTCGAAAGCATAAAAATGGCCCGGGCGGGTTGTGCCGCGGGTGCCACCGCTCTCTTTCTAACAAACATCACCATGAGTTCCTCTTCTCTCGCCACAGCCTTCGATCAGCTTAGCGCAGAATCGGCTTTTTGAAGGCATCGAACCCGACGTGCTCGACGAGATTGCGCCCGATGTTCGTCTCGTTCAGTTCAACGCGGGCGAGATCATTTTCCGTGAGGGCGATCCAGGGAATTTGCTTTATCTCGTGGGCGAAGGGTCGGTGAAGATCTCGAAGTCCGGCCGGGGCGGCCAGCAGGAGACACTTGGATTTGTCCAATCGGGAAATTTCTTTGGCGAAATGGCGCTGCTCGACGGGGAACCGCGTTCCTCCATGGCCACGGCCGCCGAGCCGACGCTCCTCGGGGCCGTGGACGAATCGACTTTCCAGCACATTCTCGAGCTCGCTCCCAGCCGTTTGCACATGAATTTCCTGCGCTCGGTCTCCGAGCGGTTGCGCAGCGTGAATTCGCATTTCATCAGCGAAATGATGCGCACGGAGAGGCTCAGCCTGGTCGGCGCAATGGCTAATTCCATTATTCACGACCTGAAAAATCCGATCTGCATTATCCGTTGCTGCACCGATTTGATCGCGCGGGAGAGCCAGGACCCGCGCCTGCACGAGTTGACCTCGATGGCGGACAAAGCCGTCGACGGGATGCTCGCCATGACGCAGGAACTGCTCGATTACGCGCGCGGCTCGACCACGCTGTCGTGCGAAACGGTTTCCATCTGGCGCCTGCTCGCCGAATTGAACCAGCGGCGCTCCGCCTTCTTCCGGGCAACAATATTCAATTCGCCAAGAACATTCGCTACGACGGAAACGTGAATCGTCGATCTCACCCGGTTCATTCGCGTCCTCTGCAATCTGATCAAGAACGCGCGGGAAGCGATGCCGAGCGGCGGCATTCTCACGATCAGCACCGATCTGGTGGACAAGCAGGTCGTCATCCGGATCTCCGATACTGGCATCGGAATTCCGGCGGAACTTCTGCCGAAGCTTTTCGAACCTTTCGTCACGCATGGGAAAGTCGCACGGCACCGGCCTCGGGCTGGCCATCGCGAAGTCTGTCGTGACCGCGCATAGCGGCAAGAATCTCCGTCTCGAGCGTGCAGGGCCACGGCACGACCGTCGATATCCGTCTTCCAGCGCCCGCCTGCGCCATCTGTAGCTCGGCAGCGCTCGATCCGGCCGGGCGAGTTGAATTGCGAATTGCGAATTGCGATTTGCGATCTAAGAATTGATAGCGCGGTTGCCGTTCAATCGAAAATCGGCAATCGAAAATCGGAAATCCGATTACCCCGTGGTGTAACGGTAACACAGCGCCCTTTGGAGGCGTTATTCATAGTTCGAATCTATGCGGGGTAGCGCTTTTTCCGGGACCGGTTTTCCGGGGAACGATGCGCGCTCCGATTCGGGGGCCGAAATTCACGCAACTGTCACCTGAGCGTCATACGTCCGTAACAATCGCTCTCTAGCTTCCACCGCGTTGCACCTAAATGCCGCGGAGCTGATCGCTCTGCGGCCTTAACCCAAACGCAGAAGCAAGGAGAACAAATGTTACGGAAATATTTCGTGTTAATCATCATGGCCGCCGGCCTCATCGCGCGGCGGGATCACAGCGCGGGCGCAGGACGCGGGCGCGCTGCTCGACCTGCTCGTGAAGAAACGCATCATCACCGACCAGGAAGCAGAGGAAGTGCGCGGCGAGCTGGTCAAGGATGTGGCCTCCACCTCGGCCGGGAAACTCAAACTCTCCGCGCCCATCACCGAGGTCGAACTTTACGGCGATATGCGCGTCCGCTACGAAGCCCGCCAGGGCGAGACTGGCGAGCCGAACACGCTCGATCGGCGCAACGATACTTTAAGGAGAAGCCGGGAACGTTATCGCTTCCGTCTTGGCCTGCGCGGGACGCTCGCGGACGACTGGTTCTTTCGGCCTTCGGATCGAGACGAGCACTAACCCCAGATCCACTAACGTCACCTTTGGCGACGATGCGGGGCCCTTCGGCAAAACCAGCGACGCCGTTGGAATCGGCCAGGCTTACCTCGGCTACAGCGGCTTCCGCGACTATCAGGTTCACGGTCGGCAAGATGCCGAATCCTTTCGTGAACACCCTGATGGTGTGGGACGGCGACATCAATCCTGAAGGCATGGCGGAACAATGGAAGCACACCTTCAATCTCTCCTACGGTGGCGGCCAAACCACGGCGGCGGCGGAAGAATACAGTAAGGATGGAAAGAGCGCGGCGGCTGTTACCTCAGAACCGACCAGAATGACGATCGATGTTTTCGCGAACTTCGGTCAGTTCGTTTACGACGACGCGAATCCCGAAAATCCTCTCGGAGCGCGGTCGGTCTCGGGCGGCAGACTGGTGCCGAACAGCGATGCCTGGCTCTTCGGCTGGCAGCTCGGCGCGAAGTTTAACTTCACCAAGACCAATGTATCTCCAGCTCGCGCCCACCATCTATAACTACAGCGGCGCCGGCGATACCTTTAACGCCTTTTACTCCGGCGATCCCGACCGCCTGGCCGGCGCCCCCTCCGTTCGGACCGCGCGGAACCAGACCGGCATCAACAGCCTCCTGATCTTCGACATGCCGACGGAGTTCGGCTTTACCATCGGCGAAATGCCACTTCCGCATCTTCGGCGATTTCGCGGTCAACCTCGACGCGGACGATCGCGCGCTTCGCGGCCGGACATCCCGAGGCGGAGGATGAGCGCTACGCTTATCAGATCGGTCTGGGCATCGGCAAAATCAAAGCGAAGCACGACTGGGAGATCAAGGCCTGGTATCAGCACACCGAGCAATTCTCCCTCGATCCTAACCTGGTTGACTCGGACTTCTTCGATAGCCGCGTCAACATGGAAGGCGTCGTCGTCCAGGCCGGCTACGCCATGAGCGATGCCGTCACCTTTAATCTCTCCTACGGCTACGGCGAGCAGGCGAACGACACCCTCGGCACGGGCGGCGTCGGCGACATCGCCCTCAATCCTTTGCACAAGTACCAGATCTTTCAGGCGGACCTGAATGTGAAGTTCTAAACATTTCGAAAACCAAATCAGTCAGCACTCATATTATGAAAATCACTCATCTCGCTCATCGCGCTCGGGCTCGCCTTCGTCTCCACGGAAGTCCGCGCCGAGAAGCTCGTCATCAAAGGCTCCGACACCCTCGGCGCGAAACTCGTGCCGCAGCTGGCGGAGCAGTTCAAAGCGCAGCATCCCGGAACCACCTTCGACATCGCGGCGGAAGGTTCCACCACCGGCATCGCCGCGATCATCGACGGCACCGCGCAGATCGGCATGTCGAGCCGGCGCGCGAAACCCGCGGAAGTCGGCGCGGCTTCCGCCAAAGGTGTGCACATGAAGCCAACGATCGTCGCCTACGACGGCATCGGCGGTGATCGTGAATTCGGCTAACCCGATCAAGGGCCTGACCAAGAAACAGGTCGAACAGATCTTCACCGGTGAGGTAACGGATTGGAGCGCGGTGGGCGGCTCGGGCGGAAAGATTTCCATCTACACCCGTAACACTTCGTCCGGCACCTATTCGGACTTCAAGGAGCTCGCGATGAAGAAGCGCGATTACGCAGGCGGCTCGCAGAAGATGGCGGGCAACGAGCAGATCGCGGCGGAGGTTGGCAAGAACGCGAACGGCATCGGCTACGTCGGCCTGGCTTACATCAAGGCGAGTGGCATCAAGGTAGTGTCGATCGACGGCGTGCTGCCCTCGGTCCAGACCGTGCACGCCAAGACCTATCCCTACGCGCGTCCCACCTTTTATTACACCAATGGCGAACCGAGTGGGCTGGCCAAACAGTTCCTCGATTTCACAATCAGCTCGGCGCGGGACAGAAGATCGTCACCCAGGTCGGATTCGTTCCCATTCCATAAGGCGGCGTTGGCAC
Source organism: uncultured Verrucomicrobiae bacterium (assembly GCA_963850015.1). GTDB lineage: Bacteria > Verrucomicrobiota > Verrucomicrobiia > Chthoniobacterales > UBA10450 > AV80. Next base: position 1,261,770 of record CAWKJF010000001.1, read on the forward strand.
AACTTTGCGGCGGGAGGAGGCGAGATTTTGAGAGCGCACAGGGAAGCCGGGCAACTGATCGATAGTTCAGGACAACAACGCGGTTAGGTTAACGCGAAAGCCCGCCGGCTTCTCCCCGGCGGGCTTTCTGTCTCCCCGCTTATTTCCGCATAGGCCGCGAAGCAGAGGGAGAGATTCGGCCGGCCTTGATCTGCTGCGCCCTTTCCTCGCGCGTTTCCCGGAGATGTCGATGCCGACCTCCCTCATCGCCTCGATCGCCAGCGGATCGACGGTGCCTGGTTCCAAACCACCGCTGTGCGCTTCGAACTCGTCGCCGCCAATCTGATTGAGCCAGGCTTCCGCCATCTGGCTGCGAAAGCTGTTGTGCACGCAAATGAACAGGACTTTTTTCCTTTTCACGCGGAGCAGCTAGTCAGCTACTACCGTTGCCGGAGCGAAGGCTTCAGGGCAAATCTCTTCGCACCACTCTTCCACCTTGCAGCGGATCTCATCTCGAATCTTGCGAACTTCCGCCAGCTTCTCTGAGTGACTTCCGGTTAGTGTGGAAGGATCAGGGAAACTCCAATGGAGGCGGGTCGTGACTCCAGCGAAAATCGGACATCTCTCGGCACTCGTTTCATCACAGACGGTGATGACATAGGCGAAAAGCTTGCCGCTCTTGAAGACATCGAAGACCGCTCGTGTTTCCTTTTTCGAAATATCTATTTCTACTTCTCGCATCGCTTCGACGACGAGCGGATTGAGGGTGCCCGGTTCAAGCCCGGCACTCTCAGCTTCGAAGGTCCCGCCGCAAACGTAGTTTAACCATGCTTCAGCCATCTGGCTGCGCGCGCTGTTATGAATGCAGATGAAGAGCACTTTCTTTTTCATAGGTCAGCAGCAGGCCGCGGCCACGCTCGGCTCGTCCTCGCGAGCGCGTAGCTTTGCCAGGGCTTTCAGGTCGCGTTTAAAAACCGCATCGCTCTGCGCGCAATCTTGCAGACATTTCAAGTTCGCCTCGAGTTCTCGGGCCGGTTTCTTCGGCAGCGAATAAATCATCCAATTCTGCTGCCGCTCGGCCACGACCATGTCGCGTTCTTTCAAATAGCCGAGGTGTTTGGAGATTTTCACCTGCGGCTCGTCCAGAATTTCCTGGAAATGGCAAACGCAGAGCGGACTTTGCGCGAGGAGGTTCAGAATGCGCAAACGGGTGCGATCGCAAAGGCACTCGTAGATTTGGATAAGATCCATGGGCGGCGTCTCCTTAACAACACGCTGCCGCCGCCGGCTCGGTTGAGCAGCAGGCGTCGTCCACCCCGCATTTCTCCCGGGCGAGACAGTCGGTATGCTTTGTCGTCATCGTGAAATCGAGGTGGTCTGCCGAGGGTTTGAAACCTGTGATCGGGAATTGTGAAATCGCGTAGTCGTCGTATTCGACCTCCATTTCGAGATCGTCATGGGGCAGCACGCGTTTTCCCAGCGCCAGAATCTTTGCCATTTTGCCGGCATTCAACCGGTGGTCCGCGTCGCCGTCATTCACCCAGAGTTGCAGAACGACGCTCTCTGTCTTTCGAACCGTGCCGCCGCAATCGATGAAGTTTTTCATGACGTGCCCGACTTCTGTCAGGTGGAAGTGGGCCGGGACGTGATCGCCGTCCGGCAGGATAAACCGAGGGAATTTGTCTGGTTGCGATTCCAGGATCGACGTCAATTCTTGCAGTTTCATGCCTGATTCATATTCCTATGCAGGAATATAGTCAAGTGACCGGAAACGCGGCCGTTCGGCGACGTTTCTTGTTATTTCTTTTCCCGAACGATCTTGTCCATCGTGTAGCCTGAATACGAAACCACTTCTTTGATCTTCGCATCACTGAGCGTTTTTCCCGGCTTCGTCGTAACCGTCACGAGTTTTTTCGGCAGATCGACTTTGACGCTGGCCACCTCAGGTTGTTTTCGAAAGGTCTTTTCGATCCCCGTGGCGCAAAAAGCGCAGACCATTCCGTGGACGGTGGTGTGGATGGTTTCTGCCAGGGCCGATCCCGAAAGCGCGGCGAGAAGGGCAAGGGTTAATACGATACGTCGCATAGGGTTTCCTTTCTTCAGAATTGCTTGCTCCAGTTGAGCATGAGCTGGTTATTGCTGCTGTATCCGGCCTCGAGCCAGATGGTCTTGTAAAAAAAACGCATCATCGGCGTGACCACGAAATGACCTTCTTTTGCGGGATGATGATCGAATCGGAGCAGGAGCCAGGTGTTCAACTGCTCGAAATCGGCCAGGTAAGGCGCGAATCCCACTTGGGCCCGTTGCCAGAAGGATGATTCGATGTTGCCTCCGTACATAAGACGGGGCTCGTACGAGAAGAAAACGCGTCGCGTCTCGTAATCGGCCAGGAGGGCGACCCACGCCGCGGGCTGGCTGTGGCTGCCCTGCCGCGCGATGCCCGCGCCAGTCATGCTAAAAATATTTCCCTGCCCTTGTGGCAGGTTCCACCGTTTTATCAGCATGTTAAGCTGGGGACCGATGGTATATAAATGCCTCTCGCCGATGTCCCTCTTGGCATACAGGCCCAGGGCAAAACGCGGATTGAAGGTGTAGTCGAGCGTCAACGTGTTGCCCGTCTCGTCGTTTTCCTGCATCACCATCGTTCCGCCGACATAGGAAAGCGGTTTCGCTGGTGCCGGTAGTGCGACAAGCGAAGTTAGAGTTAGGCTAAAGAGTAATTGGTAAAGTATTTTCATTGATCGAAAGAGCTGAATGAAGTCCAGGTGCCCTGAATAGGCACACCTCCGGCGTCAGGCTCTTTGGATCAGATGAGGCGAATACAGCTCAGCGCGAGAGGCGGCGGCGAATGCAACCTGCTCGCGGTGCTGGGGCAAACCACCGACTCGGTCGCAAATGGCATTGTCACGCCCACGGCAGCGATCGCCGGCATCGCAATCGCATTTTGTTGACCGGACTTCGCTAACGGCTGCGCCGGTGGCGCGGTCCGTTCAGTCGAGGTTTCGCAGCACGCCATGTTTGCACAGCAACCTGGACTACACGCTTTTTCGCTCGCGGAATTGGTTATGAGGCAGCTTGCAGCGGGCAGTTGGACGGTGGCCGCAATGAGAGCCAGTCCAACCAACAACGATGTCAGGCCCTTGATCAGCATCGCGCTTATTCTGGCGCAACCAGAGTCAAAAGTCGAATTCCTACCATCATAGCGACACCCCGCGGAGCAGCCATCAGGTTATGGATGGTGCTACCGCGGGGCGCGCCTGTATGCGGCCGGCGATTAGATTATTGGATGGCGTAAACCTCAATCAATCCGATCCCAACCCCGCCGCCCTGGCCTGCGACGACCGCGGTGTAAAGACCCGGGGGCAAAGTCGCCACGATGGCGGATTCACCCGGGTTAGTGGGTGCGAGGTTAAGCATTTGCAGCTCCGCCGCCTGGGTTGGATTATCTGCCCAGTTGTCATTGGAGGCTACGTTTTGCCCATTGTTATCGAATAGTTGAAGGGTTGGATTGCTAAGAGCATTGCCAATCCCGGCCTGCGCAAGCGAGGGTCCGATCGCGCGGACGACCACTTTTGCAGGATTGATGCTGCTGCCTCCTAGGGCGAAGCCCCCGATCATCACATTGTCCGCGGTCTGAACAGAGCCGCGCGTGCTGATGTTGGATAGCTTCGCGTTCGTCCCGGAGTCGAGGTCATACACTTCGATCAATCCGACACCATTGCTGCCGTTCGTGCCGGCGACCGAAGCGGTGTAAGCCGCTGGTTGCAGCGTGGCGACGATGGCCGACTCATGTGGATCCTGTGGCGCAAGGCCGGTCGTTTCGATCTCGGTTTGCTGGGTGTCCTGCCAGTTATCGTTCACACCAATTGGGGCGCCGGTCGGGCCGAAGAGGCGCAGGATTGGATCGCTGACCACACCGGGAACTCCGGCGTTCGCCATGGAAGGACCGATTCCACGGATGATGACTCGCTTCGCGTCGTTCCCCGTGACGATGAAGCCTCCAATCATGACGCCGTCGCCAGTTTCTACTCGAACGCGCGTCGAGATATTAACCGGCTGCGTAGCTGGGTTCGGGCTCGGTGAGGGGCTCGGGCTCGGCGAGGGGCTAGGACCAGGTGAAGGACTCGGGCTGGTGCCGGGTGAAGGGCTCGGGCTGTTACCGGGTGAGGGGCTTGGGCTGATGCCGGGTGAGGGGCTTGGGCTGATGCCGGGTGAGGGGCTTGGGCTAATGCCCGGTGACGGACTCGGACTGTTGCCCGGCGACGGACTTGGGCTGGTCCCCGGTGAAGGACTTGGGCTGGTCCCCGGCGAAGGGCTCGGGGCTGTGCCGGTAACGACGATAGTGGCTCTGGCACTGCCGCGGTGGTCCTCTATTTGGTAGGTGCCGGGCACGCAGAACGTAAATGAATACGACTGGCCGGGCTGGAGATCGTCGCTATCCAGGAAGCTGTGGTTTACGTCGCGCACGCGGGCTCTGTCGTTGCCAACATTGGTCCAGGTTACTCGCGTCGCGGCAGCGATGGTCAGCGAAGTTGGATTAAACGAGCCGCCGCCGCCGGCTATCGTCATGCTGGCGTTCGCGATTGGGTTGCAGTTCGGTTGCGGGCTCGGGCTGGGCGAAGGGCTTGTGCCAGGTGATGGACTCGGGCTCGGACTGGTCCCGGGTGAAGGGCTCGGGCTGGTCCCGGGTGAGGGGCTCGGGCTGGTCCCGGGTGAGGGGCTCGGGCTGGTCCCGGGTGAGGGGCTTGGGCTGGTCCCGGGTGAAGGACTTGGGCTGGTCCCGGGTGAAGGACTTGGGCTGGTCCCGGGTGAGGGACTTGGGGCTGTACCGGTAACGACGATAGTGGCCGTGGCACTGCCGCGGTGGTCCACAATCTGGTAGGTGCCGGGCACGCACCACGTAAATGAATACGATTGCCCGGGCTGGAGATCGTCGCTATCCAGGAAGTTGTGGTTTACGTCGCGCACGCGCGCTCTGTTGTTGCCAACATTGGTCCAGGTCACTCGTGTCGCGGCAGCGATGGTTAGCGAAGTCGGATTAAACGAACCGCCGCCACCAGCGATCGTCATGCTGGCGTTCGCGATCGGGTTGCAGTTCGGTTGTGGGCTCGGCGAAGGGCTTGTGCCCGGTGACGGACTCGGGCTCGGACTGATGCCGGGTGACGGGCTTGGACTGATGCCGGGTGACGGGCTGGGGCTAATGCCGGGTGACGGGCTCGGACTGATGCCGGGTGACGGGCTCGGGCTGACGCCGGGTGACGGGCTCGGGCCTTGCGCTAGCGCGTTTGCGCCGGCGACGAGGAAAAGCACGCTGGTGATGGCGATCACGTATTGGAGCCAGAGTGATCGCCTAACAAGTGGTGTCTCCGAAGAGCGGTCGGTTTTTGTTGTGCGAGGATAATTGAAGATGGTGGTCATAATTCCCTTTTTGGTTGTCGTTCTTGAGCGGGATTTAAGAACACGACGCAAGCAGCGTCTAGGAGTGAAAAGTAACGCAGTTGTAACTTTAGATTTGGCCTTCTACCGAAAACTGAAACCCGCACAGCCGACCCGGAACCAATCGCGCGAATTACGGGCCCAACGGATCGGGCGCGGGGGGAATTGCCTTGGATGGCGCCAGGATCTCGTGACGCAAATCGCGACGTTGCATGAGCTGTTTTCGGCGGAGCCGAGCCAGGCGGCTTTTGGCCGCTTCCGGAGTGGGTTGCAGGGACCGGGGAACGTTGCGCCTTCCCTTTTTCTTCAAATGCATCGTGGGAGTCGGGATTAAGGACATTTTGTTCTCGCTCTTGGTAGATCGCGCGACCACGGAAAATCGGTCGTGTTTTTTGGCCGACGTTTGAAGACCGGGCCGCAGGCAAATCATGCGGCGCTTGAGATGCTTCAACGTCTTGAGAAGGGGCGACGAACGATCAACGAGGATAAGCGGAGGAAACGGAAGGAGATAGCAATCACTTCGCTCTACGGGACCGTTTCTTGACCGGGGCCAGCCGGTCGATCACGGCGTGCAGTTTCTGTAAATCGACTGGCTTGACGAAGTGGTCGATAAACCCGGCCTCTTTGCTGTTCACCACATCTTTAGGCAGTCCGAAGCCGCTCAAGGCGATGGCGGGCAACGCGAGATCGCGCTGGCGCAGTTCGCCCAGCAGCTCCAAACCGCTTCGATCGGGCAGGCCGAGATCGGCGATGAGGAGGTCAAACTGCTCGCGCTCGCTCAGTTCGAGCGCGCTTTGCGCATCGCCGGCGGAAAGAACCCGGTGGCCCCGGGATTCCAGGAGACGCTGCATGCACTGGCGGGTATCGGCGTGATCTTCCACGAGGAGGATGTGCATCGGGGTCGCTGGACGGGCCTTGGGTTCGGGCGCTGCTTCCCCTGGAAATAGTTGCGCGGTCTTGAACCGGAGCCGAAACGTCGCGCCATTGTCCAGTCCTTCACTTTCCGCTTCGAGGGTAGCGCCATGGGCTTTCGCCAGACTTTTAGAGATGGAGAGTCCCAGCCCCAAGCCACCGAAGCGCCGGCGGACGGAAGCATCGCCTTGCTCGAAAGGAGAAAAAATGCGCTTAAGCGACCCTGCCTCAATGCCCATACCACTATCGGCAATTTCGATGACCAGGTCATCGTTCGAGGCGCTGGTTGTTGTGACCCGAATGATTCCTTCAATGGGCGTGAACTTGATCGCGTTGCCGGCCAGGTTGGTGATGATCCGGTGAAATTTTGCCCCGTCGACCCTGAGGTGGCGAAACTCCGCCCGGAGATTGACGCGCAGATCGATTCGCTTGGCCTTGAGTTCGCCCGCCAGATCGCGCAGCGCATCCCCAATCGCATGATGAGCATCGACCGTGGTTAGTTCGAGATGAAGATCGCCGCGTGAGATGTGCGTCAGATCGAGCAACTCGTTGATGAGACTGGTCAGGATCTCAACATTGCGACGGATCAGGGCCAAACCCGAACTATCCAGTTCCGCTGGGACTTTGGCCTTCGCGACGACCGACAGGCCGGCTCCTAATTCGAGCACGTCCAGCATCGACGAGATGGCGCTGAGGGGAGTTCGCAGCTCATGCGAAAGGGCGGCCAGAAATTCATCCTTCGCGTTGTTCGCCACCTCCAGAGCGCTCAAGTGCTCCCGCGAAGCCTCCTGCTTTTTCGCGCGCGCACTGATGTCGCGGATATTGCACTGGATGATTTTTTTGTCGTCGACCAGATAAACATTACTGACGAATTCGACCTGGATATGCTTCCCGCCCCGCGCGACCAAGGGAAGGTCTTCATAGCGGATATACTGATTATCCTGGAGCTGCTGGAAGGCTTCCTTGTTTGCGGCGATATCCTTGAATTGGCCGATCTCCCAGAGCTTGAGTCCGACGATTTCCCGAAAGGTGAAATTCAAGAGATCGAGCAGAAACGGATTTACGTCGATGATCTCGCCCGTCTCGCCATCGAGAATCAGGATTCCGTCCTGGGCCGATTCGAAGAGCCGGCGATAGCGCAGTTCGGAGGTGCGCAACGCGAGGTCCTTGCGATCCACATGGCCGTTTGCGCGCGTTCGAGCGGGGGCTTTGGGAATGCCGTTTTTCACATGTCGAAACGGGTATTCAGGGAAAGGTTCGCATTGAGCAGCCGCGCCCAGCGACACCATCGATTGGTCGCAAGAAAAGCTGGGATTTCGCCAAAGAGGACCGGGCTCATGGCAATAGTACCGCAAACCGGACGCTGCGATCAGGATAAAAAGTGAAACTCCAGCCTTCGTTTATGGCGATCTTGGCGATTTCTTCCCATTGATTTCTGGGCGGGAGCGCCCCGTCGCAGAGGGCGCGTATTTCATGGTAGGGAACAATGCATTCACCACGGGCTTGAACATCGCGGCGCATTGTTTCGATTTGAGATTCAAGCGCGGGACGTTCTCGAACTAACACAATGCCGCCGGGGACGATCGGGAACATTCCATTCTATTCGATCTCTCCGCAGGGGGAGGCCAATACCTTGTTCGTTGGGGGTCAATAGGTTGCAGCTATGGCCGTCTTCTGACCCAGACGCCCTACAATTCGAGTTTCGAGATTCGGATTTCGTATTTCCGAGCCTTGGGCTCGGCGCTACGGTCCGCGATCGTAAACTTCGACCAGGCCGATGCCGGTGCCGTTGTTCATTCCGGCGAGCAGCGCGGTGTAAACCCCCGGCGGCAGTGTCGCCGCTATCGCGGCTTCGAGATTGTTCGTCGGCGCCAGGCCAGCCCCGGTGATGATCGCGGCTTGGGCAGCGTTATCCTGCCAGTCATTGTTCGTATTCAGAAGCACTCCGTTGGCATCGCGTAGCTCCAGGGTCGGATTGGCCAGGACCGCGCCCGCCGGGAGGGCTCCCGGAGCCAGGCTTGGCCCAATCCCCCGCACCACGATTTGACCGCTGCCGTTGCCGTCGCTCAGCGTGAAGCCCGCGATTGCAATGTCGCTTCCAGTGCTGATAAAGGCGCGCGTGCTCAAGTTGGCCAGTTTCGAGGCGGCTCCCTGATTGAGATCGTAGATTTCGATCAAGGCCACTCCCGAGGTGTTACTCTTGCCCCTCACGATCGCCGTATAGGATCCCGGATTCAGCGTCGCCAGGATGGCCGATTCCAAGTTGTCGGTCGGTGGAATACTGGTGGCCTGGATCCCGGTTTCCTGGGTGTCCCTCCAGTCGTCGTTTGTGACCGTGACAAATCCGGCCGGACCATGCAGCTCCATCACCGGGTCAATCAGCACGTCGGGTACACCGAAGTGGGAGAGCGAAGGTCCAATGGCCCTCAGGAGCACTTGTTTGGGAGCGCTTCCCGTGATGATGAACCCGCCGATGCCCACTCTTTCGCCGGTTTGCACCCGCATCCGGGTTGAGAGGTTGATGGCCTTCGCTGTCGCCGTTGGGGAAGCAGAAGGCGCGGGGCTTGGTGTGGTGGACGGCGTGGCCGACGGTGTCGCGATCGGTGTTCCGGTAGGTGTAGCAGATGGTGTTGCTGGCGGTGTAACGGTGGGCGCTACCGTCGGTGTAGCGGTAGGTGTCGAGGTCGGCGTAACACTCGGCGTCGGGCTGGGCGGTGGAGCGGTTGGAGTTGCTGTCGGTGTTGGCGAAGGAATGACGTTAATGACGCCCCAATAGCCACTGGCCAGCGAATAGGCGCCGCCGGTCGAAGCTCCCGCGTCATGCTGGCCAATCGTGCCGCCGAGCTGGTAAGCGCCGCCGTTGGCAAACGTGATCCCGCCTCCATCGATCGTGTTCCAGGTCAGATCGTACGCTCCGCCACTCTGCGAATTGGCCTGCGGCGCTACTGCGAGCAGGATTCCCAACAAAAGGAAACAAATGTAGCGAGAGTGTGCCGATGACATAGGGAGTCCCTACTTCGTTTCCTTCGTTGTCTTCTGTTCAGTCGGCAGCGTCGCGGGTCGAGACCGAGCGCCGAGGCGTTTCTCTTCACCCGCGCCGAATCCAGCGGGATACAGATACATGCCCTGTTGCTCTGCTGGCTTGGATTCCTCGACTACGATCGGATGCTCTCGCGCATAAACATCCTGGCGAACGCCCGTGACCTGCCACGAAACTTCGACGCCGGGCTTGTCGGTCCGAATCTCGAAGCTGTTCCCGGCGATCTTCCTGGAAACAATCGCCTGCGCGAACTGGCCCAGGACGGTGAGTTGGTAACGAAAGTCGCGGTTGAGGGTCTCGAAGTAGTCCGGCAGGGTAACGATGGCGCTGCCGGTCGCGTCGGTGGTGACGTTGCCATCGTAGATGTTCTTCATGTCCGGTGACTCGACGAACGAATGGGAGAGGAACTTGTTCGCGGGATCCAGCGGATGATCGATCCGAAAAGAGCCTGCTAATTTCGTCAGAGTTCCCTGGACGTGCACAGGACCGAAGAACCGGCCCGCGAAGCCTGTGCCGGTGTTCACCCCGTAGACTGCGTCGCCGCTCCCGGTACAGAGTCCCGAGATGGCCCTACCCGTATCATTCCTGCCGGACACGCTTTCGCTGTTTGCCCCGTCCGCCAAGCCATACACGCCTTTGCCATTATCAGTGGTCGAAGTGCCACGCACGCCCTCGTCCCCCACTCCTGCGATCGCTGCTCGAGTGAACACCCCAGTGATGGCGGTTTCCGCTCTGACAGGGCCGACGAATCGTCCAGCGAAGCCCCCGCCGCTGTCGTTCTGCCCGTAAATTGCATTGCCCGATTGACTGCTTCCAAATACGCCAGCGCTGCTCACGGAATTGCCCCACAAACCGAAGCCATTCTCGCTGTCGCCAAATACACCCTGGTCGCTACCTCTGGCCGAGAGCCCCGTGCTGTCTGTCGCAGGGTTTCCTACGAACAGCGCGCTCGAGCCTGCGCCTTCGATCCGCGCGCCCGGCCGGAGGCTGAGCGCGTAAGGTGCGGCGGTGAGGGATTGACGCGGATCCAGCGGAGTGAAGCCGCCGTCTCCACTGCACTGCACGCTCGTTGCCAACCAGCGGGCGTCGCCCTTAAACGAGTCCCCAAAGTCGAGCACCACGGTGAACAAGCCGTTCACCACGTTGACACTGTTGATCGGTTGAGTGGTGCCCTGTTGCGCCCCGGCGCTCGCCGCATCCCAGAGACTGAATTGGAAATTACAGGTGCCGTTGTAGGCCGCGCCGCTGCGCTTGAGCTGTCCTTGGTAGGTCCAGGAGGTGTTCACCGGGACCCCAAACGCCGCGAAGGCAGTGATGATGGAAAGGAGGATGAAAATGGCTGAGAGGGAGCGTCTCAATGTGGTTCCTCTTCGGTTGGCTGGATTCCTCTGATGCGATTCGCGGTAACAGGGAGTGGCGGGATGGGATATCAGCTTGGCGACGGAATGGTGTTTCATCAGTGTTGTTCTCCTACCGATGAACGCGCAGGCGGCCGCCAGATCACGCCATTTTTTTTAACTTTTTCCCTCGAGACGGCTGTCATGATCGGGTACCGGTTCTCGATTTGGTTGCAAATGGTTTGCATCTGCTACTTGGTCGTCGCCTGATCGCTTTGCCGTGCGCCCGACGGCACTTGAGCCGCTGGCTCGGACGTGGGTCGAGACGGAGCACCGAGACGTTTCTCTTCACCCGCGCCGAACCCGGCGGGATATAAATACATGCCCTGCTCCTCTGCCCGCTTGGCTTCCTCGACCACGATCGGATGCTCTTTCGCATACACATCCTGGCGAATGCCCGTGACCTGCCACGAAACTTTGACACCGGGCTTATCGGTGTGGATTTCGAAGCTGTTCTGCGCGATCTCCCGGGAAACAATCGCCTGCGCGAACTGGCCCACGACGGTGAGTTGATAACGAAAGTCGCGATTGAGCGTCTCGAAGTAGTCCGGCAAGGTAACGATGGCGCTGCCGGTCGCGTCCGTGGTGACGTTGCCATCGTAGATGTTCTTCATGTCGGGTGACTCGACGAAGGAATGGGAGAGGAACTTGTTCGCGGGATCCATCGGGTGATCGATCTTAAAAGAGCCAGAGGCTTTCGTCAGAGCGCCCTGGACGTGCACAGGACCGGCGAACCGGCCGGCTAAGCCGCTGCCGAAGAGGTTCTCCCCGTAGATCCCCGTCCCGCTCCCAGGTACTTACGCCCGAGACGGCCCTGCCCTCGTTATTCGCGCCGCTTACGCCTATGGCGTCTGTCCCAGTCGCCGTGCCGGTCACACCTCTGCCGGAAGGACTGGTCGAATTGCCCTGCACGCCAATAGCCCCCTCTCCTTGGATCGCTGCTGTATGGGGCACACTGTTGATGTTAGTTTCCACGCTGACGGGACCCACGAATCGTCCGGCGAAGCCGTCGCCGGAGTCGTTCTGCCCGTAAATTGCATCGCCCGATTGACTTTGCCCCCAGACACCGGTGCTGCCGGTGCCCACGATGCCGATGCCGGCAGAGTTAGCTACAGTCAGCGCGCTGATTAGGTTGCCTTCGCCGAGGATCGAAGCCCCCGGCCGCAAGCTCAGCGCATACGGGGTGGCGGTCAGCGGCTGACGCGGATTGAGCTGAGTGAAGCCGCCATCTCCGGTGCACTGCACACTCGTCCCCAACCAGCGAGCCCCACCATCGAAGGCGTCCTCAAAGTCGAGCGTCACGGTAAACAAACCATTCACCACGTTGACGGTATTGATCGATTGGGTGCTGCCCTGTTGCGATCCAGCGATCGCCGCATTCCAGAGACTGAACTGGAAATTACAGGTGCCGTTGTACGCCGCGCCGCTGCGCTGCAACTGTCCCTGGTAGGTCCAGGAGGTGTTCACAGGGACGCCGAACGCCGCGAAGGCTGTGATGACGGAAAGGAGGACGAAAATGGCGGAAATGTTGCGTCTCAAAGTCGTTCCTCTTCGGTGGGCTGGATTCCTCTGAGGCGATTCGCGGTCCCAGGGAGGGGCGGGATGGGATATCAGCTTGGCGACGGGATTGGGTTTCATCAGTTTGCTTCTCCTACCGATGAACGCGCAGCCGAGCGCCAGATCGCGCCATTTTTTTCGTTACTTTTTTTCTCGGGACGTCTGTCATGGCCGGGCGAGCGCGGCGATTGGCCCTTGGAGTGCGAAATCAAACCGATGAAATCTTCCGATCGAGATTCCGACGCGTCCGAAAAGGAGGCCACGGTGGCCGACAAAGGAGCGGTCACTCGATGGCTGATCGCCGGGAGCGGAGGCGATGCTCACGCGCTCGAGTCTTTGCTTCCGCTGGTCTACGAGGAACTACACCGGCAGGCCGTCCGCTTCTTCCGCCGGGAACGTGCGGGTCACACGCTCCAACCCACGGCATTGGTAAACGAAGTGTATCTCCGACTCATCAATCAGCAGGAGGTGAGCTGGCAGAACCGAGCCCAATTCTTCGGGATCGCAGCGCAGATGATGCGGCGCATCCTGGTGAGTCACGCCCGCGGCCGGGAGGCGCAAAAGCGGGGCGGCGCAGCCCAGCATATAACCCTGGAAGAAGAAGTGGCGGCCGTGCCCGAACGCGACCTGAATCTGCTCGCCCTCGACGATGCGCTGACCAGGCTGGAGAACGTCGATCCGGACAAGAGCCGAATGGTGGAGCTCCGTTTTTTTACCGGCTTGTCGGTCGAGGAGACGGCGGAAGTAATGGGCGTGTCGCCGCGGACGGTCGATCGGCAATGGCAGACGGCGAAGGCGTGGTTGCACCGGGAGATTAGCGCGGGGAAGGCGGCGTGACTTCCGAGCGGTGGCAGCGGATAGAAGCGCTCTTCGAGCAAACGCTTGAGGCTCCCGCAGCCGAACGACCGCAGTTTCTCCGGGCGATCGACGACGCTGAACTTCGCCGTGAGGTGGAGTCGCTCCTTCACGCCCACGAGCAGGCCGGCACTTTTCTCGAAGAACCGGATCATTTCTTTACCAGCCAAAGCTTCGAGGCGGATACGCTTTCGCCCGGCCAGATCATTGACCGCTACCGCGTCATCCGTGAGATCGGACGCGGCGGCATGGGCGCGGTTTTCCTGGCTGAGCGCGCCGATGATGAATATCGAAAGCAAGTGGCGCTCAAGCTGATCAAGCGCGGCATGGATACGGAGTCGGTGCTCCGTCATTTCCGCAACGAGCGGCAAATTCTGGCCGGCTTCGACCATCCCAACATTGCACGGCTCTTGGACGGCGGTACGACCGAGGGCGGGTTGCCCTATTTTGTGATGGAGTACGTCGAGGGACTTCCCATCGACGAGTACTGCAACACGCAAGCGCTCTCTGTCATTGAACGGTTGAAGCTATTTCGCGAAGTCTGCGCCGCAGTTTCCTACGCGCACCGCCACCTTGTTATTCATCGTGACATCAAACGCTCGAACATTGTGGTTACGGTGGAAGGCGCGCCGAAGCTGCTCGATTTCGGAATCGCAAAAATCCTTCAACACGATAACGAGCCGCTGGCCACGATCACGGGGATGCGGATGATGACCCCGGAGTACGCCAGCCCGGAGCAAATCCGCGGCCAGCCGGTGACGACAGCGAGCGATGTCTATTCGCTGGGCCTGGTGCTGTATGAATTACTCTGCGGCTGTTCGCCTTACCAATTTCCCAGCCAGTCACCGCCCGAAATGGCGCGCGTAATCACCGAGGTCGAACCAAAGAAACCAAGCACGGCGGCGAAAGGTAGAGAATCGGCCGGTTCACGATTCACAATTCACCATTTACGATCTCTCCGCGGCGATCTCGACAACATCGTGCTCATGGCCCTGCGGAAAGAACCGGAGCGGCGTTACCAATCAGTCGAGCAATTCTCAGAGGATATCCAACGGCACCTGGAAGAGCGGCCCGTGCTCGCGCGAAAAGATACCATCGGTTATCGGACGGCGAAGTTCGCGCGCCGCAACAAGACTGCTCTGGCTGCGGCGATCATCGTGCTCCTTATCCTGATCGGCGGCATCATCGCGACAAGCCGGCAGGCTCACATTGCCATGTCGGAGAAGGCCCGGGCCGAGCGGCGTTTCAACGAGGTGCGCAAGCTGGCGAAGAGCGTTTTGTTCGATTACCACGATGCGATCAAGGCTTTACCCGGCGCGACGAAGGTGCGGGAGCTATTGGTTAAAGATGCTCTGAACTATCTTGATAGTCTGGCGGGCGAAGCGCAGGGCGACGCCGAACTGCAGCGCGAACTGGCGGCCGCGTACGCGAGAGTGGGTGACGTTCGCGGGGGGGAAGGGAGCGGAAGCCGCGGCGACTTGGCCGGAGCAATCGAGAGTTACACAAAGGCGTTGAGAATTTGCGAAGCATTGGTCGCTGCGAACCCCGCGGACGCGCAAGCCCGGAGCGCGCTGGCCAGCAGCCACCAAAAAATTGGCTGGCGGCTGCGGGGTGGGAGCGAGTCGAATCGCGGATTCGATCATGTTCAGAAAGCGCTCGCTCTCTACCTCGACCTTACGCGCGAACAGCCCGCCAACGACGACCTCCAGCTCGAGCTCGCCGATACCCGCAATAAGGTCGGATATGCGCTGAGCAACCGTGCCGATTTCGCCGGCGCACTTGAACAACACCGCGCCGCCCTGGCCATCTGCGAGAACCTTGTCGCCCGCAATCCGCACGACCAAAGGACTCTGCGCGGGCTCTTATCCACCCATGAAAAAATCGCATTTGCGCTACGGCTAAAAGGCGACATCGCGGGCGCCATCCAGGCCAGTAACAAGGAGCTCGAGCTCAGTGAAGCGTTGCTCGCGGAGGACCCCATTAACACTGACTACCGGCGCTCCCTCATGATGAGCTATCAGCATGGTGGAAATTATCGCAGTGAGAGCGATAAGCGCGGCGCGCTGGAGTTATTTCGAAAGGCGGCAGCGATCGACGACGATTTGCTCGCAGCGGATCCAGCCAATGCTTTAACCCGCAAGGATCTTGCCTATACGCACAAGAAGATAGCCGACCTCCTGGTGGAACTGAAGGATGATGGCCAGGCGCTCGTGCACTTCCGCCAGGCCTTGGAGAACTACCTAAAGGTGGTCGCTGACGCGCCGGCGGACATAATCTCTCAGTTCCTGGTGGCCGCTTGTCACGGGGGCGTGGCCCGGATGCAGGCGCGACTGGGCGACCTGCATCCCGCGCTCGAAGAATGTGGGAAAGCGCATCACCTTCTCCAGGAAATTACCGCAGACAAGACCCCGAATATGGGGCGGGCCCAGGCCTGCGAATATCTTGGCTATGCCTATGTCGCGCTGGCCGCTTCCCCGAAGGTGTCCGCGAGCGAGAACCAGAGAGCACACGACTGCCGCTCGCGACATGTTTCGGCAAGCACTGAATGTCCTGGACGAATTGCGTAACCGTCAGGGCACCCTGGGCGCCAATGAGGAGTGGGCGAAGAGAATCGCCGGCGAGATGGCCAAATCCGAAACGGCTTTAGGAAAATAAGAACTGCCGAAAATTCGAATATCGAAGCACGAAATCCGAAACAAATTCGAATCACCGAAAAAGGAAAATGACCAAAACGGAATAGCTTTGTTTCGAACATTTCCCCATGTTTTGAGCCTTTGATCCTTGTTTAGGATTTCGATATTCGTATTTCGTATTTCCGAGCCTTGGGCTCGGCCCTACGGTCCGCGATCGTAAACTTCAACCAGGCCGATGCCGGTGCCGTTGTTCAATCCCGCCAGGAGCGCGGTGTAAAGCCCGGGCGGCAGCGTCGCTGCTATCCCGGCCTCAAGAGCGTTCGTCGGCGCCAGTCCCGCCGCCGTCAGTTCGGCCGCTTGCGACGGGTTATCCTCCCAGTCGTTGTTCGCGATCAGGAGCGATCCGTTGTTGTCGCGCAACTCCAGGGTGGGATTAGCCAGCGCGTCAGGGACACCGAAGGCTGTCAGGCTCGGCCCGATCCCGCGCACCACGATTCGATCGCTCGCGCCGTTGTCGCTTAGGAGGAAACCCGCGATCACGATATCGGCCCCCGTGCTGACGAAGGCGCGCGTGCTCAGGTTGGCCAGTCTTGAGGCTGCTGCCTGGTTCAGATCGTAAACTTCGATCAAGCCAACACCCAAGGTGTTGTTCTTGCCCTTGACGATCCCCGTATAGGCTCCCGGATTCAGCGTCGCCAGGATGGCTGATTCCAGGTTATCCGTCGGCGGGATGCCAGTGGCCTGAATGTCGTCCTCCTGGGTGTCTCTCCAGTTGTCGTTAATGACTGTGACAAATCCGGGCGGACCGTGCAGCTCGAGCACCGGATCAAGCAGCACGTCGGGGACGCCGAAGTTGGTCAACGAAGGTCCAATGGCGCGCAGGAGCACTTTCTTTGGAGCGCTCCCCGTGATGATGAAGCCGCCGATGCCGACCTTTTCACCAACCTGAACTCGCATCCGGGTAGAGAGATTGATCGCCTGCGTCAACAGCGGTGTCGGCGAGGGTGATGCAGTTGGGGTTGCTGTCGGTGTCGCTGACGGAGTGACCGTTGGAGAGACTGTTGGTGACGGTGTTACCGGTGGCGGGAAGGTTGGACTTGGCGTGACTGGCGGAGTCGGCGTCGGGGTGCTCGGCGTGACCGTTGGAGTTGGCGTTGTCGGAGTCACTGTCGGCGTCGGCGTCGGGGTGCTCGGGGTAACCGTTGGGGTTGGCGTCGGTGTTGCGCAGAGTACCGCCTACGATGAGAATCACGTTGTCCACACTGAAGTTACTCACCGCGCCTCCCGGCCCAATATATTCAAACAGGATCGCGTGCGATGCTCCGTTGGCGAAGGCACCTACATTAACCGTGCGCAGGGTGTAGCCAGGCTCGGCCACCGCCGGCTCGGGGAAGCTCGCCACGATAGTCCCGTCCACCCGCACGTTAAGCACGTCGGTAAACGGCGCGCTGACCGAGCCGATCCACAACTGGAACGTCAGCGTGGCTGAGCCGCCAATACCGAATGCCACACTTTGTCCCGTTGTCGCCGTCTCGGCTGTGGCCGTGCCGCCAAACCAGACCCAGTTTACGGACCCGCCAAAGCCACCGGCCGTGCCGCCGCCCGTGCCGCAACCCGCATTGCAGATCGGTGTGCCGAAGTTTGTCGAAGTCTGGACCGTCCAGGCCGGCCACGGACTGCCTGCCTCAAAAGTGCTATCCAGAATCTGGTTCGGCCCCGCCGGTGGGCAGGACGGCGTAGGTGATGGCGGTATCGACGGAGTCGGTGTCGGCGTCGGTGTCGGAGTTAGGGTTGGCGTTGGTGTGGGGGTTAGTGTCGGAGTCGGAGTAACGGTTGACGAGGGCGACGGTGTTACGGTCGGCGTCGGTGTCGGAGTACCGCTGCCGGTAAGTGTCAATCGCACCACTTGTGGGTCATGATCGCTGATCTGATCAGCAAACTCCGCGTTCACGTGAACCACGTCGTAATCGAACAGGCCGGAAAAGAGACCGTTGCTTACCAGAATATGGTCAAGAGCCTGCGCGTTGCCTTCGAAGACATACGTATACCGCTCACCCTCCGGCAACGTTTCGATCAAGGCATTCAGGACGCCGCCTTTCAGCGTGTTGATCGGGGTGGAAAAGTGGAAGTCGTTCAGGTCGCCCAGGACGACAATCTTTGCACTCGCGTTTAAGGCCAGGATGCTATCGACGAAATTATTGACGATCTGCGCCTGCTGATTGCGCTGGGTCTCGGAACTGAGCACAGGAGGCTGGAAGCGGCCAAAGAGCGGATCGTCGCCGCCCTTGGAGTTGAAGTGATTGGCGATGAGAAACAACTTCTGACCGCTGAAGGTAAATTCGCCCGCCAGCGGCTTGCGGCTGTTGTTGAAGGCAGAGTTCGTCGGATCGATGCGGCCGGGACTAAAGGAAAGCTCAACTCCGGATGGGCCATTCGCCACGGTGGTGGCGCAGGTGGAACAGCCGCCGGCCCGATCTGTGAAGGCAAGGCCGCGATCGGTTCGGAAAAGAAAACCGACCCGAATATTTCCGCCGGGCTCGCCACCATCCTGATCATCCACCGGATTGATTTGCCGGAAAAAGTAGGTCGGGCCGCCCGCCGTTTGAATGGCGGTGATCAGGGTGTTGTAGGTGGTAGTGGCATCGACTACCGCATCGTTGGTAGGCCCATTGTTATCCTGAATCTCTTCAACGGCGATAATGTCGGGCGAACTGAAGGTTGTTGACGATCAGGCCGGCCAGGGCGGCGAACTGCGCCGGCGGATCGCCCGGGTCGAGGTTCTCAACGTTGAAGGTGGCGATGGCGAGCTGAGTGGCAGTTGGAATGGCGGTAGTTTCCCGAGCTAAGCCTCCCGGGACCGCTGTGAGCGCCTGGGTGATGAGGAGCTTGAAATTTCCAAAGCTGTAATCCATCACACCGATCAGCCGGGCCGCTGAAATGATCGCCGACGTGGACCACCGGCGTAGCGAGGATCAAGTCATCCAAAAATATCCGCTCCGGGTTAAAATCAGTGGCGCGCACGACGATGCCACCGCGGGTCGTTCGCACGCTGGCGTTGGCGCCGTCGTCGGAGAGGACAGGTATTTCGCCCTGATCGCTGCGCGGGCCGACTGCGACCGCGTTGTTAATCTGGACGCGCATGCCCTCGAGGCTCTCGTAGAAATCGATGCCGTCCGTGGCGGGGTCGAAGACCCCGCTGGTCTCCACGCTGCCGGTCGGCATCGTCATCGATTACGGTCGTCGGCGGGATCCGCCCGCCCGTGCCAAGAACAATCGGCGCCGGCAAAGGATTGCCGGTTGATTGCACTGAAATGGTCGGGTGACGAAATCTCCGTGGTCGTTAGGTTGGTTGAGCTGCTGCCGCCCGGCCTGAACTCCGCCACAGTGCCACCGACCAGGACCGAATCACCGACGTTAACCGTGGGGGCTGTTGAAGTGAAAACGAAGATGCCCTCGGAAGTCGCGTCATTGGCGTCGGGCGAGGGGTCCTGCAGGTAAAAGCCATTGGAAACCTTGGCCGTCACGATACCGGGAACATTCGCTACCGCTTGTCCGGTCCGCGGCGAAAGATGGGCCGCGCCTTGAATGTCGTGGATACGGATCGGGGCCGGCGTGGCGACGGAGTAGGTGTAGCGAAGGCGTCGGTGTCGGGGACTGGGTGTGGGAGTAGGACCGCCCGTGCTGCTCGCGGTCACGGAGAAGTCGTCAATCGCGAGACCATGATCCGCGCCGGCGTGATCGATGTCTGACCAGCGGAGCAGGATGTCCTGGCCGTTGGCGACGTTAAGCCCTGTGATGGTGAAGGTCCTCACGACCGGTTTGCCGCAAGGTTACCGTCAAGCGCTCCGGCGGCGCCTCCTGTGATCGGGCTGGTGAAATCCAGGGACGTGACGTTAACGCCGGCGCTTTGAAAGTCAGCCAGGCTTCCGGTCAGACCGGTCCCGATCAGATACGAGAACGCAACCGTTTGCGCTGCGGCCGCGCCGTTGCGCCATTGCTCGCCAGTATAAGAGACGTCGAGCGTGTTGATGGTCGCGCCGGTATTATTCGTCAGGAGAATGCCCCAAAACATACCTCCGGCTGTGCCGCCTGCCGATTGATCCGAGCGCTCGCTCTGTATTTGTCCCGGTGCCATAGCTATAAAGGTTTCCGGCGTTGCTGCTGCCGTCGTTGGCCACGATGGTCGTGCCGGTGCCCGTGCGCGCGTGATACCAGCCCGTGAGCGTGCTGTTGTTTGTCCAGGTCGCGCTCCCGCTGCTGATCAGGGTGTTGAAATCTTGCGTGATGGTCGTTGGGAGGGTCGTGATGCTGATATCCGGACCCACGTCCCCTCGGTTGCGCGCCGAACTCGCAGCCGAGACGGCAATTAGCAGAAGAGCTCCCAAAAGATAGAAAATGCGTGGTTTCATTTGGTGGCGATTGACGCCAATTCGATTCGTATCCGGTAGGACCTTCTTACGCGAGGCAAATTGCTTAGCGCGGGGGTTAGCTTCCAGGATTCTTGTCCGTCGCGTTCCGTTGTGACCTCCGTGCGAGGCAAAGCCCGTTTAGCCACACAAACGTAACAAAACTGCCTTTGTCGGGAGGAGGCCGCGCCTGCTATTTTTCACCCAGGAAAAATGCAAACGCTCGATCCACCCACGCGCATCCGGAACCTTCGCGTCGTTACGACGCCAGCGCTGCGCAACTTTCGCACGGCGTGGATTTCCGACCTCCACCTGGGGACGCGCACGCAGCAACGCTGGAGCGTTCCTCGAATTCCTGCGCGACCACGATTTCGAGACGCTCTACATCGTCGGCGACCTGATCGATACCTGGCAGATGCGGCGCGGCATCTATTGGCCGCAGCAGCACAACGACGTCATCCAAAAACTCCTGCGCAAATCGCGCAAAGGCACGCGCATCGTTTACATCCCCGGCAACCACGATGAATTCCTCGGCGGCTTCTGCGGTTACTACGGCCATATCGCGATCGCCAAGCACTTCATCCACACCACCGCGGATGGACGGCGAATCCTGGTCATTCACGGTCACGAGCTGGATACCGTCGTGCAAAATGCGCGCTGGCTCGCCTTCGCCGGCGACCTTGGTTACCAGTTTTTGCTTTCGCTGAATCCGCTCATCAATTTCGTGCGCCGCCGTTTCGGTCTCGGCTACTGGTCGCTCAGCGCGTATGCGAAGAAGCGGGTCAAGGACGCCGTCAATTTCATCGGCGAATTTGAAAACGCGATCGTGCGTTACGCGCAGCAATATGCGGTCGACGCCGTTCTTTGCGGCCACATTCACAGCGCCGGCGTCCGGCAAATCGGCGCGGTCACCTACTATAACTGCGGCGATTGGGTCGAGAGCTGTTCGGCGCTGGTGGAGAATTTCGACGGCTCGATCGAGTTGCTGAATTTCAATCCCTTCCAAACGCCGTCCGCCGCCGACAGGGAAGAACCGGAGCTGGCGGAAGCCTCCTTATGACAACGATCAAACATAAGCGCACCCGCGCAAAATCGAGGAACACGTCTCCGGCCCGGCTGCTGGAATCGGAATTGGAAAAACTTCGCCAGGATCTGCGGGCCACGGTCCGCGCTTACGCGGCCCGCCTGGAGGTCGGGCTGGCCGAGAGCCGGGCGGCGCTCGAATTGAGCAAGCCCGCCGAAGAGTTATCGCGCGAGCGGCTGCATCAGCTGCGCGATCTGACGATCCTCGTGCAGAAACGCAAATTGAAGCCGGAGAAAGGCCGCCGCAAAGATCTGCGCAAGATCGATTCCCTGATCGAGGACCTTCAGCTTCTCGTTCCGAACAAGGGCGAGCGTTAAGGCGTGATTTCTCTGACATCCTTGCATCAAAGCTGCACGGCGCTCGCTGTAGCCGCCCCTGCCAGGCGGGGTTCGTCGTCCATCTTCTCGCGATTGTCCTGCTTTGCGGGCAAGCTGCGGCCACGAACTGCGGCGCGGCCGGTCTTGCGCCCGAGATCGTGGTGAGCGTCGCGGACCAGGAACTGGCCTTGATTGCGAGAGGAAAGGTCGTAAAGCGATTTCCGGTTTCGACCTCGAAGTTCGGCACGGGCGACGCGGTCGGCAGTTACCGCACGCCGCTGGGCGAAACATTTCGTAAGCGCGAAGATTGGCGATGGCTTGCCGGCCGGCGCGGTGATCAAGAACCGGAACGCGACTGGTGAGATCGTCAGGCCGGATGCGCCCGGCCGCGATACGATCGTCTCGCGCGTGATCTGGCTGCGCGGGATGGACGGCACCACGGCGAACACGCGCGACCGCTGCATTTACATTCACGGCACCGCCGAAGAGAAACGCATCGGGCGCCGCGCCAGCTTCGGTTGCATTCGCATGCGCTCGAAAGATGTCATCGCGCTCTACAATCTCGTGCACATCGGAACCCACGTCCGGATTTCCGCGAAACCGCTCCACGACTTTCTTCCACCCGAGGAGCCAAGCCTTCTCGCCCGAGCCGACTAACCGTGAGCAAACCAAAAATCCTCTTCATCTGTGTCCACAACAGCGCGCGCAGCCAGATGGCTGAAGCGTTCCTGAACGACATCTGCGGCGCGGAGTTCGAAGCGCAGAGCGCCGGCCTGGAGCCGGGAACGTTGAATCCGCTCGTGGTGGCAGTGATGCGCGAAGCGGGCTCGACATTTCCAAGAACAAGACGCAGGCCGTCTTCGATGTTTTCAAGTCGGGCCAGCTTTTCACCTACGTCGTCACCGTTTGCAGCGAGGCGGAGGCAGGCGGTTGTCCGATTTTCCCCGGGCCCACCCAGCGCTTGCACTGGCCTTTCCCCGACCCTTCAAAAGTGGAGGGCACGGCCTTGGAAAAGCTGGAAGAAATCCGGCAGATCCGCAACGCGATTCAGGCGCGGGTCGAGCAATTCTGCGCGGAGAATTGCTCGCGCTTACCGAATCGGGACAAAGCCTGCACCGGCCACGATCTTCTGACCGGCCGCGCTCAGGGTGAAATCGACGAACACCTTCGCCAGCCCAGCCGGTTCGCCGTTCGTGTAGAAAAAGGTGGGCCGGGCGTACGGATAAGTTTTCCCCTGCACGCTCTCCACCGATGCCGTCGCGCCATCGATCGGGACCACCTTGATCCCCGCGGCCTTGATGTAGGCGAGGCCCACGTAACCCACGCCGTTCGCGTTTTTTCCCACCTCGGCCGCGATCTGTTCGTTGCCCGCCATCTTTTGCGCGGAGGGCGCGTAATCGCGCTTCTTCATCGCCAGCTCCTTGAACTCCGAGTACGTCCCCGAGGAAGTGTTGCGCGTGTAGATGGAAATCGGACCACCAGCGCCGCCCACGGCGCTCCAATCGGCCACTTCGCCGGTGAAGATTTGTTCGACCTGTTTCTTCGTCAGGCCCTTGACCGCGTTTGCCGCATTCACAATCACGGCCACGCCATCATAAGCCACGATAGTCTCCTTCAGGGTCACGCCTTTCGCGGTCGCCGCGGCGATCTCCGCCGGTTTGGCGTCGCGGCTGGACATCCCGATCTGGGCCGTGCCATCGATCAACGCGGCGAAGCCCGTGGTCGAGCCTTCCGCCGCGATATCGAAAGTCGCGTCGGGATGTTCCGCTTTGAATTGCTCGGCCAATTGCGGGACCAGTTTCGCGCCGAGCGTGTCCGAACCTTTGATGACGAGCCGGTCCGCGTGCGTGGTGGAGCCGAAGCCAAGGGCGAATGCTGCGGCGAGAAGGATGTCTTCGTTTTCATGTCCTAAGTTGCCGGTCAGGGCGCATCCGCAAAGTGACAATCGCGTGACTTCCATTTGGTGGCGTTTAGGTGGATCGGGCGCTCCGTCGCGCGATGGCATTTTCACGCGGCTTTGCCGCCATTCCTTGAGACGTGCGCGGGTTCTCTTTAGCGCCAAAGGCGCGATATCAATACCAGCCTGGGGCAACGCCCCAGGAATTCAGGAAAAAATTACAAGCGCTGACAGCGCGATTCACCGGCGCTGGCTTTGGGAGCGCCGTTTTTCCCGGGGCGTTGCCCCAGGCTGGGTTGACCCGGCGCCTTTGGCGCTAAGCAGATCTTAAAGCGGAGCGCACGATCCACCTGTCACAGAAATGTCACATGAAAATTTTTGACCGGTGCGAATCGTGGGCGGAAACGAAGGAAGGTCTGGAAATGTTTCTCGCGTTCACCAAAATACGACTGGCAGGAATGAGCGCGTCGAAAAAGCAATCTATCCGGGAAATCGAGCGAAAATTTCTTTTGAAGCGCTTTCCGCCCGGACTGAAAAAATTTCCCCACGACACGATTGTGCAAGGCTACCTCGCCGTCGGGCGTGGCGGCTTGCAGGTGCGCCTGCGCAAGAAAGGCTCGGTCCGGTCGCTCACCTTCAAGCAAGGGACGAAAGGCGCGCGCGAAGAGCGGGAGATTCGCCTGAGTGCCGAACAATTCGACGCACTCTGGCCCGCCACGATCGGCCAGCGCCTGACCAAGGTCCGCTACGACGTGCCGTGGAAAAAACACACCATCGAGATCGATATCTACCGCGGACGGCACCGCGGCCTCGTCGTGGCCGAAGTGGAATTCGACAACCAGAGAAGCTGCGCCGCTTTCGAACCGCCGGATTGGGTTGGCCGCGATGTCACCGGCAAGCCGAAATACAGCAACGTCGCGCTCGCCCTCAAATGATCAGCACCCGTCGGGTGCGCCGGAATATAGCCCGGTGTGAGCGGAGCGAACTCCGGGTATCCAAGTCCAAGCGTTCAAGCCCCGAGAGGGGCGACGGAAAGTCGCACACCGAGCCCCCTCACCGTATCGCAAGCGCGAACGTTGTCCGACACCCCTATTCAGGGGTTGGGGATTTTTTTGTCAGCTTACCCGGAGTTCCGCTGTGCTTCACTCCGGGCTACATTCCTTTGCACCTCCGGCGCTTTCCTGGAGGCTAAATAGGGTCAACGCGATGAGTTACGAGCTACGCCAGGACGAAACGGTCGGTGACGGTGTTCAGAGAATCGTCTGTCGCCAGATCGAGAACGCGATCCACGCGAGCAGCGCCAAACAAAATGGAAAAGGCTCGCCGGTCCATGAGACGCGCAAGCATTTGAAAAAGGCGCGCTCGGCCCTCCGCCTGGCTTCGGGAGAAATCGCGCGCAAGGTTTGGAAACGCGAGGACCGATGTTTGCAGAAAGTCGGCCGGCTCATTTCGGAAGTGCGCGATGCGGAAGTACGGCTCCAGACCGTGCGCCAGCTCCGCGAATTTTCCCGGGGCCGGAAGCGCAGTTTTCGCGGAAACCGAAGAACTTCTCGCCTTCGAGCTCGACAGTTTTCTCGCCGCGTTTTCGGAATGGCCGGAGGAAGCGAAACAACAGCTCAGTCAGGCGCTCGATCGGATCCGGGACTGGCCGCTGGACGATCTGAGCTGCAAACAACTGCGCCGATCGGTGCAGATGACTTACAAACGTGGCCGCCAGGCGCTCGAGGACGCGATCGAAAAAACGAGCACGAAAAATCTTCACACCTTTCGCAAGCGGGCGAAGGAGCTCTGGTATCAGCTCCGGATTTTGCGGCCCCTGGCGCCCGGTGTCTTTAAGGAGCTGAACGACGAACTGAAAACGATCGGGCAATATCTGGGCCAGGTCCACGATCTCGCCTTTGTCGCCGAACGCCTCTCCTCGATTGGATCCGCCCGAAAACATGGGGACCGCATCATGAATGCGCTCATCGATTCCCGGGAGAAAGAGCTCGAGCGCACCGCCCTCGCGCTTGGCGAACGCTTTTACGCCGAACGCCCCCGCCAATTTGCCCGGCGCCTTTCCCAATATTTTTCCGAATGGGAACTGGTTAACGCGCGGTGCGCATCGCCCGGCCGCCGATCGGTGGCGGTCTTGAATTAGCTGTAGCCGCCTCGCTCTGTCGAGGCGTCCGGTCCGAACGGCGACACATTCGACTTCGTCAATGCCGACGCCGCGCCGTCGCTACAAGTTAAAGCGAGGAGGAGGGGATCGAGCACGAGCAGGAGCACGAGCACGATTACGAACGTCTGTTCGACTAGCGCGAGACCAGTAAGACCGCCAGACCGATTGCAATCAGGTCTTCGGGGATGGCAATGAAAATGTCTTTGATATTCAAGCCGGTCACCAGGCGTCGGCGAATCTCATAACCGGCGAAGGCGCCGACCACTCCGCCGATGCCGCCGACCACTGCGCCGATCGCGGGAGATTGATTCGCGGAAATGGCGAGGCAAACGCCGCACAAACCACCCATCAGGATGCGCGCGGTTAAAGGCGCGGGCGCGGTTCGCTTGGGAGTTCTTGGCAGGAGGTCTCCGACGAATTCGAAGATCGCCAGGAGCGAGAATATCCCGACAGCCCAAATGGAACCCATGAACGCAACCGGCGAATCGTTCAGATTCAACCATCCCAGGTAGGCCGCCCAGCTAACGACCGCCGGCGCCGTGAGCGCCCGCAACCCCACGACGACTCCGATTCCAAAAGCGAAAGCCAAGAAGTAGGTCATAAGGAAATCCGAAGCACGAATTTCGAAATAATAACCAAATGATCAAGGGCGGAAAATTCGAAACGAACAGCTTCTGCCCCACACGTCAGCTAACGGATCCCGACAATAACGGCGCGGTTGTCCCGCCTTTCGAGGTCGATAGTCAGGGTTTCGCCCGCTGTTTTTTCCATGATGAATGTTTGCGAGGTATCGACGAATCGCGCGTGGTACGAAGTGCTATGGCTGGACACCGTCTGGCCGGCAGCGTCCCGGCACCAAATAATCATCGCTCCCACCTTATCGAGTTGCACGGTATATGGTCCCGCGCATTCGTCCGCCTTCGAAGGCGTTTTGTGCTCGATGCTGTATTTGGCGCCAGCGCCTTTTCCCAGGCGACTCGTGCCCGCCTCGATGTCATAGGCGAGGCGGGTCGCGGCATCCGTCCCGATATCACAGCCGGTCATTGCCGTTAGGACAAGGACCAGCAGTGACCAACGTAGAATCCCTCGATCACGAGCAGGAGCACGATTACGACGCCTGTTCTCCCCCCTCTTCATTGGACGTTGGACGTTGGGCGTTGGACGTTGAGCGTTGGACGTTTGCTTCTTTCTTCGAATGCTCACCAGGGCAACGTCTCTCCCAGATGCACAAACCCTCCACTCGGACCCTCCGGTCCCAGGGTCGCCAGCGCCACACTCGTTTTCGCGCCATCCTCGATCTCCATCTGCGCGCCTTCTCCTCCCATATCGGTCTTCACCCAGCCGGGATGCGCGGCGTTTACTTTGATCGGCGTGTCCTTCAACTCGCAGGCGAGAGTCACGGTCTAGGCGTTCACCGCCGATTTCGAGACATCGTAGGCGGGCGTTTTCGAATCATAGATCGGCGAGCCCGGCGTCGCGTGGAAATGTGATCGAGCCGAGGATACTGGAAAGATTCACGATCCGTCCGGCCGCCGCTCTTGCGCAGGAGCGGGAGCAACGCCTGCGTCGTCGCGATCAGTCCGAATAAATTTGTCTCGAACGTTTTGCGCCAGAGCTCGAGCGACTGCTCGCTCGGCTTCTTCTCCCGATCGTCCAAAAAATGCCCGCGTTGTTCACCAGGATATCGAGGCGTCCGTAGTCGCGTTCGATCCGGGCCGCCGCCTCTCGGATGCTGCCCTCTTCATTCACGTCGATCACGATTCCGTGTGCGTCGAGTCCCTCCTTGCTCAGCTCGGCGGCCGCCGCGTTGGCCTTGGCCTCATCCCGCGCGCCGGCCAAAACTGTGATGCCTTGCTTGGCGAGTTGACGGGCTGTTTCCAAACCGATGCCTTTGTTGGCGCCGGTAATCAGGGCAATTTTCTTGGTGCTCATATCGACAATGCTTTCGTTTTTAGTGGTTGAAATCGGATCGACAATTTAAGGCAACGCAGTCGACCAGCAATTCACTTTCGCCGTTCCATCGTGCTCGTGCTCGTGCTCGTGATTGTGATCGTAATCGGCCAGGGAATTGACCACGCGCCAATCCTGAGGGTAGAACGGTTCGATGAGAATCGAGTCGCCGACGCGTGTTCTTCTGGCCCAACCGCGCACGGCGATTGAAAGGCATCTTCGGATATGAGCACGCGGCGCTTCACCCGACGAAAGGTTGTGGCGATTCTTGCTGCGGGCGGTGGCACGGCGATCCTGGGAGGACTTGGCTACTCTCTTCGCGGTCCCTCGAGAAGAAGTCTTGAGGGGGATTCAGCCGAGCTTGGCCTAACAGACGCCTCGCGTGCGGTGCGGGAGCGTTTGCTTTCACCGTTAGAATTGACTCGGGCCTGTCTCAAGCGCATCGAGCGGTTCAATCCACATCTCAACGCGTTCATCACCGTCACGGCCGAATCGGCCCTGGCCGAGGCGCGCCAGGCGGAGCAGGAGATTGCAAACGGACACTGGCGCGGTCCGCTGCACGGCATTCCAATCGCGGTGAAGGACAATATCGACACCGCAGGTGTCCTCACCACGGCGGCGAGCGCGGTTTTCAAAGATCGCGTTCCCGTCGAGGACGCAGAGGTGATCCAACGGCTCAAAGCGGCGGGTGCAGTATTTCTCGGAAAGCTCAACATGCACGAATTCGCGCTCGGAACGACCTCAGCGATCAGCCATTTCGGGCCCGTGCATAATCCGTGGGACCTCGAACGGATTGCCGGCGGCTCCTCGGGCGGATCGGGCGCAGCGGTTGCCGCGTCGCTCTGCTTCGGCGCCGTGGGGACCGACACCGGAGGTTCGAACCGGATCCCCGCCGCCTGTTGTGGGGTTGTCGGGTTGAAGCCCACTTATGACGTCGTCAGCGCCCGCGGGGTCGTCTTGATTTCGAAGGCGTTCGATCATGTAGGCCCGATGTGCCGCACCGTGGCGGACACCGCGTTGATGTTCCGCGTCATGACGGATCACCGCGTGGCCGTGGAGTGTGACCCCGCGGCGTCGCCGCCTGTGTCTCGGCTCCGCATCGGCGTCTTTCGGAATCCGCGCGGCTTGTGTGACGGCGCGCCGGTGGAGGAGGAAGTGCAGGCGGCGGTGGATGCGGCCATCGGTGTGATCCGACCGCTCGTCGCCGAAGTCCGTGAAACCGAACTCCCAATGCCGGAAGAGCTGGGACGCCTGATCGAGGCCGAAGCGTACGCCTTCCATGCTTCGCATCTGGCGCAGACCCCGGAACGGTACGACCCGCGAACGCGCAATACGATTCTCGCGGGGCAAGGGATCTCGGAGGCAGAGTCGACTCGTCTGCGCCACGACCTCGATCGACATCGAGCGGCGATGAAAGACGCGTTCTCGAGCGTTGATTTGGTGATGTCGCCGACTTTGCCCGGATTGCCGCTGACAATTAAAGAGGCAACCGAGCCCTTTGCGCTCAATGCGTGCACATTCGCCTTCAGCCTCGGTGGCTTGCCATCAATGTCCCTCCCGTGCGGTTTCTCCGGGTCCGGTTTGCCCATTGGCCTCCTCATCAGCGGCCCGCCCTTCTCCGAGCCGCGTATCTTCGCACTCGCTCAGGCATATGAGAGTGCTACGGCCTGGCACCGACGACGGCCATCTCTCTAGCACGAGCTGCGACGAACTCAGATCCGGTGCAAATCGCTGGATGATTTACGAGGGAGCAGGCTGACGGGGGCACCCCTTTCCCTTCTGCTTTCTTACTTCATAAGTCTCTTCCGGAGCCGTGTGGCCGAGAATATCAAGCAGGTCATCAGAAAGTATCTGATTTGCCAAATTGTGCGCAAACCGCGCGCCTCAGAAAACGACCGCGGCGGTTCGTTAATCTGCTCCCTGCCTGCAAGACCTAATGCGTGGACGGGCTTTCAAAGTCCGGACCGGTGACGACACATACTGTCGGCGACCCTTGTACAACTCCTTGCACGCCGAATAATTGTGGAAAGCTCACCTTGCACTGAAGGGCTGTTCTAGCTAAACATCGTGCGACCCCTATCAGGGCTTCGGCGTAAGCGAACATTGACCCCGGAAGGTAAGGACCCCTCACGTTATGGATGGCATTCTAAGTTGGCTTCATCTGTCGGATCTTCACGCCCGACTGCGCGACGATTGGGACTCGCGTAGCGTTACTGACGCCCTTGTCGCAGATCTAAAACTGATGCGTAAAGATTATGATCTCCGTCCCGATTTCATTTTTTTCTCGGGCGATGCTGCATATGGCGCTGCGAATGGGGAGAAAATGGCCGACCAGTATCAACTCGTTCGCAGGTTTCTTGATGCCGTTCGTCGTGCCTATCAGCCCGAGATCCCTACCCGTTTCCTTTATCTCGTTCCGGGGAACCATGATGTTGACCGCCACGAAATTACTCGTGGCGAAACAGAGTGGCTTCGGAATCCTCAGCGCAAGTTAAGAGACATTCTGGAAGTGATGCGCGACGACACGAAGCAATGGCGCGTTTGGCTTGAGCGACAAGGCGCCTATCGTAGTTTCTTGACTAGTTACGGACTGCTTCACCTCGCCCCAGAGGACCCTCACCTGATCTGGGCAGACGCACGGGAGGTTGCTGGCATCCGGGTCGGCATAGCCGGATTGAATTCGGCGTGGTCATGCGCGGAGAAGTCCGAGAAAGGCAAGCTATGGTGTGGCGCCGACTGGCAGATCGCGCAGACACGGGAACGAATGGGTCCTGTGTCGTTCTCCTTTGGTCTTATCCATCACCCTGGTAATTGGTTTACGGACCAGGAGGATCCGGCGATAACAAGACGGTTGCGGCAGGAATTCCCCGTGGTGCTTCACGGTCATGAACATAAGGAATGGGTAGAGATCGATGCGGAGGGTCGGTTAGTTCTCTCCGCGGGCGCGTGCTACGATTGTTCGTGGATGTCATCGGCCTACACCTTTGGCCGGCTTGATCTAGAGCGCCGTCAAGCCCACGTCTGGTTGCGACAATGGGATGCCTCGGGCCGCGGCTGGGTACCACGCAATGTCGCCGGGAAGACCCGCAACGGTGTTTGGCTCTTAAGACCCCTGAAGTGGCTTACGTCTGAACCGGGCACGCTGTTGAGCGCACCGCTGCCAAAAGATGGCGAAAGTATTCCGGAGGATTCAGACGCGGGCGCGGTTGAGCATTATACCCGCCGCTACTGTCAAAACGTAATCGATCAGCACGACGTCTTGGAATTGTTCGGGTGCGACATTCCGCGAGAACTGCAGCGTCACCAACTTTCGGTGGCTTATGTTTCCTTGAATCTTTCCCCGGAAGGGGATGAAGAGAAGTTTGTGGCCGAAGAGACTCAACTAGCGAAGGGAAAAAAATTCAGCCTTAGTGGAAACAATGCAACTCCGGGAGACAAAGTGACTGCGTCCGAAGCTGGCATTGAATACGTCCTCGATGACATTGCCGAAGGAACAGGCCGGTTAATGATCCGCGGCCCAGCCGGTGCGGGCAAGAGCACGCTACTCCGTTGGTGCGCGATTCACGCCGCGAAGCAGGTGCTAGATGGCCCGCCTGTCTTAGCGCAAGCGGCGCGTCTTAGTGGCGATCCCAGCCTCCTCGAAGAATGGAATCGATTAAAGGAAGAAAATGGTATTGGCTTTCCAAATTCGTGGCGATGGAAAATCCCCATTCTTATCCGCCTGCGGGACTGCCCGGACGGTAAGTTGCCGCCGGCAGACAAACTTCCCCGTTTTTTGGCCAAACATCTACCGACGGCTCCGTCGGGGTGGATGACCGGCGTCTTGGACTCTGGGCGCGCCCTTGTTCTCCTCGATGGTGTCGACGAAGTGCATCGTGATCTTAGGCCACAGCTAGCCGAAGAGATCGGTGAATTGATCCGGAGTTATCCGCACTGCACTTACGTTGTGAGTACGCGTCCTGGAGCAGTTGAGCGAGGTTGGCTCGAGCGGCTGGACTTTACGGAAGCGCGTGTTGAGCCAATGAGCCGTACCGACCGCCAGGAATTCATCGATAAGTGGTATCTGTCAGCAGGTCTGGAACTCAAACATCGTCCTCGGGCGGGAGAGGATCTCCAACACACAGCCAAGCGACTAAAAGCTGAGTTAGTCGATCAACCCGAGTTGGGAGTATTAGCTTCAAACCCGCTGCTTTGCGCAATGATTTGTGCTCTTTATCGCGAACGCCAGGAACGGTTGCCAGAAACTCCTGCTGAGTTGTGTGAGGCACTAGTCCAAATGCTCCTTCATCGACGCGAGCGAGAAACGCCTGGTCTCCAGGGTTCCCATTTTTTGGCTACTTGGCGCGCACTACAATACCCACAGAAGAAAGGCCTACTCGCCGAGTTGGCGTGGCAGTTGGTAAGCGAGGGACAGTCATCCATTGACATCGGAAAAGCCACTCAAATTGTGGGAGAGGTAATGGGATCCACTCCGGGGCGCGCTGCCGAGGAAGCGTCTGACGTCCTTCAGGCCTTAGTCGAGAGGAGCGGAGTGCTCCGTCCAGCGGCTGATGATCGCATCGATTTCCTCCACAATACATTAAAGGAGTATTTAGCGGCTGGACGGGCAGTCGAAGGGGGCAAATGGGCTCCTTTGGTCGAGCGAGCGGAAGACCCAGGGTGGCAGCCGGTTATTCTCTTCACACTTGCCTTGGCACCCGAGCCTTTCAGTTCTGCGATCGTGCGAGAACTTATCGCGCGGGTGCCGGCGCCTAGCCGGCGTCCAAGACAAAGATCAGGCACCCCAAGCAAGCGTACTCAAAAGAAGCTCGCAGAGACGAACGCTCGAGATTTTTTTTTGGTTCGCTGTCGCAGTTCCGCTCGTCGTCTAGCCGCCGACCTTTCGGCGACGATCGACGAGATTACTACGCGACTATTCCCGCCCAGTTACATGCACGAAGCTGAAACACTCGCTCAGCTCGGTCCTCGAATTTTTCTGAATGCCGGTGCTCGACTAACTGATTCCAACTGGTGGACGAATCAAGATGCCCGGACATCCGCACGCTGTCTTCGGCTTCTTCGTATGATCGGCGGCCAAAGCGCCGCAGCCGCACTGAATACGGCGCATGTGCTACCTGATTATTCGTCACTACTAACTGCAGAGTGGATGCTCGCATGTACGGAGTTGTTAGACGGCTCATTACCGTGGCCATTCAAAGTTAAAGATCGCGTCTGGATAAGTAATACGCGTGTCAGTGACCTTCGACCGCTCGCGGGCCTTAGATCATCACTCAAGAATTTAGACGCTTATTGGACCCTAATATCGGATCTGCATCCGATTTCCGATCATCGGAACTTAACGCGTTTGCAACTAACTGGAAGCCGTGTGTCGGATCTAAGTCCGATCGCAAAACTGACTTCTTTGCAACTGCTTTATCTCCAAACGACACGTGTAAGCGACCTCGCACCACTGAAGGGTCTTTTCCTGCTTCACACGCTTCACCTCGACGGGACGAAGATTACGGACATTCGTCCGCTAGCGAAACTTGAGGCGCTGGAGCGCCTGACTCTGGATCGGACAGATATTACAGACCTTTCGCCACTCCGTGCATTGCGTAACTTGAAATTCCTGTCTATCAGGGGAGTCAATGTAAAAAGCCTGTCGGCTCTCGCGTCAATACCGCCTCTGCTCCAACTAATCGTGGGTGGGGGCAGAATAACAAAAGAAGAGATCGCGCGGTTCAAGAAGCTGAGACCGGACGTTAGGATAATGACGTAGCGGTGCACCTGACGATCTTCCGGTTGCCGAAAACTTGACGGAAGCGGCAGCGGATTCCGCATTCGGCTGGGAGACTACGGCATCGTCTACGCCACGGGTGATGAGGTTTTGGCGGTCGCGATCGAACGTTTGCGCCATCGCCGTGAGGTCTATCGCTGACGGTTTGGCAATACCAGTGGCTCCGACAAAGGCTCACGCTAACTTGCAACCATGCCCGGCCTGTTTGATCCGCTCGCGATTCGAGAACTGACGTTTGCCAATCGGGTGTTCGTCTCGCCGATGTGTCAGTATTCGAGCGACGACGGTTACGCCAACGACTGGCATTTCGTTCATCTCGGCAGCCGCGCGGTCGGTGGCGCCGGGCTGGTCATGACTGAGGCAACGGCCGTTCTCCCGGAGGGACGCATCAGTCCGCAGGACCTCGGCATCTGGACGGACGGGCACATCGAGATGCTGGGTCGAATCGTAAGTTTCATTCATGAACAAGGGAGCATCGCCGGAATGCAGCTGGCCCATGCCGGCCGCAAGGCGAGCACGCGCCGGCCATGGGAAGCTCCGGGTGCAGTTCCCGAGAGCGAAGGAGGCTGGACGAAGGTCGTGGCCCCAAGCGCGTTACCATTCGCCGAAACCTATCCGATGCCGCAGGCCCTTACACCTGATGGCATTCAGGAGGTCGTCGCGGCTTTTGCCGCAGCGGCGCGCCGGGCTTGCCAGGCTGGCTTCCGCGTCATCGAGATCCATGCGGCGCACGGCTATCTGATTCACGAGTTTCTGTCGCCGCTGAGCAATCGGCGCGAGGACAATTACGGAGGTTCATTCGAGAATCGGACCCGGCTCTGCCGTGAGGTGGTGACGGCAGTTCGATCGGCGTGGCCGAAGGAATTGCCGTTATTTCTGCGCATCTCGGCGACGGATTGGGTCGAGGGCGGGTGGGATATCGAGCAGTCGGTCAAACTTGCCGGGGAGTTGAAGCCAATGGGAGTCGATCTGATCGATTGTTCTTCCGGCGGGAACGTGCCCCACGCGAAAATTCCGGTCGGCGCCGGTTACCAGACGGCTTTTGCCGAGCGGATCCGCCGCCAAACCGGGATCATGACCGGCGCCGTCGGAATGATTACTTCGCCCGTTCAGGCGGAGCACATCATTCGGACGGAACAGGCGGATGCCGTGTTCATGGCGCGCGAGTTTTTGCGCGATCCGTATTGGCCGTTGCGCGCGGCGCGAGAGCTGGAGCAGCCGATCGCGTGGCCGGTCCAATATCTCCGGGCCGGTCCGAAAGGCGCGCAGCCCCGGGAGCCGGTCGATCTGAAGAGCTTCGAATCGTGCTTCGAGGAACAGCACGGGATTCCCGATCAATCATCGTAATCGTGCTCATGCTCGTGATCGAAGTTCCGCTCTCATGTTCTAACAGGAGGAAACAGAGGACGCAGAGATTCAAGACCAGCCGACCTGTTCATCCATCCGTGTCATCCGCGTAATCCGCGGTTGAAGATTTGCTTCGGATTTCGGAATTATAGAGCCAGAGTGGAACCGCTGTGTCCAGGTCGCGCTTCCTTCTCGAAGGACTTCTCAAGCTCTGCGTCGCTGCTGCATGCCTGGTGGGGGCGATCGCCGCCTACCGACTGCTCGTCGATCCGCTGATCGATTCCGCCTTCGGGCTGGGAGAGCAGGCTTCGTCGATCGTCCGGCGGGTCAACATCTTCCTGGTCATGGTCTTTTCCTACTGGGCGTTCGTTCGATATTACGAAAAGCGAACAGTGCGCGAGCTGTCGTTCCAATGGCGGTGGATCCTGCTCGCCGCCGTGGCGGGTGCGGTGTCGATCGGTGATAACGATTCTGGTTTTGTACGCGACTGGGCATTATCAGGTCGTCTCCTTCCGAGGCTTCGGTCAGACGACTGGAATTCTGGGCCTGATCTGGATTGCGGCGGTGCTCGAGGAAGTGGCGTTTCGGGGGATTCTCCTTCGGATTCTCGACGAGCGGATCGGCACGAGGGCGGCTCTGGTCAGCAGCGCCGCGGTCTTTGGCATCGTGCACCTGACGAACAACGGAACCCACTGGATCAGTCTGCTCTCAGTGACGTTGCTCGGTCTGATGTGGGGCGGCGTATTCATCGTGTCGCGCAACATTTGGGTGGTCGCGGCTCACCACAGCTGCTGGAACGCCACGATTTTCATGATCGGCCTGCCCCTTTCCGGCGAGGATTGGCGCGCCCAGGCACCGTGGGAAACCGTCTATTCCGGCTCCGACCTCTGGACCGGAGGGGCCTTCGGGCCCGAGGATTCGCTGGTTAACATTATTGTCTGCAGCGCGATCTGTTTTGGTTTGTGGCATCTGGCGCGGCGCAAAGCGGGGAGGAGCATCGCACAGGAGGTAACGGAGAAAACAGAGTCGTAGCGGCGCTCGGGGGGAAATTCGAAACTCATGGAGCGGACGGGAAGAGCGACATAGAAGGCAAAGCCTGCGAGGGTAGCAGCGAGAGAGCGCGGGGCAGCGAACGAGTTTCAAACAAGGACCGAAGGTTCGAAGAGGAGGAAAATTCGAAACGAAGCGGCTCCCGTTTAGCTCATTTCTTTTCTCCCCCTCGCTCCCAAGTTGGACTTGGAATGCACGATGTTCTCCGCAGTTGCACTCGCCGTGCGAAGCATAGCTTCGGGCAAACCTACCTTTCTCAAGGACAACTTGGGAGGAGGAGAATTTATTAGATCGAGCACGTGTAGGATGGAGCGACGGCGCTGTGTCGCCGTTTAGACGCGACGCCTCGACAGAGCGAGGCGGCCACAGCAACAGAGAGCGGCGTTGTAGCGGTCCCGCGTATGCGGGATGTCAAACGCCGAACCAACGTGGACAGGCGCTTGGCACAAGCGCCTCTACAACCAAGGAATCGATCAGCTCATCCATGCGTGCCATCCGCGTAATCCGCGGTTGAAGATTCGAGATTTGCGACGGATCGAGCACGAGCACGAGCAGGAGTAGGAGGATTGAAGGCGCTAATCGTTCGCGACGGCGGGCAAATGCTGATGTCGGATATCCTCGGCGGCGGCGGCGTAAACGGCGTCCTCGGCCATGTTAGTGGCGTGATCGCCGACGCGTTCGAGACAGCGTGAGATAAAGATCAGGTTCAGATAACCGCGCAGTTGGGCGGGATCGTCCGCCATGCGCTCGATCAGGCGGCGGCTGGCCGAGCTATTCATGTCGTCCAGGCCCTGATCGCGGGGAATGACGGCGCGCGCGAGTTGGACGTCCTCGCGCACGTAGGCATCGATGGCGTCCTTAAACATCTGCATCGCGTGGGTGTACATCGGCGTGATCAAGGCCACTTCGGGCAACGGCGGATGTTGATTCAGTTTGCGCGCTCGCCGCGCAATGTTCGTCCCCTGGTCGGCCATGCGCTCGAGATTGGAGGAAAGCTTCATGGCCGAAACCACGCGCCGCAGGTCGGACGCGACCGGTTGAAAACGGAGGAGCAGGTCGATGCCATCCTTGTCCATCTGCTTTTCGAGCTGATCGATCTCCTCGTCGTCGGCGATGGCGATGGCGCACATCTTGTCATCGCGCTGCATCAAGCCGGTGATAGCGCGGTCGAGGCTGCGTTCGGTCAGGCTCGACATCATGAGGACGTTGTTGCGGAGCGAAGCG
Source organism: uncultured Verrucomicrobiae bacterium (assembly GCA_963850015.1). Taxonomy (GTDB): domain Bacteria; phylum Verrucomicrobiota; class Verrucomicrobiia; order Chthoniobacterales; family UBA10450; genus AV80. Next base: position 1,298,791 of record CAWKJF010000001.1, read on the forward strand.
AGCGCTTCGTCGAAAGTGCCGAGGATATGTCTGGGTGCGATCATTTGGGGATCGTTGAATCGTTAGAGCGTTGAAGCGTTGAAGTTTGCTTGGGATTTGGGGTTTCCGGCCGGCTTAACCAAACCGGCCGGTGATGTATTCCTCCGTTTGGCGCTGGCCGGGGTTGGAAAATATTTTCGCGGTGCCGTCGAACTCGATCAGGCGCCCGAGATAAAAGAAGGCGGTGTGATCGGAGCAGCGGCCGGCCTGCTGCATGTTGTGGGTGACGATGACGATGGTGTAGTCCTGTTTCAACTGACGGATCAGCTCTTCCACTTTCGCGGTCGCGATTGGATCGAGCGCGGAACAGGGCTCGTCCATCAACACGATCTCCGGTTCGACCGCCAGGGCGCGCGCAATGCAAAGACGCTGCTGCTGGCCGCCGGAAAGTCCGTAGCCGCTGACGTGGAGCCGGTCTTTCACTTCCTCCCAAAGCGCCGCGGAACGCAGGCTTTTTTCCACCGCCTCGTCGATAAGCGTTCGTTTCGTGACCCCGGCGATGCGCAGGCCGTAGGCGACGTTGTCGTAAATCGATTTCGGAAATGGATTCGATTTCTGAAAGACCATGCCGACGCGCCGCCGGAGATCGACGACGTCCACGCCGGGCGCGTTAATGTCCACGCCTTCAATTCGAATCGAGCCTTTGGTGATGCGCGCGATATCGATGAGATCGTTCATGCGATTGAGGCAACGGAGCAGGGTCGTTTTTCCGCAGCCGGATGGCCCGATGAAAGCGGTCACGGCCCGCGCTGGAATGCTCAAGCTGACGTCGTGCAAGACCTGATGGGTTCCGTAGGCAAAATCGAGTTGCTCGATTTCGATCATGCCGCGCTCGCGCTCCGGATTCGGACGTGGTTCGGGCTGGTTGGCGATGATCGGTGAGGTTGTTTCCGGCATTGGCATTTCGATAGTGTTCACCATGAGAGACGGCTCCTGCTTCGCTCGCGCAAGACAATGGATGTTAGCGCAATCAGCATGACGAGGAAAAGAAAGACGAACGCGGCGCCATACTGGACGCGCTCGGTGTATTCGTTCTGCGGGATTTTCGAGCTGACGACATAAATGTGATACGGCAAAGCCATGACGCCCTGGAACATGAAGTCGGTGAACCTGGCCACCTGCCACGGCATTTCATCTTTCATGGCGTAGGCGGCGGTGAACATGATCGGCGCGGTCTCACCCGCGACGCGCGCGATGCCGAGGATGGATGAGGTCAGGATGCCGGGCATGGCGTAGGGCAGGACGTTTTTGCGGATCGTCTGCCATTTGCTCGCGCCGAGGGCGAGCGAACCTTCGCGCAAACCCTGCGGCACGGCGCGCAGCGATTCCTCGCTGGCGGTGATGATCGCCGGCAGCACCATCAAACCCAGGGTGAACCAGCCCGCGATGAGCGAGACGTTCCAGCCGAAGAAGATCACGAACAATCCGAAACCGAACAGGCCGAAAACAATCGAGGGCACACCGGCCAGATTGAGGATCGCGATGCGCACGAGGCGAATCAGGGGCCCGTTCCGGCTGTATTCGCTCAGATAAATCGCGCTGCTGATTCCGATGATCAACGCCAGCGCCATCGAGCCGATGACGAGCAGCGCGGTCCCGACGATGCAGGGCCAGATGCCGCCCGCGGAATAGGCGACGGTAGACGGATTCACTTCCACATCGCGCATGCGCGCTTTTCCAATCGCGAAACTGCCGGTCGCTCAGCGTCTGCGTTTTCCCCTCGTAATCGAAGACGTAAAGCGTTTGCGGCGGCTCGGTCAGAAACGGGAGGTTGATAAAGGGCGGCGTGGTGGTGAAAACGGTCCGGCTCCCCTTGATGCCGATGTCGAGAAAGATGTAGGTGGCAGCCGCGAGGATGAAATAGGTGGCGAGGCGGAAGAGCCAGAAGATGGCGCTCTCGATGCGCGCGGCCACGGCTGGGATGTTGGATGGCGACGTGCGTCATCATGTCTCATCCAATGCTCATCCGGTAACGCGCGACAAATTTTTGCGCGAGATAATTGATCCCCAGCGTGATGGTGAAGAGGACGAGGCCCACCATGAAAAGCGCGCGGTAATGCGTGCTCCCGCGCACCACTTCGCCCATTTCCTGCGCGATGATGCCGGTCATGGTGTGGACCGGTTGAAAGATCGCGCCGACGCCCTGGGTGAAATCCGGAATGGCGATCCGGTTTCCCGCGCAGAGGAGGACGACCATCGTTTCGCCGATGACGCGGCCGAGCCCGAGGAGAATGGCGGAGACGATGCCGGAGAGCGACGCGGGGACGAGGACGCGCGCGATGGTTTGGAGGCGGTTGGCGCCGAGCGCGTAGGAAGCTTCCTTGAACCCACGCGGGACATTGCGCAGAGCGTCTTCGGCGAGGGTGAAAATTGTCGGCACCGCCATGAGCGCGAGCAGGCATCCGGCGGTGAAGATGTTCAGCCGCTCGCTGATGGGAAAAAATGAGATCCAGCTAAACCAGGAAGATTGCGACACCGCGCGGATGGCTTGTCCCACGACCGCGATTCCAAAAAATCCGAGGACGACCGAGGGGATGGCGGAGATGAACTCGATGTAGGGCTTGATGAGCCTTTTTTCGTGAACTGACGCGATTTCACTCACATAAATGGCGGAAGCGACGCCGAGCGGGACTGCGAAAAACAGCGCCACAATCGAAACAAGAATCGATCCCACCAGCAGCGGGATGATTCCATACCAATCCTGCCAAAAACTCGCCGTGACCCACTCGCGGCCGAAGAGGAATGAACTGATCGACCGATACCACGGGATCGGTGCTTCGGGCGACCAGGTGCGCAATTTCTGCGATGCCGCCGGCAATCCGGCGAGGTAGGCCCGAGTCTGCGTTTTCCATTGTTCGAAAGCCTTCTGACCCGCGGGATCCGGCAGCGGCGGCGCCTCGGCCAGAAGAGCGTAAAGCTTCGCCGTCATCTCGGAGCTGACGGATTCGAAACTCGCGGAACCTGCCTGGAGAGCCGCCAAAGCGGTGGCGCGATCGACTGGCGGGACAACGATTTTTTCCGCCGCGGCCAGGGCGCCGCTCCGTTCCAGTTGATTGCGCTGCGCCAATAATTCGGCCCGCGCGAAAAGCTGTTCCTTCAAGCCGCTCGACTGCTCGGTCAGATCGGAAACGAGGCCGTGCAAATTCTCCGCGGTATCGCTGAAGGAGGAGGCGAATTGATCGAAGGGCACGAGGGCGACATTGATCTCTTCGAGGGGCACGTTCCGCTTCTCCATGACCCGCACTTCGCGCAGACGGGTCTCGCTCAACTTGCGCGAAAGCGCTTCGTGCTCCGCCGAAACGCCGCGGATGATATCGACGTATTCGAGGCCGGCCTGGCGATAAAGCCGAAGGTTCGACAGGTTTTGGCCGAAGAATCCAAAACCTTCGCGGAAAAGGAAAATCGTGATCAGCGCGAGGACGATCACGGCCACGAGCGCGTTGCCGCCGAAGAAGGCCTTGATGCCTTGCTCGACGAAGACCTGCGCCCGGCGTGATTTCGTCCGGGTTGGGATAAGAGTGCGGGGATCGGCGACGCCTTCCATTGGGCAAGCACATTCGCGGAAACGCGAGCCCGGCGGCAATTTGTTTAGTGTAACGTTTGTGTGACGCGGGTAGGGAGGGACCTCACAAGCGCTCAACGGCTTCCGCAAAACATCACGCGTCCTCCGTTAGTGAGCGTCTGAAAACTCGCGGTAGCGCAAATTCCAACTGTGAGGTGCCTCAGCGTCTACGCACTTCGGGATGACAGCACATAAGGAAGGCGCTTCCAGGATCAGCTTCCCCGCCTAACAGGAATGAGCACGCTGATAATCGTGCCTTGCCCCGGCTCGCTCTGCGCTTCGGCGGCGCCGCCATGCAGTTGCGCGATGTGTTTCACGATCGAGAGGCCGAGGCCCGTCCCGCCGAGCTCGCGGCTTCGCCCTTTGTCCGCGCGATAGAAACGCTCGAAGATGCGCGGCAGATCGTTCTCGCCAATTCCGATGCCTTCATCGGCGACACTGATGCGCGCGCGATCGCCCTCGACGGCAGCCCGCAAGGTAATCACGCCGCCAGCTTGCGAATATTTCACCGCGTTATCGAGCAGGTTGTAAATGATTTCCTGAAGCCGGTTCTCGTCCGCTTCCAGCATCGGCAAATCGGGCGGGGCCTCGAGACGCAACTCGAGCTGCTTCGCTTCGACCCGCTTCTCCCAATCGCGCAGGATCTCCTGCAAAAATTCCGGCAGACTGATCTCGGACAAATCAAGCTCCGCTCCCGGCGATTCGAGTCGCGCCAGGCTAAGCACGTCTTCGACCAGCGCATTCAAGCGATCCGAGTGCCGTTCCATGATCTCGAGGATGCGCAGCAGTTCGCCTGGCGGCTGATGGGGATCGTCGAGCAGCGTTTCGAGATATCCGCGGAAAATCGACAAAGGCGTGCGCAGCTCGTGCGAAACGTTCGCGACAAATTCGCGCCGCATTTCTTCCACCTGCTGCAATTGGGTGACGTCGCGAAACAGGATCACTGCGCCACCCATTCGCGCCGAATTCTCGTCCAGCGGAACCGCGCTCACCTCCATTTCGCGGCCTTCACTCGGTCCGCGCGACATCTGGATAGATTCCCGCCGCGGCTCCCCGGCGCGGATCGCTTCCGTCACCAGACGATCGACCGAAGCGTGGCGAATCACCTCGAGAAGCGTTCCTCCGGAAATATTTTCCTCAAGGCCGAAAGCCCGCCGAAATTCGCGGTTCATCAGGCGAACGCGGCGGAGATCATCCACGACCACGAGTCCATCGAGCATCGCGCCGAAGACGGCTTGCACGCTCTGTTCGCTTTCGCGCACCCGTTCGTCCAATTCGCGCCGTCGATCGGTCAGGTTTTCCAGCGCGAGTCCGATGCGTTGGGCCTCCGGGTTACCACTGATCAGAAATTTCCGCGGCGGACGCTGTTCGACGATGGCGCTCGTCAGCTCATCCACATCCTTCCAGGGCGCGATCCATTTCCGCCACACCGCAACTGCGATCACCAGCACGACCGCGATAAGCCCGCAAAAGGCAAGCCAGCCCATCAAAGTTCAGCTTTCGCGGATCCGATAACCGAAACCCCGCACCGTCTCAATCGCGGCGGAGGCCTTCCCCAATTTCTTGCGCAACCGGCGGACGTGCGTGTCGACCGTGCGGGTATCGATCACGCTTTCATAACCCCACACTTCATTGAGCAACCGGTCGCGCCCCTGTACGCGCCCCTGCCGTTGCATCAGCATGCTGAGCAGTTTGAACTCGACGCTGGTCAGTCGCACCGGTTTGCCGGCGACCGCAACGTGATGCCGCGACGGATCGAGCGTGATTGGTCCGATGGACAGCTTCTTTTCTTCGGCGACTTCCCCTTTGCCGCGCCGCAGAATCGCGTTGACCCGCAGGACCAGCTCGCGCGGGCTGAAAGGTTTCGTGACATAATCGTCCGCGCCGAATTCGAGACCGACGATGCGATCGATCTCTTCCGCCTTCGCCGTCAGCATGATGATCGGAATCTGGCGCGTGGTGATGTCGGTCTTCAGGACTTTGCAGATTTCGAGCCCGGGCATTTTCGGCAGCATCAAGTCCAGGATGATGAGAGCCGGCGCTTCTTCCCGCGCCATTGCGGAGTCCCGCCGCCCCGTCGGTCGCGGTGCTCAGGGCAAAGCCGGCTTTGCGCAAATTCAGCGTGAGCAGATCGATCACGTCTGGTTCGTCCTCGATGATCAGAATTCTGGTGCTCGACATGGCGGCGTGGACAGACAGGCGTCCAAGCCGAGTCTTGCAGACCCGCGCATCGCTTGTCAAAGAACGTCACATGATTGTGACAATAAAGGTAAGGGCCCATCGTCCGTCTGGCTCTTTTAGTTAGAACAGTCTTCGCCCAAGGCCTATGGTTGATCCGCATTTATGAAACTGAAGAATCTAGAGAAGAAAGTCCGTCATCTCGAAGCTCGCCTGCAGGCGGGTCCCAAGAAGCTCGCCCGGCTAAAGCGGAAACTTGCCGCGCTGACAGCAGAAAAGGCGCGAAAGGCTCAAAAGAAGGCGGCTGCTCGCGCGGTCGCCCGTCAGACAGTCAAGCCACCGACGGCGCCTAAAAAGAAGGCCGCAAGTCCCGCGGCCGTGAAAAGTCCAAGCACCGCTACGAAAAAGGTGAAGAAAAAGCTCAATATCTCGCCAGAACGCCGCGCCCAACTCTCGGCCGCGATGAAAGCCCGATGGGCGGCCAAGAGGGCTGCGGAGGCGAACCCGCCAAAGAAAGCGACCAGTCAAGATCCTGCCTTAACTCCGGGGACGTAAGTAGATAGTCTTCTTCCGGCCGCGGGAAGCCGTGATGGCAATTGCGTCAGGCGAAACGATCCTTTCACGGTTCTACCATCGCGTCCGACAAACGGGGTCAGGTCTTCGGTGGCGGCTTTCTGAGGCGCTCAAATGTCAGCGTGTCGTAGAAGACTGTCAGCCGATCGAGTTTGCCCTCTCTTATCTTCCACAGCTCCACCACATCGCCATTAATCCCTTTGCTACCCGGGAAGACATAATTGTAGCTCGCAAGAACGTAAGCGCGATCGTCCGCGACCATCATTTCCTTTACCCGCATGGTGAGGAAAAGTTGCGAGTACCCGTTGATGATTTTGATGAAAGCGTCTCGGCCAATGATCGGCGTCCGTTTTGTCATGTCTCCGTCGACAAATTTGAAGTCATCGGAGATAACCGACTCCCAGCCGCTCTTTTTTTTGGCCAGGCCCTCGTAGTAGGTGTCGAGCAGAGCTTTCGTCGTCGTGCTATTGGACCATTCCAACGGTGAAATTTTCGCTGTCGTCTCGCCCTCGCTCTCTTTTTGACAAGTGAATGTGCTCTTTGCATCCGGCTTGTAGTCGTCCGCAGATGGCGCTTTTCTCCCGCCTGATGCCGAAAGCAGGCCGGCTACTAGCACGGCTGCGCCGATGCTGAATGCCAATGATGATTTCATATATTCACTTTTGATCGACGACCGGGCCGAGAAGGTCTAGCGAAAATTAGGCCAGCCACCGCGGGCGAAGACGGCGCAAGAATGGCTCAGCCGGCCTGGTCGGTCCGCAGCCCGGCCTGGAAACCCAGCAGCGAATAGGGCTGCACGCGATAGCAATTGTTGTCGTCCGGCCTGGCCGAAGCGCGCTTTGTTCAGGCTTCCGCCTGTTCTAGACTTTCAACGCGAGCGAGCGAAGGCTGCGAGCGCAAGTCCGCCATGACCCTGATCTTCCTGCTCAGCCTCTCTTCGCTCCTTGCCGGTTTCATCGATGCCGTGGTAGGCGGCGGTGGTTTGATTTCGATTCCCGCGATGCTCATCCTGCTCCCGGGCGCGCCGGTCGCGACGATTCTCGGCACGAACAAGTTCGCCTCCTGCGCCGGAACCACGATCGCGGTGCAGCGGTACGCACGGCATGTCGCGATCGATTGGTCCACAATTCTCCCCGCGGCGATGACAGCGTTCGTCTTTTCCTTCCTCGGCTCGCGCACGGTCACGCTGCTTCACGCATCCTTCATGCGCCCGATCGTTCTCGTGCTGCTCGTCCTCGTGGCGATTTATGTTTTCTTCGTCAAGGACCTCGGGCTCGTTCACCAGCCCAGGCACGCGCCCCAGAAAGCGAAATGGCTCGGCGTCCTGATCGGCGCCGGGCTCGGTTTCTACGACGGCTTTTTTGGACCGGGCACCGGCAGCTTTCTCATCTTTCTTTTCGTCGGAGTTTTCGGCTTCGATTTTCTCTCCGCCTCGGCCTCGGCCAAAGTGATCAACTGGGCCACGAACATCGCCTCGGTCATCTACTTCGGCTGGAGCGGAAACATTCTTTACCAATACGCTGTGCCGATGGCCCTCTGCAGCGTTCTCGGCGCGACGATCGGGACCCGGCTGGCGATCGCGAAGGGAAGCCGGTTCGTGCGAATTTTTTTCCTCGTGATCGTCACCGCGCTCATCGCGAAACTCGCGCAATCGATCATCGCGTCTTAGCGTTCCAATATGATCAGGCTGGCGGTGGTTCTGATGTGCGTCTTTGCGGCCATGACCGCACGTGGCGGCGACGTCGTTTTCGAAAGCAAATCCGCGCGGACCCATTTGATCGAGCTTTTCACCTCGGAAGGTTGTGCCAGTTGTCCGCCAGCCGAGGCGTGGCTAAGCAATTTGAAAAACGAGCCGCGGCTCTGGCAGGATTTTGTGCCGGTCGCGTTTCACGTGGATTACTGGGACCACCTGGGCTGGCGGGATCCGTTCGCGTCGAAGACGTGGACGGAGCGACAGGCCGATTATTCTGCGCGATGGAAAAGCGAAAGCGTTTACACGCCGGCGTTCGTTCTCGACGGCGCGGGCTGGCGTAATGCGGCCCTTCCACCCGCGGCGACGGAGACGGTGGGCGTGTTGAAAATCACAATCAGTGGCGAGCGCGTCACGGCCGACTTCAAGCCCGCCACCAAGACGGGCCGGTCTTATGAAATCCATCTGGCGCGTCTGGGTTTTGCGCTCGGTGCAGATGTGACCGCGGGGGAAAACAACGGGCGGAAATTGGTCCATGACTTCGTCGTCCTGGGATTGACGAATGAAACAATGAAAGCGGGCGTGAAGGAGCTGCGGCTTCCTGCGGAGACGTCGAAGCAGGTCGCTGGGTCGCGGAGCGCCCTGGCTGCCTGGGTGACGGAGGCCGGGAGGATCGAGCCGATCCAAGCCGTGGGTGGCTGGTTGCAATGACGCCGGTTGCTTCCAAAATTGGAGACAGAATATGAGCGAGAAAATCAAAAAAACGGACGCCGAATGGAAGAAGACGTTGACGCCGGAGCAGTACCACATTCTGCGCGAGAAGGGGACGGAGCGGGCGTTTACCGGCGAGTACGCCGATACCCATGACGCGGGCACTTACAAATGCGCGGGCTGCGGAAACCCGTTATTTAGCTCGGAGAAGAAGTTCGAATCCGGGAGCGGCTGGCCGAGTTTCTTCGAGCCGCTGGCGGAGGACGCGGTGGCGACGGAGACCGACCGAAAGTTCATGATGACGCGGACCGAAGTTTTGTGCGCCAGTTGCGGCGGCCATCTCGGCCATGTCTTTCCCGACGGCCCTGAGCCCACCGGGCTCCGCTATTGCATGAACTCCGCTGCGTTGAAGCTGGAGAAAAAAGAGTAGCCACGCTGGTAAGGGACGCCGCGCTGCGGCGTCCGTCGAACGCGGACCGACCAGGCGGACGCCGCAGCGCGGAGCGCCTCCTATCAACTCATCGGCTTCGGCCTGGCGTGGCGAGGCTGATAAACTCCAAGCTTCCCGCCGCCTGGAAGCGTGAGTTTCGAGAGTAGCCCCCATCCCATGTCTTGCACCGCTTCGCACGCGATCTGTTGCGTTTTCATTTCCGCAACGAACGCTTCGATATCGTCACACATCAGATAAAATTCATGCTGATCATTTTCATCGGACGGATGCACCGCCACCTCGGCGGGCGGCAGGCCGAAGATCAGCCAGCCCTGACCCACATCGACATTGGTGAGCTTCAGGACGTCCCGCAGAAAGTCGCGGTCGGCTTCGGAATTCTTGCTGTAGATGATTGAATGAGCTCCGGTGATCATAATTTTTCTCTCGTGTCGTGGGGCAGCGTAAATTGGAAAGTGGCGCCTTCACCTTCCTTGCTTTCCACAGTTACCTTGCCGCGGTGCGCTTCAATAAATGTCTTCACGATAGCGAAACCCAAGCCCAAACCGCCTTCATTCTGAGAATCGGTCTCCAGTTCATCGAACACCTTTTCCAGGCGTTCGGGCGGGAATCCAGCGCCGTTGTCGCTGACCCGGCACTCGACGACATTCTCCTCGCTGAGTTCTCTCGCCTCGATCAGGACTTTTCCACGGGGCGTAAATCTGATCGCGTTGGCAATCAGGTTCTGAAAAACCCGCCGGAGGAGGCTGGCATCTGCATAAACGACGAGGTGATGTGGGACCTTATTAACGAGCTTGGTGCTGCCGGTTCCTGCCACCGGATGAAGGTCGTGGATGAGCGCCTCGACGAGCGGCCACAAATCAAACTCGCGCCGCTCGAGTTTAACGCCCGTTTCTGTTCGGAGGTTCGTGTTTTCCTCGATGATCTTCTCGACCAATTTTTGAAGATGCTGGACGTTGCGTCCCAGGCTCTTCAACATCTGCGCGGTTTCAGCGCGCTCGATTCGTTCCTTGAATGTGACCTCCAGGATTCGTGCCGCGAGAGAAATGGCATTGAGTGGCGTTCGAAGATCGTGCGCCACAAAAGCGAGGTACTCTTCCCGGCGGCGCTGCACTTCCAGCGCTTTCTCTGTTGCGTACGTTTGCAGGGCCAGGCCAATCGCCTGGTCGAGGACCCGGTTCATGATGTGAAACGGCTCCCCTTGCAAGCTTAGGCCATTCGCTTCGGCGAGATCGTGAATACAGCCGCGCAGAATGTTGTACTCCGCGACCACCTCTTCAATATCAAAAGCCTCCTGCAGACGTTGTAACCCATGGGCCGGCGGGCTGCCTTCGACCAGCGCTTCCGGAATTGTCTCGCTCGACCGTACGTGAAGTGCAGCAGCTATTTCCTCCAGAAGATCCGGGATGTGATCGTTGAGCGCCGGAATATCGAGATTCTTGGCTGAGGGGAGTTGCTTTACTTGTTGCCGCCATTGCGTGAGCAATGCGTCGCGGTCCCGGCGGATGAGTGCTGCTAGTTGATCAAGACTGTTGATAGTCGCCACTATAAGACTTGGTCTTGGTTCATCAAGATTCGGGCGACCCGCTCCGAGCTGTTTTCTGGGCGACGAAGGTGCCTTCAAAAGCCGCCGTCACCTGACCATCTTCCACGACGTTTACGCGAAGCTTGAGGCGCGCCTTGCCCTTCTCGGCAAACCGCGTCCGGAACGCCGCCCATTCGTCTTGATTGGGACGCAGGCAAATCGCGCGAATCGTCTCACGCACCGGTTGCAGAAAACGGATCGAGCTTTCCGCGACGACGACGTGCGCGGCCTGCTCCCGCAGTTCGAGCCAGAGCAATCCATAAGCGGCGAGGGTGGCCACGGCGTTAATGCTTCCGCCGAAAGCCGTGCCGAGATGATTGGAGTTCAGCGTGACCGGCGCTTCGACGACGAACTGGTTTTCATCGTGCGCCACCACCCGCACGCCCATCGCGCGCGTGATCGGGATCTGTTGATGGAAATACTTTTCCGCGTCGAGTTCCGTCATGCGCCAGGTAGGATCGACTGAACAGGAGATAACAGAGTTAACAGAGAAGTTTCTTCATCTCAGGTCCCTCTTTTTCCTCCTGATTAAATCTTTGTTTGCCTCTATTTTCCGGATTGCTTCAGCAACGCCTCGAGCTCGGCCTTCCATAAAGTGGCGATGGTGTGGCTCCCGTGGCCGCGAGTCTTGTCGCTTGCTGGCACGGTCACCGCCCTTCCTTTGGGGACCCGTTTGATCTCGCGCTCCAGAATTCCCAGCTCCGGTGGATTGATAAGGTCGTCGGCAAAATTCACGGCGACGAGCGGCGCGCGTGATTTTCTCCAAGCCCGGGCCGGGATCGTAATCGCGCGAGGCCTCGAGCGCGTAGAGCATGTCGTTCGCGTCGCCCGTCTTGGAATAATCCGCGACGAATTTGTCGAGCGCTTCGTCGGTCTTCGCGAGCGTCGGCGCTTCCTTCTGGCGCAGGACCGGATTGCTGCTCATCAACCAGAGCATCTGAATGGCGGTGCGCAGACTTTGGCGGCTGCGCGGAATAATCGCCGCCGCGCCATTCCGGATCGTGGCGGATCGCGTCGATAACCATCCGGCGCCAGGCGCGGTTGCGCCCGGAAATTTGCGTCGGCAAACTGGCCAGCGGCAGGAGCGCATCCATGAAATCAGGATGCGCTTCACCCCAAAGCCACGTGTGCATTCCGCCCATCGATGTCCCCATCACGAGCCGCGCATGGTTCACTCCCAGGCCGTCGGTCAGCAATCGAAATTGCGCCTCGACCATGTCGATGTAGCCGTAACGCGGAAACTTCGCGTGCATTCCGTCGCTCGGCTTGCTCGATTTCCCGTGCCCGATTCCGTCCGGGAGCACGATGAAAAATTTCGCGGCATCAAGCGGCTGACCCGCGCCAAAAAGTTCGCCCGCGAATTCCGGCCGGATGAATTGCGCGCCGCTGCCGGTCGTCCCATGCGTGATCAGCACCGCGTTGCGCACGGTGCCCTTCTCATCCTTCACCGCTTTGCCAATGGTCCGGTAATGGATCTTCAATTCCGGCAACGTCTCGCCCGAAGCGAACTTGAAATCGCGGATGACGTAATCGCCTTCCGCCGGCGCCGGATAATCGGCCGCGAGATGCCGCGCTGGCACGGAACAACGAGCAACGCGAGGGCAAGGAGATCGAATCATCGAAATCATAACCGTAAATATTATGCTCATTTGACCGCGGATGACGCGGATTTCACGGATAAGAGGAGAGTCATTTCCAAAAGCTGTTTCTCTTTTGCGGCAAGTGCGATTCAAGAAACCCTCGTTCTTCCATCCGTGTCATCCGCGCAATCCGCGGTTAATTTCTGTCCGAATTACCAATCGACCGTGGCGTTGCCGGCAGGGTCCAGAGTCACCTTGCGGCCGAGCAAGCGAATGAAAAGAAAGTTCGCTTGCGTTGTCTCGCTCGACCTCGCCGTAAACGACGATCTCAGCCGGGGACTGGAAGTCGGTCGTAATGGATTTGAAAGAGGGCAGGTCCTTCTTCGCCACCATCACGCGAAGAAAAGGGAACTTGTCCTTTTGTCGCCGGGACGGTAGCGCCAGATGGAACCCTCGGTACCAAGTCTGGCTTCAGGTGGCTGATGCGGTCGCCCCGGTAATTGATCCGAACGCCGACGACCTTCCCGATCAGCGAGCTTTCAATTTTTTGCAAAGCGGGGAGGTCATACGTTTGCACGCCGCGCCAGGCCGCCGCATCGAACTGTTGCCCGCAAAAGGCGCTCATCGCGCCGGCCAAACTCAGGATGACCGCAAGGCAAAAGGTCTTCTTCATAGGTGCATCTTGGCCGGTTGGGCCGGCGTCATCAACAATCAAGGAATGGCGATTTTCAAATCGCCTCTCCCTGTCAGTCACTCATAGCGCAAGGCGACCATCGGGTTCACACGAATGGCCCGCCAGGCCGGGAGCAGACATGCGACCAGTCCGAGGCCGATCATTAACAACGCGACCTCGATATACGTAACCGGGCTTGCCGGACTGACGCCGAAAAACAAACTGGAGAGGTACCGGCTCAGCGCGACACCGCCGGCGACGCCAATGATTATTCCGAGCCCCACCATCCGAAAACCTTCACCTAAGACCAGGCCCAGCACGTCTTTGGTTTGCGCGCCGAGTGCCATTCGAATGCCAATCTCCTGAGTGCGCTGACTCACCAATGACGCCAGCACGCCAAAGAGTCCGATCGACGCCAGCGCGAGCGCAAGGCCGGCGAAGACGCTCATGACGAAAGACTGAAAGCGCCGCTGGCTGGTGTCTTCCTCGAGCACTTGCTCCATCGTTCGCACCTCGAAGAGCGGAAGGTTCTGGTCGATCGTCCAAATCCGGCTCTTCACGCTCGCAATCAACGCCTCCGGGTCCGCCTGGCTGCGGACGGCGAGGGTGAGCTGGGTGTAGTCCACCATCGGTTTGGTAATCTCGGGCCGCGCGGCGTTTTCCAGTGACTCCTGATGCGTGTCGCCGACGACTCCAATGACCGTGGAGACAACGGCCGGCGTATCGGCTTTCGATGGAACGCTGCGAAGATGCCGGCCCACCGCGTCCTCGTTAGGCCAGAGTTGTTTGGCCAGGCTTTGGTTGATGACCATGACCGGTTGTTTGGTCGTGAGCTCTTCGGAGGTGAAGTTGCGCCCCGCGATCAGCCGCATCCCGACGGTGTCGAAATAGGTGGCCGTGAAAATTCCCCGCATGTCGGCCGTCGGCTCACTGCCGCGGGCGGGCGGCGGCTGCCCTTCCACCGCGAATTTGGTCATGCGCAAACGCGTGAGCGGGAGACCATCGGAAAAACTGGCGCTCTTCACCCCGGGGAGCGCCGAAATTTTCTCGAAAGCCTGGCGGCAAAAAGCCGCGATCTGGGTTTCGTTGGCGTAACGCGAGGCCGGCATGCTGAACTTCATCGTCAGCAAATGGTCAGCGCGAAATCCGGGATCGACTTTCAAGACAGCGAGCAGGCTCTTCATCATGAAGGCTGCGCCCACGAGCAGCACGCAGGCGAGCGCGACTTCCGCGACGACAAGAACGCGCCGCATCCGGCCTGACGAAGCGGCTGACTCGGCGCCGCGAGTTTGATTGAGGAGCGCGTTTACATCAGTCCGCGCGGCCAGGAGCGCGGGAATAATTCCGAAAAGAACGGCCGCGCCGATCGAAACGAGCAGAGTGAAGATGAGCACGGAGAAATTGAGGTGAATGTCTTCCGGCCGGTTGATCCCAGCCGGCTTGAGCGCGACGAGCAGTTTGATTCCGGCCTGCGCGAGAATGAGTCCGAGCGCCGCACCGGCCCCGCTGAGCAGGAAACTTTCCGCGAGCAACTGCGAGACGAGCCGGCCGCGGCCGGCCCCGAGCGCTTTGCGGATGGCCATTTCTTTTTGCCGCGCGGCCGCGCGCGTGAGCATCAGGTTGGCGATGTTCGCGCAACCGATCAGCAGGACGAAACCGACCGCAGCCAGCATGACGAGCAAATTGCGTCGCAAATCCGCGCCCATGTTTTCCACGTCGAGAGAAAAGACATTCACTCCGAAGCCGGCGTTCTGGCCCGGGTCCTGTTCGGCCAGACGTTTTCCGATCGCGTCCATCTCGTCGCGCGCCTGTTCGAGCGAGACGTTGTCGCGCAGCCGACCGTAAACCTGCATTTTGCGGCGGTTCGCCTCGGCCGGATTTTTTTGGGTCGTGGCAGAATCGTAGGGCACCCAGAGCTTGGGCGAATGCTGATCGTGCCCTTCGCGCGCGGCGGGCAAATGAAATCCAGGCGGGAGGACACCGACGATGGTGTAAGCCACGTCGTTTAGAGTGAGCGTTTGCCCGAGCGCGGTCCGCTCGCCGCCGAAATGATTTTTGAAAAAGGCGTCGCTCAGGACCACGACGTGGGTCCGGGCTGGATCCGTGGCGGCGGCCTCGAAGCCCGTTCCTAGTCTCGGCTTCACGCCGAAGAGCGCGAAAATATTAGCGGACGCGCGCGCGCCTTCGATCCGTTCCGGTTCGGGGCCGCTTGTGAAATTGAAGTTCGCATCTTCAAATCCGCCGATCGCTTCGAATTGGGTCGCCTGCCTGACCCACTCGAGGAATGTGGAATACGCGACCGGCACTCGATCGCCGATCGGCGGGCCGAGCGCCTGATTCTTTTCCCAGATCATCACGACCCGTTCGGGAGCACGCAGCGGCAGGGCCCGGAGCAAAACGGCGTCGACCACGCTGAAGACCGCCGCGTTCGCGCCAATTCCCAGGCCAAGGACCGCGATAACGGTAAACGCGAATCCCGGCGACTTGCCCAAGACGCGCAGGCCGAAGCGGAGGTCGGCGAGGAAACTACTCATCGCTTTCAATCTGCCTGGGCCTATCGAAAAATCGAGAATGTTCGCAGGTAGGGACGCTTCTCCGAAGCGTCCGATTATTTCCTGGACGGCGCATTGGGCGAAAAGTCGGACGCCTCGGAGAGGTATCCCTACCCGACGTTTCGTGGCAGTTGCTAAATGCTCCGCCGCAGTTCGCTTAACGACGTCCGCGAGCCGCAAATCCCTGGATGGGCCGGCAAGATGACGCGCTATCGTTGCGGCGCTGCACGACCCCGAGAGATTGGGTAGGGCGACGCAGGGTCGACCCGTTCAGGTGAAACCTGGGCCGGTCCGGGCGCCGATGCGTCTTGGCCATATGGTCGCCGATAACGGGAAAGGCCGGACGGCATCGATTGGCAAAACGGCGAGAATTGGAAAAGACGACGAACTGCGGCTGGGGGTATACGACGACCTGGGCTGGCTCAACGTAAGAGACGCTCTCTGGCACCGGGTCATCGGTTTGGACTGCCGCCGGGTCCGGAGCCACCTCTGCGTAGGATGGCGCCACTGCGGCAAACGAACTGTCCGCCGGGCCGGCGGTGGCATAGCGCCGCGGAGCGATTTGCTGATAGTACAACTGCGCTGCCAGCGCTGAGTTCTGCTGGACTGCCGCCGCCGAGTACCTCGTGCTGCACCGCTAGAACGACCGGCTTCTCGGCGACCAGCTGAGTCGGTCCCGGGTCGGCGCCGTAATCTACCGTTTGGGAACGTTGCTCCATCGGGCTAGACGCGGACGCTGAAGGCGCCACGGGTTCGGCCATCGGCTTCCCTACCTCGGCTGCGGTGCGCGGTTCGCCGAAGGGAAGTTGGGAGTAGGCCAGCCAGGACACGATCCCGAAAAACATGCCGAATTGGATCGCAACAAGATTCACAACTTTCAGGTTCATTTTCGCCACGCCTCCCTTGAGGCGATAATAGAGATGACGGAAACCAAAGGAAGTTATTCCTTCAATCTTGCGAGAATCCTGCCCGAAATCTTCCGCCACAACAATCTGAAAATTTGGGAGCCCGAACCTTTGGGGAATCGACAGGGCTTCGAAGCTTATTACAGTCGTCGCCATTGCCATCAAGTTGGACAGACTAGTAGTTTTCTCTGATAGGATTCCGTCATTTGCACATTCAAAATCAGACGCGATACGCACACTGCCATCCTCCAAGGACTGTGAATAACCTGTGTATAAAATGTTAAGAAACCGCTTGTTTGTCGCGCGATATTCGAGTTTGCTCAGTCGCATGACGGCGCGCGACACGGCAAGACCCTTGTTTGCTGTAGAGTCTTCGCGTATGCCTGTCGAGCTCGCTCTGAAGAGCGCCATTGTCTTATCGATTCGCGAAGTTCGCAGTCAATTTCAGAAGGATTACCGTATCTCCGAGGGATCTCGAAACGCGATTCGATGCCTGTTTGGAAAAACCACCACCACCACAAAATACCAATCACAATGCCGACCGCACTCGCAGAATGGGACCAAACAATCCCAGCACTGACCAGCCCAACCGCCAGTATCCCAGCCCTCGCACTTCAAGCTGCGAGTGAACTCGACGATGTCCTTCTAGGCCGAGCGACAAGTAGTCCGACAAGTAAGAAATTAGGCGAACTGTACAGGCCGCTATCCCAAAGAAGAACGGTAAGAGCCTAATTTCGCTGACTTCTGGAACGGTTGCCTTGTTTTCACAGGCATTTGAGCAGATGTCCGTTTCGCAGCCGATAAACACGATGTCAGATCTGGTCACGTTGGTTAGCCAAATCTCACGCGAATTATCGACATCGAAACCCGAATCTGAACTTGAGAGGTTGAAGCAGTTTTGCCTCGCCCTGGCTCGTGCTTCCTCCACATATCGACCCGCCATCGACACGTACGACCCACAGTTCGTCAGGAGATAATTTTGTGTCCGCGTTAGAGTCTCCAAAGCGCGGCTTCTTGAATCTTAAGCGAAATTCGCCGACTTAAGGAAGGCGAATTTCCCTACAAACACTCGAAGGAGGCACTTGAGCTGCTTGAAGCCCATTTTCAGCAGCGGTAAATGATCTCGCCGCACTGCAGCCTGGCAAGGATAAACAAGTAGTCAGCCAGATGTGCGCGGAGGCGCTATTCGACATCTTCGAGTAATCTACGCCACCTCGGCTTCATCCTAAGGTCAACAAACGTCAGGAACGCGTTTGAGGTGTATGGTCCGATATTGCGTCTTGCTCGGAGGATAATCGGTTCCAACACTAAACTTCTATTGTCGTCAGAATGGAGTTTTTCGCCATTTACGTATCCTCCCTTGGACCTCCTACCCAACTTTGTTCTCATTGGAATTCCTGCCTCAGAATCGGAAAATCCTTTGGTTCTGCCGTTGGCCGGCCACGAACTCGGACACACTCTTTGGGGCACGAACAAGCTGGGTCGCACTTTCGAGGCGCAAGTGGAGGACGAGATGTTGACGGTCCTTGCCGGTAGGCTGCCAGAGCTGCTCGTGATTGCTCCGCACACAGTCAAAGAGTCGGACACAAAAACTGATTTGGAACAAAATATTTTTGTCAAAAAATATATCGCCTCTTCAGTTCAGTGGGCGTTGAGGCAAGTGCAAGAATACTTCTGCGACGCAGTCGGGCTTTTTCTCTTTGATGAGGCGTTTTTGCATGCGCACTCTTATCTTCTTGCACCTCGAGTTGCAGCACCTCGATCACTGGAATATCCAAGTAATGCCTCAAGAGTTAACGCATTAGTGCAGGCTGCAGCGCGTACTTTCGATCCCTTATGCCAGGCTTATACACAGTCCCCTCGGGTTATGAGCAGCAGTTCGAAGACGACGAAAAACCGCGCGACGCGAACCTCCAGTTTAGAGCGTCGCTCGCAGATTCGGCGGCGGCCAGCCTTACGAAGAAGGTCCAAGAGCAAGTTGCTACCTTACTACAAACTGCTGGAGTTCCGACGCTCGATCTAAACCGCGAACAAGACATAATGGGAGATTACCGTATTATCGTCCCTGCCAGTGATAGCGATAGCTTGACGAACATCCTGAACGCTGCATGGGCAGTGTTTCACGATTCAACGTTCTGGCCAGAAATTACCGACGTTGGACAAAAATTACGCGTCCTTCGAGAGCTCGTTCTCAAGAATATCGAACTACTTGAGATCGAACAACGACTTACATAAGAAACATGCTCTCGGCGTCGCAAATCGCAGACCGACTTGAGCAAGACAGCACGCCGGAGCAGGAACGACTGCTCATTAGGCCAACGCCCAATATTGCGCAACTTCGAGCCAGCGGTGCTGCTTCGGTTGATCTTAGGCTTGGCACTTGGTTTTCAACGATGCGACAGAGCAAAATGTCGCTATTGCGGGTCGATGATGAACTATTAGAACTGAAGTCCGCAGCTAAACTGACAGAAGATCAGGCTAAACAAGTGGGTGAGTATATTCGAGGGACGATCTCAACGAATGAAGCCAATCTTATGAGATCAAGCTACGTTCCATTCGGAGAGAGATTCGTTCTTCACCCGGGAAATTTCGTCTTAGGCGTCACACTCGAGTGGATTCGCTTGGCCAACAACATAGCCGGATATGTCGTTGGTAAATCGTCTTGGGGTCGAAGGGGCCTAATCATTGCGACTGCCGTTGGCGTCCATCCTAGTTTCACCGGATGTCTGACATTAGAGTTAACGAACTTAGCCGAAGTGCCGGTGGCCATTAAACCTGGAATGCCTATATGCCAGCTCTTTCTGCACGATGTTGCAGAATCGCCTGCGCCTGCCTTGAGAAGCGCATTCTCCTGCACACGTCGTCCAGCGCTAGGGCACGTTCTCCTAGATGATTTCGCGAAACGACTTTCGGCAGATCACGCGTAAGCCCGCTATCGAACGAGACCGTATGGCAAGGGCGTCGCAGGTCGATACTCGACGACCCTCTTCAAGGCAGTTCGGAATCGCATCTGGGCCAATAAACCGTACGCGAAACGCGCCGAGATTGCTCTCGGCGCGTTGCTTTAATCGAATTGAGCTAACGGCACGTAAAAGTACCGGCTCGCGTGCCAAGATTACGCCTTGGTCTTATCTTTCGCGCCGTCGCATTCGGCCTTGAACTTCGCGTACTGGTCCGCGGTCAGGATGCCTTCGGCCTCTTTCATGAATTTGGCCTCGTTGTCCTTGGTGCATCCCGCCTTCTTATGCGCCTCGACGGCGGAGTCCATCTTCGTCTTCTGCTCGGCGGTCAGATTGAGACTCGCCATGGAGACGTGACACGCCATTTTTCCGTCGTTTCCGACTGTCCTTGCGCAGTCACCGTGTTCACCCGCGAACATGGTGCCGGCCGCAAAGAGTCCCGCTACTGTTAATGCAATGAGTTTGGTCATAGTCCAATCTAGACGGCCGCGCCGGGGTTTTTGTTCAAACCTGGTCCGGGTTTGTTGAAAGTTTTCTGGGATCGCCCGGATTCCGGGATTTTGAGGCGCGGCACGCTCGACGCGCGGCCCGGAAAGTACTACTATGGTTTCAGTGAAAGAAGTGCCGGGTACGTTGCAAGGCGGGGGCGCGACTTTTCCGACGACGCAGTGGAGTATGATCGCTCTCGGTGGGGGCGATTTGGACGAGTTCTCCACGGCAGCGGAGGAAGGGCTGGCCGGGCTTTGTCGCGATTACTGGCCGCCGATTTATGCGTTCATCCGCCGGCGCGGGTTCAGCAGTCATGATGCGCAGGACCTCACGCAGGCATTCTTCGTCTACCTGATAGAATCGAAGGCGTATGCGCGGGCTGACCGCGAACAGGGAAAATTCCGCACGTTCCTTCTCATCGTTCTGAAGCGGTTTCTGTCCGACGCTTACGAGCGAGAGCATCGGCTCAAGCGCGGGGGAGACCGGGAGTTCGTTTTTCTCGATAAAGATGTCGAGGCCGCGGAGGCGCTGTATGAGAGCGGCGCCATGACGACGAAAGATGGGAGCGAAGAGCGCCTCTTCGACTGGGCTTGGGCTGAAGCGCTGGTGGCGCGTGCGATGAAAGCGTTGCGGGCAGAATATGCGATCGGCGCAAAGACCCGAGTCTTCACCGAGCTGCAAGCATTTCTCACCGGCGGCCAGCGTTTGCCGACGCAGGAGCAAGTGGCGGCGAGGTTGGACATGCCGATCGAGACATTGCGCAGCCATCTTTCGCGCTTACGGGCGCGCTACCGGGAACTTCTCCGAGGCGAGATCGGACGGACTGTCGCCAGTGAGGACGAGGTGGATGCCGAACTGCGTTATCTTTGCGAGATGTTGATTAGCCGCGCCTGACTGGATGTCGACACCCCCGGCAAATGGCCTCCGGTGCGAGCAATGCGGCACCGCGCTGGTTTCGAATGACGCGCACTGTTTGCATTGCATGCTCGTGGGCGGCCTGACCGATGCGGCGTTGAGTGATTCTTCCGCGCCGGCGAATCCGAGCGAGCCGGAGACGTGGAGCGGCTCACGATTTTACCAGCACTACGAAGTGCAAACCCGCGCAGACGGCACAATGCACGAACTGGGTCGCGGTGCGATGGGCGTCACCTACAAGGCGCTCGACCTGAATCTGCGGGTGCCGGTCGCACTGAAAGTGATCAACGCCCGGTACTCTTCGAACCCACTCGCGCGGGCGCGTTTCCTCCGTGAAGCACGAGCGGCCGCCCGGCTGCGGCATCCGAATGTCGCGAGCGTGTTTCACTACGGCACGCTCAGTCGCGCCTCCGCAGCGGAAGAGGCGGAGGAATGCTTCTATGCGATGGAATTCGTTGAAGGCGAAACGCTGGAGGCGCGTGTTCGCCGGGACGGCCCGCTGCCCGTTTCGCTCGCGTCGGGCATGGCGCTGCAAGTCACGCGGGCGCTGATGGCGGCGGAAAAGCGCGGATTGATTCACCGCGATCTGAAGCCGTCGAACATCATGCTCGTCGCGGACGAAGAGAAGTCAGGTGAGAGCTGGGTGAAGGTGATCGACTTCGGCCTGGCCAAGGCTGTGACCGAGGATGCGGAGGAATTAAGCGGCGATTCTTTGCTGACGCGCGGCGGATTCCACGGCACGCCCCAATTCGCGAGTCCTGAGCAAATCGAAAGCGCGGAAGTGGATGTTCGCTCGGATATTTATAGCCTCGGCGTGACGCTCTGGTTCGCGCTCACCGGCGAATTGCCGTTCGCCGGCCGCTCGCTGGCCGAGGTGAGGGATCGTCAATTGAATCGGCCCTTGCCGGAGGAACGGTTGAAAGACGGGGGCGTGCCGCCGCCACTCATTGCGCTCCTCCGCTCGATGTTGTCGCCCGATCCCGGACAACGGCCGCCCTCGGCGGGCGCGTTGCACGAGACGCTGCTCGCCTGTGCGACTCCAAAACCGCGGCGCCGTCGGGTGAAAGCGCTTGTCGCCGTTGCTTTGGTGGCGGCAGCGGCCGTGGGATTTTTCTTCGCGCGCTCTCACCCGGACTCGCGCGGTCCAATCCGGTCGATCGCGGTGCTTCCCTTCGAGAACCTCAGCAAAGAAGCGGAGAATGCCTTTTTCGCGGACGGCATTCAGGACGATGTGCTGACAAGTTTGGGCAAATTCAAAGAGCTGACAGTCATCGGCCGGTCGAGCGTCCTGCCATTTACTGCGGACAAGCCGAGGGATGTTCGAGAAATCGGTGAGCAACTCGGCGTCTCGCATGTCCTGGAAGGCAGCGTGCGCCGGGCGAATGATCGCGTGCTGGTGAACGTGCAGTTAATCGAAGCCGCGACGCATCGGCAGGTGTGGGCGGAACGGTATGACCGCACGCTCTACGATACGCTCACCTTGCAGGGCGAGCTGGCGACGGAAATCGCGACCGCGCTGCAGGCGACGTTTGATCCGGCGGAGCAATCGCGGGTGCTGAGCAAACCGACGACCAATCCACAGGCCTACGTGCTGTATCTGCGGGCTCGAAGTTTTGAGCTGCGGCCCACTTATTTGCTGCAAGACTTTCAGACCGCCCAGACTCTTTACGAACAGGCGATCGCGCTCGACCCAAAGTTCGCCATCGCGCACGCACGCCTCTCCGCGACGCTCGCCTATATTTATCGGAACTCGGTACCGACGGAGGAACTGAAGATCGCCGCGCATGCTGAAGCAGACGCCGCCCTGCTGCTGCAGCCAGACCTGGGCGAGGCGCATTTGGCGCGCGCGCTCTGTTTCTATCGGATCGAGCGCGACTACGACGCGGCGATGGAGGAGTTGGCGATTGCCGGGCGACTCTTACCGAACGACGCAAATGTCGAAATTACCAGCGCGTTCATCGACCGGCGCAGAGGCCGGTGGCGCGAAGCCAGCGCCCGGATCGAGCGCGCGTTGGCTCGCGACCCGCACAATGCGCAGGTGGCGCAGGAACTTTACAACACTCACCGCATGTTGCGCGACTGGCTGGCCGCGTCGCCCGCGGCGGACCGCGCGATCGCATTCGCACCCGATCTGCCGCTGCTGCGGCTGGAGCGCGCCTACCTCGACTTCTGGTCCCGAGGCGACCTGGCTTCGTTGCAAACGGCGCTCGCAAAAGTGCCAGCTAAGGTCGATCCCGATGGCAACGTCACCTGGATGCGGTGGGACGCCAGCATGCTCGCGCGGGAGTTTGCTGCCGCGGAGCGGATCGCCTCCAGTTATGATGGCGAAGCGCTTCCGTCGATTGTCGGAGCGCCCATACCGAAGAGCTATCTCCAGGCGTGCGCCGTCCTCGCGCAGGGGGAATCGGAACGAGCGGGTCCGTTTTTCGAGTCGGCCCGGGTCGCGATGGAAACCGACGTGCAAAAGAGTCCCTCGAGCGCGGTGCGACATGCGCGCCTCGGTCTGCTCTATTCCTTTGTCGGGCGAAACGACGAAGCAATCCGGGAAGGATTGAAGGCCACGCAACTGCAACCCGAATCGACCGACGCCTTTGGCGGGCCTGTCTATTCGAGCATCCTGGCGCTGATTTATGCCCGTTGCGGTCATAATGATGAGGCTCTCGCCCTGATCGAGCGTCTTCTCATCACTCCCGGCCCCGTCTTTTTCCATGAAGCGGGAATGACGCTGGCCGATCTGCGGACGCGCTGGCAATGGGATCCGATCCGGAGCGACCCGCGCTTCCAGAAGATCGTCAACGCGCCCGAGCCGAAGACGGGCCGCTAACCGGCGATTTTCCCAACGGCGCAGATTTTCTGCAATGCGCCGCCGCGTTTGCCCATTTGAAGGGTATGAACAAATCCGTTCCTCTTCGACTAGCGGCCATTTTTCTCGCGGCGTTCCTTGGCGCCGCCAGTTTGGCCCCTGCCGCAACCATCACAGTGAATTCCCCCGCGGACGTGGCGGCAACCAATGGTCAGTGCACGTTGCGAGAGGCGATCAATAACGCGAACGGCAATAGCGACACGACCGGGGGCGATTGCGTGGCGGGATCCGGCTCCGACACGATTCAATTCAACCTTGGAACGGGCACTCCGACGATCAGTCTGACGAGCGAACTGCCTAGCATCACAGACGCGGTCACGATCAACGGCAATACCGGCGGCGCAACGCGCGTCGAGCTCGACGGCACCAACGCTAGCGCCAGCAACGGCCTATTTGTCGATGGAAACGGCAATGTAATCAAAAACCTCGTGATTAATCGCTTCAACGGGA
Source organism: uncultured Verrucomicrobiae bacterium (assembly GCA_963850015.1). GTDB lineage: Bacteria > Verrucomicrobiota > Verrucomicrobiia > Chthoniobacterales > UBA10450 > AV80. The sequence goes on from CAWKJF010000001.1 coordinate 1,322,964, forward strand.
GAGGCATTACCTTGAACACGAGCAACACCAACACCATTCAAGGAAACTTTATCGGCACCAACGCCGACGGCACGACGACGGCCGGCTTCGGTAATTCAGGCTCGGGCATCCACGTGATCAACTCCTCATTCAATATCATTGGTGGAGTCACGGGAACTACGCCGGGCGGTTCCTGCACCGGAGCGTGCAATCTTCTGTCCGGCAACTCCCCGGGCGGCGGCCTCACTGGAGGTGTCTACCTGGAAAATTCATCGTTTAACACGATTCAAGGCAACTTTATCGGCACCGACGTGACCGGAACGCTGGCGCGCGGCAACGCCTCGGGCATCAGGACCTTCAACCCTGGGAGCAACAACCAGATTGGGGGGACGGCGGCGGGGGCGGGCAATCTCATCTCTGGTAACGGCACCGGCATCACCATTGCCTTTGGCGGAGCTCCCAACGCTGTCATTCAGGGAAACTTGATTGGCACGAATTCTGCGGGGAATGCTGTGATCGGCAACGGCTACGGCATTCGCTTTCTTAGTTCCAACGGGAGCGGCGTCACCATCGGAGGAACGGCGGCGGGAGCGGGCAACGTCATCTCCGGTAATAGCCGAGCCGGCATTTACGGCGGCCTAAATAACGGCACGATTCAAGGCAACTTTGTCGGCACCGACGTGACCGGCACCCTCAACCTGGGTAACGGCTACGATACCGGCGCCGGCTCCGGTTTCGAAGCCCTTGGCGGTATTTCCCTTTTGGCTGGCTCCTCCGGCAATGCTATCGGCGGCACGGCAGCCGGCGCGCCGAATGTGGTAGCTTTCAATCGGGGCGCGGGCATCCGCCTCGGCGCGGACAATTTCAACGGGGCCTCGGGCGCGGCCAATCCGATTCGCGCGAACTCAATATATCTTAACGACGGCCTCGGCATCGGCTTGAGCGACGGAGGTGGCGTTAATGGAACGCCCCTGCCTAACGATGACGATGACCCGGACACGGGCGCGAACAACCGGCAGAATTATCCCGTCCTTTCCACCGTCAGCGAAACGGCGGGGACGATCACCGCCATCGGCACACTCAACAGTCTTCCCAGCACGACCTTCACGATTGATTTCTATGCGAGCGAGAACCCGGACGCGTCCGGAAAGGGGGAAGGCCAGGCTTACCTCGGCTCGCAGTCCGTGACGACTAACGGAAGTGGGGATGCAAATATCTCCTTCAACTACGCCACGATCCCAGGCCTGCCCTTCACCACTGCCACCGCGACCAATGCTGGCACGAACGACACCTCGGAATTCTCAAACGCCATCTTGCTCGCGATAAATCCCGGCACTTTTGTTTTTAGTTCGGCCACTTACTCGGTCGTCGAAAATGTCGGTGTCGCCACCATTACGGTGACGCGGGCGAACGGTTCGACCGGCGCAGCTTGTGTCAGCTACGCAACCTCGAATGGCACGGCCTCAGCGGGCTCGGATTACGCCACCGCTACCGGTCAACTTTGCTTCGCCAACGGCGAAACCAGCAAGACCTTCAACGTCACGATCACGAGCGATACAACGCCCGAGCCGAATGAGACGATCAATTTGACCCTCTCGAATCCGACAAACGGCAGCGCGGTCGGTTTTCAAAGCGTGGCCACGTTGACGATCATTAACGACGACTCATTCGTTACTTTCGTTGTCAACAACGCGGCCGACACGGACGATGGCGCCTGCGCTGCGGTGGGAACAGGCAATGGTTGCACCCTCCGCGAAGCGATCAACGCCGCGAACGCGACCGTCGGCCAGGACAGCATCACTTTCGATATTGGCAGCACGCCCACCATTACGGCGACGAGTGCGCTGCCGAGCATCAATGCGCCGGTCTTCATTGACGGCAAGACCGGTGGGGCCGTTCGGGTTGAGATCAATGGCAACAATGTTTCCGCCGCGGGCTTGACCGTGAACAGCGCCGGGAGCCGCAGCACGATTCGCCGTCTGGTTATCAATCGCTTCAACGGGAGCGGGATCAACCTCACCACCAGCAGCGATAACGTGATCGAAGGCAACTTCATCGGCACCGACACCGGCGGTACGATCGACCTGGGCAACACGGGTAGTGGCATCACCTTTAACGCCTCGAGCAACAACCTGATCGGTGGCACGACGGGCACGACGCCGGGCGGCTCTTGCACCGGCGCATGTAACCTGATCTCCGGTAATAACGGCGCCGGCATTTCCGCGGATGCCCTCGGCGGGACCGCCAACGCCAACGTCATTCAGGGCAATTACATCGGCACAGACGTGACCGGCATGCTGGATCTAGGCAACAGCGGACGTGGCATTACGTTTCTCAACGCAGTTTACAACACCCACATCGGCGGAACGTCGGCCGCAGCGCGCAATCTGATTTCCGGCAACAATGACATCGGCGTTTTCATGTCCGCCGCAGGCACTACGGGCAATGTCATTCAAGGCAATTACATTGGCGTGAATACGACGGCGACCGCCAAGCTCGGAAATGTCATCGGCGTCACTCTCTTTTTCACCGCCACTGGCAACACCATCGGCGGCACGGCACCTGGCGCGGGGAACGTCATCTCTGGAAACACGCTCGCGGGCGTTGAAATCTTGACCAACGGCAGTCCGCCGAGCTTTCCGCCAAACAACAATGTCGTGCAGGGCAATTTCATCGGCACAGACCCGAGCGGCACGCTCGATCTCGGCAACGGCAGTCCCGGACAAGCGGCGCAGAATCCAGTCGGCGGCATCGTGCTCGCTCAAGGTGTTTTCAACAATCAAATCGGCGGAACGGCCCCAGGCGCAGGTAACCGGATCGCCTTCAACTACGGCGCCGGGATTCGTCTTGGTGCTTACACGGGTGCGGCGGCGGCCGGCCCAGGTAATTCGATTCTCAATAACTCGATTTACTCGAACAACGGCCTCGGCATTGCCTTGGGCGACGGCTCGGGGCTTCTGCTGACGTCTCTTCCCAACGACTCAAACGATCCCGATACGGGCGCCAATAATCGGCAAAACTATCCTCTGCTCTTCACTCCTAGTTCTTCTGGCGGCACGGTAACCGTCACCGGCTCGCTCAATAGCCTCCCGACTACGACGTTCGTCATTCAATTCTACGTTAGCTCGACGGCGGACATTTCGACCAATGGCGAGGGAGAGACATTCGTTGGCTCTCAAATTGTGTCGACCAATGGGAGCGGCAATGCGCCCATTTCCTTTAGTTACTCATCAGTCAGCGGCAAACAGGTTATTAGTGCCACGGCGACCAACATAGCAACCGGCGACACTTCAGAATTCTCGAATGACGTCATAGATCCCACCGCGCCATCAACACCGACGCCAACACCTGCTTCGAGCCCAACACCAACACCGACACCAACGCCAACGCCAACGCCAACGCCAACACCAACACCAACACCAACACCAACACCAACACCAACACCGACACCAACACCGACGCCGACGCCGACGCCGACACCGACACCGACACCGACACCGACACCGACGCCGACGCCGACGCCGACACCAACACCAACACCAACACCAACACCGACACCAACACCAACACCAACACCAACACCAACACCAACGCCAACACCGACACCGACACCGACACCAACACCGACACCTACGCCAACGCTGACGCCTCCGCCGTCGCCGACACCATGCGCGGAAATCCTTTACGGGATCTCTAGGGGGAGCAACACTCCAGAAGACAACCAAATCTATCGGATTGATCCCGCGACTGGGGCTGTATCCTTTGAGAGGCAGATAACGCTCACGGGCTTCACCCTCAGCACCTCTCAGGCAATGGCAGCCCGCCCAAGTGACGGCGTCTTGTTTGCCGTCGTTCAAGTGACCCCTGTTACCGGCCCGCCTCCCGGCTCAAGACGTTTGGTGACCATTAATCCCAACACCGGTGTAGCCACGGACGTTGGCGCCCTGACCAATGCTATCTCGTCCCTGGCCTTCCGGGCCAACGGTGTGCTCTACGGTGTCAGCGGCAACGGCGGCAGTCCGGCGGAAACGCTCTACACCATCAACACGTCGACCGCGGCCCTGACCTTGGTAGTCACTCTGGGTAACGGCGACGATGGCGAAACGATCGCCTTCCATGCGAACGGCCTGCTCTATCACTCGTCGGGCAACGGCACAGCCCTCTTCGAGAGCGTCAATGTCGACACTCTGGTGGTGACACCGATCGGCTCCGCCACCGGCGAATCGTTCGCGATGGGTTATTCGACCGCCCTTGGCCAGATGTTCGGCTCGGACCTCGATGGAGCTCTTTACAGCGTCAATATTGCGACGGGGGCCCGAACAATCATCGGCCCTATTTTAAGCACGGACGAGAACCGAGGCCTTGCCTTTGTGTTGGCTCCATGTCCGTCCCCAACCCCAACCCCAACCCCAACCCCAACCCCAACCCCAACACCGACACCGACATTAACGCCAACGCCGACTCCGGCGACACCCACTCCAACTCCAGCTACGCCATCGCCGACACCAACAGCTACGCCGACCGTGACGCCAACGGCAACGCCAACTGTGACACCAACAGCAACGCCAACCGTGACGCCAACGGCCACGCCAACAGTCACGCCGACCGTGACACCAACGGCTACACCGACAGTGACACCAACGGCTACGCCGACAGTGACGCCAACAGCCACGCCTACAGTGACACCAACGGCTACGCCGACAGTGACGCCAACAGCTACGCCAACCGTGACACCGACAGCCACGCCGACCGTGACACCGACAGCCACGCCGACCGTGACACCGACAGCCACGCCGACCGTGACACCAACGGTTACGCCGACCGTGACACCAACGGTTACGCCGACCGTGACACCAACAGCTACGCCTACGGTGACGCCGACAGCTACGCCAACCGTGACGCCAACAGCTACGCCGACCGTGACACCAACGGTTACGCCGACCGTGACACCAACAGCTACGCCGAGTGCCGCGCCAACGGCCACACCGACCGCTTCCCCAACGGTGACGCCTGCGACAAAGGCGATCAACCTATCGACTCGGATGCGCGTTCAGGCGGGGGATAACGTGGGCGTGGGCGGTTTCATCATCACGGGAAGCGCTCCGAAACACGTGATCGTGCGAGCCATCGGGCCTTCGTTGATCCACTTCGGAGTTCCTAATGTGCTCGCTGACCCAGTGCTGGAACTCCACGGTCCTGGCACATTTGCCCCGATTCGGAACAATAACTGGAGAGACGACCACGAGGACGAGATTCAGGTCACCGGTATCCCGCCCACCAATGACCTCGAATCAGCCATTGTGGCGACGCTGAATCCGGGAGCGTACACCGCGATCGTCAGTGGCAATGGCGGTACTTCAGGGGTCGCCTTGGTGGAAGTCTACAACCTCAATGAGGGAGTGGACTCGAAGCTGGGCAACCTGAGCACTCGAGCTGTCGTTGGCACCGGCGACGAGATCGTCATCGCTGGCTTCCTTCTGAGCGATAACGTCGCCTCGGACAAAGTGATCGTGCGCGGCATCGGGCCGAGCCTTGCGCCAGCCATGTTTCCTCTCAGCGCGGTGCTGGCCGATCCAACACTAGAGCTGCGGGACAGTAACGGAACGCTCCTCGTCTCGAATAACGACTGGCAGGATAACGCGGCTCAAGCGGCGGAGATCACCGCCGCAGGTCTCGCTCCGACTAACCATTCCGAGTCTGCGATCGCCGCCACGTTGCCGCCGGGTCTTTACACAGCGTTGCTGACCGGACTAAACAACGGCACCGGCATCGGCCTGGTTGAAATCTACGACCTCGGGCAGTAGCAGACGAAACGTCGCCAGGCGTCTGCTGTGCGCGCACGCCCCGTGGTGGGGCGTGCGCCGTGGTGCGACGCGAACACGCCGATTGCTCTCGACGCGTGGCATTAATCAGCCGCGTCACCGCGCGCCCTCAGCGCAATTGACCGTCAAAAAATGGCAAGGCACCGGGAGCAGAGCGCGGGGCGAAGCGATAGACTGCTCGCCAATGAAGAAAGCCAAAAAGCGGAAACGGGCCCCTCGAATAAGTGAATCAGGCAGCGCGATTCGCTCCGATTCGTCACGGGTTCTCACGCGCACTTCCGCAACGGCGGCGGTTCTGGCCAATGCCGTGATGCTCTCCGCCAACGCGCAGACGCCGACGCCAGCACCCGAAGAGGAAGAACCGACGGCGACGACGTCCGAGGTCGTGGTAAGGGGGCAGGCGATTTACAAACCGACGAACGTCGATTCGCGCCAATACACGGAACCGCTTCGGGATGTCCCGCAGAGTGTGACCGTCATTCCACGTGCGTTGATCGAGGAGCAAAACGCCACTTCTCTCCGCGATGTGTTGCGCAACGTGCCGGGCATCAGCATGCAGGCGGGCGAAGGCGGCGGCGGGCCAGGCGGCGACTTTCTTTCGGTCCGCGGTTTCAATGCGCGCAACGATGTTTACATCGATAACATCCGCGATTTCGGCGGCTATTCGCGTGACCCGTTTAACTTCGATCAAATCGAAGTGGTGAAAGGGCCGGCCTCCTCTTACACCGGGCGCGGTTCGACCGGAGGCTCGATCAATCTCGTCTCGAAGGCTCCAGCGCTCGACGCCTCATTTTACCGCTCAACGCTCGGAATCGGGACCGACGCGTTCAAACGCTTCACGTTCGATATCAACCAGGAGCTAACTCCCTTGTGGGAAGGACGGACGGTGGAGCCCGGGGATTCGAGCAAAGCCGCGAAGGTGACGATCACCGAGCCGTTCTTGAAAACGTCCCTCCGCCTCAACGGCATGTGGATGGAAGGAGATGTGTCGAACCGCGACGACGTAGAGTATAGCCGCTGGGGGATCGCGCCGTCGCTGGCGTTCGGGTTTGGCCGCGACGCAAAGCTGACGCTGAGCTATTTTCATCTCGAGCAGGACAACGTGCCGGACTACGGCATCCCGTGGGTGCCGAACACGCAGGCGGTGTTGCCGGCGAGTTTTTGGAATAAACCGCCTCCGGTCGATTTCGATAATTTCTACGGCTTGCTCGATCGCGACAAGGAGGCGATCACCACCGACTACGGCACCCTGCGTTACGAGCAGAAGGCGGGCGACTCGTTCAGCCTGCGGAACACGTTTCGCTACGGCCAGACGCACCGCGACTCGATTACGACCGCGCCACGGTTCATCCCAAACGTGACCGACCCGAGCGTGGTGATTAACCGGCAATTCCAGGCGCGCGATCAGATCGATACGATCATCGCGGAGCAATTCGATGTGCGCTTCAGCTTCGAGACGTTTGGCGTGAAGCACGAGCTCATTACCGGCTTCGATTACGCCCACGAAACCGCGGAAAACAAACTCCGCGCGGCAACCCCGGCCCCGCCCGCGGATCTTTACAATCCCGATCCACACCAGCCCTACCTCGGCACGATTACCTATACGGGCGCGGTGAACGAGAGCGTTTCCGATAACCTCGGCCTGTTCCTCGGGGAGACGATGAAGTTCTGGGAAGAGAAAATTCACCTGAGCGGCGGGGTGCGCTGGGATTATTACGAAGCGGAGCTTGAACAGCGTGCGGCACCCGTCATCCCCGGTGGCCCTGCCCTCACGGCGCTCTTCGATCGGATCGATCGCGTCTTTAGTTATCGCGTTGCGCTCGCCTACAAGCCGGTTCCAATCGGAACCTTTTACATCGCCTACGGCACGTCATTCAATCCGTCGGCGGAAGGCGCGGTCTCACTGGCGCCGCTCACCGCCGCCACCGCACTGCTCGAGCCCGAGGAGAATCGGACGTTCGAAATCGGCACGAAATGGGATGTGCTGAACGAGCGGTTGGCGCTGACGGTCGCGATTTTCCGGACGGACAAGACGAACGCCCGCACGCCCGGGCTCACGCCTAACGACCCGCCCACGGTCCTGGATGGAGAGCAACGCGTGCAAGGTTTTGAGATCGGCGCGGCCGGGAACATAACCGAACGCTGGAGAGTCTTCGGCGGTTACACTTATCTCGACAGTGAGATTCGCGCGACCAACGCCCTGACAGTCGATCCGCTCACCGGCGCCCTGGTGCCGCAAGTGGGTAATCGTTTGCCGCAAACGCCGGAGCATTCCTTCAGCCTCTGGACGGCCTATGCCTTGCCGTGGGAAATCGAGGTCGGCGCCGGCGCGAGTTACGTTGGCCAGCGGTTTAGCTCAGCGGATAATCTGCGCTCTGCGCCTGGCTACTGGCTCTTCGATGCGCTGGTTTCGAAGCAGTTCACGAAGAACATCAAGGCCCAGATCAACGTCTATAATATTGCCGATGAAAAATACATCGACCGTGTTGGCGGCGGTCACTTCATTCCCGGCGCCGGGCGGACCGTCGCGGTGACGGTGGGCTTGGCCTTCTAGCCGAAACAAATTAGTCCCATGCTCCTTCGCATTCCCGACATCCTCCGACCCGAACAGGTCGTCCAAGCGCGGCAGATCCTCGACAGAGCCGAGTGGGTCGATGGCCGCGTCACCGCCGGCCATCAGTCGGCTCAGGCGAAAGACAACATGCAAATCGCGGAGGGCAGTCCGGCCTGGCGCGAGCTCGGGGACATGATATTGAAGGCGCTCGCGCAGAATCCGCTCTTCCTCTCTGCGGCGCTTCCGCTGCATGTTTTTCCGCCGCTCTTCAACCGCTACTCCGGCGGCCAATCGTTCGGTACGCATGTCGATAACGCGATCCGCCAGGTGCCCGGCTCACCCCACCGCCTTCGCACCGATATTTCCGCCACGCTTTTCTTTGCCGAGCCGGAAGAATACGATGGCGGCGAATTGTCGATTGAGGACACCTACGGCGTGCATCGGGTCAAACTTCCGGCCGGGCATTTGGTGCTCTATCCCGCGACCAGCCTGCATCACGTCACACCGGTCTCCCGCGGCGCCCGCATCAGCTCCTTCTTCTGGATCCAAAGCATGGTTCGCGATGATGGCCAGCGTAGTTTGCTTTTCGATCTCGACCTCGCGATTCAGCGGCTCGGGCGCGATCTGCCGGATCAGCCCGTCGCTCAGCAAACCGCGGTGCAACTGACGGGCGTTTATCACAATCTCTTGCGCCAGTGGACGGAATTGTGAGATCGGCGGCTGGCAGCCGCGTTTCATAATGAGACTGCGCAAGATCATCTTTTGGCTGCATCTGGTGGCGGGAATCATCGCTGGCTCCGTGGTCATGGTCATGTCCGCGACCGGTGTCCTGCTCGCATTTGAGCGGCAGTTGATCGAGTGGGCGGACCGCGATTTGCGGGTGATTCCGCCTGTGCCGGGAGCGCCGCAGCTCTCCATTGACGGACTCATCGCCGGCCTGCGCGCGGCGGAACCGGAAGCAATGCCTTCCGGAGTAACGCGGCGTTCCGATCCGGCTGCTCCCGCCGCGATCAATCTCGGGCGGGAGCGCACAGTCTTTCTTGATCCTTATACCGGCGCGGTCCTGGGCGAAGGGTCAAAGCAGGCTCGCGGATTCTTTCGTTCGGTGACGAACATTCATCGCTGGCTGGGAGCGCCCGAGAAGAGCCGCGCCCTCTGGCGGGGGGTGACCGGCGCCTGCAATCTCGCATTCCTCTTTCTCGTCATCTCGGGCTTCTATCTCTGGTGGCCGCGGCAGGGGACGAAAAACGGCGGACGCGCGATCGTGGTTCCCAGGCTGAAGCTGCGCGGAAAAGCGCGCTACTTCAGCTGGCATAACGCGATCGGCTTTTGGTGCGCCCCAATCCTTTTCCTCATCGTGCTCAGCGGTGTCTTCATGTCGTACCCGTGGGCGACGAATCTGCTTTATCGCCTGACCGGAAGCGAACCGCCGCCGCTCCGCGCCACGACTGGCCCCCGTCCCGGTCCGGCCAAAGAAAGCCCCATCATTCCAAGGGACATCGATCGCCTCTGGACCATGGCCGAGCAGCAGGTTCCCGCCTGGAAGACAATCAACGTGCGTTTCGAAACGTCGCCCTCGCCGCCGTTGACGTTTTCGATCGAGCAAGGCCAGAGGGGCCGGCCCGATCTGCGTTCGCAACTAACCCTGGATGCGAAGACCGGAGAACTCGTGCGCTGGGAACCGTTTTCCAGTTTCAACCTCGGCCGCCAACTCCGCACCTGGGCGCGTTTCGTTCACACGGGCGAAGCGGGCGGGACCCTCGGACAAACGATCGCCGCGCTCGCCTCAGCCGGCGCCGCCGTGCTGGTCTTCACCGGTTTCGTCCTCGCGTGGCGCCGCTTCCGGGAACGCAAACGCCGGGGCCAGCCAATTCGCGTTTCTGAAACGGCTGAAGTGTTGAGTTAACATGAACGGGAACCAGGCAACGCAGGAACTACCGCCCTCCGAAGTCCGCAACGCCAGGGCCAGCGGATGGATGAAACGCGGCATCGCGTTGCTGAATGAAAATACCACGGCGAGCCTGACCACCTCCCTGGTCTGGTTTGAGGGCGCGATCGAATTGCGGCGGACCCTCCCGCTGGAGGAGAACTCCTGGTATCGTTATGTCCTCGCCGCAGGATGGATGAATCGCGGCGACGCGCTGACCCGGCTGGGCTCGACGGAAAATCTCGCGGAAGCGGTGTGCTCGTATGACCAGGCGCTAACGGTCCTCCAGCCCCTGGAGCTCGGAAGCAACCCGCTATTTCGCAAACGGTTGGCGTTAGCCTGGATGAATCGCGGCATTACTTTGCAAGAGCAGGGGACGACGGAGAGTCTACGCGTGGCGCTTGCATCTTTTGATGAAGCCATTGCCGTCTTGCGCGATCCACTGGCGCTCGAGCTCGCGGAAAGTCTTCCAATTCTGGCGTGCGCCCTGACGAATCGCGGCAACGCGCTGCTTCGTCTCACGCCACCAGCGCCCGCCTTGGCGCGCGAATCAGCCGAACAGGCCCTGGCCCTAATCGCGTCTGCCGAAGAGCGGGAAATCCTGGCGGCCGAAACCGGTCTCAAAGCGCGGCACCTTCTTTGCCGGGCCATTGCCTGTCAGCTCGCGGATTGCGACGCGAAGACAGCTCCGGAGGATTTGGTCGCGGCGGCGACCGATGCGGTGGAGGGCGGCATGAAGCTGGCGCGACACTGGGAAGCGCGGGGCGAGCGCCGGTTCCGCGATTTGGCGGGCGAACTTTTTCGGTTCGGCGCTCGCGCCTACCAAATGCACCAGTCGCATTTCCTGCCGGAGTTTCTCCTCGAGAACCTTGACCCATCCCAATCACACGATGCGTTTCCGGCCGATCCGAAAATGCACGCGGTGGCAGGTGAAGCGATCGCTCGCGCCTTTGCCGAAATCCAGCAGGAAGGCTTTCGATCGCTGAACACCCCGCGCTTTGAGCGATTCCTGGGAACACTTCGCCAATTACGGATCACGCAAACGCGCTTGGACGACCTGCGTCAGGCGTGCCCTGTCGCTCCGGCGCAGGCGAGCTGATGGTCCGGAACGCGCGATCCATTCGCGCGTGACGGGAACAACCCGGCAACCTCCCGATTACGCCTGACAAATTAATTTAGTCCGGCATCATTATGCCGCGCATGAGCGACATTAGCCTCACCGTCAACGGCACCAAGCGAACCGTTAAGGTCGACGACGATACGCCACTCGTCTGGGTTCTGCGTGATACGCTCGCGCTGATCGGGACTAAGTTTGGCTGCGGCATGGGCGTTTGCGGTTCGTGCACGATCCTCGAAAAAGGAAAGGCGGTCCGCTCCTGCCAGATCTCCGCGAGCCAGGCGAAAGGGCGCGATTTCGTCACGATCGAAGGATTATCAAAGGATGCCAGCCATCCGTGTCAGCGCGCGTGGCTGGAGGAAGACGTGATGCAATGCGGGTTCTGCCAGCCGGGAATGATTCTGACCGCGTGCGGACTATTACGCGAACATCCCGACCCGACCGATGACCAGATCGACGCGGCGATGGCGGATTCGGTTTGCCGGTGCGGGACCTACCCGCGCATGCGCAAGGCAATTCGGCGGGCCGCCACCGCGCTTAAGACCCAGAAAAAACCATGATCACTTCTCGCCGCGCCTTTCTTAAGACAGCCGCGCTGGGAGGCGCGTCGCTGGTCGTCGCCTTCGACGAGAATGGGCTTTTCGGAGCAACAAAGGGTTCGGCAAAAAAAGAGGCGACCAAGGACGAGGCGAAAAAAGAGGGGACAGGGCAATTCAAACCGAATGGATGGATCCGCGTGGATGGAGACGGGAGCGTAACTTTGACCATCGGAAAATCCGAGATGGGTCAGGGCGTTCGCACATCGCTCGCGATGATTCTGGCCGACGAGCTGGAAGCCGATTGGTCGCGGATCAAGTTGGTCCAAGCCTCGCCGGGTCCGGAGTTCAAGGAACTTGAGACTGGCCGCAGATCCAGCGTCGCAACCAGTTGGAAGATCCTTCGGCAGGCCGGGGCCGCCGCGCGGGAAATGCTCATCACCGTTGCGGCGGCACGATGGAAAGTGGATCGCGCGACCTGCTCCGCGGCAAAGGGCGAGATCGTCCACGCGGCGAGCAAACGCCGTTTCAAGTACGGCGAGCTCGTCGCGGACGCGGGAAAACTTCCCGTCCCAATCGATGCGCCGCTCAAGAATGCGAGCGATTTCCACCTGATCGGGAAGCCCACAAAATGCATCGATGGACGCGCCATCGTGACAGGCGCGGCGCGCTACGGCCTCGACGCAAAAATCCCGAAGATGCTCTACGCCTCGATCGAACGAGCACCCCGGCCGGGGGCGAAACCGAAGAGTTCGCAAGACGCAAAGGCGCTTGCGGTTCACGGTGTGCGCCTGGTCCCGCTGGCGGGCGGAATAGCGGTGGTCGGTGAGACGACCTGGGCTGCCTTGAAAGGCCGCGCCGCGCTCGCGGTCGAATGGGGGGATCCGCCCGCGAATTCGTTCGATTCGGAAGCACATTTCAAACGGTTGGACGACGCTTCGGAGCAGAAAGGTTTCATTACCCGCAAAGAGGAACCGCCGGCGGGCGCTCGCTCGGCCATGCGAACAATTTACGGGAGCTACTATTATCCTTTCTACGCGCACGCTCCTGTCGAGACCATGAATTGCGTCGCCGATGTGCAGGCGGATCGCTGCATCATCTGGGCGCCGACTCAGGCCCCGAATTCGTTGCAGGACGACGTGGCGAAATTTCTCGGTCTGACGCCGGAAAAAGTCGAAGTGAACGTGACCTTGATGGGTGGTGGATTTGGGCGGCGGCTCGCGGTCGATTACGCGTTGGAAGCAGCGGAAATTTCTCGTGCCGTCAAAACGCCTGTGCAGGTGCTCTGGACCCGGACGGATGACATGAGGAACGGTCATTTCCAGGCCGCGTCGGCGCATCGGCTCTCCGCCGGTTTGGATTCGACGGACGCGGTTGTGGCCTGGCGGCACACCAAGGCGGGCTCGCCACACAATGTTAGATCGCCTAATCCCGCGGAAGCGCGCGATGCCGGCTTTTTTCAGGAACTTTCCTGGGGTGTTTATGACGTGCCCTACGCCATTCCCTCGATCGAAACGGCCTACGTCGCGGTCGATATTCCGGTGCGGCACGGTCCGGGACGAGCGGCTTCTGCGGCTTCGAGTGTCTTTGCCCGCGAGGCGTTCTTCGATGAACTGGCGCGCGTCCGCGGCAAGGATCCGCTCGAATTTCGCCTCGAGTTGCTCAAGGGACCGGACACAGTCAAGGCCGGTGCGTGGACGATCGATCGACGGCGTTTGCGGCGGGTGCTCGAAGTCGTGGGGGAAAAATCGGGCTGGGGCGGGGCCATGGCCGCTCGGCATGGGCGCGGGGTGGCCTGCAACACTTATGATGGGGAAACCCACATCGCCTACGTCGTGGACGTGGCAGTGGACGATGCCGGCAAGGTGCGAGTGGAGCGTGTGGTGGCGGCCGTCGATTGCGGTCTCGTCGTCAATCCAACCGGCGTCGAGGAGCAGGTTCAGGGTGGAGTAATTTGGGGAATTTCGTCGCTCCTGGGCGAGATCACCTTTCGTGGCGGCATGGCGCAACAGGCGACCTATGCCGATTACGGCGTGGCCCGGATGCGCGACGCGCCTGCGATCGAAGTGCACATCGTCCCGAGCGAGGCGACGCAGCCATTTGGCATGAGTGAGGCGCCCGTGCCTCCGATTGCGCCCGCCATCGTGAACGCGATTTTCGCCGCCACCGGCAAACGCATCCGGCGTCTGCCCATTCGTCCGGAAGATTTGAAAGTGGGCGCCTAGCGTCGGCGCTGGGGGCGATTTCCAATCTTGCTTGTGAACACCGCCCGGCGTTAATCCTTACATTCGTCACCGTGAATTACACTGACTCCGTCTTCGATTTCTTCAAAAGCCCGAAGTGGATGATGAATCTGCTGCTGGGCGGTGTGTGCGTGTTGATTCCAATCGTCGGACCGATTGTCGTTCTGGGCTGGCTCATCACCGGATTTTGGGCGCGCCAGGACCAGAGATTCGAGACGTTCCCCGACTTCGATTTCTCGCACTTCGGTAAATATCTGGAGCGCGGCCTGTGGCCTTTTCTAGTGACTTTCGTCGCCGGGATTGGAGTGAGCATCGTGCTGATGCCGCTGTTCTGGATTCTGATGATACCCGCGATGTTGGCAGGTGGAGCTTCCACGGGGGGTGAAGCGAACGTCGCGGGCTGTTTCGCTGCTATCATCACGATTCTGATGATGCTGACTTGGGCAGTCATCCTTATCGGCATGATGCTGGTGCTGGTGCCGCTGAAGATACGTGCTTCGATCGTGCAGGATTTTGCCAAGTCATTTGATGTCGGATTCGTGAAACGGTTTCTCGCGCTCACCTGGAAGGAGGTCGTGCTCAGTTCTCTTTTTGTCGTGGCAGCGAGCATCGTCCTAACGTTCCTCGGGATGCTCGTTTTCTGTGTGGGCGTGTATTTCGCTAGCGTGGTGATCTACTTCTCCTGGACGCACCTGAACAAGCAGCTTTATGCGCTCTACCTCAGCCGCGGCGGTGAACCGGTTCCGTTGAGCCCGAAGCTGGCTGAAGCGCCCTGGGCAGCTCCGGGGGTTTGAGAGAAGTCCCGGCGGCGCGAATCAACCGGCATGGTGAAGATCCTTGTCTCTGCGGTACTGCTGCTTCCGGTAATCGCCGCTGCCGCCGAGAACCCTGTTCCGAAGTTTGACGTCGCGGCCGCGGAACGATTCGCGGGTCTCGCTCTGGCCTGCGTTCATCAGGAATATCCGAACAAGATCAGCCACGTCCTGAATAGCGACGCCGACGTCGCTCCGCCGCGCCAGCTCACCCCCGCTTTCTTCGGCTGCTACGACTGGCATTCGTCCGTGCATGGGCATTGGCTCCTCGTCCGACTGGCGCGGAAATTTCCCGAGGCGCCGTTCGCCAAACCGGCGCGGGCCGCGCTGCGCCAGAGCCTCACCGCCGAGAACCTGAAGCAAGAGGCGGTGTACCTGCGCGAGAAGGGCCGCGCGAACTTCGAACGGCCCTACGGATTGGCGTGGCTGCTGCAATTGATCGCCGAACTGCACGAATGGGATGATCCGGAAGCGAAAGAAATGCTGGCGAACCTGCGTCCACTCGAAGAGGCGGCCCTCGATCGATTAAAGACGTGGTTACCGAAGCTGTCGCATCCCGTTCGGATCGGAGAACACGCCCAGACCGCCTTCGCGCTGGGCCTCATGCTCGATTACGCGCGGGCAACCGGGAACGAAAGCTTTGCCAAGCTGCTCACCAATCAGGCGCGAAAATTCTTTCTTGCGGACAAGAGTTGCCCCATGGCTTACGAGCCCTCGGGCGAGGATTTCCTTTCGCCCTGCCTCGCAGAAGCGGATGCGATGCGGCGGGTGCTGCCGTCCGGGGATTTCGCTCGATGGTTGAAGGAATTCATCCCCCAAATCCCCGCTACAGCCAAACCAAACTGGCTGCCGGTGACAGTCTCGCCCGATCCGAGCGACCCAAAGCTCGCCCACCTCGACGGTCTAAATCTGAGCCGCGCCTGGATGCTCGAAGGTATTCTCTCAGGTCTTCCCGCCGGCGATCCGCGCCGGGCAGCACTCTCGGCGGCGGCTGACACCCACCGGCAGGCCGGTTTGGCGGCCGTGACCGGCGCGCATTACGAAGGCGGGCACTGGCTCGGCAGCTTCGCCGTTTACCTCGTTTCAGCCCGCGGGATTCCGCCGGCCAAGCCCAGGTAAGTCCAACCCGCCTAGTTAATTATCGGCGAAGGGATAAGCCAGCACATGAGAACGGTGATTACCACTGTCACGCCGAGAATTAGGCCGAGTCTATTCATAGGTTATTGGATTGGGATGTGGTCAGGTGAGCGACCGGTTGTTTCTAGTAATTCTCATATTTCTCACAAATGAGTCGCAGCCGTCAACGATATTTCGTGCCACGGCCAGAATTTCTTTTCGATCTTCATCGTTCGGACCCTTAACTCACTGCTTTCTCCCGGCCTAGTTTCAGTCGACACTTCGTCCCGTGGCCGTCCATGTTTTCGATACGCGACAGCTCGGCCAGCCGGGCATCATCGCCGCAACGGCGCTCGAGACTGGTGACGGGCTTGCGCTCTTCGACACCGGACCGGAATCGACCTTCGTCAACCTAACCGAACAGCTCCAGCAAGCGGGCTTCGTCGCCGAGCAGGTGCGGCACGTGTTTCTCAGCCACATTCATTTCGATCACGCCGGCGCGGCCTGGCGCTTCGCGAAACTCGGCGCGACCATTTACGTCCATCCTCGCGGCGGGCCGCATCTGATTGATCCGTCCCGGCTCATCGACTCCGCCACTCGCATTTACGGCGACGAAATGGAAAGGCTCTGGGGGCAGTTCGCGCCGATCTCCGAACAAAACGTCAGGGTTCTGCAGGACATGGAGGTCGTTCGGGTTGGCCAATTTGAAGTGCGCGCAATCGCGACACCGGGCCACGCCAGTCACCACCATGTTTATCAATGGGAAAATAATGTCTTTGGTGGCGACGTGGCCGGGGTCCGCCTGGGCGGAGGTCCGCCGGTCCCGCCCTTCGTCCCGCCGGAGTTGCACATCGAGTCGTGGCAGGAGTCGATCGAAAAAGTCCGTGCTCTCAACGCGGAGAAATTATTTCTGCCGCATTTCGGTCTCGTCGAAGGTTCTGTCTCAGCGCATCTCGACGCGCTCGCCGCGCGGATCGATCGTTGGTCGGTTTGGTTTCGTGATCAACTCCGGGCCGGCGAAGGCGAAGAAACAATGCTCCCGGCCTTCGCCGAATATGTAGCCGACGATCTGCGAATGAACGGCGCCACCGAAGATGAGATCCGGGATTACGAATGCGCCGATCCGACCTTCATGGCGGTGGGCGGAGCGGTGCGATATTGGAAAAAGTATCATCCCGAGGAAGTCAGCCGTTAGCGTGGACGTGAATTGCTAAACGGAGACCGTTCCGATACCTCTATCGAAAAAGAACCTGATCCAATCTCTGCCTATTCCATGAAAGCAACGGCCTTCTTTTTCAGTTTCCTCTTCCTTGTCCTAACGCTGGATGCGAACGAGCCCTCTCCAGCTCAGGCGCTTTCCGGGATTGACGCCGTCATCGAACAGGAGCTGAAGACGTTTCAGGTTCCCGGCGTCGCGGTCGCGGTCGTGCTCGGGGACGAGGTCGTGCTGTCGAAGGGATACGGCCTGCGCGACGTGGAGAAGAAGGTGCCGATGGCCGCGGAGACGCAGATGCCGATCGCGTCGGTGACCAAGCAGTTCACGGTGGCGGCGCTCGCCACCCTCGTCCGGCAGGGAAAGCTCGATTGGGACAAACCGGTCTGGGAATACCTCCCGGATTTTCGGATGAACAATGAATACGCCACGTCGCATCTCACTCCGCGCGACCTGGTCACCCATCGCAGCGGGCTGCCGCGGCACGACGCGATCTGGTACGGGACCGATCTGAACCGCGAACAGATCTATCATCGGCTTCCCTTCTTTGAGCTGAGCCGCGATCTGCGGGTCCGGTTCCAATACAACAACCTGATGTTCATGACCGCCGGATATCTCGGCGGCCAGATTTCCAAGAGCAGCTGGGAAGATCTGGTGAAGAACGCGCTCTTCACGCCGCTCGGGATGAAGCGCTCGAATTTCAGCATCGCCGCGATGCACGCCGACGCGAATTACTCCCAAGCCTACGAGTTAAACACGAAACGCGAAGTCGTCCGGATCGAACACAGCGGACTCGACGCCGCCGGTCCCGCCGGCGCGATCAATTCTTCCGTCGACGAGATGGCGCGTTACATGAAGATGATGCTGGCGGGCGGCCTGTTCGAAGGTAAACGGGTTCTGCTCGAGTCCGACGTGCAAGCAATGATGCAGCCGCAAATGCCGAGCGGGAAAGATGCCTTCTCGGACCTTTTCGGCTTCCGGAGCTACGGGATGGGCCTGTTCGTTCAGACCTATCGCGGCATCGAGATCGCGCATCACGGCGGGAACATCGACGGCGTCAGTGCCTCGCTCGTCCTGGTGCCCTCGAAGAAGATCGGCGTGATGGTCCTGGCCAACCGATCGGGCACCCGTCTGCGTGATGCGCTTCCGTTCGAGATCGTCGATCGTTTGTTAGGCATGGAAAGCAGCGGACTCTTCGCGCGTCATCGCCAGATGGAGGAAAAAGGCTTTGAGAGCGAAGACGCCGCCAAGGCCGCTGGAATAACCGATCGCAAACCGAACACGAAACCCGCCCGCCCCCTGGCTGAATACGCCGCCGAATATTCGCATCCCGGTTACGGTCCAATGAAGGTGCGGCTGGAAAAGGATCGCCTGATGTTGAGCTACAACAAGTTTACCACCCCGCTCGAGCACTGGCATTACGAGGTTTTCCAAAGCCCGGCCGACCGGCAAAACCCGCTCGAATTGACGCGGGTTCAATTCAACAGCGACTTCAGTGGCGAGATAGCCAGCCTTTCCGTGCCGCTCGAGCCGAACGTGGACCCGATCGTCTTTGCGCGCCAGCCGCCCGCCGAGATGCGCGATCGTAAATTCCTCGAGCCGCTCGCGGGCGTGTACGATAACGGCGGTGTCCCCGTCACCATCGCGGTGCGCGAAGACAACGTCCTTCAATACATCGTGCTCGGAAATGTTCGGGAACTGATTCCGGTGCGCGGGACCTATTTCCGGCTCAAAGATCTCACCGGCGTCGCCGTCGAATTCCTGCGCAACTCCGCGGGCCAATTCGACCGCATGGCTATCTACAGTGCCGGTTCGGAAAACGTGATCGTTCCGCGCAAGAAGTAGGCCGGCGGCGGACTCCCGCTGCGGGGCCGGAATCTCAATTGCCCTTTACGCGCGCAACCCATCCGTCTCGGACAGCCTTCCAGCCTGCATCAACAGCTTGCCAGCCGACGTTTTGCTCAAACTCTAACAAGAGCCGCGCGACCTCGACGTCGGTGGTGGCGGATTTGCAATCGTTCACCCAGCCGGTCCTTCTTTTTGTCCAGGCGCCTTCGACTGCTTTCCATTTTACGTGCGCTTCGAGTTCCAGTAATTGCCTGGCCACGCATTCGGAATCGTCACAGGCGCCGGTCGCGGCGACCCAGCGGGGTCGGGTGTTTTTCCACGCGTTGTCCACCGCGCTCCAGTTAATATGGGACTCAAGTTCCACTAACGATCTGCTCAGGGGAGCGGCCAGGGCCGTGCTGGCGGTGAAAGAAACTGCGGCTGCCACGATCAACAAAGCGGCCAATCTCATGCGTTTTGCGTTTTGGTCTAAGAAGCTCATATAGGCGCAGGAATACCAGTGCCGGAATTTCTCGACGAGAAAATTTTTGACGACAGCCCCCTCCCGCGTGGTGAAAGACGGGCCAGCCCAGGCAGGGCGTTAGGCCCGCGGCGCTGAGTTCTTCGCGGCGTCGGAGATCATCTTCTTGAAGGCCTCGCTCGAGGATTTCACGACGGCTTCCGGGCCGGTCATCTTGATAAAGACGTTTCCGTCCGGACTTTCCAGGATCGCGCCGTAGAGTGCATAACCAGTCATTGGCGTAGTCGGACCGCCGGGCATGCCGCTGCTGAAAGTTCCCTCAGTCATGGCGTAGGTGATTTTCACGGAGCCGGCCTGGACCGTTTCCGTCTTCCGTTTCTCTTCACTGCCGGGAAACTGCGCGAACCAGCGGGTGACATTTTCCGTCACACTACCGCCCTGGCCTGCGCCAAATTGAAAGAAAGTCACCTCGGCCTTGTCCGAGCCGTGCGTGATTTCGAGCTGCGCTTTGCGCATCGCCGAGGAGGGCGTCACTTTCTTCCAGCCCTCCGGCGCGGCGAAAGTGAAGGCGCCAACTTTCACGGGTTCGGTGGCCTGTTCTGCGGAAATGGCGATGGCAGACAGGAGGAAAGAGGCGACGACGGCAAATGCTGTTCTCATGAGACAAGAATAATCAAGAACGCGGGAAAAACAGGGAAGAGATTTTGCGCTGTAGCCGCCCCGCTCTGCCGGGGCGTTGTGATTTACTGGCACGGCGATCCCGCAGGCGCGGGACCGCGGCTACATTTGTTTCACTCGTTTGCCGTGCTTGATGTCTCCAAACTGACGAGGCTCCGCTCGACAGCGCCTTGAAAGAGGCGCTACATTGCGGCCCTCGCACCTTATGCGCTTACGATTTTTCATTCCGGCGATCAGCCTTCTCCTCATGGGCGCGTGCTTCGGGCAATCCGATATGCCCGCGGCCGATTCGAGCTCGCTCGATTTCAAGCAATGGGGATTGCTGGCCGTTCAGGATGGCGGGCGCCGCAAGCCGATTGACACGTTTGCGCGCGAGACGTTGATCAAGACCACCGGGCGATCGAGCTACACCGACACGCGCGGCAAAAAATGGCAGGCGAACGACTTCATGCTGTCGATGCTCCTCGATACGCACGACTGGAAGAGCGAGCCGATGATTTTGGTGTCGCTCGGGCAACTCACCGAGAAGCTCGGTCTCGATAAGACGCAGCGAAGATTTTCCTTCACGCAATTGACGTCGCTACCGGAATTGAACGTGCTCGCCGGGGAAGCGCACGCGCTCCGGAAGGCCGAGAAGCCCCTGGACCGGCTCCAGAGTGAAGTGATGAGTGTAAGCGAAAGGCTGGCGCTTTTCGCGCATGTCATGGACGGGAGCGCCTTTCTGCTCGTGCCGGCGCCGGAAAAGACGACGGACCCCTGGCTCGTGCCTCCGGCCTTTGGCCAATATTATGATGCGGCCCGATTCGCCGGGCCCGAGACGCAGTTGCAGACGCTCGCAAACGCGTATGGCAAGGGCGACGGATTCCAATTCAGCCGCGCGGCGAATCAGCTGCGCGATGGATTGCGGGGGTTGAGCCCGAAGATTTATCCGGCGGAATCACAACTGCGCCTGGAGTATTTCTACAATCACTTCGACGGCTTCTATCGCGCGGCTTTGAGCTACGGCGTCGCGTTGCTTTTGCTCGCGGTGGCGTATCTGCGCGACAAAGGCGGAGCGGTGAAATGGATCGGCGTCTCCCTCGCGCTCGTCGGCCTGCTCCTGCATGCGACTGGGATCGTGCTGCGCTGCCTGATCGCGGGCCGTCCACCGGTGACCAACATGTACGAGTCGATCATCTGGGTCTCGTTCGCGGTTTTGTTTTTCGGCATGATCTTTTTCGCACGTTACCGAACGCTCGTGTATCTGCTCGCTGCCCTGCCCGCGTCGCTTCTGGCGCTCCTTCTCGTGCATCAGATGCCAATCGCGATGCCGTCCAGCATCGATCCGCTCGTGCCGGTGTTGCGTGACAATTTCTGGCTCACGATTCATGTCCTAACGATCACCCTGGGCTATTCCGCCTTTCTGCTCGCGTGGGGATTCGGTCACATCTTCCTCCTTTTTTATCTGCTCAAACCCGTGGCGGCACGGGCCAATCAGCCGATGCATTTTTGGTTGTACCGCATCATTCAGCTGGGCGTGATTCTCCTGGCGGCTGGCACAATTCTCGGCGGCGTCTGGGCCAATTATTCCTGGGGACGGTTCTGGGGCTGGGACCCGAAGGAGACGTGGGCCCTGATCGCGCTGCTTTGTTACATCCTGACTTTGCATGGGCGGCTGGCGGGTTGGTGGACGCAATTTGGATTGGTCGTGGCGAGCGTCGTTTGTTTTCTGGCAGTGCTGATGGCGTGGTATGGGGTGAATTTCGTGCTGGGCAAAGGGCTCCACAGCTATGGCTTTGGCCTTGGCGGCGAGACCTACGTGGTCAGCTTTGTCATCGCGGATTTGTTATTCGTCGCCTTCGCGATCTGGCGGTATCGCGGAACGAAGCGGCCGCGACCACCGAGTTCACCGGCAGTCGTGACCAACGAGAGCGTCGCCGCATGATTAGAGGGCGGCGTGTCCGCCCGGAGAAACAGAAGTATGACTCAGCAGAGCGCGAATGCCGTCGCCATGATTCGGCCGTTCCGCTTTTATCCCAATCCGGAGACGGCTTCCGATAACGCGTTTCAACGCGAAGCCGCAAATGCAGACGCCGCTGTCATTTCCAGGACCGCACAAGAGGAGTTCGACCAGGCGGTGGAATTACTGCGCGGCGCCGGGGTGACGGTTCATATTTTCGAAGACACCGCGGCGCCGGAGAAACCGGACGCCGTTTTTCCGAACAACTGGTTTTCCACGCACCCTGACGGCCGAGTCGCTCTTTACCCAATGTATTCCCCCGCGCGCCGAAACGAGCGGCGGCGGGATCTGATCGACGAGCTGGGCAAGTTCTATCGAATCAGCGCGCTAATCGATTACTCCTCCTACGAACAGAGCGGGCTCTATCTCGAAGGCACGGGAAGCCTCGTTCTCGATTACGTCAATCGCATCGCCTACGTCTCGCTCTCCAAGCGGTCCGACCGCGCTCTGGTCGAAAGGTTTGCCCAGGATTTCAATTTCGAGCCGGTCCTTTTCGAGAGCGTGGGGGACGACGGCCGTCCGATCTATCATACCAACGTTGTTATGTGTGTTGGTTCCGAATTTGCCTTGATCGGATTGGAGATGATTGCGGATCCCGGTCAGCGGGAAACCATTCGCCATCGACTCGAAGCCAGCGGGAAGAAAGTGATCGAGCTGACGCGCGCTCAGATTGCAAACTTCGCCGGCAACGCCCTCGAATTGTGCAACGATTCCGATAAGCTGCTGGTTCTCTCAAGTCGTGCCGCGGAAGCGCTGACCAACGAGCAACGAAAAGAGATCGAACGCCACGCCCGACTTCTGCCGCTGGCACTTCCCACGATCGAACTGGCCGGCGGTAGCGCGCGCTGCATGTTGGCGGCGATTCATCTTCCACCCCTGTGATGGTTGGGCGCCTCGTGATTCAAATAAGTCCGGATGAAATTGTGTTGAATGGCACGACGTTTTCGTGCTTTTAACGGATCGTTTGTCCCCCCTAATGATCGATCCCTCATTGTTCGTCTTCGCGCTGCGTTCTGCCATCTGTCCTCTGCTCTTGCAGGAGAAGGGTAGGCTGCGCTCGTGGCCCGCCCTCGTGCCGGTGTCTCGTGGAATTTGCGGCGCATGGTCTTATTGTTCCTGCGCGCGCAGCTCATTGGTGAAATCATATGAAAGCTAGCAACTGCGTAAGTCCAAAGACGTTCACAGAGTGGGTGGCCGATCAAGTGCAGGCTGGGGCAGGGCTGGTACCCTTCATAGGGAGCGGAGTCTCCGCTGCTTCCGGCATCAGCACCGGACGCCAGTTCGATGGTTATCTGGTTTGGACACTTTACCGCTGCGTCGCAATAACCTCATCGCAATCGAAAGAACAGCGGCTTGATTTGCGTGAGCAAGGATGGCCGGCGCCCGCGACGCCAAGCGAAGTGCAAATTGCTCTCAATTGGGTGTGGGACCTCATCCGTCGCTGCGACCTGGAAATTCTAAAGTCCCTGCCAAAAAAGCGAACTCCCGGCGCCCGCCCGGAGGGAACATCGTCGAAGCTGGAAGCTGCGAAACTGGAAGCTGCGAAACTCGAAGCTGAAACGCGCGACTCACTTCTTCCCAGCATTCTCCGCGACGAAATCGAGGCCGCGGTCGGTCCCGAGAATTTTCCTGAACTGGTCAAGGCCTTCAAACAGAAGGGGAGTGTGTGGACCCTTATCGAAGAGGACCCGAATCGTTCACCGACTTCACCGGATTCTCTTGCAATGAAATCGGTCATTAGCCTCCACGATTGGCAAACGACCTTGAATTTTCTCGCCCAGCTCGAAGTCAGCGACGATACGCTTCAGGCCACGGGGAAGCCGGATCAAGCCGTCATCGATTCCTTCAATATTCACATCACGCGTGGACGCAAACCGAACCTTGCCCATACGATGCTCTGTCACCTGGCGGGGCGAGCCCGCATTCGCACGATCCTGACGACGAATTTCGACAGTCTCATCGAAGATGCCTTTGCCCAGTTGGGCGAGCGATACGAGGTGATTCCCGTGAGCAAGCGTGGCGGTCTGCCAGATGCCGACACGGTCCACTCACAGAATTGCATAATAAAACTTCACGGTGGCCTGGTGGAGACACGGGTCGACCGGCCAACCGCGCTGCCCGTGGATGCCGCGGCCCCTGCGGCTCCTGAGCATGAGTTGGATGACGTCGAACTAAACCGCCAGGACAAGCGTCGTTTTTTCAGCTACGTCCGAGGTTGTAACCCCGGCGACAAGGCCGGAAGCGGTTTTCTGCCGGGGCTGCTGCTAGTCTGCGGCTACTCGGGATCGGATCCGCGCTGCGTGCAGATGATTAAGTATTTGCTCGATACTGACAAGAACGCGGAGGTGTTGTGGGTCTGTTATTCGGAGGCGGACCTGGTGAATTTCAACCGAATCTTTGCCCATGAGAATTATAATATTGTGGACGAGGAAGAAGCGCTTAGCCAAGTCCCCAAGCCACGGATCATCCTGACCAAGACCTACCGTCTCGATCTCCTTCTCTACGAACTTTACCAGCGCCTGACTTTGAGCCTGCCGCGCGGCGGCTTTGCTTATCAGTTCAGCGCTAACGGACCGCCGGGCGTTTCATTCGATCGCTTCTCCGATGAGTCGCCCTCGACCAAAGAGGACGAAGAGCTGGGTGATAAGATAAGCGACGTAGTGCGCGGACAAGCTCTGGAGGGCAAAATTGTGGTCGTCGATGGACCCACCGAACTGACCTCTCCGCTGCGCCACGCATTTTACAAACTCACGACCGGTGAGCCCCAATTACAGGGCATGTGGCTCGAGTTGGAGGACTACACCGACACCCTCGCGCTCGCGCACAAAATCTTCGCGACCCTCGCCATCCGGATCGGCCGTTTCCAGCTCGATCACGCACGC
Organism: uncultured Verrucomicrobiae bacterium; assembly: GCA_963850015.1. Lineage (GTDB taxonomy): Bacteria > Verrucomicrobiota > Verrucomicrobiia > Chthoniobacterales > UBA10450 > AV80. Next base: position 1,348,150 of record CAWKJF010000001.1, read on the forward strand.
TTTGTCCCAGAGCTCGGTTCGGATCCAGTGGTGAACCGGAGCAAGTGGCTGGCCCATCTTCACAGCCTCATCCGGGCTTGGGGATTTGATCCCAAAGATTGGTTGATAGTGCTCGATGGACGTAATGGCCCCGGCGGGTGCGCGAGCTGGCAAAGGCGCTATTGGAAAACGTCGGAATACGAGGCGCTGGCCGTCCTGTTGCGGGCCTTGCGTGAGCCATCTAGCGACGGATCGCTCCAAGGATTTAATATTCTCTATGCTCCGCACAGCAAGACAAAGGCATGGTGCGACAGGGAAGCGGATAAGGAACTCTTTCTCGACCAGATCATAGAAGGAATCGAGGGCACGATCCCAGCGAAGGACCGGCCGCCCTGGGAGGCAGCCAGAAGGAAGGCGCCCGAACTTTTTCAGCGCCACAAACTTTGCGATGAAGCGGAACCCGACACAATTTGCGCGGGGTATTCCGAACCTGTCTCCGCGAGCCCTTCGGGACTCTCCGGACAATTCGAAGCAAGCTTCCAGACAGTCGTGGACGACTGGCTCCCGGATTTGCGAGGCGGAGCCAGCAAAGCGACGAGCATCGGGAGCCGCGGTCGATTCCTTTATGCCGCAGTGCATTTCCGTCAATCGCGACACATCGCCGCACTCATGTCCGAAGCAGTTTATCCTTGTCCCTACCGGTTGAACGACGCCGGTATCGATAATGATCAGTTGCGACGAGAAGACGTTCGCGCCTGGCAAAATGAACTCAATCAGGCGCACATCCTTTTTCGCAAGCCAGGCGGACACGCCTGGATGCATCGCGACGCGCGTCTTGGGATATTGGCGTTGATCGAAAACATGGGGCCGATCTGTCTGCCCAGCGAATCCAGCGAAAACAAAACTCCCCAGTTCGCTGTTCAAGCCCGGGCTGAAACGCATTTTTGGATCGCGGATTGGTACGGGCGCGCTTATCGCGCCACGGGCCACGCGATGCCGCTACTCGAATCGCTCTATCATTATTATCAGTGTCTCAATTATGTCCGTTGCGCCGTTTCCCCTTCGACTCCGAAGAAGGAAACTGCCGTGCGCTACCGTCATCGTTTGGCGCGTCGCGCCTTTTACGAAATGCTCAAGGGTCTGCGGCTGGGACACCGGTCCATTCAATTTTGGTCTCAACCGAGTGAAGGCCACGGTTGGTTTAGTCTCGCATCGCCGGAAGGCGCCGGTTATCAACTGATAGCACAGCTCGACCAAGTCTTCCGCCGGCTCGAAAAGGAGCGCAGGGAAGAGGGGCGCCTCCATGGCTTGGAACCCCTGCCCCGAGGAGAATGGCTCGACACTCTCCGGGCGGAATTTCAGCGCTTGCCGCGAATGGATAACAGGGACATTCCGCTCCGGGCCTTCGGGGTCTCCGCGGATCTCTCCCGCGGTGGAAAAAATGCATACAGATCTCTTTTTGGGCGGGAAGGGCCTCCTATGTTCTCGCGTGATTGCGCGACGTTGGCGCAGAGTGATTTTTGGGCCGCTCTCGCGAAATCTATCAGCGGCGGGATGCCCTGTAAGGATGGCATTGCGCTGGCGCGCAGCCTCGTCAACGCACTGAAGGGGCATGATCCCCAGGAGAAGAAGGCTGCTTCTGCCTCGGCCGATGTGCCGTTTGCTTTACGCAACAGGTTGAGGGGATGGCGTGATCGATGCCTCTCTCCCGGATCGCGCAGGCCTGCCGAGACGTTGAACGCGGCCCAGACGCTTTTCGAGGCCGGCTATCTCCACGTGCGCCGCGCGAAGCTCCTCGAGCATCAGCGGGTACTGCCATTGGGCCGTGGAAATGAGGAGCGGCTGACGGAGCCTCTGGCGCCATCGTTGGAGGTGGCGCGGACCTGGGTGCGAGCATGTGCCTTATGCGGACAGGCGCTTGACCTCGCCTTCGACGTTCATCCTGATTTGCTCCCGGAAGATCTGCGACTGCGAATACGCGCCAGCACGGTTTATGGCCTGGCCCTCGGGCGCCTGGGACGTTTTTATGAGGCGCACCGGCGACTCAATGAAGCCCACGCGCTCCTTTCAAAAAGCGAAGGAGCTGTGGAACCGCTGGAGATCGGCATTATCGAACTACGCCGAACCGAAGTTCATCTCAGTGAAGCCAGACTTTTGCGCCGCTTGCTCTTATTATTGAATGGCAATCGCAGCTTGAAGAGCGCAGGCGCCTTCAAAAAGAAAATCTGCGAACGCAGGAAAAGTGGCCTTGCAAAATTGGATGCCCTGATTGCGGAGCAATGGGCTCATCGATATTTCGCCGGGGAAGCTAATCCCGGTCCTCGCGTCTGGTGGGAGGAAAATTTTGAGGGGCTCCGGCGCCAACACTTCGCCAAACTGGATGACGCCATCCTCGCATTGGAAAGCGCGCAGCACTCCCTTTCCGGTAAGACGCATTCGTCTTTGTGGTGGGGTCGCCTCCATACTCTGCGCCTGGCAGTCTTTGCCGAGCACTGGGCGCCTTCTGATCGCAGTCTGCTTCCGCGCACGCTCGCGTTCCGCACCCGACGAGACAAACTGCAGTTTCTACAACGCGTCTATTACAACGGATGCGCAGCTTCTACGGGAGAACATTACTTTCTCCTAAGGCTCGCCGAGTATGCTTACCGCGCGTCCAACAAGTTACCCGAAAGGGACGGGCTGAAAGAGTTTCAGTTGGAACTGGTGAGCGATGTAGAAGTCGTTCGGGCTGATCTTCTCCGACCGCGCAGCGCCAAGGGAGAGACGCTTATCACCAGTTATGCCGCGGCGGTTAATAACGCGCTTAAGCAAGAGGGGGAATAATCTAAGCCGGGCCCAAGAACCGAATAAGCGTTGTCTTGTCGGACTAAGGAAGTCCTTCGTCAAGGCTCCTCTAAATCATGAATCTTTGGATTAGGCCTTGTATGAGCTGGCAGGTCGGGTACGGGCCTTGATCAATGGCGCTTGCAGACGTTAAATATTGGCCGTCATATACTTCGACGAAACATCTGGCGGGCGTCGTCGTTCTATGAAATTTCGGGTTGTTCTGGTTGTCGCCTCGTGTGTCGTTAGCCTGATCACCGGCTTCGTCCTTTCGCGCGGCGGCTCCGCGCCGGAAAGCGTCAGGACCCGCGCGAAACCGCTCATCGGTCTTTCGATGGATACGTTGAAGGAGGAACGGTGGCAGGGAGATCGCGATCTGTTTGTGGCGCGCGCCAACGAACTCGGCGCGGAGGTTTTGGTTCAATCGGCCAATAGCGATGACACCCGGCAAATCGGCGATGTCCAGGCATTGATCAGCCGCGGCGTCGATGTGCTCGTAATCGTTCCGCACAACGGTGGCGCCATGGCGAAAGCCGTTAATATGGCGCACGACGCGGGCATCCCCGTGCTCGCCTACGATCGGTTGATCACCGATTGCGATCTCGATCTCTATATGACTTTCGACAACGTCAAGGTGGGCGAGCTGCAAGCGCAATTCCTCGTCGATCGTCTCCCCATGGGTGGCAGGAAAAAGATCGTCCGAATCTATGGCGCGAAGACCGACCACAACGCTCTACTCTACAAGCAGGGACAGGACAATGTTCTCGGTCCGCTCATCAACAAGGGTGAGTTCGAGGTCATCCACGAAGACTGGACCCAGGATTGGAAACCGGAAAACGCCAAGAAGATCGCGAACGCGGCTATCACCAGGGCCGGGCCAAACTTCGACGCAATCCTGGCCTCGAACGACGGGACCGCGGGCGGCGCGATCCAGGCGCTCTCCGAAGAAGGCCTGGCCGGTAAGATCCTGGTCACGGGACAGGACGCGGAGCTAAGCGCCTGTCAGCGGATCGTTAATGGCACCCAGGCGATGACCATTTACAAACCGGTGTCGCAACTGGCCAGACAAGCGGCGGAAGTCGCGATCAACATCGCCCGCCGCAAACCCGTGGTTGTCCCGAGCAAGATCAACAATGGGAAAACCGATGTGCCCTCGATCCTGCTCGATGTCGTGATTGTGACGAAGGACAACATGATGGACACCGTCATCAAGGACGGATTTCACACGGCCGCTGAAGTTTATTCCGGCGCACCGCCGGTCCAGCAGTCGCCTTAGAAACGAGCGGTGAGCGGCGCATGAAATCGGTCGTCCTCAAAGCAGAAAACATCGTCAAAAGGTTCCCGGGCGTCGTCGCGCTTAAGAGCGTCAGCTTCGATCTGCGCGCGGGCGAAATCCATGCGCTCTGCGGCGAGAACGGCGCCGGCAAGTCGACCTTGATCAAGGTGCTTTCCGGGATTCACCCGCACGGTTCCTACGAGGGAGAGTTTTTCGTCGATGGGCAGCCGGCGAACTTTCGTTCGCTGGCGGACGCGGAGCGCGCCGGGATCGCGGTCATTTATCAGGAGCTAGCGCTCGTGAACGACATGACAATCGGCGAGAACATTTTTCTCGGCTCCGAACCGCGCACTCGAAGTGGATTGATCGATTGGCCCCGGGTGCATCGCGAAGCGCGCCTGCTCCTCCAAAAATTCAAGGTGGATCTCGATCCCGGTCTGCCTGTCGCGAAACTCGGGGTCGGACAAAAACAACTCGTCGAGATCGTGAAGGCGCTCTCGAAGAATTCCCGAATTCTGATTTTAGACGAGCCGACCGCAGCGCTTACGGAGCACGAAGTCCAGATTCTGCTCGAAATTCTGCGCGATCTCCGGGGCCGAGGCATCGCGAGTATCTATATCTCGCACAAACTCGATGAAGTTTTTGCGATCTGCGATCGCCTGACCGTCTTGCGCGACGGTTCCTCTGTCGTCACGCTCGAGGCCAGGCAAACGAACAAGACAGAAGTGATCCGGCACATGGTGGGGCGTGAAATCACCGACCTGTTTCCCCGCCACGCCACCAGGCCGGGCGGACCCGTTCTGGAAGTGGAAAACGTCAGCGTGACCAATCCCCAGACGGGGAGGAAATTTCTTCACGATATTAGTTTCTCGTTACGCGCGGGCGAAGTCCTCGGCCTCGGCGGTCTCATGGGCGCCGGTCGCACCGAACTGCTGATGCACATTTTTGGGGTCTGGGGCCAACGCGAAAGCGGAACAGTCCGGCTCGATGGGCACGAGCTGCGGGAAGGCAAACCCGACAAGAATATCCGGCACGGCCTAGTGCTGGTGAGCGAAGATCGCCGCCGCTACGGCCTGATCCTGGAGAAGCCGATCGGCTTCAATCTCTCGCTCTCGTCTTTGCCAAACCTAACGAGCCATCGCCTGATCGACCGGGGACTGGAGTTCGAGCGGAACAACCATTTTTTCCAATCGCTGCGCGTGAAAGCCCCCACACTGGAGGCGCTGGTCAGCAAGCTCTCCGGGGGCAACCAGCAGAAGGTCGTGGTGGGCCGGGCGCTCATGACCGAGCCGCTCGTGATTTTTCTCGACGAACCGACGCGCGGAATCGATGTCGGAGCGAAGCTGGAAATCTACGAGATCATCAATCAGCTCACGGACGCGGGGAAAGCGGTCGTGCTCGTCTCGAGCGAGCTGCCCGAGCTGATGGGCCTAAGCGATCGCATCCTGATGCTGCACGAAGGCCGGGTTGGCGGCGAATTCACCCGCACCGAAGCCACTCCGGAAAAATTGCTCGCCGCTGCCCTCGGCCAAACAAAGGTGCAGCTGACCTGATGATGGAAACGAGAAAATCATTTCGCGATTTCTCGATCCTGATCGCTCTCGTCATCATCTGCGCGTTCTTCGCCATCATGTCGCCGCAGTTTCTGGGCGCTCGCAATCTCTCACTGCTCCTGACCGAACTCTCGATTACCGCCACCCTCGCTCTGGGAATGCTGTTGATTATTCTTCCCGGCCACATCGACCTCTCGGTTGGGAGCGGGGTTGGTTCTCCTGGGCGGGATCGCAAGTGTGCTGGTCTTCGAGCATCGTTGGCCGGCGCCGTTGGCCATGGGGGCGGCTCTCCTTATCGGAATTCTCATTTGGTTCTGCATGGGCAACGTGATCGTGCGCCAGCGAGTGCCCGCTTTTATTATTACCCTTGGCGGGTTGCTCATCTTCAAGGGGCTCTTCTGGCTTGTCATTCACAACTCGACCATCCCGATCGGGCAGGGTGGACGGGCCAATCTTTACTCCCTGCTGACGACCTACTATTTGCCGCCCGTGGCCGGATATGCGCTGGCCACAGGCGTCGTGGCCTTCCTGGTCTTGGCCCATCTGCGCTCGCGCAAGGCGCGGCAGGAACACGGAGTGGCCGTCGAAGATCGGGAGCTCGTGTTCCTCAAACTCTTTCTTGCGGCCCAGCTCACTTTTCTTGTTGTCGTCGTGACGAACAAATTCCGCGGAATTCCCTTGCCCGCGGTCATTCTTGGTCTCATTGCGTTGGTAATTTACGCTCTCACCACGCACACTCCGTTCGGGCGTTACCTCTACGCGATTGGCGGCAACGAAGAAGCGGCGGTGATCTCGGGAATCCCCGTCGCGAAAGTGGTGGTGGGCGCCTTTTGCATTATGGGAGCAATCGCAGCCATCACTGGTTTTATGCAGACTTCCTATTCCGGCGCTTCGACGACCACGGTAGGCGACCTGATGGAGCTGGATGCGATCGCGGCCTGCGTCATCGGAGGCGCGAGCTTAAGAGGGGGACGCGGCACCGTGATGGGAGTTCTGTTCGGTGCGCTCATCATGGCGTGTTTGCTCAATGGGATGACGCTGCTTGCGGTCTCGCCGGAGTTTAAGTTCATCGCGCGCGGCGCGGTGCTCTCGCTCGCCGTCTGGATGGATGTTCGCCTGGCGCGGTGATTTTACCAGGTTCGCCGCAGCGGGTGTGCCTCGGTGTTGAACACAACTTTGTCGAAATCCAGGGTGCTGGCCGGGGCGAAGAGGAGATAAAAATATTTGAAGGTCTCAGCCAGGGCGAAACTTTCCATCTCATCGCGCTTTTCTTTGGTGATGACGTTTTGGAGCGCGGCGTAACCGGAATCGACGCGACAATGTTTCACAAAATCGTGGAAGATGGTTTCACCCATCTTGCGATACTGCGAATCGCCGGTGAAGTGATGAAGGTAGTAGGTCGATTCTATGATTTCCGGGCGCAGGTGATAAGTGAAGGCCGTCGCCTTCATTGCTTTGTAGTCGACTACTTCCGGTTCGATCCCGTGCAGGTTCCACATTCTGAAGGAAGAGGCCTGTAAGCGCCGCGCGCGCGGGATATCGCCCGCGAGCGCAAGCAAGGCCGGAAAGAATGCGTCGAGAGCGCCATACTTAGTCTCGGTCCGCTGGCCTGTTAGCATATCCGCGTGGCCGTACCAAAGTTCGCCGCTAAGATCGTCGGCCAGGTATTTATGGACGGCGGGAATGCTTGCGTTCCACATCTGGAGGCATTCCTCATCGCCAAACAAGAGCCAGCACTTCCAGAGATATTCGTAATAGGAATCAATCCCGCCACTGATGTGGCTATCGTTATCGGTCCAGGCGCCGGTTTCGACATTGATGCTGGCGCCGACCAGGCCAATCGGCGAACGGCGTTTGTAGGTTTCGACCAGGGCCCGCTTCGCTTTCTCATAAAAGATAGGCTTGCCGGTCAGCTTGCTCAGAGCGCCAAATTCGAGGAGCAGCGTGCCGGTCTCCGCCGGGTTCGACACCGGATCGCGAAACTGCCCGGTCCGAAGGTTAACGAAGACGTAGGGCAGGCCGGTCGGCGAGTTGAAGGCCGGAAGCAGCCTTGTGCCTAAATCCTCCGCCAGGCTCAGGAGATTCTTGTCGCCTGTAAGTTGGTAGCTGGAGAGCAATCCACCGAGCAGGCGAATCGTTATCTCGAAGTTCTTGACGTAGATGTCACGGTCGAAGGAGAGATCGCTGACGATGAGCGCGCGCGCCTTGGCCACTTCGGCGTCGAGCTTCATCAAAATGAGCGTGTCGAGCGCGTCGACCGGCGTCATTAGCAGAGACTGGCCGTACCAATCGTGTGGCGTCTTGCTCAACGGCTTCAAGGCATCGTGCCTCCACGCGTATCGCTCGTAGTTATTCCACGCGTGCAGAAACTCCGTTTTCACTCGTTCGGCCATCTGCCGCGACTGCGTTTCGTCGCGGGCCCCGCTGCACCCGGGTATCGAAAGTAAACTAAGAGCCGATAGCAAAGTGGCGACTGCGAGGAGCGCCGGATTCTTCAGGGCCACGAACGCAGGGTCTGACGATCAACGTTGCGGTGTCGAGAAATTTTGGGCTGCGGTAACGCGACCGGTTGAAAACTCGCCCACTTCATCGGCGCACAACGTGCTTTGCATCGAGGATAATGTTTGCCTCGGATCGGACCCCTGCGGCACCCTGCCCTACCTTTGCGGACGCTTTCGATCCGACGCGCAATGCCTTTGCCTTCCTGCGGATGGTTCTGGCCCTGTTCGTGATCTTCTCCCACTCCTTTCCCCTGGCCGGTATGGGCACCGATCCGCTCAGCCGGATTACGGAGGAACGCCACAGTTTTGGGGAGGTAGGCGTCGCGATATTTTTCCTCTTGAGCGGGTTCTTGATCACGCGCAGCGGTCTGCGCTCCCTCACTGTCGGGCGGTTTTTCTGGCACCGCTTTCTTCGAATTTTTCCCGGCTATTGGGTTTGCCTGCTAGTTACGGCGTTCCTCTTTGCGCCCCTTTTCGACCTCATAAAACACGGCGGCCTCTTCTCCCTGGAGGCGTCATGGGCTTACGTCCGTGGCAATTGGGCGATGTTCCATCCGAACGGATTCAGCATTATCGCGGTGATGAATTTCCAACCGGCAACGATCGGCTCGGCGCTGAATGGCAATCCGCACCCCGGGGCGATCAACGGTTCCCTCTGGAGTTTGCCATACGAATGCGCCTTCTATCTCATCCTCGGACTCTTCACTTTCGCCGGCATTCTGCGTCGCGGACGGTTGGGCGTTGTCTTCCTGTATTTCGGGCTGTGGGCGCTTTACGCCTTCAGTTGCCTCGACCCGGAATATTTCGAGCAATGTTTTCCGTATCTAATGTTCCAACCGCTGGTTTTGTTGGCGCTCTATTTCTCGGCGGGATGCGTTTGCTATCTGTATCGCGAGAGCATTCCAGCCTCGAGAGTCTTGTTCTGCGCCTGTCTGGTTCTGTTGATGGCAGGACTGGCCTTTGGCTCTTTCAGTTTGGTCTCGCCCATCGCGATGAGCTACGTCTTCATGTGTCTGGCGTTCTGGCTGCCCATCCGACGTTTTGACGCGTGGGGAGATTTTTCGTACGGCACCTACATCTATGCCTTCCCGGTCCAACAGGGACTGGTGTTGCTGGGTGTGCCGCAGCGTGGGTTTGCGGTGTTTCTGGTCTCGATCATCCTGATTACTCTGGTTTTCGCCGTGTGGAGTTATCGCTGCGTCGAAGCGCCGAGCTTGCGATTGAAAAACCTTGACCTCTTCCGGTGGAGAAAATCTTCGCGACTGAACCCGACCGGGACCGAGCCTGAGACGGCTCTCGCGTTGGTTCGTGAACCCGTGAATTCGGTGGGGCGACGGCTCTAAAGCTGGCTGCGCGATCGGGTCGGGAAGAGCGGGGCTTGCGTCTCGCCGTCGCAGGTCTGATCGAGAAGCGCCCGAGCAGCTCGCCTGCGCTGCCCGCCGCTCCCGCGACGCCGCCTTCCTTCAGTTAGGTCGGCGCCATTGGGAATGGTGCGCGGTAGAGGTTTCGAACCTCTGACCCCTACCGTGTCAACGTGCTCGGAGCCCCCTAAAAAATCCATTTTCCCTCGTAAGCGACTCCATATGAACCCATGCAAACTCATCAAAAACTGCCAAGTGTGACAGAAAAATGTGACAATCGGGTGGGGCGGTATTTTACGGTGGGGTCCATCTAATTGTCACACTTTAAGTGCGACAAAAGTGTGACAAACGACGCGAGCATGGGAATGGCCCCGTCGTCTTTTCGGCGCTTGTGTCGGTGGGATCGCATCGGGAATCGTTCGGCAATGAATCGTGATTGCTCCGCTTCGAGAGCCACTGAATCGTGGCCGACGATGAGCATCTTCTTGTGCTCAAGGGGAAAATCAGAGGCGTTTATTTGCGGGGCAAAGTCTACTGGTTGGCCAAGCAGGTAAACGGGCGTCGAAGCTTCATTTCGCTGGAGACCGAAGATTACGTTACTGCCCTTCAACGCGCCCAAGAAATCAAAGAGAGTCCCGAGCTCCAGCCGGCGCAGTCGTTCACTGCGGAGATGGAGCGCTTTCTTAAACACAAGTACGAAACCAACCGTTACAGCAAAACGAGCGCCGACAGCAAACGCTCGTGTCTCAGGATGTTCGCAGACGCCGTTAACAACGTTCCGCCGGTGCACGTTACCGGACAACACTGCAAAGCCTTTTACACTGCGGCGAAGGCTCGTGTCGTTCCAAGTACCGCGGAGAGTTACATGTTCACGTTGCGCTCGTTTTTTAATTGGTGCGTCCGGGAGAACTTATGTCGACGCAATCCGGTGCTTCTGGTGCAACTCGACCGAATCGATCGCAAAGGACGGACTCGCTTCGCCGAATTCGAGCTGGCGCAGCGGTTGATTGCAAACGCCCCGACCGACGATCTCCGCTTTATTCTGTTCTGCGGCTTTCACACCGGAATGAGAAAACTGGAGATCGTTGAAGCGGTGCCAGAGTGGTTCAATCTCTCGGGTCGAACCGTCGAAATTCGCGCGACAAATTCGTTTCGACCGAAAGACCGCGACGCGCGCACCGTGCCGTTGACGGATCAGTTTGCCGAATTCCTGAAGAAGTATGGCCTTCGTTCGCCGTACGTATTGCAGCCGGACGTGATACACGGCAGCCATCGCTATCGGTTCGATTTTCGCCGAGCCTTCTCTGATTACATGAAAGAGCAAGGAGTCCCGTGGATTAGCCCGCACGTAATGCGCCACTCCTTCGCTTCAATCTGCGCGAGCAAAGGCATCGATATTTACCGTATCGCTACGTGGCTTGGGGATGACGTTCGTGTCGTTCAAAAACATTACGCGAAGCTACGACCAGATGATCGCGAGATCATGAAGGCGTTTACCGTATAGCGGCAGTTGATGTGGCGGTCGGAAGCGCTTCACCTGCTTTCAACCGGTCGATGCACCCGTCGAGGTCGCGAATGTCGAACCGCGTTAGCCGGTTGCCGCGGATAAATGGTTTCACCCATTTCGCCCGCTCAAATTGCCGCAGCAGTTCTTTGCTGCCGACGTAAGCTGCAGCGTCGTCTGGCGAGAGGCCGCGTCGAAGTTGCGAATATTTCATAAAGCGGTTCGAATAACTCCATCTTGGCGCTCTCATGGCGAAGCCCTGCGCCATGCCTGGAGCCAGATATCTCGATCCGCTCGAAACATTTTGGTTAGCTCCGCAAATGAACGAACCGAAAAAATGGCGGGCGACGGGTGTGCAGAATCTTATGCGCTATCAGCCGTCAGGAACCTATTTCGCGCGGCTTAAATTTCGCGGAAAAGTCATCTGGAAGAGCCTACAAACGGATGTTTTCTCCGTCGCCAAACAGCGGTTACCGGATGTATTGCGCGAACGCCGCTTACTCGCTCAATCCGGGACTCCGATCCACGGAGGCAAAATGCTGGTGGCCGACGCTGCGAAGCTATATCTCAACAAAATGTCAGCCAGTGCTTCGCTCAAACCTAGCTCAAAACGTTATCGAGTGATGCTGGTCGAGTTTATGCGGCGGTGTTCGCCCTCCTTGTTTGCGATGGATTCACGCAAGACAACTGAGCGCGATTGCGAAGACTGGCTCCACCGATATCAGGGAAAATACGCCCCCTCTGTTGTTAACAACAGTATTGGGACTCTCTGCGCGATCTTTGATGAAGCGGTGCGCGCCGGAAGCCGGTACAGCAACCCGGCGGTTACACTTCAACGCGCAAAAATCCGAGCAACTCCGCGAGAACTGCCATCACGCCAGCAGTTCGGCCGTCTCGTTGAGGAAATCCGGTCGGCGGGCGCGCGGCAATCGGGCGATTGTGCGAATCTCGTTTGCTTTCTTGCTTATAGCGGCCTGCGTATTGGTGAAGCGAAGTACGTCACGTGGGGCGATGTTGATTTTCCGCGCCTCGCCTTGCGTGTGCGCGGGCACCCCGAGACGGGAACCAAAAATGGCGACACACGATTTGTGCCGATAATTCCGGTGCTCGAACAACTGCTCACCGAAATCCGCACGCGCCGTGCTCTTGAGCAGCCCGCAAATGCGGTGATGCGTGTCTTCGAGTGCCGACTCAGTTTGTCTCACGCGGCTGAGAGGATCGGAATCCGCCGTATGACGCACCACGATCTTCGGCATCTGTTCGCGACCGTTTGCATTGAAAGCGGCGTCGACATCCCGACAGTTTCGCGTTGGCTGGGGCATAAGGATGGGGGCGCGCTATGCATGCGCACATATGGGCATCTCCGCGACGACCACAGCGCCGCTCAAGCGCAACGCGTCACTTTTGGCGAGGTGGTCATACCGGAGCCGAGCGCCGCTCCGAATGACCTTACAACCGATCTTCGGGAGGCGTGAGGAGACGGAGCAGCTCCGAACGCGGTACAAGCAGTTTGCCCCGGAGCGCGCGACACGCGCGCAATTTTCCACGTTGGATCAAGCGGTAGACGCTAAAGTAGTGGACGCCGAGTAGGTCCGCCGCCTCTTGGATGGAGTAGGCGAGCCGCTCCGTTTCAACAAGCGAGGCTCCCTTCGCAGTCTCAATCAAGTCGTCGTCACCAGACATAGAAGTGAGCGGAGGATATCAGGATGGAAACAGAATGGGAGCAATTCTGCTAGCTCGCTTCCTCGACTTTGATGCTAGTGATCACGCCATCGTCTCCGAGGGCGAGCTGTTCATAGCGCTGCGGAATTGCGCGCAGCCATTTCACCGCGAAATCCTGGATCGCGAGAAGCAACGGCCGAAGATTGCGACCGCTGATTTCCACATCATGCGATGAGAACGATAGACGCAGCGTTTCAGATTCGCCGGCGACATCGAGAAAAGCTGTGACAAGATGCTGATAAGGGAACAGATGCGCCGATTGCGCGGATAGTTCGACCCGCACACAAGCGGAAGGCGCCTCACGCTGCCAGCACGTTGGCGCGGACGTTGCGGTTCGTCGTTCGGATTTCATTCGTTGGCTTCAGTGAGTTGATGCGCGCAGCGGTCCAGGAACGCATCGCGCGGTTACAAATGTGACGCGCGAAATCGCGTCCGCGTCGGAACGAGCGGATGAGGCGACGCCGAACGCCGTATCGGGTTGCTCGGGTCGGCAGGAGGTCGAGCGCGAGCTCTCGCTCACCACTGCGCATGATGGCGTGACGCAGTTGCGCTTTGTCCGGCGTGAAAATCTGAATGCTTTTCCGGCCGCGCGAGATCGTGACGTACCACTGCTGCGCATTCGTCGCGGCGCGGACGGCAGAATCGGAAAACAGAACGTGATCGACGGTCTTGCCTTGCGAGCCGTAGGAGGTCACGGCGTAACCGCGCAGGAATTGGCGATAGCTCGGTGGAAGCACGCGGCCGTCGTCCAATCGGATCGCCCCGTTTGTTTTGATCCGCGCTACAGTAACAACTTCGCCATTCGCGAGTTTGCGACCATCGCGCGTGACGCCGTTCGCCTTTAACTGAATCCGATCGCCAGGCGAAAGCGCGAGCGCGCGCGGTTGGCAGACGTTGACGCGATCCATCTCCGCGACCGCCAAGTGGCGCACTTTGCCGCCGGCTTCGAAGACGAGGCGCTTCGCAGTTAAGCCGACGAACTTCGCTTGGGCGCCGCGAACGCAGCCGCGTACGTCACGATTGAAAACGAGAATTGAATTCGGTGGATAGTTTTGCGCATCGAGCTTCTGCGCCGTTGTCAGATCGATCTGTTCGAGCGCGGTAAGTTCGGCGCTCTCGGCCGGCAGCAAGCCACTTTCTCGCAGCCGGTCACGAATGGCGTCGTTAATCGCGCGAACCTCAGCGCGTGTTTGTGACACAACGATCGCGGATTCATTGCGGGCGGCGAGATGGAGATACGCCTCAGACAGATGCGCGTTCTGTTCTGCAATCCCGCATTCAGCGACCGCGCCGAGTTTCTCCAATCGGTCAAATGAAGTGAGCAATTGGCCGGCAGAGGCCGCTTCGACCGCTTCCCGATATTGGTGAATGTGTTTGCGTTCTTCCGCCGTTCGTCCCCGTTTCGGCTCCTGTCGGCGAATCTGGTTCAGTTCGGCTGCGCGCAATCCGGAGTAACGCTCGATCGCCCGCAGCGCATCGGAAGCTTCGACCGGCCCGTGTTGGCGCGTATCGCCGCAAAGCAAAAGTCTTCCATTCCGTACCTGAACCAAGCGAATCAGGTCGAGCAGTTGTCGGCCTTCGATCTGTCCGGCTTCGTCGACAATCACAACCGCACGTTCCGGCAGATCTCTTCGCTGCAGGCATTCTCGGACCGTCCGCGTGTCATTCAAACCATCGCGTGTGAGATCGATGACTTGCTGGCGTTGCGGAGCCAAGACAATCGATGGATTTTTCGCCGAAGTGATTGCTGTTTGGACGGCGCGAAGCACGTAGCTTTTGCCTGTCCCGGCTCCACCGCGAAACAGTGTGATGAAACTTCGCGAGCTGAGAATTTCGGACAGCGCGCGGCGCTGATCTTCCGCCAGATCCTTGTCGATGCCAGCATTGGCAAGCGGGGCATGACGATTCAAACCATCGCGCGCGGCTTGCACAATCTCCCACTCACGTGCGAGTACGTCTCGGTGAGCGACCTTGTCAGTTACGTCGCGCAGATACGGACGCGATGCAGTTTCCCGTTTCAGTTCAGTGATCGAGATCGAATCGCCGCGCGCCACCGACAATGCATGGCGCCACAATTCATGCTCTCGAACAACTGAGCGGCGTTCGAATAGATGACTCTCGGCCCAGGACACCGCATCAGCAGCTGAGAAATTCGGCTCGTGCCCATCTCGGTTTCGTTCCGGCAACCTCAGCGCCGTGATTTCATCGGCAGTTAGCTGCTCTCGCCAAAACTTGCGCAGTTGCTCATCACCAATGTGGGCTGTCTTTCGGGCGCGTTCTTTATGCGCGATGTGCTCTCGGATTGCCGCTTTGTTTCCGCTGAGTTTGTCCTCATGCGAGTTCAGAAACTCGCGTGTCTTTTCGTCGATTTCGCGATGCCGTTTGGAAAAGCGCTCGCACAATTCGCGTCCAATCTCGGCAATCTCGAAATCGCCGCGCGGTGTATTCTTGATCGTGTACCCGAAGCCGCGCAACGCACGGCTGAGCTCATGATAATAGACATTCTCGGCGTACTTTTGCGCGCCGAGCATTTCGTAGTTCTGCAGCGCCTTCCAACAACGCTCCTTGGGATCATGTGTCGCGTTGAAAATGATGCAGTGCGTGTGCAGGTGCGGATCGAGAGCGCGTGAGGTGTCGTGCTGAAACAGCGCCGCTACGATGTTTCCCGTGCGGCGGTCGGCATTTGTGCCTCCGCGGCGGATACGAGCAGCAGCGAATTGCTCCAGTTCACCCAGTGCAATCTTCACCGCTTCGTTGTGCGCGATGACGATTCGTCTGTCGCTACCCACGAGCGCAGCAACTGAAACGGATTTCGGAGGGGAGAACGTGAAATCGTAGAACACACGTCGATTGGCGACTTCGTTGTCGTGCGCACCGCGTCTGACCGTGTTGCGTCGTTGCGTCAGTGGCTCACCTGATCTAGGCCGCTGATTCTCACAAAGCGCCACGAATTCATCGCGGGAAACCTTGCCTCGTAAGCCAAGTAAAGCCGCCCCTGCTCCGATCCATTCGCCGCTGACGGACTGATCCTCCGCGTAGTAATCTCCCACGCTGAGGTGTTCCTCGAAGTACCCCTTCGCGTTCTTCAGATTCGTCTGCGCTTTTGGAGACAGCACAGCATCGAGGTAACAGATCATTCGAGATCGCTTGCTCCAAACCGGGAGCCGCGAAGCCAGTGGGTTCTGCGAGAACCAAAGATGTATGCACCCAGAGTTTTTAAGGAGGGACGCCCTACCCCTTAGCATTGCTAAGGAATTTTCGTCGCGTCGCTGAATCGGTGCCGGCCCGATGAGCGAAGTCGATGACATCTCCACGCGCGCGCAGCGTTTCAACGACGCTGTCCGAACCTTCACGCCGCCGTCACCGACGCGACACGCAAAATTGATGCCGATGAAAGACGGCATCGTCGAGCTGCGGCAAAAGGGCGCATCGCTTCGGCTGATCCGTGAACTTCTCGCCACCGTCGATGTCTTCGTCGGCATCGACACGATCGCGCGCTTTCTCGCGGAGGTGAATGGCGAAACGTCGCCGCCGCGATCACGCAGACGATTCAGTTATCGTCGCGGCATTTCAGCAAAACCCACGCCAGCGTCGCCGCCTGCACCCCCACCAACTCCAACAGCGCGCACGGAACCGCCACCGGAACGTCCACGCAGCCGCGGTCCGCGGGTCGCCGATCCGCGCAACCTCTGACCAACGCACTTTCATATGAACAAACAAATCAACCTCGTCATCAATGGCAAAGGCGGAGTCGGAAAGAGCTTCTTCGCCACGAACTTCGTTCAGTATTTGAAAGATTGTGGTGTCGCTCACTGTGCAATCGACAGCGACCACGAGAACTCGACGCTGAAGCGTTTCCATCCCGAAGCAGACTTCATTAACCTCGAACATCGCCGCGAGATCGACCGCGTCTTCACGACTGCGGAAACGTGCGACCTGCTCGTCATCGACTGCCGCGCGGCCTCGACCGACCTGTTCATCGACTTTTTCGATGAGGTCGGTTTAACGGAAGTACTGCGCTCGTTAGGCGCACGATTGACGATCATCTGTCCAGTCAATCACGAGGCAGACAGCGTGGAACAGTTGCGCATCCTATCGGACGCACTGCGCGCTGGCTGCGGTTGGGTTGTCGTAAAGAACGAGGCGCACAGCGACACTTTCAAGATTTACGACGGAAGCAAGACCCGCCGGCATGTCGTCGATATTCTGCACGGTCGCGAGATCGCGATGCCCCGCATGTACGATTGGCTCGTCACCGCACTGAACGAGCACAACACTCCAATCACTCCGGCCCTAACGCATGATGCGTTCAACCTGCTCGACCGACAGCGGCTGAAGACTTGGCAAATGCGCTTCTACCGGCAACTATACCGCGCCGCTGATCTGCTTCTGACCGATCCTCACGCAGCCGAGAAATTCGCGGAGTGAACGCGGATGATCCACTAGAGCGCGCAATCGGCGAGTGGCAGCGCAAGCATCACATCGCCGATGACGATCCGATGATCGCCGCGCTGGGACTGGTCCGCGTGTATCTCCAACACGCGCGTCATACTGACGACAGCCAGGACTCCGCCATTCCGAGCTTCGAAGATTTTCGCGGCACGATCGAACTGCTCGACCGACGATCAAAATCGTTCATCACCCAAGCATCTGATCTCGTCGGCGAGCTGCGCCGCTTTGGGCAGAACGTCGAACGACTGAATCGTGTCCGTTTGGCGACGCTTCTTGTAATGATCGCATTGGCGGCAATTGCCGGCGTGCTCATCGGCCATTCCATATGAATGCGACTGTCGGGTTCGCCGCTGTGGGCGTTTTTTGGTTGACGGCGATCATCAGTCTGATCACGCATCTCTCTCGAGGCCGCGCGCATCGAGCAGTTGTGCGGCTCGCTGGCTTCAAGTGGACGCGCGCAGACTTTTGCCGCGGCTGGCTCATCACGGGCGATACGGGTTCAGGCAAAACACGATCAGGTATTACGCCTCTCCTGTTCCAGGTCTTCCGCAACGAGCCGACCTGGGGTGGGCTCTGCATCGACGACAAAGGCATATATTGGGAAACGCTTTCAGAGATGGCGCGGCACTTTGGCCGTGAAGACGATCTCATCCTTCTGCAAGTCAGACCGGAAGACGCTGGTCTTCATTGGCAACCGAAGCACACATATAATCTCACGTCCGACCGCAGCATTCCGTACAACACTTTCGCCAAAGCGGTCGTGGATACGGCGGGGTCACTCGGTCAGGCCGGCGACAAAGGTTTCTTTAAGAGCCAGGCGCAGATTCACATCGCCGCGGCATTGGAAACACTGCGCGAGATCGGGGCTGATGTGACGTTGGAGAACGCCTATCAGCTACTGCTCGATCAAGGCGACCTCGACGAAGCGATGACCGACCTCGCATCGAGTCACCAGACGGCGCGCCGTCGCGAACTCTCCGAGCATTTCGCCAATCGTTTCCTTTCTCAGCCTCCGGAACAAATCGGCGGCGTGAAAGAAACAATCGCCAATTATTTACAGGCCTTTATGACACCGGACATTGCGGAGGTCTTCTGCCCTGCCGGCAACACGTTCGAATTTGCTGATATCGATCGCGGCAAGATCATCTGCGTGGCGATGCCCCAGAAATTTCAGTTGGAGCGTCGCTACGTGAACACATTCCTTAAGATGCTATTCTACACACACGCGCTTCGTCGATTCGATAAACCCGCTGAGGATCGCCGCCGTGACAACCTGCTCGTTCTCTGGGCGGATGAAGCCCAGCGCTTCGTCTCAGCGAGCGAAGACGGAATGAGCGATTACAACTGCATCGACGTTATTCGCGAAGCGCAAGCGACCGTTGTCGCCGCTGCGCAATCCTCAACCTCGTTCGTCCCGCCGCTTGGACGGGAAAAAGCTCGCGTTTTCACTCTCAATCTTCGCAACCGCATGATTTTTAAAGCCGCCGATGAAGAAGGGGCGGTCGATAGCGCAGATTTCCTCGGTAAGAAGCGCGTAATCAAAAAATCATGGGGCTACACGGGCGGCCAGACCTCGCGAAACTATTCCGATCAGGACGAGCACAAGATCAAGCCGTACCTCCTGCGAAACCTTCCAAAACACACCGCCGTCGTTGTGCATTGTGAGCGGGGACATCGCCGCAAGCTGCTCCCGCCACTTGGACCGGACGGCGACATTTGCGCTTGGTTCCGTGAATCCTGACCCTCCATTGCTTCGTTCTAGCATGGTTGCCTCGGATCTGTTAGACCGCGACCGGAGTGCCCGTCGTCGCCAATTTGGCTCTACCCAACCGCGTGGCGCTCACGCACCCAATTACTCGCCCTTGCCGCTAGCTCCTCTGCATTCTCGAGAACCGAATTTTTTCTTTATGCGCGCTCTATATGTCTCGATTGTCGCCACACCAACTCGAAGCCGAACTCCGATTTCACGGGTAGTTCGGCCTTCGCCAATCATCTCGAATACAGCGAGTTCACGGTCGGTCAGGCGCTCAATTGGAGTCGTGGAATCGTTCTTTGAGTTGACAAGCACACGACTGAGAATGCGTTTCATGAAACGCGGATCTAAATAGACCTCCCCTGCGAGAACCTGACGAATCGCGGTCATCACGTTCGCGGATGCTTCTTCTTTCGTGATGTATCCATTCGCACCCGCGCGTAAGGCACGTTCCGCGTAGAGGGACTCAGGATGCATTGACAGCATCAAAATTGGTACTTTCACTCCCTGCGCACGGATATCCTTCAAGAGCTCCAAACCATTCGAGTTTTTCAGAGTAATGTCGATAATTGCTAAGGAAAGTTCTTGACGAATAATGATGGCGAGCCCGTCGATGGCATTAGTCGCTTCCGCAAAAACAACCATGTCCGGTTCCCTATTAATCAGATGCGCCAGTTGTTCGCGGAATAGCGGATGATCGTCCACCAATAACACTTTGGCTGGCGTGTCAGACGTCATGGCAGCTTGATTCCTTCAGGCACAAAATTCAGGGATGAAGGCCATGCTGCTATCCGCGTGGTTTGTGCTGAAGCATGTCGCAGCGTAACCGATCATCGTTTCAGATTCGCGCAATTTTCACGCTTTAGTCCACGTCTTTCAGCTCAATCAGTATTACAGAGAGCGGACTATTGAGCCGGATGGGACTGTTTGCCGTGGGTTCCGACAGCGGCGTCATGGCTTCTTCTTTGTTGCGGAAAGCAAGCTTTGGTAAAACCGCTCCAGCGTTTCGATCACCAGAGGCAGAAAGCCCGGCTCCAAGCCGATCTGCGATCGAGCATGGTGGTGGAGAAGTAGACCAGAGTCTGGTGCTTTCGCCGCCTTTTTCACGCGCTCATGCTGGGAGTTGCCGGGTTCGAGATACCCGGCTGCGTGGATCAAAACGTTTCGCACATCAGCGTAGATCTTAATCTTCTGCCACTCAGCTGTGGCGGCAGGAAATGGGAAGCTCGCGGTTTTTGCCAGGTAAGCCTTGGCGCGCTCAATGCCTCGGCCTGCCGTGTCGAAGACTGTCGTTGTAAGCTTCTGCTCCGCTGCAATCGCCTTGCAGAACTGCGTCAGATCATCTTCTAACATCGCGAAGATCATCAGGAATGATGCCTTTCGGTGGTACTGAGGAAATTCGTTCGCCAGATCAGCCCAATGATCGCGACGGCCACCAAACCTCTTAACGTTAAGTTCATCGTTGGCGAGAGACTGATTGTAGCTCGCCAACTTATCTTCCCAGTTCGCCTCCGAAAACCGGATGTAGTTTTTCAAGCGATGGAGACGATGCAGGAAATATGCAATGTGTTGATAGGGAGATTTGGGCATGTGGGCGATGCTTGCAACGTGTTCATACGCTCGTTGCACGCAATGTTGCAAACGGCTCCGTCGGCTATTGTTGCATCGGTGTGCACACGAGTTTGACAAAGAGATTTTCGCGTCTCGGTCTGCTGTACGAGGGCAGTAAAACGTTGTCGGCCGACAATTGCTTCGGCATCTATGACACGCCGGAATTGCGTCAACGGCATGAATTGATCCTTTCCTTTTTTCGCCGCGGTCGTTCTGGCGGCCCATTTCGCTGGTCGCCACGGCCCGTTAACGTTGTGGGGGGCACAACTCTATTTTTGGGGTCGAGTGGGCTACGTGCTGGCCGCCGCCGCTGGCTGGGGACTGGTCCGATCAGCGGTGTGTTTCAACTCGGCCTTAAGCGGCAGCGTCCTCTTCCTCGTCGCGCTGCTACGCTAGAACGAAGCACGATCGGCCAGGGGCATGCGGCGACCGGATTCGATCTGTCTTGCGCCGCTCCCCGGAGCCGACAAACTCTTTCCTGATGTTCGGGATCCCGGTCGATTTCATTCTGCTTGCCGTCACGTTAATGGGAGTGGCGCTGTTCCATCGTCATGTCCTGGCGGTGGCCCTGGCCGGGCTCGCGGCAATCAGCCTGTACAAAATCGCGTTTACCGGGTTTAAGAGCGGTCCGGGAGTCGCCGGTTTCGTTTCGCACCTCGGACACGAGTGGGTGATTCTCGTGAATTTGCTCTGTCTGCTCATGGGCTTCGCGCTGCTTTCCCGACATTTCGAAAAGAGCCATGTGCCCGTAGTCCTTCCAAAGTTTCTTCCGCACGACTGGAAGGGGGGCTTTGTCCTGTTGATCATGGTCTGGGTCCTTTCCAGTTTTCTCGACAATATCGCCGGGGCTTTAATCGGCGGCGCCATGGCGCATCAGCTATTCCGAGCGAGGGTTCACATCGGTTTTCTCGCTGCGATCGTCGCGGCCTCTAACGCGGGGGGTGCTTGGAGCGTCCTCGGTGACACCACCACAACTATGATGTGGATCGCGGGAATCTCGCCCGGCCGCGTCTTTGAAGCCCTGATCGGAGCAGCAGTGGCCTTGTTCATTTTCGGCATCCCCGCGGCCATTCAACAGCAAAAATATTCGCCCATTCTGGGCGGCACTCATGAACACACCCATATCGACTGGATACGGGTGGGTATCGTGGGGCTCATCCTGGTTTTCGCGGTGGTAACGAATGTCGTCGTGAACACGAGGTTCGTCGCGATGGCCGATCATTTTCCTTTCCTTGGCGTAGCGGTTTGGGTTGCCATCCTGTTATCGGTCGGCGTGCGCCGCCCGGACTGGGAAGTACTACCCAAGGCATTTTTCGGTTCGGCCTTTCTCCTCGCGCTTGTCTTATGCGCCTCGATGATGCCGGTGGAGAACTTGCCCGCGCCATCGTGGCAATCGGCGCTCGGTTTCGGATTTCTCTCTGCCGTGTTCGACAACATCCCGCTGACGGCTCTCGCGCTGAAACAGGGCGGATACGATTGGGGTTTCCTTGCTTACGCCGTGGGGTTCGGCGGATCGATGATCTGGTTCGGCTCTTCTTCGGGCGTTGCCATTTCTAACATGTACCCCGAAGCGAAATCGGTCGGGAAATGGTTGCGTCATGGTTGGTCCATCCCGATAGCGTACGTGGTTGGCTTTTTCGTAATGCTGGTGGCGTGGCAATGGCATCCGGATAAACCACACAAAGAACTGCCATCGCCCTCCACAAGTCACGCTCCATAAAATGCACGCTTCTACCCAGGTGCTGATCGTTGGCGCCGGGCCAACAGGACTCGCCCTGGCGTGTCATCTTCTTCGCCTCGGAGTTTCCGTACGCATCATCGACAAGAAATCGGGCTTCTCCTCCACCTCGAAAGCGATTGGTCTGCAATATCGCGTTTCAGAAATCCTGGCGTGCATGGGAATTGTCGATCGCTTTCTGGCGGCCGGAAGCACTCCGACCGTGGTCAACATTCACGCGGGACCACGCCGGTTAGTGCAATTGAAGTTCGATGCGTCGAAAACCGTAAGTGGGCGGGATGCGTTTCGGCCCCAGGGAATCGTGATTCCGCAAAGTCAGACTGAACAAATCCTGGGGGATGTCCTCATTGAACGCGGCGGCCACGTCGAATGGAATACGGAATTTGTGGGATTCGAGCAGGACTCGACGCAGGTACGATCGCGTGTGCAAGCGAATGGCACGAAGGAAACAGTCGCCTCCGATTGGCTCGTCAGCTGCGAAGGAGCCCACAGTATGATACGGCAGCAAGCCGACATCACGTTCAGCGGAAAGACATACCCACTGGCCTTCTTTCTGGCAGACGTAGACCTCGACGGTCCTTTGGCGCACGGGGAAAATTATGTCTGGATGCACGCGCAAGGCTCCTTCGCCGCGTTGCCGCTGCCACGCTTCCGCACCTGGCGACTTTTCGTCGACGTGACGAAGAGCCCGGAGCTTCTTTCACGCGAGGTTTCGCTGGATGTGATTCGACAAATCATGCTCGAACGAGTCGGCGCGAAGTGCGGCATCACCATTAGTAACCCCACTTGGGTTCTCGGATTTTCGGATTCATTGCCGCATGGTGAATCGTTACCGCAACGGTCGCGTCTTTGTGGCGGGCGATGCCGCCCACGTCCACAGCCCGACCGGTGGCCAAGGCATAGTCACCGGCATCCAGGATGCAACGAATCTGGCCTGGAAGCTCGGGCGAGTAATCGCCGGTGCCCCGGACGAGTTGCTCAATACCTACGAAGAAGAGCGGCTCCCAAAGGCCGCGGAGGTGCTCAGGGAGACAGACCGGACGACAAGGCTTATGCTGGCTCCGGATCTGTTCACCAGGATTCTCCGCGATTTCGTCATTTTGCCGGTGCTGAGAAGCCGCCTAGTGCAGCGGAGGCTATTCGCCAAGCTCGCTCAACTGCACGTGAATTATCGTAGATCGAGCCTGTCTTGCCACGACGATGCAAGCCGCCGTTTTTTTCCGACGGTGCTGGAAGCCGGCGATCGTGCGCCAGATGTGGCTTTCCGGGATTTGCGAGGCAATAAGATCGTAACGCTCTTTCAGTGCTCCAACCGATGCGCCCCATCGCTCTGCTCGGACGCCCCCTGGTGTCCGACGTTGATCTTGAAACGCGAGCCAAAGTCCTGCTCACCAAGGCAGGTCTTCAGTCTTTTGTCCTCCACGATGAATTCTCGAATGAATCCGAAATTGGCTGCGATTTAAGCGATCACCACGGTGATTTTCGTCGTCTTTATCGAATGACCGGCAGTTTTGTCTGTATCATTCGCCCCGACGATCACATCGGCCTTTTCTTGCGTCCAGTGGTAGAAGAGAAGCTAAGCGGATACCTTTTGAAGCTTGGAGCCACCCTGCGTTGATCACGGTCAATAAATGCTCTCGCGCTGGAGCAAATGGAGCCCGCGAGCTATCGAAGCTTGTGCTTGGAGTGTATGCTCAAGCGCAACGGAAAAGTCGCAGCCAGCGGCGATCAACTCAACCTCTTTGACTTCGGAAACACGAATGGCGAAAGAAATCTACCTGACCCAATACGGACGAATGGCCGAGCGCCATTGGCGGAAGTTCCTGCCGACGATGGTCCTCAAATTGGAGTCGAATGGCACGCTGATGGAGACGCTTTTCGACGCGCAGGAGAGGACGTTGGAAGAAATGGAAACTCTCACTCGCCAGCTCGAAACAGAGCAGAAGCTGACGCCGCAGCAGGCGCACGACCAGGCTTGGGAGATGATTCGCGAGAAATACATTCTTCTCCCGCCGGAAGAGAATCCGAGCTAAACGCGCGGAATTATCGCATCCGCGCCGAGGACCGGCTCGGCGACGGTTCACTCAAGCAAAAGTGTCGCGACAACTTCGCCGCGATTGAGCTTGTTCGATTGCTCGATTCTCAGAGCCGCACCGCGAGCGACGAAGAGAAGGAAATCCTTGTGAAGTATGTGGGCTGGGGCGGCATTCCCCAGGTCTTTGCCTCACCGCTCTCGACTGAATGGAAGGCTGAAGGCGAACGCCTCAAGGTTCTGCTCACGAGTGAGGAATACGCCGCCGCGCGCGCTTCGACGCTGAACGCACACTATACGTCAGCGATTGTTATTTCGGCGATCT
The DNA here is from genome assembly GCA_963850015.1 of uncultured Verrucomicrobiae bacterium. Taxonomy (GTDB): domain Bacteria; phylum Verrucomicrobiota; class Verrucomicrobiia; order Chthoniobacterales; family UBA10450; genus AV80. Next base: position 1,372,780 of record CAWKJF010000001.1, read on the forward strand.
ACGATGCTGTGGTGCGGATCGGCTTCACACATGGCCAGGTGCTGGAGCCAGCGCTCGGTATCGGAAACTTCTTTGGTCTCATGCCGGACGACATGAGCGCGAGTTCGCGACTGACCGGCGTTGAGATCGATCCATTAACCGCCAGGATCGCGCGCAAGCTCTATCCTGACGCGGACATTCGCGTTCAAGGTTTCGAGACCGCCGCGCTCGCGGACGGCTCATTTGATCTCGCGATCTCCAACGTGCCCTTCGGCGACTACAAACTGCTCGACCCGTCGTTCAACGAGCACAATTTCCTCGTTCACGATTACTTCTTTGCGAAAGCGGCCGAAAAGGTCCGGCCCGGTGGATTGCTGGCCTTCGTCACGTCGAAGGGGACGCTCGATAAGGTCAATTCAAGCTTGCGCGGGTATCTCGCGGACAAAGTCGATTTCATCGGCGCGGTTCGTTTGCCAAACACGGCTTTCAAAAGAAACGCGAACACCGAAGTCACGACCGACATTGTGTTCCTGCGCAGATTGGCCGCTGGTGAAAAGCCGACCGGCCCGGCCTGGCTAAATCTTGCTGAGCACGCAAATCGGGACGGCGCGGTTTTTCAGATCAACGAATACCTCGTCGCGAATCCGCACATGATGCTCGGCCACATGGCAAATGCCGGCACGATGTATCGCGGCAACGAGCCCACGCTTGTTGCCGATGATCGCGATCTCTCGGCCGCGCTCGCCGAAGCTGTGGCCGCGTTACCGCAAGGAATCTACCGCAGCGCGGAGCGAAACATCTCCGAGCCTAATCGCGGAGACCATCATTGCGACCGACGACGTGAAGGAAAACGCCTTCGCGTTGCACGATGGCGTCATCACAATTCGCACGGGTTCGACGCTCACGCCGGTTGCCAACTTGCCTGACGAGACAGCGCGCAGAATTCGCGGCTTGATCAGAGTGCGTGGCGCGGTGCGCGAAGTCCTGCAAATGCAGCTCGCCGATCGTACGGAAGACGAGATCATCGAAGCGCGCCGCCAACTTAATTCCACCTACGATCATTTCGTCTCCCGGTTTGGTGCGATCAACGACAGCCCCAACCGTCGCGCCTTCCGGGGCGACCCAGACCTGCCACTTCTGTGTTCTCTCGAGGACTACGACAACGACACGAAACGCGCGACGAAGGCCTCGATCTTTCGAGAACGCACCATTCAGCGATCGCAGCGACGGCAGGTCGCGGAATCGGCGCACGACGCGCTCGTTCTTTCGCTTAACGAAATTGGACGCGTCGATCTCGCGCGTATGGGGTCGCTCTTATCGCGGACGCCTGACGAGTTTCTCCAGGAATTGAAGGGGCTAATCTACCGCAATCCAGAAACCCAACAGTGGGAAACCGAGGATCAATATCTCTCCGGTGACGTTCGCGTGAAGTTGCAGACTGCACGCGCCGCAGCTGCGACGGACGCGACTTACGAAGAGAACGTCACCGCATTGGAGGCCGTCCAGCCGGAAGACCTCACCGCCTCAGAAATCGATGCACGACTCGGCGCGGTGTGGATTCCCGCCGCGGACGTCGAGGCGTTCGCCAAATCGCTGCTCGGCGCCGATGGCATTACCGTTTCGCACGCAGCTGCGCTCGGCACCTGGTTTGTCCGCGGCGATTTCAATGCGCGCGGCACTATCGCGAACACAACCGAGTGGGGAACGATGCGCTATTCGGCACTCGACCTGATTCAGGACGCGCTGAATCTCAAGACGCCCACAGTTTACGATCGCGATCGCAAGAACGACACGGTCGTGATTAACGCGCAGGAAACCGAAGCCGCACGCGACAGGCTGGAGAAGATCAAGGAGCGATTCAAAACGTGGATCTGGGGGGATGATGAGCGCCGCGAACGTCTCTGCCGCAAATACAACGACGAGTTCAATTCAGTGCGGCTCCGAGTTTTCAACGGCAGCCATCTGACGCTGCCTTCGAGCAGCGAGCAAATCACGCTGCACGCACATCAAAAGAATGCGGTTTGGAGAATTGTGCAGAGCGATAACACGCTCCTCGCACACGTCGTCGGTGCCGGGAAGACCTACACGATGGTCGCGGCCGGCATCGAACTGAAACGACTCGGCCTCGCGACGAAGCCAATGTTCGTCGTGCCGAATCACATGCTCGCGCAGTTCTCGTCCGAGCTGCTCAGTCTCTATCCGACTGCGAACATTCTTGTCGCCGGGAAAGATGATTTCGAAGCGTCGCGGCGCGCTAGGTTGTTCAGCCGAATCGCGACCGGGAACTGGGACGCAGTGATCGTGACTCACGCGAGCTTCGAAAAGATTCCCGTCTCGCTGAAGACGCGCCACGACTTCATTGCGCGCCAGATCGACGAGATTGAAACCGCGATCCGCGAGGAGCGGGCAGATCGGGGCACTCGGCTGGTCAAGGAGTTGGAACGCGTGAAAAAGCGCCTCACCGTGAAACTCGAAGCGCTCTCCGCCGAGCAGAAAAAAGACAATACGCTCACGTTCGAAGAACTTGGAATCGATCGACTCTTCATCGACGAAGCGCACAAATTCAAAAATCTGTTTTACGTCACCAAAATGACGCGCGTTGCGGGACTGCCGCAGACTGCATCGGAACGCGCGTTCGATTTGTTCCTGAAGGTCCAGCACATCCAGGAGAAGAACAACGGCGCCGGCGTGGTGTTCGCGACCGGCACACCAATCTCGAACACGATGGCCGAGATGTTCACCATGCAGCGTTACCTGCAAATGAGCACTCTGCGGCGCAATTCGCTCCAGCATTTCGATTCATGGGCGGGAACTTTCGGCGAGGCAGTTACGTCCATGGAACTGAGCCCAGACGGGAGTGGATATCGCCTGCAAAGCAGGTTCGCGCGTTTCGTAAACGTGCCCGAGCTGATGCAGCAGTTCCGCCAGGTCGCCGATGTGCAAACCGCGGAGATGCTGAAGTTGCCAGTGCCGAAGCTTGATCAGGGACGGCCCGTTACGGTGAGCGCGCCGTGCAGCCCCGAGCTGAAGCGGTTCGTCGATCAACTCGTAAAACGCACAGAAAGGATCAAGAGCGGGCGAGTCGATCCACGCGACGACAACATGCTGAAGATCACGACCGAAGGGCGCAAAGCCGCGCTTGATATGCGTCTCGTGCTTCCGCACGTCCGGGATAATCCTGATTCGAAAACGAATTACGCCGTCGAGAAAATCCACCAAATCTGGCTCGACTCCGCTCCAACCAAAGGAGCCCAACTCGTTTTTTGCGACCTCTCCACTCCGCAGCCGGGCACTCGATTGTTTTCGGTATATGACGATGTCCGCGCGAAGTTGATCGAGCGCGGTATCCCCGCAGGCGAGATCGGATTCATGCAAGATGCGAATGACGACGCCTCGAAGGCAATGCTCTTCAGATCAGTACGAGAAGGCAAAGTTCGCATCCTGCTCGGCAGCACACTGAAGATGGGCGAAGGCACGAACGTCCAGACACGTCTCGTCGCGTTGCACCATCTCGATGCCCCGTGGCGTCCTGCCGATATCGAGCAACGCGAAGGGCGCATCATCCGGCAAGGAAATCAGAACGAATACGTGAAGATCTTCCGGTACGTCACCGAAGGCAGCTTCGACGCCTACATGTGGCAAACACTCGAAACGAAGTGCCGCTTCATTGCCCAAGTGATGACGGGCGACGCAACCGTGCGCCGCGCGGAAGACGTGGACTCGGCCGCGCTCACCTACGCCGAAGTGAAAGCGATCGCGTCAGGCAACCCGCTCGTGATCGAGAAAGCCACGATCGACGCCGAAGTCATGCGCCTGACGAGACTGAAAAGGCAGCACGCCGAAAGTCTTTACCAAATGCGCTACCGCATCAAACGATTGGGCGATACCGCCGCAATCTTGGAGCGCGAGATCGCAAACATCCACGAGGATCTGCGCACGCGGACGAGCACACGAGGCGACAATTTTTCCATGACGGTGAAAAACGAAACCTTCACCGATCGCGTGAAAGCCGGGCGCGCGCTCGTCTTCACCGCCGCCGCAGTGAAACCATTCGAATCTACAAAACCGATTGGCAGCATCGGCGGCTTTCCGGTCTCGGTTGAGCGCTTCGACGAACGCACCATGCTCCTGATCCAAGGCAAACACAGTTACCTCGCCAATGTCAGCGAAAGTCCAGCCGGTACGATCGCGTCTCTTGAGCACGCGCTGGACAGTTTCGAGGATCGCCTTCGTGAACGCGAAACCGATCTCGCGCAGTCGCGAAGGCAAGCCGCCGATTTAGCAAAGCAGCTCGATCAGCCCTTCGAGCACGAAGAGAAACTCGCGGGTGCTACGAAACGCCAGCACGAAATCATCGCTGCGCTCGATATCACGAAGAACCAAGCTTCGCCAAACGTTGATGACTCGATTGGGGAGTTGGCGGCTCAATCACAGGGTGAATGCACGAATGTTGTTTGCGAGAAGGCTTCGCCCAGGCCCCGGCAGCGATCAGTCGTTGCAAAATTGACGTGAATACGCTGGCACGGTTACGCTTGTACGCGACGGAATCCTTGGAAGGAGCGTCCGTCATTCGTAGATGAATACACCCAGTTCTACTGTCGAATTGGTTAAGGTGACGCTGTGCGGTCCGAGTGATGTCGCCAAGGAGATTGCATTCGCGACCGAGGTGATCAACGACTGGAATTGTCAGCATGGCGAGCAGCGAGGCTTTTGGGTAAAGCACCAGCATTGGTCCACTGACAGTTATCCCGATGCTCAGGAAACAGGCCAAGGCGCGATCAACAAGCAGTTGATCGATTCCACTGACATTCTCGTAGCCATATTTTGGTCGCGCATCGGCACGGCGACGGCAAACGCCGAGTCTGGCACGGTTGAAGAAATACAACGCGCTATCAAGCGCGGAAGAAAAGTCATGGTTTACTTCTCCGATTTGGAACCACTGCCCGCAGCCGCACCAACCGATCAGCTCAACCGACTCTGGTCGTTTAGACAGCAACTGCGGGCGCACAGATCCTGCTGGACATTCCAATCGCGCAGCCGATTCCGCGACGATTTCGCGAATCACCTGGCGCTAGTTCTAAACGATTTTCCGCTCGGAGGAAAAAGGCCGTTGCGTGGCAAACCCAACGACACGGCAGTCCGTCAAAGCGCTCGCGGAACCGGAAACATCCAGATCGCTGGCGACGGAAATGAGGTTCATCAGTATCAGCGTCCCCCTGTTGTAAAGACAGTGCTGGAGCGACGCCCAGACAGCATCACTGCTGCGGAAGAGCATCAGATTGGCGAATGGATCAAAGAACTTGCCGAAGGCACGATGGGCAAGTCTCGCAACGAAACTTTTGGCGAATGGGGTGCCCGGTTCTTGAGGCGCTTCAAAATTCCAAAACGCGAGGCACTACTTTCCGCTGACATGCCGGCAGTCGAAGCATGGTATCGCCAGCAGAAAGCAATACAGACGAGCGGGTATAAAACAAAAGCTCCCGATCAATGGAGGGCATCGCGAATCAAAGCGATCAAAGCAGCGATGAACAGCATGCGAAAAACCAACGAAGCCTATTATCCGGAGCTTTCCGCTCGACTGAACATGAAAAAGCCGTTTACATCATTAACGCGGCTGACGAAATCAGATCTTGATCGCGTTTACCAAATGGTATTGCGCGATTCGCGCCGCTGAAGCGCCCAACCCGCTGCTGATGAGCATTCATCGGACCCTGATCACCAAAGGTCGCGGTTTGCGGGGGCACAATTCGTCGCAGTTGGCATTCGCTATGCGCCTCGACAACTGTTAAACCGGTCCCGCATGGTCGCCTTATCCGCAGAAGAATCCAACTCCGCAGGCCGATGTCACCGCTCGGCCGCTATTTCCAAATGGTCATACTTCCTAAACACTGTGCGGCCTGCGATCTCCGATCACTGGTTGTGTCATAGCATCGCGCTCACGTACTTTCGAATCCGTTGCCGCAATAATCGACGAGGACGAAGAAACCGGGTGCGGACCAAGCGCCTTTGCAGCAATCGCAGGCGTCCCATTGCAAGATATTGGGACATATTTTCCGGATCTTGAAGAGATTCCGTGGACCAATCGCAAGCGAATGGAACAAGCCCTTCAAAAAGTTGGATGGACCTTTACCAAGCGCGACAATACCTGGCCGACGGTTGGCCTGTGCTTAATCCATTGGTGCGGGCCTTGGACTCAGCGTGGGTACGCTCACAGCATTCTTCAGCGCACCCATTGGATTGCAGTAGTGGCAGAATATGTTTTTGATGTTAACTGGCCCGGTTGGTTACCAAAACAAAACTGGGAAGACATCGTAGTCGCAGAGCTAATTCAAAGCCACGACAGTGCGTTCGGCTGGAAGCCCTTGACCTGCTACGAGCTGACAATCGGCTGAAGCGCGTTTTCGATCTGAACAGGTAACAACAATTGGCCCGTGCCGGTCTGCCAAGCGATACCGATCCGCGCCAACAGTCGGTTTCGATAACGTTCAATATTGGTCGCCAGTCTTGGACTTAACGACGCTCCAGGGGGTGTTTTTCGGCGCCGCCACTTCCAAACCCGCTCGTACAGAAGCTGGCGTTTAATCGTTTTCATGAAGGGAACCGAGTCGATAACCGTAAATGACCGGAAGTTTTGCCGCAGTTGCTGCAAGCGACCGCCACCGGCTAAAACGAAAGGATGGAGCTCTCGACCAAGCGAGTCCTGCAAGGCGACTAGCCGCTCGAAGTATTTATCCCCAATATCCTTGCAACTTGGGCCGGTCTGAAACTCAGTGCATACCGAAGTGATATGCGACTGGTCGCTTAAAACGCCGCGCCAGCGGTCCCAATCCTTCGGTGTGGATGCATTAAGGTGTAATATTGTTGCAATACCGGCGTCGCTGATTGCTTCTGACATGCGGAAGATTCGCGATAGGTTGTAAAGTGAATTCGTTCTCGGCGCGTCGAGCATAAACGAATAATTCGGCACGGTCATCGCATCGATCTTTAGATCGGCGACCTTCTCAAGCACCCGTTTGATTTTGTGCTCGGCCCACAAATCCTCGATGTAACCATCTGGGACAACCGAGGTGACGATGATTCTTGTGTCCGCGGGAACTCGAAGCGCGCGCCGTAACTCATCGCCGGAAGAGAACCGCACCCGATATCGCTGCCGTCGGTCGCGGCGAGCGACGAAATAAAGTGGTATCGTGATCCACGGCTCGCACAGAAGCTCGTCGCGTTGCCAACCATGATTAATCTGAGGGATGTAAAACGGCGCGCGCGCTGGGCGTATCTCAACAAGCTTACGCCGAGGCGGAACGCACATTCCTCCTACATCCTCGAAGTATTCCCCGAAAAGCAGCGGGACCGATGGACAGACCATGTCGCATCCGTGTAACGCGCAGAAACTGTTACAATGTTGAAAACACCCAAAGCGGAATGCTTCTCCCTCCAAGCCGCCACATTCGTCAAGAAATCCACATTCGGCGCACGACGGAACCTCGTTAGGGTTGACAGGATACATTGCCTATTCGAGCCGTTTAAAAGCTTTCTTAGCCTTCACAACGAAAACTCCATCGATTCCAGCCTCTTGGACGACTGTTAGGCTTATTACCCCGAGATGCCCGTGGTTAAGTTTCAACAGGCGCGCCAAATTAGTGGCATCCTCTGCAATCATATGCCCAATTGTTTTGCCGCGCTGGAGGATGGTGACGACAGTTTCAGACATAACGCGACCAAGAACAACGAGCCCGGGAATCACAACAGTATCGAGATTGTCGAGCTGGCATCGAAACAAGGGAATAAATCTGTCCTTCTTGCTTCGCGCGAGCAGATCACTCGTGTCGAACTCTTCGAGCTTGGACTTGTCGCGTTGTTGCTCGAACCGCTTGGCCTTTGCGCGAATGAAATCTAGGCCCATGTTTTGATCTCCTCCGCTAGCGGCGAGTATCGCCAGAACTTTCCGTCCCGTTTCCGGGTCGCCAATCGTAAAGAGTAAAGGTCGTTCAACCGATTACTCCAAGCATTAACCGTGATAGTTTCACCGCTGGATGCGGCGAGTTCGGCCGCTGTCGCTTCTCTGAGCTTGGCGAGCGCAAGCAGCGTTGCGCCGAGATAACGATCCAACGAGCCAAGCAGTCGCGCGCTTATCAATTGCGATTTCGAGCGCTTGTTGGCCTGCAATATCGGCAGATTCCGTGCGGTGAAGAAGTCGTTAACGTCATCAACAATTTCGTCCGACCCTCCAATAATTGCTGGAAATAGCGGCAGCGGTCGCACTGCCCATTTCTCCATCGCCGGCGTCGCTAAGCTCCCGGTCGCCGCGGCTTGGCCGCACAGCAACGCCCAATGAACGGTTCCGCGCAGATAACTGCCGGTCACGCTGGTGGCATTCGCCAAATTGAGCAGAATCACGGCTGGATCACCGTTTAAACCATTTAACTCGGGCAGAACCTTAGACAGGTGCTGCTGCGCAAGCGTTGCACCATGCAGGTGCACGCACTCAGGGGCCAACTCGATGATATTTAATTGCACAACGGACTGAATAACCGGGTTTGCTTATTCAGTCAAGCGACAATTGTATCCTCTTTCGCGGGCTTGCCGACTGCGCATGCAATCGAGATTTGAACACCGGCGAGCTGCGGAGACACCAGTTCACCGCCTTCTCGATCAGTCTGTCCCTCCGCAACAGTTATGGCGCTGTTGTCGGTGCGGAGCCGAATGAGGCAGTTGTGATCGACCAACGAGCTGAACAGTTGTTTGAAACCTTCGCCCGCCCCTTGATCCACGCGCGAACTTGCGCCTTCGCTGACAATTGCACGTAAGGCCGCGCGAGAGTTTTCCAATTGAGACCATTTTGGTGAGTCCCTCAATCGTGCGAGGATTCCTCGCCCGATATCCACTACGGCGAACGCGGCCCGACCGGACGCAGCATGGTACCCCGCAATGCCGGTGAACGGCTCAGTTGTCGAGCTGTGCTGCACAACGTTGTCAGCCAGCTCATCACCGACCTTGGCGAGAGCGTTCGCGAATTTTAGCGGAAAAGTCACGCATTTCATAGAGCGACAGAAACGTTCAAGAAAGAGAGAGAATTGGTCACTTGTCTTGTCCCCAGTTTCGCGGACACGAAAGAACTCAAAGAGCCGCGTGCCATGAATATCACCGTCCAACTGTGATAGCCGCTCGCGCTGCCATTCAGCGACGAGCGCGTGCCAAAGTGGATTACCCCCATTGGCTTGTCTTTCGATCTGCGCAAACAAATCGCTACGGCCTTGAAGGGAAATAGCGGTCGCGAAAAGTTCCAATGCGCCCGCTAAGGTCACGCTCGCGCAATCTTCTATCAACGGGCAGGACGCGCCTGAAATCAAGAGCCCCCGCCAGGCATCGGCGTTTTGGCTATTGAGAGTAAATGTCTTCAATCCCCTAAATGCTACCGCACCGGCGAATTTGGTACAAAGCAATCTCTGCCGGCATGCGGGAATTGCTTGTATATTCTCTTTGCCGCCATAGTGATGCGTGCCGACGCTGAACTGGATTGGAAAAGTCGAGTCACTCGACGCGAGGATCGTGCTCTACTGTACACGCTTGATCAGCCTGC